>NZ_BMMD01000013.1 GCF_014645655.1 Agromyces bauzanensis | reverse complement strand
CGTCATCCCACCCAACTACCATCGCTACGGGTGTCTCCGATGCTGTGAGACAGCGCGTCCACGATGTCATGAGATCGTGTGTCCACGATGCGTTGAGACAGAACAGTCCAGCGACTTGGTACCGAAGTTCTGGCTGGCTGGTACTCCCGGGCCATCGTACTGGGTCGCCGAGCTCCCCGACCGGGTCGCCTGCCGACTCGATCGTGAACGGGCTCGCGAACCACGCCAGAACGATCAACCTCGGCCAGATCGACATGCGCAGACTCCGCCGCGACCACGCCCGCGTCAGCGAGGGCTACTGGGAGTAACCGGCGAACGATGGTGCCGGCTCACCAGCATCAGCCAGGAGCCGGTACCACCTCCCCGGAACACCAGTACCAAGTCGCTGGACTACCAGTACCAACTCACGCTATGCGCCACTTCCTGTCTAGGTTTCTGTCTGTTCAAGGAACAGAAACTTTCAGATGGGAAAACGGCGTGCGGAATGCAAGGCTATGGCGAACTCTGCTCGGTGTCGAGAAAACGGTTGTTGAGGACGTCGAGCTCGACGACGAGGGCGGCGTTCTGGTCGCACGGGTAAGGCCTACGGGATCGATGCGCAGCCGCTGCGGGCAGTGCCTGCGGCCGTGTCCGGGGTTCGACCAAGGGGAGGGCCGTAGACGGTGGCGGACCCTGGACGCCGGAACGATCAGGGTCGAGCTGGAAGCCGACGCGCCGCGGGTGCAGTGCAAGGTTGCACGGGGTGGTCGTCGCCGCGGTGCCGTGGGCTCGGCATCAGGCTGGCCACACCCATCTCTTCGATGCGCAGGTCGCGTGGCTGGCGACGCAGACGTCGAAGACCGCGGTGTGCGAGTTGATGCGGATCGCGTGGCGCACCGTGGGCTCGATCATCACCCGGGTCTGGGACGACACCGGCAAGGCCCACGACCCGTTCGCGGGCCTGACCCGGATCGGGATCGATGAGATCTCCTACAAGCGCGGACACAAGTACCTGACCGTGATCGTCGACCACGACAGCGGCCGCCTGGTCTGGGCTGCCCCGGGGCAGGACAAGGCCACCCTGGCCAGGTTCTTCGACGCGCTCGGCCCGGAGCGATCCGCCCAGATCACGCATGTTTCCGCGGACGGGGCCGCGTGGATCGCCGCGGTCGTGGCCGAGAAGTGCCCGAACGCGGTCCGCTGCGCCGACCCGTTCCACGTCGTGAAGTGGGCCACCGAGGCCCTCGATGAGGTCCGCCGAACCGCGTGGAACGACGCCCGCAAAGCCGCCCGCGCCAACGAAGCCCGACGCAGCCGGGGAAGGCCGCGAAAGGACGCCCCGCCCCGCCCGGACAGTGCCCGCGCCGCCGGGGTGAAGAACTCCCGGTACGCGCTCTGGAAGAACCCGGAGAACCTCACCGAGAAGCAGCAGGCCAAGCTCGCCTGGGTCGTGCAAACGNATCCTCGCCGCGATCGAGCACGGCCTCTCCAACGGACGCGTCGAATCCATGAACACCAAGATCAGACTCATCACCCGCGTCGCGTTCGGATTCAAATCACCCGACGCCCTCATCGCCCTCGCCATGCTCTCCCTCGGCGGCCACAAACCCGCCCTCCCCGGCCGGAACTAACCCACGGAAGCAGCAGGAGAGCCACTATTAGCACACGTCGATCTTCACTGCACCCCCCTTTGGGGTCGGTGCCGGCGCTCGTACTTTGGCCGAAAACCGGGTTGCGAGCAAAGGGGGGACGATAGCGATGACTGCGACATCGAACGTGGATCGGGTAGGGACCGGCGTGAAGCCGAAAGGGCTGGCGTTGCCGGGGCTGCTGCTCGGGGTAGGGCTGGGCGGGTTCGTCGACGGGATCCTGCTGCACCAAGTGTTGCAATGGCACCACATGCTCACCAGCTCTGCCACCGCGAACATCAATATCGGGGATTACCCCGCCACTACCGTGCATGGGCTGCAGATGAACACACTGTGGGACGGCCTCTTCCACGTCGTCACCTGGCTCGCGGTCCTTGTCGGCCTCGGCATCCTCTACAGCAGAGTCACGCACTCTCGTGGCCGGGTCTGGACCTCCCGGGTGCTGTGGGGATGGATCCTCGCCGGCTGGGGAGTGTTCAACCTCGTCGAGGGCATCGTCGACCATCACCTCCTCGGAATCCATCACGTGATCAGCGGCGAATACCAAACCATTGCCGACATCCTGTTCCTGGTGTTCGGGGCGTTGCTGATCGTCGGCGGCTGGCTGCTGCAACGCTCCGGCACGACACTGAATCTCGCCGCCGAAACCACGCAAACTCGGACGCGATAGGACAAGGCCACCATGGTCTTCGCGCACGGGAACGGTCACGTGCACAGCGAGGGCGACCTCGCCGAAACGGTGCTGCCCGTTGCTGCGCTGCTCCTGCTAGTGGTCGTCTCCGTTAGTTCGTCGGGGGTTTATGTCCAGGCTGTGGGGTCGGCGAGGTAGAGGCCGGCGGCGGTGTCGAGAGCTGTCTCGGGCTCCCCGGCGGATTGGCCGTCTGGGAGCCAGGAGTCTTCGTAGTCGTTGTGGCTGGCGCGGTATATCGCGAAGCCCCAGGAACGGGCGGAGCCGCCGTACCGCAGTCGCATCAGCGGGAGTTCGTCGCCGCCTGGCAGGCGCGCGGTGGCGTATGCGAACGAGCCCCTGAAGCGGGTATCGATCCGGGCGATCTGCGGCCACCGTTCGCGGGCGCGAGCGTTCAGCCGCTGGGAGAGGGAGATCCTCGTGGATTCCGGGATGGCCGCCATGACACCATGATCGCCGATCGTGTCGGCGTGTCACCACCGGGCGGCCTAGTCGACCTGTTAATCCCTGATCATGCCAATGATCAGCCCGTTCACGACCGTCTTGTCCGACGCTGAGGAACACGAGCTATCCCGGCGGGCGCGGCGGGTGCGCACCGAGGTCCGTGACGCCCGTCGGGCCCGGATCATCCTCGCCGCCGCCCGTGGCGCCACGAACGCGGGCATCGCCCGGAACGAGGGCGTGCATGTGGACACGGTCCGCAAGTGGCGCTCCCGCTTCGCTGAGCGCAGGCTGGAGGGACTGCGGGATCTGCCCCGCTCCGGGCGCCCGCCGGTGTTCGAGGCGACCACGGTCGCGGAGATCAAGGCGCTGGCTTGTCAACTGCCGGCCGAGACCTGCGTGCCGTTGTCCCGCTGGTCCCACGCCGAGTTGGCCGCCGAGGCCGCCGACCGCGGGATCGTGGAAGCCATCTCGGCGTCGACGGTGCGCCGCTGGCTGGATGCCGATGCGATCCGGCCCTGGCAGCACCGGTCCTGGATCTTCCCCCGCGACCGGGACTTCGCGTTCAAAGCCGGCCGGGTGCTGGACTTCTACGCCCGGATCTGGGACGGCGAACCGCTCGGAGAAGACGACTACGTCATCAGCGCCGACGAGAAGTCCCAGCTGCAAGCCCTGCACCGCCGCCACCCTGGACTGCCCCCCGGCCTGGGCAGGGCCCGGCGGGTCGAGTTCGAATACCGTCGTGGCGGCACCCTCGCCTACCTCGCCGCATACGACGTCCACCACGCCCGGGTGATCGGCCGGTGCGCACCCACCACCGGGATCGCACCGTTCACCGCGCTGGTCGAGCAGGTCATGACCTGCGAGCCCTACAAGTCGGCACGGCGGGTGTTCTGGGTCGTGGACAACGGCTCCTCCCACAGCGGGGCCGCATCCGTGCAGCGGATGAACGACGCCTTCCCGAACGCGACTCTCGTGCACCTGCCGGTGCACGCATCCTGGCTGAACCAGGTCGAGATCTACTTCTCCATCGTGCAACGCAAAGTCGTCAAACCCCAGGACTTCCTCGACCTCGAAACGCTCGAAAACCGGCTCCTGACATTCCAGGAGCGCTACAACGCCACCGCCGTCCCGTTCGACTGGCGGTTCGGTCGCGCCGCGCTACACGACCTCCTCGAACGCGTCGGCCGACACGAGCCAGCCACAGCCTGAACCCCCGACGAACTAACGGAGACGACCACTAGCGGCGGGGTACTTGTACCTAACGTGGCGTCGCCGACACGATCCGAAAGGATGGAGCCTCTGGCGCACGAGCTCTTTTCTGCTGGGAATCGCCCTGCTCATCGCCGCGCTCGTCCCGCAGTTCTCGCCGTTCCCGGAGGGTGACTTCCGCTACGGGACCGCGAAAGATCTCAGCTGTTCGCCGGCGTGATATCGGGTTGTGACGCACATCCTCCCGCAGCAGCGGCGGCCGTTGACCGGCAGGACACATCTGCCAAGCCCTGGTGTCGCGGCGGGAGGGGCAACCGGAGAGGGACCGCATCACTTGGTGCGGTCCCCCTCCGGTGCGGCCCGGGGGACCGCAGTAGCCTTTGACTATGAGCCCGGCTACGAGGCTTACGTCCGTGTTCTCAATCCGATCGAGCTACGAGACGGATCCACTGCTAGTGGGTCCGACATGCGTTGACGCTGCCACGCGTGCGGCCGCAAATTCGAGGACGGACAGGAGGCCGACGTCCGTCCGCGCCAGCCCGGCATCAGCTGCGCGCTGACCCGCCGACCTCGACCGCCGGTGTAAGCAGCACCGGTTCCGGCGACGCGGCGATGCCGAGCAGCCGCGTCAACGTCGCCTTGCCGGCGGCGAGCAGCGCCGCATCCGTGTCTTCCTCACCCGCACCGGGAGGCTCGGCGATCGTCATCGACACGAAGTCGCCGACCCGCCTGCTCACCGTCGTGTGCACGATGCCGAACGGTGCCAGCGACGCCTCGACGAGCTCGGGCTCCTCGTGGACGTTGGGCACGTTGAGGTTCAGAATCGTGCCCGGCGCGTTCTCGGCCAGCAGCGCGAGGACCCGTTCGGTGACGGCTGCCGCCATCGACCATCGAGGCGGGTCGGGGTACAGCCCCGTTGCGAGCGACACCGCGAGCGCGCGGGCGCCCGAGCCGCCACCGGTCAGCGCAGCGCCCACCGTGCCGGAGTGCAGGATCGCGCGCCCCACGTTGGCGCCGCGATTGATGCCCGACAGCACGAGATCGGGGGGCGGGCCGAACGCACCGTGCGCGGCGACGAGCGCGATCAACGCGGGAGCGGCGTGCACCGCGTGAGCCGGCACGTCGAGACCGCGAAACGTGCGGTCCTCGATGCGGATGTGCCCGCGACCGCCGGCGGCGGTCACGGCGCGCGAATCGGTCGCGATGATCGATGCGCTGCTGCCGCTGGCCTCCTGCGCAGGCGCGGCGACGACGACCTCGAACCCCTGTCGACACGCCGCGAGCGCGAGCGCGTAGAGGCCGGCGGAGTCGATCCCGTCGTCGTTGGTGATCAGTGCCCGCATGGCCCGTTACTCCGACTCGAACATCTCGGCCAACTCGCGCAGGCCGATCCGGGGCGGGTGATGGTCTTCGTGGTCCTCGCCATATGGCACGACGTGCACGAGCCTGCTGAGGCGGTGGATCGCCGCACGATCCCCCGTGCCGTGCCCATGCCGCGTGACGTTCAGGGCACCCGCCGCCGCGCCCAGCACGACTGCCTCGGTGATCTCGGCGCCGCGCGCGACTTCCGCAGCCGTCGCGGCGGTGAACGAGTCCCCCGCACCGCTCGTGTCGACGACCTCCATGATCGGGTTCGTCACGATCAGGATGGTGTCGCTCTCGGTGAGCATGAGCAGGGGCTTCTCCGCCCGGGTGACGATCACGGTATCGGCGCCCGCATCGCGGATGGTGCGCATCGCCGCGATGATCTCCGCTTCACCGATCGAGGTGATCCGCCCGTCCGCGAGCAGCTCCTCGTGGCTGATCTTGACGATGTCGACGTGGCCAGCGAGCGCCGCATCCAGACGGGGTCCGGCCAGATCGACCATAACGCAGCAATCGCACGAACGCAGGTCGGCGGCCAGCCGACGGTACACCTCTGCCGGCAGGACGTCGCCGGCGGGCCCGCTCAACAGCACGAGCTGCGCATCCATCCCGACCCGGAGCGTCTGCCCGTAGAGCTCGTCGAGCACATGGCGGGAGAGATCACTGCCGGCGGTCTCCACGATCGAGCGCCGCTGACCACCGCGACGGTCGTGGATGTACGCGGCACTCTGACCGTCACGCTCGACGGCGACGACGTCGAAGCCCTCACCGTCCAACAGATGACGCAGCACCCCACCGGTCTCGCCCGCGAACGTGCAGCACATCGTCACGGTCGTACCCAGACGGCGCAGCATCCGCGCCTGCCACACTCCCTGCCCGCCCGCGTGGATGTGGATGTCGGGCTCTTCATCGCGCTCTTCGATCGTGATCGTCAGCGACGGCGAGGGGGCGAACACAACGATGTCGGGAATCGCGATATCGGCCACGGCACCATGCTATTCCCGCAGACTGAACGGGGCATGCGGATGCCGAAAGCGGCGATCGGGAGGGCGTCAGCGCTCTGCCCGCGCCTGATCGACTACTGCGCGCACGATGCGCGCGAACTGAGGCGCATTGGGCAGATCGGAGCGGATGCAGAACGACTCGACGTCGACCGAATCGCGCGACCGCTGACAGCCATGGTGTTGTGCTCCAGGAGCGCGGCGCGCGCGATCCGCGACGAGGCGCGGGTCACTTGGGCGCGCCACTCTGTTGATCCGCAAGATGCGATCATCGTTGTAGTTGAAGTCGACATAGAACTCGGGTCTCCCGCGTCAAGTAGTTGGCAGGACTTCTTCTCGATCGAAGTTGGGGATGGTCCGGTCGGCAAGGCCCAGGTGCACCTGCATCGGCCGGTTCGAGGCGATCGCCTCGTGCGGGCGCACGGTGTTGTATTCGATGCGGTAGTCCTCCGCGCGTTCGACCGGCTCGAGCGCGTCGGGGATCTCGTCGAGGAACAGCCGCTCGTACTTCAGTGTCCCGAACCCGCGCTCGCGTGACCCGTTCTGCCCCGGCGACTTCACGCGGGTGCGGACGTGCCGCATCGAGGGCCGAGTGCCCGTACGCCCTGTGCGATGAAATGTCCGGTGAGCGGGCCTCATCTGCAACGTCGGTCTATCGGGTAGAGTTCGGCCGTCCCGCAGGGATGGTAGTCACTTGATGTAATCTGTAGTCACTTGATGCGGATCCGAGTCGGGAGGCATCGGCTTGCGGTGCTCGCCGAGCCTGCGTCCGGTCGCCGGATACATGAGCTCAGCGGAGTGCGAGCGCTTCGCACCACACAACGGATGCTCGACGAGTTGGTTGCCCTGGGCCTGGTCGACATGCAGAAGGTCGGACCTGCGAACGCGTACACGCTGAACCGCGGGCACATCCTCTGGGATCCGATCGAGAAGATCCTGGCCAGTCGCGCCGTCGTGGCATCCGCTGTCGAGGACACCATCAGAGAGGTGACTGTCGGCGTCGTTGTCAGTGCGGCGATCTACGGGTCCATGGCACGCGGGGAAGCCGGGCCGGACTCCGATGTCGATGTGATCGTCGTGTGGGAGGACGGGGCCGCTGAAGACCAGCGGGATGGGGTACTCGAGGCATTGGAGGAACGGGTTCGCCGTCTGACCGGTAATCGGGCGCAGATTCTTGCGGTGACGAGAGCGGAGCTCGCCCGTCTCGTCGAACATGACGATCCGCTCATCGCCTCGATCCGCAGGGACGGCACGACCGTGACCGGAGTCGAGATCCGAAGCCTCCTCGGCGCGAACGCGAAGGCATCCGCACGCACCGGCAAAGCGACCGACCGACGAAGCGAGGCGCCCTGATGCCGTCACGTACGCGGAAGATGACCCGCACCGAGCGCCCGACACGTCACCGCGCACGGCACCCGGTGCTGTGCCCTCTGGTCCGTGATGTATCCGGCCACGGTCACCCGCCCATCGCCTCGTCCACCCAGAGGGCCACCGATCGTTTGAGGACATCACGCTGCATCCGCAGCTCGGTGTTCTCCCTTGCGCAACCGGACCAGTTCCGCCCGCTCCGACTCGGTCAACGGCGGGTCCTCACCATCCCGGGCCGGGCGTGCCGCGGCGACCCAGTTGCCCAGCGTGCCCTCGTTCACGCCCAGCTCACGGGCGACCTGCGCGATCGGCTTGCCCGTCTCCTCGACGATCCGCACCGCGCCCGCTTTGAAGTCCTCATCGAACTTCCGATATACATCTTCGTACCCATCGCCAGCCTCCAAAACTTGGCTGATCTCTCTACGGTACGAGGGGATTGCCGCCCCGCCCACCCGGCGCGACAGCCGGGCCAACGTCATGCGTTCACCACACCGGACACGCCAACGACACGTACCCTCAGCAAGCCGATGCACGCGCGACCGCTACTCGCAAATCTGGGTCTGATACGGTCCCTACAGGTTTCAGGCGCACCGCCCCACCTCCCACATCGAGATCATGGAGTGATCAAGTTGAACATCAAGAAGTCCCGCGCCACCGCAGTCGCGGCGCTCTCCTCCGCCCTCGTACTGGCCGCGACGCCCGCCATGGCAGCCGTCGCCAGCCCATACGTCACCGACTTCACCGGCGTGACCATCGACACGACCGCCGCAGCGAGCAACAGTGACTGGCGGATGACCGGCCCGTTCGACGCCATGATCACCGCTGGCGACGACCCGGCGCTGCGGATCAGCAACGTGGTGACATCCGGCAGCTTCGGCGACCAGCTGTTCAGCCCCACCCTCGAGGTCCCGGCCACCGAGACCGGACCGGCGCACACGTTCACCGCGTCCTTCGTGCTCGAGCCGGTCGAGCTTCAGCCGGGCCTGCGGGTGACCGTCAGCCCCGACAACGGCCAGGGCGGCCGGGGCGGCTTCCTCGCGATCGAACACACCGCCGACGGCATCGACCTGGTCAGCCAGGGGTCGTACTTCGACGAGGCGGGCGAGCTCCAGTGGGACGTCAAGACGGTGGCCACCGGGCTCGACGCGAGCGAGGCGCACACCGTGAAGCTCAAGCTCATCAAGAAGCCTGACACGAAGAAGTCGACGAACAACGACGTCTTCTCGGTCCACGTAGATGGCAAGCCGGTCAAGAACACCACGTTCGAGGCCTACTACGACGCCACCGGCGAGGAGACCTACCAGACCGACACGCTGCTGTTCCGCCTCAGCGGCGCCGCACAGCCGCAGCTCGTCGACGGCGACGGCATGCTGATCGACGACGTCACCATCGCGACCTCCTGACCAACGCAACAACCCGAGGTGAGGGAGGGCCCACCCCATCGGTGGGCCCTCCCTCTCTTGTCCACCGCGGATCCGCCGCGGGAGAACACCGTGCATCACTGCTGTATGGTTTCCCTATCCGAGAGTCATCCCATTGAAATGGTGGATGCCGGTACGATCGTCGTGTGCCGCGCCCTTATTGAGGTCCCGTCGAGATAGTCACCGAACCGATCCCCGCGCAATCGCCGTCATTCCACGGACGCGAAGATCGTCGTGGGGGTGGTCGCGTCGGCGTCGCCTGGCCCGATCCCGATCGTGCTGCTCCCCCGGATTCGAATACCGGGTGCGGGAATGGCGCCATCCCACGACACACGAGATCCATTGGCGGCTCGAGCGCAGGAAGTCGTCGATGCAACCAGACGACACCGACCAATAGCCGACACCAGCATCGCTGTCTCCGCGCGATGCGGCGGCAGCGCCTCGCAATCATCGACGCGTACCAGGCGATCATCGAACAGCTGACGGCCAGGGTCGTGGAGGTGACAGCGGATCTCGGCGCGGACCACGCGCATCGCCCGCTCCGAATCCCGCCCCTCCAGTCATCTACACTCGGCGGGCCGATGCGGGAATACCGGATGTGGGTACCGGGTTGACATCAGTGTGTCCGACATAGTCGTCCGAGACGATTCGTTCAAATCCATTCGTCCCGACCTGCCCATGGGCGCGTACGACGCGTTCCTGCCTCGCGCGATGGAGCGCTCCCGCGCAGCACGCCGCTGGGAGCCGTCCGACGGCCCGCTGCCGACCCTGTTCCTCTCGCACGGTGCGCCGCCTCTGCTGGATTCGCCGCAGTGGCTGAAGGCGCTGCTGGAGTGGAGTCTCACCATCCCCAAGCCGCGCGGCATCGTGATCGTGTCCGCGCACTGGGAGAACGCCCCGGTCGCGATCGGCGCGACCGACCCTCAGGTGCCGCTGTACTACGACTTCGGCGGGTTCCACCGGCGGTACTACGAGGCCGAATACTGGACGCCCGACAGCCTCCCGCTCGCGCACGAGGTGGCGCCGATCCTGGCGGGACCCGTCGGCAGCATCCATCAGTACGCCGATCGGCGCCTCGACCACGGCGCCTTCATCCCGCTCATGGCGATGTACCCGCTCGCCGACGTGCCGGTGCTGCAGGTGTCGATGCCCGACCTCTCACCCGAAGCGAACCTGAAGCTCGGCGAGGAGCTGCGCCCGCTGCGCGAGCAGGGCTACCTCGTGATCGGGTCCGGGTTCGCCACGCACGACATGTCGACGTTCCAGCGCGACCCGTCCACCTGGAACGAACTGCCCGGCTACAACCGGGACTTCGACGAGTGGCTCGCCGGCACCCTCGCGGCCGGCGCCGTCGACGAACTCGTCGACTTCCGCGCGAAGGGTCCGGGCAACCTTGGCGCCCACCGCACGAGCGACCACTACGTTCCGCTCCTGGTTGCGATCGGGGCCTCCACCGACCCCGCGTCCGGGCGCACCGCTTTCACCGGCGTCAACCTCGGCAACTCGATCCGCAGCATCGAATTCCGCTGAGGCCCCGGCCGCGCGAACGGCGCCCGAACGGATCGTTCCGCCCGGGCACCGTTCGTGCGTGTCACATCTGAGGGTTCATGTTGACCCCTGCGATTCCAAGGTGACCGGCGTCGACCGGGAGCGTGATGCCGGTCACGGTGCGGGCCATGTCGGAGTTGAGCCAGACGGCGGCGTTCGCGATCTCCATCGGGTCGAGCATGCCGACTCCCTTCAGGATTCCGAACGAGTACCCGCCGCGCACGAGGTCCTCGTGCGTGCCGCCGGGATGGCCGGCGAACATGTCCCACGCCATCTGGTTGTCGGTCATGCCGGTGAGGATGGCGCCCGGGTTCACCGTGTTGACCCGGATGCCGTGCGGGCCGAGGTCGAGCGCGAGCGACTTCATCAGGCCGACGACACCGAACTTCGCGGACGCGTAGTGAGCGTAGCCGGGACCGCCCTCCAGGCCGTTGATCGACGAGGTGAGCACCATCGAACCGGTCTGACGCTCGATCATGTGGTTGACGACGCTCTTGACGCTCTGGAACACCCCGGTCAGGTTGATGTCGATCATCTCCTGCCAGGTCTCCTTGGTCATTTCCGCGATCGGCGCCAGCGTCCAGACGCCGGCGTTGGCGATCAGCACGTCGATCTTCCCGAACTGCGCGATCCCCTGGGCGACCGCGTCATCGAGAGCCGCCTGGTCGCGCACGTCCGCCTCGATGGACAGCACCCGACGGTCATGCTCTTCGACCAGCCGCACCGTCTCGGCCATGTCCTCCGCCGTCGTGTGCGGGTAAGGCACGGTCGCGAACGGCTTCGTCGTGTCGACGAAGAGGATGTCGGCACCCTCCCGCGCCGACGCGACGGCGTGCGCTCGGCCCTGACCGCGCCCCCCGCCGGTGATGAATACGGTCTTGCCTTCGAGCAGCCCCATGCTGGTGCCTTCCTGTTGTCGCCCGCGGCGCGGGCGGGTGATGGGTGGCGTCCCGCGGCGGGCAGGCGCTCGTCGTCGAGACCCCTCGGGATACCCCTATCCTTCCACCTTTCGGCACCCGGCGACGTGCCTCAGCTTCTTTGAGCGCGTGGGATGGCTCGGCGCCCTCACATGTATTGAGCGCGAAGCTTGCCGATGTGGACGGCAAGATTCCGATGGCCGCGAGAAGGCATGTCACGAACGAGCTGCGCACTGCGTACCGGCAGGCGTCCAAGACTGGACGTCCGCGGCGTTGAAAGTGGGCGGCAGGCTAGCGAAACGCCAGCCACCGACCGGAGCTCGCCCACCCGACTCTTCGCCGACCAGGACGAGATTCGAGTGCACTCGCGGAGCAGGAATGCGTTGACGTCCGCTCCGGTCAAAACTCGGGTGTGAAGCCGCCTCCTTCACGGGAGCACGGCGCTCCAACGAACAAGGCTGCTCTCAGCCTGTGACTATGCCGAGCCGACTACGCTCGGGAATGCACCCATCAAATGGAAACCGACGACTCACAGACCGCCCGGACCTAACGAAGGGGCGGCCCAGGGGTCCAGATCCAACGCTCGACGCCGAAGCGGGGCTCAGGAGCGTGAGTGAGGTCGAGTGAATCACTACGGGGTATCTTCTGCTTCCCAAGCAGACAGCGCGGGTTCGATCCCATCATCGGATCTTCGAGAAATCACTTGATCAGACTCTTGTTTCGTCTCAATGTCGACGGACGTCGATTCGACTTGTTTCGTCGCATCACGCGCCGGGCCTCATGGGCTGCAGCGCCTCGACCGGGTGTTGCTGGTCGCCACGGCCTCACTCGGAAGGACACACGCGGTCAGCGGATGCCGGGAACTCCGGGACGGCCCGGGACTCGGCCTCTTCGACCGTCGCCACGACGCCGTTCTCCTCGATGTCGTCGATCAGCCAGTCCATCTCGTCGATCTCGCGACGCTGCGCTTCGCTGATCTCGGCCGCGAGCTCGCACACCCGGACATCCACGTTCTGGAAGCGCTCCGCACGGGTGATCGCAAGCGAATGGTGCGGGATCATCGCGTGCATGAACGCAGTGTCGTTCACCGTGACCTGGCTGCGGTCCAGGGCGATGCCGCCGCCGATGAGGAGCACGCTCGCGGCAATCACCGCGGTGTTGCCCTTCACGCTCTTGTACATGCCAAGCATCCACGCGAGCATGACGAGCCCCATGGTGCCGCCCATCGTGACCGACATGAAGATGCGGCTCTGGCTGAACCGGATATGGCTCCACTCCCACGAGCCGGCGAACATCACCCAGTACATGACGACCATCGACGTCAGGATCATCGCTGCGAACCGCAGATACGTCTTCAGCGTGCGGTGCGACCGGTGCGCGTTCCCCTGCTCGGACTCCGACGGGCTCGCGTGGTCGTGCTTGTCGTCGGCGGGCGTCTGCTGTTCTCGGTGCTGGTCAGCTGCGTTCCGATTCGTGGACATGCTGGTCGAACCTCCCCTTTCCGTCTACTACGCGATCAGATGAGCGGGGCGGCGGCAAGGGCGTTGCGCCGGGCCGGGGGTGTCTGGTACCGGGGAGGCGTATGCGAAGCCCGTTCGAACCGTACGCCGTAGGCCGGCAGGACGACCCCTCGTACGGCTTCTTCTGGACGCGGTTGACGAACGTCGGCTCCGGCAGGCCCGCGACCTCGAGGAGGGTCGGCGCGATGTCGATGACGTGACTGACGTCACACCGTCGCGATCTCCGAAGACATCGCCTCGGACTCGGCGCCCGTCAGTGCGACGGTGGGGCGGGCGGCCCCGAGGTCGAGGGCTCCCACTCGGGTTCGCCCACGGGGCCGTCGTCGTGGTCGGGCTGCGCCGCGGCTTCGGGTGCGGGCTGGGGCAGGCTGCCAAGACGGTCGACCTGCTCGGTGAGTGCCTCGAGAACCGAACGCAACTGGATCTGCGCGACCTGGGCGTAGGTGCGCACGTACTCGATCTCGGGGACGGCCGGACCCTGGTGCGGAGCGAGGGCCGCGGTCGCCTGACCGGCGCTGCGCTCGGCACGTTCCAGGATCTCCCGGTACTGGTTGCGAGCGGTGATCACCAGGTCGCGGGCATACTGCTCGGCGTCTGCGACCGCCTTGTCGGCGATCAGTTGCGCCTGGGAGAGCAACCCGACCGCTCCGGCCGTGATCTCGTCTTCGAGATCTGACCCGGATGCCGCGTCTGACCCGGATGCCGCGTCCGACCCGGATGCCGCGTCCGACCCGGATGCCGCGTCCGAGCCGGATGCCCCGGACGCACCCGACGCACGGAGTTCGGCGTTCTCGGCCCGTAGTGCAGCGAGCTCCTGTTGGGCGCTGGTCATGGCTGCCCGCGCCTCGGCGGTCGCCTGCGCGAGGTGAGCCATGAACGTGTCGACTTCGAGTCGGTCGTACGCGCCGCCCCTCATCTTCATGGTGAAGGCCACGGGCTGGGCGTCGGGCAGGTGGCTCACCGCTGCGGCCAAGGCCTGCTCGAGCTCGGTGCCGGACATGGCAGCAAGGCTATCGGGGTCGGTCCCGTTCTGCGTCATGCGTGGTCCCCCTCTTCGCTCTGCGGCAGCCGAGACGGCTGCGGGTCATGGGTGTGGTGGTGCATGTCATGACTGTCTTCGTCGAGGGTTGCGAACTGCTCGAAGCGGACGTCCGAGTGCGCGATTCCGCCGGCACGGAGTCGGGAGACCGTGTGCCGCACCATCTCGGGCGATCCGCACACCAATGCGAGACGCCCCTGCAACTCGCCGCTGTCGGCGGCGACGTCGCCGACCAGGCCCTTCCGGCCGGGGTAGGTGGGGTCGTCCGAGACCACCGGCGTGTAGGTGAACCATGGCCGGCCGGCCAGGTTCTGGAGCAATCGGTTCTCGTAGAGACTCGCCGGAAGCCGCGCCCCGTGGAACAGATGCACCCGAGGCGCCTCCCCGGTCGACTGCCAGTCCAGGTCGATCCGCTCCAGGTGGGCTCGCAGCGGAGCCAAGCCGGTGCCGCCGGCGACCATGATCAGGTCGCGCTCGCGCTCGCTCTCGTCCAAGGTCAACTCCTGACCCACGGGGGCACCGAGGCGGATGGTCTCGCCGACCTCGAGGGAGCGGACGATGGTGCTGCTGACCTGACCACCGGGGACCAGCTGGACGTGGAATTCGATGCTGCCGTCGGAACGGGGTGAGTTGGCCGGGCTGAGATAACGCCACAACCGTGGCCGGGAGGGCACCTCCACGGCCACCGACTGGCCCGGCACGAACGACAGGTCGGGATCGGGGCGAACCTGGATGACGGCAATGTCCAGGCCCCGTCGCTCCACCGCGGTCACATGAGCCGTCCACCATGCCGGGCTGGTCCGTGCGGACGCGTCGGCCGCTTCGACCATGACCGTGGCGATCAGCCCGTAGGCCCCGGCCCAGTCGGCTGCGAGCTCATCGGTCCACCGCTCGCCCAGGAAGTGCTTCAGCGTGGCGAGCAGTGATGCGCCGACCGCGTTGTAGTGTTCTGCGATGACCTCGAAGCGCCGATGGTCACGGCCGAGCTGCTGGATGAACTCGGCCACTTCGTCGACTTGATCCACGCTCGACACGACTCGGCCGAGCGCACCGACGAGCCGATCCCGCTGCGTGGCCATCGAGACCGGGAACATGCTCCGCAGCTCGGGGTGGGACAGGAAGAGGTGCGAGTAGAAGAACAGCGGCACCTCGTCCCCGAGGCCTTCGGCCAGCGCCCACGTCTCCTTCAGTGCGGCGGTGTCCACCGCCTCACCCGGCCGCCGGGCGAGCCTCGACGATGTCACCCTCCGTGCCGGCGATCGTGGCCATCACGCGATCGATGATGGGGCGCTCGACCCCCGCATCCGTCAACGCTGTCGCCAGGTGCCCGGCGACTGAGGCGAAATCCTCTGGCGAGATGTTCATCCCCGCGTGCGCCGCGCGCAGGTCGCGCCCCTCGTAGCCGACGGGACCGCCCATGACCTGCGACACCAGTGCCACCTGGTGACGCTTGAGCCGGACCATCTCGATCCCGTCGAAGTACCCGCGGAGTCGGTCGTCACCAAGCACCAGCTGGTAGAACCGGTCCACGACGACGGTGATCGCCGGTGCGCCGCCCACCGCCGCGTAGTCGCTGGGAGCTTCGGGGTCAGGCTGATTCATCACGTTCATCCAATCGCTGGCACTGCACAGTCCTACCCTTCTTAGCAGAGTCGGACGTCTGACAAGGTTCGCATTCCACAGGCCAGAACGTCCGGATGTCGCATCCACGACGATCGCGTCGGCGTCGACCGCGGGATGTCCCCGCCGTCCGTCCCTGCGGTTCGTCCCGCGGCCGCGCTTCACAGGCGGATCGCCAGCCGCCGCCGATGCAACCACCACGCCACCGACGAGAGCACCGCGAGGATACCCGAGAGTTGCAGCACGGCGAGCCAGATCGGCGCCTCGGCGTACCACCACGCGGCATCCGGGAACACGACGGCGGCCAGGATCACGAGGTGCAGGAGATACAGCACGAGCGGGTTCTCGCCCCACCAGCAGAGGTATCCGGGGCGATCCGCCACGAACCTGGCGGTGAGGTCCACCGCCAGGAAGACCACGGCGGCGATCGCCAGCGAGATGAGGACGTAGCTGAGCGAGACCCGATGCTTGCTCACCGGCACGAGCACTGCGGCGAGGGCGGCCGCGACGGAAAGGGCGGCGCAGCAGACCGCGTACGGACGGACGCCCACGCGCCACACGTCGGCCACCGCCGTGGAGAGCACCAGCAGCGCCGCCCACGACACGGCGCCGAATAGCCCGCCCTGCGTGGATGCGAGCACGAGCGGGAGCATCGACGCGTCGAGCACGACCTGGTAGGCCGCGAGCATCACGATCCCGATGGCGAACCTCGCCGAGGTCGGGAGGCGGATGAACGCGAGGCACACGAGACCCGCCACGCCGAGGGCCTGCAGCACGCCCCAATCGGTGGGTGTGCCCGTCGCGGTCGCACCGCCCGCGAGGATGGCGCCGATCCCGATCAGGGCCAGGTAGCGCAGCAGCACGTGCACGTACGCGTTCGCCGTGCCCCGGGGCATCCGTCGCACGAAGGAGGGGCCGTAGTTCAGGCCGATGACGAAGACGAACGCCGGGGCGACCGCGTCGGCGACGGTGTACCCGATGTCGGGCGCGTGCTTCAGGAACGCCGGCACGGCCTGTACGCCGCTCAGGTAGTCGCCGCCCACCATCAGGATGATGAGCGCGCCGCGGAAGCGGTCGATGGCGAGGTTCCGCGGGATCCCGTTCGGCTCCGGGGCCCGGGGAGGCACCTCCTCCGCACCGACGGGCTCGTCGTGCGCCGCGGGCTGCATGCGGCAACCGTACCGCCCTCGGCACGGGTAGCCTGCGAACAGCGCGCTGGGGACCGCCCCGCGCGCACCTGTTCCGAGCCGAGGAGGTGGCGCCCGTGGGAGACCGCCGTACGGAGGACACCGCGCGGGAGCACCACGGTCCCGACGAGGAACTCCTCAGGGTCATCGCCGACGCGGCGGCCGACGTCGCGCGCGTCGAGCGCATGCGGATCGAGATCGAGGAGGGCTTCGACCTCCTCCGCGGCACCGAGAAGGCGGTGTCGCTCTTCGGCTCCGCCCGCGCCCGCCCCGACCAACCGCACTACCGCCTCGCCCGCAGCATCGGATCGGGTCTTGCCGACGCCGGCTTCACGGTGATCACCGGCGGCGGGCCGGGAGTCATGGAGGCCGCGAACCGCGGCGCCGTCGAGGCGGGCGGAACCTCGGTCGGGCTCGGAATCGAACTGGCTCATGAGCAGGGGCTCAACGCGTACCTCGATCTCGCCCTCGACTTCCGCTACTTCTTCGCGCGCAAGCTGATGTTCGTCCGGTACGCCTCGGCGTTCATCGTGCTACCGGGCGGATTCGGCACGCTCGACGAGCTGTTCGAGGCGCTCACGCTCGTGCAGACCGGGAAGATCCACGACTTCCCGGTCATCCTCGCCGGATCCGACTATTGGGGCGGGCTCATCGCCTGGCTCAGGGAACGGCCCGCGGCATCCGGCTACCTCGCGCCCGACGACCTCGACCTCGTGACCGTGTCCGACGATGCCGACGAGATCGTCAGGCTCGTGCAGGCCGGCTGGGAGCGCCAGCACGGGCCGGAGCCGACGCACGGCACGGTCTGACGGTCAGGGCCGTCGACGACCCCGCCGCCTGGCCGTCCATGCGAGGTACGCCCCCGTCGCACTGAGGACGCCCAACCCCGTGCCGACCATCGCGCCCTCCCACGAGCGCCACCTCCGCTCGCGCGAGACCACGTTGCCGATGCCCGAGATGAACGCCGCGCCGATCATGCCGGCGACGAGGCGGTTGCCGATGCGCTCGACCCGGCCGACGATGGGGTCGAGCTCGGCCGCCCGCAGGTGCACCTGGATGCCCGTCGTGTCGACCTGGTCGATCACCCGCCGCAGCACGCCGGGCACGTCGAGGGCGAGCTCGCCCATGTCGAAGGAGGCGCGCGCGAGGCGCCTCGCGAACACCAGCGCGCTGGTGCGCTCCCGGGTCAGCCGCTGCGCGTAGGGTTCGAGTGCCTCGGCGAGCCGGAAGTCGGGGTCGAGCTTCACCGCGATCCCCTCGATCTGCAGCAGCGCCTTGAACAACAGCGCCATCTCGCGCGGCAGCCGCAGGTGGCTGTCGCGGAGGATCCCGAACATCTCGCCCGCCACGCGGGCGAACGGGGTCTCGCGCAACGAGCGCAACCGGTAGTGCGACAGGAAGACTCGCAGGTCCTCGCTCAGGACGTCCCGGTCGACATAGGGCGCACTGACCGACACGCCCACGAGCGCGGACGCCAGCAGGTTGTGGTCGCTGCGCGCCAACGCGATGAAGAGGTTGCTGAGGTGATCGCGGAGCTCCTCCTCCACCACGCCGACCATGCCGAAGTCGATGAGCGCGATCGTGCCGTCGTCGTGGATGAAGAGGTTGCCGGGGTGCAGGTCGGCGTGGAAGAACCGGTCCTCGAAGGTCATCTTCAGCACCATGTCCGCGCCGCGGCGGGCCACCTCCTTGCGGTCCACCCCTCTGGTGTCGAGGACCGTCGCGTCGCTCACATTGGCGCCGTGCATCCGCTCGAGGGTCAGCACGCGCGAGGTGGTGAACTCCCAGAACACGCGCGGGATGACGACGTCGGGCTCGTCCTGGAAGTTCTCCGCGAAGCGCTCGGCGTTGCGGCCCTCCTGCAGGTAGTCGAGCTCGTCACGGATCGTCTTGGCGAACTCGTCGGCCAAGCCGGCGGCGTCGTACTCGCGGGCGAGTTCCCAGGTGCGGGTCGCCCGCATCGCGAGGTTCTGCACGATCTCGACGTCCTGCTGCACCTGGGCGACGGCTCCCGGACGACGGACCTTCACCACCACCGGCGTGCCGTCTTTCAGGGTCGCGAGGTGCACCTGTCCGATCGAGGCCGACGCGAGCGCCTCGTTCTCGAACGAGGCGAAGAGGTCCTCGGGCTCGCCACCGAGCTCGCGGCGGATCACGTCGCGGATCAGGTCGACCGGCACGGGCGGTGCGGCATCCTGCAACTTGATCAGTTCGTCGATGTAGGCCGGCGGAAGCAGATCGGGACGCGTGGAGAGCACCTGGCCGAGCTTGATGAACGTCGGGCCCAGCTCCTCGAGCGCACTGCGCAGGTGTGCGGGCGATTCGTTGGTCTCGGCGCCGGATGCCTCGGCCGCCCGGTGCCGGAACGGCAGGAGCCGGTCGAGGCCGATGAGCCCGCCGAGGAAGCCGAGGCTGTGCCGTCGCAGGACGGCGGCGATCTCGCGGTAGCGTGCGTTGTGCGTCGTGTCGGCTCGGCCGGCGCTCATGGTGACCCCTCGTCGTGTCTCAGGCCGCTTTCAACGTACACCGGGCTGGATCACGGAACCCGGTGCGCGGTCGGGCGGGCGGCGATCATCTTGTAGACCTCGAACCACGCGACCCCCGCGAATCCCGCGGCGATCGCGACGGCCCAGTCGAGCGGGCCGATCGGCCCGAGGCTGAACGCGTCGCGGAACGCGGGAACGAGCAGCAGGGCGGCGAGGAGCGCGCTCGCGCCGAGCAGGATCCAATTCAAGGCGCGGTTGCGCCGTTCGCGGAACGTTCGCCAGATGGGCAACCGCCACGACCGGTTCACGAGGATGAGCGCGAGGTTGCCGACCACCAGCGTCGCGAAGGTCACCGACCGCACGACGTCGTCGGGCCGTCCGTCGAGCACCGCCCACAGGTAGACGGCGAACACGGCGGCGAGCGCCGATGCTCCCTGCAGCGTGGCGATGGTGAGCACGCGCGCGCCGAACAGCGGTTCACCGAGCCCGCGCGGAGGCTGCGCCATGACCTCGGGGTCGATCTCCTCCGCCTCGAACACGATGGAGCACGCCGGGTCGATGATGAGTTCGAGGAACGCGATCAGCGCCGGCAGCAGCACGAGCGGCCAGTCGGCCACGAACACCGGGATGAGCGACATCCCCACGATGGGCACGTGCACGGCGATGATGTACGACATCGCCTTGCGCAGCTTGTCGAAGATGCCGCGCCCCTGCCGGATTCCGCCCGCGATCGACGAGAAATCGTCATCCGTGATGACGAGCGCGGCCGATTCGCGCGCGACATCCGTGCCCCGCGCGCCCATCGCGATGCCGATGTCGGCCGCCCGCAGCGCGGGGGCGTCGTTGACCCCGTCGCCTGTCATGCCGACGACCTCGCCGTCGGCCTTGAGCGCGCGGACGAGCCGCAGCTTCTGATCGGGCACCATGCGGGCGAACACGCTGACGGTGCGGATGCGTCGGGCCAGGTCCTCATCGCCCATTTCCGCCAGCTCGGGGCCGGTGATCACCCCGCCCGTGCTCTCGAGACCGATCTCGCGGGCGATCGCGAGCGCCGTGCCGGGGTAGTCACCCGTGATCATGATGGTGCGGACACCCGCTCGGGAGAGCTCGGCGACGGCGTCGCCGACGCCGGGGCGCACGGGGTCGGCGAGGCCCGCGAGCCCAACGAACTCGAAGTCGAAGTCGTGGTGATGGTCGGGCAGCGCCTCGGCGCGACGGAACCGCGCCCGTGCGACGGCGAGCACGCGCAGGCCGTCGGAGGTCGCGACGTCGACGTCCCGGCGGAGCGCCGCCATGCGGTCGGCATCGAAATGGCACAGGTCGGCGATCGCCTCGGGTGCGCCTTTGGCCGCGATGACGTAGTCGGCGCCGTCGGGCGATCGCCAGACATGCGCGAGTGCCAGAAGCTCTTCCGAGAGCGGGTACTCGCGCACCAGCTCCCACCCGGGGTGCAGGTGCTCGGTGCCCGCGAGCGCCCGAGCGCCGAGGGCCGTGAACGCCGTATCCATGGGATCGAACGGATCGACGGGAGAGGCGAGCACGGCGTACTCCGCGACCTCGTGGAACTCCTCGGGCAACGGGGCGTCGGGCTCGACCACATGGGTCCGTGCGCCGACCACGAACTCCCGCACGGTCATGCGGTTCATGGTGAGCGTCCCGGTCTTGTCGACGCACACGACCGTCGCCGATCCGAGCGTCTCGATGACGGGCGGGCGCCGCGTCAGCACCTGGCGCTGCGACATCCGCCATGCCCCGAGCGCGAGGAAGACCGTGAGCACGACCGGGAACTCCTCGGGGAGCATCGCCATCGCCGTGGCGATGCCGGCGAGCACGCCTTCGAGCCACACCCCGCGCGTCAAGCCGTAGATCACGGCCACCGCCACGGCGGCGAGCACGCCGAACACGGCGATGACGCGCACGAGGCGGTCGATCTCGCGCTGCAGCGGCGTCGGCCCCTCCTCGATGGACCGCAGCGCCGTGCCGATGCGGCCGAGCTCGGTGTTCGCCCCGGTGCCCGTGACGAGCACGATGCCGCGACCCTTGACCACGAGTGTGCCCGAGAACAGCCACGGGGTGGCGTCACCCCCGGGCCGCCCCATCGTCGCCTCCTCGGGCGGGCCGTAGACCCGCGTCTTGCGCACGGGGACCGACTCGCCGGTGAGCGCCGACTCGTCCACCGAGAGGTTCACGGCCTCCGCGAGCACCGCGTCGGCCGGCACCCGGTCGCCCTCGGCGAGCACCACGACGTCGCCGGGCACCACCTCGCGGCCCGGGATGCGCAATTGCCGTCCGTCGCGTATGACGAGCGCACGCGGAGACGACAGGTCGCGCAGCGCCGTGAGGGCGTTCTCGGTCTTGTGCTCCTGATAGACCGAGATGCCGATCACCACCACCACGAACGACATGAGGATGGCACCGTCGAGCGGCTCGGCCAACGCGAAGTTGATGCTGCCGGCGACGAGGAGGAGCAGGATCATCGGCTGGCGCACCACGGTCCACGCCTGCTGCAGGAGGTTGCGCGGCTTCGCGGTGGGCAGCTCGTTCGGACCCTCGGCCACGAGCCGGCGCTCCGCCTCGGCGGCGGTGAGGCCCCGCTCGATGAGCGTCGCCTCCTCGAGCCCGCTCACGCGACCTTCCTGCTCCGCGCGGTGAGGACGAAGGCCAGGACGAGGCCTGGGCCGGCGAGCGTGATGATCACGGTCGCTTGCGCGAGCGTCGGCCACCCGAGGCCGGGATTGCCGGACGCGTGGAAGACCGAGGGCCGGTTCAGCCAGTCGGGCCACCCGAGCATCGGCGTGTCCGGTGCGACGCGCACGTCGACGTCGAAGAGCCCGTTGCCGCCGCCGTAGTCCTTCGTCAGTTCGCGGCACTCGAGCGCGGTCGTGATGCCGTCTGCTGCTGCGATCCCGGTCATCGATGGCCTCGCCCCCTCCCGTCTGCTGTGTCCACGTTGCCATGACGGGCCCGACCTGCACCAGAGCAGGGGCGGACGAGAATCGGACCCCCGCCGTGTGGCGAGGGTCCGATTCCCGGGGGGATCTTTCGGGGCGTCAGTCGCCTGCGGCGTCCTTGCCCTGGCTCTTCTCGTCGGCGATGTCGCCGGCGCCCTCGGCGGCCTCCTGGCCGGCCTGGCTCTTCTCCTCGGCGGTCTCCTGCCCGGCTCCGGCGTTCTCGCCGGCCGTCTCCTGACCGGTCTGGGCGTGCTCGGCGGCGTTCTCGAGGCCGGCCTGACGCTTCTCCTCGGCGTTCTCGAGCGCAGCCTCGCGCTTCTCCTCGCCCTTCTGGCGCGCGTCTTCGGCGGTCTGCTGGCCGAACTCGCTGTTCTCGAGACCGGTCTCGCTGACGTTGTTGCCCGGGTGCCCGGTGACCTCGTTGAAGACCACCTGCACGTCCTCGGGCAGCACGCCCGCCGCGCCCGCGGCGCCGGCGCCGGCCACGCCGACGAGCGCTGCCGCGCCCGCTCCGATGGCGATCTTCGCCGCGAGGCCGAGGCCCATGAATCCGCTCAGTGCCACTCTTCTTCTCCGTGTTCCCGGCGTCGACACCCGGTTCGCGGGTGCCGTCGCCGAAGTCGTTGCGTACAGTTCGTCTGCCGAAGGCGTGAGCCTCGCCACTCGTTCGAGATCGAGGCGGGCCGCCAGCGCAGCCGAGGGCTGCGGTGGGGGCTCGAGCGAGTCACGCCGGAACACCGCGACGGCATGTGCCACGACCGCGAGGTCGTCGCGAGCTTCGGGTTCCTGCCCGCGCATCACGACCGCAGCGTCGTCGTCGGTGATCCGGTGTGATCTCATCTCACTCCCTGCTATCGACGGATGCCGCTCCAGGGGTACGGCCTCGGGCGAATTTCTTTCGCAACGACTCGAGCGCCCGCCGTTGCAGGGCCTTCACGGCCCCCTGGCGCTTGCCGAGCACCTCGGCGACCTGGTCGACGGTGAGGTCGCCGATGATGCGCAGGACCATGACGTCGCGCTGGTCGGGCGGCAACTGATCAAGGACCGCCCGCGTCGAGGCATCCGACATCTGCTGTATCGCCGCCTGCTCGGCACTCGGGCTGCGACGCTCGTCGAGCTCGACACTCCATTCGACATCGTGGCCGCGCTTGGACCGTCGGCGCAGTTCGTCGACGAGGCGTCGGTAGGCGATGGTGAACACGAACGTGCGAAACGCCGCTGCGTCGCCGTGGAAGCGGTCGAGCCCGTCGAAGACGGCGAGGAAGACCTCGCTCGTGAGGTCTTCGGGCTCGTGCGATCCACGGGCGCGGAGGAACGCCACGACCGTCGGCGCGTGGTCGACCCAGAGGTTGGTGCACGCCCATTGCGCGCCCGACTGCGCCGCGAGGAGCACCGCCTGGAACGCGTCATCTGGGGCGGCGTCGGAGGGTGCCGAGCGTGACGCCGACCTCCGGCGGGAGGTCGCGCGAGACAGTGCGCTCTCGGGGTCAGCCATGTCGGGGAGAGAGTCTAGAGGATGTGCGTCGAGCGCGGGCCGGATGATCCACAGGCCGCGACCCGGTGGCGGACGCGGTCGCTGCTGTAGCGTGCGGACGGTGACCGGGTTCTGGCTCTTCCTCGTCGGCCTCCTCGCCACCATCGGCGGGGCCGAGCTGCTCGTGCGCGGCGGCACCCGGCTCGCCGCCCGGCTCGGCATCTCGCCCATGGTGATCGGCGTCACCGTCGTCTCCCTCGGCACGAGCACGCCCGAACTCGCCATCGGCATCGATGCCGCCCTGCAGGGCAGCAGCTCGCTCGCGCTCGGCAACATCGCCGGCACCAACACCCTGAACCTGCTGCTCATCCTCGGGCTCGCGGCCGTGGTGCAACCCCTCACGCTGCGCTCCCAGGCGATCCGCCTGGACCTCCCGATCATGGTCGCGGCCGCGGCCGCGCTCTTCCTCGTCGCCCTCGACGGGGTGGTGACGCGTCTGGACGGCGGCGCCCTCATCGCCCTCGGCCTGCTGTATTCGGTCCTGATCGTGCGGGCCGCGCATCGTGAGACCGTCGCGACGCGGGTCGAGTTCGCACGCGAGTTCGGCGAGCCACGCATCCGAGCCGTCTCGGCGAAGAGACGAACGGTGCGCGACGTCATCTGGCTCGTCGCGGGCATCGGCGTCATCGTCGTCGGTGCCAACTGGCTCGTGAACGGCGCCGTCGACCTCGCCCGCGGCTTCGGCGTCTCCGACGCGTTCATCGGCCTCACCGTCGTCGCGATCGGCACCTCGGCGCCCGAGCTCGTCACCGCGATCGTCGCGACCATCCGCCGCGAACGCGACATCGCGGTCGGCAACCTGATCGGCAGCAGCGTCTTCAACATCGTCTTCATCTTCGGCGTGACGAGCCTGATCCCGTCGGACGGCATCCGGGTCGATCCCGAGATCATCGCGATCGACCTGCCCGTCATGGTCGCCGCGACCGTCGCCTGCATCCCGGTGTTCCTCACCGGCAACCGCATGCGCCGTCTGGAGGGCGCGGCGTTCGTGGCCGCGTACGTCGTGTACCTCGGCACCCTGGTCTTCCTCCGCACCTGAGGGCGGCGCCGGGCGACCGACTCACCACCCGGTGTGCAGCAGGTGCTTCACGACGAGCGCCAAGTCGAGCTGTCCCACGAGCCCCCGAGCAGCACGGCACCAGCATGGCGAGCACGATGAGCGCGACCGCGATGCCGAGCCCCGGACGCGGTATCCGCTCGCCCGGCGCGCGAACGGCCGTTCGTGAACCGTAAGCTCCCGCCGCTGCGGCGCGTGGGCCGGGGTGCTCGACTGGGTCGCATGGCAGACCTGACCGGACGCGCATCGGCGCGGCTCGCCGCCCGGCTCGAGCCGCTCGCGCGCCGCGCGCACGCGACTGCGTCGGATCCCGTGAAGTCATCGCGGTCGGCCGTCGTGATCGGGCGGCTCCTCGGCGCGGCCTTCCTGGTGTGCTTCGCCACGGGTCTGTACAGCCACCTCCTCCAGGATCCGCTGCCGTGGCTCCCGCTGCCCACCCGGCCGGCCGGGCTCTACCGGTTCACGCAGGGCCTGCACGTGATCACCGGCATCGCCGCCGTGCCCCTGCTCCTGGCGAAGCTCTGGGCGGTGTTCCCCAACCTGTTCGCCTGGCCGCCCGTGCGATCGCTCCCGCACCTGCTCGAGCGCGCCTCGATCGCCGTGCTCGTAGGCGCGTCGCTCGTCGAGGTCGTGATCGGCCTGCTCAACATCGTGCAGTGGTACCCGTTCCCGTTCTCGTTCCGGGCGACGCACTTCGCGCTCGCGTGGATCGTGATCGGCAGCCTCGTCGTGCACGTCGGCGTGAAGCTGCCCGTCATCGTGCGCGTCTGGCGCCGGACCGTCGGCGATGCCCCGGATGCCGCGGGCCGGTTCGTCACTCGTCGTGCGTTCGTCGGCGGGGTCGCCGCCGCCACCGCATCGGCCGTGCTGCTGACGGCCGGGCAATCGGTCGACGCGCTCGCGCCGTTCAACGTGTTCGCGGCTCGCCGCATGGGAACCGGGCCGCAGGGACTGCCCGTGAACCGCACCGCGGCGCAGGCGGGCGTGACCGAGACCGCGGTCGCACCCGACTGGTCGCTCGAGGTCCTCACCCCTGCCAGCATGCACGCGCTCACGCTCGACGACCTCCGACGGATGCCCCAGTCCGACGTCGTGCTGCCGATCGCGTGCGTCGAGGGCTGGAGCCAGTCGGCGTCGTGGCGCGGCGTGCGGCTCGTCGACCTGCTCGCCGAGGTGGGGGCCGAGCCGACCGCACCGCTGGTGTTCACGAGCCTGCAGACGCGTGGGGCGTTCGGCCGCACCGAGATGCCGCCTGAGTACGCGCGGGATCCGCTGACGCTCATCGCGCTCGAGCTGAACGGGTCGGCGCTGCACGTCGACCACGGTTACCCCGCGCGGGTGATCGCCCCGGGACGACCCGGCGTCATGCAGACGAAGTGGCTGCGGTCGATCGAGGTGACCGCATGAGGATCGCGCGGGTGCTGCTCGTGGCGGCGGGACTCGGGCTCGTCGGCGTCGGCGGCCTCGTGCTGCTCGACGAGGTGCCGCCCGAGCGCTGGCTCGGCATCGCCGTCTGGGTGGGCTCGGCGATCGTGCTGCACGACGGTGTCGTCGCGCCCGTCGCCGTCGCCGTGGGTCTCGGGGCGGCGCGGGTCCGGGAGCGCATCGGTCGTACCGGTGTCGCCGTGGCCCAGGCCGCACTGCTCGTCGGCGCAGTCCTCACCGCGATCGCGCTGCCCGCGATCATCTCGCAGGCACGAGGCAACGCGAACCCGACGATCCTGCTCGGGTCATACGGGGTCTCGCTCGCGGTCGCGTGGGCCGTGCTCGCGGCGGTGGCCGCGGTGGCGGTCGGGTGGTCGGCGGAGCGCGAGCGGGCGGCACGCGATCACGGCGAGGGCACCGCGCGCACGAAGTGACGTCCCGCCGCCGACCAGCGCGCGGCCACCGCGAGACCGGCGCGGCCGGCGACCGCCTCGATGGCAACGCGACCCACGCGCGCCCAGGGAAAGGGCTCGCTCTCGTTGCCGTCGTCGTCGACGACCGTGCACCATGAGCGCACCTCCAGGTGCGGGTCGGCGTCGACCTCGATGACGATCGAGCCGAGAGGGGCGAGCAGGTCGCGGCACCTCGCGAGGAGCGCCTCGGGGTCGCCGCCGATGCCGACGTTGCCGTCCATGAGCAGGATCGTCTGCCAGCGCCCCTCGAGCGGCAACCGGTGGAACACCGAACGCACGAGCGCGAGACTCCCGTCGAACCTCGCGCGGGCGACGGCGCGCGGTGCGACGTCGATGCCGAGTGCGGGGATCGACCGCGCCGCGGCGGCGCGCACCATGCGGCCCGGGCCGCAGCCCACGTCGAGCGTCGGCCCCGTCGCACCCTCGAGCGCCGTGAGGTCGGCGGACGTCGCGGCACGCACCCAGCGGCCGACTTCGAGCGAGTGCGGACGGTGCGTGCCGTCGACGCTCTGCAGCACGAGCCGGCTGGTACGCGCGCCGGCGAGGATCCGCTCGTACGGCTCGGCGTGGCCCGCGCCGAACACTGCGCCGTCACGTCCCGCGCGATCGATGCGGGTCCCCGCACTCACGCGGGCCGCCCAGCCGTGAGCCGGCGGAACTCGCGCGCGAACCGGGAGTCGGGGGCGAGCTCGGCGATGACGGATGCCTCGGCTGCGGTGTCGACGTCGGCGAGCACGGGCATCTGCCCCACGCTGAGCCCGGCCTCTTCGAGCCGACGACGCTGCACGGCGCCGGTGTCGTCGCGCGACATGGGCACGCCGCGGATGACGTCGCCACGCGGCATCCGCATGCCGAGGGCCCAGAAGCCGCCGTCGGCGGCTGGCCCGAGCCAGCAGTCGGGGGCGTCCGCCCCGGTCGATTCGAGGCCCGCGATCGCCTCGCGGACGTCATCGGGGC
This sequence comes from Agromyces bauzanensis, assembly GCF_014645655.1. Taxonomy (GTDB): domain Bacteria; phylum Actinomycetota; class Actinomycetes; order Actinomycetales; family Microbacteriaceae; genus Agromyces; species Agromyces bauzanensis. Next base: position 90,718 of record NZ_BMMD01000013.1, on the reverse strand, counting down.
GGAACTGCGGCGTATCCATGCCGACGAGGAGCATCGGTTCGGCGAGCGCGTCGAACACGACGGCGAGACGCTCGTCGAGCTCACCACCCGCCTGCCGGATCACGTCGAACCCATGCGCGGTCGCCGGCGGGTTGCGACCCTCGAAGTACAGCACCCGCCGGGCGACGGGCAGGGCCGCGACGGTCTCCAGGGTGTCGTCGAGGCTGGCGGCCGCGAGGCGAGCGGCCTCTGCCGGCGTGAACGGCGGCGTCAGTCGCGTCTTCACGCGCCCCGGACGGCACTCCTTCGCAATCACCACGACCGCGGTCACTTCGAGGCCTCCGCGAAGACCCGCGACATGTCGGCGATCGCCGTGATCGTGCCGCGGACGGTGCCGGTGACCTTCGACCGGCCCACGCGCGGCGCGTAGGCCACGTCGACCTCCCGGATCCGCCATCCGGCCGCGGCCGCCCGCAGCACCATCTCGAGCGGGTACCCGCTGCGCCGGTCGCGCAGCGCGAGTGCCCGCAGCGAGCTCGTGGCGGCCACCCGCATGGGGCCGAGGTCGCGCAGGCGGATGCCGATGCGCCGCGACACCCGGGAGGCGAGCACCCGGTTGGCCAGCCTCGCGTGCAGGGGCCACGCTCCCGACGTCGTGGGGCGACGGCGCCCGAGCACGAGCTCGGCCTCGCCGCGGTCGAGGGGCGCGGCGAGGCGCGGGAGCTCGGCCGGGTCGAGCGAGGCGTCGGCGTCACAGAACGCGACGAGCGGGGCATCCGCCGCCTCGAGGCCCGCGTGGGCGGCCGCGCCGAACCCCCGCCGCGGCTCGGTGACGACGAGCGCGCCGAGGTCGCGGGCGACGGCGGCCGAGTCGTCGGTGGAGCCGTTGTCGACGACGATCGCCCGCACGCCGTCGGGCAGCCGGCCGAGAACCCACGGCAGCGCGCCCTCCTCGTCAAGGCACGGAAGCACGAGGTCGATGTGTGCCGGCGGCATGGTTCGACGCTAGGCCCGGGCGTCGGGTCGAGTCCCGTGGCAAGTCTTACGGAACCGGGACGGATGCCCGGGATCCCCGACCGCACGGCTGCCACGGACGTAGTCTGTGAGCGTGTCCGCCGCCACCCCTTCGCCGATCGGCGACGACGACCTCGTGGGTCGACGCGTGCTGCTCGTCGACGACGACCCCACGGTCGCCGAGGTCGCCTCGAGCTACCTGCGCGCCACGGGCTTCGTGGTGGAGGAGGCGGCCGACGGCTTCGCCGCGCTGCACGCGGCCGACCGGTTCGCGCCCGACCTCATCGTGCTCGACCGCATGCTGCCCGGCATCGACGGGCTCGAGGTGTTCCGGCGGCTGCGCGAGCGCGTCGCCACCCCGGTGATCCTGCTCACGGCCCTCGGCTCGGAGGACGACCGCATCGCGGGCCTCGAAGCCGGCGCCGACGACTACCTCGCCAAGCCCTTCTCTCCGCGCGAGCTCGTGCTCCGGGTGCGGTCGGTGCTGCGTCGTTCGATCGACGAGTTCACGCCCGAGTCCGTCCTCGAGGTCGGCGGGTTCCGGCTCGACCCGTCGGCGCGGATCGCGACGAGGGACGGCGTCGAGTTGCAGCTGACGGTGCGCGAGTTCGACCTGTTCGAGTTCCTGCTGAAGCATCCGAACCAGGTCTTCAGCCGTGATGACCTGCTGCGCACGGTGTGGGGCTGGACCTACGGCGACCTCTCGACGGTCACGGTGCACGTGCGCCGACTGCGGGAGAAGATCGAGCGCGACCCGCGCTCGCCGGCGCTGCTCACGACCGTGTGGGGCGTCGGATACCGGTTCACGATCGGGGGTGCCCAGGATGCCGTGGTCTGATCTCGTTGCGATCGCCGGGATCGCGCTCGCCACGACGGCGATCTGCGGCGGGCTCGGCGTGGTCGCGTTGCTCATGCTGCGACGTGCCTCGGTCGTCGTGCAGGTGTGCGCGCTCGTGCTCGCGGCCATCGTGTCGGTCGTCGCCAGCATGGTGGGCGTCGCCAACCAGATGTACCTCTCCGAGCACGACCTCACGGTCGCGGTGGCGGTGGCGGCCATCTCGGGCGTCGTGTCGCTCGGGCTCGTGGCGGTGCTCGGCTGGCTCGTGGCCCGCAACTCCCGCGCGCTGTCGCACGCCGCGCGTCGCATCGCCGAGGGCGAGCGGCTCGACTCGGCGGGCCGGTACTCGAACAGCGAGCTGAACGCCCTGGCCGACGAACTCGTCAGGACGAGCGCGAAGCTCGCCGAGTCCCGGGAGCGCGAAGAGCGCATCGCCGCGTCGCGCCGGGAACTCGTCGCGTGGATCTCGCATGACCTGCGCACGCCGCTCGCGGGTATCCGCGCGATGGCCGAGGCGCTCGAGGACGGCATCGCGCCCGATCCCGCCCGCTACCACCGGCAGATGCGCATGCAGGTCGATCAGCTGTCGAGCATGGTCGACGACCTGTTCGAACTGTCGAAGATCGACTCCGACGCGCTGCACCTCTCGCTGAAGGAGGTGTCGCTCTCCGACGTCGTGAGCGATACGGTGGCAGACCTGCGACCCGCGTCGCGCGGTCGCGACATCCGGATCGAGGCGCCGGTCGCCGAGGACGTCGTCGTCACGGTCGACCCGCGCGAGCTCTCGCGGGCGATCGGCAACCTGCTCATGAACGCCATCCAGCACACGCCCGACGGGTCGCCCATCACGGTGGCCGTCGACCTCGTCGACGATCTCGCCATGGTGTCGGTCATCGACGAGGGCGGCGGCCTCGACGAGGCCGACCTCGAGCGCGTGTTCGAGCCCGCGTGGCGCGGTTCGAAGGCCCGCACGCCGTCGCTGCTCGACGGCTCCTCGGGCGGCGCGGGCCTCGGGCTCGCGATCGTCAAGGGCATCATGAACGCGCACCGGGGCGAGGTCGCGGTGCGGAACGTGCCGGGCGGATGCCGCTTCGACCTGCTGCTGCCGCGGGACGCGTCGCTCAGCGCCTGACGTCCGGGGCCCTGGGGTCGACGGCAGCAGCGAGTTCGCGCAGCCCCTCCCCGAGCGGGACGGACGCGCGCCAGCCGAGCTCGCGCAGCGCCCGTGCGGGCGATGCGGTGATGTGCCGCACGTCGCCGAGGCGGTACTCGCCCGTGATCACGGGAGCGCGACCGCCCATGATGCGGGCGAGTCGCTCGGCGATCTCGCCGATGGTGGTGACCATGCCCGACCCGACGTTGAACGCGCGCAGGGTGCCCGTCGGCCGTGCGGGCAACGCGTCGATGGCGGCGAGGTTCGCGCGCGCGACATCCGTCACGTGCACGAAGTCCCGGCGCTGCCGACCGTCCTCGAAGACACGGGGCACCTCGCCCCGCTCGATCGCGGAACGGAACAGCGCCGCGACACCGGCATAGGGGGTGTTGCGTGGCATCCCCGGCCCGTAGACGTTGTGATACCGCAGCGCGATCGCCGTGCCGCCGGCCGAGCGGGCCCAGCTCGCCGCGAGGTGCTCCTGGGCCAGCTTCGTGAGCGCGTACACGTTGCGGGGGTCGAGCGCGTCGTCCTCGTCGACGAGTGCGCGCTCGAGCGGCTCGCCCGTCTCGGGATCGCGCGGCTCGAAGCGGCCCGCGTCGAGGTCGGCGATCGTGCGCGGGGCGGGCCGCCGACGACGACCTGCCGCATCGAGGTACGCCCCTTCGCCGTAGACCACCATCGAGGAGGCCAGCACGAGCCTGCCCACGCCTGCCCGCGCCATCGCGGCGATGAGCTCGGCGGTTCCCGTCACGTTCGAGGCGGCGTAGTCGGGCGCGTCCTGAAGGTCGACCCCGAGGCCGACCTTCGCGGCCTGGTGGCAGACGACGTCGACGCCGCGCAGCGCCCGGTCGAGCGCGTCGGGATCGCGGATGTCACCGCGCACGATCTCGACCCCGTCGATCGGGGGCGGCTCCGCAGACGCGGGGTGCACGTCGGGCCTCAGCGAGTCGAGCACCTGCACGTGCTGACCGCCTGCCGCGGCAAGGCGTGCGATCGCGCGACCGATGAATCCGGCGCCACCGGTGACTAGCAGGGTCACGGCACCACGGGCAGCGCGCGCAGGGCCGCGACCGCCTCGTCGTCGATGAGCGGGCGCGGCGCGTAGTCGGTGGGGATGGCCTCGACGATCCGCCCGATGGCGGCCACGAGGCGCGGCCTCGCCTCGTCGAGCCGTCGGAACACGAGTTCGGCCGTGACCGCGTCGGGGTCGTCGGCCGACGTGCCGCTGTCGGTGTCGGTCACGACGCAGATGGTCACCGTGCCCATGCCGATCTCCGCGGCGAGCGCGACCTCGGGACAGAGGGTCATGTTCACGAGGTCCGCACCCGAGTCGCGGAGGATGCGCGACTCGGCCGCCGTGGAGAACCTGGGGCCCTGGATCACCGCGACGGTCGCCCGTGGCGCGGCATCCGGAAGCGCCTCGATCGCGATCGATCGCAACGTGGGACAGAAGGGCTCGGCGAACGGGAGGTGCCGCACGAGCCCGGCGTCGAAGTAGGTGTCGGCGCGCCCGAACGTGCGGTCGACGAGCTGGTCGGCGAGCGCGAACTTGCCGGGCGGGAGGGCCCGGCTGAGCGAGCCGACCGCGGCCGTCGAGACTACCGCGCGCACGCCAAGGCTCGCAAGCGCCCACAGGTTGGCGCGAGCGTTGATGCGGTGCGGCGGGATCGTGTGGTCAGCACCATGACGAGGCAGGAAGGCGACGGGCCTGCCACCGAGGTCGCCGATGGTCACGATCGCCGCGCCGAACGGCGTTCGGATGTCGCGTGCCGCGCCCTCGTCGACCAGCACGCCCATGCCCGTGCCGCCGATCACGCCCACGATGTCCGCCACCAGTCCACTCTGCCGCACCCGACCCGCTCGGCGACGACGAGTTCCTTACGATCCCGTGACGAGCCGGCTCAGAGACCCACCGCGCGTCGGAATCCCGCGGGACCTTCGACTCGGAGGCGGAGCCCCTGGCGGCGTATCGTCGACGCGCGACTGAGGGGAGGCATGATGGGCAACCCTGGAGACGACGGCATCCGCGAACTCGAGGTGCGGATCCCCGATCGCGGCGTCGAGTTCGCCGCGACGATGGCAGTTCTGCCCGAGCCGCTGGGATTCGTCGTGTTCGCCCACGGCAGCGGCAGCAGCCGGCACAGCCCTCGCAACCGTTTCGTCGCCGAGACCCTCCAGCGGGCCGGCCTCGGCACGCTCCTCGTCGACCTCCTCGCCGTGCAGGAGGAGGCCGACCGGGCGAACGTGTTCGATATCGAGCTGCTCGCGGACCGCCTCGTCACGTCGATCCGGTGGCTCGGCGAGCGCCCCGAAGCGGAGGGGCGCCCGATCGGGTTCTTCGGCGCCAGCACGGGTGCCGGAGCCGCCCTCTGGGCGGCCGCCGACCCGATGGCCGATGTCGCCGCCGTGGTCTCGCGCGGAGGTCGCCCCGACCTCGCCGGGCCCAAGCTCGCCCACGTGCGCGCGCCGACACTGCTCATCGTGGGCGGCGACGACACGATGGTGATCGAGCTGAACCGCATCGCCCTCGCCCAGCTGACCTGCCCCGCCGAGCTCGAGATCGTGCCGGGCGCCACCCACCTCTTCGAGGAGCCCGGCACGCTCGAGCAGGTGGCCGTGCTCGCGCGCGACTGGTTCCTGCGGCACCTCGGATCCGCGGCGTGACCTGCTCCGTCGACCTAGCCCGCAACCCGGCGGGGCTGTATCGCTTCATGTACCTCTCGATCGGCGCGGCAATCCTGACCATCGCGCTGAACACCGTGCACGTCGAGCCGTTGCCGGCCGTGACCGCGGACGGGGCGCGTTGAGCGTCAGCGCGGCGGTGCGGGCAGGGTGACGGATGCGTCGAGCCCACCGCCCGGGCGGGCTTCGAGCCGCGCGGAGCCGCCGCTCGCCCGAGCCAGTTGCGCCACGATCGCGAGGCCGAGGCCGCTCCCGTCACCGTCCGAGGATCCGCGCCAGAACCGGTCGAACGCGCGCTCGCGATGCTTCGGCGCGAGCCCGGGCCCCTCGTCGAGCACGTGCATCGTCACCCGATCGCCGGCCTCGACGCGCACGACGATCTCCGAGCCGCTCGGGCTGACGCCGAGCGCGTTGTCGAGGTAGTTGTCGATGATCTGCTCGATCGCCGTCTCCACCGCGAAGGCCGGGACGCTCGACGGTCCCTCGTAGCGGATGTCCACTCCGGCCTCCAGCGCGAGCGGCAGCCACTGCTCGACGCGCTCCCGGGCGATCGCGGCCGCGTCGTGGACGCCGGTCGCGGCGGACTCCGCTTCCGCACGGCTCAGCGTGAGCAGTCCGTCGATGAGGGAACCCAGTCGATCCAGCTCGGCGTCGGCGGCCGCGAGTCGCTCTGCTGCGGCATCCGGATCGGAGTCGACGAGATCGCGCGCGGCGTCGAGCCGGAGCCGCAGCGCCGTGAGCGGCGTGCGCAGCTGGTGGGATGCATCGGATGCGAACGCCCGCTGCAGCTCGATGAGGGTCGCGAGCCGCTCGGCCATCACGTTGAACGAATGCGCCAGCGACCGCACCTCGGGGACGCCGGCGCCCTCGTCGGCCCGGGCGGCGAGGTCGCCCCTCGCGAGCTGCTCCGTGGCCGCCTGGAGCAGCCGCAGGCGGCGTGTCACGCCCGAGGCGAAGACGAACGCGACGAGGCCGGCCAGGAGGACCGTGGTGGCGGCGACGGCGGCAAGGCCCCAGACCTGGCGGGAGGCGGCATCCGTCACGACCTGGGCGGGATAGCTGAGCCGCACGGCGCCGAGCACGCCCTCGCCGCTCTGCACCGGAACCGCGACGTAGAGCAGGCTCACCTGCAGGGTCTCGGAGAACCGCTCCCCGCTCGCGATCCGACCCTCGAGCGCGGCCTCCAGCTCGGGCCGCGACGCGTACGACACGCCGACACGCGACTGATCGGCGTCGCTCGTCGCGACCACGACGCCGTCGGCATCCACGACCACGACCCGGGCGCCGCTCTGCGCGCTGTACTCCGCCGTGAGCTCGCCCGCCGTCGGATCGGTCGCCGCCGTTCCCGCCTCGAGCTGGTCTTCGAGCCTTCCGGCGAGCACGAACGCGTCGCGCTCCAGGGTCGTCACCAGTCGTTCCTGCTCCACCTCCGCGAGGTAGAACGCGAACGGCACGTTCTGCACGGCCAGCACGAGCAACGTGAACCCCATCATGGCGAGCACGAGACGCAGCCTCACGGTGACATGCCTCCGCCGCGCCCGTTCACCCCGGCTCCCCGAACCGGAAGCCGACGCCGCGGACCGCCTCGATCCATCTCGGGTCGCCGAGCTTCTTGCGGATGGCCGCCACGTGCGCGTCGAGCGTCTTGGTGGTGCCGTACCAGCTGGTGCCCCACACGTCGCGGAGGATGTCGCTGCGACGCATCACCGCCCCCGGGTCGCCGGTCAGGTACTCGAGCAGCTCGAACTCCTTCGCCGTGAGGTGCACCGGCTCGCCGTCGAGGCTGACCCTTCGGCTCCGCGGATCGAGTGTGAGCGCACCGATCGTCCGGGCGGACGTCGCGTTCGCAGCCGCCTCTCCCTGCGCGGCGCGACGCGTGACGGCGCGGATGCGGGCGGCGAGCTCACGGAACCCGAACGGCTTGACGAGGTAGTCGTCGGCGCCCATCTCGAGCGCCAGCACCCGGTCGAACTCGTCGCCGCGGGCGCTGACGACGATGACGGGCAACGTGGTGGTTGTGCAGATGCGTCGGCAGACCTCGACGCCGTCGACGTCGGGCAGGCCCAGGTCGAGCAGCACGAGATCGGCGTCACCGCCGTCGACCGCCTCGAGCCCCGCCGCTCCCGTCGCCGCATGGGCGGCCTCGAATCCCGCCTGGCGCAGGGCGTCGAGGATCCCCGCCGCGATGGCGGCGTCGTCTTCGATCAGGAGCACCCGCATTCCACCATTCTGAGTGCGTGATGCATCGCACGAGCGGATGCCGCGGAAATTGGATGAACCTTGGACGTCCCAGGGGCCGCCGCTCACCGTCCCGCCCGTACCGTCGAAGACATGAAAACCGCACTCATCACCACCCTCTCCGTGCTGGGAGTCGTCGGCGCCGCCTCGGCCGCGATGGCCGCGAACGCCCAGACGCTCGGTGTGTTCGGCCCGCAGGACGATACGACCACGAGCGTCGTCAGCGTCACGGGCGACGAGGCGCCGCTCGGCTCGGTTCCCACCCCGACGGCGCCGCCCGCTTCGACGGCACCCGCGTCCGGCTTCCCGGTCGACGGCACCACCGGGGGCTCCTCGTCCTACAGCGACGGCGACGAGTACGACGACGACCAATACGACGACGAGTACGAGGACGAGTCCCACGATGACGAGGTCGACGACCACGGGTACGAAGACGACGACGACTGATCGGCGGCACCCCGCCCGCGTCGCACGGGCGGCCGTGGGGGCGGTCTCGGGCGCGGCCTTCGGCGGAATGCTCGCCGGATTCCTCCTGATCCCGCCGCCGGAAGCGCCGGCGGAACCCCAGCAGGCGGCCTCCACGCTCTCCACTCCAGCGCCCGCGCAGCCCGCGACCGAGGCGGCGGTACCCGCCGAGCCCGTCGAGGTGCCGGCCGAGCCGGCCGCCGTACCAGCGCCGGCACCGGAAGTCTCGCCGCCGAGCGCACCCGTCGACGCCACGACCGGCGGCTCCGGAGGTTGACATGCCCACCTCGATCGCACAGGACGCCGTGCTGGCAGCCGTCGCCGCGGGCGGTGGCCGGCCGGCGACTGCCACCGCCCGCGCGCACCGCATGGGCAGCCGCTTCGCGATGACGGTCGTCGGCGCCGCACCCCGCAGCGCCCGGGCGGGCCTGACGCTGGCCGGCCGGCTCGAGTCACGATGGAGCCGCTTCCTTGCCGACAGCGACATCACCGCCCTGAACCTCGCCGAGGGCGCACCCCGGCGGGTGCACCCTCACACGGTGCGACTGGTCCGCGAGATGGTCGACGCGCACCGCCGCACCGACGGCGACTTCGACCCCACGCTGTTGCCCGCACTCGTCGCGGCCGGGTATGCGAGGTCGCGGGTCGATCCCCGGCGCACGACCATGCTGCCGCCCTCGGCGGTGGCGCCCGGCCGCATCGACACGATACGCATCGACGGCGACCGCATCACGCTCGGGCGCGGCACCACCCTCGATCCGGGCGGCATCGGCAAGGGGCTCGCCGCCGACCTCGCGGTCGAGCAGGCCCTCGCCGACGGGTCGCTCGGGGCGATGGCGGAGTTCGGCGGCGACGTGGTCGTCGGCGGCGTCGCACCCGACGGCATCGCCTGGCGCATCGGCGTCGAGGATCCGTTCGATCCCGACCGCCATCTCGCGATCATCCGCCTCGCCCGCGGTGCCGTCGCCACGTCGAGCCAGCGCAAGCAGCGCTGGGTCGCCGCCGACGGCACCGAGGCGCATCACCTGCTCGACCCCCGCGATATCCGGAGCATCTCGTCCGACGTGCAGACGGTCACCGTCATCGCCGCGACCGGGGCCCGGGCCGAGTCGCTCACGAAGTCGGGTTTCCTGCGGCCGCTCGACGAGTACCTCGCCTGGCTGCCGAGCCAGGGTGCGGCTGGCCTCGCGATCACGACCGATGGCGCCGAGCACGTCTCGGCGAACTGGAGCCGGTATCGATGAACGATCCGCACTTCTGGTGGTACGTCTCCCGGGCGAGCGCAATCGTGGCCTGGTCGCTCCTCACCGCCACCGTGCTCTGGGGCGTACTGCTGTCGACCCGCGTACTCCGGGCGGCCGACAATCCGGCGTGGCTGAAGGACCTGCACCGCTACCTGAGCGGCACGGCCATCGTGATGACCCTCGTGCACGTGGGATCCCTGCTGCTCGACCCCTACCTGCGCGCCCAGGCCGGCTTCGGCGTGATCGAGGCGTTCGTGCCGTTCGCGTCCGAGTTCAAGCCCCTGCCCCTTGCCCTCGGCATCGTCGCGCTCTACCTCATGGCGGGCATCGGCCTCTCGTCGCTCGCGATGCATCGGATCCCGCTGCGGGTGTGGAAGGGCCTACACTACCTGAGCTACGTCGTCGTGGCGCTCGTCGCATTCCACGCGGCATTCGCCGGATCGGACACGGGCACCTGGTGGTACATCATGGTGTCGACCGCCCTCATCGTGGCCACGACGCTCGCGGTGGTGGTTCGGCAGATCGTGGGCTCGGTCGCCGCGCAGCGGCAGCGAGCGGCGGCGCGGGCACGACAGATGCCGCAGCGGAGCGAGCGGTCTCGCATGATCGTCGCCGAACGGGTGCCGCTCGCCGAGGGCGTCGTGGGCCTGCGTCTCGTGCCGGAGGTCGGCGGGCTCGTGCCGGTCTGGACTCCCGGGTCGCACCTCACCCTGCACCTCGCGAACGGCCTCGAGCGCCAGTACTCGTTGTGCGGAGACCCGGCCGACCGCCGCAGCTTCGACATCGCGGTACACCTTTCGGAGCGGTCGGCAGGCGGGAGCCGGTACATCCACGAATCCCTGCGCGCCGGCGAGGTCGTCGAGATCGGGCCGCCGCACAATCGCTTCGAGCTCGAGCCCGCGACGGACTACCTCTTCATCGCGGGCGGCATCGGCATCACCGCGCTCACCTCGATGTTCGCCTCCCTCCCGGCATCCCGCCACTGGTCGCTCGTCTACCTGGGGCGCTCGCGACGCACCATGCCGTTCGTGGACCTGCTCGAGTCCCGGTATCCGGGCCGGGTCAGGGTGCACGCGACCGACGAGCGGGGCGGACGATACCCGGCCGCCGCCGAGGCCGCACTCAGCCGGGCCCAGGTCTACGCCTGCGGACCGGCCGGACTGCTGGACGAGCTGACGGCGGCCGTGCCCTCCGAGCGGCTGCACCTCGAGCGGTTCGTCCCAGCGGATCGCACGGCCGGCATCGTGGCGCAGCCGGTGCACGTCCGGATGCCGGGGCTCGGGTCGTTCCGGGTCCCGGCGGATCGCAGCATCCTCGAAGTGCTCGAGGATGCCGGTGCACCCGTCACGGGGTCCTGCCGGAAGGGCATCTGCGGCACCTGCGAGCTTCGGGTGCTCGATGGCATGCCGCTGCATCTGGATTCGGTGACCGCCGACACCGAGAAGGACGCCGCGGGCGTGATGTACCCGTGCGTCTCGCGCGCGCTGAGCCCGCAGCTGTCGCTCGACGTCTAGTAGTACTTGGTTAGGTTGGTCCTGCTCGTTGGTGGCAGTAGGGGCAGTGGCCGAGGATTCTGATGACCGCGGTCTGGAAGTAGTCCAGGGTCTTGTAGAAGCTCAGGCTGCCCCGGGGGCTTTTGGGTCGGCGGCCAGCCGTAATCCGGTGATGAACGGGTGTGCGGCGGTGACGAGGGTGGTGTGGTGGTGCCACCCGTGCCAGGTGCGGCCTTCGAAGTGGCCCAGGCCCAGGCCGTGTTTGAGTTCGCGGTAGTCGTGCTCGATCCGTCGAGCCCCGATCGCACTGCGGGGGGAGCGCTTGGAATCGTGCAAATCCTGCAGGTTGTGGATTTGCTTCCAGACATAACAACCATTATGAGCGCATCTTTGCGCACGTGAACGTGTACTCGTTTCGGTTCGCTTTTGTGGTACATTGGTCACATGTCGATGTACCAGCTTCCGCTTCCAGTTCTGCCGAGTCGTGAAGCGCGCGCGGCGATGTCGGGTGCGCTTGCGCGGTTCCGTGAGCGCGGGGCGGCTGCGGAGCCGGTGGTGTTCGGGGCGCATCGGAAGCCTGAGGCGGTCGTGATCCCGTTCGAGCTGTACGCGGAGCTTCTTCCGGTGATTGAGGACCTCGAGATCGCGCACCTGGTGCGTGAGCGTGCGGCCGCTGGTGAGTCGGTGCCGCTGTCCGAGATCGCGGCCGCGGCCGGCCTGGACCCCGAGTCGTTCCGGTAGTGGCGCGCCGGCTCGAGCTGAGGGCGTTGCCCGGCTTCCAGCAGGACATCGACGCCCTGCCCGACCTTCAGACGCGCAAGATGGTGCTCGACCAGTTGGTGCTCGTCAGAGATGGCAAGCGGACGGGTGTGAAGCTTGATGCCCGGGTGGCTACGGCCGATCTTGGGGACTGTTACAAGCTGTACTTTGACCCTGACGGGTCGGGCAAGCCGCGGTTTCGGCTGGTGTACAGGTACACGCCGGACGAGGTCCAGGCGGTCGCGATCGAGGCTGTGGCGGTCGGCCGTCGTGAGAACCTCGACGCCTACCTGCGCGCGGCGGAGAACCTCGGCCGCGGCGGCGAGGTTCCTTGAACGCTGGCGGCTTTCGCGCGCTCCCTTCGTCTCGCGAGGGCTCGCGCGTCATCGCGACAGGCCGGCTCAAGCGCAGCGCAGCTCGATGACATCGGCCTCTCGCTCTGCCACGCCGTCGGGGGCGCAGTACGCCCCCGACGTAACATTCTTCGCTACCGCGCCCTGAACACAGCACCGCAGTGAGCACACCGGGCAAGCCCAGGAGCGACACGCGAGAACGGGCCGAGTTTGCGGCGACAGGTCGGGCACGGGACGAAGATCACGCGAGCCATCGATCCCGCCTAGCTAGGCGCTCGGCGCCGACGCACCGGGGTTGCCCGCTCGAGTCGGCGGGCACCCCGGTCACGCTCCTAGCCGGCGAGCATCTCCTCCATTCGCTCGATCTCGGCAGTCTGGCTCTCGACGATCGCCTCGGCGAGCGCCCGCACCTCGTCGTTGCTCGAGTCCCGGATCATCCGGGTCATCTGGATGGCGCCCTCATGGTGCTCGATCATGCCCTCGAGGTAGAGCCGGTCGAACTCGGCCCCGGTCGCGTTCTCGAGTGCGGCCATGTCCTCGTCGCTGAGCATCCCGCCCATGCCCATGCCCATGTCGGACGGGTCGTGACCCATCGACGTGCCGGCCCCTGCGTCGTCGAGCCAGCCCTCCATCTGCTCGATCTCGGGCGCCTGGGCGTCACGGATCTGCTGGGCGAGCTCGAGCACGTCGGGGTCGGTCGACCGCTCGAGAGCGAGGTCGGACATGTCGACCGCCTGCTGGTGGTGGGGGATCATCATCTGGGCGAACATGATGTCGCTGGGGCTGAACTCATCGGAGTCCGAGCCCCCGCCGCCCATCGGACCCTGGCCCGGGCCGTGGTCGTCCATGCCCCGATTCCCGTCGTTCGCCGGGGCGGGGAGGTTGATCGTGCAGCCCGTCAGGGCGAGGGCGGCGGAGAGCGCGAGCGCGGCCATTCCGGCAGCGCGGTGCCTGCGTGTGAACATGGTGGTGCTTCCTTACGTCGTTCGAAGAATCTCTCGGTGGCACGTCTGCGAACGGGCGCATGGCATCGCCCGCCCGCCGGGCGCGCATCACGTCCGCAGGATTCCCAGGCGATGCAGGTCGACGTCGGTCAAGAGACGGTCACGGATGCTGCGCCGCGGTGGCGCGGTCGACCGCCGTCTGGGCGGATCGCCCCGTGACGGCAATACCCGGCACCGGCGGACGAACACGGCGATCGTCAGCGCGGCCATGCCCGCGAAGACCACGACCACGCCGATGACCCCGGCCGCATCGAGCAGCGCGGTGGCAGGCCCCGCGCTCGTGGGCGCGTCCTGCGCGGCCGCGACGGTCGCGATCTGGTCGACGACCCCTGCGGCGTGACCGCCGTGACCGCCGTGATCGGCGTCATCCGTCGACACCGCCGCCGTCATCACCGTGCCGTCGGCCATCACGTGCGTCGCCGAGGCGGACTCGGCGGGGGCGATGCAGATGACATGGAAGAGAGGCGCCCAGGCGACCATGAGCGCCACCACGACCCACGCGATGGCCGTGGGCATCCGCATCGGCAGGCCCATGGAATCAGGATGCGTCAGGAGTCTCGGTGCGGGCTGGGAGTCGGCTGCGGTCGGCGCGCCGGAAGGCGAGCGCCAACAGCACGCCGGCGGCGATCACGGTCAGCCACACGATGCCGATCGCGACGAAGAGCAGCATGAGCACCATCGCCGGGTACACCCAGAGGTAATCGCCCGGCCACTGGGCGGCGATGACTTCGTCCGTGACCGGGTACGGCACCGCGTCCGCGCTCACGCCCGTCGCTCGAACGCCTCCAGGTGGTTCTCGGATCCGGCGAGCAGCCGCTCGAGCACGCTCACCACGTCGGCCTCGTCCTCGGCGGCGATGGCGACGCTGAGGTCGGTGATGTCCTTCTCCTCGATGAGGATGCCGACCTGGATCGCCTCGGCGAGACTCGTCGAGCCGCGCGCGATCAGCTCGTCGTAGAGGGCTTGGAGGTCGGGGTCGGTGAAGACGCCGACCTCCGTCGAGCGCGGATCGGTGATGGCGCGGTCCGCGAGGAGGGGCGCGACGAGCTCCTGGTGGGTGGCCTCGCTCTCAACGATGTTCGTGAAGGTGTTGGAGTCCCACAGCTCGCCGAGCGTGACGTACACGTCGTGGGCCAGCTTCTCCTCCTCGATGAGGAAGAGCAGCGCCGTCGTGGTGTCGTACGCCGGCGCGGCCTCGGGCTCGGGGGTTTCGAGCGTGTCCGCGGTCGGGGGCGCCTCGGCGGGCGTCGTCGCGACTGCCGCGGGCGCGGCATCCGGAACCTCGCTCGGGGCGTTCGCGAGGGTGCTGGCGACACCGACGCCCGCGAGCACCACGGCGCCCGCGACGATGCTCGTCGTGATGATGGTCTGCTTCTTCATGGCCGTGCCTTCCTCGTCCTCACCGGCGGAAGTCGCCGGTCATTGCAGCACCGAATGGCGCTCGCCGCGCTTGGGCGGCACGTAGGTGCAGGCATCGCCCGCGCAGAACTGCGGCTTCTCCCTGCTGAACAGGCGCTGCAACTCGCAGCCGACGCAGATGCCGAACGCGCTCTCGATGAAGAGCAGGCCCAGGCAGATGCTGCAGAGCGCGAGCTGGATCTCGGTGCTGACGCCGAGGAAGCCCATGGCGGTGCAGGAGACGAATCCCAGCACGAGGCCGATGATCCATGCGAGCTTCTTCTGCTGCGCGCCGACCCATTCGGGGCGCTGGCGTCGCACGATGAGCGACCCGATGACCAGGCTCGGCGTGTACCGGGTGCCGACGAACAGCCGCATCGACATGTCGAGCAGGAACGTCATGCCGAACGCCCGGAGGAGCTGCGACTCGCCGGTCAGCGCCGCCGTCATGACGGCGACGATCCCGAAGAGGAAGAGCAGCCCTGCCGACGCACGTACGGCACGTTCGTTCACGACCGGGATGTCGATGCCGTCGACGAACTCGCCGATGACGGGGACGGGGACGGGGACGGGGATGGGAACGTCAGCGTCGGACTTCGCCGGCCTCGTCATGCGTCCTCACCTCACCGGGAGAACAGGCGCGAGAAGAAGCCCGGCTCCTTCGCGTGCCCTTCGCAACGCTGGCTGCGCGGGACTCCGCGCATGACCTGGTCGACGTGCTGGCCGCAGCCGGCCCACGTCGTCTTTCCGCACTTCCGACAGGTGACGGCACTGCACATGGTTGGTTCTCCTCGGGTCTGGGTTCAGGGTCGGGGGGTCAGGATGTCGACGACGCTCAGCGCTCGTCGTGGTTGCCGTCGCACCACTCGTCGGCGGGGACGTACTGCTTCACGGAGTCGACGTGCTGGCCGCAACCGGCCCAGGTGGTCTTTCCGCAGGTGCACGAGACGGGGCTGCACATGGTTGGTTCTCCTCAGGTGTGTTGGGTTGGGTGTGGTGGTGGGTACGATCAGGCGATGAGTTCGGGGACCGCGGAACACGCCTGGATGCCGGCGTTCCAGGTCCGGTGGCCGCCGTCGAGGTTGACGGCGTCACGACCGAGCTGGGCGAGCAGCCGCGCTGCGGTGTGACCGCGCCGGCCGACCTCGCAGTGGCCTCGTCGAGCCGGCGCAAGCGAGTGGCGGCGGACATCCCACCGGCGACTCCGCCGATGATGAGGTAGCGCTGCTGGGTCATGCGACCATCGTACGGATACCCCGGGGGTATTGTCAAAATACCCTCAGGGTATGCGAGGAAGCACGGTCAGGCCGTGCGGATCGTCCCCATCATGCCGTTGTCCTCGTGGTCGAGGATGTGGCAGTGGTAGACCGTCTTGCCGGTGAGCCCCTCGAACGCGATGCGCACGACCGTGCGGCTCCGGGCCGGGACCGGCACCACGTCGCGCCAGTCGACGTGGTCGACGGGCTGCCCGGCGACGCTGACCGTCGAGGCGCAGCCGCAGGTAGCGCGAGCTGCAGGCGTTGATGATGCGCCATCATTCCCGTTCCCCCGGGCTCGCGAGCAGCGTCGCGTCGAAGAGCTGCTCGGCGGAATTGCCGTGGTGGTGCGGGTGGTACCAGAACACCCCGGGCGGATGGTCGTCGCCGAGCTCGTACGCGTAGTCGAACCCTGCGCCGGGTTCGATCAAGACGAACACGTTGTCGCTGTTGCCCTCGGGCGAGACGACGAGACCGTGCGTGTGCAGGTTCGTCGGCGCATTCAGTTCGCTGCGGAACGCGAGCGCGATCCGGTCGCTCGGGCGGATCCGGAGGGTGGGGCCGGGGAGCGTTCCATTGAAGGTCAGCGCTCGCACCTGCCGGCCGGCGACCGCGACGTCGGTCAGGGCCGCGGTGAGGGTCAGGTCGAGGCGTCCACCGGAACTCTCGAGCACCTCGGGCTCGGCGAGCGTGCCGGTGTCGGCGTCCTCAGGGGGGCGGCGTTCCGGTGGGCGACGCCGCCGGCTCCGGGGCGGGCGTCACCGACGGCTCCGGCTCCGCCCGCTGCGCCTCGCTCCACAGGAGCGCGCCGCCTCCGATGAGGGCTGCCGCGCTCACGCCGCCCAGGATGATGGCGTTCCGACGAGTGAGGGGTTCCACGGATCACCCGTCAGCCGGCGAGCGTCCGGAACACCTCGTAGACCATGAACGCCGGCCAGAACATGCCCTGGAAGAACGCCCAGATGAATTCCCAGAAGGCGTCCGCCCGCTGGAAGAAGAACACCCAGGCACCGATGATGCCGAGGCCATAGATCGCCCCGCCGCCCGCGAAGCATCCCGCATTCGAGTTCCTGTCGGCCATGTCGGCACCTCCCGACGGCAAAGTTACGGCCGCTGATGGCACGTGGCCGGGACCTTCGGCCCCCTGCTACCCCTTCGCGTCGGGGTCCCACTCGGTGCCGCCCAGATCGCCGCGGAGCGTTCCCGTGACCTCGTCGACCGCAGCACCGACGGTGGGGGCGATCCGCTCGGGCGGGAACCGGTCCGACAGCCCGTATGCCCGGAGCAGGTCGACCACGGGGTCCTTCATCTCGGCGAGCACGAGCGTGATGTCGTGCGAGCGCAGGTAGTCGTCGAGTTCCACGAGTTCATCGATGGCGGTGGTGTCGATGTCGGTGATCGGCTCCGCGGCGAGGACCACGGTGTGGATGCCGGGGCCGGCTGCGCGGACCCTCGAGCGCACGAAGTCCTCGAAGATGCCGCCGTTGGCGAAGAACAGCGGAGCGTCGAACCGCAGGATCAGGACGCCGGGGATGCGTTCGCCTTCGGGATACCGGGAGAGGTCATGGTAACCGCGTAGACCGGTCACCCGACCGAGCTCGGCGCGGTAGGGCCGCCACGACTGGTTCACGAAGGCGAGCAGCGACAGCGCGATGGTCACGGCGATCCCCTCGAGCACGCCGAACACCAGCACGCCGAGGAACGCCGACGCCGACAGCAGGGCGTCGGCCCTGTCCATGCGTACGAGCCGGGCGACGCCGCGCACATCGATGAGCCGCGAGGCGGCGGCGATCACCACGGCCGCGAGGGTCGCAGCGGGCAGGAACTCGGTGAGGCCCGGCACCAGCAGCATGAACGCGATGATGAGCAGCGCCCCGACGACCCCGGTCAGCTGCGAGCGGGAGCCGGCCTGCTCGGCCACGGGTGTGCGCGACGACGACGCCGAGATGGGGAACCCGCCGAACAGGCCGCCCGCGACGTTCGCCACGCCGATCGCCGCCATCTCGGCGCTGCCGCTCACGGTCTCGCCGCGTCGTGCCGCGAACGTGCGCGAGAGCACGGCGGTGTCGGTGAAGGCGACGAGGGCGATGCCGGCCGCGGGCAGGGCGAGCGCCGCGACATCCGCCCACTCGAGACCGCCGAGCGCCGGTGCCGGAAGCCCCTGCGGCAGGGCGCCGACCACGGGCAGCACGCCGGAGGGGCCGAGGATCGCCGTGAGCGCGCTCGCCCCCACGACGGCGACGAGCACCCCGGGCACCGGCGACCTCAGCCAGGTGAGCACCAGGATCACGGCGAGCGACCCGAGCCCGAACGCGAGGGCGTTCGGCTGCACGCCGCCCGACGCGATCCCCTCGACGATCGACACGACGTCGCCGATCGGCGAGGCGGACTCGATCGAGAACCCCAGGAGCTTCGGCACCTGCGAGATGATCACGAGCACCGCGACGGCGTTGAGGTAGCCCACCCGGATCGGCTTCGAGATGAGGTCGGTCACGAACCCCAGGCGCAGGATTCCGCCGAGCAGGAGGATGGCGCCCACCATGATCGCGAGGAGTCCGGCGAGCGCGACGACGCGATCGTCATCGCCGAGCGCGAGCGGGAGGACCGCCGCCGCGATGATCGGCGCGAGTGCCGAGTCCGGGCCGAGCACGAGGATACGGCTCGGACCGAACACGGCGTACGCCAGCAACGGCACGATGGTGGCGTAGAGGCCGGTCTCGGGCGGCAGGCCGGCGACCTGCGCGTACCCCATGCCGGCGGGGATGAGCAGCGCCGTGACGACGACTCCGGCGCGCAGGTCGGGCCAGAGCCACTCACGACGGTAGTGCAGCGCCGTGTCGACGCCGGGTGGCAGCCACCGCCCCATCCCCTTCGCGGCCATTTCGACTCCTCGCGCTCCATCATCGCGGATCGAGGAGCCGCCGCGCAGGCGGGAGGGCGGCTGCGCTCCGGCAGCGTAGTGCTGCCGCCGCCGCGCGGCGGCGGGGTGCTACGCGGTTGCGGCGGCGTCCTGGGCGTCGAGGCTCTCGCGCACCTCGTCCATGTCGAGGCCCTTCACCGCGGTGATGAGCTGCTCGAACTGCGCCCCGCCGAGCGCGCCGGGCTGCGAGAAGACGAGGATCTGGTCGCGGAAGGCCATGAGCGTCGGGATGGAGGTGATGTTCGCGGCCGCGGCGAGCTGCTGCTCGACCTCGGTGTCGACCTTGCCGAAGACGATGTCGGGGTACTTCTGGGAGGCGGCCTCGAAGACGGGCGCGAACATGCGACACGGACCGCACCATGCGGCCCAGAAGTCCACGAAGACGATGTCGTTCCCCGCGATCGTCTTGCCGAAGGACTCGACCGTCAGGTTGGTGGTAGCCATTGGATTCCTCTTGGTGGTTCGGTGGGTCGGCGTTCGACCCGCGTAGTAGTATAGACAATACCCTAGGGGTATCTATTCCCAGACAGGAGCGCCGATGGTGCCCACGACTCCGATCACGGATGCCGCCGCATGGGATTCGCGCTACCGGAACGCCGCCGAGGCGGGTCGACGCGAGTGGGCGGCCGAGCCCCACGGGGAACTTCGCCGCGTCGCCGACGCACTCACCCCGGGTCGCGCACTCGACCTCGCGTGCGGCGACGGGCGCAACGCCGCCTGGCTGTCGCGCCGCGGCTGGTCGGTGACGGCCGTCGACTTCTCCGCCGAGGCCCTCGAGCTCGCGCGTTCGCACGCGCCGGAGGGCGTCGAATGGGTGCACGCGGATGTCGCGGCCTGGCGTCCCGACGGCGAGTACGACCTCATCACCATCACCTACCTCCAGCTGCCGGCACCGACGATGCGGTCGGTGCTGGCTCGAGCCTCGGCGTGGCTCGCGCCCGGCGGCACGCTCCTCGTGATCAGCCACGACGTCGAGAACCTCGCCGCAGGCGCTCCCGGCCCGAGGAATCCCGCGGTACTGCACACCCCGGAGTTGCTCGGCGGGGCGGTCGAGGGCCTTCACGTCGTCGCGGCGGAGCGCTTCCGACGTGACACCGTCGCTGATCCGGAGCATCCGGCCGATCACGCCACCGAGGCGATCGACACGGTACTCGTTGCGATCCGCCAGGTTCCGGGTGTCCGAACCCCCACGCCGAAGGAGGCGCGCTGATCATGGCTCGCATCGTCATCCTCGGCGTCGGCGTCGCCGGAGGAGAGACCATGGCCATCATCGACGAGCGCATCCAGGCGGCGCCGCTTCCCAGCGAGCGCGAGCGCCATCGGCGAAGCCATCCGATCATCCAGTTCGTGCGGTTCGTCGCACTCTCGTGGAGGACCTTCCGGCTCGCCCGCAAGCACGACTGAGCGCGCCCGCGGGCATCGCCCGGCGCGCGCCCGCTCAGCCCAGCCGCCATCGCACGAGGAGCTCGCGCAGGCCGCGCGTGAGCTCGAGGGCGGGGAGCTCATCGGCCGCGGCCCAGCGCACGGCGGCGGCGTCGCTGCTCGCGATCGGCGCGCCGCCCCGGTACTCGGCGGCGAAACAGTGGATCTCGAACACGCCGCCGTCGGGAGCCGCACGCTCGAGCGTGCCGAGCTCCCCGCCGACGCGAACGCGGAGCCCGGTCTCCTCGAGGACTTCGCGTGCGGCGGCATCCGGCAGCGGTTCTCCCGGTTCCGCTCGCCCGCCGGGGAGGGTCCACCGGCCCGCCTCGGGGGAGACCGAGCGCTGCACGAGGAGGTACCGGCCCGCGGCATCCGTCACGACTGCGCTCACGGCCGCGACGCGGCGCGCACCCCGCGACCCACCCTGCTGCGCCGACGTGCTCCCGCTCACCGAACGATCCGATCCAAGCAGCGCGCGTCCGCGGCGAGCGCGCCGTCGCCGAACCGGGTCAGAATCCCGATCCGGAGGTCATCGGTCACCCGCCGCACATCAGTCGAGCGCGATATCGACGACGAGGCGCGACGGGTTCTCGAGCGTCTCGACGGTGAACCGCCGCTCCCGATCGAGCCCTATCGCCCACATCGTCATCCCTTCGAAATTCTCGATCTGCTCCAGCTCGAGGATCGTCTCCACGTTGACCGGCACGATCTCGCGAGGGCCGTCGTAGCCGTCGCCGTCGGGGTTCGGCATCCACGCGCCGGCCGACACCACGAGCGTCGCATCGCCCGCCACGTCGACCGGCTCGCCCCTGGGCGAATCAATGATCGGGTCCTGCCGGTACTCCACGCGATACCCGGGCAGGGCGCCGGACCCCGCGAACTCGATCACGACGCGCTCGAAGCAGGGCGCATGGCTGCCAGTGCGGATGTCGATGCCGACGAGGCTCGACAGGCGCTCGGGGAAGCCGTCTTCGACCGCGCCCACATCACCGGGGTCGGGACACTCCGCAGGTTCCGACTGCGGCGGGGTGGTTCTCGGGGATGGCGTCCCAGGGGGCGGCGACTCGGGAGGCGCCGTTGAGGTGGGTGTCGGTTCGGGCCCCGCGAGCGTGCACGCCGACAGCGACATGGCGGCTGCGGCGACGAGCGCGGCCGTGGCAGCGACCCTGCCGAGAGAGCGGGTGCGGATGTGCCGAGATGCGGTTCTCATGGTCGTTCCTCCTCCGGCTGAGCGGACCGTCGGGGTGTTCCCTTCGTCCCGAGTTCAACATAGCCCTCCGTTCGGAGGACACCAGCGCCGAGACGTTCGCGGCGTCGAGCGCAGACCGCACCGACGTCCGGTAGGCATCGGACCGAGCGAGTCGGCTGGGGCATCCGTTGATACCCTGGTCGGAACCGGCACGGTCGGCACGGACGTGAGGCGAAGCCGTTTCCGGTGACGGCCTTTCAGCACCACGAGCGGTGGCACGAGCGGCTCGCGCGACCCAGTCGTGGCTGTGCCGAACATCTCGTCTCCCCGATGACTGCCAGCGGCGTCGCCCTCGTCATCGCCGCCGCGACATCCGTCGTCTTCATCGCCCGCGTCACTGTTCATCGCCGCACTCGCCGTGCTGCAGGCCGGCGTGATCGAACTCGTCGACGACATGACAGCGCTCTGGGTCGCGCTCGTGTTCCTCGTGCCGGGCCTCGCGGGCATCCTCATCGTGGGCGTCGCCTTCTACACGCGCGTGATCGGCTCGACCGACGTGCCGCTGCAGGCGGTCTCGGGCAACTGGTTCGTGCCCGTCGTGCCGCTCGTGCTTGTGCCGAGCATCCTGACGCGCACCGAGGTGCTCGGCGGGCCGATCGATTCGGCCTCGCTCGCGTTCGCCGCGGTGGCCACCTGGGGCATCGGCTTCGGGCTGTTCCTGCTCCTCACCGCCATCATCGGCGGCCGCCTGCTCATCGCCTCGCCCCCCGCCGCCGCATGCCGCGCCGACGTGGTGGATCTGGCTCGCGCCGATCGGCACGGGCGCGCTCGGGATCATCTCGAGGCCACGCTCGTGCGGATGCGCTCGGGCGCGGTCTTCGGGCGGTAGCGGTGCCCCGGGGTACGTCCCGAGGCTCGCGGCGACCCGAGCTCGGCGGCGCGAGCTCGGCGGCGGCGCACCGGAGTCCGAGCCGCCGTCGCCAGGACCAGCCCCCCACCGCCGTGATCTCGTCCGGTCAATACCCCGGGGGTATTTCTGGTATCATGACAGGGTCGCCATCGACCACCGACCCAAGGAACCTCCCGCCATGAAGCTCCTCTCCCGCCTGCTCGCCCCCCTCGCCGTCGCGACCGCCGTGGTCCTCGGCGTCGCCGCCTGCGCACCGACCGCAGAGCCCATCGAGGTGGCATCCGACACCGTCGTCATCGACGTGCGCACGCCCGCCGAGTACGCCGAGGGGCACCTCGAGGGCGCGATCAACGTCGACGTGCAGTCGCCCGAGTTCGACGCGCTCGTCTCCGAGCTGCCGGCCGACGGCGAGTACGTCGTCTACTGCCGCTCGGGCAACCGCTCCGCCGCGGCGATCGACCGCATGGAGGCACTCGGCTTCACGTCGCTCGTGAACGCCGGCGGGGTCGACGCCGCCTCGAACGCCACCGGGCTCGCGATCACGAAGTGACTCGTCCGTCAGCGGCGCGCCTCGCCGAACGGGCGACCCACTCGCTCGCCGAGCTACGTTCCTGGCCCCGGTCGCGCGGCTGGATCGTGGCCGGCGCGGCGGCCGGCGCAGCCGCACTGCTCGTCACGACCGGGGGCCTCGTCACATCGGCGTCGTCCGCACCGTGGTGGGCGTGGCCCGTCATCGCGGCGGGCGCGCTGCTGTTCGGGCTCGTCGTCGCCACCTTCCGCGGCGCTCCGGCGGGTGCCGAGCCCGTCGTCTGCGACCTGCGCTGGCCCGTCCTCGGCTTCGTCGGGCTCTCGCTCGCGACCGAGCAGGTCAGCGCCGTGCCCATGATCGATCCGCTCGTGCGACCCGCGTTCGCCCTCGCCGCGCTCGCTCTGCTCGTCCACGGTCTCATCGATCGGATGTCCCGCGAGCGGCGCATGATCGCCGAGCGCCGTCGCCTCGAGGCGGGCGGCGAATCCATCGAGGGCCTCACCTGCACCACGTGCCGACCGCTGTTCCCGGCGCGTCGTAGCGCAGCGGCGGCCACGACGACGACGCCCGGCGACGACCTCACGCACCTCTGAGCGCGAACTCCCCCAGCGCCTGCACGCCGCCGGCCCGGTAGCTCTCCCAGTCGCGGCTCTCGCCGCCGCCCGGCACGACACGGTGCTCCCATTCCGCACGCAGCTCGACCGCGGCATCCGCGATCCGCTCCGCCGTCGAATCGGCGTCGATCCGACGCATGAGATCGCCCAGGGCGGCGATGCGGCCCTCGTGGAACTTGCCCGCAGGGTAGGAACGGCCATCCTTGGCGATGGCGCAGGCCGTCGTGTCGCCGAGGAGCATCGACAACTCCTCGGCCGCCTCGAGGCGACGGCGCTTCACCGTCGCCCGGTCGACCACCGGATCGCCCATCGATCACCCCCGCCTGCGCGCCGTTCCCCGCCCGCCCATTCCATCACGCCCTCACTCGACCAGGAAGCGCTCGACCTCCTCGACGAACATGGCGACCGCCGGATCGTCGGGCTGCAGGATGTGGTCGCGGCCGGGCAGCGCCACGAGTCGGCTGCCGGGGACCACCGCGAAGGGCAGCAGGCCACCCGTGTACCCGGTGCTCTCGGCGACAATGTGCGACCTGGCCAGATTACGACCGCGATCTGCGTGGCTCACCCACCCCGGTTCGGGGCGTCAGGAGTCGTGCGCTCGCGGGTTGTGCTCGATCTCCTGCCAGATCGGCGGATGCGGGAGGCGGTTCTCGCGATAGAGCTTCTCGGCGAACGGTGCCCACACGATCAGCGCGGCGCCCGCGCCGACGAGCATGCCGCCGACGACGTCGGAGACCCAGTGCGCGCCGAGGTACATGCGGCTCGCCATCATCAGGAGCGTGTACGCCGCGCCGGCGACCCACACCCAGGTGCGGAGGAGGATCAGGCCGAGCGCCGTCGCGATCACCGCCGCATTCGACGCGTGGCCCGACGGGAACGAGCCGAAGTCGGGGCTGACGAGGATGTCCTCGGGACGCACCCGGCCGACGAGCACCTTGAGGACCCGCGTGACGAGCCCGCTCGCCGCGATCGCGGCGACGAAGAAGCCCGCCGCCCACGGCCGGCGCCAGAGCAGCAGCCCGACCACGATGATCGCGGGCACGATGACGCTCGAGACGAGGCCGCTGCCGAGCCAGTTGAGGGCGAGCGCCGCGGAGGTGACGACCGGGGTGCGGCTGTCGGCGACCGCGCTCATCAGCGCCGATTCGAACTCGAACGGCTCGCGCGCCCTGTTGATGACGATCACCACGCCGACCGCGACGACCACGGCGAGCGCGATCACGCCCGTCCACGCCCACGGTCGGCGGCTGACCCGCACCGGCGCGGGCACATGGTCCGCGGCGTGCTCCACGCGCGGGTCCTGGCGGGGCTGCGACTCCTCAGTGCTCATCGCGCCCCCACGCCTCGGGACGGGCGTCGGACTCGTGGGCCTGCTCGGACGAACCCACCCGGACCGTGCGCCAGGTGTCGACGGCGATCACGATGCCGAGCACGACGAGCGAGAGGAAGATCGACCCGACCGCGTCGGTCGCGTAGTGGTACCCGAGGTAGATGCGGCAGGCGGCGGTGACCAGCACGATCACGGCTGCGGCGAGGAATGCGAGCACCGTGATCACCGGACGGCGGTGGCGGGAGAACACGAGGTACGTGCCGATGAACAGGAAGTCGGCGACGCCCATGACGTGGCCGGAGGGGAACGACGACGACGGGTCGTAGCCGATCATCATCTCCTCGGCTGGCGGGCGGTCGCGCGCGATGATGGGCGCGAGCGCCTGCACCACGATGACGCCGAGGATCATGCCGCCGGCGAGCAGGATAGGCCGCCACGCGTGCTTCGCGAAGATGCCCCAGGCGACCGTGGTCACGAGGATGGCGATGGGCATCACGATGGGGCCGAACACGATCGCGAGCACGATCATGAACGTCGTGATCCGCTCGTCGCGGCCCGACTCGAGCCACGCCTCGACGGGAGCGTCGATGAACGACAGGTCGTCGGCCTCGAGGATCGAGTCGAGCACGACGAAGAAGCCCGTGAAGCCGATCGTGATCAGCACGCCCGCGATGAGGTAGAGGTTCCGCTTGCCGGAGCCGACGACCACGCGCTCCTCGACGATGAACTGCTCGTGGAACCGGCGCACGCACCCCGCCCATTTCGCCGTCTCGGTCACCGTGCACCCTCCTCCTCCGGCGGACGGCCAGGATGGTCCGCCGGGGATGGCCCATGATGACACGCGGACCCCCTCGTCCGGAGGGGGTTGCGGTCGAGTGCGCGGTCGGTGCAGGCGGCGCGGAGCGCGCGAGGATCCCGCCGATCGCGGCCGCTCGACGACGCTCGAACGCCGATGGTCTTTAGTCCCGAAGCTCGCCGGTCCGCGAGCGCTATCTTCCACTCGTCCAGTTTGTGAGGCTGTTCTGAGGGGATAATCATGGCACTGACGTCGATGTCCATATGCGCACGCGACGCGACGCCGCCCGACGGCGATCGGGTGCGTCTCTCATGAGCGCCGCAGACGCGTCGGCCGACCTGCCCAAGGCTGCGGGGATGTCCCGCGCGAAGGCGCCCGCGCTCGTCAACATCTCCTGGGTGGCGCTTGCCCTCATGACCACCGCCTCCGTCGCGAGCCTGCGACCGGCGCCGACCATGGCCATCTACGGCCTCGCGGCGATCTTCCTCTATCTCGTGCCGGCCGTCGTGTTCCTGCTGCCGACGTCGCTCGTCTCGGCGGAGCTCGCCTCGGGCTGGGAGGGCGGCATCTACAAGTGGGTGTCGACCGGTATCTCGAAGCCGATGGGCTTCCTCGCCGTATGGTGCCAGTTCGCGATGACGATCTTCTACTATCCGAGCCTGCTGGGGTTCGTGGCAGCCACCCTCGCCTACGTGATCAATCCCGACCTCGCCAGCAACGGCGTCTGGACGGCACTCGTGATCATGGTCTGCTACTGGTCGGGCGTGTTCATCTCGTCGCGCGGCACGAAGGGCGTCGCCGGCCTCGCCAGCGGCGGCCTGATCATCGGCACGCTCATCCCGGGCGCGCTGCTGATCCTGCTTGGCGCCGCGTTCCTCGGCCAGGGCAACCCGTCGGCCGCGCCGATGACCGCGGAGAACCTGCTGCCGCAGTGGGCGGGTCTTGCGAGCCTCGTGCTCATCGTGAACAACTTCCTGTCGTACAGCGGCATGGAGATGAACGCGGTACACGTGTCGTCCCTGCGCAATCCGGGCAAGGAATACCCGAAGTCGATGTTCCTCGCGATGGGGCTCGTGCTCCTGATCTTCATCCTCCCGGCACTGGCCATCAGCTGGGTCGTCCCGGCCGAGGAGCTCTCGCTCACCGCCGGCGTCATGCAGGCGTTCGACGCAGTGCTCGCGGTCTTCGACTGGCAGTGGCTCACCCCGATCATCGGCATCGCCCTGGTGGCGGCCTCCCTCGGCGGCATGTTGACCTGGCTCGCCGGGCCGTCGAAGGGTCTGCTGCTGATCTCACGGGAGGAGGGCTATCTGCCTCCCTTCCTGCAGCGGCTGAACAAGCACGGCGTGCAGCAGAACCTGCTCGTCACGCAGGGCCTCGTCACCACGGTGATCGCACTCGGCTACGCCCTGATCCCGGATGTCTCGAGCGCGTACTGGATCTTCTCGGTGATCACGACGCAGGTGTACCTGATCATGTACCTGCTCATGTTCGTCGCCGCCATACGGCTGCGCCGCAGTCACCCCGATCACCCGCGTGGCTATCGGGCCCCGATGCTCATCGGCCTGTGCGGAGTCGGATTCGCCGCCTCGCTCGCGGCACTGCTCGTCGGGTTCATCCCGCCGTCGCAGTTCGGCGGCGGCAACCCGTGGATCTATTTCGTGATCGTCGCGGGCGGAGCGCTCGGGCTCGGCCTGCTCGTGCCGTGGTTGTTCTACAGGTTCCGCAAGCCGTCATGGAAGCTCCCGCAGGAGCCCGGTCTTGCTGAGCAGTCGGAGGTGAAGGAATCATGAGCACGCAGACGGAGACGTCGACGAGGCGCGAACGCTCGGTCCTCTACATCGTGGTGGTCGTCGTACTGGTGATCCTCGCCGTGATCGCCCTCATCATGTTCCGGTCCGCCAGGCAGACCGCCCAAGCCGAGGAGAAGGCCCAGGAGCTGATCCAGGCGCTCGAAGACGCCGGGGCGGAGACGACGCCCTCGGTCGAGATGATCTCCCGCGTCCTCGGCGACGACGGCGACATCGTCTGCGCCGATCCGAACGGCGCGCTGAACCGCGCGGCGCTCCTCAGCCTGCTCTCGAACGGCGCGGGCGGTCCCGGCATCCGGCCCGTGATCGCCGAGAGCCGTTCGGTGCAGGGTGTGCTGCTGATCGTCGAGGTCTACTGCCCTGACGAGCTCGAGGAGTTCCAGGAGTTCATCGACGGCCTCGAGACCGTCGACGGAAGCGGCGGGTGATCGTGGACCTGCGTTCACGGGTCGGCGACCTGATGTCGTCGGCCCGGCAGGAGCTGGCCGAGCTCGTGGCCATCAGGTCCGTCGCCGACCCCCGCCAGTTCCCGCCCGAGGAGTGCGAGAAGGCGGCGCTCTGGGTGCGCGACCGGTTCGCGGAACTCGGGTTCGCCGACGCCAGGCTCGAGCCGACACCCGATGGCAGCAGGGCCGTCGTCGGATTGCGGCCCGCATCCGATCCCGATGCGGCGACCGTGCTCCTGTACGCCCATTACGACGTGCAGCCACCGCTCGACGAGTCGGCGTGGCGCACGCCGCCATTCGAGCTCACCGACGTCGATGGCCGCTGGTATGGTCGCGGCGCCGCCGACTGCAAGGGCAACATCCTCATGCACCTGCTCGCGCTGCGGGCGCTCGGCGACGACGTGCCGGTCCACCTGAAGCTCGTCATCGAGGGTTCCGAGGAGCAGGGCACGGGCGGGCTCGAGGCGTTCGTGGCCGCGAACCCCGATCTCCTGCGCGCCGACGCCATCCTCGTGTGCGACACGGGCAACGCCGAGGTCGGGCAGCCGGCCGCGACCGTGACCCTGCGCGGCATGGTGAACGTGGTGGTGACGGTGCGTGCGCTCGCCTCCGAGGTGCACTCCGGCATGTTCGGCGGCCCCGCACCCGACGCGCTCGCCGCGCTCATCGCGATCCTCGCGTCGATGCGCGACGCGGCCGGCAATACGACGA
This sequence comes from Agromyces bauzanensis, assembly GCF_014645655.1. Classification (GTDB taxonomy): domain Bacteria; phylum Actinomycetota; class Actinomycetes; order Actinomycetales; family Microbacteriaceae; genus Agromyces; species Agromyces bauzanensis. The sequence goes on along the minus strand of NZ_BMMD01000013.1, from coordinate 62,161 downwards.
TCACCGGACTCGACGCCTCCCGGCGTTGGGACGGCGCGCCGTATCCGCCCGAGCAGTTCCGCTCCGACGCCGGCCTCCTCGAGGGCGTCGCGCTGCTCGGCGACGGCAGCGTCTCCGACATGCTCTGGGCCCGGCCGGCCGTCACGGTGCTCGGCATCGACTGTCCGCCCGTGGTGGGGTCGACGGCCGCGATCGTGCCACACGCCGCCGCACGGCTCAACCTTCGGATCCCTCCCGGCACGGCACCGGACGAGGCCCACGCCGCACTCGACGCGCACCTGCGCGCCGCCGCGCCGTGGGGAGTGCACGTCGATGTCGAGCTCGAGGCGGAGGGATCGCCCTTCGAGGCGCAGGTCGACGGGCCGGCCTACCGGGCGATGGCCGCGGCCATGCAGGAGGCCTACGGCACGCCGATGACGAAGCTCGGCCAGGGCGGGTCGATCCCGCTCTGCAACGTCTTCACCGACACCTACCCCGACGCGGAGATCATCCTGATGGGCGTCGAAGAGCCGCTCGCCCTCATCCACGCGCCGAACGAGAGCGTCGATCCCACCGAGATCGAACGGCTCGCCCTCAGCGAGGCGCTGTTCCTGCAGGGGTACGCGGCTTCGCGCGACTGACGGCGGTCCGGGCGATGTCGCGGCATCCCCCCGCGGATCGCGCGCGGCATCCGCTCACCCGTCGTGATCGGTGACCGTGGGTGCGTCGTGCTCGCGGCGTGCGCGGACCCGCTTCCAGACGAGGTCGATCACGATCGCCAGCACGAGGATGGCGACGAGCGCGACCGCAGTGGCCGGCTCGTTCACGAGCGTCGTCGTGACGAACACGACGAAGGTGCCGAGGGTGGCCACGAGCGCGATGATGAGCACGATGAGGCTCGCTCCGGTCTGCCGGTAGAGCCGGAAGTGCGAGATCGTCACGGCCGAGAACACCAGGAGTGCCACGGCGCTGCCGATCGATGCGATCTTGTTGAGGTCGAAGAGGGTCACGAAGAGGATCGCGAGCGCGGCCATGCCCAGCAGGCCGACCGGCGCCCGGCCGAGCGAACGGCCGAAGACGGGCGGGAACTGGCCGACCTTGGCCAGATGCTGCGTCATGCCCACCGACGGGTAGAGGCTCGCGTTCACGGCGCCGGCCGTCGAGAACAGCGCCGTGATCACCATGAGCACGTAACCCCAGTCTCCGAGCACCGGGCGCGCGGCCTCAGCGAGGGCCGTGGTGCCATAGTCGACGACCTGCTCGGCCGAGAGCGTGCCGAAGACGCCCAGCGCGACGGCGACGTAGATCGTGGTGGCGATCGCGAGCGCGATGTACACCGCGCGCGGCAGTTGGCGCTTCGGATTCGACAGGTCCTTCGCGGTGAAGGTGATGACGCCGAAGCCGAGGAACGCGAAGAACGTGAGCGCGACGCTCGCGATGATCTCGCGCACGCCCGGGTAGCCCGCGGGGTCGAGGAGCGCCGGGTCCCAGTTGGCGATGGTGACCACGGCGAACACGGTGAGGATGCCGAGCACGATCCTCACGATCACCGACTGCACCCGCGCCACCGCGTTCGATCCGACCGCGTTGAGCGCGGTCATCACGAGGACGAGGGCGACCGCGAACGCCGTCACCCAGAACGGGTCGTCACCGGCGAACACCGAGCTCGCGTATCCGCCGAACGACGAGGCGACCATCGCGGCGACGATCGCACCGGTGACGTAGAAGAGCCAGGACACGACTCCGGCGAAGTGCCCCTCTCCGAACCCGTGGGCGAGGAAGGCGAGCAGCCCGCCACCTGACGGGAACGTCGCCCCGAGCTTGGCGAACGAGTACCCCTGCAGCCCGGCGATGGCGCCGGCGATCAGGAACGACAGCCAGACGGCCGACCCGGCCACTGCCCCCGCGGCGCCGAGCAGGGCGAAGATGCCCGCCCCGACCATCGATCCCACGCCGATGAACGTCGCCTGGGCGACTGTCATCCGCTTCTTCTCTTCGGTTGCCGACATGTTGTCCCCCCAGCTTCATGGAGCCGACGCGTACCTGCGGCCTGAGGCCCGCGGTCAGGCTACGCGTCGGGCCGGGGAGGGGGTCGGGCCTTTCGGCCCGTCGGCGGCCCTCGGTACCCTGACGGCATGACGCGGCGAGCGGATGCCGAGCATGTGCACGCCGAGACCCGTGAGGCCTGGCACGCGTAGCTCGCCGCGAATCACGCCCGCTCGACGGGGGTTCGGCTCGTCAACTGGCGCACGCGCACCGGCAGGCCACGCATCGAGTACGAGGACGCAGTGCTCGAGGCGCCCGGCACCCGCCGAGGCTACCCGAGCTCTGACGCCGGCAGTCGACCGGATGCCACCGCCTCGGCGAACGCCGCATAGTCGCGTTCGTTCTGGTCGGCATAGTCGGACGCGAACTCGGCGAGCGCACGATCCAACCGGTCGCTCGACCCGACGTAGGCCGCGATCGCCACTCGGTCGCCCGAGCGGCCATGCGCCCGCGCGAGGGTCTCACCGCATACCTGCGCATAGAGCTTCGTGCCCGCGGGCACCATGCCCTCGGGGTCGAGCGCGCCCTTCCAGTCGTACATCTGCCGGAGGTAGAAGTCGCGCGCGACGCCGTCGTGCCCCTCCACCCGCTGCCAGCCGAGGAACAGGTCGCTCGCCCCTTGCATGAGTCGCTGCCCGCGCACGACCCGCTCGCAGTGGTGCGCGTACTCGCTCGGCGCCAGGTACCGTTCGAGCACCGATGCCTCGGCCTGCTTCGCCTGGAGCAGCAGCGGGTCGTCGTCGGCGCGGCCGCGCAACAGCACGACCCATGCACGGGTGCCGACACTGCCGACGCCCACGACCTTCCGGGCCATGTGCATGTAGGTGAACTCGGCAATGGGGTGCCTCGATCCCGGAAGGGTCGCCTGATAGTCGCGGAGGATGCGACGAATCGCCTCGATGTCCTCCTCGTGCGTGCGACCGGCGGGGCGCAGGTCCTCGAGGGGGACGACGAGCGGCGGGTCGGCGACGATCTGCAGGCGCCCGTCGACGTTCTGCACCAGCTTCGAGAAGGCACGCATGCTGTCGCGCGTCCGAGCCTTCGCGATCATCTCGTCGGTGCGCTTCACCTGACGGTCGCCCGCGTGGCGCGCGTCGCGCTCGACTCGCACCCACGCGGCCACCTGGTCGGCGTCGAGCCGGTCGTACCACGCGTCGAGCACCCGGGACTCGGCGGCGCGCGACATCCGTTCGCGATATCCCCGCACGACGGTGCGATTGATCGCGTCGCGCTCGGCATCGTCGAAGCCGCGATGACGGCCCGCCACCTCGAAGCTCGCCACGAGGCGCTTGAGGTCCCACTCCCAGGGTCCAGGCAAAGTCTCGTCGAAGTCGTTCATGTCGAAGAGCAGCCGGCGTTCCGGAGTGCCGAAGAGCCCGAAGTTCGAGAGGTGGGCGTCGCCGCAGAGTTGCACGGTGATGCCGGAGTCCGGCGTCGTCGCGAGGTCGGATGCCATGAGCACGGCCGCACCCCGGTAGAAGGTGAACGGCGACACGAGCATCCGGGCGTGCCGAATCGGCACGAGCTCGGGCACCCGCCCCAGCGACTGCTCCTCCAGCAGCGCGACCGGATCCGGACGGCCTTCCGGCGGGTGCCATCCTGCATGGGACGACCGGGGAACACGGCGTCGCGCCGCCCTGCCCCATTCCGCGCGCGCGGCGAAGTCCGTCGGCGGCGGGGCGGTGCCGAGCTCGTCGATCATGTCGCGGTCCTCTCCGGCCGGCCGGCCGACGCCTCGTCAGTCCGCCAGGAAGGGCTCGTGACGGTACCCGCCGGGTTCGAGGATCGCCGCCGTCGACTCCGGCACCTCGACCCACACCCCCGGCATCTCGGAGAGCGGCTCGGAGACCACCAGATGCGCCTCATCGCCGAACAGCCGCAGTCGCTCGGCATCGGGATACATCTCCCGCAGCGTCGGGACGTCGGCGGAATGGAAGAGCGAACGCGTGCGCCCCTGCGACGAATACCGGAACGCCCACACCCGCTGGCCGTCGGACACCGCGATCGTGCCCTGCCACGGGAACTGCACGTCGTGTTCGTGCCCGACGGACTCGACGGTGCGGATCGCGCGCCCGACGGCCGCAACCGGATCGTCGGCCAGGCCGAGCGTCAGCGCGAGGTGGAAGAGCACCTCCGAGTCGGTCGTGCCCAGGACGTTGGGATACAGCGACGGGTCGATCGCGAGCGTGAGGTCGCGCTTGACCTTGTGCCAGCCCCCGATGGCGCCGTTGTGCATGAACATCCAGTTCTCGTAGCGGAACGGGTGACAGTTCGTCTGCTGGATCGGCGGCGCGGCGGCGGCGCGCACGTGCGTGAAGAAGAGCGGCGACAGGATCGCCCGCGTGAGCTCACGGAGGTTCTGGTCGTTCCAGGCCGGCTCCGTACTGTGGAAGAGTGCCGGCTCCGTTCCCGCCGGCGCGTCGGTCGGATACCAGCCGAACCCGAAGCCGTCGCCGTTCACCGTCTCCGCGCCGAGCGACGAGTCGAGCGATTGCGCCACGATCGAGTTGTTCGCGTCGAGCACTATGGTCGAGGGGCGCAACGGCTCCCCCAGATACGCCAGCCACCTGCACATGGACTCTTCCCCCTTCTTCTGCGGATCACCTGACCCGATATCGCAAGAACACCACACCGCGTGCCGCCGCCCACCACGACGGGATGCAGGAACGGGCGCACCTCGTCGACGGGGCCCGCCCGGAAGGCGTGCGCGGCGAGGCCCGAGATCGACACGTCCCAGGTGGAGTTCTGCACTTGGTCGCGCACCGCGTCGACGTCCGAGCTCCGCTCGAGCCGGGTGCGCTTGGTGCCGTCCGCATCGAACGTCGTCGAGAACACGACCTTGTCGGCCGCCTGCCACGCCGACGTGTAGTCGCGCTCGACGTCGGTGCGGTCGGGCTCCTCGTGGGCGCGCTCCCAGTAGCGCATCACCTCGAACATGCGGCGGCCGTAGAGGTAGGTGCGGATCGATCGCCCGAGGTGGTCCACGAACGCGAGCACCGCGGCATCCGGTGCTCCCCAGCCGAAGTCGCCGCGCTCATCGGCGATGTACCCGTCGACGGACGTCAGGCCGCTGGACATCAACCTGCCCACGTCGTCCTCCTCTGCGGGTCTTGATGGAAAGCAACTCAGCCCGACGGAACGAGCTCGGGCGTCGCCTCCGGCGTGCTCGGGCACTTCGCCAGTTCCTGCATCCTCGCAGAAACCTGGTCGATCGACCACGGGAGTTCGATCATCGGACGCTCGTGTTCGGGGGCGGCCTCGGCCTTCGAGGCGATCGAGGCGACACCGAATGCCACCTCCCGCACGAAGTCGGCGCCCGAGGTGGAGTTGTTGAGCGCCACCACGACCGTGAGACCGCTGCCGGGGTCGGTGAACGCGGCGGTGAGCGCACCTGGGCTCTCACCGGCCGCGCCGCGCAACGGCCCGTACTGGAATCCGCCGATGCCCGCCTCGTACCACGCGGGCACCGACCCGCCGAGTGGGAGCGTCGTCCACTGCTCGCGCATCGTCGATTCGTCGAGGAGCGCGCCGGTGGCGAAGGCCTGTGCGAAGCGGCGTGCGTCCTCGAGGTTCGACACGGCGCCGGCGGCGGCTCCGCCCATCGAGCTCGACTGCGCGGAGTCGTCGACGAGCACGGCGCAGTCGACGGCGCCGTCCTGCCCGATGCGGGCCGAGTAGGCGTCGAGTGTGCCGTCATGCTCGGTGACCGAGGCATCCGGCAGCTCCGTGGCCTCCATTCCCAGCGGTTCGAAGACGTACTCGGACGCGAGGTCCGACCACGACCGGCCGGTACGGCGCTCGAGCGCCAGCGCGAGCAGGAGGATGCCCGTGCGGGATTCGCGCACCTGCTCCCCCGGCGGGCCGGTCCGCGACATCGCGAGCCCGTTGGAGACCAGTTCCGCCGGCGGCCACGGACGTTGCGGGTTCGCCACGAAGTGGCTCCGCAGGCCCGGGTGGTAGTCGGCGAGGCCCGACGTGTGCCGGCAGAGGTGCTCGAGCGTGATGCCGTCGAGCCGAGGGATCCAGTCCACGTACCGCTCGACCTCGTCGTCGAGCGAGACGACGCCCTCGTCGACGAGGGCCAGCAGCACGCTGCAGGTGATCTCGGTCGTGACGGTCGTGAGATGGAATCGGTCGTCGAGCTGCACCTCGGGCGAACCCTCGCCGAATCCGGAAGTGCCGGATGTCCCGATCCACTCGCCTGCCCACGGCGCCCACACGCCGGCGAGCCCGCCACTCGAGCCGCTCAGGGCGACGGCCTGGTCGAGGAGGGCCTGCATGCCGCTCGCAGTCTCCTCGGTGAGCGCGGCGTCGACCTGTTCGAACTCGGCGGCCGGGTCGATGACGCCGATCGTGCACCCCGAGAGCACGAGGGATGCAGCGATCGCGGCGACGAGTCCGACCCGCCGCCGTGATCTTCCCAGACGGTCAGCCACCTTGCCCCCCTAGCCGTGCGCCCGCAGCGATTGTAACCCGCACAGGTGGCGCCGACGTACGCGACGCGTTCGAGCGGCCACGGACGGCGTCAGGCCGTCGCCCCTGGCTGCACGGCGTCGGTGCCGATGTCGCGCACCGCCCCGGACATGAATCGCTCGACATCGCGGTCGACCATGATGTCGCTCGGACGCAGCGGGCGGGCGAGGTAGAGGCCCTCGAGGCTCGTCAGCCGCGACAGCGCCACGTACGTCTGGCCCGGGCTGAACACCCGTGATCCCAGATCGACGATGGCGGCATCGTAGCTCGCCCCCTGGGACTTGTGGATCGTGACCGCCCACGCGAGTCGCAGCGGGAACTGCGTGAACTCGGCGACGATCTGACGTTCGAGCTTCTTTCGGGCCGGATCCCACGTGTACCTGTACTTCTCCCAGGTGGCCGGTTCGACCTCGTGCTCCTCGCCGTCGATCTCCACGCGCACCTCGCGCGTCAGCGACGTGACCGTGCCGATGGTGCCGTTGACCCACCGCGGGCCGTCGCCGCGCACCGCGGTGTCGTTCCGCAGGAACATGACCTGCGCGCCGAGCTTCAGCTCGAGCCGTTCGTCGGCCGGGAACGCACGCCCGCCGAAGTCGCCGTTGACCTCGGCCTCGTTCGCGAGCGACTGCCCGGGCAGCCGGTGCAGCTGGGAGCGGTTGATGCGGTTGACGGTCTCGTTGGTGGTGGCGAGCGTGATGGCGCCCTGCTCGGGCCACGGCCGCCGCGCGCCCGCATCGTTGAGCGCGCCCGCGATCTCGGCGGTCACCCAGCCGTGCCGCACGGCGTCGAGCATGCGCTTGAACGCGTCGTCGTGCTGGCGGTGGATCTCACCGAGCTCGTAGATGCGCAGGTCGGCCTCCCGCCAGACATTCGCATCGAAGAACCACATCGACGAGTAGGTGTCGGCGAAGTACCGGCGCTCGTCGCCCGAGCCGGGCACCGGGGCGAGCTGGTAGGGGTCGCCGAAGAGCACGACCTGCACCCCGCCGAACGGATCGTGCGGCCGCTGCCTGGCCTGGCGCAGCGACCGGTCCATGGCGTCCATGAGATCGGCGTTCACCATCGACACCTCGTCGATCACAAGGGTGTCCATGGCGTTCAGGATCTTGCGCACCGCGTCGTTCTGCTCGATGTCATGGTCGGCGATGACCCCGATCGGCAGGCGGAACAGCGAGTGGATGGTCTGCCCGCCGACGTTGAGCGCCGCCACGCCGGTCGGCGCGCAGATGACGATCTGCTTCTGCGTGTGCCAGTTCAGGTGGTTCAGGAGCGTCGACTTGCCGGTGCCCGCGCGGCCGGTGACGAAGACGTGCTCGCGCGTGCCTTCGATGGCCTGGAACACCGCGGCCTGTTCGCGGGTGAGGGTCACGTTCTGCACGAGGATGCTTTCGATCCGACGGTCGGATGCCGCGAGCGGGCGTCGCGGCCACGGCGCCCGTGGGGCGCGTTCCCACTGTAACCGCGCAGCCTGTGACGCCGGCTGAGGTCGCTGCTCCTGTGCTCACGCCCGGCGGGCCTGTGGAACCTCCAGGAACGGTGTGCCCGCCTGCGTAGACTGTCCGGGTGGGGAGCTCAGGCGTGCGCAGCGGTCGGCTGTCCGTCCTGTCCGTCTTCGGCTGGACCTCGCTCGCGCTGCTCCTCGTCGCCGCGTTCCTCGCAGCGCTCGGCGCGCTGAACCAGACCTTCTACGGATCGTCGAGCTTCGTCGAGCGGTACCTCACGGCGATCGCGGAGGACGACATCGCGACGGCCTCGACCACCCCGGGCGTCGCCCTCGACGCCGCCGAGCTCGCGGCGCTCGGGCTGCCCGAGAACGTCTCGACGGCGATGTTCCGCTCCGACGTCATCGAAACGGGGCCCGAAGACCTTCGCATCGTGCGCGACGTCGCGAATCCCGACGGCATCCACTCGGTCACGGCGAGCTACCGGCTCGAAGACGCCATCGTCGAGACCACGTTCGAAGTGCGGCCCCTCGCTCCGCTCTACGGGCTCCTCAACAGGTGGGAGTTCGCGGTGAGCCCCATCGCCGTCGTCGACGTCACCGCGGCCCACAATCCGCTCTTCACGGTGGGCTCGCTCACGCTCGACACCAGGGCGACGAAGGCCGGCGAGGAGCTCGCCGCCTTCACGCAGGTCACGCCGTATCTCGCCATCGCCCCGGCGGTCTACGAGTTCGGGTACACGTCGACGCTCCTCGAGGCCGTTCCCGTCGCGCTGCCCGTCGAGCCCGCGACCCGTACGGCGGTCACGGTCGACGCCATGCCCACGGCGACCTTCGTCGAGCGGGTGCAGTCGAAGGTCGACGACTACCTGCTGCAGTGCACCACGCAGCCCGTGCTCCAGCCTGCCGGATGCCCCTTCGGCATCGAGATCGACGACCGGGTGGTGAGCGAGCCCGTGTGGACGATGGTGTCGAACCCCCCGGTCACCCTGATCGCGGGCGAGACCGCGTTCGAGATGCCGCCCACCGAGGGCGTCGCGCACATCTCCGTCGAGGTGCAGTCGCTCTTCGACGGCGAGTTCTCGCAGCTCGAGGTCGACCAGCCGTTCCTGCTCGCACTGACGGCGGGCATCCGACCCGACGGCAGCATCGCGATCCAGCTGAAGTAGCCGTCGACTGTAGTGGCGCCGTGCGAAGCGCGACGCGAATCGAGACCCCTACCCCTGCCGGTCGTGCTCGGCGATCGCCGCGAGCCTGGCGTTGTACTCGTCCAGCTCCGCGTCGCCCGTGCGGTCGGCGTGCCGATCGAGACGCCTCGACTCCTTCTCGTCGCTCCGTGCCCACTGCATCGCGACGGTGATCGCGAGCGCGACGGTCGGGATCTCGCCGACCGACCATGCAATGCCGCCGCCGACCTGCTGGTCGGCGAGCGCGTCGGTGCCCCAGCCCATGGCACCGTACCACTCGGCCAGCAGCAGCCCCGTGCCCGACATGATCGCGAGGCCGAAGAACGCGTGCAGCGCCATCGTGCCGAGCAGCAGCACCAGTCGGAATGGATACGGCAGCCGGTAGGGCACGGGATCGATGCCGATGAGCGACTGCACGAAGAGGTAGCCCGTGATGAGGAAGTGCACGATCATCCACTCGTGACCGAGGTGGTCGATCATGGCCCAGCGGAACAGCGGCGTGTAGTAGAAGATCCAGAGCGAGCTCGCGAACAGCGCGGCCGCGACGATCGGGTTCGCGATGACGGCCGCATATCGCGAGTGCACGGCGATGAGGATCCACTCGCGTCCGCCCCGCGAGCCGTCCTTGCGGGGGTGGATCGCCCGGGCGGCGAGCGTCACCGGGGCACCGGGCACGAGCAGCACCGGCACGGCCATGGTGAGCGCCATGTGCGCACCCATGTGCGCCGAGAAGAGGTAGCCCTCGTAGACGTTCACGCCGCCGCTCGTGATGTAGGCGAGCACGACGAGGCCCGAGACCCAGAGCACGGTGCGGTAGACGGGCCAGGCATCGCCGCGGCGGCGCAGGCGCACCACGCCCGCGACGTAGAAGAAGATGCCGAAGCCGCAGACGAGCAGCCAGATGAGGTCGGGGCTCCACTCCGTGAAGTATCGCCACCAGTCGGGCCACGGCGGCAGAGACTCGCCCGTGAGGATCTCGGCGGGCGTGCGCGCGAGCGAACCGGGGTCCTCGGAGACGGGCGTGGCCGTGCGGGCCAGGGCGGTGGCGACGCCCGAGGCGATGCCCATGAACGCGAGCTCGGCGACCACCAGGATCCAGAACGCGCCAACCACGCCCGCTGGTCGTGGAGCGCCCGCCGAACGCGGACGCGTCTCGAGACCTTCGCCGGCGCGGGACATCCGCCCGATCACGAACCGCCGCAGCACCGCACCGAACAGGCCGATGGCGATGAGCGCCGCGACCTTCACGACGACGAGCACGCCGTACGGCGTGCCGAGCTCCTGCCACGTGCCGATGCGGAGCGCGGCGCTCGCGTAGCCCGACAGCGCGACGACGATGAACGACACGAGTGCGACGGTCGAGTAACGGGCGAGCACCACCGGCAGCCGTTCGGCGTCGAGTTCGCGCCGCAGCAACACGATCGTGACGAGCCCGCCGAGCCACGCCGAGACGAACACGAGGTGCAGCCCGAGCGAGGTGATCGCCGCGTCGTGCCCGGCGGCCCCGGCGGCGTGGCCCTGCTGCGCCATGGGCACGAGCGCGGCAGCGGCGAGCACCGTCACGAACACGAGCGCCGTGGGGTTGCGCACCGCGAAGCACAGCACGCTGACCGCGGCGGCGACGAGCGTCGTCGTGAGCCACGCCTGGCCCAGCTCGATCTCGGTGACGAACTGGCCGAGCCGCTGCCCGAACGCCTCGCTGAGCTCGAAGGGCGCACCGGTGACGATGAGGAACGTGAAGATCGTCGTCGCACCGCCGGCGACCGTGAGGACGGCAGCGGATGCCGCGGCCACGTCGAGCGCGACGTCGAACTCGCGCCGCTTCGGGCTGAGCGCCCACACTGCGAGCACGAGCGCGCCGATCATGCCGGCCGCGCCGAGGTTCACGACGAGCTTCGCGACCGGCAGGCCCCACCTCACGACGGGGCCGGGGTCCTGGATGGGCAGGGGTGAGGCGCCGCCGCCGTAGCCGAGGCCCGCGAGGGTCGCGATGAGCGCGACGGCGAGGAGCACGGCGGGGCCGAGCACGCGGACGGAGCGGAGCACCGAACCAGCCTAATCGTCGTCGCCCGTGCGCCGGCTCGGAGCGGCCGCGGCATGCGCTCGCCCACCGTGCCGCGACATCCCGGCGAAGACGACGGACGGGCGCACGGCCGAAGCCGCACGCCCCTCCGGACGTCTCGGATGCTACTTGGCAGCAGCCTTGAGCTTCGATCCCGCGGAGACCTTGACCGAGTGACCGGCCGGAATCTGGATGGTGGCACCCGTCTGCGGGTTGCGGCCGGTGCGAGCGGCACGCGAGGTGCGCTCGACGGAGAGCCAGCCGGGGATGGAGACCTTGGTGCCCGAACCGACGGACTCGGCGAGCGCGTCGAAGAGACCGCCGAGCACGGCGTCCACGGTGGCCTGGCTCTGGCCGGTCGACGCAGCGATCTTCGCGACGAGCTCGGTCTTGTTCAGCGACTTGTCAGCCATTGAATGTCCTCCTCGGACTTCCGCTGTTTTCGGTACAGCTATCTATGCGTGTTCGGGAACGATCGTTCAACCGCCCCCGTGGCCGATCGGGCCGCCTCGAATGTAACAGAGAACCGCGGAATCACGCGGATTTCCGGCCTATTCGGGCATTCTCGCGGTCGGCGCGTCGTTGGCCGGATGCCGCGACACCCCATGTCTCCGTTCGCGCGCGGTGTCTCCGCCGGGACGGACACCCGGCGCGCGAACGGAAACATGAGGCGGCGGCAACACACTCGCTCCGATCGCCTGATCCTTCCGGGCCCGGACACGACGAGAGGGCGCCCCTTCCGGGACGCCCCTCTCGGTGAAGCCTGGCGGCCTACCAGCTCGACTTCGTGATGCCGGGCAGCTCGCCGCGATGCGCCATGTCACGGAAGCGGACGCGCGAGACGCCGAACTTCGTGAGCATGCCGCGGGGGCGGCCGTCGATGGCGTCACGCGAACGCACGCGCACCGGCGAGGCGTTGCGCGGAAGCTTCTGCAGGCCGACGCGGGCGGCCTCGCGGGACTCGTCGGTGCCGTTCGGGTCGACGAGTGCCTTCTTCAGTTCGAGGCGCTTCGCCGCGTAGCGTTCGACGACCACCTTGCGCTGGTCGTTGCGCGCGATCTTGCTCTTCTTCGCCATGTCTTAGCGCTCCTCTCGGAAGTCGACGTGCTTGCGCACCACGGGGTCGTACTTCTTGAGCACGAGACGGTCGGGGTCGTTGCGACGGTTCTTGCGGGTCACGTAGGTGTACCCGGTGCCGGCCGTCGAACGGAGCTTGATGATGGGGCGGATGTCCTGCTGCTTGGCCATCAGAGCTTCACCCCACGAGCCTGGATGTCCTTGACGACGGCCTCGATGCCACGGGCGTCGATCACCTTGATGCCCTTGGCGGACACGTTCAGGGTGACGTTACGACGAAGCGACGGCACGTAGTACGTCTTCTTCTGCACGTTCGGGTCGAAGCGGCGCTTCGTCCGGCGGTGCGAGTGCGAGATGTTGTGTCCGAAGCCGGGAACGGCTCCGGTCACCTGGCACACTGCTGCCATTGGTCTTTCCTCCAATACCGAGGGGCGGATGCCCCTCCCAAGGTCTCTTGTCTGCTGACGTTGCCGCGCCGAGGCCCGCGATTGCTCGCGGATCTCGAATGGGGATCGTCGCGGTCTGGGCAGTGGAAGTACCCAGCCAAACGAGCAGTCTACCAGACCGGCCGACGGTGGCCGGATTCGGACGGATGCCGCGGGCGCGCGCCCGCGGCATCCGTCGCTAGCCCTTCGGGATGGTCCGGCGCGACAGCAGCGCCGCGACGAGGAAGCAGAGCGCGCCGAGCAGCGTGCCGAGGTTCGCCCAGAGCAGGCTGAGCAAGCTCCCGGTCTCCGGGATCACGTACGCCCCGATCGCCGACGCACCGAAGAAGATCGAGCCGAGCATGTTGAGCCACGTGCCGTGCCAGGTCCGGGCGTCGGTGTCCCAGAGCTCGCCCCGGCGAGCCGTCGCCACCATCGCGAACGCGCTCGCGGCGAGGAACGCGATCGAGCCCCACGCATCGGGCTTCCATCCCGCGCCGACGTACGTCGGATCGAGGATCGCGGCGGCGAGCGCGGCCGTCGTGCTGATGTTGAAGAGGATCGTCCCGCCGAACTGGACGGCGGCCGCCCACCAGTCCCAGACGTCCGCGCGGTTCGTGCCGCGCCGCGGGATGTGCCGACCGCTGAGTCTCAGCTGGATGAACGCGGCGAGCGTGAAGAAGACGGACCCGACGACGAACGTCGCGTTGACGCCGACCGGCCCGAGCCACCTGGCGTAGAACGGGAACGCCGCCACCAGGAAGCAGAGCGACCCGACGGCGAAGCCCCACGCCTCGCGCCGGAGGCGCCGTACCGTCGGGACCGCCGATCGGGTCGCGTCGCTCAAGCGTTCACCGCTCAGTGGTGGAATGTCGGGCCGAGACCGGGGTGCGGCATCGGAGCGTCCAGCCCGTCGAGGAATTCCGTTTCCTCCCGGATGTCCCGCATCAGGTCCTCGGCGAGGTCGTGGCTGAGGCCGTTGCGGCACACGATGCGCATGACCGTCTGGTCGGACTGGTCACCAGACAGGGGGTACGCCGGGACAAGCCACCCCTTGATGCGGAGCCGCTCCGACAGGTGGTACAGGGTCCACCTGTCGGTGTGTCCGGGCGTGAGCCGCCAGGCGAAGACCGGGATGTCGCTGCCGTCGGTGAGGAGTTCGTAGGCGTCCATCTGGGCGATGGCGGCTGAGAGGTAGAGCGCGACCGCCTGCGAGGCGCCCTGGATGGCCGTGAACCCTTCGCGACCCAGCCGGACGAACCGGTAGTACTGCAGGAGCACCTGCGCCCCGGGCCGGGAGAAGTTGATCGCGAACGTCGGCATCGAGCCGCCGAGGTAGCTCACCCGGAACACCAGGTCCTCAGGGAGTGCCGCGACCGATCGCCACACCACCCAGCCGACGCCGGGGTAGACGAGCCCGTACTTGTGTCCGGACGTGTTGATGGACTGCACCCGCTCGACACGGAAATCCCACTCGAGGTCGGGCTGCAGGAACGGTGCGACCATCGCCCCTGACGCCCCGTCGACGTGGATCGGGATGTCGAGTCCCGTGCTCGCCTGGATCTCGTCGAGCTTCGCGGCGACCTTCGCGACCGGCTCGTACGCGCCCGTGTAGGTCACGCCCATGAGCACGACGACCCCGATCGTGTTCTCGTCGACGACGTCCTCGAGACCGGTGCCGTCCATCAGCGGGTGCTCGTCGCTGGTCGGGATGAAGCGCATCTCCACGTCGAAGAAGTTGCAGAACTTCTCCCAGCAGACCTGCACGGCCGAGCTCATGATGAGGTTCGGCGTCTCGGTCGACTTCCCCGCAGCACGACGCGCGTGCTGCCAGCGACGTTTCAGCGCGAGCCCGCCGAGCATGCACGCCTCGCTCGACCCGATCGTCGACGTGCCGATGACGTCGTCGTCGTCGGGCGCGTTCCAGAGGTCGCCGAGGATGCGCCAGCAATACTCCTCGATCGCCGCCGTGGCCGGGTACTCGTCCTTGTCGATCATGTTCTTGTCGAACGCGTCGTGGTACAGCTGGTCGCCGTGTTCGTCCATCCACGTCGTCACGAACGTCGCCAGGTTCAGGCGGGCGTTGCCGTCCAGCATCGATTCGTCGTGGATGATGCGATATGCGGTCTCCGGAAGCATCTCGCCCTCCGGGATCCTCGTGTACCTCGCGGTCGTCGCCTCGCCCGCTCGCGTGAACGTCGGCTCGAGTTGCTCCTCCTTGCGCATGGTTTCCCCTCCATCGCTCGTTCGGCTACCCACCGCGTGACGCGGCGGTCGGGCGACAGGCGTCTGCGATGTTCCGGAGCCGTCCGGTCGAGTCGCCGTCCCCATCGCTGAGCGTACGCCGAGCGCTCGATCGACGCGTCACGCCTTCTGGGTGAGGTGTCCACGGCCTCACCCCTCTCCCTCGATTTCGGGCACGCACGTGCACGATCACAGTCCATGGCAAGGCCCCGCCGACCGCTTCACGCGATTCGCATGAAGCATCCCGCCACCCGGCAATTCACCCGATTCGCGTGATGTGGGGACGTCACACGCGCTCGTAGCGTGCGGAGACGGCGAAACCGCGCCGGATGGATCGCGACCACCGCCCGGACGAAGGGGCGCTGCTGGACCCGGTGCGGTCCCGCAGCGCCGAGGGGAATGACACGATGCCGGATGCCGCACGAAACCCGCTGATCGGCTCACCGCTGCACCCGGCACGCGCACTGCCGGCCATCCCGCTCACGCTGATGGTGCGCGTGACCCTCGAGGACACGAGCCCTTCGATGACGTGGGCCCGGCCGCTCCTCGGGGACATCGAAGAGGCGACGGAGTCAAGGTCGGCGTCCGACGCCGAACTCGACGCCGCACGTGGCGCGGCGCTTCGCGCGGTCCCGACCGCACCAGCCGGACTGATCGTTCGGGACCGGCGATGCTGCAGGTGATCGGACAGCTTCTCCCCCTCGCGGTGGCACTCGCCGTCAGCTCGGTGCCGATCATGGCCACCCTGCTGATCCTGCTCTCGCCCGGACGGACCCGATCGGCGCTGCCTTTCCTCACCGGATGGGTCATCGGGATGGCGCTCGTCGTCTCGATCTGCGCCGTCGCCGCCCAGGCGGTGCCGACATCCCGGTCGTCTCATCGACCGGATCCGGCGATCGGCATCGCCGAGATCCTGGTCGGCGTCGCGTTGGCCGTCGTCGCCGTCGTCACCCTTCGCGGCCGACGCCGACAGGCTGCGACCGCCCTGCCCAAGTGGCTGCGCTCCGTGGGGACGATCGGGCCGTGGTCGGCATTCGGGCTCGCGCTGATCCTGAACGTGCGACCGAAGGGTCTTCTCCTCGCGATCGCCGCGGGCCTGGCGCTCCGCGCCGAGGGGCTCTCGCTCGGCGAGTCGGTCGTCGCCGTCACCTTCTACACGATCGTCGGCGCGTCCACCGTCGCCGCGCCGATCATCGCGACCGTGGCCGCACCGGACCGAACGGCGGTGCCCCTGCGCGATGCGCAGGACTGGCTCCTGCGGAACGGACCGGTGGCCACGAGCATCATCGTCATCGTGATCGCCGCCGCGGTCATCGGCACCGGCATCGCGCGACTCTGAGCCGAAGTGGCGCCGAAACGACGAGAGCGGCGTCACGGCGCGACCCGGCCGCAGGGACCGCGCCGCAGTCTTCCGTTGCATCGCGTGGTTCCGGTCCCACTCAGCGCGGCCATTGCACGGGGCACCCTGGATGGGGACGGTGACACCGGGCGGATGTCGCACGCCAGCGTGCGCGGCATCCGCTCGATCAGCCCCGCTCGTCGCGGGCCGGCCGCATGCAGTTCGCGCACAGCCCGAACACGTCGACGACGTGCGCCGCCCCCGTGAAGCCGTGCTCGGCGGCGACGCGCTTCGCCCATGATTCGACCTCGTCGGCGGCGATCTCGACCGTGAGGCCGCAGTTGCGGCAGATGAGGTGGTGATGGTGGCCCGTGGTGATGCAGGCGCGGTAGAGCGACTCACCATCCGGGGACTGCAGCGAGTCGGCCTCACCACTGGCCGCGAGGTCGCCGAGGGCGCGGTAGACGGTCGCGAGGCCGATGGGAGACCCCGACGCGTGGAGCGCCGCGTGCAGCGCCTGCGCGCTGATGAAGCCCTCGGTGTCGTCGAGCGCTTCGCGAACGGCTTCGCGTTGCCAGGTGTTGCGCTTCATGCGGTGCGTGCGTCCTCTGCGGTCTCCACGGGTAGGGCGACCCGATTCCACGGTACCGCTCGCAGCTTGGAGATCCCCATGGCGAGGAGGAAGAAGCCGGTCGCGGCGAGCGCGATGCTGGGCCCGGCCGCCACCGCGAGCACACGCGACGCGAGCACGCCGACGATGCCGGATGCGGCGCCGATCACCGGCGCCGCGAACAGGATGCCCCGATAGGTCGGCACCACGAGCCGTGCCGCGGCGGCCGGCGCGGCGATCAGCGCGATGGCGAGGATCGCACCGACCGCGGGCAGTGCGCTCACGACCGTCGCGGCCGTGAGGCCGAGCACGAGCAGCTCGATGGGCCACTCCCGATGGCCGGAGGCCCGGTACCCTTCCGGGTCGAAGGTCGAGAACATGATCAGCTTGCCGAACGCCGCCACGACCAGCACGGCGACGAGCGCGACGGATGCCGCGAGCACGAGGTCGCCGTCGGCGACCGTCAGGATCGACCCCACGAGCAGCGACTCCGCCCGCACTGGCATGCCCGGCAGCAGCGCCTGCAGGATCGCGCCCGCCGCGAACCCCCCCGTGAGCACGATACCGGCGGCGACCTGCGCGCCCTGGTGCTTGAGCCGAGCGATGCCCGCCATCACCCCGACGAGCACGACGGATGCCGCGGCCGCGCCGAGCGGCACGCTCGCGCCGAGCGCCGCCGCGGCGACCGCGCCGGGGTAGGTGCCGTGCGTCAGCGCCTGCGCGAAGAAGGTGCGGCGCCGGAGCACGACCAGGGCGCCCACGAGACCGGTGCCGGCCCCGATGAGGATGGCCGCGACGAGTGCGCGTTCGAAGTAGCCCATCACTGCACCGCTCCGGTTGCCGCGGCCACACGATCGCGGAACCACCGCACGGTGAGCACGACGGCGTAGCCTGCGATGAACACGGCGACGATCATGCTGCCGGCCGGCAGGTCGACGCCGCCTGCGACGGATCCGGCGAACCCTGCGGCGAGCCCGAGCCAGGCCGCGACCGCCGCGAACGCCGCGGCGGCGGGGAACAGCCACCACATGCGCCGGGTGATGAGCCTGGCGGCCGCGCCCGGCACGATGAGCAGGGCGAGCACGAGCAGCGTGCCGATCGTGCTCGCCGCGGCAACCACCACCAGCGCGACCGCGGCGTTGAGCACGAGGTCGAGCACGAGTGCCGAGTCGCCGGCGGCGAGGCTGCCCGAACGATCGAACGCGCGGAACAACTGCTGCTTGAGGGTGACGACCACGGCGAGCGCGGCGACGACGGTGACGGCGACGAGCGGGAGCACCTCCTCGGGAGGGATCGTGAGCACGCGCCCGAACAGCAGCGTCTCGAGCTCGCCGGCGTAGTCGTCGCCCCTCGACACCACGATCACGCCGACGCTGAACGCGGCGGTGAGCAGAATCGCGATCGCCGCGTCGGAGGTGACGCCCGCGCGATCGAGCCAGGTGAGGATCACGGCGCCGGCGAGCGCTGCGATGGCCGCACCGGGCAGGAGGCCTGCGGTGCCCCCGATGGCGAGTCCGATCGCCAAGCCCGGGAACACCGCGTGCGTCAGGCCGTCGCTGATGAACTCGAGACCCCTGAGGTTGACGAGCACGCCGACGGTGCCCGCGACCACGGCGAGCACCAGCATGACCAGCAGCGCCCGGGCCATGAAGGGGATCGCGAAGGCGCCGAAGAGCGCGTCGAACAGGCTCACCGGGCCCCACTCCCCCGCCGCTCCACGGTGCATGCCGTCTGCGGCATCAGTGTCCCTCGTGTCCGGGCACCACCAGCGTGTGCTCGTCGACCTCGACCTCGACGCCCTCGAAGCACTCCTGCACGTTGCCGAGCGTCAGCACGTCGTCGACCGGACCCGACGCCAGCTGATTGCCGTTGACGAGCACGACGCTGTCGCACACGAGTCTTGCCAGCTCGAGGTCATGCGTCGAGACGAGCACCGCCACGCCCTGTCGCTTCAGCGTGTGCAGGGTGTCGATGAGCGCGTCGCGGTTCGCCTGGTCGAGGCCGTTGAACGGCTCATCGAGCAGCAACAGGCGCGGTTCGCCCGCGAGCGCCCGGGCGAGGAGTCCCCGCTGGCGCTGCCCGCCCGAGAGCTCGCCGAAGCGGCGCTCGGCGAGATCGGCGAGGCCGACCGTCTCGAGGGCGCGGCGCACCACGGCACGGTCCTTGCGGCCGGGCCAGCGCAGGAGGCCCAGCCTCCGGTAGCGCCCTTGCATGACGACCTGCTCGAGGTTGATCGGGAAGTCAGGGTCGACGTGGATCGACTGCGGCAGGTATCCGATCATGCGGTCTCGGGCATGCGCCTCACGGGCGGGGTCGGTCGCGGCATCCGTCGTCTGAGCGGACGCCGCGGCTGCGGCAGTCGCCCTGGCGCCGCCGACCTCGATGGAGCCGGCGGTCAGCGGCACGAGGCCGAGCACGCCCTTGAGGAGCGTCGACTTGCCCGCACCGTTCGGCCCGATGAGCGCCACCGCCTCGCCGCTCCGGATGCTGAGGTCGAGGCCGCGGACGCCGGCTCCGCCCCGGTAGGTGAAGGCCGCGCCCTCGAGCCGCAGCACTGGGGAGTCGGTCATGCCGTCATCCTTGCAGCACTGCGGGGAGCGGGGAAGGCTCGACGCCCCACGACTCGAGGATGAGTCGCACGTTGTGGATCTGGCTGCCGAGGTAGGTCGCGCCCTCGGTGCCCGGCGCGCCGAGCGAGTCGCCGTACAGCGCATCCTCGCCGGAGTACACCGTGACCCCCGCCTCCCGCGCGATCGTCTCGGCGGCCTTCGGTGAGATGGATGCCTCGGAGAAGACCGCCTCGACGCCCGTGGCGCGGATGTTCGCGACGAGCTCGTCGATCTCGGCGGCGCTCGGCTCGGCGTTGTCGTCGAAGCTCGGGATGATGCTGCCGACGAACGTGACGTCGTAGGCGTCGAGGAAGTAGGTGAAGGCGTCGTGGTTCGTCACGAGGAGCCGCTCTCCCACGGGGACCTCGGCGACGTTCTCCTCGATCCAGGCGTCGAGCGCCCCAAGGTGGTCGAGGTAGGCCGCCTCGTTCGCGTCGACGGCGGCAGTGTCGATGCCGGGCACGGTGGCGAGCCCGGCGGCGATGTTCTCGACCATGTGCTCGGCGAGCTCGGGGTCGGTCCAGATGTGCGGGTTGCCGTCGGCTGGGTCATGCTCGTCCGCCTCGACGGCGGTGGCTTCGTCGGCGTGCTCGTCGTCGTGATCGCCGGTGCCGTACAGCTCGATGCCCGTGCTCGCATCGATGAGCACGCCGTCGAAGCCCGACGCACCCATGGCGTCGTCGAGCCAGCTCTCGAGGCCCGCGCCGTTGATCACGAGCGCGTCGGCGTCGGCGAGCGCGAGGAGTTGCGCCGCCGAGGGATCGAAGCCGTGGGCGCTCTGCCCTGCCGCGAGCAGCTGGGTGACCTCGGCCGTCTCGCCGACGAGCTCGCGGGTGAAGTCCCCCACGTGCGTGGTCGTCGCCACGATGGTGGGCCCGCCGGCCGCGCCGCCGCCCGCGCCGGGCGTCGCGCCGGGCGTCGCGCACGCGGCGAGACCGAGCACACCCGTCGTGAGCACGGCGGCCGTCGCGAGCACGGTGCGGACGCGGCGGACGGTGGGTGCGGCTGAGTCGGTCATGACTCCATGGTAGCTCTTATTGATAATGATTGTCACAACCATCTGGCTGGCCCTCCGCGCAGCCGGTGCAACGCCGCCTGCGGGGCGTCATCCCCCGTCACGCCTGTGGAGAGTGCTGGCAGATTTCGGACCGACGTGCGACCATGAGGCACGTGGATACGACGACGACCCTCACGTTGCATCCGTTCACCCTCGCCGACGCCGAGCGCGTGCTCTCAGGCGAGGTCGATCCGCTCGACGGTTGGGAGGGCGGCTACGCGTTCACCGACGAACCCGAGCTGCTCCGCGAGTACGTCCAGGCGGTTCGCGAGACGGGCGACCCCGCGCCATTCGGCCCCTACCTCGTCCGGCGCGCCAACGACGGCGCCGCCATCGGAGGCGTGAACCTGTTCGGCCCACCCGATGCCGACGGCGCGGTCGAGTTCGCGTTCGGCCTGGTGCCCGCGGTGCGCGGTCAGGGCCTCGCGCTGCACACCGTGCTCGAGGCGCTGTCGCTCGCCCGGTCGGCAGGCGCCGCGATCGCGCGCGCCGGCGCCGAGATCGCGAACCTCCCCGCCCGCCGTGTGCTCGAGAACGCCGGACTCGTCGAGGTCGCGCGAACCGCCGGCACCGTCACCTACGAGATCCGCCTCTGACCGCTGCGCCGCCGGGGCGCGGGCGGCAACGCTCACTCGAGGAGCAGCGCCGGCTCCTCGATGATCGACGCCACGTCGGCGAGGAATCGACTCGCCACGTCGCCGTCGACCACGCGGTGGTCGAACGAGGCGCCGACGGTCGTGACGAACCGCGGACGCACCTCGCCGTCGACCACCCAGGGCTTCTGCTTGATCGTGCCGAGCGCGACGATCCCGACCTCGCCGAGGTTCAGGATCGGCGTGCCGGTGTCCATGCCGAAGACGCCGATGTTCGTGATGGTGATGGTGCCGCCCTGCATCTCGGCCGGCTGCGTTCGGCCCTCGCGGGCCGTGAGCGTGAGCTGCTCGATCGCGGTGGCGAGTTCGAGCATGCTCATGGCCTGCGCCTCCTTGACATTCGGTACGATGAGGCCGCGCGGCGTCGCGGCCGCGATGCCGAGGTTCACGTAGTGCTTCACGATGATCTCGTCGTCGGTCCACTGCGCGTTGACGGTGGGGCTGCGCCGCACCGCCCAGATCATGGCCTTCGCCATGATGAGCAGCGGCGAGACCTTGACGCCCGCGTAGTCGGTGGAGGCCTTCAGCCGCTTGACGTATTCCATCGTGCGCGTTGCGTCGACATCGACGAACACGCTCACATGCGGCGCGGAGTATGCGCTTTGCACCATCGCCTGCGCGATGGCCTTGCGCACGCCCTTGACGGGGATGCGATCCTCGCGGTCGGTCGGCCATTCCGGCGTCTGGATGTTGCGGAAGACGGTCACCTGACTGGCCGCGCGGATCACGTCGCCGCGGGTGACGTCGCCGATCGGGCCGGTGGGCGTCACGCGGGAGAGGTCGACCCCGAGATCCTTCGCGAGCTTGCGGATCGGGGGCTTCGCGATGACGGGCATGCCCGGGTCGGGACGCGGTGCGGCGACGACCGCCGGCCCATGAGGTGCCGGTGCGGCGGGCGGCGGCGGCGCGGCGAGGTGCTCATGCGCACCACCGGGTGAC
The DNA here is from genome assembly GCF_014645655.1 of Agromyces bauzanensis. GTDB lineage: Bacteria > Actinomycetota > Actinomycetes > Actinomycetales > Microbacteriaceae > Agromyces > Agromyces bauzanensis. The sequence goes on along the minus strand of NZ_BMMD01000013.1, from coordinate 40,020 downwards.
GGATGCCGCTTCCGGCGCGTCGCGGTGTGTCCCGAGGAGCCGTGGCCCACGAGCACGGCGCCTCCCGCCTCGGCCGCGACGGGTGCGTGCGAGGCGACCGTTCCCGACGGGGGAGCGGCGGCCGTGGTGGCAGGGTGCGCCGCTGCCGGCACGGTGGCAGGCGCGGGCGCCGAGGCATCCGGAGCCGCATCGTCCGCGCGGATCACGAGGATGGGCGTGCCGACGTCGACGGTGCTGCCCTCGTCGACGAGCAGTTCGGCGACGACGCCCTCGAACGCGCTCGGCAGCTCGACCAGGGACTTCGCCGTCTCGATCTCGACGAAGACCTGGTCGAGGGCGATCTTGTCGCCCGGAGCGACGCGCCACTGCACGATCTCGGCCTCGGTGAGCCCCTCGCCGACGTCGGGCAGCGGGAACCGGATCTCGTTCATGTGTCCACCTTCCACCAGCTGCGTCGACTGTTTCCGTTCGCGCGCAGTGTTCCTGTTCCAATGGGCACGCCACGCGGGAACGGAAACACCCGGCGAGCCGCGCGCGTCTGCTCCGCCATCAGTACCCGAGCGCACGGTCGACGGCCTCGAGCACCCGGTCGGGGCTCGGCAGGTACTCGGTCTCGAGCGCGGCCGGCGGGAACGGCGTGTCGAACCCCGACACCCGCAGCACCGGGGCTTCGAGCGAGTAGAACGCGCGCTCGGCCACGGTCGCCGCGATCTCTGATCCGACGCTCACGAACCCGTACGCCTCCTGCGCGACTACGAGCCGGCCGGTGCGCTGCACCGAGTCGAGCAGCGGGCCGTAATCGATGGGGGAGAGCGACCGGAGGTCGACGACCTCGAGGCTCATCCCTTCCTCCGCGGCGATGTCGGCGGCCTGCAGGAGCGTCGAGATCATCGCGCCGTGGCCGACGACGGTCACATCCGTGCCCTGACGGATGACGCGACTGGCGTGCAAGGGCACGCCCGAGTGATCCTGATCGACGGGGCCCTTCGGCCAGTACCGGCTCTTCGGCTCGAAGAACAGCACGGGATCGTTCGAGGCGATCGCCTCCTGGATCATCCAGTACGCGTCGTGCGGGCTCGACGGGCTCACCACGCGCAGGCCGGGGGTGTGGGCGAAGTAGGCCTCGGGGCTCTCCTGGTGGTGTTCGATCGAGCCGATGTGGCCGCCGTACGGCACCCGGATCACGACCGGCATCGAGATGGCGCCGTCGTGACGCACGGTGAGCCGCGCGAGCTGCGTGGTGATCTGGTCGAACCCCGGGAAGATGAAGCCGTCGAACTGGATCTCGATGACGGGGCGATACCCGCGCATGGCGAGTCCGATCGCGGTGCCGACGATGCCCGACTCGGCGAGGGGCGTGTCGAGCACGCGACGCTCTCCGAGCTCGGCCGAAAGACCCTCGGTCACCCGGAATACCCCCCCGAGCGGCCCGATGTCCTCGCCCATGAGGATCACCTTTTCGTCGGCGCGCAGGGCCTCACGGAGCCCGGCATTGATGGCCTTCGCCATCGAGAGGGTTTGCACGCCGCGCATGCCCTGCTCGGCATGTTCGTCTCGGGCGTCTCGCTGAGCGGGTTCGGCGACGGATGCGGAGACGGATGCCGCGTCGGCGAGCTCGATCGTCTCGGCCACGGCCTGCTCCTCCTCGGTGCGCGCGCTCATGCCGCTCCTCCCTCGAAGCCGGACTCGTATGCGTCGAGCCACGCGAGCTCCTCGGCCATGAGCGGATGCGGCTCGCTGTAGACGTGCGCGAAGATCTTCTCGCGCGTCGGCGCCGTCAGCGAGAGCGCCCGACGGCGCAGGTCGGCGGCGACATCCGCCGCCTCGGCGTCGACCTCGTCGAAGAACGCGGGGGATGCCCCGCGCCCCTCGAGCCAGGTGCGGTACCGCGTGATGGGATCGCGCTCGGCCCAGTAGGCGACCTCGGCGTCGGTGCGGTACTTGGTGGGGTCGTCGGCAGTGGTGTGCGCGCCCATGCGATAGGTGACGGCCTCGATGAGGCTGGGACCCGCACCCGAACGGGCCTCCTCGAGCGACTGCCGCGTGACGGCGTAGCTGACGAGCACGTCGTTGCCGTCGATGCGCACGCCGGGCATGCCGAAGCCGCTGCCGCGCAGCGAAAGCGGGCTGCGCGACTGGCGGGAGACGGGCACGGAGATCGCCCACTGGTTGTTCTGGATGAAGAAGACCTGCGGCGTCTGGTAGCTCGAGGCGAACACGAGAGCCTCATTCGCGTCGCCTTGGGACGTCGAGCCGTCGCCGTAGTACACGAGCACCGCGGCATCCGTCTCGGGGTCGCCCGTGCCGACCGACCCGTCGAACTGGATGCCCATGGCGTAGCCCGTGGCGTGCAGCGTCTGCGAGGCGAGGACGAGCGTGTAGAGGTGGAAGTTGCCGTTCTCTGCGGGGTTCCACCCGCCGAGGGTCGCGCCGCGCAGGAGCGACAGGATGTTCACGGGATCCAGACCGCGGATCATGCCGACGATGTGCTCGCGGTACGACGGGAAGATGTGGTCCTGCGCGCGGGCGGCGCGCGCGGAGCCGACCTGCGCGGCCTCCTGCCCGTGGCTCGGCACCCAGAGGGCGAGCTGGCCCTGTCGCTGCAGGTTCGCGCCCGCGATGTCGATGCGACGGGAGATCGCCATGTCGCGGTAGAACTGCTCGAGCGTCGTGTCGGGCAGGGCCTCGACGAGGGGGAGGTACGGCTCGGCCTCGGGGGTCGGACGCAGCACCCCGGCTGGGTTCAGAAGCTGGACCGTCGGCGCGGTGAAGTCTCTCTCGCGGGCTACCACCGTTCCACGGTACCCGCTAGGCGTGGTGCCCTTCTTGTGAGGCCGGTACAAGCTCACCCAGGATCCTGAGGAGGGTATCGACAGACTCCTCCTCGCCCACCGAGACCCTGATCCCGTCGGGCGGGAACGCCCGCGTGACGAGCCCCGCCTCGAAGAGGCGCTCTGCGACGTCGGCCGTGGCGTCGCCCGTGGGAAGCCACACGAAGTTGCCCTGGGCCTGCGGAACCGGCCAGCCCTGCGCCACGAGCGCATCGCGGAGGCGGTCGCGGCGCGCGGCGATGACACCCACGCGCTCGAGGAGTTCGGCCTCTGCAGCCGGCTCGAGCGAGGCGAGCGCCGCGGCCGTTGCGGTGCCGGTGACGCCGAGCGGGATCGCCGTGGAATGGGCGGCGTCGAGGATCGGCACGGGCCCGATGGCGTAGCCGACACGCAGCCCGGCGAGCCCGTACGCCTTCGAGAACGTGCGGAGCATCACGAGGTTGGGGTGGCGGCCGATGAGGGTACGGCCGTCGACGGATGCCTCGTCGCGCACGAATTCGATGTATGCCTCGTCGAGCAGCACGAGCAGGTCACGCGGCACCCTCGCCATGAACGCCTCGAACTCGGCAGCCGTGACGATCACGCCCGTGGGGTTGTTGGGGGAGCACACGATCGCGACCCTGGTTCGATCGGTCACGGCGGCGGCCATGGCCTCGAGGTCGTGGCCGTGGTCGTCACGGTTGCCCACGACGACGCTCGTGGCGCCGGCGACCGTGACCAGGCCCGGGTATGCCTCGAACGAGCGCCACGAGTACACCACCTCGTCGCCCGGTCCTGCGGCGGCCGCGATGAACTGGGCGAGGAGCGACACCGAGCCGACCCCGACGAGCACCTCATCGGCCGAGACGCCGTAGCGATCGGCGAGCTTCTCGCGGAGCGTGAGTGCCGTGGCATCGGGGTAGCGGTTGATCTCGTTCGCTGAGGCGGCCACCGCCGCCACCACACCGGGCAGCGGCGGGAACGGGTTCTCGTTGCTCGACAGCTTGTAGCCGTCGGCGGGGGCCGGCCGGCCCTGTCGGTACGGCGGAAGGGCGGCGATCTCGGGGCGCAGTCGAACGCTCGCCCCCGTGGGCTCCGGTGCGGTCACGGATTCCACCGTACCCCTTCGATCGCGCGCCTCTCAGATCGCGCGCGCCTCTCAGATCGCGCGCGCCACTCAGATCGCGCGCGCCTCTCAGATCGCGCGCGCCACTCTGCCAGAGTTGGAGCATGCGGTTCATCGTCAAGGTCATCGTCGTCGCGTTCGCCCTCTGGCTCACGACGTTCATCGTCTCGGGCGTGCGCCTCGTGCCCTACGAGGACACGACCGTCGCCACGGTGTTCACCTACCTGCTCATCGCCCTCATCTTCGGGCTCGTCAACGCCGTCGTCGGCACGTTCGTGCGCATCGTCGCGTTCCCGTTGTACGTGCTCACCCTGGGACTCATCTCGTTCATCGTGAACGGGCTGCTGCTCCTGCTCGTCGCATGGATCAGCGATCTCCTGGGCTTCGGACTCGTGATCGACGGGTTCTGGTGGGGTGTACTCGGCGCGCTCGTGCTCGGCCTCATCACCTGGCTGATCGGCCTCATCGTTCGCCCGTCGAAAGACTGACGTCGCGCGTCGCGATCCAGTCGGTGCGTTCCCCCGGGGCGTCGCCCGTGACCTCGGCGACGAGTTCGCGGAACCGGGCGAGCCGGGCTTCATCGGACTCGTCGGCGAGCGCGGCCGTCTCGCGGTACCGCGCCAGTTCGTGGGCGGGGAGGAGCGCGTCGTATGAGCTGCCCGGGTCGAGGACGCTCCGGGTGACGGTGACCCGCTCGTCGGCCGGATGCCCCGCCCCACCGGTCGCGGGGACGAGATCCTCCTCGTGTTCGAAGGAGAGCAGGCCCACGCCCTCGCGCGTGGGGGCCGAGGCCACGGGCCCGCCGAGGTTCACCACCCCCACCGCGCCGAGTCCGGGATCTGCGGCGAGCTTCGCGGCGACGATGCCGCCGGCCGAGTATCCCACGAGGAGCAACGGATCACCGGGCCGCACGCCCGCCGCCGTCATGGCCTGACGTGCCGCCCGTTCACCTGCGCCCGTGTCGGCTCCCGCCGGCCGGAGCGCGTCGACCCAGCTGTCGTCGGCGACGCCGTGCGCGTTCGACGTGTGGTCGAAGGGCTCGGCGCCGGAGACGACGACGGGCTCCACGGTGCCGCCGATGTAGACGATGAAACGGGGGTCGCCGGCGTCGCCGTATCGCTCGACCCGGAGCTGCGGCTCGTTCCGGTCGGGCGGCGGCACCCGCTCGGCGAGCTCTCCGAGACCGTTCGGCGGTTCGACGCGCGAGACCGCCGGGCCGTCGGAACGCGCCACTCGCACGGGCCCGTCGACGAGCACGCGGCTGCCGAACAGCCCGGCCACGCCGGCGAGCCCGAGCAGCGCCGATGCAGACTCGGGCGCGCCGACACCGGCGCCGAGCATCGCGATGACCGGCGCCGGGACCGGCGCATGCAGGGCGCCCGCCGCCAGCTCGTCGGCGTGGTCGGCCGCGAGCCGCACGAGTCGCACGAATGCCGGATCGGACAGCAGGTCGCGGTGCTCGGCGAGCCAGGACGCGAGCGGGGTCGGACCCCATCCGAGACCTCGCCAGACGGCCGATCCAGCCCACTGCCCACCCCCGACGAGGAGCCCGCCCGCCATGACCGCGGGTGACAGGAGGCTCGCGCCGATCCACGGTGCAGCGAGCGCCGCGCCGAGACGCCAGAGCCCGTCGATCATCCGCTCGGTCGCGCCGTACCGTTCGGCGGCTTCGAGCAGGGACCGGTACAGCGCCCGCGCGCGGTCGGCGGCTTGGTCGAGCCCGACGTCGGCGAGCTGCAGGAACCAGGTCGGCGAGGTCGGGTCGCGCCATCCCGCGGCCGGCTCGTGGAGGTCGAGCGCGCCGATCCCGCGTCGGATCACCCCCGCGCGCGCGTTCCAGTCGACGATCACGGCCTCGGCCGTGCCGAGTCGCGCCGCGTCGGCGAACAGCTCGTCGACGGCCACGGCGGTCATGCCGCCGCCCGAGACCGTGAGCTCGTCGCCGCTCATCGCCCCGTCCCGCCCGCGGCGTGCTGCGCGTCGAGCTGCGCCTGCATCCGGCGGATGCGCTCGTCGAGCGCGGCCGACGCATCCGCGAGGCATCCGAGCGCGCCGATGAGCCGGTCGCGCAGGTGGTCGAGCCGCTCCACATATCGGTCGGCCGCGGCAGAGCGCCATGCGCCCGTGCCGGGTGGGCACAGGGTCGGAACGGTGAGGCGCACCTCCTCATGCAGCGCACGCAGCATCACGAGGTGCCGGCGCGCCGCGTCGACGAGCTCAGGTGTCACGGTCCGGCCCGCGAGCGCGAGCGGCACGGCGGGTGGAGGGGCGTCCTGCATGCCCCGAGCCTCGCGCGGCGGCCACGCCGGAACACCCGCGCCGCGGCATTCGTGCATCGATTCCGCGCCGGCGCGGCTGGGGAGGACGACCCGACCGACGTCAATCGGCGGGCACCTGCTCGAGCGCCTCGGCGCCCATGCTGCCGAACGAGTTCGCCGGGGCGTCCGGGGCGCGGGCGTGCCGACGCGCACGGGGGGAGGGGATGGGCACCGTCAGCCGCGGGGCGAGCACGGGAAGCCAGCGCTGCTCGTTCCGGGCGAGCGGGATCGCGAGGCGGCGGCGCGGCAACCGGATGGCATAGCGGTCGCCGAGGCGGATCATCGCGTTGGCCACGAGCTCGATCGGTCCCGCGAGATCGGGGTGCTGCGCCGCCGCGAGCCGCGCCGCGAGCGGCGAGTCGACGTGCAGCTCGGGCGGAGGGGCATCCGTCGTCATGGTCCCTCCTCGGATCGCGGCGACCAGAAGACCTGAGCGGGTGAATTCCCTGCTGTGCGATCGGGCGCGGTCGTCCACAATGGGAGCATGACGCGAGCGGAACCCGCGGGGGACGCCGCGCAGCTCTTCCGAGTCTCCTTCGTGTGCACCGGCAACATCTGCCGCTCGCCGATGGCCGAGGTGGTGCTGCGCTCCCTCGCCGAACGAGCCGGGCTCGGCGAGCGCATCGCGATCGAGTCGGCCTCGACGGGGGACTGGCACGTCGGCGAGCAGGCCGACCAGCGCACCATCGACGCGCTGGAGCGCGCCGGCTATGACGGCACGCACCACCGGGCCCGCCAGTTCGACGCTGAGGACTTCCCCGCGCTCGACCTCATCGTCGTGTTCGACCGGGGGCAGCTGCGAATCCTGCGCAACTGGGCCCCGTCGCAGGTCGACCAGGAGAAGGTACGGCTGCTGCTCGAGTTCGACCCCGAACTCGCCGTCCTGCAGGACGTGCCCGACCCCTACTACTCCGACGCGGCGACCTTCGATCGAGTTCTTGGGATGATAGAGCGGTCGACCCAGGCGCTCTTCCGGCAACTCGCCCCCGCACTCAGACAAGGACACCGATGACTTCGCTGGCTCCCCAGCCGCTCAGCCCGCTCGACGGACGGTACCGCTCGGCGGTCGGCGAGCTCGGCGAGCACCTCTCGGAGGCCGGGCTCAACCGGGCTCGCGTGCAGGTCGAGGTGGAGTGGCTCATCGCCCAGACCGACCGTCGCTTCTTCGGCTCCTCGCCGCTCTCGGCCGAGCAGCAGGCCCGGCTGCGTTCCATCGTGACTGAGTTCGGCCAGGCCGACATCGACGAGCTCGCGGGGCTCGAGGCCACGACCCGCCACGACGTCAAGGCGGTCGAGTACTACGTGCGCCGCAGCCTCGAGCTCCTCGGCCTCGACGACATCGCCGAGCTCACGCACTTCGCATGCACGAGCGAGGACATCAACAACCTCTCCTATGCCATCACCGTGCGCGACGCCGTGCGCGAGGTCTGGCTGCCGAAGATCCGTGACGTGATCGACGCACTCGCCGCCCTGGCCGTCGAGCACCGCGACGCGGCGATGCTCTCGCGCACGCACGGCCAGCCCGCGACCCCCACGACGATGGGCAAGGAGCTCGCGGTATTCGCCCACCGACTCGGTCGTATCGCCGCGCAGATCGAGGCCAACGAGTACCTCGGCAAGTTCTCGGGCGCGACCGGCACGTTCTCGGCGCATGTGGTCGCGGCACCGGATGTCGCGTGGCCCGAGGTCTCGCGCGAGTTCGTCGAGTCGCTCGGCCTCATGTGGAACCCGCTCACGACCCAGATCGAGTCGCACGACTGGCAGGCCGAGCTCTACGCGAAGGTGTCGCACGCCAACCGCGTGCTGCACAACCTCGCGACCGACATCTGGACGTACATCTCGCTGGGCTACTTCCGGCAGATCCCGACCGCGGGCGCGACGGGCTCGTCGACCATGCCGCACAAGGTCAACCCGATCCGGTTCGAGAACGCCGAGGCGAACCTCGAGCTGTCGAGCGCCGTGCTCGACTCACTCGCCTCCACCCTCGTGACGAGCCGCATGCAGCGCGACCTCACCGACTCCAGCGCGCAGCGCAACATCGGCGTGGGCTTCGGACACTCGCTGCTCGCGCTCGACAACATCCAACGCGGCCTCGGCGAGATCGACCTCGACCCCGACGTGCTCGCCGCCGACCTCGACGGCAACTGGGAGGTGCTGGGCGAGGCGATCCAGACCGTCATCCGCGCCGAGGTGGTCGCCGGACGCTCGACGATCACCGACCCGTACGCGCTGCTCAAGGGGCTGACGCGCGGCAAGCGCGTGGGCGCCGCCGACCTCGCGGCGTTCATCGAGGGCCTCGAGATCGGGGATGCCGCGAAGCGGCGCCTGCTGGCACTCACGCCCGGCGGCTACACGGGCATCGCGTCGGAGCTCGTCGACCGCCTGGGCTGAGCCCGACGGCCCGACGGCCCGCCAGCCCGACGGCGGCGCTGCGCCACGCGAGCGCCCGGTGCGCCAGTCGTGCTGGCGCAGTGGGCGCGGGACTGGCGCAGCGAGCAGGTGCGCGCCCGGTGGGCTCAGCCGTGCGAGGAGGGCGGCGGGGGCGGGACGTCGTCGGGGTCATCGGGCCCCGAGGCATCCGTCTTCACGGTCATCGCGAAGAGCGCCAGCATCACGAGCACGACGATGAACACCCCGCCCGCCGTGATGAGCGTGAGCGTCACGTCGCGCGTCACCATGAGCACGATAAGACTCGTGAAGACGGCGCCGATCGCCGCACCGCCGACGTACTCGATCGGTCGCAGCATGTCGCGTCGGCTCGGCTTGAACTCGCCGGGGGACTGGCTCACGGGTGCTGCTCCGTTCCGGCCGCGGCACGATCGGGCGCCGCGGCCCATTTCAACGAGAACCCGCCGATGACCAGGTACACGCCCAGGATCACGAGGTAGGCGCCGAGCAGCCCCACCGCGGCGACGGCGTCTGGCGGCAGCAGCAGGAAGACGATCGCGAGCAGCGCCGTGAACGCGCCGGCCGCGATCCAGTCGCGCGCGGCGGCGATGCGGCCGCGCGCGCGAAGGCCCGCGTAGATCTCGACGAAGCCGGTGACGGCGGCCCACACGCTCACCAGGTAGAGCAGGAACGGGAGTCCGCCGGGCACCGTGAGGGCGAGGATGCCCGCCGCGACCGTGACGACCGCGTTCACGGCGAACAGCGACCGGATGCCGGGAACCGTCGCGTCGCGCACCGCGAGCGCGCCGACCACGAGTCCGGAGACGACCGCCCAGGTGCCGAACACCAAGAGCCCGAACCCCGCGGAATGGTCCTGCGAGAACGCGATGGCCACGCCGGGGACGACGGCGAGCGCGCCGCGCACGACCGGGACGACCCAGGAGTGGGTTGCGCGCTCCGGGGCGGCATCGCGGGCGCTGGCCACGGCGACCTCTTTCACGTCGGAGGGGGATACCGATCCATCCTACGCGCCGCCCCGCTGCGCGAATGCCGAGGGCGGGTGGACCGACCGTGCGCCGCACTCCGACCTCGATGTCGAAGAGCCGGGAACGGGGAATCGACGGGCATGCCGCCCCTCCTCGCCGTCGTGGTCGGCCTCATCCCGGGCGTGCTGCCGTTCGTCGCCCTCGCACTCGGCGAACAGCTCGGCTGGAGCTCGTTCGTCACCGCGCGCCTCTCCGTTCCGCGGTCCGGACGGCACGGCCGTCATCGTCGGCCTCGGCTGGGCCGCCTGCCACCGGAACGCGTCAGAGCGCCTTGAGGATGTCCTCCACGCGCTCCTTGGCGTCGCCGAACAGCATCTGCGCGTTGTCGCGGTAGAACAGCGGGTTGGCAACGCCCGCGTATCCCGACGCCATGGAACGCTTGAACACGATGACGTTGTCGGCCTCCCACACGCGCAGCACCGGCATTCCCGCGATCGGGCTGCCCGGGTCCTCTGCGGCGGCCGGGTTGACGGTGTCGTTGGCGCCGATCACGAGCACGACGGAGGTCGACGCGAGGTCGTCGTTGATCTCGTCCATCTCCTCCACGATGTCGTAGGGCACCTTCGCCTCGGCGAGGAGCACGTTCATGTGCCCGGGCAGGCGCCCGGCGACGGGGTGGATGCCGAATCGCACGTCGATGCCACGCTCGCGCAGCTTCTGCGTGAGTTCGGCGACGGGGTACTGCGCCTGCGCGACCGCCATGCCGTAGCCCGGCGTGATGACCACGCTGGTGGCGTCCTTCAAGAGCTCTGCGGCACCCGCTGCCTGGATCTCGCGGTGCTCGCCGACCTCCTCGTCGCCCTTCTTCGGCGCCTCGATGCCGAAGCCGCCCGCGATGACCGAGATGAACGACCGGTTCATCGCCCGGCACATGATGTACGAGAGGTAGGCACCCGAGGAGCCCACGAGCGCGCCGGTGACGATCAGCAGGTCGTTGTTGAGCAGGAAGCCCGCGGCCGCCGCCGCCCAGCCCGAGTAGCTGTTCAGCATCGAGACGACCACGGGCATGTCGCCGCCGCCGATCGACGCGACGAGATGCCAGCCGAGCGCCAGCGCGAGCGCGGTCACGGCGACGAGCAGCGACAGCTCGGGCGTGACGACGTACCAGACGGTGAGGCCGACGAACACGACGAGGGCGCCGAGGTTCAGCGCGTTCTTGCCCGGCAGCACGAGCGGCGCCGACTTCATGCGCGCGGACAGCTTGAGGAACGCCACGATCGATCCGGTGAACGTGACGGCGCCGATGAACACGCCGATGAAGACCTCGGCGTGATGGATGTCGCGCAGCGCACCCTCGAGGCCCGGGTCCTCGAGGTGGCCGTTCCAGCCGACGAGCACCGCGGCGAGACCGACGAAGCTGTGCAGCAGGGCGATGAGCTCGGGCATCCCGGTCATCTGCACCACGCGGGCCCGCCAGAGGCCGATGGCGGCGCCGACGATCACGGCCGCGACGAGCAGGCCGAGGCCGACCATGACGGCCGGCTCGCCCCAGCCGTCGCTGAACGTCAGCCAGACGGTGGCGATGAGCGCGATGGCCATGCCGATCATGCCGTAGGTCACGCCGGCGCGGGAACTCTCGTGGCGGCTCAGGCCGGCGAGGCTCATGATGAAGAGCAGGGCCGCGACGAGGTACGCGGCGCCCGCGACGGATTCGGGGGTCAGCAGGGTTTCAGGCACAGGGAGGCTCCTAGGGACGTCGTCGTCGGGCGGTCAGCTGCTCGCTCGGTCGCCCCTGGCGAACATGCCGAGCATGCGGCGGGTCACCGCGAATCCACCGAAGATGTTGATGCTGGCGATGAGGATGGCGATCGCCGAGAGCGCCTGCACGGCCGGCACGTCGCTCGTGACCTGCACGATGGCGCCGACGATGATGATGCCCGAGATCGCGTTCGTCACGCTCATGAGCGGCGTGTGCAGCGCGTGGGCGACCTTGCCGATCACGTAGAAGCCGACGACGATCGACAGCGCGAGCACCGTGAAGTGCTGCGGCAGCGGGTCGGGCGCGATGGCGTTCACCAGGAAGAGCGCGGCGATTCCCGCCGCGATGAGCGCGATGCGGCCACCCCTCGTGAGCCCGCGCTTGGGCGGGCGGGCGACCTCGGTCCCGGCATCCGCCGCCGTCTTCGCCTGCGCCTGCGCCGCGGGGGCGGCCGAGACCTGCACGGGAGGCGGCGGCCACGTGGTCTCGCCGTCGCGCACGACCGTGACCGAACGCTGCACGATGTCGTCGAAGTCGATGACGAGCCGACCGTCCTTGCCGGGCGTCAGCAGCTTGAGGAGGTTCACGAGGTTCGTGCCGTACAGCTGCGACGCCTGCGTGGGAAGCCGCGAGGCGAGGTCGGTGTAGCCCAGGATGACGACGCCGTTCGGCGTGACGATCCGCTCGCCGGCGACCGAGCCCTCGACGTTGCCGCCCATCCCCGCGGCCATGTCGACGACGACGCTGCCTGGCTTCATGCTCGCGACGTCGGCGGCGGTGATGAGCCGCGGCGCCGGGCGGCCCGGGATGAGGGCGGTCGTGATGACGATGTCGACGTCGCGCGCCTGCTCGGAGTAGATCTCGGCGGCGCGACGGTCGTACGCCTCGCTCGTCGCCTTCGCGTAGCCGTCGGTGGACTGCTCGACCTCGACCTCGACCTTCAGGTACTCGCCGCCGATCGACTTCACCTGGTCGGCGACCTCGGGGCGCGGGTCGGTGGCGCGCACGATGGCGCCGAGGCTCGACGCCGCGCCGATCGCGGCGAGGCCGGCGACACCCGCGCCCGCCACGAGCACCTTGGCGGGCGGCACCTTGCCGGCGGCGGTCACCTGGCCCGTGAAGAACCGGCCGAACTCGTGAGCGGCCTCGACCACGGCCCGGTAGCCCGCGATGTTCGCCATCGAGCTGAGCACGTCCATCGACTGGGCGCGCGAGATGCGGGGCACCGCATCCAGGGCGAGCGCGGTCACGCCACGTGCCGACAACGCGGCGAGCAGCTCGGGCCTGAGCGCGGGGCTGAGCAGGCCGACGACCACCGCTCCTGGCGTGAGGAGGCCGATCTCGGCGTCGGTCGGCGCATTCACCTTCAGCACGATGTCGGCGGTGAATGCGTCGGTCAGCGACACGATGGAAGCCCCGGCGTCGACGAACGCGTCATCGGGGAACGACGACGACGCTCCGGCGCCTGACTCGACGACAACCTCGTAGCCCAGCCCGATCAACTGCTTCGCGGTTGCCGGCGTCGCGGCCACGCGCGCCTCCGAGCCCTGCTCGGTGACGACCCCGATACGCGTCATGTGGTTCTCCTCCTCGTCGATGCCGCCGCATACGGACACGCCGCCTGCAGCGTCCGTGCGCCCGATGCGACCGCGCACGCCCCGCCGCCGAGCGCGCGCATCCGCGACCTCGTTGCGATGCCGTTCACGGGTAAACCTCTCACACGGAGTGCAGCGGTGCCGCCGGTTCGAGAGGATCCCGCGCGGCCGCGCTGCTGCACGTCGTTCAGAGTATGTCGCAGATTTCGCCGTTCGCGCCGATTCGGGCTCCTGCGGATGGAAAGATCCGACGATCTTTCAGCTGGCAGAAAATGTCGCGGCGGTCGCGACCAGGGCTGCCCGTGGCCTCCGCGGTGGCACGGGGCATCCGAAGATGAATGCCGCGTTGGGAGGGATCGCCGTGTCGGAACATTGGCCATGCCGTCTCGGAGGGCATGAGTGGGTCGCGCACCGCGAGCCAGAGTCCGGTTCCAGGTACTTCGAGTGCGCGAAGTGCGCGAAGTGCGCGAAGTGCGCGAGGTGCGCGAAGGTGAGACCGTCGGACGGTCCCAAGGTCCCGCCGGTCGAATGAACGACGGAGGGCGCGTCCGGATCCGGTCCACCCAGACCGGGCGGTGACGACCGATGCCGCCCGCCTCCCATCGGGGGAGCGGGCGGCGTCCGTCGCGGTCGCGACATCCGGCCCTCGCCTCAGCTGAGCTTGCGGTGGTAGGCGGCGATCGCGAAGGCGTAGGCGACGACGAGGATGCCGACGAGCCAGGCGAGGGCGATCCAGATGTCACTGCCGACGGGCTCCTGGGCGAACAGGGCTCGCATGGTGTCCACGATGGAGGTCACGGGCTGGTTCTCGGCGAACCAGGCGACCGGGGCGGGCATCGATTCGGTCGGCACGAACGCCGAGCTGATGAACGGCAGGAAGATCAGCGGGTAGGCGAACGCGCTCGCGCCGTCGACGGTCTTCGCCGAGAGCCCGGCGATCACGGCGAGCCAGGTCAGCGCGAGGGTGAAGAGGATCAGGATGCCGGCGACCGCCAGCCAGGCGCCCACGGGTGCCCCGGTACGGAACCCCATGATCAGCGCGACGCCGATGACGATCGCGACCGAGGTCAGGTTCGACACCAGCGAGGTGAGCACGTGCCCCCAGAGCACGCTCGACCTCGCGATCGGCATGGACTGGAAGCGTTCGAAGATGCCGCCCTGCATGTCGAGGAACAGCCGGTACGCGGTGTACGCGATGCCCGACGCGATCGTGATGAGCAGGATGCCGGGGAGCATGTAGTCGATGTACGACTCGTCGGATCCGGTGGTGATCGCGCCGCCGAGCACGTACACGAACAGCAGCATCAACGCGATCGGGGTGACTGCGGTGGTGATGATCGTGTCGGGGCTGCGAAGGATGTGGCGCAGCGAGCGACCGGTGAGGATGCCGGTGTCGCCGAGGACGTGGGTGGTCATCTGGGTTCCTTTCGTGCCCTGACCGTGCGGTCGGCGGCGGATGTCTCGACGTCGACGGTCTCGGTCTCTCCGTCGTCTTCGTCGCCGGTGTCGCCGACGAGGGCGAGGAAGACGTCCTCGAGGGAGGGCTGCTTCTCGACGTACTCGACCGTGGCGGGCGGGAGGAGTTGCTTGAGCTCGGCGAGGGTGCCGTTCTGGATGATCGTGCCCTTGTGCAGGATCGCGATCCGGTCGGCGAGTTGCTCGGCCTCGTCGAGATACTGCGTCGTGAGCAGCACGGTCGTGCCGTTGTCGGCGAGCTTCTTGACCGTCTGCCACACCTCGATGCGCGCCTGCGGGTCGAGACCGGTCGTCGGCTCGTCGAGGAAGATGGTCGGCGGGTTGCCGATCAGGCTCATCGCGATGTCGAGCCGGCGGCGCATGCCGCCCGAGTACGTCGCCGCCTTGCGCCCCCCGGCGTCGGTGAGCGAGAAGCGGGCGAGCAGGTCGTCGGCGATCGCACCCGGGTCCTTCAGGTGGCGGAGCCTCGCGACCAGCACGAGGTTCTCGCGGCCGCTGAGCACTTCATCGACCGCGGCGAACTGGCCGGTCAGGCTGATCGACTCGCGCACGTCGCCGGGATTCGCGGCGACGTCGAAACCTTGTACCGAGGCGGTGCCGGCGTCGGCCTTCAGCAGTGTCGACAGGATGCGCACGAGCGTGGTCTTGCCCGCACCGTTCGAGCCGAGCAGCGCGAAGATGCTGCCGCGCGCGACGTCGAAGTCGACGCCCCGCAGCACGTGCAGGTCTTTGAACGATTTCTCGATGCCCTGGACGCGAATCGCTGCTTCCGTGGTCATTCCTGCGCCTTCCTCTCTGCGTCGTCGATCGCCTTGTTGAGGCGAGCGCGCTCCTTGTCGATCCACTGCTTGCCGGAGTACGCGGCCGCGAACGCCTCGGCGAACTCGACCGGGTCGTCGCCGACGATGTCGCGCACCGGCGTCCCGTCGACGGCCGCGCGCTCCCACAGGTCGGCGGAGTCGCCGAGCATCGTGACGAGGGTGTCTCCGTCGGTGATGCCGCCCGCGTACATGAAGTACCGATCGATCGCCTTCGCGGCGGCGCGGTACGGCTCGGGAAGGGCCTCGATCCGGGCCTTGTACTGCCGGTACTGCTTCTTCTGCTCGAGCGAGCCGGTGACGGTCTCGATCCACTTCGCAGCCATGGTCACTTCTCTCCTTCGTGGAGCTGTTCGATCCGTTCCGCGAGGAAGCTCCAGCTCCTCCAGAACTCTTCGAGGTACTCGCCGCCCAGCGCGTTGAGCGAGTACACCTTGCGGGGCGGCCCCTTCTCGGAAGGGACCTTCTCGACGTCGACGAGACCGCGCTGCTCGACCCTGACGAGCAGGGCGTAGATGGTGCCCTCGGCGATGTCGGTGAAGCCCTGGTCGCGCAACCGGGCGGTGATCTCATACCCGTACGCCGGCCGAACGGCTAGGAGCGCGAGGACGATGCCCTCGAGCGAGCCCTTGAGCATCTCGGTCATCTGCTTGCCCATGGAACGCCTCCCTTCATCTACTCGGTGTCGCTGACTACCGGTACATGGTAAGCATAAGTACCGGTAGATAGCATCACTGAATACCAAACTTTCTCGGGTGCGCCGGGAGTAACGGAAGAAGCAAGGATGTCGCGGTGCACGCGCCGAGGAACTGGCGCAGCTTCACAGACGACGACGCTTCTCGCGCCACACCGGGCTGTCTCAGCGATCCTGGGGGATTCGCACCATGCGGATCTCCCGCACGCCGTCCTCCACCTGCACGGTGCCGTCGGGCACGAACCCATGTTTCCGGTAGAAAGCTTGCGCCCGAGGATTGGGATCGGCGACCCACAGCGCGGCCGACTCGTGTGGGGCGATGACCATGTCCAGGAGGGCCGCGCCGGCGCCGGATCCGTGATGGGCCGCAAGAACGTACAGCACGTAGAGATGCAGGCCCCATCCTGGCTCGGGGGTCTCTGGCGGACCCGCCATCGCGACCCCGATCACGGCACCGTCGCGTTCAGCCACCGCAATGCGGTTCGCCCGGTAGCGCTCGTCGACGAGTGCAGTGGTCCAGAACCGCTCGCGGGCTTCGACGAACCCAGGGTCGTCGAGCACGTGGTCGGGCATCAGGCCGCGGTACGTCTCCTGCCATGAGCGGACGAGCACGCGCGCCATGCCGGCGGCGTCGTCGAGTCGGGCGGGCCGGACGGTGACCGGGGGGACCATAGGCGAACCCTATCGAGGCGTAACGGCGATCGCGCTCTCTGACCCTGCCGGAGCCGCGCGAGACGCGGCCGAGCCGAGACTGCATGGAAGCGATCGGCGGGAGAGCACCCTCGCCGTGGGGCTCGTCGTCACGCTGCTGGCCGCGACGGCGGCGCTCGCCGTCATGGCGACCGCCCGCCGGCTCGGGGCGGAGCAGTTCGCGCGGCGAGCCGCGCCGTTTCTCACGGCGGGCCCGGCCGCGATCTGGATGTGCGTGTCGGCCGACGCGATGTTCGCCGCCGTCGCCGCGTGGGCCACCCTGCTGCTCGCGGTGTCAGCGACCACGCGCCGCGTCGCATTGCAGACGCTCGCGGGGCTCGCCTCCGGTGTGCTCTATGGATGCTGCGTCATGCTCTCGTACGGTCTGCCGCTGCTGGGCGTGCTCGCCGTCACGGTGCTTGTGCTCGCCCGCGCGTGGCGGCCACTGCCGTGGGCTCTCGCGGGCGCGGTCGCCGTCGTGGTCGCCTTCGCGGCGCTCGGATTCGCGTGGTGGGAGGCGCTGCCGGTGCTGCAGGAGCGACACTGGGCGGGGATCGCGCGGCACCGGCCGGGCGCGTACTGGACGTGGGCCGACCTCGCCGCGGTCTCGATCAGCGCGGTGCCCTGGGTGGGCGCGGGGCTCGGGGTCGCCTCGGTGGACGCGTTCCGCCGCTCGACCGAGCGCGGCGCACCTGGGCGCCGCGCGGTGGCGCTCTCGCGCTCGCCGGCGCGGCGGTGTGCATCCCGGCGGCGCTGTCGCAGATGAGCCGCGCCGAGGTCGAACGCATCTGGCTGCCGTTCGTCCCATGGATGCTGCTGGCGACGGGCCTGCTCCCAGAGCGATGGCGGCGTTTGGGACTGATCGTCCAGGTCTCGTTCGCCATCGTCGTGCGGACGCTGCTCGACACGCGCTGGTGACCCGTCGACGGGCTACGAGACTCGAAGCGGCGGACAACGCCGTGATTCCGAGGCGCCTGCCGCGGGTCAGACGAGCGCCGTCGCGAGGAACACGAAGATCGCGACGTCGCTCAGGAAGTGGATCCACCACGCCCAGAACAGGCCCCGCGTCTCGATCATCGCCTTGCTGAGGATCCAGCCCATGAAGACCGAGAGCGCCGCGCCGAGCGGCCCGCCGGGGATGCCGAAATAGTGGGCGATGCCGAAGAACGTGGCCGCCTGCCACAGCGCCTGGGTGCTGCCGATGGCCGGTTCGAGAGAGGTGAGCATCGGCACGCGATACGTCACCTCCTCGTTGAGCGCATTGAGCGCCGCGTAGAAGAGGATCGACGGCACCATGGGCAGGATCGCGCCGAAGTCGGCGGCGGTGGGCCTCATCAGCAGGTACTGGACGAGGGCGAGGGTCCCCGCGATGCCGAAGCCCCAGATGAGCCCGAAGCGCCGCCACGAGTCAGCCTTCGGGAACCCGAGCACCCGAACGGGCGTGATGGGCGCGGTCAGGTGGCCGAGCGCGAGGAACATGCTCCGCCGGCGATATCCGAGCGCGAACAGCGTGCCGATCATGACGACCGAGACGACCAGCTTCGCCGTTTGCTCAGGCTGCATGTGCGCATCGAACGCCGTCGCACCGAAGAGCGCCTGCATCGGCATCCAGGCCAGATCCAGGAGCGGGAGCGCAGCGAGCGCGAGCGCGAGCACCGCCATGACGACGGCGAAGGGCCGCACGGGCCTCAGCGCCCGCCACGCGAAGCCCGCGATGAGCACCGCGAACGCGACGGCGACCTGGGCGATCCACATCCACGGCGGCACCCGGCCCCAGATGAGGGTGCTCACGATCGCCGGGAACGCCGAGACGAGGACCGTGAGAGTCCAGGATGCCACGACCACGGGTCGCGCATCCGCGGGCGCCGGCCGCCGGCCGTAGGGCGTGCCTGCACGAGTGCTGTCGTCTCGGACGCTGTCGCTCGACGTGCTCACGAGCGGCTCCTCACACGCTGCGGATCTCCTGGATCCGTGTCTACGTGCGTCGGAGGCGGCCCGCCACGGTCTTTGGTCCCGCGCCGCGTCGGGCCGCATGCGGTCGCGGGCGGGGTTCGGGCTTGGTCGCGGCGGACGACGACCGCGAGCCCGTTACGATCACCGGCGCGCTCGACCAGACGGTACTGGAACCTCGCGGTCATCTATGACCGGTTCATCGTCGACGTCGTTGAACTGTCAGGCGCAGGGCGGCGAGGTCGCCGTAACTCGGCTGCCTCACCCTCTGAGGTCACGTCAAGCCGTAACTCGCGTGGGCCGGTACCGCAGGGCGACCGCTCCCGACCGGAACTCATGGCGGTCCACGAGCTCGAGCTGGATGCGCTCGCGCAGACCGGCGAGCAACGTCGGCCCGTGTCCGGCAAGGACCGGCTGCACAAGGATCTCGTACTCGTCGATCAATCCCAGATCTGCCAACGCCAAGGGGAGCGTCACGCCACCCACCCACAGGCCTTCGCCTGACTCCTGCTTGAGCCGCTGAACCGCTTGCCCCACGTCGCCTCGCACCAGCTCGGCATTCCAGTCGACGCCGCTCAGCGTGCTCGACACGACGTACTTCTTCGCCCGGTCGATGGTCGCGGCGAACGGAATCTGCCACTCATTCACCCAGTCAGGCCACGTGCCCGTGGCCGGCTTCCGCCACGCCGACTCCATCATTTCGTAGGTCACCCGGCCGAACAGCAACGCATCGGCGCGCTCCATCTCCGCGGTCCAGTAGCGCATCGACTCCTCGTCCGGAGGGAGCCCTGCCTCGTGATGGCAGCAACCGTCGAGTGTCACGTTGATCGAGTATCGAAGTGGTCTCATCTCGTCGCTCTCCCCTGACCCGCGCCCCGTATTCACCGGACCGTACTCAGACGACTGCCGGCGCCATCTTCTCATCGCTGCCCCGATCGCACCCTACCCGTTTCGGGCGCTACGCGGCCATGGCAAGAGCAAATGCCAAGTGGATGCCATCTCGCCGCAGAAGTGGCCGTCTTCGCCGAGAACGAACAACTGTAGGTTCCCGTTCGAGATGGCGGAGGTCGCCGGGATTCCACGGTAGTCGGCAGTCGGCAGTCGGCAGTCGCCGCAGGCTCAGAACATTCCATGCGAAATGTCGAGTTTGAGCGGAGCGGAGCGGCCGTGGCCTCGATCTCATCACCCACGCCGACCCGCCGATCGCCCATAGCAAATGGCAGAAATGCCAAGTGCCTGCCATCAATCCGTGGAAGCCGCCATCTTCACGCGGAACCTACACCAACCTGGCGTTACACCTGCACCATGTCGGTGAACCGCGAGAAGTGCCCGTGGAACGCGACCGTGATCGTGCGAGTCGGGCCGTTGCGGTGCTTGGCCACGATGAGGTCGGCCTCGCCGGCACGGGGGCTGTCGCGCTCGTAGGCCGCCTCCCGGTGCAACAGGATGACCATGTCGGCGTCCTGCTCGATCGAGCCCGATTCGCGTAGGTCGGAGAGGGCGGGCATCTTGTCGGCACGCTGCTCGGGGCCGCGGTTCAGCTGCGACAACGCGATCACGGGTACCTGCAGCTCCTTCGCAAGGAGCTTCAGCGCACGTGAGAACTCCGACACCTCCTGCTGGCGGCTCTCGACGCGCTTGCCGCTCGTCATGAGCTGCAGGTAGTCGATGACCACCATCTTGAGCCCCACGCGCTGCTTCAGGCGGCGGCACTTGGCCCGGATCTCGACGAGGGTCATGTTGGGGGAGTCGTCGATGTAGAGCGGCGCGTCGTTGATGCGGCCGCGGGTCGCCGCGATGGTGGTCCAGTCGCGCGAGTCGACGGTGCCCTTGCGCATCATCTGCAGCGGCACGGATGCCTCGGCCGAGAGCAGTCGCATGGCGATCTCGCTCTTGCCCATCTCGAGCGAGAAGAGGATCGACGGAAGGTTGTTGCCGATGGATGCCGCACGTGCGAAGTCGAGCGCCAGGGTCGACTTGCCCATGGCGGGACGCGCGGCGACGATGATCATCTGGCCCGGGTGGAAGCCGTTCGTGAGCTCGTCGAGGTCGGCGAACCCCGTCGGGACTCCCGTGAACTTACCGTCGGTGTGCTTGGCCGCCTCGATCTCGTCGATGGCCGCCGTGACCGCCTCGGTGAGCGGCACGTAGTCTTCGCTCTCGGTCGACCCCGTGACGCCGTAGATCTCGGCCTGGGCGTGGTTGACGAGTTCGGTGACCTCGCCTTCGCCCGCGTAGCCCATCTGCACGATGCGCGTACCGGCCTCGACGAGGCGGCGGAGGAGGGCCCGCTCCGCGACGATCGACGCGTAGAAGCCGGCGTTCGCGGCGGTGGGCACGAGGCTCGTGAGCGTGTGCAGGTACTCGACACCGCCCGCCCGCTGCACCTCGCCCGACTTGGTCAGCTCGTCGGTGACCGCGATGACGTCGGTCGGCTCGCCGTGCGAGTACAGCGTGAGGATCGCGTTGAAGATGACCTCGTGCTTCGGCACGTAGAAATCGACGCCGCGTACCGTCTCGATGACGTCGGCGACGGCGTCCTTCGAGAGCATCATGCCGCCGAGTGCGCTCTGCTCGGCGAGGAAGTCGTGCGGAGGGGTTCGTTCGCCGCGACGGGACTCACCCTCGTCGTTCGGTTCGGCGAGCCCGATGTGCGCGATCGACAACTCGTGACCTCCCCCTTGGCAGCCACGCGGCTGCACGTTTCAGCGCCCAGCAACCAGTGTGGCCGGAGCCTCTGACACGGGCTCATCGACCGGAGCGGATCCACTGTTCGAAGGACGCGGCTTCACGATAGGGAAGCCTCACTCACAGCACAAGCCAGCCTGTGGATAACTCTGGGGAGAAACTGCGCGAAACGCCGACGAACGTGTGCACTCAGCCTGTGGAAAACTGTGGAATTCTGTGGAATTACACGGGCTGAATTTCCAAACGATCGGGGATTTCGTGTTTCCACACCTGTGGGGGAAAACTTCTTCAGAAGTCCACGGATGCCGCATGCTCACCTGTGCACAACCATGTCAGGCAACTCTCCATTTCGACTTGCGCGACTCCCCTCGGAGGTGTAGGCCTGAGACATCCGACTGGCATCCGAAGCTGGGCCGTCGGGAGGTTCCACGTGTGCCGACGGAGGCAGCGCGCGCTGATTGCGAACCGCCCCCGGGAACGACGAGACGGCGGCCCGGGCCGAAGCCCGAACCGCCGTCTGCGAATGGGTCGCGAACTACTTCGCGGCGACCACCTGGAGGGTGATCGTGGCCGAGACCTCGTCGCGGAGGCGAACGGTCGCCTCGTGCTCGCCGACCGCCTTGATGGGCGACGGGATCTCGATCTTGCGCTTGTCGATCTCGCCGAGGCCGGCCGCCGAGACGGCAGCCGCAACATCCGCCGTCTTCACCGAACCGAAGAGGCGGCCGCCGAGGCCCGCCTTGACGGCCAGCTTGACCTTGCCCGACTCGAGCTTGGCCTTGAGGGCCTGCGCGTCCTCGAGGGAGTGCAGCTCGCGGGCCGCGCGGGCGGCCTTGATCTGCTCGACCTGCTTCTGGCCGCCACGGGTCCACGGCGTCGCGAAGCCCTGGGGGACCAGGTAGTTGCGCGCGTAGCCGTTCTTGACCTCGACCACGTCGCCGGCCGTGCCGAGGCCGGTGACCTCGTGCGTGAGGATTACCTTTGCCATTGTCGTGCTCCTTAGCGGCCGGAGCCCGAGTAGGGCAGGAGGGCCATCTCGCGCGCGTTCTTCACGGCGCGGGCGATGAGGCGCTGCTCCTGCACGGAGACACCGGTGATGCGACGGGCGCGGATCTTGCCGCGCTCCGAGATGAACTTGCGAAGGGTGGCGACATCCTTGTAGTCGATGACGCCGACCTTGATCGACTTCGCCGGGGCGGCGTTCTTCGCGCCCTTCCCGCGGCTCGGCTTGCGGCGGTCGCCGCTGCTCTTTCCAGCCATTGGTTTTCCTGTCTTGATGGTGCGGGTCGCAAGGCCCGCTGAGTACTAGAAGGGGGTCTCGTCGCCGTAGTTGGTACCGGGCGCGTTCCAGACGTCGCCGCCGGAGGCCTGGCCCGACTGCGTGGCCGCGGGAGCGCTGGGCGCCCATGCGTCGTCGGACTGGCCGCCGCCGTAGGAGCCGCCTCCGACCGCACCGCGGCTCGACTGGGCGCGCGTCACGGACGCGGTGGCGTAGCGCAGGCTCGGGCCGATCTCGTCGACCTCGAGCTCGATGGTGGTGCGCTTCTCGCCTTCCTTCGTCTCGTAGGAACGCTGCTTGAGACGCCCGGAAGCGATGACCCGGGAACCCTTGGTGAGTGAACCCGCCACGTGCTCGGCGAATTCACGCCAGCAGCTCGCGCGCAGGAACAGCGCTTCACCGTCCTTCCACTCGTTCGCCTGACGGTCGAACGTGCGGGGCGTGGACGCGATGGTGAAGTTGGCAACCGCCAGGCCGTTCTGCGTGTATCGCAGCTCGGGATCTGCAGTGAGGTTGCCCACCACGGTGATGATGGTCTCGCCGGCCATGGGGACTAGGCGTCCTTCGTGGCCGAGACGGGGGCGGATGCCGCGGCAGCGGCCTTCGCGCTGGCCTTCGCAGAGGCGGCGGCCTTCTTCGCGGCCTTTTCCTCCTGAGCCTTCGCGTGGGCGGCGACCTGGGCGATCGCCTCTTCGGCGCGGAGCACCTTGGTGCGCATGACGGCCTCGCTGAGGTTCAGCTGGCGGTCGAGCTCGTCGGTGGTCGTGGACTCGGCCGTGAAGTCGACGACGGCGTAGATGCCCTCGGACTTCTTGTTGATCTCGTAGGCCAGGCGACGGCGTCCCCAGATATCGATCTTGTCGATCGTTCCGCCATCGTTCCGGATGACGTTGAGGAACTTGTCAAGGCTGGGAGCAACGGTGCGCTCGTCGATCTCGGGATCGAGGATGACCATCAGCTCGTACTGATGCATGACTAACCCACCTCCTTCGGACTGAACGGTCACAGGCTCTCTGTAACAGGAGGGTTGTGCATACGTCGCTCCGAGGAGGCTGCGACTGCGGCGCACGGGCAACCTTCTGAGTGTAACGGATGCGGCACCCGCGCGCCATTCGCCCGCCGCCCCCTCCCCACCCCTCTCCTCCCCTCCCCTCCCCTCCTCACCTCACCTCACCTCACCTCACCTCACCTCACCTCACCTCACCTCACCTCACCTCACCTCACCTCACCTCACCTCACCTCACCTCACCTCACGCGAGTGTTAACGCTCCTCGCCGAATGATGACGGTCCGCCACTCCATCCCGAGAGGAGCGTTGACACTCGCGTGGGCATGGCAGGTGTCAGCCCGCTGGATGGAAACCGTGCATCACCATGTGGCGGTGGAGTTTCATGGGCTCGAGCGCGACATCCCATCCCCACCGCACGCCGAGCGGGCGGTGCCGACGGATCCGGTCCTCGCGATCCTTCTCGGCAAGGACGATCTCCTCGATCGTTCGTTCCGCGGTGTACTCATCGCGAAGGTACTTGCCGCGGCCGTCGAACTCCCCGAATCGGCCGAGCGCGGGCCAGTCGAAGTCGACGATGTCGAACCCGCCGTCGTCGCGGCGGAACGGAACCTGAAGCTCCGGCGCCGGGAAGCCGAGCAGGTGCAGGTTCGCCCGGCTGACCGATTCCCCGGCCGAACCGGATCGAGCATCCGCGAAAGCGACGGCTCGTCGTGCCGCGCGAACGCCCCGCCGCCTCGCTGCGGCGTTCACCAACTCGCCGAGTCGCGCAGGTTCCACGCCCCGCACCCGGCCGGCCACCGGCGATTCGAATGACGTCCTGATGCCGGCGTCGAGCGCCGCCACCGCTGATGGAAACGTGCACGCCCGGGCGAGATCCACCAACGTCCGCTCGAGGTTCGTCACGAGGAATCCGCCCACTTCGGCGATCTCGCTGTCGCGTAGGGCGTCGTTGTGCCAGCGGATGCCTCGCTGCGAGCGCACCCCGACGCGGCCCGCGGCGATCAACTGCACCTGCAGCGGGACCCCGACGACCGGCAGGCCCCAGATGAGCGCGGCCGATTGGTGCGAGAACACCGGGGCCGATCTCATCGACGCCGAGACCGTCTGCATCCGCACGAAGTGCCGCGCCTCGCGCTCCTTCTCGGCCCAGTCCGAGTTGTCGACGTAGATTCCGCGCCGGACGCGAACGTGGCTCGATCGCGTCTCGGCGGAGGAGGTTCGCACCGCGGCATCCCGTGCCCCGAAGACGGCCACCCGACGCACTTCCCAATCGTCCACGCGCTAACTGTGCCGCGCGAAGCCCCGCCCGTTGGCCCAGGGAGGACACCTCACCGGGTCGACTCAACTCGCCCGGCCTGTCGAGGACGAGTCTCCGCCCCGCCGCGCCACGCCGCGAGTGTTAACGTTGGCCGGATTCGTGCGACCCAGAACGTTATCACTGGGGACCGAACGTTAACACTCGCCGGGGCGAGGGAGGAGAGAGGGACGGGGACGGGTCAGTCGGCGCGACGCGCCCACCAGGCGCGCAGGCGCTCGGCCGCGGCATCCGGACCGATGGGTCCCTCGTCGAGCCGCACGTCGAGCAGGAAGCGGTACGCCTCGCCCACGAGCGGCCCGGGCTTGAGGCCGAGGAGCTGCATGATCTGCCGCCCGTCGAGCTCGGGGCGCACGGCGGCGAGCTCCTCCTCCTCGGCGAGCACCGCGATGCGCTCCTCGAGGTCGTCGTAGGCGAACGCGAGGCGGTCCGCCTTGCGGCGGTTTCGGGTCGTGACATCCGCTCGCGTGAGGATGTGCAGCCGCTCGAGCTGATCGCCTGCGTCGCGCACGTAACGACGCACGGCCGAGTCCGACCAGACGCCGTCGGTGTACCCGAAGAAGCGCAGGTGCAGCTCGATGAGGCGCGAGACGGCCGCGATCGTGTCGTTGTCGAAGCGCAGCGCGCGGAGCCGCTTGCGGGCGAGCTTCGCGCCCACCATGTCGTGGTGGTGGAACGACACAGCCCCGCCCGGCTCGAGCCGTCGCGTGGCCGGCTTGCCGATGTCGTGCAGCAGCGCCGCGAGCCGCAGGACGAGGTCGGGCGACGCCATCCGGCCGCGAGAGACCTCGTAGTCGATCGCCTGGTCGAGCACCATGAGCGAGTGCTCGTACACGTCCTTGTGGTGATGGTGCTCGTCGACCTCGAGCCGCAGCGCGGGGATCTCGGGGATGAATCGCTCGGCGAGCCCCGAATCCACGAGCAGCCGGATGCCGCCGCGAGGCGTCGCGGTCAGGAGCAGTTTCGATAGCTCGTCGCGAACGCGCTCCGCCGAGATCCGGTCGATCTGCGGCGCGAGCTCGAACATCGCGGCGCGCGTGCCCTCCTCGATCACGAAGCCGAGCTGGGCCGAGAAGCGGGCGGCACGGAGCATCCGCAGCGGGTCGTCGCCGAACGACTGCTCGGGGGCTGCGGGCGTGCGCAGGATGCCCGCGATGAGGTCCTCCACGCCGCCCGATGGGTCGACGAGGGTGAGCTCGGGGAGGCGCAGGGCCAAGGCGTTCACCGTGAAGTCGCGTCGCGTGAGGTCGTCGTCGAGCGTCGAGCCGAATACGACCTCGGGCTTGCGCGAGGCTCCGTCGTACGCGTCGGAGCGGTAGGTCGTGATCTCCACCGTCTCGCCGGCGATCTTCGCGCCGATCGTGCCGAAGTCGCGGCCGACGTCCCAGTGAGCGCCGGCGATCGGCTTCACGATCTCGAGGATCTGGTCGGGCGTGGCATCCGTCGTGAAGTCCAGGTCGCTCACCTGCCGGCCGAGGAACGCGTCGCGCACCGGTCCGCCGACGAGGGCGATCTCGTGGTCGGCCGCCTCGAAGGCCGCTGCGAGCTTCGCGACGGTCGGCGAAGCGGCCAGCTCGCCCAGGCGGTCGAGGGCCGCCGCGACACTCTGCATGCCCCCTATGTTAAGCGGCGAACGCCGGGCGGCCCGTCCCACGCGCGCCTGTGGACGCCGACCGGATGCCCCGGGCCCACGCCGTAGAATCGCCTGCATGGTGGCCGAGGTGAAACCAGCGCGTCGCCGCGCCGACTCACCAACTCCCCGCTCGAGGCGCCGCGGCCGTGCCGTCGTGGTCGGCCTCGCGGTGGCCGCCCTCGCCGGCATCGCCGCCGCCCCGATCGCCGCGACGGCGGGCGTCGATCCCGCCGGCCTGCAGGCGATGCTCGGCATCGGAGGCGGGGGTGCCGCCGGTGCCGGCGGCGCGTCGGGCGCCGCGAAATCACGACCGCCCCAGTCGGTCGACGGCGAGGAGGCCGGCCTCCGCGTGCGGGTCTCGCCCACCATCTCCACGAGCCTGACGGTCTCCGCACCCGTCACGATCACGGTCGAGATCGAGAACGCGACCGGCGAGGCCGTCGCACCCGGCCGCGTCCGGCTCGTCCACGCAGGCGCCGTGATCGACGACGAGGCCGAGCTCGACGACTGGCTCGCGGTCGGCGGCGGTTCCGGCGCCGGAATCGGTGGCGCCGCGGTTCCGCTCGCCGAGGGCGAGTCACGCGGGCTCTCCGCTGGTGGCACCGTGCTCGTGCCCTTCACGATCGCGCCCGAGTTGTTCGCCGATCTCGCGGGCTCGCCCATCGTCGGCCTCGGCGCGGAGCTCGTCGTGGGCGACACCGTGGTCGCCACGGGCACCGATGCGTATCCGAACGCCGACGTTCCGGCCGGCGGTTCCGTCGCCGTGGCGCTCGTCGCACCGGTCACGGTCCCCGTGGGGGGCGGGCCCTCGGGCCTGATCCCCGCGACGCAGCTCGAGAACTGGACCGGCCCGACGGGCGTGTTGACCCGCCAGCTCGACGCGCTCGCGGGCCGTCGCGTCGCGATCGGGCTCGACCCGCGCATCCTGGCCTCGATCCGGGTGCTCGGCTCGAGCGCACCGGCCTCGGCGATCGCCTGGCTCGAGCGGCTCTCGGGGCTCGCGAATGAGATCTTCCCGCTCGCCTACGCCGACGCCGACCTTGCCGTGCAGTCGCAGGTGGGCCTGCCCGGGCTGCTGTCGCCGACCTCGTTCGAAGACGCGATGGATCCGGCGGACTTCACTCCCACCGACGGTGATGGCACGGATGCCGACGCCGACGGTGTCGAGCCGACGGAGGCTGCTGCGGAGCCCTCGACACCCGGCGCGGTGCCCACGACAGACGACCTCCTCGCCTGGCCGTACACCCGCACCGACATCGCCTGGCCCGCCGACGACACGGTCGCGCCAGGCGATCTCGCGTACCTGGACGCTGCCGGCCTGACGACGGCGCTGCTCGCCCCGACGAACGCGGCGCCCGTCGACGGGCCGACCTCGGCGTCGGCCACGATCGATGCCTCCACGGCACTGGTCGCCGACGCGGGACTCACCGAGCCACTGCGCGCCGCCGCCGCCGCACAGACCGATGCCGCGTGGCGCGCCGCGACCGGCCGAGTGCTCTCGGAGCTCGCCCTCGACGCCGCTTCCGCCCGCACCACCGTGCTCGCGTCATTCGACCGCGGTGCACCCGCGCGTTCCGACCGCGTCTCGGCGCTGATCGACGAGCTCGAGGGGTCGGGGTGGTCGACGCTCGCCGGGCTCGCCGACGCGATCGGCGCACCGCCCGTGACGCGCACGCTCGTCGACGGCGTCGAGGCCGACGACCGGCGCGCGAACGTCTCACGCATGATCGCCGCCGAGGCCGAGGTCGTGTCGTTCGCGAGCGTCCTCGCCGACGATCGCCTGCTCACCGCGCCGACGCGTCGCGACCTCATGTCGCTCCTCGACGTCACCTGGCTCGACGACCCCGAGTCGTGGACCTCGGCCGTCGGCGACTGGCTCGTCGACCAGCGCGAAATCATCGGATCGGTCTCGGTCGTGCAGTCGAGCCCGATCAACGTGGTGTCCACTGAGACGGGTGTCCCGACCACCATCGACAACGGCCTGCCGTACCCCGTCACGGTCCTGGTCGAGGTGGACCCGTCGAACGGCAGGCTCATCGTGGAGGACCGCATCGAGGTCACGGTCGAGCCCGAGTCGCGAAGCACAGTGCGCGTGCCCGTCGTGGCGGGTGTCGGCAACGGCGACGTGTCCCTCGTGGTCTCGCTCACGTCGCCGACCGGCGTTCCCATCGGCGATTCGGTCACCATCCCCGCGAATGTGCAGGCCGACTGGGAGGGCCTCGGCGCCACGATCCTCGCGACCCTCGTCGTGCTCGTGTTCGGCATCGGCATCTGGCGCAACATCCGTCGCCGTCGCCGTGCTCGCTCCGATCAGGCGGCGGATGCCACCGCCGAGGGCGCAGAGGTCGAGGCATCCGACACCGAGGCATCCGGCACCGACGCGGACACCGAAACCGACGCGGTCGCGCCGACGTCGGACACGGACACCGAGACATCCGACACCCAAGCGGACACCGACGCGGAGAGCGGCACGCGTGGCTGAGGACCGCATCGGGCGCGCCAGCGTATTCCTCGCGTCGGGCACGATCGTGTCGCGCATGCTCGGATTCCTGAAGGCGATCGTGCTGGCCGGCACGATCGGCGTCGTCGGTTCCGCGAGCGCCGACGCGTTCGCCGTCGCCAACGGCCTCCCGAACACCGTCTACGTGATCGTCGCAGGCGGCGTGCTGAGCGCCGTGCTCGTGCCGCAGATCGTGCGGGCCAGCACGCACGCCGACGGTGGCAGCGGCTACATCAACAAGCTGCTCACGCTCGCCCTCGTCGTCATCGGCGCCGCGACCGTCGTCGCGACCGCCCTCGCCCCCGTGCTGGCGTGGATCTACGCCGGTTCGAATCCCGAGATCCTGCCGCTCGCGATCGCCTTCGCTTGGTGGTGCCTCCCGCAGATCTTCTTCTATGGGCTGTACACACTGCTCGGCGAGGTGCTGAACGCACGTCGGAGCTTCGGCCCCTTCACGTGGGTGCCGGTGCTCAACAACATCGTCGCCCTCATCGGCCTCGTGGCATTCGGGCTGCTCTTCGGCTTCGACCCTGAAGGCGATCGCAGCGTGGGGGAGTGGACCCCCGGAATGGTCGCGCTGCTCGCGGGCTCGGCCACGCTCGGCATCGTGGCGCAGGCGGTCGTGCTTTTCTGGTTCTGGCGGCGCATCGGCCTGCGCTACCGGCCCGACTTCCATTGGCGGGGTGTGGGCCTCAGCGCCGCGGGCCGGATGGCCGGATGGACCTTCGGCATGCTTCTGCTCACGACACTCGCGGGGATCGTGCAGACGCAGGTCGTGCTGATCGCCTCCAACCAGGCCGCGTCGCTCGCGGCGATCGACGCCGCGTGGCTCGTGTTCATGCTTCCGCATTCCGTCATCACCGTGTCGATCGCCACGGCGTACTTCACGCGCATGAGCGAGCATGCGGCCGGCGGCGCCCTCGACCGCGTTCGTGACGACCTGTCGAGCGCCGTTCGGGGCGTGTCGCTGATCCTCGTCCTTGCCAGCGCCGTGCTCGTCGTGGTCGCCTATCCGTTCGCCGCGGTCTTCCAGCCCGGCCTCGCCGGCGCCTCCGCCCTCGGCAACGTCATCATCGCCTTCGCGATCGGCCTCGTCGGCTTCAGCATCCTGTTCATCGTGCAGCGCACGTTCTACGCGCTCGGCGACACCCGCACGCCGTTCTTCTTCACGCTCTTCCAGGTCGTGGTCTTCTCGATCGGGGCCCTGACCTGCATCTTCCTGCCCGTCGAGTGGATTGCCGTCGGCGTGGCCCTGTCCACCACGATCGCCACGACCGCACAGCTGCTCCTCGCGATCGGCCTCCTCCGCCGGCGTCTCGACCGCATCGACGGGCGTCGCATCATCGGCAGCCTCGCGCGCGACCTTGCTGCCGCCGTTGTCCCGGTCGTCGCCGGCCTCGGCTTGCTCGCGGCCCTCGGCGGCTACACCGAGGGCGGCTTCGCGATCGCCGATCGCATCGGCGCCATCGTCTCCATGGCGGCCATCGGCACCGCCATGGCGGTGCTCTACTTCGGCCTGCTGTGGATGCTCCGGTCGAAGGAGCTGCGTGCCTTCGCCGAGCCGCTCCTGCGCCGCGTCGGCCGCGATTGACCGAACCGGCGGAGTCCGCGGATGCCGCGTGGGCGGGCCACCCGAACGTGCGCTGTCGTACAGACCGCCGGAATACTCGCCGCCTAGACTGTGTTCACAATGTCGTGGCATCCGCTCGTGTGGGTGCCCGATGCAGGCAGTGATCAGAGGAGTGGCGTTGCGCGACATCATTATCATCGGATCGGGCCCGGCAGGGTTCACGGCGGCCATCTATGCCGCGCGCGCAGAGTTGAAGCCGCTGCTCATCGCGAGTTCGGTCGAGATCGGCGGCGAACTCATGAACACCACGGAGGTCGAGAACTATCCCGGCTTCCCTGAGGGCATCATGGGCCCCGACCTGATGGCCAAGTTCCAGGCCCAGGCCGAGCGATTCGGCACCGAGGTCGTCTACGACGATGTCGTCGAGCTCGAGCTCGACGGTCTCGTCAAGCGCGTGAAGCTCGGCAACGGCGGCGTCGAGGAGGCTCGGGCGATCATCTATGCGACCGGCTCGGCCTACCGCAAGCTCGGTCTGCCCGAAGAGGAGGTCTTCTCGGGTCATGGCCTGTCGTGGTGCGCCACGTGCGACGGGTTCTTCTTCCGCCAGAAGACGATCGCGGTCGTCGGTGGCGGCGACTCGGCCATGGAGGAGGCGAACTTCCTCACCCGCTTCGCCGACAAGGTCTACGTCATCCACCGCCGTGACACGCTCAAGGCGTCCAAGATCATGCAGCAGCGCACGTTCGACAACGAGAAGATCGAGTTCGTCTGGAACGCCGAGGTCACGGCGATCCACGGCGAGTCCAAGGTGAGCGGCGTCAGCCTCCGCGACACCGTCACTGGTGACGTGCGCGGCCTCGACCTCGACGGCCTCTTCGTGGCGATCGGCAACGATCCGCGCACGCACCTCGTGCATGGCAAGCTCGACCTCACCCCCGAGGGCACGATCGCCGTGGAGGGGCGCTCGACGCGGACGTCCGTCGCAGGCGTCTTCGCAGCCGGCGACGTCATCGACCCGACCTACCGTCAGGCCGTCACCGCGGCGGGCACCGGTGCGACCGCCGCACTCGACGCCGAGCACTTCCTCGCCGCGCTCGGCAACGAGAAGGCCGCGGAGGCAGTGCTCGAGACCGAGTTCGCCGTCGTCGACTGACGTCGACGCTACATCCGATTTCCACCAAAGGAGAAACGCAATGACCGCACGTGCCGTTACCGAAGCCACCTTCGAGCAGGAGGTCCTCATGAACGACAAGGCCGTCCTCGTGGATTTCTGGGCCGAGTGGTGCGGCCCGTGTCGCGCGGTGAGCCCGATCCTCGACCAGATCGCCACCGAGAACTCCGACCGGCTCGACATCGTGAAGCTCAACGTCGACGAGAACCCGAACCTCGCGATGAAGTACCAGATCACGGCGATCCCCGCGTTCAAGGTGTTCGAGAAGGGCGAGGTCGTGAAGACCGTCATCGGCGCCAAGCCGAAGCCCGCCCTCGAGGCCGACCTCGCCGCCTTCATCTCGTAGCCGGCGACCTCGCGATTCCAGAAGACCCGTCCGGTGCGAACCGGGCGGGTCTTTCGCGTCGTCCGGGCGTGCGGGCCTCGAGTATCGTCACGGAAACGGGCGGCGTGAGCCCAGCAACTAGCATGAATATCCTGAGCAGAACGGAAGCGATGTGACCTCTGACGGCGTCCCCCAGCGGACCGGCAACAATCTCGACCCGTGGTACGCGAACTACGCCGAGCGTGCCGCGGGACTGGCCGCCTCAGAGGTCCGAGCCCTCTTCGCCGTCGCCTCCCGCCCCGAGGTGGTGTCGCTCGCGGGCGGCATGCCCTTCGTCTCGGCGCTGCCGCAGGAGCTCATCGTCTCGTCGATGGAGCGCGTCATGCGCGAACAGGGCCCGGTGGCCCTGCAGTACGGGTCGGGCCAGGGGATCCCCGCCCTCCGCGAGCACATCCTCGACGTGATGGCCCTCGAGGGCATCCGGGGCAGCGTCGACAACGTCGTCACCGCCACAGGGTCGCAGCAGGCGCTCGACCTCGTCGCCAAGCTCTTCATCGACCCGGGCGACGTGATCCTCGCCGAGGCGCCGAGCTACGTCGGGGCGATGGGGGTCTTCCGGTCCTACCAGGCGACCGTCGTACACGTCGCGATGGACGAACACGGGCTCATCCCCGAGGCGCTCCGGGAGACGATCGCGCACCTACGTGGCCAAGGTCGCCGCATCAAGTTCCTCTACACGATCCCGAACTTCCACAACCCGGCCGGGGTCACGCTGTCGGCCGAGCGTCGACCCGAGATCCTCGAGATCTGCCGCAGCAACGAGATCCTCGTGCTCGAGGACAACCCGTATGGCCTCCTCCACTTCGACGAGCCGGCGCCGAACGCGCTGCGTTCACTCGACGAGGACGGCGTGATCTACCTGGGCTCGTTCTCGAAGACGCTTGCGCCGGGATTCCGAGTGGGGTGGGCGCTCGCCCCGCACGCGATCCGCGAGAAGCTCATCCTCGCCGCGGAGTCGGCGATCCTCTCCCCGAGCTCGTTCAGCCAGTTCGTCGTGTCGGAGTACCTGTCGACCACCGACTGGCGGGCGCAGATCGACACCTTCCGCGGCGTCTATCGCGAACGGAAGGACGCGATGATCGAGGCGCTGGGGGAGTACCTGCCGCAACTCAGCTGGACGAACCCCAACGGCGGCTTCTACGTGTGGGTCACCATGCCCGACGTGCTCGACTCGAAGCAGATGTTGCCCCGCGCCGTCAGGGAACTCGTTGCGTACACGCCCGGAACCGCATTCTTCGCCGACGGACGAGGCCGACACGCGATGCGCCTGTCCTTCTGCTACCCGACACCCGATGCCATCCGCGTCGGCATCCGGCGCCTCGCGACGGTCGTGAATGGCGAACTCGACCTGCTCGACACCTTCGCCGGCACCGGCCCGCTACAGCTCCCCCCGAGCGCCGGGTTCGAAGCCGCCCCGCCTTCCGACCTCAAGTAGTGGAGAAAACCCAGATCATGAGTGATTCTAGTGGCCTGTACGTCGTTGTGCTGGCGGGCGGCATCTCGCACGAGCGCGACGTCTCGCTCCGCTCCGGGCGTCGGGTCGCCGACGCCCTCACTGATGCTGGTCATCGGGTGGAGCTTCGCGATCCGGATGCCGGGTTGCTG
Source organism: Agromyces bauzanensis (assembly GCF_014645655.1). Lineage (GTDB taxonomy): Bacteria > Actinomycetota > Actinomycetes > Actinomycetales > Microbacteriaceae > Agromyces > Agromyces bauzanensis. The sequence goes on along the minus strand of NZ_BMMD01000013.1, from coordinate 6,256 downwards.
CCGTTCCTCGCGCGCGAGCGCCCCGACGTGGTGTTCCCCGCGCTGCACGGCTCGAGCGGTGAGGACGGGTCGCTGCTCGACCTGCTTCGTGCGCTCGAAGTGCCGACGGTCGGATCGACGGGCGCCGCTGCACGGCAGGCCTGGTCGAAGCCTGTGGCGAGCTCGCTCATCGCGGAGGCCGGCATCGCCGTGCCTGAGTCCATCGTGCTGTCGCACGAGGCGTTCCGGGAGCTCGGTGCCGCGAGCGTGCTCCGCGTGGTACGCGGTGCTCTCGAGGGCGACCTCGTGGTGAAGCCCGGGTCGGGCGGCTCCGCGCAGGGCGTCACGATCGTCGGCGATCCCAACGACCTGCCGCGCGCCATGGTCGAGGCGTTCACGTACGACGAGGTGGCTGTGGTGGAGCGGCGGGTCGTCGGCACCGAGATCGCGGTCGCGGTGGTCGACCTCGGGGATGGGCCTCGGGCGCTCGTGCCGGTCGAGATCGAACCGGTCGACGGGGTGTACGGCTTCCAGGCGCGGTACAACGCGGGGGAGACCACGTTCTACGCTCCGTCGCGTCTCAGCGACGAGATCTCGACCGCCGTCTCGGATGCCGCGATGCTCGCGCACCGCACCCTCGGTCTTCGCGACCTCTCGCGCGTCGACTTCATCGTCGACGACGAGGGGGTGCCGTGGTTCCTTGAGGCCAATGTCATCCCTGGCCTTACTGAGACGTCGCTCGTCCCCCTCGCGATCGAAGCTTCCCAGACGAATGCGGCTGCCGTGTACAACGGCCTCGTGCACGCCGCTGTCGCTCGCGTGTCCTGAGGACCGCGACCACCTGGACGTGAGACGCCCGTGTCGAGGAAGCTCGACGCGGGCGTTTCGGTTGTCAGGAACGATTCTGCGCGCGTCGGCCTCCTACACGCCGTCGAGTTGTTCGCCGAGATCCGAGAGAATCCGGCGAAGGTCCTGCACGGTCGCGAAATCTATGCTGATCTGCCCTTTTCGTGCGCCCAACGCGATGCGCACCCGGGTGTTCAGCCGGTCACTCATCCGGCCGGCGAGATCGTCGAGGAAGTCCTGTCGTTTGCCCGCCGCTGGCTTGGCGCGCGATGGCTTCGGTGTGCCGGTGGCGACCGCCTCGGCGGCCCGCACCGACAGTTCTTCATTGACGATCTTGTCGGCGAAACGCTGCATCGCCTCGGCGTCGCCGGTTATCGAGAGGATCGCCCGCGCGTGTCCCGCACTCAGCACGCCGGCAGCGACTCGCAATTGCACCGACTCGGGCAACTTGAGCAGCCGCAGGGTGTTCGTGACCTGTGGGCGGGAACGTCCGATGCGGGCGGCGAGTTCCTCCTGCGTGATTCCGAAGTCAGACAGCAGTTGCTGGTAGGCCGACGCCTCTTCCAGCGGATTCAGTTGTGAGCGGTGCAGGTTCTCGAGTAGGGCGTCACGGAGCATCGCCTCGTCGGCGGTGTCCTTCACCACGGCGGGAATCGAGTCGAGCCCGGCCTCCTTGGTCGCGCGCAGCCGACGCTCACCCATGACCAACTCGTACTTGCCGGGCTCCGTGGGGTGTGGGCGCACGACAATCGGTTGCAGGACTCCGAACTCGCGGATGGAATGCACCAGTTCCGCGAGATCATCGGGGTCGAACACAACTCGCGGCTGCTGCGCGTTCGGAACGATGTCGTTCGGATCGAGCCGCGCGAGGTGGGCGCCCGGCACCGTGATGAGTCCCTCGGCTGTCGCGGCCTGCTCGACCGCCGCGATCGCCGTGGCTGGCGTGGATTCGGCGTCGGGGAAGAAGACGTCGACCGGCCGGTTCGGACGAGTCGCGTCGTCTCCGCTCGGAATGAGGGCCCCGATTCCACGTCCGAGTCCGGTTCGCTTAGTTGCCATGCGTGTGTTCCTTCGGGTTGGAGACGGATCGGCGCGCGATCTCGGCGGCCGCCTCACGGTAGGACAACGACCCCGTGGATCCGAAGTCGTAGCTGATGACGCTCTGACCATAACTGGGCGCCTCGGATACCCGCACCGAACGCGGAATGATCGTCTTGAGCGTCTGGGTGGGAAAGTGGTCGCGCACTTCCTGCGCCACTTGTTGCGCCAGGTTGGTGCGCGAATCGTACATCGTGAGCAGGATCGTCGTTAGGCGGAGCTCGGGGTTGAGGTGCTTCTCGATGAGCTCGATGTTGCTGAGCAGTTGCGAGAGTCCTTCGAGGGCGTAGTACTCGCACTGGATCGGGATGAGCACTTCACGGGCCGCGACGAATGCGTTGATCGTGAGGAGGCCCAGCGACGGTGGGCAGTCGATGAAGACGTAGTCGTACGGTCGTTCCATCGAGGCCAGGTGGTTGTCGAGTGCGCGTCGGAGGCGCTGCTCGCGAGCAACGAGTGAGACCAGTTCGATCTCGGCGCCCGCGAGATGGATGGTGGCGGGCACGCAGTCCAGGCGATCGTGCTCGGTCGACGGCCGGATGACCTCGGCGAGCGGCAAGTCCGCGACGAGCACGTCGTAGACGCTCTGTTGCTCGGAGCGGTGATCGACACCGAGCGCCGTGGACGCATTGCCTTGGGGGTCGAGGTCGACCACGAGCACGCGCGCACCGGAACGCGCCAGTGCGGCGGCGAGGTTGACGGCGGTCGTGGTCTTGCCCACGCCCCCCTTCTGGTTCGAGATCGTGATGATGCGCGTGCTCGGGGGGATCGGAAGCACCGCCTCATCCAGCGCGAGGCGCCGACGAGTCTCGTCGGCGAGTTGGTCAGCCAGGGGAGTTCCTCCGTATTCGATGACCGTTTCACGTGAAACGGGTGTTGCAGCGCGAACGACAGTTTCACGTGAAACGTCGATGCCTTCGCCGGTCGTGGTTGCGGCGATCGAGGCCTCGGTCGGCCACGACGCGTTCAGGGGTTGGGGGTTGTGCGCGTCGACATCGGTGGGCTCGGGCACATCTGAGTCCAGCGATCCATCGTCATCGACCGTCACCTGATGCACGTCTGGTGAGGCCACCGGTGGGCTTGATCTGAGAACGTCGGATGCATCATCGGATGTCACGTCGACGTGCTCCGCGTCAGCGGGATGCCCGGCGGCCGCATTCACTGCGGCCGAATGGGTGGCCGAGATCCGCGATGACTCCATCGTGAACACCGCCTTCGCCGTCCCGTTCACCCCGGTCGCGGCGGGAGCGGCGTCCTCGCCGGTCTCCTGCGATTGCCACTCCACAACCACCCGGTCGATCGAGGCACCCTCGATCGCGGTCGGCGCGGCGAGGGCCTCGTCGGGCGCCGCTTGCTGCTGTGGCGGCTCTGAGGCTGACGCGTCGTCTGCGTGGGCTGTGGTGTCCGACAGTGCCGCAGCAAGGAAAGTGTTCGACTCTGTCGTGCGCGATCGGAGCGGCTCACCATCGGCTGGACCGGTCACGATGCTGACCTCGGCGCGCGCAGGCGCAGTCCGATGGTCCATTGCCTCCGCGGCGGCAACATCGTCCTTGCCGTCAGCGTTGTAGCCCTCCGACTCGGGCGTCGCTGTCGACGCGGTCGGGGGCGTGTACTCAGATGCCGTCGACTCGGACTGCGAGGTGGAGCCGACCTGGGCAGCGGGTGCGGCGGTGTACGTCTCGGGGTCGATGTGCGACGGCTGCAATGACGAGACCGTGTCGGCCGCGGCATCACCGACGATCTCCCTGATGATGTCCTCGAGGAGTCGATCCGCGGTCGATCCTGAGACCGCTCGCGGGTTGAGTGTCGTCCCCAATGGTTCCGTCTCGTCGCTGAGCGCAGCCGCGGTAGCCGCGTCCCAATCGATGCTCGTCGTTTTTGGCGTTGCTCGTTGGCTGACGTCACCCGCGATCACCGTGGTTGGGTCGGACGTGTTGTCATCATCAGGCGAGTGACCCGGGCCGTCCTTGTCGCGGCCGGACGTCGGGGCGAGAGCGTCCCGGTCGTCGTCTGCGGCGATTCCCCCTGCGGGCCAGTTCGAGGGTGCTTCGGCCACCCCTGCCCGCGACGGAACGCCGAGGCTCTCAGGCGGCGCCGCCCGGCTCTCGTGACGCTCTGTTCGCAGGGCGTCGACCGGGTGTACGTCCGGCTGCCGGGGTGGGATGCTGCCCCGGGCCTCAGGGCTCCATTGCGAGTGGTCGACTGGGTCGGACGTCGGAGCCGGAGGCGTGGGTGCGACCTCGTCCTGATCTTGAACGTCGAAGCTTCGGTCGGCACTGGCGTGTGTCGTGCCGCCGATCTCGTCGGAGTCGGGCTCGTGGCGCTTGCGGTGGAACCACCCGCGTCCGGCGCCTTGTCCCATTCCGACTGCTCCCACCCGATGCTCGTGCCAGCGTGGCCGGCAACGCTCCGCCGATCCGACACTCAAGCCTAACCGGCGGCGGCGGCGACGACGGTGTGGAACGCGGATGACCGCATTCTGATGTGTGTCGAGGAGACCTGGTGAGGACGGGTCGCGCGGCGGCGGCAACTGAACGCCGCGTGGAGTCGACGAGGTGGGTGTTTCACGTGAAACGCGGGTGTAACCCCGGACGTATGCCTGTCACGCGCGACGGTGTCACGTTCTGTCGTTCGCGTTACAGACGTCGAGGTGCCACGTTCCTCCAAGCTGACGACGGTCGCGGCCTTGGCACACCGGTCCTCGGTCAATCATCGATCCCGGCGTCCCTCCTGAAGCGGCCTGCGCATCGCACGCCGGCTGATGGAGACCGCCGGCCAGGTCCTCGCCGTCCGGGCTGCTGTAACCGGACTACGTCGAGCCCGCCTCCGATTCTGGCGACAGGGCCTTTCCGAGAGCGCTCCTCCGAGCATGAGTGTTTCGGTCGCTGAGGCCATCTGGGGGAGGGCCATTTCTCCGACCGGAGCGATCCGTTTCACGTGAAACCCTTCGTGCTGCGTATCCGAGCCGCCTACCACGCCGACGGTCCGGCGTGAAGGTTGCGTGGTGGCGTGGGCGCGCGGAGGCCCCCGGCATCGTCGCGTCCTTTCAGAGAACAATTGCTCGGCGGAGTGTTGAGTGCGCTCGTCCGAACCGAGCCTCGGCGTCTCGGGCACTGTGGCGTTGAATTCCCGCCCATCCCAAGCAGAAGACGTATTGCGTGAAACGTTGGGCGCTACCGTATCCGAGCGACCCCACGGCACCAGCCGCTCCGGCAGGAACGTTGCGCGGCGACGTGGGCGTGCAGACGCCGGACGTCGTCGGGTCCATTCAGAGAAGAATTGCTCGGCGGAGGGTTGAGCCCGTTCGTCCGAGCCGAGCCTCGCATCTCGGGCGCTGAGGGGCGTCTCGGGCGCTGAGGAGCGTCTCGGGCGCTGTGGCTGTTGAATTCCCGCCCTTACCAAGCAGAGCGTTGAGAGCGCTCGTCCAAGCCGAGCCTTGGGCGCTCTGGGTGCGGAAGGCCTACCTTGCCGAGCAGAGCAACTGTTTCACCTGAAGCCCTGGTGCTGCACTGATACGGCCGGGTCCTACGGCGGCGGCGCTCCGGCGTGTTTGTGGTCCAGCGGCGGGCAGGGGGCCGGATGTCGCCGAGGCCCTCGAGGTTCGGCCGGCAGCGAATTCTTGGAGAACGCTACTCTGACCCAGATCTGCGAGTAGCGGTCGCGCGTGCATCGGTTTGCTGAGGGTTCGTGTCGTTTGCGTGTCCGGTGCGGTGAACGCATGACGCCGGCCCGGCTGTCGCGCCGGGTGGGCGGGGTTCCGCTCCGATGGTCCTTCTCGTCTTGGTGGGGTTGGATGGTTCGTGGGTCAGCCGGCGCGTGGGAGTTGCTGCAAGCAGGGCAGGACGGCAGCCAGGAGCTGGTCACCGGGGGGCAGTCGCAGCACGATGACGCCGCTCGGCGAGTGATGCGGGCGGGGACGTTGATCAGCTCACGGCACAGGGTCGCGAGGGTGCGCCGGCCGCGCCCGTTTCCGCGGTCGAGCCCGGTGATCTCTTGCAGCCAGGCGGAGATCGCGCAGGCCAGCAGCGCGCCCCACATCCACACCGTGTTGACGGCGTGGTACTTCGAGGGCAGGTGGCGCAGCGCCCCGCCGTGCTTGGCGTCCTTGTTCAGCGCCTCGATGTCGGTGCGGTGGCGGTACCACCACTCGGTCTCGGCGAGGTGTTCCGGCGTGGTGATTTCCAGGTTGGTCAGGATGAAGCTGTACCCGAAGACGTGATCGACCCCGCCGTGGGTTTCCCCTCGTATCGTGGAGACATCGCTTAAGTAGGAGGAGCGATGAGCAGGTATCGGAAGTTCGATGAAGACTTCAGACAGGGTGCGGTGCGGATCG
>NZ_BMMD01000012.1 GCF_014645655.1 Agromyces bauzanensis | reverse complement strand
GGACAAGCGACGCTGGCGGTCAGCCACCGGCCGACGGTTCAACAGGAATCCTCATCCGGAGCGACGCATTCGCGCTACAGAAACGATGGTGCACCAATGAGCGACCCCGGGTACGGCGATCCCGCCGACGAGGACGAGGAGCAATGGCGCGAGCGCGCGGTCAACGGCGCCGTCGCAGGCGAGCACGTGCCCACCGACGAGGAGCTCGACCTCGAGGCACTCGAGCACGAGGGCCTCCGCGACGAGGAGGATTCGTACGACGACGGCCTCGACGGGGCCTGACCGGAATGGAAGGGGAACCGATGACGGACGGCGATGTGGTGACGGTCTCAAAGCGCGGGCAGTGGGTGAACCGGGTGATCGGCGAGCCGGAGCTCTCGCAGAGCTTCCGGTCGAAGGAGGAGGCGATCGACGCCGGCCGGGAGCTCGCCGCTACCCGTGGAACCCGGCACCGCGTGATCGAGTCGGACGAGACGGGCGTCATCATCGACGACGAGGAGGTCGTCGAGGTCGACCGCGACGCGGGTTCGCCGGTCGACCCGGCGGACCCGGGTGACGGCACCGTTCCCGAGCGCGGGCGCGAATCCTGAGCCCGGCGTACGCTGCGTTCCGGTCGAGCCACCGCCCACCGAGGAAGAGGAGGGCCCGGGAGGCTCGTCGGACCTGATTGACCGGTCGGTCAATCAGTCCTACTGTTGAGGTGAGCCCGAAAGGGGTGGCACCAACCCGAGGAGGCTGGTTTCGATGAAGAAATGGACTCGATGGGAAGACTGGGTGGCGATCGCCGCCGGTGTCGTCGTGGCAGTGTCGACGCTGTTCGTGCCCCCGATGGGCGCATCCGTCGCGATCATGGTCACGCTCGGCGTGCTACTCGTGATCTCGGGTTTCGTGAACCTCGCGTGGCCGGGCCTGGTCGCCATGGAGTACGTCCAGGGAGCACTCGGCGTGCTGCTGATCGTCTCGCCGTGGGTCGGTGGTTACGCGGATCCCACGACGTTCGGCGCCGCGTGGATGTCGTGGACCTGCGGGGCCGTCGCCCTGGTGGTCGCCGCGCTCGCCATCAGGCCGAGCATGCGCGCACACCACGACGCGATCACGCATTGACGCACCCGGTCCGAGGACGGCAGGCGATCGACCTGCCGTCCCCTCGTTCCGTTGGGGGTTCGGTGTGACGGAGACGCACGGCGCTCGCCTGCGCATCCTCGACGCAGCCGAGCAGCTCTTCGCCGAGCGCGGCTTCGATGCCACGCCGACCTCGAGCATCGCGAAGCTGGCAGCGGTGCCCAAGGGGCTGCTCTTCTACTACTTCCCGGCAAAGGCCGACCTCCTCCGTGCGCTCGTGGTCGAGCGACTCGACCTCGGACCCATCGATGCGAACACGCTCATCGAGCCGGGCAACCCCGTACGCGCACTCCTGAACCTCGCCGGACGGCTCTCCGAGCTCCAGGACGACTCGGCGGTGCTGCGGGTCATCATCTGGCGCGAGCAGCGGACGCACCCCGAGGTCAGGGCCAAGCTGCATGAACATCGCGGCCAGGTGCAGGCCGTCGTCGAGCGCGTCCTGCGCGGCAGCATGCTCCGCCCCATCGCCGCGCGCGCACTCCACGCAGCCGCCGTGGCCTGGGTCGCGATCCTGACGATTCGGCCGCTCGCCGACCACAAGGACGCCGCCACCGACGGCGCACCCGACCTGCACGCCCTCGCCGAGCTGATCTGCGCTGGGCTGGATTCGTCGGCGCTCGCCTGATCCCGGGGCGGCTGACGTCCACCGTCGGGTGAAGCGCCCGGAGCCGACGAGGGGCCCGCCGGCGAACCGGCGAGCCCCTCGGGCGTCTGCGACGAGACTAGATGGCGTTGACGTCCAGCGGGATGCCGGGGCCGAACGTGGTCGACACGGCGCCCTTCTGGATGTAGCGGCCCTTGGCGCTCGACGGCTTGAGGCGCACGACCTCCTCGAGGGCGGCCTTCGCGTTCTCCTCGAGCTGCGCTGCAGTGAAGGAGGACTTGCCGACGACGAAGTGCACGTTGGCGTGCTTGTCGACGCGGAACTCGATCTTGCCGCCCTTGATGTCCTCGACGGCCTTGGCCGGGTTGGGGGTGACGGTGCCGGTCTTGGGGTTCGGCATGAGGCCGCGGGGACCGAGCACCTTGCCGAGACGGCCGACCTGGCCCATGAGCTCGGGCGTGGCGACGGCCGCGTCGAACGATGTGTAGCCGCCGGCGACCTTCTCGATGAGCTCGGCGCCGCCGACCTCGTCGGCGCCCGCCGCGATCGCGGCCTCGGCCGCGGGGCCGGTCGCGAACACGATGACGCGGGCGGTCTTGCCGGTGCCATGCGGGAGGATGACCGTGCCGCGCACCATCTGGTCGGCCTTGCGGGGGTCGACGCCGAGCTTCAGCGCGACCTCGACCGTGGAGTCGAACTTCGCCGAGCCGGTCTCCTTGGCGAGGGCCACGGCCTCGCTCGGGGTGTAGTACTTGCCGGCCTCGATCTTCTCGGCCGCGGCCCGGTAGGCCTTGGACTTCTGTGCCATGTTGCTTCTCCTTGAGAGAGTGTGGTCATCTGCGCCTGGCAGGCGCTGCCACGAGTGCGTGAGTTCTGTGTTGGTCGACTACTCGACCGTGATGCCCATCGAACGAGCGGTGCCCGCGATGATCTTCGACGCGGCGTCGAGGTCGTTCGCGTTGAGGTCGACCATCTTCGCCTCGGCGATCTCGCGCACCTGGGCCTGCGTGAGCTTGCCAACCTTCGTGGTGTGCGGCACGCCCGAGCCCTTCGCGACGCCGGCGGCCTTCTTGATGAGCTCGGCGGCAGGCGGGGTCTTGAGGATGAACGTGAACGAACGGTCCTCGTAGACGGTGATCTCGACGGGGATGACGTTGCCGCGCTGCGACTCGGTCTGGGCGTTGTACGCCTTGCAGAACTCCATGATGTTCACGCCGTGCTGACCCAGGGCCGGGCCGATGGGCGGGGCCGGGTTCGCGGCGCCGGCCTTGATCTGAAGCTTGATCAGACCAGTGACCTTCTTCTTCGGTGCCATGATTTCTCTCTTTCTGTTCGAACGCCCGCTCCCTGAGCTTGTCGAAGGGCGGGGCACTCTCCCGCAGTTCCGGCGGATCCGGATCGCGGTGGTCGATGCGCCTGTCGCGGCACAACCCTCCGATGATACCGGAGGGTCGCTGCGCGAGGGCTGTGGAGGTTAGAGCTTGGTGACCTGGTCGAAGCTCAGCTCGACCGGGGTCTCGCGCTCGAAGAGCGAGACGAGCACCGTGAGCTTGCCGCTCTCGGGCTTGATCTCGCTGATCGTGCCCGGCAGGCCCGCGAACGAGCCGTCCTTGATGGTGATGGTCTCGCCGACCTCGAAGTCGACCTCGGCGGGGATGGCGCGGGCCGCGCCGGCGGCCACCCCGGCCTTCGCACCCTTGGCCGGCGCGACGTCCTTGATGTCGACGAGGGGCTTCAGCATGTTGAAGGCCTCCTCGAAGCGCAGCGGCGTCGGGTTGTGCGCGTTGCCGACGAAGCCCGTCACGCCGGGTGTGTGGCGGATGACCGACCAGCTCTCCTCGTTCAGCTCCATGCGCACCAGCACGTAGCCGGGGATGCGCACGCGTGTCACCATCTTGCGCTGGCCGTTCTTGATCTCGACGACGTCTTCCATCGGAACCTCGACCTGGAAGATGTAGTCGGCCATGGCCATGGACTCGCGGCGCTGCTCGATGTTCGCCTTCACGCGACGCTCGAAGCCCGCGTAGGAGTGGATGACGTACCACTTTCCGGGGAGGAAGCGCAGTTCGCTGCGGAACTCCGCGTACGGGTCGACGACCTCGGCGTCCTCCTCGATCACGGCCTCGAAGGCCGCCTCGGCCTCTTCGGGCGAGTCGATCTCGAGGGCGTCGTCGATGACGGCGTCGGCCTCGGGATCGGATGCCTCGGCCATCGCGTCGAGCACGGCGTCGAGGTCGACGTCGTTGCCCTCGTCGTCGACGACGTGCACGGCGCGGTGCTCGGCCGCCTCGACCGAGTCCTCGTCGTGCACGAGGCTCGAGCCCTCCTGCACCTCGTCCTCCTCCGACGACTGCTCGGCAGCCGTGGCCCAGTCGACGTCGTCGCGCTCAGTCCTTGACACTTCTCTCGATTCCTTCTCTTCCGCGCGCCTGCGGCGCGGAGGTCTCGGTGCCGACGGCCCGATCAGACCCCCGGAGTTCCGAAGACGTACAGCACGAGCCAGCCGAACAACTGGTCGAAGGCCCACACGATCGCCATCATGATCATGACGAACACGAGCACCACGACCGTGAAGCTCGCGAGCTCCTTGCGGGTCGGGGTGACGACCTTCTTCAGTTCGGCGATGACCTGCCGGACGAACAGGGCGATCCGAGCGAACGGATTGCGCCTCGCGGCGCGATCCCGCCTCGCGTTGGCGACGACGTCCTCGCCGGGTTCGTCGATGATCTTCCGTGCCACCTCGTACACCTTTCGTGGGCCGGCATTCGCTGCCGGCTCGCAGGGCGGACAGGACTCGAACCTGCAACCTGCGGTTTTGGAGACCGCTGCTCTACCAATTGAGCCACCGCCCTATGGAACCACCGGATGCACCGGGTCTTCCACCGTTGTCTGGACAGCACAAGTCGACCACGTTCTTCTGGGGTGAGCCCTGAAAATAGGCGCAGACAAGCTTGGCTGACTTCAACAACCTCAGCAAGTGTATGCGACGCCGGGGGCAGAGTAAAGCCGAGCGGATGCCGGCGAGCGCGTCCGTCATCTCACCGTGGTGGACGTAGGACCAAGGACCCGTCGCCGCAGTGCCGCGCACCGCTAGCCTGACGCCCAGCAAACACCGTCGGCGCGAACGTCGCCGGCGCAGCAGGAAGTGAAGGAGTGTTCGACATGAGTGACACCCAGGTCACCGGCTGGGTCGGGTGGGGCTGGTTCGCCGGCATCGTCCTGATCATCGCGGGCGCCATCGACATCATCTACGGCCTCATCGCCGTCTTCCAACCGGGCAGCGCGTACTTCGTGGCGAGCGAAGGGGGGCTCGTGCTCTTCAACGTCCAGGGGTGGGGCTGGTGGCACGCCATCTTCGGCGTCCTGCTGATCCTCGTCGGCGTCGCCCTGTTCAGCGGCGCCACATGGGCCCGCGTCACCGCCATCGTGCTCGTCGCGATCAACGCCCTCAGCCAACTGATGATGCTGCCGCTGCAGCCGTGGTGGTCGCTCATCGTGCTCACGCTCGACATCCTCGTGATCTACGCCCTCACGGTGCACGGGAGGGAGCTCAGGGCCGCCCGCGCCTGACGGTGTCCTGCGCCGCATCCGCACCTGTCGTGCGACTGTCGCGGCCCCTAGGCTTGGATCCGTGACCGAACACCCGCGCCTCTCCGCCCGAATCGCCGCCATCGCCGAGTCCGCGACACTGAAGGTCGATGCGAAGGCCAAAGCACTCCAGGCGGAGGGGCATCCGGTCATCTCCTACGCGGCAGGCGAGCCCGACTTCCCGACGCCCGAGTACATCGTCGAGGCTGCCCTCGCGGCCACCCGCGACCCGAAGAACTACCGGTACACCCCGGCGGCCGGCCTGCCCGAGCTCCGCGAGGCCATCGCCGCGAAGACGCTGCGCGACTCGGGTCTCGAGGTCGGCACCGGCCAGGTCGTGGTGACGAACGGCGGCAAGCAGGCCGTGTACCAGGCGTTCCAGGTGCTGCTCGACCCGGGCGACGAGGTGCTCGTGCCGACGCCCTACTGGACCACGTATCCCGAGGCGATCAAGCTCGCCGACGGCGTCCAGGTCGACGTGTTCGCGGGCGCCGACCAGGGCTACCTCGTCACGATCGAGCAGCTCGAGGCCGCACGCACCGATCGCACGAAGGTGCTGCTGTTCGTCTCGCCGTCGAACCCGACGGGCGCCGTCTACCCGGCCGACCAGGTGCGCGCGATCGGCGAGTGGGCGCTCGAGCACGGCATCTGGGTGGTGTCCGACGAGATCTACCAGAACCTCACCTACGCCGACGACGCCGAGGGCGTGCCTCCGCGCGCGGTCTCCATCGTCGAGGCGGTGCCCGAACTCGCGAACCAGGCCATCCTCGTCAACGGCGTGGCGAAGACCTACGCGATGACCGGCTGGCGGCTCGGCTGGATGGTCGGCCCCGCCGACGTCATCACGGGCGCCGCGAACCTGCAGTCCCACCTCTCGTCGAACGTGTCGAACATCTCGCAGCGCGCCGCCATCGCCGCCCTCACCGGCCCGCAGGACGCGGTCGAGGAGATGCGCCGCGCCTTCGACAACCGCCGCCGCACGATCGTCGCGGAGCTGTCGAAGATCGACGGCGTGACCGTGCCGGTGCCGCAGGGCGCGTTCTACGTGTACCCGGATGTCTCCGGGCTGCTCGGCCGCGAATGGGGCGGTGTCACGCCGACCACCTCGCTCGAGCTCGCCGACCTCATGCTCGAGCAGGCCCAGGTGGCGGCCGTGCCGGGCGAGGCGTTCGGACCGAGCGGGTACCTGCGATTCAGCTACGCACTCGGCGACGCGCCCCTGCTCGAGGGCGTGCAGCGCCTGCAGCGCCTGTTCGCCTGATCCGTTTCCCCGGTCACCGCGCTCTCGCCGAGCAGGTGGGGTAACGTCGGCGGCAGCGGGCACGACGACGTGTCCCGCGCGGAGGAGGGCACGATGAGCAATCACACCTATCGGGTCGCCGAGATCGTCGGCACGTCGCCCGAGGGGGTCGACGGCGCGATCAGCAACGGCATCGCCCGCGCGGCGGCGACCATCCGCCACATGGACTGGTTCGAGGTGGTCTCGGTGCGCGGCGAGATCGAGGACGGCGCCGTCGCGCACTACCAGGTGACGCTCAAGGTCGGGTTCCGGATCGAAGACGCCTGATCGGCGCGCGGCGTTCCGGGCATGGGAACGCCCGCCGTCGGGCCCCCCGGCTCCGAACGACGGGCGCTCGCCTCGTCAGTGCGTGGACTCGTCAGTGCTTGAACGCGTCCTTGACGTCTTCGGCGGCGTTCTTCAGGTCCGCCTTGGCCTGGTCTGCCTTGCCCTCGCGCTCGAGGCGCTCGTCGTCGGTCGCCTTGCCGGCGGCTTCCTTCATCTTGCCGCCGAGGTCCTCGGCCGTGTTCTCCATGCGGTCGTCGATACCCATCGTCGAACTCCTTCCAGCGGGCGGCGGTCTGCCGTGCCCTGATCTCCAGTGAAGGCGACGAACTCCGGAATCGGCAGGGGCTTGCCTCGGCGGTGACGACGCGCTACGGCGGGGTGAGCTCTCGGCGCGCTTCGGCGCCGATCTCGTGGGCGATCGCCTCGAGGAGCGCAGAGCCGAGGTTCCACTGCTGCCAGTACAAGGGCACCTCGATGGGTCGCCCGCCGAGGTGCACGAGCTCTCGACGCCCGAGTTCGGTCTTCGACTGGAACGTGGGCAGGAGTCCCCAGCCGAGCCCGAGCTTGATCGCGGTCGCGAAGTCGTTCGACGCGGGCACGAAGTGCCGGGCGGGGTGCTCGACGTCGACGCCGAGCTCGCGCAGGTACTCGGCCTGCAGGTCGTCGCGCCGGTCGAAGTCGACCCGCGGAGCCAGGGCGAGGGCCTCGGGGGTCGGCCCGTGGGGAAGCCACCGCGCGACGTAGCCGGGGGTGGCCACGGCCTGGTAGCGCATGACCCCGAGGGGCTGCACGAGACATCCGGCCACCGGCGTCGCCTGCGAGGTGACGGCGCCCATGACGGTGCCCGACTCGAGGAGGCCCGCCGTGAAGTCCTGGTCGTCGCGGTGCAGGTCGAACACGACGGCGTACCGCTCCGAGACCCGGGCGAGCGCCGGCAGGAACCAGGTGCCGAGGGAGTCCGCGTTCACGGCCAGCGGGATCGAGACGGGACGATCGGATGCCGCGTCGAGGCCGAACCCGGCGAGCGCGTCCTGCTCGAGCAGCGCGAGCTGGCGGGCCAGGCGCACGACGGCCGCGCCCGCGTCGGTGGCGCGAGCGGGCTTGGATCGCACGACCAGCACGCGCCCCAGCTGCTGCTCGAGCGACTTGACGCGCTGCGACACCGCCGAGGGCGTGAGTCGCAGACGGCGCGCCGCCGCGTCGAACGTGCCCTCGTCGATGACGACGGCGAGGGTGCGGGCGAGGTCGAGCGGAATCTCCATCTGAAGCCATGCTAATGCTGCTGAAGAATCCTGAGCTGGATTGCGGACTCCAAGCCGCCTAACGTCGAAACGTGCCCGTCTCGTCGCTCATCGCCGGCCTCGGCCTCGGCCTCTCGCTCATCATCGCCATCGGCGCGCAGAACCTCTTCGTGCTTCGGCAGGGCATCCGCAGGGAGCACGTATTCGCCGTCGCGGCGATCTGCGCCCTCAGCGACCTCGCGCTCATCGTCGTGGGGGTCTCGGGCGTCGGCGCGGTGCTTCAGGCGGTGCCGTGGCTCGTCGAGGTCATCCGCTGGCTGGGCGCGGCGTTCCTCGTCGGGTATGGCCTGCTCGCCGCGCGGCGTGCGGTGCGTCCGAGCGGAGCCGCGCTCGTCGCGGAACCCGCTCCGGCGGCTCCGGCGGTCGAGCGGGTGACGGATGCCGCGAGCGACGCGGCTCGGGACGGCCGCTCGCCCGCGGCATCCGTGACCGTCGCGGCCGCTCCCCGCGCGGTAACGGCCCCCTCCCCTGAGTCGCGCACGACGCTCGCCGCCGCAGTGCTCACGTGCCTCGCCCTGACCTGGCTCAACCCGCACGTGTACCTCGATACCGTGTTCCTGCTCGGTTCGGTCGGCAACACCCACGGCGACGGCCGCTGGGCGTTCGCCGTGGGGGCGGGCATCGCGAGCATCGCGTGGTTCTTCGGCCTTGCGTACGGCGCGCGGCTCCTCGGCGGCGTGCTCGGCAGCCCCCGCGCCTGGCGCGTGCTCGACGCGGTGATCGCCGTCGTCATGATCGTGCTGGGCATGTCGCTCGTGCTCCCGCGCTGATCTGGTCCTCCTGTCGATCCGGTCTTCCCCCGTTCGTCGTGGGTGCATACCGTGTTGACAAGAGAGGACACCACCATGGAATACCTGCTGATCGTCGCGACCGACCCCGACGCCGAGCCGTTCGTGCCCGAGGAGGACAACGTGGGCGACTGGGTCGACGACCTCGAGGCCCGGGGCATCCGCATCCGGGGCCAGCGACTGCGGCCGCCGGCGGATGCCACGCTCGTGCGCGTGCGCGACGGGGAACTGCTCGTGACCGACGGGCCGTTCACGGAGTCGAAGGAGTGGATGGCCGGCTACGACATCCTCGAGGTGGAGAGCCTCGACGAGGCCGTCGAGATCGCCTCGCGGCATCCGATGGCCCGCTTCGGTCGCATCGAACTGCGCCCGGCGTGGCCCATGGACGTGCACGAGCCCGGCGCCGAGCGCCACGCGCGCGAACGGGCCGAGGAGACCGCGGCCCTCGGATGACGCACGGCGCACCCGCGCACCACGACGCCGTCGCCCGCGCCCACCGAGACGAGTGGGCGCGGGTGGTGGCGACGCTCATCCGCCATACGGGCGACTGGACGCTCGCCGAGGAATGCGCGGCGGAGGCGTTCGCCCGTGCGGTCGAGCGCTGGCCCGCGGAGGGCGTGCCGCGCAACCCCGGCGCGTGGCTCACGACGGTGGCTCGGAACCTCGCGATCGACCGTCTGCGCCGGCGCGCGAACGAATCGGCCAAGCTGCGTGAGGCGGCGGCGTTCGACGAGGTCGAGGGCGGCCGGAACGTCGGGCGGCGGGCGGGCGTGCCTTTGCCCGCGTCCGGCGACGATGCGTCCGAGGCGGAACCGGGGCTCGACTGGGGCGACACCGCCCGAGACGGTGTCGACGACCGTCTGCGCCTCGTCTTCACGTGCTGCCACCCGGCGCTCGCGCTCGAGGCGCGCGTCGCACTCACCCTCCGCACGCTCGGCGGCCTGACCACGGCCGAGATCGCCCGCGCGTTCCTCGTGCCGGAACCCACGATGGCGCAGCGCATCGTGCGGGCCAAGCAGCGTATCCGCAACGCGGGCATCCCGTACCGGGTCCCGGATGCCGCGGCGCTGCCCGAGCGGCTCGGCGGCGTGCTCGCCGTGCTTTACCTCGTGTTCAATGCGGGCTACTCCGCCTCGGGCGGCGACGCCGAGCGGCGCGGCGCCCTGGCCGACGAGGCGATCCGGCTCTCGCGGCTCGTCGTGCGGCTCATGCCCGAGGCGGCCGAGGCGGCGTCCCTCCTCGCGCTCATGCTGCTGCAGGACTCGCGACGGCGTGCGCGCGTCGACGCCAACGGGGAGCTCGTGACGCTCGACCTGCAGGAGCGGGCGCGGTGGGACGCCACGGAGATCGCGTCGGGTCTCGCGATCCTGCGGAGCCTCGAGCGCCGGCCCCGCGGCATCCGCGGCCGGTACCGGCTGCAGGCCGAGATCGCCGCGTGCCACGCCACCGCGCCGACCGCCGACGCCACCGACTTCGAGCGCATCGCGTCGCTCTACGACGCGCTCGCCGCCATCGACCCCTCACCCGTGGTCGCACTGAACCGCGCGCTCGCGCACGGATTCGCGGGGCGCGAACAGGCCGGCCTCGACGAGCTCGACCGGCTCGCGGCATCCGGGGCCCTCGGCCGCTACCACCTGCTGCCGGCCGCGCAGGGCGAACTGCTCGCGCGGCTCGGGCGAGCGGATGCCGCGGCTGCACGCCTGCGGGCCGCGCTCGAGCTCGCGCCCACCGACGCCGAGCGCCGCGCGCTGCGGCGACGCATCGACGAGCTCGCGGCGGCATCCTGAGCGGCCTGCTGGGCTGACCGGGCCCCACCCCTCCCCGGCCCCCACCCGTTCGCGAGTCGTCACGGACTGCTGGCTCCCAGAGGTGAGAAGCAGCCATCCGTGACGACTCGATCGCGGGCGATGGAGCACGGCTTCCTGGGCTGTCCGGCCGCGTGCGAGACGGCCAACCTCGGCGCAACCCCCTGACGGGATGCAGCGGACGGCATACCCTGAGCGCGTGGCCTTCCGGAACCTGCGCGTCGCGGTGCGCCGTACGCGCATCCTCCCCGAGTGGGTGCGGCGAACGGATGCCGCGGCCGCGCGAGCCGTGAATCGGCGCCACACGCATCCGCACGTCGACGCCTTCTGGTCGCGGCTCACGGGCTTCGCCGACCGCGGCGTGCTCTGGTGGACGCTCGCGGGGGTGTTGGCCGTCACCGGGCGACGCCGCGCCGCCGGCCGCGGCCTCGGCTCGCTCCTCGTCGCGAGCGGGCTCACGAACCTCATCGCGAAGCAGGTCTTCGGCGGCGACCGGCCGCTGCTCGCCGACGTGCCGATCGGGCGCCGGCTGCCGGTGCCGCCGATCACGCCGCCGTTCCCATCGGGCCACTCGGCGAGCGCGGCGGCGTTCGCCGCGGGCGTCGCGATCGAGCGACCGAGCATCGGGGCCGTGCTCGCGCCACTCGCGGTCGGCGTCGGGTACTCGCGGCTGCACACGGGCGCGCACTGGCTCTCCGACGTCGTGGGCGGACTCGGGCTGGGCGCGGCCGTCGCCGGGCTCGGCGCGCTCGTGGTGCGCCCGGGGCGCGACGCGGCGACGCCGGGCCGGGATGAGCGGCCCGAGCGACCTCCCGGGGTCGATCGGCCGCTGCCCGCGTCGCCTGACGGCGAGGGCGTCTTCCTCGTCGTGAACCGCTCGTCGGGCACGAGCGTGGTGCGCACCGACCCGCTGCGATCCATCGCCGACCGGTTGCCGCACGCAGAGGTGCACGTGCTCGACGAGGACGAGAGCCCGAGAGAGGCGGTGTGGGCGGCCCTGGCCGGCACGACACCGCCGCGCATCCTCGGCGTGTGCGGCGGCGACGGCTCGGTGGCCGCGGTCGCGCACGAGGCGATCGCGGCGGGCCTGCCGCTCCTCGTCGTGCCGGGCGGCACGTTCAACCACTTCGCGCGCACCGCGGGCGCGGTATCCGTCGATCTCGTCATCGACGCGGTCAAGCGCGGGGAGGGGGTGCGAGTGGATGTCGCGGAGCTGGCCTTCGGCGACGATGATCCGATCACGGTGCTGAACTCGGCATCGGTGGGCGTCTACCCCGACTTCGTCGCCGTGCGCGAACGACACGAGCACCGTCTCGGCAAGTGGCTCGCCGCCCTGGTCGCGGCCGCGCGCGTGCTGCGCCGCTCGCAGCCCGTGACCATCGTCGTGAACGGGCGCCGCGCACGGGTGTGGACCCTCTTCGTCGGCGTGGGCGCGATCGAGCCCGGCACGCTGGCGCCGCTGCAGCGTCGCCGGCTCGACGACGGAGTGCTCGACGTGCGGCTGCTGCACGCGGGCTCACGCACCGGAGCGGCCGCGTCGCTCGCCTTCGGCCGACGCGCGAGTGCCGTGTTCCGCGCCCTCGGGCTGCTGCCCCGGCACATCGAGGTGTTCCGGACCGAGTCGATCGAGGTCGTCGTGCGACCGCGGGAGGGCCAGCCTCCCGGCTTCGCGCACGACGGCGAGGTCGCGATCGCGGCCCCGCTCGAGGCGACCGCCGCCTACCCGGGGCGCGGGTACCGCACGAGGATTACGATCGCACGGGGGGCGCTCGACGTGTATCGACCGGCGAGCGGCGGCAACCACCCGGTGAGAGGCGAGCAGTGAATCCGTACGAACAGCGACCGTGGCTGGTGCACTACGCCACGGGCGTCCCGCACGAGATCGAGGAGCCGACGCAGACGCTCGTCGACATGATCGACGACGCGGTCGACCGGTTCGGGCGGCGTCCCGCGCTCGAGTTCTTCGGCGCCGAGACGCGCTACCGCGAACTCGGCGAGCAGATCGCGAAGGCCGCCGAAGGACTCCGCCGCCTGGGCGTCGGCGCGGGCGACCGGGTCGCCCTCGTGCTGCCGAACTGCCCGCAACACGTTGTGGCGTTCTACGCCGTGCTCCGGCTCGGCGCCATCGTCGTCGAGCACAATCCGCTCTACACCGCGCGGGAGCTTCGCCACCAGTTCGAGGACCACGGCGCGACGATCGCGATCGTCTGGAACGCGGTCGCCGACACGGTCGCGGACTTCCCGCGCGACATCCGCCCGGCGCACATCATCGCGGTCGACCTCAGCCGCGCCCTGCCCTTCGCGAAGCGGGTGGCGCTGCGCCTGCCGATCCCCAGGGCGCGCGCCTCGCGAGCCGAGCTCACGACGAAGCCGACCGCGCGCGGCATCCTCGAGTGGGACAAGGTGGTCGACACCCGCCCGATCTCGAAGCGGCATCCGCGGCCGGTACTCGGTGACACCGCGCTGCTGCAGTACACGACCGGCACGACGGGCAGCCCGAAGGGCGCCGTGCTCACCCACCGCAACCTGCGGGCCAACGCCATGCAGGGCCGCGCGTGGGTGCCGGGCCTCCGCGACGGCAAGGAGGTGTTCTACGGGGTGCTGCCGCTCTTCCACACCTACGGCATGACGCTGTGCCTGACGTTCGCGATGAGCCTCGGCGCCCGGCTCGTGCTGTTCCCGAAGTTCGACGTCGACCTCGTGTTCCAGGCGGCCAAGCACTCGCCACCCACGTTCCTGCCGGCCGTGCCGCCGATCTACGACCAGTTGGCGCGCACGGCGGAGCATCGCGGCACGGCCCCGCTCCGGGGCATCCGGTATGCGATCTCCGGCGCGATGGCGCTGCCGCCGGCGACGGTCGACCGCTGGGAGACCGTGACCGGCGGCCTCCTTGTCGAGGGATACGGCATGACCGAGTCCTCACCCGTGGCCATCGGGAACCCCATGGGCCCGACCCGTCGCCCCGGCACCGTGGGCGTGCCGTTCCCGAGCACCGAGATCCGGGTCGTCGACCCCGAGCACCCCGACGAGGATCGCCCTGCCGGCGAAGAGGGCGAGCTCCTCCTGCGCGGACCCCAGGTGTTCGAGGGCTACTGGCGCCGACCGTCCGAGACGGCCGAGACGCTGCTGCCGGGCGGTTGGCTCCGTACGGGCGACATCGTGCGGGTCACCGACGACGGCTTCGTCATGATCGTCGACCGGGTCAAGGAGCTGATCATCACGGGCGGCTTCAACGTGTCGCCGTCGGAGGTGGAGGGCGTGCTGCTCAGCCACCCCGACGTGCGCGGCGCGGCCGTCGTGGGCCTGCCTCGGGCGGCGGGCGGCGAGGATGTCGCGGCGGCCGTCGAGCTGCGCGAGGGTGCCGTGTTCGACGCCGGCGCGATGCGCGACTTCTGCCGCGAAAGCCTCACGCCCTACAAGGTGCCGAAGCGGATCGTCGAGGTGGACGAGCTGCCGCGTTCGCTCATCGGCAAGGTGCTGCGGCGCCGGGTGCGCGACGACCTCATCGCCGCGCGCGGGGCCGGATGAACGCGACGGCCGCGTGTATGTTTCCGTTCCCGCGCGGTGTGCTTGGTCGACAGGGCACACAGCGCGGGAACGGAGACGTTCGGTGCGCGATCGCAGACGCCCTTCAGAGCAGCCGGCGCGCACTCGCCCACGCCGTGAGCTCGTGCCGGCTCGAGAGCTGGAGCTTGCGCAGCACCGCCGAGACGTGCGTCTCCACGGTCTTCGTCGAGATGAAGAGCTCGGCAGCGACCTCCTTGTAGGCGTAACCGCGGGCGATGAGCCGCATGACCTCCTGCTCACGCGCCGAGAGCCGGTCGAGCTCGTCGACGGCCGCCGCCGTCTCCCCCACGGCCGCGCCGAACGCGTCGAGCACGAACCCGGCGAGCTTCGGAGAGAACACCGCGTCGCCGCCCGCGACCGCGTGCACCGCGCGACTGACATCGGCGCCCGACGAGCCCTTCGTGATGTAGCCGCGAGCACCCGCGCGGATCACGCCGACGACGTCCTCGGCCCGGTCCGACACGCTCAGGGCCAGGAACCGCGTGCCGGGCACCGCCGGCGCCGCGCGCCGGATCACCTCGGCGCCGCCACTCGTGCCGGCGGGAACGGATGCCCCGGGCAGGTGCACGTCGAGGAGTACGACGTCCGGCGCGGCATCCGTCACCGCGGCGACCGCCGACTCGACGTCGTGCGCCTCGCCGACGACCACGATCGTGTCGTCGAGGTCGGCCTTCAGGCCCGACCGGAAGATCGAGTGGTCGTCGACCAGGACCACGCTGACGCGCTCAGCCACGGGTCGCCTCCTCGGCCGGGAAGCGCAGCCGCACCTCGGTGCCGACACCACCTGCGCCCGGTCGCACCGTCGCCGATCCGCCGGCACGGCGCATCCGCCCGATGATCGACTCGCGCACGCCGAGCCGGTCGCCCGGCACCGCCGCCAGCCTGAATCCCGGTCCGCGGTCGCGCACGAACACCTCGACCGCGTCGGGGCGTGATTCGACGTACACCGAGACCTCGCCGCCGGCGTGCCGCGCGGCGTTCAACATCGCCTCCCGCGCCGCGGCCGCGAGTTCGCCGCTCGCGGGCTCCCGCGACTCCCCCACCACGACCAGGTCGACGGTCACGGGATAGTCGATCTCGAGCGCCGAGGCGAAGTCGCGCAGGTCGGCGACGAGGTCGCTCTCTCCTGGGGCATCGCCCGCGTAGAGCCAGTCGCGCAACTCCCGCTCCTGCGCCCGGGCGATGCGGGCCACCTCGCTCGTCGCACCGGCCCGATTCTGGATGAGCGCCAGCGTCTGGAGCACCGAGTCGTGCAGGTGGGCGGCGATCTCGCTGCGCTGCTCCTCGCGGATGCGCTTCGTGCGCTCGCCGGTGAGGTCGCGCCAGTGCGCGATGAGCGTGGGGGCATACACGAGCCCGATGCCGAGCACCGCGGCGAGCGCGGCTGCGAACGCCGGAACGGGGCCGAGTGGGGCGACCGGACCGAACACGAGCGCGAGCGCCGTCACGACGAGCAGTGCCGTGGCGGTGCCGCGCACGGCCAGTTCCGAGCGGGGTCCACGTTCGGGGTCGGGCCGGTCGATGAAGGTCGACCAGGCGCCGGAGGCCACGGCGAGTCCCACCCCGGCGAGGGTCGCCCAGAACCACCACGACCAGGCTTCGCCCTCGCCACTCACGAGCGGCCGACTCAGGATCCACGCGGCGACCATGACGGCGACGGATGCCCCGACGAGCAGCCAGGCGACGGGCGACCGCCGCCTGGGACGCGCCTCGGGCGACTCGCCTGGGGTGGCCGACCACGGCACGAATGCCCACAGCCACGCGTAGAGCAGGAGACCGGCGCCCGCGACGGGAGTGAGCGCGACGAACGCGACCCGCACGATCCAGGCCGGCCAGCCGAGGTGCAGGGCGAGGCCCGCGGCGACGCCGGTCGCGACGCAGTCCCGCGGGCGGGCGAGCGGCGGCCGCGCGCCTGCGTCGGGGCCGTCGGGGGAGTCGGGGGCCGGGGTGTCGGGCGCAGCGGCGGCGGTCGCGTCATCCGCCGTGATGTCCTGCGCACGCGACCCCATGGCTGCCATCCAAGCAGACGCAAGCGCAGCCGCCGATGCCCCGGGCCCGCGAATCAGGGTCGAGTCAGGGTTCCACCCCATAGCGGCCTCCGCGTCGTCGCTGCCAGCATCGGGGCATGGAGACGAACCCGACCGCCCCCGAGACGGACCCCGCCCCAGACGACGTGAAGGGGGACTCCACCTCGCCCGGCGGACCCGCCGACGGGGCGGTCGGTTCGGCTCCGCCCGGAATGCCCGAGGAGAGCGGCGACGGCTTCTTCGGATGGCTGCGCGGCCTCGGCGTGCCGCGTCGCCCGGGATGGCTCGGCGGCGTCGCCGCGGGCGTGGCGGCCCGGCTCGGCATCGACCCGATTATCGTGCGTGGCATCGTCGTCGTGGTCGCGGTGCTCGGCGCGCCGTTCGTGCTGCTCTACGCGATCGCGTGGCTGCTGCTGCCCGACATCGACGGGCGCATCCACCTGGAGCGCCTCCTCCGCGGCACGGTCGACCCGGCGATCGTCGGCATCGCCGTGATGGGCGTGATCGGCCTCATCCCCCTCGTGCAGGGCGGCTGGCTCGGCTGGCGATGGTGGCCGGACTGGCCGTCGATCTGGGTGGGCGGGATCGACGTGCTCGCGCCCATCCGCGTGCTCTGGGTGCTCGCCGTCATCGTGGGGATCACGGTGTTCGTCATCTGGCTGATCCGACGGGCGAATGCACCCGCGACAGACGCGCCTACCGTGCCCGACGCATCCGGTGTCGCCGCGATGTCCGCGGCCACCCGCGCGCCCGCGGCATCCGCCCGATCCGATGCGGATGCGACATCCGCATCGCCCATCGCGCTCATCCCCACCCCTGGTCCCGGTCCGGCTCCCGAACCGCCCGTGCCGGCCATGGGCGCCGACGCCGGCGAGATCGCCGCGTGGCGAGCGCAGCACGAGGCATGGCGCCGGTCGCATGCCGAGTGGCGGCAGTCGCAGCAGGATTCAGACCGCGCCGCCCGCGCCCGTGCCGCTGCCGAGAACAAGGCGAGGGCCGTGGCGCTTGCCGCGGAGTCAGAGGCGGCGCGGCGCCGCCGACGCGCCGAGCGGCCGCGGGCCGGCGCCGCCTACGTGTTCACCGTGCTCGGCATCGCCCTCGTGGGCGGTTCGCTGGCGGCGATCTGGGCGCTCGGCTCGCCCGAGCTGACCGCATACGTCTCCGCGTTGGCGCTCGCCGTCGCCACCCTCGTGCTCGCGCTCGGTATGTTCGTCGCGGCCGTGCGCCGGCGGCGCGCCGGGTTCCTCGCGTTCGTCACGACCGTCACGACCCTGGTGATGCTCGGAGCGACGATCGCCCCCGCGCGCACCTTCGTTCCGCCCGGCTACGGCATCTCGATGCTCGAGTCCCAGTCGTTGGTGCAACCCATAGGCGATGCCCACCTCGTGGCATCGGCTGAGCTGCGCAGGGTCCCCGGCATGCCGACGATCGACATCGAGCAGGGCATCGGCGATGTGTACCTGACCGTCCTGGACGGCACGCAAGTCGTCCTCGATGCACGGGAAGCCGGGCGGGTCGACGTCACGTGGGTTTCCGCTGATGGGAGGGCGCGGGCGGCGACGACCGGCGACGCCGACGTCATCCACACCCTCGGCCGCACCAGCGGGGCGTCCGCTGACGCGCGCCTCATCGTGCACCAGCCGCCGGGCGGCACCATCTACGTGACAATCCACGAGGGAGACGAACGATGAGCGACACGAACCTTTCCGGCCCCGGCGAACTGGCTGACACTGCGGTCATCGGCGCACCGGAAGCGCCGGCGACCCGCCCTGCGGCATCCGATCCCGAGGCCTCGCCCCTGTCACGACCCACCGTGCGATGGGGTGCGCTCGTGTGGAGCCTGATCTTCGGCGCCGTCGGCGCGACGAGCCTCTGGGTGGTCGTCGATCGGGATAGCCGCGACGCCGTCGACGAGTGGCTCCTCGACCTGACGCCGCTCGCGGCGACGCTCTACCTCCTGCTCGCGCTCGGCGCTCTCATCGCCGTGTTCGGGCTCGTCGCCCTGATCCGGCGCGGCGAGCGCGCGCGGGTCTGAACGCTGCGCCCCGCACCCACAGCCTCCGCCTCTACCGCGGGGCCCTTCGACTCATCGGCCCATCGGCTCATCGGCTTGAGTGGAATACGCGCGGGTGAGTACCGACCGTTGCGTACTCAGTCGCATCACGCTCACTCAGGCGCAGCACGACGCCGACCGATCGGGGCTACAGCTCGACACCGATGAGCACCGGCTCCGGCCGCAGCATGATGCCGAACTCGGACTGCACGCGGCTCTGCACGAAGCGGGCGAGCTGCGCCACCTCCTCGGCCGACGCGCCGCCGCGGTTGGTGAGCGCGAGGGTGTGCTTCGTCGAGATGGCCGCCCGCGACCCGGGCAGCGCGAAGCCACGACGGATGCCACTGTGCTCGATCAGCCACGCGGCCGAGAGCTTGACGAGCGGCTCACTCGGTGCGGCACCCGCTGCGCCACCGGATGCCGCGAGCGACGCCTGGTGTGTGAAGAACTGGTCGAGCGGCGATTCGTCGAGGCCCCCGGCGGCGATCGACACGACCTCGTCGGCGCGGTCCTCCTCGAGGTACCAGCGCGGGGCGTCGCCGGGCAGCGTGCGGGCGACACGCTCGGTGACCATCGGGTTCGTGAAGAACGACCCTGCGCTCACCGAGTCGGGGTCGGACGGGTCCAGCACCATGCCCTTCGACGCGCGCAACGCGAGCACCGCCGCGCGGACGCGCGCGATGGGCACGCGGTCGCCGAGGTTCACGTGCAGCGCGTCGGCGAGCTGCCCGTAGGCGATCGGCTGGCCGAGCGGTTCACCGAGCACGGCGCGCTCCGCCGCGGTGTCGTGCAACCGGAGCTCCACCGACACCACGACGCCGCGAAGCCGCCGCTTCAGCACTGACGTGCGGTACCCGAGCTCGAGTTCGGCCGCGCTCATGCGGCGTGGGACATCCGCCCCCTCCTCGAGGAACTCGATCACCACGAGCGTGGACTCGAGCTCCTGACCGTAGGCGCCGATGTTCTGCACGGGCGCGGCGCCGACCGAGCCCGGGATGCCGGAGAGCGCTTCGATGCCGGAATACCCGTGTTCGACGGTCCAGGCGACGAGGTCGTCCCAGTTCTCGCCCGCCTGCACGCGGACGCGCACGGTGCCCCGGGCGGGTGCGTCGAGCGCGTTCGGAGCGGCACTCGGCGGCGAGTCCGGCGGCACATACGGACTCGGCAGCACCTCGATACCCTTCGTCGCCACGCGGATGACCGTGCCGTCGAACCCGTCGTCACCGATCAGCAGGTTCGAGCCGCCGCCGAGCACGAGCCATGGCTCGCCTTCGTGCCACGCCTCGACGGCGAGGTCGACGAGGTCGGCTTGCGTGGACGCGGTGGCGAGCCGGCGGATCGGCCCGCCGACCCTGAGCGTCGTGAACTCCGAGAACGGGATGTCGGCGGTCATGTCAGTCGAGCAAGACCCGCGCCTGCGCCTTGCCGAGCACCGTCTCGTCGCCGACCTTCACGGTGAGGTCGATGCGGGCGGCTCGGGACTCGGCGTCGAGTTGCCCGACCTTCGCGATGACCTGCACGACCGCTCCGAGCTTCGGGTCGACGACGACGGGTCGGGTGAAGCGGGCCTGGTAGTCAACGATCCGGCCCGGGTCACCGGCCCAGTCGACGACGGGCTGCACCGCGAACCCCATCGTGAGCATGCCGTGGGCGAGCACGCCGGGCAGCCCGACCTGGTGCGCGATGTCGTCGCGGTAGTGGATGGGATTGAAGTCTCCGGATGCCCCGGCGTATCGCACGAGCGAGTCGCGTGTCAGTGCGAACGACTGCTCGGCGACGATGTCGCCGGCGGCGAGGTCGTCGAAGGCGGGCATCAGTCCTCCCCTCGCACCACGAGCGTGGAGATCGCCGTGACGACGTGGGCGCCCGAGGCATCCACGATGCTCGATTCGGCCGTCACCATCGAGTGCGCGCCGAGCGTCTTCACGCTCGAGACGGTGAGCGTCGCCGTGAGCAGGTCGCCGGCGACGATCGGCCGCGTGGAGGTGAAGCGCTGGTCGCCGTGCACGACCCGCGAGAAGTCGATACCCGAGTCCGGTTCGGCCAGCAGTTGGGCGAGGGTCCGCTCCTGCACGACGACCGCGAAGGTGGGCGGCGCGACGACGTCAGCGTACCCGGCGGCGCGCGCGGCCTCGGGATCGAGGTTGATCGGGTTGGTCGCGAAGACGGCGCGGGCGAACTCGCGCACCTTCTCGCGTCCGACGAGATACGGCTCGGTCGGCGGGAACGTCCGCCCCTGCAGCTCGGGGTTCACTGGCACCCCGACAGTCTATGCGGGCGCCTGCGCACTTCCTTCGAGCCGGTCGCGAGCTGGCGGGAGCCGGCCGGAGCAGATCGCCGGCCGGTCGCGAGCAGGCCGGCGCCGGTCGCTCAGCGCTTGCCACCGCCGAGGAGCCCGCCGAGGATGTCGCCGAGCCCGCCGCCCGAGCCGCCGGAGCCGCCGGAGCCGCCGGAGCCGCCGCCCATGAGCCCGCCCAGCAGATCGCCCAGCCCGCCGCCGGAGCCGCCCGACCCCGATTGGGATCCGCCACCGAGCAGGCCGCCGAGGATGTCGCCGCCCGAGCCTGACTCCGCCGGTTGAGCTGCCGGCTCGGCCGTCGGCTCCTTCTTGCTCATGAACTGCTTGGCGAGGAAGGCCAGGACGATCGGCGCGAGGATCGGCAGGAGCTTCTTGATGAGGTCGCCCGTGCCGGTCTCCTTCTTCTCCTTGGCGTCCAGCGCCTGCACCACCTGGTCGGTCTCGTCGCCGAACACGTTCTTCACGATCTTGCGGCCGTCGTCCTCGTCGACGTCGGCGAGTCTCACTCCGCCCTCGACGAGCGACGGGTCGTGCTTCGTCACCGCTCGCTCGAGCGAGGCGGCCCCGGCGGGGTCGCTGGCATTGGCACCCATGCCGGCCACGAGCGCCGGGAGCGCGTCGTCGATGGCCTTGCGGGCCGTGGATTCGTCGACGCCGAGCCTCGCGGCGATCTCACCGATCGGCAGTTGCGACCTGAGTTCATCGAGCCCGGCCATGTGGTTCTCCCCCGTTTCCGGCGCCCAGCGGCGGACGCTCGGCTCCACAGTATTCGGGGCGGCGACGCGGGCGGAAGAGGACGATCCCTTGCGGACAAGCGGTCGCGGCTCCGGCACACGGCCACCGGCGGGCGTCAGCTCCTGCCACCGGGGCACCCTCACGGGGTCCCGGCGCTGCCGGCGTAGAGGTTCAGGCCGAGCTCGCTCGCGACGTCGGCCACCGCGGCCTGTGCCCGCACGCTGTTGCCGGCATCGTCGAGCGGCGGCGAGAAGGCCGCGATCGCGAGCTCGCCGGGCGCGACCGCGACGATGCCGCCGCCGACGCCGCTCTTGGCCGGAAGCCCCACGGTGTAGGCCCAGTCGCCCGACCGCGTGTACATGCCCTCCATCGTCATCTCGGCGAGGATGTGCGGCACGTTGCCGCTCGAGATGACGCGAGTACCCGTGATGGGATTCCGCCCGCCGGCCGCGAGCGTGGCGCCCATCGTCGCGAGGTCGACGGTCGTGATGAGGGTGGAGCACTGCCGCGTGTAGACGTCGACGGCCTCCATCGGATCGCAGAAGATCGAGTCGCCGCCGTAGAGGAGCCAGGCCATTGCCCGGTTGTGGAAGTTCGTCGTCTGCTCGGAGTCGTTGACCTCGTCGCTCAGCTGGAGTTCGCGCGCGGCGAAGTCGCGCTGGGCGCTGAGGATCCTGTTCCAGCGGTCGTCGGCGCCGGTCGCGGTGACGAGGCTCGTCGAGGCGATGGCCCCGGCGTTCACGAGCGGCGAGAGCGGGCGATCCTTGTTCAGGTCGAGCGCCATCACAGAGTTGAATGGCAGCCCGGTGGGGTCGGCGCCGATCTTCGCGTGGAACGCCGCAGCGCCGACCTGCTCCATCGCGAGCGCCATCGTGAACACCTTCGAGATCGACTCGATCGCGAACTCGAACCGGTCGTCGCCGGTCGAGAACACCCGGCCGTCGGCCGTGACGACCGCCACCGCGAAGAGCGACGGGTCGACCGAGGCGAGGTAGGGGATGTAGCTCGCGTTGGCGCCGCCGGGGTCGTCGCGGTGGGCCGCGTGCGCCGAGCCGACCGCCTGCGCGATGGTTGCGTCGTCGAGGGACATGCGGCTCATCGTAGGCGCGGATGTCGGCGAACGGAACGACACGACGCGCCTCTCGTCCACTCCTCGCGGTGACCCGCGCTGGAGCGTCTCCCAGCAGAATCGGTCGATTCGTCTCCTCGTCCACGGATCCGGTGGCGGGGGAGGCCCGTGCGGGCGGCGCCGGACCCGGCCCATGCGGGCGTCGCCAGCGCGGCCCGTGCGGCCGCCAGCCGTGGTCCGTGCGAGACTCGAGGAGTGACCGCATTCCGCCCCGCCGACCGCGAACTGGCCGGCCGATTCATCCGCCTCACACCGTTCGACCCCGCCGACATTGCGGCGCTCTTCATCGCGCTCGGGCGGCCCGAGGTGTTCGCCGGCGGTTTCGGCGGCGGACCGCAGGGCCAGCCGGCGGATGCCGCGGCGTTCGAGCGGTTCGCGACCGCCTACTACGCCGGTGGCCCCACCGCGCTCCCGTTCACGGTGCGGCTCCGGGGCGGACCCGACGACGGCGCGATCGTCGGTGCGACCGAGCTCGGCGACCTCCACCTCGTCAACGAGTCGGCGCACATCGGCTGGACCGCCTACGATCCGCGCGTCTGGGGCACCGCGGTGAACCCCGAGGCGAAGCTGTTGCTGCTCACGCTCGCATTCGACCACGGGTTCGGCCGCGTGAAGCTGCAGGCCGACGAGCGCAACACTCGCTCGCGCGCCGCGATCGCGAAGCTCGGTGCGCGGTTCGAGGGCATCGCCCGACGCGAGCAGCCCCGGGCCGACGGTTCGTGGCGGGATTCCGCGGTGTACTCGATCCTCGTCGACGAATGGCCGGCCGTGCGCGCCGGGCTCGAGCAGCGCCTCGCGGCGTGGGGCGACGAGCCCGTGCGCCTCGAGGCAGCGAGCCGCGCCGGGAGCTGACTCAGCGGGTTGCGCGCCGGCGCAGCCGCGCCGCGACGACCAGCAGCGCGCCGGCGCCCACGGCGAGCACCGCGCTCCATCCGACGGACGCGACTGCGGGGTCGACGCCGGTCGCCGGAAGCGTGCCCGCCGGCGAGGATCCGCTGCCCGGAGTGGGGCCCGGAGTCGGCGCCGGCGTCGCCGCTGCGCTGAGCACGAAGTCCTGGTCGGCGATCGCCTCGCCTGCGGCCGTGATCGTGATCGTGCGGGTCGCGGGTGCGACCGACTCGTATCCGGCGGGCACGGTGATCGTGATGGTGTAGTCGCCGTCGGCGCCGGTCGTGAGCGTGGTCGGCCCGTCGGGTCCGGTCACGGTCACCGTGACATCCGAGATCGGAATGCCGTCTTCGTCTTCGACGACGCCCTCGACGCTGCCCGTGCGCGCGAGCTCGAAGTCGACGTTCGTCACGTCGGCATCGGCGACGGATTCAGTGCGGGTCGACGCACCGACGACGAGGTAGCCGTCGGGCGTCGTCATCGTGACCTCGTAGTCGCCTGCGGGCAGCAGCGGGAAGCTGTAGGTGCCGTCGGCGGCCGTCACGGTCGTGAGCGTTCCGGCCGGGCCGACCGCGGTGACCGTGACGCCGGGCACGCCCGTGCCGGCGGCGGTGACCGCTCCCGAGAGTGTGGGGTTCGCCGCGACGACGAAGTCCACCCCGGTGATGGGCGTCTCGCTTCCCTCGGGAATCGTGAAGGGCGGCGGACTCGTCGCGAGGGTGTAGCCGTCGGGTGTCGTGATCGTCGCCGTGTGCGTGCCGGCCGGCACCGTGTCGAACAGGTGGTAGCCGTTCGAGTCGGTCGTCGTGGTGACGCCGTCGATCGTGACGGTGACGCCCGGCATGGGGTTGTCGTCGGTGTCGGTGACGCGCCCCGACACCGCCACGGGCACGAGGTCGCGGATCGAGAAGTCGACCACCGCGTCGGTCGTCGTGAGGTCGGCCGGCTTGCGGTTCGCGTCGACGGCGATCTTGCCGGCCGGAGGAGTCGCCTGCACGGTGTACCCGCCGGTCGCGAAGAACCCCGGGAACGAGTAGAGGCCGCCGCCCGCGGTCGTGGTCGTCGCGACCACCGTGCCGTTGCCGTCGATGAGGGTCATCTCCACGCCGTCGACCGGTCCGGTGCAAACGTCCGTCACGGTTCCGGTGATGTCACGCGCGAGCGACGCGAACCACGTCTGGTAGACGGGGAATCCCGCGCGACGCGTGAAGACGAAGGTCGGCGAGCTGATCGGCGTCGACGGCTCGAACCAGGCAGCCGCGCCACTCGTGTCGGCGGCCGCCGCGTTGCCGGTCAGCGTGAGGGTCGCGGGATCCCAGGCCGGCACATCCGTCGCCACGCCCGTGCACGAGGGCTTGCCGACCACGCCCGGCGCGCAGTAGTTGAAGCCGCCCTGGAAGCCGAGCTCGGCGGCGGTGAGCGCCGCGCCGTCGCTGCCGATCGCCTGGATGCGCACCTGGTCTGCGTCGATGTCGCCGAGCGCGAACGTTCATCCGGAGGTGGGGGTCGGCGTGGGAAACGAGTACGTGGTCGTCGACGGCGCGGTCTCCGAGTCGGCTTTCGGGCGGAGGTTCAGGTACGGCTCGTCGCGGCTGGAGCCGTATTTCGCACCGACCGGGGTGCCCTCGGACAGCCAGGTGGATGCCCCTGAGATGACCCCGACCTGGCCGGCGCGCGAGTCGCTCGACACGGCGGCGGTGAGCGCCGGCTGCCCGGCGAGCGTCATCGAGGTCTGGAACGCCCCGCCGCTACCCGTGAGCGTTGTCCAACTCGCCCAGCGGGCCGTCGTGACGGCGGAGGCCGGCGTGACGCCCACGAGCGCGGCCACAGCGGGGGCGGCGACGCCGATGAGCAGTATGCGGTTCCCCCGAGGCCTGCCGCTCATGCTAGCGCGGCTCGGCCGCTCCCGCGGCCCTCCCACCGATCGCGCGGGCACTTGACAATGAGGCACTACGGAGGATCGCGGGAGGGAACGGCCACGAAGCGCCACCGTGCTCGACCGAGGAGCAGGCGACTCAGTCCACCGGGATGAGCGTGTACTTCGTGTCGAGGAACTCGTGGATGCCCTCGAACCCGCCCTCGCGGCCGATGCCCGACTGCTTCACGCCGCCGAACGGCGCTGCCGCGTTCGAGACGAGCCCCGTGTTGAGGCCCATCATGCCCGTGGCCAGGCGGTCGATCATGCGGTGGCCGCGGGCGAGGTCCTTCGTGAACACATAGGAGATGAGCCCGTACTCGGTCGAGTTGGCGAGGCGCACCGCCTCGTCCTCGTCGGCGAACGTCGTGATGCCGAGCACCGGCCCGAAGATCTCCTCGCGGAGCAGGCGCGCATCGGACCTGACGTTGCCGAGCACCGTCGGCGCATAGAACGAGCCCGCGCCGTCGATCGGCGCTCCCCCGGCGAGGACCTTCGCGCCCTTTTCCACGGCGTCCTTCACCAGCTCGTCCGTCGATGCGACCGCGTTGTCGTCGATCAGCGGGCCGATCGCGACGCCGTCCTCGGTGCCGCGACCGACGCGCATCGCAGAGACGCGCTCGGTCACGCGCCGTGCGAACTCGGCCGCCACCGCCTCGTGCACGATGAAGCGGTTCGCCGCCGTGCACGCCTGCCCGATGTTGCGGAACTTCGCGATCATCGCACCGTCGACCGCCTTGTCGAGGTCGGCGTCCTCGAACACGACGAACGGGGCGTTGCCGCCGAGCTCCATCGAGGTGCGGAGGATCCCCTGCGCCGACTGCTCGATGAGCTTGCGGCCGACCTCGGTCGAACCGGTGAACGACAGCTTACGCAGGCGCGGGTCGGCGATGATCGGGCCCGATACCTTCGACGAACTCGTGGTCGTCACGACGTTCACCACGCCCTTCGGCAGCCCGACCTCCTCGAGCAGCTGGACGAACGCGACGGTGGTCAGCGGCGTGAGCGCGGCGGGCTTCACCACGACGGTGCAGCCGGCGGCCAGCGCCGGCGCGATCTTGCGGGTGGCCATCGCGAGGGGGAAGTTCCACGGCGTGATGAAATACGATGGGCCCACCGGCCGCTGGGCGACGACGATGCGACCGGTGCCCTCGGGGTTCAGGCCGTAGCGGCCGGTGATGCGCACGGCCTCCTCGCTGAACCAGCGCAGGAACTCGGCGCCGTAGTTCACCTCGCCGCGCGCCTCGGCGAGCGGCTTGCCCATCTCGAGCGTCATGAGGAGGGCGAAGTCCTCACGGCGCTCGATGAGCCGGTCGAAGGCCCGGCGGAGGATCTCGCCGCGCTCGCGGGGGGCCGTGGCCGCCCACGCGTCCTGCGCCGCGACGGCCGCGTCGAGCGCGCGGATGCCATCGGCGGGCGACGCGTCGGCAATGGCTTTCAGCACCTCGCCGGTGGAGGGGTCGCGGATCTCGAAGGTCTTGCCGCCTTCGGCGGCGACCCACTCGCCTCCGATGTGGAGGCGGTCGGCGACGCGGTCGAGGATGCTGGTCTCCTGCAGGGTGTGGGTCATGCTGCGTTCCGTTTCGTTGGGTGTCGGCCGTCGGATGGCGGTTCGGGGGTCGGGGATCGATCAGGGATCGAGACCGCGGAGGCGGTGCGCCTCGGCGACGCGCTCCACGGCGAGCGCGGTGGCGGCGGTGCGGAGCGAGAGGCCGCGGGCCTCGGCGTAGCCGAGCACGTGCTGCCAGGCGCTGAGCATCCGCGCTTCCAGTCTGGACTCGACCTCGTCGGCGCGCCACCAGTAGCCCTGGTTGGCCTGCACCCATTCGAAGTACGACACGATCACGCCGCCCGCCTCGGCGAGCTGGGCGCGTGCGTCGTGAGCGGGGTCGCGATGTGGGCATCGGATGCCGCAGCCGATGCAAAATCGGCGCGGTCGCGGCATCCGACACCGTCACTGGTCCTTGAGCGTGCCGAAGGGTCGCCGTGAGCAGGTCGGTCATGCGGCCCGGAGTCCTTCCGCGACGACGCCGAGGCCCTCGATGAGCAGCTCGTCGGAGATCGTGAGCGGCGGCAGGAACCGGATGACATTGCCGTAGGTGCCGCAGGTGAGCACGAGCACGCCGTTCGCGTGGGCGTGCGCGGCGACCTTCGAGGTGAGGGCCGCGTCGGGGGCGCCCGTCTCGGGATCGACGAGCTCGATCGCGGCCATCGCGCCCCGTCCGCGCACGTCGCCGATGCGGGCGTCGGCGGTGCGGAGCGCGTTCAGGCGTTCGAGGAGCAGGGCGCCGATCCGGCCGGCGCGCTCGATGAGGCCGTCGGCGTCGTACGACTCGATCGAGGCGAGCGCGGCGGCGCACGCGAGCGGGTTGCCGCCGTAGGTGCCGCCGAGCCCGCCCGCCATGGCCGAGTCCATGATGTCGGCGCGGCCGGTGACGGCCGACAGCGGCAGGCCGCCGGCGATGCCCTTGGCGGTGACGACGAGGTCGGGCACGATGCCCTCGTGCTCGCTCGCGAACCAGGCTCCGGTGCGGCCGAAGCCGGTCTGCACCTCGTCCGCGATGAAGACGACGTCGTTGGCGCGGCACCACTCGACAAGCGCGGGCAGGAAGCCCTGCGCGGGCACGATGAAGCCGCCCTCGCCCTGGATCGGCTCGATGATGATCGCGGCGAGGTTCTCGGCGCCGGCCTGCTTCTCGATCTGGGAGATGGCGCCGGCGGCAGCCTCGGCACCGGAGAGGCCGCCGTCGCGAAACGGGTACGAGAGGGGCGCACGGTACACCTCGGGCGCGAACGGCCCGAAGCCGCTCTTGTACGGGATGTTCTTCGCGGTGAGGCCCATGGTGAGGTTCGTGCGGCCGTGGTAGGCGTGGTCGAACGCGACGACGGCCTGCTTCTTCGTGAAGTTGCGGGCGATCTTCACGGCGTTCTCGACGGCCTCGGCGCCCGAGTTGAAGAGCGCCGAGCGCTTCACGTGGTCACCCGGGGTGAGCGCGTTGAGCTTCTCGGCGACGGCGACGTAGGAGTCGTACGGCGCGATGGTGAAGCAGGTGTGCGTGAACGCGTTGAGCTGGGCCGTGACCGCCTCGACGACGCGCGGGTTGGCGTTGCCCACACCCGTGACGGCGATGCCCGAGCCCAGGTCGATGATCGAGTTGCCGTCGGCGTCGACGATGACGCCGCCGCCCGCGGCGACCACGGCGATCGGGATGGTCGTGCCGACGCCCGCGGCGACGGCCTCGGCCCTGCGCGCCATGAGCTCCTGCGAGCGCGGGCCGGGAATGGCGGTGACGAGGCGGCGCTCCTGGGCGAGCGCCGGCCCTCCGGCGACGGCGGCCGGGGTGTCGACGAGGGTCATGGCTGCTCCGATGCAAGGTGACGACAGTGGCGGGTGCCGCCAATGCTAGGACGGGCGCAGCGGATGCCTTAGCGCCCCCATGTACACTCGGATGCAACTTGTTGGACATCACGTACAAGCACCGAGCCCGCGGCATCCGGGAGGTACCAAGCGTGCAGCCCACCGTGCAGACCCTGCTCGCCCGCTCCGAGCTCGACCTCACGCTGCTCACCCCCGCCGACGCGCTGCCCGCCGACGCGCTCACCGCGCACGTGACCTGGGCGCACAGCTCCGACCTTGCCGACCCCACGCCGTTCCTCGACGATGGCAACGTGCTGCTCACGACCGGCACCCAGTTCGAGGCCGACCTCGTCGACGCCTGCACGCGCGAGGGCCTACCGCTGTTCGAGGTGCCGTACCGGGTGCCGTTCATCGCCATCGTGAGATTCGTCGCCGATGCGCTCGCCGAGGACACGTATGCGCGGCACACGTGGTCGCTCGCGGCGCAGCGCGCCATCTCGCTCGCGGCGCTCCGTCCCGACGGGCTCTCGGCGACGCTCGGCGAGCTCTCGAATCGCATCGGCGCGTGGGTCGGCCTCGTCGACGCGTCGGGTTCGCTCGATCGCGAGGCGCCAGAGGGCGGCCTCGGGCAACCCGCGCTCGGCGAGATCGTGGGTGAGGCGAGGTCGATGCTCCGCCGGGGCCAGCGCGCGAGCCGCACGCTCATGACCGGCGAGTCGGTCGGACAGCCGCAGCGGATGACGCTGCAGACCCTCGGCTCGGGCGGAGCACTGCGTGGCGTGCTCGCGATCGGCGACTCGGCGGAGCTCGACCAGGCCGGCCGTGAGGTCGTCACGTCGGTCATCGCCCTCGCCGGACTCGCGCTCGAGCAGAACCGCGACCTCGACCGGGCCCGCGGGCACCTGCGCACGGGCCTGCTCCGCTCGATCCTGGCCGCAGACCTCGCTCTCGCGGAGCGCGTCGCCGGTGAGATGTGGGGTCCCCTGCCCACGGCGCCGCTGCGGATCGCGGTGACGGATGCCCCGCCGCAGCACCTCGACCGCCTCGCCGAGTTGCTCGAACTGCGCGTCGAGGAGCGCGACGGCCGCCTCTTCTTCGGCCGCGACGACGACACCGTGGTCGTCGTCCTCGAGGACGCGGATGCCGCGCTCGCGGCCGAGATCGCGACCGAGTTCGAGCTTCCCGTCGGCATCTCCGACGCGGTGCCCGCCGACGGCATCGCGCGCGCGCACGAGCAGGCGCTGCGTGCGCTCGACCGCGCCCGCGAGACGGGGTCGGGCGTCGTCGCGTTCGACGAGATCAGCCGGCAGGGCGTCCTCGCCCTCCTCGCCCGCACCGACGCCCGCGCCGTCGCGCTCGCGACCCTCGCACCGCTCGCCGAGCACGACGCGACGGGCGGCACGTCGCTGGTCGGCACCATGCGCGCCTGGCTGGAGCACGGCGGCCAGTTCGACGCCACCGCCCATGCCCTCGGCGTGCATCGCCATACCGTTCGCAGCCGCATCGCCCTCGCCGAGCGGCTCCTCGGGCGCGACCTTTCGGGGTTCCACGCGCGCGCCGACCTGTGGGCGGCGCTCCTCGCGGTGGACTGAGCAGGCGGCATCGACGCGGCCGCACTCGGCCGTGGCATCCGTTCGCACCCTTCCCCGCAGCGGGCGCCGGGCGTACTCTGGAACGAGCGGAGGAGGTAGTGATGCAAGCGACAGTCGGCGAACGCCTCGTCATCCACGGCAAGCAGGTCGGCCAGGCCGACCGGCACGGCAAGATCCTGGAGGTCCGCGGCGCCGATGGCTCGCCGCCGTATCTCGTGCGCTTCGACGACGGGCACGAGACGCTCCTCTACCCGGGTGCGGACTGCGAACTCGAGCACGAGCACCAGGCGCACTGAGGCGACGGATGCCGCGGCATCCCTCGCGCTACCGTTGAGGGATGTTCCACTCCTACGCGGCGATCGGTGACAGTTTCACCGAGGGGGTCGGCGACGAGCTCCCCGATGGGACGGTGCGCGGCTGGGCGGACTTCGTCGCCCTCGGGCTGGCCGCCGCGGCGCACGAACCCGTACGATACGCGAACCTCGCGATCCGCGGACGCAAGCTCGGGCCCATCATCGACGAACAGCTCGAGGCCGCGATCCGGCTGCGGCCCGAGGTGATCAGCTTCAACGGCGGAGGCAACGACATGCTGCGCCCGCGCATGCCCGAGGAGCGAGTCGCCGGGCGGTTCCGTCAGGCCGTGCACCGGATCCGCGACGAGGGCATCCACGTGCTCATGCTGAGCGGCGCGAACCCCACCGACCACCTGCCGCTCGGCCGCGTGTTCGACGCGCGCGGCGCCCGTCTCACCGCGGCCCTCGTCGACCTCGCCGAGCTCCCGGGCGTCACCTTCGTCGACAACTTCAACGATCGCGGCCTTCGCGACATCCGGTACTGGTCGCCCGACAAGCTGCATCTCAACTCGCTCGGGCACGCTCGCGTGGCGAGCAACGTGCTCACCGCGGTCGGCGTTCCCGTTCCCGATGAGTGGGGCGTCGCCGAGGTGGCCGCCGCCCCGCCCGGGCCGCGCAGCCGCAACACGGCGGCCTACTACCGCGAGTTCGTGCTGCCGTGGATCGGCCGGCGCCTCACGGGCCGGTCATCGGGCGACGGCCGCATGGCGAAGCGGCCGACGTTGGAGCCGCTGGCTCCGGATGCCGCGCGCTGACACGCCACCCACCGAACGTTTCCGTTCGCGCCCGACGTTCCCGGCCGAACAGGCACACCACGCGCGAGCGGGAACACTCGGCGGTTCATTCCGAGCCGAGCACGTCGGCGACGAACGCGCGGGTGCGACGCGCGAGTCCTTCGATGCGCATGAGCTCGTGCACGCCCGGCAGCACCTCCGACGGTGCAGCGGGCCGGCCGAGGCGCACGGTCTCCTGGCACGCGAGGTCGGCGCACATGTAGGTGCCCACGCTGTCGCCGCGCTCCCCAGCCGGGCCCGCGCGGCGTGCCGAGAACAACACGACCTGGTCGGCCGGCTGCTGCGTGTGGCAGAGGGTGCAGATCGCAGCGCGGTGGTGCGACCCGTTCGTGGCGGCGGCGCGCAGCACGACGCCCGCGGGCGACCCGTCGAGCTCGGTCACGAGGTAGCCGCGGGCCGGGATGCGCGGGTCGCGCCACGCGAACGCGTCGAGGTGCGCCCACTCGGTGACGAAGAACCGCACCGGCAGCGACAGTTGTGCGAGCTCCGCCTCGGTCGCGTTGCCGAACGACTCGCGGAGCTCGTGCTCGACCAGTGGCTGCATGCGTCCCCTCCCGGTGCGTGCCTCCCAGTCTACGAACGGCGCGCGTGCCGATGCGCGGGTGGATGCCGCTGCGGTCAGTCGATGGCGAGTCGCGGGCGGTCGTCGATGCGCGGACACCATCCGGCTGGCGTGCGCTCGTAGGCGTGCGAGGGGCCATCGGTCACGAGCCGGGCGAGCGCGTCGAGGAACCGGTCGACGTCGTCGGCCGAGGACCCGGCGCCGAGGCTGGCGCGCAGCCCGTTGGCGCGATGCGCTACGCGGTCGAAGAGCGGGTGGGCGCAGAACCGCCCTGTGCGCACCGAGATGCCGTGTTCGGCGGCGAGCGCCGCGGCGACGAGCCCGACGGAGCCCTGCTCGAGCTCGATCGTCGCGATGCCGATCCGGTCGGCCGCGTCGTCGAAGCCGCGGAGGACGCGGACGCCCGGTAACCGCGCGAGCCCCGCGTGCAGCCGCTCAGTGAGGGCGGCCTCGTGCTCATGGCGGGCCGTGTCGCCGAGGCGCTCGAGTTCGGCGAGCGCTCGGGCGAGCGCCGCGAAGCCGACGACGTTCGGGGTGCCCGCCTCGTGGCGGTCGGCGCCAAGCTTCCAGTCGACGCGGTCGAGCCGCACCGACTCCACTGCTCCCCCGCCGGCGAGGTACGCCGGCGCGGCGTCGAGCCAGTCGGCACGGCCGACGAGTGCGCCCGAGCCGAACGGCGCGTACGACTTGTGTCCCGAGAATGCGAGGTAGTCGATGCCGGATGCCGCGAGGTCGACCCGCCGGTGCGGCAGCAGTTGCGCGGTATCCACCGCGATGCGCGATCCGCGTGCGTGCGCGAGCTGCGCTATCCGGTCGATCGGGAGCACCTCGCCCGTCACGTTGGAGGCGCCGGTCACCGACACGAGCGCCGCCGGTCGGGCGGCGAGCTCGGAGTCGAGCGCGTCGAGGGTTGCCGCGATCGTGCTCGACCCGACCAGCACGCGCCGCCGACGCCACGGCAGCAGGTTGGCGTGGTGCTCGAGGTCGAGCACCACGGTGTCGCCGGGCACGGCGGTCGCCAGCAGGTTGAACGCGTCGGTCGTGTTGCGCGTGAAGACCACGAGGTCGTCGACGCGGGCGCCGACGTGCCGGGCCACGGCGATGCGTGCGTCCTCCACGAGGGTCGTGACGGCCTGCGACGGGTAGCCGCTGCCGCGGTGCACGCTCGCGTAGTACGGCAAGACCCGGGCGACGTGCGCGGCCACGGCGTCGAGCGCTGGCGCCGACGCCGCGACGTCGAGGTTCACGTGCCGCACGAACCCTCCGCCGAGCACGGGCACTTCGAGACCCGCGTCGACGAGCGCGGCGAGCGGTCCGGGTGCCGGGAGCGCGGGCGAAGGCGGCGTGCGCTCATCGGTGGCGATCATGACGGCTCCTCGGGGTGGCTGGCGTCGAGGGTGGTGTGGCGTCGAAACTACGACCGGCCGCGCCGCGCCTCAACCGGCGGCGTCGCATGAGGTCACGCCGTGTCATGGCGCGACACATTCGGGCGCGGCACAACGCGGCGGGCGCGTCACGACGCGGCGATCGGCCTCTCAGGCTCGCCGAGAGAGAGCATCAGCCGGTTCGCCCAGTTGAAGAACGCCGCGGAGTGGATGACGTCGGAGACCGCCTGCCCGTCGAATCCGGCCGCGCGCAGCGCCTCGAGGTGTTCGGGCGCGAGACGCGACGGCGTGGCGGCGAGCGCGACGGCCGCGTCGATCAGGGCCCGCCACGCGGCATCCTGCACCGCGTCGATGCCCTCGTCGAGTAGGCGTTGCACGTCGTCGTGGCGCTTCGAGTGATGGGTCGCGAAGCGCGCGTGCACCGACGCGCAGAAGATGCAGCCGTTGAAGCGGCTCGTGGCGGCGGCCGCGAGTTCGCGCTCGGCGCGCGGAAGACCGTCGGCCGCGTTGTAGAAGACGTCCTTGTCGGTCAGCGTGCGCGCGCGCAGGATGTCGGGATCGCGCACGAGCAGGCGGAAGTAGTCGCTCTTCGCGCGCGAGCGGTCGACGAGGCCCGCCCACTGGCGCTCGGTGAGGGTCGCCTCGTCGGCGGGTTCGAGCCACGGCAGCCAGCCGAGCTCGTCCTGCGTGAACGCGCGGGGCACGGCGGCCCCGGGGTGGGTGATCGTGCGGGCCGGCCCGGCGGTCGCGGCATCCGTCGACACCGTCGACACCGTCGACTGGTCGATGGGCTGATCGGTCATGCTGCGTCCTCCGTGGTGAGCAGGCGGAGCCCGGCCGCGACGCGAAGCTGGAACGCGAGGAACGACACGAGCTGGGAGAGGGTGACGATGCCGGCGGTCGACCATCCGGCGTCGGCGAGGCGGGCGAGTGCGGCGACCGATGCCTCGCGCGGGCGGAACACGAGCAGGTGCGCGTGCTCGAGCGCGGCGTCGAGCCGTTCGCCCAGCGCCGCGCGGGTGTCGGCGTCGTCGATCGCGAAGCGGAGGCCCGCGACGCTCTCGCCCGCAAGCGGGGCGTCGGCGGGGTACTCGCCGTACGGCCCCGTCGTGCGGGCGGCGATCGCGAGGTCGGCGACCGCGTCGGCGAGTGGGTCGCCGCCGGCCTGTCGCGTGACCGCCGCGTAGTGGGCGACCGCGCCCTCGTCGTCGTGCAGGGCGGCGACGAACTGCGCCACGGCCGCACGCTCGGAGGCGCTCGCGTGCGTCTCGTCGATCGTCGTGAAGAGGGCGTCGTAGCTGGCCTGCGCGTTGTCGCGCGTGGCGGGGCGATGGCGCCGTAGGGCGTCGACGCGCCCGCCCGGCGTCACACCGGCGAGCCGGTCGATCACATCGGTCATGGTCGGTCCTTCCGTGGTGGTTTCGTGCTGGATGGCGTCGTGCGGTTCGAGGATCAGTGGGCGGATGACGCGAGCTCGCGGCTGCGGCCCGCCTCGCCCCAGCCCAGGGCGGGCGCCACCTCGGTGGCGATGAGCTCGAGGGAGCGCAGCACGAGTTCGTGCGGCGGGTCGACGGAGTGCACCTGGAACGCCACCTCGGTCGCCTCGGCGGCGGCCGAGTCGCGCGCGAGCGACTCGATGACCTCCACCGGCGTGCCGACGTGCGTGTCGTACGTGGCGATGAGGTCGTCGAGCGAGTCGCCGAGCGGCGGCTGGCCGGCTCGCGCGAATCCGACCGCCGCCCGGCGCAGGCCCCGCTCGGCCCAGCGCCGCGCCTCCTCGCGGGAGTCCGCGACGAAGAGCGTGCGCGACGCGAGGATGCGCGGCGGGACGCCGTCGGGCAGCGCCTCGCGATAGGCGTCGATGACGGGCAACTGGAGCTCCGAGAGCGTGCGGCGCGGGGCATCCGCCGGCCTCGGCTGGGTGCGGGAGAGCATGAGGCCGTGGCCCGCCCGACCCGCTCGCGTGCCGCCGAAGGCCGAGAACGTGGCCTGCCAGATGCGGCCGAGCAGGTCTCGTCCGGGCGGTTGCAGGTGGTTGCCGGGGTGCCCGAGCTCACCGCCGGCGAGCGCGGCGACGAGCGTGTCGAGCTTCTCGCCGAACACCCGCCCCCGATCCTCGGCGCGTTCGCCGAATGCGAGGAACGACGCGGGGGTCGACCCCGAGCCGAGGCCGAGCTCCACGCGCCCGCCCGAGAGCAGGTCGAGCACGATGGCATCCTCAGCGACGCGCACCGGATCCTCGAGCGGCAGGGTGACGACGCCCGTGCCGAGCCGGATGCGGGCCGTCGCCGCCGCGGCGTGCGCGAGGAACACGAACGGCGACGGGAGGCCGCCCTCGGCCGCATGGAAGTGGTGCTGCGCGACCCACGCCGAGTCGAAGCCGTGCCGTTCGGCGACGACGATCTGCTCGGTGGCGATGCGATACCGTTCGGCGGCGGGGGCCTCGTCGAGGAGTCGGGTGAAGAATCCGATGCGGGTCATGCGAGGGCCTTTCCGGCGGGGAGGGTTCGTCCGGGCACGGCGTCGAGCAGTTCCCGGGTGTAGTCATGCTGCGGCGAGCGGAAGACCTGTTCGGTCGGCCCGCTTTCGACGACGCGGCCGCGGCGCATCACCGAGACCGAGTGGCTGATGCGCTGCACGACCGCCAGGTCGTGCGAGATGAAGAGGTAGCCGAGGCCGAGCTCGCCCTGCAGCTGCTCGAGGAGCTCGAGGATGCGCGCCTGCACCGTGACGTCGAGCGCCGAGACCGCCTCGTCGAGCACCACGAGCTCGGGTTCGAGCGCGAACGCGCGGGCGATCGCGACGCGTTGCCGTTGGCCGCCCGAGAGCTCCGCCGGCCGGCTGGTCGCGAGGTGCGCCGGCAGGGCGACCCGGTCGATGAGGCGGGTCGCGGCATCCGCCCGGGCGCGCCGGTCGCCGAGGCCGAAGTTGCGCAGCGGCTCGACGACGATCTCGGCCACGGTCTGCCGCGGGTCGAGCGACGCGAACGGGTTCTGGTACACGAGCTGCACCCGTCGGCGGAAGTCGCGCTTCGCGGCGCCGGCGAGCATCGTGACGTCGACGCCGCCGAGTTCGACACGGCCGGCGTCGGGGGTGACGAGCCGGGTGACGATGCGCGCCGTGGTGGTCTTGCCCGAGCCCGACTCCCCCACGATCGCGTGGGTGGTGCCGCGCAGCACGCGGAAGGAGACGTCGTCGACGGCGCGGAACGGGGCGCGGCCTCGGCCGACCGAGTACTCCTTCACGAGCCCGGATGCCTCGAGCACGACCGGGTTCTCCGCCGCTGCGTCGCCGGCATCGCGCAGGTAGGCCGGCGGGCACGGACGACGGAACTCGTGCTCGCCGAGGCCGGGAGCGTCGGCGAGGAGGCGTTGCGTGTATGCCTCGGCGGGCGCGTCGAGGATCGACGCGGTCGCGCCCTGCTCGACGACTCGCCCGTGCTGCATGACGACGATGCGCTCCGCGCGCTCGGCGGCGACCCCGAGGTCGTGGGTCACGAGCAGCACCGCCGTGCCGTGCTCGCGCCGGAGTTCATCGATGAGGTCGAGGATGCGCCGCTGCACGGTCACGTCGAGCGCGCTCGTGGGCTCGTCGGCGATCACGAGCTCGGGCTGGAGGGCGACGGCGTTCGCGATGAGCACGCGCTGCCGCATGCCGCCCGAGAGTTCGTGCGGGTACTGGCGGGCCCGGAGCGCCGGGTCGTCGAGCCCCGCTCGTTCGAGCAGTTCGAGCACGCGAGTGCGCACCGTGCGGCGGTCGCCCCGGCGGTGGACCCGGAACGTGTCGGCGAGCTGCACCCCGATGGGGCGCACGGGGTTCAGCGACGAAACCGGGTCCTGCGGGATGTACCCGATGCGGGCGCCGCGCACGCTCTCGAGGCGGCGATCGCTCCAGCTCGAGAGGTCGATGCCCGAGAGTCGCACCTCGCCCGCGGCGATGTGGCCGCCCGACGGCAGCAGGCCGAGCACCGCGCTCGAGGTCGTCGTCTTGCCCGAGCCCGATTCGCCGACGAGCGCGACGACCTGGCCCGGTTCGACGGAGAACGACACGTCGTGCACCACGTGCAACGGTCCCGCCGAGGCGCGGTAGGCGACGTCGAGGTGCTCGAGTTCGAGGAGCGCGGTCATCGGGTCCTCCCGAGGGACTGGCTGATGCGGTTGGCTGAGAGCACGACCGCCACGACCACCAAGCCGGGCAGCACGGTGAGCCACCACGAGGTCGCGACGTAATTGCGGCCCTCGGCGATGAGCAGTCCCCACTCGGGCGTCGGCGGCGGGGCGCCGTAGC
This sequence comes from Agromyces bauzanensis, assembly GCF_014645655.1. GTDB lineage: Bacteria > Actinomycetota > Actinomycetes > Actinomycetales > Microbacteriaceae > Agromyces > Agromyces bauzanensis. Next base: position 83,396 of record NZ_BMMD01000012.1, on the reverse strand, counting down.
CGAGGAAGCCGAGCGTGGAGATCGCGAGGATCGCCGCGCCGAACTGCAGGGCGGCGAGGCCGATCACGGCGGTGAGCGAGTTCGGCAGCACGTGCCGCACGAGCACCGCGGACAGGCGGCCGCCCGAGCCGAACGCGGCCTCGACGAAGTCGGCCTGGCGCACTCGCACGACCTCCGACCGCGAGACGCGCGCGAACGCCGCGATCGAGCCGACACCGACCGCGATCGCCGCGTTCACGGTGCCGAATCCCAGCAGGATGATGATGCTGAGCGCGAGGAGGAGTCCCGGGATCGCGAGCAGCACGTCGACGAGCCGCATCACGACGGCGTCGACGACGCCGCCGATCGATCCGGCGAGCACGCCGAGCAGCGTGCCGCCCGCGAGGCCGACGGTGACGGCGACGAAGGCGCCCGACAGCGAGTGCACCGCCCCGTAGACCACGCGAGTGAACAGGTCACGCCCGATCGCGTCCGTGCCGAAGAGGTGCGCGAGGCTCGGGCCCTGCAGCTTCTCGGCGGGCACGCCGCTCACCGGATCCTGTGCCGTGAACAGCCACGGCACGAGGGCCCACGCGATCACGACGGCGATGACGAGCCATGCGAGCACGAGCCCGGGCGGAACGGATCGCAGCCGACGGGCGGCACGTGCGGCCGGTCCGGCGGCGGCCGCGGCGGCGGCGGTCGACGGGACGCTGCCGTCGAGGGCGGGCAGCACGGCGATGCCGACGGGGGGTGCCGCGGCATCCGCTCGCACGGGAATGTCCACCGGGGCGCTCACGCCGCCACCGCCTTCCGCTTCAGCCTCGGATCGAGGATCGGGTACACGAGGTCCACCGCGAGGTTCACGAGCACGAACACGAGCGCTGCGAGGATCACGATCGCCTGCAGCACGGCGACGTCCTGGTTGGCGACCGCCTGCTCGGTGATCCGCCCGATGCCGGCGCGGCCGAAGACCGTCTCGGTCACGACGGCGCCACCGATGAGCTCGCCGATCAGCACGCCCGCGATCGTGATCGCCGGCAGCAGCGCGTTGCGGGCGACGTCGCGCCAGAGCACGCGCGCGGGCCCCGCGCCCTTCGCTCGCACCACGGCGACGAACGGCGACAGTTGCACCTCGTCGATGGAACGCGCGAGGATCTGCGCGAGCGGCGCCGAGATGGGGATCGCGAGGGTCAGCACCGGCAGGATGAGCGCCTGGACCGGATCGGCACCGATGACCGGCACGAGCCGGAGCTGGAATGAGAACACCTGGATGAGCACGATGCCGAGCCAGAACACGGGCACCGAGACGAACACGCTCGGCAGTGCGCGGAGCACGCGGCGCAGCCAGCCGAACGGAGCGAGCGTCGAGAGGAACGCGAGCGCGACGGCGAGGACCACCGCGACGAGGAATCCGAGTCCCGCGAGGGGGAGGGTGTCGGGCAGCGCCGAGCCGATCAGCTCGCGCACGGGGGTGCCATACTGCACGGAGGTGCCGAAGTCGCCCTGCAGGAACCCGATGAGCGTGTGCAGGTACTGCTGCAGCGGCGGCACGTCGGCGCCGTAGGCGGCGCGGATGTCGGCGATCTGCTCGGGCGAGAGTCCGAGCTCGGGGCTCTCGAACCTGATGAGGATCGCGTCGCCCGGCAGCGCCTGCAGCATCACGAACGTCGCCGTGAACGCGATCGCCAGCACGATCAGCGCCTGGCCGGTGCGCCGTGCGAGGTAGGCCACCGTGGTGCTCCTTCCCGAGCGGGTGGTGAGGGGGTGCGGCGGATGCGCGGGTCGTGTCCCGGCATCCGCCGCACCGAGTGCCGGCTACTGGTTGTCGAGCCAGGTGTCGTAGAAATGCGGGCGGGCGACGGCCTCGGTCGTGAACCCGTGCACGTACGGCGCGGCGCCGTACACCTGCGGCTCCTCGAAGAGCGGGATCACGTAGGCCTGCTCGGTGAGGTAGTCCTGCACCGCCGCCGATGCCTCGTCGCGCTTCGCGGGGTCGGGTTCGGATGCCACGGCCTCGAGGAGCCGGTCGAGCTCGGCGTCGTCGGAGCGCAGCGTGTTGCGGTTCTTCGTGTGGTACTGGCTCTTGATCACGTCGTTGTCGGCGCGTCCGACCATGGAGTGGTAGAGCGGGGTCTTCAGCGGGTCGAGGATGTCCTCGGCGTAGCTGCCCGAGTCGGCGGCCTTCACGGTGAGCTCCACGCCGATCTTCGCGAGCTGCTGGCTCGCGAGCTCGAGGGTCTGCTTCGAGAGGGGCTGCGGCTTGGCCTCGTAGACCGCGAGCGAGAGGCGCTGGCCGTCCTTCTCTCGCACGCCGTCGGCCCCGACCGTCCAGCCGGCCTCGTCGAGGAGATCCTCCGACAGCTCGGGATCGAACGCGAGGCCCTCGGACTCGTCGACGTAGCCCTTCGCACTGGAGGCGAGCTCCGACGTCGCCACGGGGTAATTCTCGGTGAAGATCGTGTCCACGACCTCCTGCGCGTCGACGCCGTGCACGAGCGCCTGGCGCACCCGGATGTCGCTGAGCAGCGGGTTGGTGAACCGCAGGCCCAGCGAGTTGTTCACGCCGCGCGTGGGCGCCGCGACGATCTCGAAGCCCGCGTCCTGCACCTGTGCCTCGTCGAACGCCTGCACGTATCGGATGACGTCGGCCTGGCCGGCGAGGAGCGAGCCGATGCGCACGCTGTCCTCAGGGGTCACGACGATGTCGATCGCGTCGAGGTACGCCCTTCCTTGGTGCTCGAACGACGGCGGCGCCCAGTCGTAGTCCTCTCGGGCTTCGAGATGCAGCGACGTGCCGAGCTCCTCGTCGGTGATGACGAACGGGCCCGAGCCGACGATCTCGGTCGACGAGCCGGCCCCGAAGTCCTCGAGCCTGCGGTCGAGCGTCTTGGGCGAGAGCAGGCCCGAGTTGATGGTCGAGGTGGCCTGCAGGAAGCCCGGTGCGGGCGCCGAGAACCGGAACGTCACGGTGTCGGGGTCGACGACCTCGCTCGAGGCGTAGTTGTTGATCGCCTCCGAGATCGTGAGCCCGAGGTCGGCATTGCCGAGGCCGTAGGTGTCGAAGTTCTTCGCGACCGCGGCGGCGTCGAGCGGGGTGCCGTCGGAGAAGGTCACGTCGTCGCGCAGGTCGAAGGTGTACTCCGTGGCATCCGCGTTCACCGTCCAGTCGGTCGCGACCCACGGCTCGATCCCGAGGGTGTCGGGGTCCTGCCAGGTGAGGCGGGCGGTGATGTTGTTCACGATGCCGCCGTTCGGGTAGAAGCCGGCCTGCGGCGGGTAGAGCGTCGTGTGCGCCTGGTGCTCGAGGTAGGTGAGCGTGCCGCCCTCGACGGGGTCGCCGACGGCGGCCGACCCGGCCCCGGCGGCCTGCCCGACGCACGAGGCGAGCAGTGCCGTGGCAGCGAGCGCGGCGGTGCTCGCGAGGGCGAGGCGGCGAATGCGTGGTGTGGACATCTGCGGTGGTTTCCTTCGATGGTGATCAGCGGACGGTGCCCCTGGTGGGGGTGTGCTCGTCGAAGCTACGGATGCCGCGGGCCTCGTTCAAACGCCCGACGACCAACGCCGTCACGACCGGTCACGGGCCGAAACCGCGCGTCACGGGACGTCACGTGCACGTTCTCTGGGCGCCCCAGATCGAGGTGGTCGCGGAGCGTCTCGCCCTCGTACTCGGTCGGGAAGACGCCGCGACGCTGCAGCTCGGGCACGACGCCGAACGCGAATGCCTCGAACTGCGCGGGCTGCACCGCCGAGAGCACGTTGAACCCGTCGACGGCCCCGGCCTCGGCCCACGCCTCGAACTCAGCGGCGATCTCGTCGGCCGAGCCGACGACCATCGACGCGGTGACGGATGCCGCGACCACGAGGTGGCGCAGCGTCGGCGGCCGTTCGCCCGATGGGCTGCGGCCGGTGCGCTCGGCGACGATCTCGACGAGCTCTTGACCCGCGCCGCTGAAGCCCGCGACGAGCGACGACGTGGCCGCGCGATCGGGCGAGAGCGCGGAGACGTCCACGCCGAGGAGGGTCGACAACTGCGCCAGCGAGCGGTTCGCGGGGAACGCGGCGGGCGGCCCGTCGGGCCAGTCCTCGGCGATCTGCACGAGCTCGCTGAGCTCATCGGCGATCGACTGCGCGTGCTCGCGGGTGTCGCCGACGATCGGCAGCACGGGTGCGATGACCTTGAGGGTGCGGTCGTCGCGCCCCGACTCGAATGCCAGCGAGCGCAGTTCCTCGCGAACGGCGACGGCGTGTTCGAGTCCCGTGACCGCGACGAGCGCGAGGTCGGCGGCCTGCGCCGCGAAGAGCTTCGACCGCGGCGAACTGCCGGCATGCACGAGCGGGAGGTGTCCCTGCACGGGACGAGTGACGTTGAGCGGGCCGTCGACGCTGAGCTGCGCACCGTGGAAGTCGGTGCGGTGCAGGCGCGACGGGTCGAGGTAGACGCCGGCCGCGGCATCCGCCACGATCGCCTCGTCCTCGAACGAGTCCCAGAGGCACCGCAGCACGTGCTCGAACTCGACCGCGCGGTCGTAGCGCGATCCGCTCGCCTCGTGGAAGTCGCGGCCGTGGTTGCCGGCGACGCGCGGCTCGGCGCCGGTGACGAGGTTGAGCCCCGCTCGTCCGCCCGAGAGCAGGTCGGCCGACGCGGTCGCGCGGGCGAGCGTGTACGGGTCGGCGTAGCTCGTGTTCGCGGTCGCGATGAGGCCGATGCGCCGGGTGAGTCCCGCGAGGTAGGTGACCGCCGAGAGCGGGTCGACCCGCGCCACGAGGTAGGGATCCTGGAACTCCAGATCGTGGCCCGTGGCGAGCCAGTCGCCGAAGAACAGGTAGTCGAGTCGGGCGGCCTCGGCGACCTCGGCGGTGCGGCGGAGCACGGCCGCGTCGCCGCGCGGGTCGCGGTGCGCACCCGGGTAGCGCCATCCCGACGGGTACGCGCCGATCGCCCTGACCATGGCGCCGATGATGAGTCGTGTCATTCGTGTGCCTCCCCGCCCCGACGCTAGGCAGGCCGGGCGGATGCCGCGAGGGCCGGCCGTCACACGGCGGCACCCGCCGTCACACGGCTCAACGGGGCGTCACGCGGCGTCATCACGACGCCGGGTCCGCCCACGGTCCTCAGATGCTCGACCGCCGCGCGACGAGCGGGCATTCGAACGGGTCGCGCTCGCCGAGGCCGACGCGGTTGATGTATCGGAGCACGATCACGTACGACTGCCACAGGGTGGTCTGCGTGTACGGCACGCCGTGTTCGCGACAGTACTCGGCGATTATGCCGGCGGCCCGTCGCAGGTGCGGTCGGGGCATCGACGGGAACAGGTGGTGCTCGATCTGGTAATTGAGCCCGCCCATCGCGAAGTCGAGCACCCGGTTGCCGCGGATGTTCCGGCTCATGAGCACCTGGCGGCGCAGGAAGTCGAGTCGGGCGCCCTTCGGCACGAGCGGCATGCCCTTGTGGTTCGGTGCGAACGACATGCCCATGTAGAAGCCGAAGACGCCGAGTTCGATGGCGAGGAACGCCACCGCCTTGTCGGGCGAGAGCACGAGGAAGACGAGCGCCACGAAGCCGACGATGCGCAGCGCGAGGAATGCGATCTCCACCGGTCGGTGGGTCATCGGCTCCCTCGCGAGCACGCGGTGCACGCTCGACGCGTGCAGGGACACGCCCTCGAGCAGCAGGATCGGGAAGAAGAACGTCCCCTGGTGCGCGATGAGCCACCTGGCCGACCGCGAGCGTTGCCGCGTCGCCTGCTCGGGCGTGAACGCGACCACGGGGAGTTCGATATCGGGGTCGGCGCCGATCTGGTTCGGATTCGCGTGGTGGCGGGTGTGCTTGTGCTGCCACCAGCCGTAGCTCATGCCCACGAAGCCGCCGAGGATCAGGCTGACCCAGTCGTTCCACTTGCCTGACCGGAAGATCTGCCGATGCGCCGCGTCGTGGCCGAGGAACGCGGTCTGGGTGAACAGGAACGCGAACCATGCCGCGGTGAACATCTGCCACCACGTATCGCCGATCCACGCGAACGCGACGATCGTGACGGCGAACGCCACGGGCACCGCGCTGAGCTTCGTCCAGTAATAGCCGTAGCGACGACGCATGAGGCCGCTCTGCTTGATGCGCCGCGCCAACTCGGTGAATTCGCTGTTGGTCGCCGCGACGCGCGGATTGCGAACCGTGGCCGTCGCGACGGCCGAATCTGTCTCGGACATCCAGACCACCACCCCAGGGAGACGACGAGCACCTCACTGCGCTGAACGGTTCTTCCCCCCGATCTTCAGGCTACGCACGCGCAGGCGAGATCGGAGATGTGCCCATGTGATTCACAGCTTGGATACCGGCGCCGCGATCCTCATCGCACGCACGCCTCGAACCCCCGTCAACCCGTGAGAGACGGGGCCGCCTCGCCGTAGAATCGTCTGATACCCGCGTCGTTCGCCGACGCGATCCACCGACCCTTGGAGACCACCCTTCCGTGACGAGATCCGACCGCGATCGCACCGCCGACCTGCACGACCACAACGGGACCGCGTTCGCGAGGCAGGAGGCCCCCGACGCACCGCCGATGCGGCTCGCGGATGCCTCGGAGCTCGTGCTGGTGGCATCTGCGCCGGCGATCTCGCGGTTCGACCGTGACGACCTCGTCATCCGCAAGGGCCAGTACGCGCTCCGCGACGGCCACACCACGCCGCGCGAGTCGATGGTCGAGGATCTCCTCGCGATCGGCCGCGCGCTCGACGCCGCCGGCATCGGCTACCTGCTGGTGCGCGGCGACGACGACCGGCTCGTGATCGCCGTCGACCGCGCCGACCGCAAGGCCGTGGCGAGGGCCTTCGCCGCGGCGTTCGCGAACGAGCCGTTCTACGCGCTGCCCGTCGCGCCCGACCGGGGGGCGGGGTCGCATCCGGTGCTCCTCGCCGACGGCCGCCTCTCGGCGCATCGGAAGCCCACCGTGCTGCGACTGCACCGCCCCCGCGTCGAGCCGATCGGGCGGCTTCGCTATGGCCCCGAGTCGGGCGTGCAGGTCGAGTTCTGGCGTTTCGGCGACGACGTCATCGAGGCGCCCGTCGAGAACGCCCTCATGCGGCGGACGCTCCCCCGTTCCGAGGCCGTCGACGACGTCGTGCACCTGCACGGCCGCGACTGGCCGACGCTCGAGCACATGTTCGAGCCGCTCGCGAGCGACGTCGACTTCGAGATCGACATGGTCTTCTCCTGGGTCGACGGCTCGAGCGACGAGTTCGTGCGCGAACGCGCCAAGCGCATGTCGAGCTATGTCGTCGGTGAGGGCGACGACTCCGAAGCGCGCTACCGGCAGATCGACGAGCTGAAGTACGCATTGCGCTCGGTGCACCTGTTCGCGCCCTGGGTGCGGCGCATCTTCATCGCGACCGACTCGCCTGCGCCGGCATGGCTGGCGGAGCATCCGAAGGTCACGCTCGTGCGCAGCGAGGAGATGTTCGCCGACACCTCGGTGCTGCCGACGCACAACTCGCACGCCGTCGAGTGCCAGCTGCACCGCATCCCCGGACTCGCAGAGCACTTCCTCTACTCCAACGACGACATGTTCTTCGGCCGGCCGGTGCGCCCGTCGCTGTTCTTCTCCCCGGGTGGCATCACCAAGTTCGTCGAGGCCACCACCCGCATCGGGCTCGGCGAGACTCACCCGGGCCGCTCGGGCTTCGAGAACGCCGCACGCGTGAACCGGGCGCTGCTGCGCGAGCGCTACGGCAAGGTCACCACGCGCCACCTCGAGCACTGCGCCGCGCCGCTGCGCACGAGCGTCATGGCCGAACTCGAGGCGGAGTTCCCCGAGGACTTCCGGCGCACGGCGGCCAGCCGGTTCCGCTCGGCGACCGACATCTCGGTCACGAACTCGCTCTACCACTACTACGCGCTGATCACGGGCCGGGCGGTGGTGCAGACCGACGCTCGCGTGAAGTACGTCGAGACGACGCTGCGCAAGGCGATCCCGGCGATGAGGCGGCTCCTGAGGCGTCGCGACCAGGACATGTTCTGCCTCAACGACGGCAGTCTTCCCGAGATCTCCGTCGAGGAGCGCACGACTGCCGTGATCGAATTCCTCGAGCGCTACTTCCCATTCCCGGCGCCGTGGGAGCAGGCGACGGATGCCGCGAGCGGCGTGCAGCTCGAGGCATCCACCACCGCCGACCTCACCGCCTGACGCGCGCGCGGGAGGTCACGCCGTGATGGTATGACGCGACCTCCCGGCTCGCCGTCGTCAGGAGACGCCTGCGGCGACACCCCCGATGATCAGCACGAGCGCACGTCGCTCGAGCCGCGTCGAGACGCGCTCCGAAACCCGTTCGGCGCGCTCCTGCACCTCGTCCCCGTAGTCGCCGGCGAGCATCCCGTCGACGATGGCCTCGAACGCGTCGCGGCGCTCCGCCCCCGCGAGATCCTGCGTCGCGACGAGGTCGGCGCTGAGGTCGTCGGGCAGCGCTGCGACGAGCGCAGCGATCCGCTCCGCGACCCGCTTCGCACGGTCGCCGTAGTCGCCCGCCACCGCCTTCGCGCGGATCTCGGCGCGCAGCGCGGGCCGCTCCGACTCGTCGGCCTGCGCGAGCTCGACGAGATCCGCACGAAGCGCTTCCGGCAGCTGCGACCAGCGCAAGTCGCGCAACCTCCCGGCAGCCGGGTCGCTCGGCGGTTCCGTCGCGTCCGTCGCCACGATCGCCGGCGTGGCGTACGCGGGCACCGCACCGATCATGAGCGTGCCACCGGCCAGGGCGAGCGCGGTCGCGGCACCGGTGAGGGCGAGCCGGGTACGTCGCGGGGTGGTCTTCTGCGTCATCGTGTCGCTCCTGTCGTGTCGTCGTCCGGGGCGATCCCGGGTCGTGCTCCACCATTCCGCGGCCATGTGCGACCGACGTGCGGGATATGTTCGGGAATCGTTCGGACACTGGGCACGGCGAGCGGCCGCCGCATCCGTTTGCTTGGATGAGTGCCATGGACGATGCGCGCGGACTTGTGCTCGTCGTCGAGGACGAGACGCACATCGCCGATCTCGAACGCCTGTACCTCGACGCAGCGGGCTTCGGCGTGCACGTCGAGCGTGACGGCGCGGCCGGCATCGCGTCGGCCCGCCGACTTCGCCCGGCGCTCATCGTCCTCGATGTCGGCCTTCCAGGACTCGACGGCGTCGAGGTGTGCCGGGCGCTGCGCGCCGAGGGCGACTGGACGCCCATCATCTTCGTCACGGCGCGCGACGAAGAGGTCGACCGGATCCTCGGGATCGAGCTCGGCGCCGACGACTACGTGACCAAGCCGTTCTCACCGCGCGAGCTCGTCGCCCGCGTGAAGGGCGTCCTTCGCCGGCATCGCGGGCCGGATGTCTCCCGCGTCGTCGAGCTCGGGGCGATCCGCCTCGACACCGCGCGCCGCACCGCGCAGGTCGATGGCGCCGACGTGCGGCTCACGCCCACCGAGTTCGACCTGCTCGCCGAGCTCATCGAGCACCCGGGGCGTGTGTTCACGCGCGCGCAGCTCCTCTCGACCGTGTGGGGTCAGGCCGACTACGCGGGTGGGCGCACCGTCGACGTGCACGTCGCGCAGTTGCGCGCAAAGCTCGGTGCGCGGTCGCCGATCCGCACGGTGCACGGCGTGGGCTACGCGGCAGATGCCTGACGACAGGCGCAGGCGGGGCCGCACGCTGAACACGCGGATCACGCTGCTCGTGGTCGGCGTTGCGACGCTCGTGACGGTGGTCGCCGGAGTCGCGTCGCTGCAGCTCGTCCGCGGCGCGCTCGAGCAGCAGGCGCACGAGCATCTCGCCACCCAAGTCGGCATCCTCGCCGAGGAGGGCGACCTCGAGACGGCGGCACGCCAGGCCCAGGCGTGGGCGCAGGACGTCGGCGACCAGTGGGCGGTCGTCGCATCCGACGGCTCGGTGCGCGGCAGCGCCCGTCGGTGGGTCGACGCCGAGGTCGCACGCGACGTGCTCGCAGGCACCGCGGTGTCGGACACGACGCGCGCATGGCGGGCTCCCGTCATCCTCGAGGCACAACCGGTCGGGGCGGGCGGGATCGTGCTGGCCCGCCCCGAATCGGCGATCGCCGCCGCGACGCGCGAGCTCGTCGCGCGATTCCTCCCGATCATCGGGGCCGCTGCGATCGCGGCGATTCTCGGCGGCGTCCTGCTCGCCGGCCGCATCGCCAGCCCGCTCGTCGCGACAGCGAATGCAGCGAATGTGCTGGCCTGCGGCCGTCGCGGCGTCGCCGTGCCCGGTTCCGACATCCCGGAGGTCGACGACGTCGCGCACGCCCTCGCCGCACTCGACTCTGCACTCGTCGCGAGCGAGGGACGGCAGCGCGAATTCCTCCTCTCGGTGTCGCACGAGCTGCGCACCCCGCTCACGGCAATCCGCGGCTATGCCGAGGCGCTCGCCGACGGGCTCGTCGACTCGGCATCCGTCGCCTCGGTCGGGCGCACGCTCACCGCCGAGACCGAGCGCGTCGACCACTTCGTCGGCGACCTGCTCGAGCTCGCTCGCCTGGAGTCCGACGACTTCCGCATCGAGCCGTCGCCGGTCGATCTCGCGGCGCTCCTCCGGGAGGCCGCCGAGGCGTGGGCCGCGAAGGCGGCCGCGCTCGGGGTCGCGATCGTCGTCGACGCGGATGCCGCCCCCACCGTCGTCTCCGATCCGCGACGGGTGCGGCAACTCGTCGACGGCCTCGTCGAGAACGCACTGCGCGTCTCACCGCCGGACTCCGCACTCGAGCTACGCGCCGCGGCCGCACCCGGCGCGGGCGGCGGCGCCGCGATCGCGGTCCGCGACGAGGGCCCGGGGCTCTCCGACGACGACCTCGCCCGCGCGTTCGACCGCAGCGTGCTGCGCGAACGCTACGGGTCGTCGCGGCCCGTCGGCACGGGTCTCGGCCTCAGCATCGCGCAGCGGCTCGCCGCCCGCCTCGGCGGCTCAGTCAGCGCGGCCCGCGCACCGGGGGGCGGCAGCGTCTTCACGGTGGACCTGCCCTCCGGCGTCAGCCCGCGAGCACCGGGATCGGCATGGTGAACGGCGGCTCCTTCGGCACGGGCGGGGTCGTGGCATCCGCGATCCTGGTGCCGGAGGCCACGAGCCGGCGCGCACTCTCGTCGGCGTCGATCCAGTCGAGCGCGGGGAAGGCCCCGAGCGGCACCACCGAGTGCAGCACGGTCGTGGGGTACACGTGCACGAGGTTGAAGGCTCGCGCGCCGTCGCGGCCGCGCGTGCCGCCGACCGGCACGTTGAGGTCCTGCGTGTAGCAGCTCGCCGACGCCACCGAGACGGGCACGCCCGCGAACGTCGCGGTCGACGAGTAGTGCAGGTGACCGGCGATGATCGAGCGGATGTCGCTGCCGGCGACGACCTCGGCGAGACCCGCCTGGTCGCGAAGCTCCACCGAGACCGCGAGGTCGAGCACGCTCGGCACGGGCGGATGGTGCATCGCGAGGATGGTGCCGTGCGGCGCCGGGATCGACAGCTCCTCGGCGAGCCAGTCGAGCTGCGCCGGTGCGACCTCGCCGTGGTGGTGGCCGGGCACCGTCGAATCGAGCGTGATGACGCGCAGGCCGTTCATGTCGTCGACGCGGTCGACCGGCCGATACCCTCCCACCCGCTCGTCGAGGAGGCCGCGGCGGAAGGCCGAGCGGTCATCGTGGTTGCCCATGACCCAGATCGCCTGCGCACCGAGCCGCGCCGCCACGGGGTCGACGATCCGTCGGATGCGGTCGTACGCGTCGACCTCGCCACGGTCGGCCAGATCGCCCGTGAAGACGATCGCCTCGGGCCGGGCGCCGGATGCCTCGAACTCGTCGAAGAGCATGCGCAGGTGCTGCTCGCTCGAGACGCGGTCGTACAGTAGCCCGCCCCCAGCGAGCAGGTGCGTATCGCTGATGTGGAGCAGGAAGTGGTCCGGCCGTGGGTACTCGGCCGTACGGGTGTTCACGTTTCGTCCCATTCGATCGGTGAAGACGCGCTTCGATGGGCGTCGGGGTAACGCTAGCCGAACACGTGAATCTGAACGGGCAATGAATACGGCATGTGACGGAGACGAATCGTGCCGTGCCGACGGCGCTCAGCCCCCGCTCAGCCTCCCGGCTTGTCGGGCTTCTTCGTGTGCCCGGGCGGGTCGGGGCGTCCGTTGCCGGTGTCGGTCGTGGGGTCGGGCGTCGGGACCGGCTCGACCGGCACGTCGGTGCCGGGGTCGGTCGACCCGCCGCCAGCCGGCGGCGGCGGCGGGGTGCTCGGCGTGGGCGTGGGCGTGGACGGAGGCGTCGGTCCCGGGCTGGGCAGGATCGGCGCGTACGAGTTGGGTGAGCCGGGGTCGGTCGACGTCGGCCGCGGGCTGGTGCCGCCTCCGGAGGCCTGGTCACCGGGCCCGGATCCGCCGGCGAAGGAGATCAGCGCCACCGCGCCACCGAGCATCGCCACGGTGGCCATCGTGGCCGACACGATCAGCACATGCAGGCGCCGCTCGAACAGCCAGGCGCCGGTCGCCGTGAGGCGCGGCTCGAGCGATGCCACGACCGGAGCCGCTGCCGCGAGCATCCGCGCTCGCCAGCTGCCGACCGGGGGCGCGGCCCGGCGCGCATGGCGTCCGCGGGGTCGACGCAGCGGTTCGTCGGATTGCCCCCGGTCGTGATCCTCCCCCTCGAACACGTGCTCACCTCGCCTCGGACTCCACATCTCACCCCGTTCGGGGGGTGCGGCACCATATGAGGATATGCGGCGCGGCCGGTCTGCTCCATCCACAGGTGACGGACGGTCACCATTCCGGTGACACCCCGGAGCGTCAGTCCTTCTGACGGGGCTTGCGGAACGGCATCGCGTCGTCGCCGTCGCCATCGCGCCGGTCGCGCGACCGATCGTCACGAGTGTCACGGCCGTCGCGCCGATCGTCACGCCGTCGCGGGCCGCCGGTGTCGCGTCGGAGCTCGATGAGCCGGCCCGAGATGCGCGTGCCATCGAGCCGCTCAAGGGTCTCGCGCGGCAGGTCGGCCGGCAACTCCACGAGCGAGAAGTCGGGCCGGATCTGGATGGCCCCGAAGTCCTCCCGGCTGAGTCCACCCTCGTTGGCGAGTGCGCCGACGATCTGCCGGGGCTCCACCCGGTGCCGTCGGCCGACGGCGATGCGGTACGTGGACATCAAGGCGTCACCGGCCCGGTGCCGCCGTTCGGGTCGATCGGGGCGCTCGCGGTCGCCCCACCCGCCGCGGTCGCCGCGCTCGGGTCGGCCGCCACGCTCGGATCGGCCGCCGCGCTCGTCTCGCTCGCGCCGCGGCGGCCGCTCGGCACGGGCCGGACGCTCGGGCTCCGGCTCGAGGAGGAGCGGCGCCTCGCCCTGCGCCACCACGGCGAGCGCGGCCGCGACATCCGCTTCGGGAACATCGTGGTTGCGCACGTAGTGGGCGATGATGTCGCGGAAGCCGTCGATGCGCTCGGCCTGCTCGAGCGCTGCGCTGATGCGATCGTCGAACCGTGCGAGGCGGGTGACGTTGACCTCGTCGACGCTCGGCAGCTGCATCTGGGTGATCGGCTGCTTCGTCGCCTTCTCGATGCGGGCGAGGAGGCCACGCTCGCGAGGCGTGACGAAGCTGATGGCGTCGCCCGTGCGGCCGGCACGGCCGGTGCGCCCGATGCGGTGCACGTACGGCTCGCTATCGGTGGGGATGTCGAAGTTCACCACGTGGCTGATGCGTTCGACGTCGAGGCCGCGCGCTGCGACATCCGTTGCCACCAGGATGTCGAGCTTGCCCGACTTCAGCTGGTTCACGGTGCGCTCGCGCTGCGCCTGCGCGATGTCGCCGTTGATCGCGGCAGCCTCATACCCGCGGGCGCGGAGCTTCTCGGCGAGCTCCTCGGTGACGTTCTTCGTGCGGACGAACACGATCATGCCCTCGAAGTTCTCGACCTCGAGGATGCGCGTGAGGGCGTCGACCTTCTGCGCGTACGAGACGACGAGGTAGCGCTGCGTGATGTTCGCGGCGGTCTGGGTCTTCGTCTTGATGGTGATCTCTCGGGGGTCGCGCAGGTACTGCTGCGACATCCGCCGGATCGCCGCCGGCATGGTCGCGGAGAACAGGGCGACCTGCTTGTCGGCGGGCGTGTCGGCGAGGATCGTCTCGACGTCCTCGGCGAAGCCCATCTTGAGCATCTCGTCGGCCTCATCGAGCACCAGGTACTTCAGCTCCGACAGGTCGAGGGTGCCCTTGTCGAGATGGTCCATGATGCGGCCGGGCGTGCCCACGACGATGTGGACGCCGCGGCGCAGTGCCGACAGCTGCACGCCGTAGCCCTGGCCGCCGTAGACCGGCAGGATGTGCACGTTCCTGAGGTGAGCGGCGTACCGCTCGAACGCCTCGCAGACCTGTAGCGCGAGCTCCCGGGTCGGGGCGAGCACGAGCGCCTGCGGCGCCTTCTGCGACACGTCGAGGCGCGCGAGGATCGGCAGCGCGAACGCCGCCGTCTTGCCCGTGCCGGTCTGCGCGAGGCCGACGACGTCGCGGCCGGCGAGGAGGGTGGGGATGGTCGCCGCCTGGATCGCCGACGGCGTCTCGTAGCCGACGTCGTCGAGCGCTTTCAGCACCGGACCCTCGAGGCCGAGGTCGGCGAATGTCGTCTGAGGGGGCTCGACGGGAGCCTCGGCCTCGACGGGAAGTTCGTCGGAAGTCACCCTTCAGGGTAGACCGTGCGGATGGGAGACGTCACGTCGTGGCTGCCGGCGCTAGCCTTTAGTCGGCGGATCCGGCGGTGACGGCGAGAGGACCGGGAAGGTGACATCGTACGCGGCGATCGTCTACAACCCCGTCAACCTTCCGGTTGACCGGCTTCGCCGCGCGGTCCGTGCGGAGCAGCGACGTCTCGGCTGGGATGAGGCCCGCTGGTACGCCACGAGCCGCCATGATCGCGGCCAAGGGGCGGCGTCGGCGGCACTTGCGAGCGACCCGGCTGTGGTCATCGTCGCCGGAGGCGACGGCACCGTCCGCTCGGTGGCCGAGGCCCTGCACGGGAGCGGCACGCCCCTGGGGCTGGTGCCCGCCGGGACCGGGAACCTCCTCGCCCGGAACCTCGGCCTGGAACTGGGTGACCTCGAAGCGTCCGTCCGCACCGCATTCGGCGGAACGACGCGACCCGTCGACATCGCGATCGCCAATCTCGTCGGCAGCGACGGCGAGCGGACCAGGCGCGTGTTCGTGGTCATGGCAGGGATCGGGCTCGACGCGGAGATGGCCGAGGCCACGAGCGCGCTGGCCAAGCGGCGAATGGGCTGGCTCGCGTATGTCACGCCGATCGCACGGTCGATCATCGCGAACCGGCAGTTCCGCCTTCGCTACCGCATCGACGGCGGCAGCACCCGATCGACGCGAGCACACACCATCATCGTCGGCAACTGCGGCACCCTCACGGGCAACATGCTGCTGCTCCCAACCGCACAGGTCGATGACGGGCTCCTCGACGTCGTCATGATGCGTCCCAAAGGGCGGTTCGGCTGGGCGAGAATCGCTTTCCGACTGATCGTCCAAGGTGTCGCGAGGCATTTCCGGCAGGCCGAGCGCATGATGCGGTCCACCGTCGACCTCCAGTCACTCGCCTACGCCCAGGGCGCACGGTTCGATGTCCACTTCGACACGCCCCATGGCATCGAGCTCGACGGCGACAGCTTCGACCCCATCCTCGCCGCACAGATCAGCGTTCACCCCGCGGCGCTGAACGTCCGCGTGGCCGCTCGCTGACCGGGGCGTCGACACCGATCGCCCGGGCGGGTGCGCCTATCGCTTCGCGCGAGCGGCGCGTTGCCGCAGGATGCCGAAGACGACCGTACCCAGGAACAACACGACGCCGATCACGCCCAGCCAGAGCAAGCCCTCGAGCGCGAAGCCGACGATCGCCAACACCAGCCACACCACCAGCAGAATCACCAGCACGGTCCACATACCCCTACGGTACCCCTGGCGGACCGCGAAGGGACCGAACGGCGCGAGGCCGACGTCTCGTCATCCCGGACCCGGCCCTGCATCCAGGCGTTACCGCAAGCCGCCATCGACGGATGCCGCGGCGGCCCTCTCTTCGCTCGCGGAGGAGCCCCTCGCGGAGGAGCCCGCGGGGTTCTGGGCGAAGGGCGCCCAGTGTGCGGCATCCGGCCGCAGATGGCAAGGGGGTCGCCAACGAGGCCCGCATGGGGAAGAGTGGGCGATTCGCGATCGAAGAGGAGGAGCCCGATGCTCACACTCACCGACAACGCAAGCACCGCTGTCCGGGACATCGTCGAACGGAGTGGTGGCACCGGCGGCGCAGGACTGCGCATCGACGCCGACGACGCCGAGTCAACGGACTTCGCCGTGGCGATCGTGCCGACGCCGCTCGAGCACGACACCGTGGTCGAGCAGGACGGCGCACGCGTCTACCTCGGCGAGAACGCCGCGTGGGCGCTCGATGACAAGCTGCTCGACGCGCGCGTCTCGGAGGACGGCCGCGTCGCGTTCGATCTCCTGCGTCAGGAGCCCTGACACCGGATGTCGCACCCGGCGCCCCCGTAAGCCTCGCCCGCGGGGGCGCCGTGACGTCATGGCGTCAGTGCTCGGGCGGGGTGCCCCCGAGGCGTCAGCGCCCCACCCGGCCGAAGAGCCCGGCGATCGGCGCGAGCAGCGACGGCCGCGCCGCGACCCATGCGGCCGCGATCAGCACGAGCGAGCCGACGAAGAGCCAGAACCCGATCCAGTCGTTCGCGTCGCGGGCCGTGTAGATGTGGTTGAGGTTCCGGAGCGCGCCGGTCGTGAGCACGAGGGTGACGTGCACCACGATGAAGCCGACGAAGTACAGCATCACCGGGAAGTGCACCGCGCGCGCCCACTCGACCGGGTAGACGCGGTTGAGCCTCGCCGCACCCTTCGGCCACAGCCCCGACATGCGCACGCCGGTCAGCACGGCGAGCGGCGCGGCGATGAAGATGGTCGCGAAGTAGGCGAGCACCTGCAGGCTGTTGTAGTTGACCCAGCCGTCCTCGAGCGGCCAGTCGAGCGACGCGTACTGCAGGCCCGCCGAGATCGCGTTCGGAACGACCTCCCAGCTCGTCGGCACCACGCGCATCCACTGGCCCGTAGCGAACAGCAGCACCACGAACACGACGCCGTTCACGAGCCACAGGATGTCGAGCGACTGGTGGAACCAGGCGTTGAGGCTGATCTTGCCCGCCCCGCCCTTCGACCACCGCGGCGTCCAGTACGCGGCCGGACGCCGCTCGAGGCGCACCTGCAGGCCCGAGCGGATGATCAGCACCATGAGGAACACGTTGAAGAAGTGCTGCCAACCGAGCCAGGCCGGCAGGCCGACGGGCGCCCCCGCGGGCAGGTGGGTCTCGCCCGGGTACGTCGCCATGAAGTCCTGCATGAAGTCCAGCCCGATGAACCATCGCGTGAGCTGCACCACGATGGTGGCCGCGCCGATGATCGCGAGGATCCCGATGACGGATGCCCCGACCCACTGCCTGAGGGTGAAGCGACCATAGCGCTTGGCCTCGGTGGCTGCCGACGCGGCGGGCACGGCCTGCGGAGCCGGGGCCGGGGCGGTCGCGCGCGGGGAGGCCGGCTTCGGCGCGGGCGCCGGAGGGGCTGGAGCGGCGGCCGCGGCGGCCGCTGGCTCGGGCGCGGCGGCCGCTGTGGGTGCCGGCGCTGCGGTTTCCGGTCGCGGAAGACCGCGGCGAACCTGGGGTTCGGCGGGTGCCTCGGCGACGGATGCCGCCGCTGCGGGCTGCTCGGATGGCGCCGGCGCTTCGGCGGCCGCGGGCCCGGCAGGGGCCGCGGGAGATGCCGCGGCCGTCGCGACCGTCGCGGACGGCGGCCACGGGTCTCCCCCGGCGACCCGCGGAAGTCCGCGGCGCAGGCTGCGTCCACCGGTCGCGGGAGCAGCAGTGGCGGCAGGTGCGGGTGCGGGTGCGGGTGCGGCAGCCGGCGGCGCGGTTGTCGCTTCGGCGGGATGCCCCGTGGTCGGCGCGGCGGCGGCATCCGTCACCGACGTCGCAGCGACGGTCGGCACCTCGCCTGGATCCGGCCACGGACGCCCGCCCGGAACGCGGGGCAGGCCGCTCCGAAGGCGGCGACCACTCGACGCAGGTGCAACCACGGGGACCGCGGGAGCCGTCGGAGGCTCGACGCTCGCCGCGACCTCGGGCGCAACCACGAACTCGACCTCCGATACGGGGGCCGCAACCGGCGCCTCGACCCGCGCCGCAGCCATGTCGACGGGCGCGTCACCCGACGGGGGCCACGCGTCACCGCCGCGTTCGCGCGGCAGTCCTCGGCGAATGGTGCGCCCTTGGGTGGCCACCGACTACTTCTTCCGCTCGGCGAGCGCAGAGATCAGCTGGGGCACGACGGTGAAGACGTCGCCCACGACGCCGAAGTCGGCGACCTCGAAGATCGGCGCGTCGGGGTCCTTGTTCACCGCGACGATGGTCTTGGCGGTCTGCATGCCGGCGCGATGCTGGATCGCACCCGAGATGCCGAGCGCGACGTACAGATGCGGCGACACCGACACCCCCGTCTGTCCGACCTGGTGGCTCTGCGGGATGTACCCGGCGTCGACGGCGGCGCGCGAGGCGCCGATGGCGGCCCCGAGCGTGTCGGCGAGCTGCTCGACGAGCGCGAAACTCTCGGCGGAGCCGAGCCCGCGGCCGCCCGAGACGACCTTCGTCGCACCCTTGAGCTCGGGCCTCGTCGACGTCGCCGTGACGGACTCGAACGACTCGATCGACGCGGCCGCCTTGCCCGACGGCTGCGGTTCGAGGGTCTCGATCGCGACGGGCCTCGCCTCGGCGCGCGCCTCGACGGCCCCCTCGCGCACGGTCACGACGAGCGGGCCGAAGGTCGCCGCCGAGTCGACGTTGTACGCGCCACCGTACACGGAGTGGTGGGCGATGACGCCCTCCGCGTCGCGCGAGAGGC
Organism: Agromyces bauzanensis; assembly: GCF_014645655.1. GTDB lineage: Bacteria > Actinomycetota > Actinomycetes > Actinomycetales > Microbacteriaceae > Agromyces > Agromyces bauzanensis. The sequence goes on along the minus strand of NZ_BMMD01000012.1, from coordinate 64,480 downwards.
CGACGGCATCGACCGCGAGGGCCGCGCTCGTGCGCGCGGCGAAGCGGCCCGCGACATCCCGTCCTTCCATGGAGTTCGAGATGAGCACCGCGTCGGGCGCCACGACCGCTGCGGCCGCGGCGAGCGCGTCGGCGATCGGCACCGAGAGCCGGGCCACCACCGCCTCCGTCTCCACGACGAGGACGCGCTCGGCACCGGCGGCCGCGGCCTGCTCGGCGATCGCCTGCGACCGCCCGGCCGCGGTGACGGCGAGTGCCACCGGGGTGCCGATGAGCGACGCCGCGCCGAGGAGTCCCGCGGCGCTCTTGGCGAGCTCGCCCGTCGGGGTCGCCTCGAGGAGCACGAGGATGGGGTCTGCTGGGTAGTCGGTCATGTCGTCCTCTCAGGCCAGCCGGTTCTCGACGAGGAACTCGGCGATCTTCACGCCGCCGTCGCCCTCGTCGGTGATCTTCACGCCGGCCGAGCGAGGGGGCTTCTCCGCGATCGCGGTCATGATCGACGCGGCGACGGAGAGATCCTGCGGATCGATGCCGAGATCGGCGGCAGCGAGGGTCTCGAACGGCTTCTTCTTCGCCGCCATGATGCCCTTGAAGTTGGGGAACCGCGCGTCGGGCAGCGCCTCCGTGATGGAGATCACGGCCGGCAGCTTCGCGCTGAGCCGCATCGTGCCGTCGTCGCTGTCGCGCCCGCCCGAGACCGAGTCGGCCGCGATCTCGACCGACGACAGCGCGGTCAGGTTCGGCACGTCGAGCAGTTCGGCCAGCATCGCGGGAAGCACCCCGCCGCTGCCGTCGGTCGAGAGGTTCCCGGTGATGACGAGGTCGAACCCGGTCTTCCGGATCGCGGCGGCGAGCGTGCGGGCGGTGAGGCCCAGGTCGGCTCCAGCCAGGCCGGGGTCGGCGACCTGGACGGCGGATGCCGCTCCCATCGCGAGTCCCTTGCGGATCGTCGCCGCGGCCCGCTCGGGCGCCATCGACATGACGACCACCTCGGCCTCGTTCGCGTCGGCGTGGGAGAGCGCCACCTCGAGGGCGCGCTCGCCGATCTCGTCGAGCACCGGCTCGCTGGCAGCGCGATCCGCGAGTCCCGTCTCGAGATCGAGCTTGCGCTCCCCGTAGGTGTCGGGGACCTCCTTCACGATGACGATGATCTTCATCAGGCTCGCGTCCTTTCCCTCACCGGCGAGCGACCCCGCTCACCGCGTCTAGTTAATCATGCATAACCTAGATCGCGAGTCGACGGCCGTCGGTCACGCACGGCGCGACCGGCGTTCGTGGTCACCCGGCCCCGTCCGGAAGGCTCCGCCCGACGACCAGCCGCATGATCTCGTTGGTGCCCTCGAGGAGCGTGCCAGCCCATCTTCTCCTCGTTCCGCCCGAACCCGAGGCCCGGAGTCCCGTCGGGCACGACGATCGCGCTGATCCCCCTGGATCCCGGCTCCCCGGTGCGTGCCATGACGAGGTGGACCGCCGACGACCCGGCGCCCGAGACGAACTGCTTGACGCCGTTGATCACGTAGTCGTCACCGTCACGGCGGGCCGACGTCGTGATCGCCGCGGCATCCGACCCAGCGCCCGGTTCGGTGAGGCAGTAGCTGCCGAGGTCGGTCATGGCGGCGAGGCCGGGGACCCACCGCTCGCGCTGGGCGTCGTCGCCATAGGTGTCGATCATCCACGCGACCATGTTGTGGATGGAGATGTACGCGGCGATCGTCGTGTCGCCCTTTGCGAGCTCCTCGAACATCGCGACCGCGTCGAGTCTCGACAGGCCCGACCCGCCCACGTCCTCCCGCACGGACTCGCCGCCGAGACCCAACTGCCCGGCCAGGCGCAGCGTGTCGACGGGGAAGTGCTTCTCCGCATCCCAGCGCTCGGCGTTCGGCGCGAGTTCAAGGTCTGCGAACTCGCGCACCGCCTGGATCAGGGCATCGCGCTCTTCGGTCATGGTCCCGGTCCCGTACGGGTCGGTGCCCCGCCGGAATGGCGGAACTCGATGGTTCCCCGATACCGGATGCCGCGGCTGCGGCGGCAGAGCGGTACGGGGGTTCCGCAGAACTCAGCGCGATGCGGCCCGCCCCTCGGCGAGCTGGATCGCCCACGCGGCGTTGACGAGTCCCAGGTGACTGAACGCCTGCGGGAAGTTGCCGAGCTGCTCGCCCGTCTCGGCATCGACCTCCTCGGCCAGCAGTCCGACGTCGTTGACGTGCTCGATCGCCCGCTCGAACACCTCGCGGGCCTCGGTCACCCGGTCGCCCTGCGCGAGCACCTGGGCGAGCCAGAACGTGCAGAGCAGGAAGCTCCCTTCGTGCCCGGCCAGCCCGTCGACGTCGGATCCGCTGCGGTAGCGGCTCACGAGGTTCCGCTCGTCGGTCAGTCCGTCGATGATCGCGTCGACCGTGGCCCGGATGCGCGGGTCGTCGGCGGGCAGGAAGCCGACGATCGGGAGCATCAGCGCGGAGGCGTCGAGGTCGGGCGAGCCGAACGACTGGGTGAACGCCCCGACCTCGGGGTGCCAGCCCTCCTCGAGGATGGCGGCCCGGATCAGCTCCGCGGTGCGGCGCCATCCGTCCACCCGGTGCGCCGCATCGAGTCGATCGGCGAGCGCGATCGCCCGGTCGAGTGCGACCCAGCACATGAGCTTCGAGTACAGGAAGTGACGCGGTTCGCCGCGGATCTCCCAGATGCCGTTGTCGGGGAGCTGCCACTGGTCGGATGCCGCATCGGCGAGCGCGATCAGGAACCCCCGCGTCGACGGGGTCAGCGCGTCCAGTTGCCCGCGCAGCAGGAACGCGGCGTCGAGGAGTTCGCCGTACACGTCGAGCTGGGGCTGGTCCCACGCGCCGTTCCCGACGCGCACCGGCGCGCTCCCACGCCAGCCCGACAGGTGCGGAAGGCTCCGCTCCGTGAGGTCGTGCTCGCCGCCCACCCCGAACATGATCTGCAGGTGCCGCTGAGGCAGCGAGGTCGCCCCCGCGGTCGTCATGAACTCGAAGAACTCGTGCGCCTCGTCGGGGCATGCCGCGACCCAGAGCGCCTGCATCGTGAAGCTGGCGTCGCGCACCCAGGAGTAGCGGTAGTCCCAGTTCCGCTGGCCGCCCACGACCTCGGGGAGCGACGTCGTAGCCGCGGCCACGATGGCGCCCGTCGGCTGGTAGCTCAGCGCCTCCAGCACGCGGCCCGAATGCCGAACCAGGTCCTCCCACGGTCCGTGGTACGCCTGGTGGATGTCCGACCAGGCCCGCCACGCGGCGATCGTGGCGGGCAACCTCGCCTCGACCGCCGCCTCGGAGTACACCGACGGCACCGCCGTGCCGATGCCCGCGAACTGCAGCGCGAAGGCCGCCGACTCCCCCTCCTCGAGGGTGAACCGCGCCGTCACGGCGGTGGCGGACACGGTCACCGGCAGCGTCGTCGAGAGGGTGAGTCGTGCGGGACCGCCCTGCACGACGACCCCGCCCGCGACGGCGTCGAACGTCGGGACGACGAGCCCGTAGTCCGGCCGTGGCCGGAAGTCCATGGCCAACGCGACCCGCCCGCTCGTGCAGCGGACCGTCCTGAGCACGGTGTGCGGCGCATGCTCGCCGAGCCGGTGCGGATCACCTGCGGCGCCCACCTCCATCGCCTCCGTGATCTCGAAGATCCCGGTGGCGGTTCGGTAGGTGCTTCGCAGCACCATCGTGCCGTCGACGTATTCGCGGGAGACCGCGGCCGCCGCTTCGCCGGCGGGCCGGATCCACCAGTGGCCGCCGTCGTCGTCGAGCAGCGACGCGAACACCGATTCGCTGTCGAATCGGGGAAAGCACAACCAGGCCACGCAGCCGTCGCTCGTCACCACCGCGGCGGAGTGCCGATCGGAGAGGAGTGCGTGGTCGCTGATCGCGAGGGTGCTCATGCTTCGCTCGGACGCTGCCGGCGCATCCGGAGCGGGCCCACGAGCAATCCTGCCGCAACTCCCAGCAGGAGCGCCACCGTGGTCTCACCGATCGCGTTCGCCGATCCGTCGACCGCCGGGTCCCGCAGCGAGCTCGCCGCGAGGATCACCGTGGTGGCGACCGCGGGGCAGCCGTTCACCCGCGTGGCCCGCACGTCTCACCCTCCCGTGCGAGGGCCGGAGCGGATGCCGGAGCACCGCTGCCGGGCGCTGGGGCCGACTCGCGGGCGACGGATGAGGCATCCGACCGTGCTCGTTCGAGTTCACCGGAGCGCGCAGCCTGCGCGATCCGGAAGGCGCGCGGGCCGTGGATGCGGGAGTACCAGTGCAGGAGATCAGACATGATGTCGGGTTGTCGGGCCGTCAGTCGACCACCCGCACCTCCTTCCAGAAGGCGACGTAGTCGGAGAAGTCCCGGCCGACGCGCCGGATCGCGGCCGGGTACGGCTCGGGGTAGGTCCACGCGCGGTCCTCGAGCACGACGTCGCCGCTCTGCACCGCGAGATACTGACACGCACCCTTCCACGGGCACGCGTACGGCGTCGGGCTGTGCACGAGATGCTCGGACTTCACGCTCGTGGGCGGGAAGTACCAATTGCCCTCGATCGAGATCAGCTCGTCGCGACCCGCTTCGGCCAGGACCGTGTCGCCCAGCATCGCCTTCATGATTCCTCCGTAGGTTCGACTCTCCTGGATCGGACTCCCACCGTAGGCACCGCGCGGGGATGTCGACGGTGATGCAGGTCACAGTCCGTCCAGCGCACGGGTGGTGGGATCGAGGAAGGCGGACTCGGGATCGTCGCACCGATGAGCCGGCAACGGCGAGCGCGGGAGGTGAGGGGTCACGGAACGTGTGGAACGCGCCCTTCGGGAGTTCGAGCCGATGCGCAGCCCGCGCGGAGGTCACGTGCAGGCGGTCGCCCGCACGGTGGGGCGACCGCACCGCTCTGCGGCGTCCGCCCGGCGAGGACCCTGCGGAGATCGGACACGGAGGGAGTCCCGGCGAGGCGCCCGTCGGCCGGGTAGACCCTGCAGGCGAGTTCGGCGGTCGAACCCTCTGACGGGAACGCGTCGACCCCGTCGACGAGGATCGTCGGCGACCCCGCGAACGGAACGGCTGCCGCGGGTTCGGGCGGCGACAGCGGGGTGAACCTCACCGGCACTTCGTCGGTCGCATCGATCGTCCGCACGATCTTCGTGCCCCGCTCCAACCCGAGGCTCGTGCTGGCTCGATTGGATGAGGTCGTCGCCATCCTCGAGCTGGCGGCCGTCTGCCCGGCGGCGAGCACGTCGAGGATCACTGGCCCGTCGACGAGCAGGAACGACAGCATATCGGCGTGCTCGACACCGTTCGGGCGACCGCGTCGGTCACCGCGATCGAGGGCACAGCAGCGGATTGACCGGCAGCGCGAGCGATCAGCTCCTGCGCTTCGCGTACCCGGCCCGCGCGCGGTCGATCAGGTTCTTCGCGGTGCCCCAGATGCCGCGGCGGAACAGCAGCACGCAGAGGATGAAGATCGAACCCGTGATGATGCCGATGCCGTCGAACCCACTCGTCGCGAGACGGTCTTCGAGCAGCACGATGACCGCCGCGCCGACGGGGCCGCCCCAGAGGGTGCCCATGCCGCCCAGCACGGTCATGAGCACGACCTTGCCAGAGGTGGTCCAGTCGAGCTCCTGAAGCGACACGAACCCGTGGCTGATCGCGAACACGCCGCCCGCGACGCCGGCGATGCCGGCCGAGAGCACGAACGCGATCAGCTTGTACTTCTCCACGTCGTAGCCGAGCGCACGCGTACGTGCCGAGTTGTCTCGGATCGCGACGAGCACCCGCCCGAACGGGGAGTTCACGATGCGCCAGGCCAGCCACGCGCCGGCCACGATGAGGATCACGACGACGTAGTAGAAATAGAACGCTTCGGTCTCGATGAGCTCGATGCCGAAGAACGATTTCGGGACGCCCTGCAGGCCGTTCTCGCCTCCGGTGACGTCCTTCCACTGGTTCGCGACGAACCAGATCATCTGTGCGAACGCGAGCGTCACCATCGCGAAGTAGATGCCCGAGCGGCGGACCGCAAGGTAGCCGATCGGCACCGCGATGATCATCGCGGCGATCGCCCCGCCGACGATCGCCACCGGGAACGGCAGCCCGAAGTTCTGGGCGATGAGCCCCGCCGAGTAGGCCGACACGCCCCAGAAGGCGGCGTGCCCGAACGAGAGCGCGCCCACGAATCCGAGCAGCAGGTCGACGGAGATCGCGAACAGCGCCCACGCTGCGATGTCGACGGCGATGGGCGGGTAGACCCACCACGGCAGGCCGAGGACGGCGACGAGGGCGATGGTGCCGAGCAGGAGTCGGCGGATGCTGCGCGCGCGCCGCGCCCGCGGGTCGAAGTCGCTGACGTCGAACTTCGTGGGCAGCGGGGTTTCGAGGTCGGTGCTCATACCGCTTCCTTCCTTCCGAACAGGCCCGCGGGGCGCACTGCGATGACGACCGCCATCAGCACGAAGATGAGCACCTGTGAGAACGTGCCGGCGTATCCCTGGCCGTAGGCCTCGACGAGCCCCACCAGGAAGCCCGCCACGACCGCGCCGAGCACGGAGCCGAGGCCGCCGATGACCACGATCGCGAACAGGATGATGATGAAGTTGGTGCCCATGGTCGCAGTGATCGCACGGAACGGGGCGGCGAGCACGCCGGCGAGACCGGCAAGGGCGACGCCGAAGCCGAACACCGGGGTGACCCAGGCGCTCACGTTGATGCCGAGCGCTCGGGCGCGCTCGGGCTCCTCGGTCGCGGCGCGCACGATCATGCCGACACGCGTCTTACTGAGCACGAACCACACGACGAGGCAAACGGCCAGCGCGAACAGGAAGACGAACAGCTGGTAGGAGGGGACCTCGACCGACCCGATCTGGAGGAGGCCCCCAAGCCCGGCAGGCAGTTCGTAGGGCAAGCCCGAGACGCCGTACTGCCGCTTCACGAGGTCGACGAGCACGAGGCTCAGGCCGAAGGTGAGGAGGAAGTTGTAAAGGATGTCGAGCTTCAGCAGCCACTGCACGAGGAGCAGCTCGATGATGATGCCGAAGATGAACATGAGGATCGGCACGATCACGAGGGCCGCCCAGAACTGGATGCCGAGCACGTCGAGCAGCACTGCGGACGCGACGGCGCCGAGCATGTAGAACGACCCGTGGGCGAAGTTGACCACGCCGAGCGCGCCGAAGATCACGGCGAGGCCGAGTGCCGCGAGGGCGTAGAACCCGCCGGCGGCGAGCCCTTGCACGGTGTATTGAAGGAATGCGTCCATGATTTCGCTTCCGATGAGGAGTGGGGTGGACGGCTCAGCCGCCCACCCCGCGGATCTCAGTGACCGGCTACATCGAGCAGTTCGGGTTCACGTCGGGGAAGGCGTCCTCGGCGGGGATCGTGGCGGTGATCTCCTCGTAGTCCCAGTCCTCCTCGACGTCGGCGGCATCTTTCACCTTGGCCACGTAGGAGTCATGCACGACCGAGTGGTCGCCCGCGCGGATCTCGCCGTTGCGTAGGAACACGTCGTCGACCTTCAGGCCCTCGAGCTCCTCGATGATCGCGTCCGCGTCATCCGTGCCCGCCCGCTGGATCGCGTCGAGGTACTGGTAGGCGGCCGAGTAGTTCGCAGCGTGGGCGAACGAGGGGCGCGTGTCGGTCAGGTCGAGGAACCGGTCGGCGAACTCGCGGTTCTGCTCGTCGTAGTTCCAGTACCAAGCGTCGGTGAAGGTGGTGCCGGAGAACTCGTCGACGCCGAGCGAGTGGATGTCGGTGATGAACATGAGTCCCACCGCGAGCTGCGCCTGGTCACGAACGCCCGACTGGTTGAACTGCTTGACGAAGTTGATCAGGTCGCCGCCCGCCGCCATGGTGCCGATGACATCGGGATCGGTCGAGGCGGCGCGCGTGATGAACGTCGAGAAGTTGTCGTTCGGGAACGGCGTTGCGATGGCCTCGTTGACGGTGCCGCCCGCGTCTTCGACGGCCGCGGTGAAGGATTTCACCATGTCCTGACCGAACGCGTAGTCGGGGTAGACGAGGCTCCAGGTCTCGCCGCCGTCTTCGACGACGCCGGCGGCGCCCTTGGCGAGCATCTGCGTGTTGTACGCCCAGTGGAAGGTGTACGGGTTGCAGGCCGCACCCGTGAGTTCCGTCGTCGCGGCGCTGATGTTGATGTGGAGCTTCTTCTTCTGGTTGGCGACCTCGGCGACCGCGAGGGCGGCCGACGATGCGGGCACGTCGAGGATGACGTCGGCGTTCGAGCGGTCGTACATCTGCTGGGCCTGGGTGTTGGCCACATCGGGCTTGTTCTGGGTGTCGGCCATGACGATCTCGATCTGGTCTTCGGTCACGACCGCCTGGTCGCCGTACTCGGCGAGGTAGTCCTCGATCGCCATCTCGATGGCGACCTTGCTGTTCGGACCCGAGAGGTCCTTGTAGACGCCCGACTGGTCGTTGAGCAGGCCGATGACGACCTTGTCGTTGCTGAGATCGGACTCGGGGGCCGGCGGGGGGCCTCCTGCGCAGCCGGCCAGCATCAGCGCGCTGGCTGCAAATCCTGTGACGGTGACGAGGCCGCTTCTCGTGGTTGTCATGGCTACTCCTTCGTAGGCGTTGCTGTGTTGTGGTGCCGGGGTGGGACTGGACGGTGGTCAGGTTGTGGATTCGGTACGGGACGGTGCTTCGGTGTGCGACATCCGGATGCCGCGGCTACATGCCCAGGTGTTCGAGCAGTTCGACTTCGCGAGCCTTGAAGTCGTCGTTGCTGAGTTGCTCGACGACGCGGCCTTGCGAGAGGAGGTAGTGGCGGTCTGCGACCGTCGACGCGAACTTCACGTTCTGCTCGACGAGCAGCACCGCGACTCCCTGCGCTTTGATCTCGCGGATGATCTCGCCGATCCGCTGCACGATGACCGGGGCCAGACCCTCGCTCGGTTCGTCGAGCAGCAGGAGCCGCGAGCCCATGCGCAGCACGCGGGCGATCGCGAGCATCTGCTGCTCGCCGCCCGAGAGCTGCGTGCCCATCGACGACCGGCGCTCCCGCATGCGCGGGAACGTCGCGTGGATCTGCTCCATCGACCAGGCGTCCTTGTGCACGACGGGCGGCAGCGTGAGGTTCTCGGCGACCGTGAGGCTCGCGTAGATGCCCCGGTCGTCCGGCACCCAGCCGATGCCGGCGCGGGCCCGCGCATTGGGCGACCACTTCTCGATCGGCTTGCCGTCGAACGAGATGCTGCCGCTCAGGTCGCGATGCAGGCCCATGATCGAGCGCAGCATCGTCGTCTTGCCGGCGCCGTTGCGGCCGACGAGGGTCACGACCTCGCCCTGGTGCACCTCGAGCGAGACGTCGTTCAGTACGCGCGCCTCGCCGTAGTTGGCGGAGAGTCCGTGGATCTCGATCATTGCGCCTGCCCCAAGTATGCCGTGATGACCTTCTCGTCGGTGCGGACCTCGTCGTACGTACCCTCGACGAGGATCTCGCCCTGCTGAAGCACGCTCACCCGATCGGCGAGGCTGCCGACGACATGCATGTTGTGGTCGACGAAGACCACTGTGCGGCCCGCCGAGATCTGCTTGACGAGCTCGATGGTACGGTCGACGTCTTCGAGGCTCATCCCCGCGGTCGGCTCGTCGAGCAGTAGCAACTTGGGGTCGAGGGCGAGGGCGAGGGCGAGTTCGAGCGCGCGCTTCTGGCCGTACGCGAACTCGCCCACATTGCGATCGGCAAGGTCTGTCATGCCCACCTTGTCGAGCAGGTCGAGTGACCGGGTGCGGAACCGGCGGAGCGTGCGCGACGACCGCCAGAAGCGCAGCCCGAGACCAGTCGGACTGGCGAGCGCGAGCTCGAGGTGCTCGAGCGCCGTGAGGTTATCGAAGAGACTCGTGATCTGGAACGACCGCGCGACGCCCAGGTGCGCGATGTTCTCGGGCTGCTTGCCCGTGATGTCCTGCCCGTCGAGGATGATCGTCCCCGACGTCGGCGTGAGGAAGCCCGACAGCAGGTTGAAGAGCGTGGTCTTGCCGGCGCCGTTGGGGCCGACGAGGGCGTGAATGGACCCGACTGCGACGTCGAGGTCGACGTGACGCACTGCGGTGAACCCCCGAAAGTTCTTCGTCAGCGCCCGAGTGCTCAGCAGCGGCCGTTGGTCGGTGCCGGCCGTCATCGGTTGGCCCGGGTGCGGGCTGGGCATCGTGATCGCATGGGGTGTGTCGCTCCTGCTGTCATAGAAGGAAGGGCTGAATCTGACGGATGATTCAGGTGTCACGACATTACCGCGCTGTCTCACCAAGATCAAGGAAGAGCCGCAAACAGCACCATGGCCGGTTTTGCAGCGTGGGTGTGCAGATACGCAGGATGGTGGACCCTTCGACGAGATCTCGCCATCGGTGAGCCATGGGGTCGGACGCCGTCCCGCGCTCGCGCGCGGTGTGGCACGCGGTACCACTCGGAGGCGGTGCCGAGCATTGGGGTCTTTCGAACCTGTGAAGCCTCACAACGATCGCAGACGGGGTCCTCAGCCGATGAGATACTTTGAGTTCCGTAGTATCCGATCTGGGAGGCGTTCGTGGACGTAGCGGTGTTCGGTGGGACGGGCCCGACGGGCCGCCTGGTGTGCCTCCAGGCATCGGCGGCGGGTCATCGTGTGCGGGCGGTGACTCGGCGCACTGGCGGGAATGTTCTGTCAGAGGACGACTCGGCGCGGGTTATGCGCGCTGATGCGCAGTCCGGGGACGGGGTGGTGGATGCCGTCGACGGCGTGGATGCGGTCATCTCCGTGCTCGGGACCGCGTACTCGCGTCACAAGATCACGATCTATTCAGAAGGGGTGCGCCACATCGTCGAAGCACTCCGTTCCCGGGGCAACGGTCGACGCCTGATCGTGGTCAGTTCGGGACTGACGTACCCTCCCCCGCGGACGAACTGGTTCGCTGACCATCTGCTGTTCCCGTTCCTGCGCGGCGTGGTCGGTCGCACGCTCTACGCGGACATGCGACGGATGGAGGAGTACCTGCACACCTGTGACGACATCGAGTGGACTGTCATGCGCCCCGGCCGGCTCTTCGACAGCGACGGGATCTCGGACTACCGCATCGACCTGAACCACCTGACCGGCGGCTACACCTCCCGCGCCGACCTCGCCGCAGCGATAGTCGCCGAACTCGCCACCACAGGCCACTTCTACCGTGCCGTCGCCCCGAGCACGGTCCGATGACCGACAATGCCGAGGAACTGCGCCAGCGCGTGCTCGACCTGCGAATCGAGCTGGGAATCCTCAACGACCGAGTAGCGAACGCGTGCGGCCTCAGACCCCGCGATCTCGACATCCTCGACGTGATCGACCGGGAGGGGAACTGCACGCCCACGCACTTGTGTTCGCGGACGGGAATCCACGGCGCCACGATGACCGGCATTCTGGGAAGACTCAGACGCGACGGCTGGATCGAGCGCATTGCCTCGACCACCGACGCGCGCTCGGCCACAGTGACCGCGACAGCACGGACGATGGAAATCCGCGCGATGTACGCGGCAGCGGACGAAAAGACCGCCCACCTCACAGAAGAGCTGAGCCCCATGCAACGCGAGACCATCTCACACTTCCTCCAACGGGTCAGCACCATCGCCCGCGACGTCGCCGACCACATCAACGCACCCCGGACGCGCGCGTAGTCCCCACCTGAGGGGCGTCAAACACGACATGCGGTCTTGCGCCCCGGCGGCGCCTTCGACAGCAGCAAGCGGGTCGTGCGAGGCGATCGTGGTCGCGGCCCGCGCCAGCGCCGGTTCGAGGGCGGTCAGGGCCGGGATGCGTCAGGCGGCTGGCCGGGTGGCAGTGTCGCGTCGGCGAAGTCGCGGGTTCTGGACGGCGGGCGGGATGTGGGCCATGTCGAAGTGCCCGATGCCGGTGCCGGGCGGCACGATCGCGTCGAGCTGGTCGAGCACATCGTCGGTGAGCACCACGTCGAGGCCGGCGAGCAGATCGTCGAGGTGCTCCATCGTGCGGGGTCCGATGATCGCGGAGGTGACGCCCGGGTGGGCGATGCTGAAGGCGACGGCGAGGTGCGTCATCTTCAGGCCGGCCTGCTCGGCGACCGGGACGATCCGCTCGACGGCGTCGAGGCGGCGCTCGTCGCGCATGTGCTGGAACATCGCTGTGCGGCGCAGATCCGTCTGCTGCCCCTTGCGGACACGGCCGGTGAGCAGGCCCTGCGCCAGTGGGCTCCACACGAGGACGCCCATGCCGTACCGCTCGGCGGTCGGCAGCACGTCGAGCTCGATGCCGCGGTCGAGGATCGAGTACGGCGGCTGCTCCGTGCGCACCGGCTCGAGGCCGCGGCGCGCGGCGATCCACTGCGCCTCGACGAGTTCGGTCGCCGGCAGCTTCGAGGTACCGAAGGCGCGGATCTTCCCGCTGCGGACGAGGTCGCTCAGCGCGGAGAGGGTCTCCTCGATGTCGGTCGTCGGGTCGGAGAGGTGGAGCTGGTACAAGTCGAGGTAGTCAGTGCCGAGGCGGCGCAGCGAGCCCTCGACGGCCTGCATGATCCAGCGGCGGGAGGCGCCGCGCGCGTTCGGGTCCTCGCCCATGGGCAGGCCGAACTTGGTGGCGATGACGAGTTCGTCGCGGCGGCCGGCGATCGCCTTGCCGACGATCGCCTCGGACTCGCCGTGCGAGTATGCGTCCGCGGTGTCGATGAAGTTGATGCCGGCGTCGAGTGCTTTGTGAATGATGCGGATGGAGTCCTCGTGGTCGGGGTTGCCAACCCGGCCGAACATCATCGCGCCGAGCGCGTACGGGCTGACCGTGATCCCGGTCCGGCCGAGGGTGCGGTACTGCATGGCGTGCTCCTTTGGTGGCGCGGCGGTCCGCACCGTAGGATCGACGAATCGGAACGTTGTCCCGTTACGATGCCCGACTATATGGGACAGTGTCCCGATTGGCAAGGAGGTGCCAGTGCCGCGGGCCGATGCGCAGCGCAACATCGACGCGCTCCTGGCTGCGGCCAAGGCGGAGTTCTTGACGAACGGTGTCGACGTCAGTGTCCGCGCCATCGCCGCGCGCGCCGGCGTTGGCACTGCGACCCTGTACCGGCACTTCCCGACCCGTGCCGACCTCATTTCCGCCGTTTTCCACAAGGCGATCGACGCGCTCACCGAGGCGGCGAACGACTTGGCCGCCGCTTACCCGCCCGACGCCGCACTCGAGCGCTGGGTGCACGGCTACATCGACTTCGTCGCCACCAAGCACGGACTGGCCGGCGCCCTCTACTCCGGCGACCCCGCCTTCAACGGACTCCGCGAGCACTTCGAGACCCGCATCGGCCCGACCCTGCAGCGGCTCCTCGACGAGGCGGAGCACGTCCGCGCGATCCGCCCCGGCATCGACCCGCTCGATCTGCTCGGCGCCGTCGCCAACCTCTGCATCCCCCCGCCCGACAGCACCGACACCTCCCGCCCCTACCGCATGGTCGCCCTCCTCCTTGACGGACTCCGCTACGGCGCGGCGTCCCGGCCCAGCGCGTCGGCGTGAGCTCCCACGAGGAGTAGAGCACCGCAACGGACGAACACGACTGCCGAACTGCACACGAACGTCCTCGTCATCGGCGCGTCTCCGGGCCTGGGACTCGCGATCGTGAAGCAGTAGCGCGACAACGGCGCGCACGTCGTCGCCACGGTGCGAGGGGCGAGCAGGACACCACTGCACGACCTTGAAGGCGCGTACATCGAACTCGATATCGAAACGGGCGACTGGCTCGGCGATCCGTCCGGTGCCCGTCAGCGACGGATACTGGTGCGGGTGAACGGCTCTTCCGATGCTTGAGTCTCGACCCTTCTCCCTCCTCATCGGCGTCGCCGACCGGGGGGGATCGCACCGCGGCAGCCGCGGCGGGGTGCGCTCCGTCCTCCTCGTCCGAGCAGCTGTCGAGACTCGAGAAAGTGCCGAGTCCGTCATCGTCGTCGGCAGGAAGCGGTACTGGCAGGCGTTGTCGACGAGGATGTCGACATCCTCGGGAGCCTCGAGCACAGCGAGACCGTCCGGGCTTGATGTCGGCGATCACCGCGCTCACCGATCCCCGGCGTCGCTGATCTTGGCGACGAGCGCGACCGCCCGACCTCGGAGGTCGACCCCGTGATCCCTCGAAGCGGATGCTTCCCGACTCGATCGTCACGTTCGAGGCGGGCAACCGGTTGATCGCAGCCGCCAACGTGGACTTGCCGGATCCAGACTCCCCACGATGGCGAGCGTGCGCCCGCTCGTTTCCAGAAGCGGGCGCTCCTGTTTCGGACGCGCGAATTGGCTCGGCCGGGCCAGTCACCGCCCTGATCCCGCTCCTCGAACCGGCCGCGGAACCGATCGAAGCGAGTCAGTCGATGCGGAAGTGGCTGAGTGCCAGCGGGACCCGCAGGGAACCGCTCCTCGTCGGGGAACGTGACCGGATCCGTGCGCCAGCGAGGTCCCGCGTACGTGGCGAGCGCCCGCTCATCACGCCATCGGGATACGTACTGGATGCGAACCGGATCCTCGAGATCGATCAGCACATCGTGACCGAGCAGCCCGTCATAGGCGTCCGGGAACGTCGCGACGAGCTCGTGGAGAAGCACCAAGAACTCGTCTCTCGACTCACGGTGCACGTGCGCCTCGGAGACCCGGATGATCACGGACCGAGCGTACCGCCGCCGAGGCATCGGCAGCGGGCATGTGGCGGTTCACCATGCCTATTTGGAAGAAGCGCCACTTATCATCCGAGCGCGATCCGGTCGGCCTTGCCGTCGGTCCAGCGCACGACGACATCGTCGCCATCGAGCTCCGCCCCGTCCGCCGAGACGTGCTCGCCCATCGGGTTCGCACCGCGCGCGCGATGGATGCCGGTCGTCACGTGCCCGGTGAGCGGCCGCAGCCCTCGTGAGCTCTCCCGCCGAGGTCGTCACGCGCACGGTCGGCGCGACGCCCGTAGCATCCTTCGGCTCGATATCGGCCGCGATCGCCCATCCGCCGGCATCCGCGCGCCACGGGCCGGCATCGCGCGGCATCGCCGCCCAGCCGAGGTCGACGAGCTCACCGGACTCCCCGTGCGAGGCGTCCACTGGCGGCTCCGCCTCGAGGCGAGCGACGCGCACCTCGACGACGCCCCGCGTTGCGATCGCGATGGTGAGCCGCGGGCCGACCACGATGCCGCCGGCTCGGGCGCGCCCGAGAGCTCGCCGAGTGGATCGGACCACGAGAGCCGGGACCGGGACACAGCGACACGGCCGTCGAGCCGCACGCGATCGATGGCACCGCGCCGCGACCGGCGGTAGAAGGGGTCGTAGCTCTCCGAGATGCCGAAGTGGTCACTCCCGTGCACGGCGACCCGTACGATCCGGCGCGCTTCACGCGGTCGAGCTCTCGGGGAGCAGCAGACCGATGAGCCCCTTGCTCGCCCAGTACGGGGAGGCGGGGCCGCTGTAGGTCTGGCGGATGCGTGATCATGATCGGCCGATGTTGCCCTGCATTGCAGGGACAGCGAATTCGATGTGAACATCGCTCAGTTGCCGCGTTCTGCTGAGACAATCGACGTCATGGTGGACGAGGAACGATCGAGCACCGGGAGTGATCGGCTCAAGCGGGGGTGGAGCGAGGCATGGGCTGTGAGCAACCGAGCGTACGCCGAGGAGGAGGAACGCGGCAGGCGACGGCACGCCGCCAGGCAGGATCGGCTTCGCGGCGGAGCGACCTCAGTCGAGATTCGGGAGTCGTTCGGGCGTGCCGCCGGGCGGATCGTCCGGCGCACGGCGGTGGCGATCGCGGCGGGAATCGGGGCGGTGTACCTCGGGCGCATCGGGTTCACGGGGATCTTCGACGGCCTCGGGGTCGCTTTCTGGGCGAATCTCGCTGCGATAGCTGGTGCCATCGTCTCCGGGCTCATCGCACTGCTGCAAGGCGCGTCCGTGGTCCGGCTCGTGATGCGGGCCACCCGGCACGCCGTGCGAGCCGCCGCAGACGAGCGCGGACTCACCCTCGTCACCGACATCGAGGGCGATCTCCCCCGCGACGGCGGGCCGGCGCGGTTCGCCTGGGACGAGGTGAAGAGCCTCGCCCGGTTCGTGACCTACGGGTGGAAGGAGGCCGAGGATCCCCCGGTCCAACCACCCCCCTCGCCCGAATACCTCGTCGTTACGGCGCGCGACGGCCGCATCGTGCGCACACTCGTGGATGGCCCCCGGGAACCCTGGCGGCGCCTGATGCTCATCGCACGCGACGTCGGCCCGGTGGCGGACGTCAGCAACATCGACAACGCGGCGTACCACTACATCGACACCGATCCGTTCCTCCTGCGGTTCGGGAAGTGACGAACCTCCCGCTCGATCGACACGGTGAGCCGGAGTCCGTGCTCGCCCCAGGTCGGCAGTGACACGGTCGCGGGCTCGCCGCGTTCGGCGTCCCAGCCGGAGGTTCCGTCGGAGCCGAGGAACATGAACTGGGGGAAGTCGCCACTCGCCAGATGCAGGCGCAACCGGTGCCCCGGTCGCACCCGGTAGGCGACGTGCTGCAGATCGATGCGCACGCTGCGCGGAGCGGCATCCATGCGAACGCGCACCTGCCCGCGCGCGATCAGCGATGCCCAGCCCGACGGCGCGACGTCGAGCAACCTCGCGAAGAGGTCCACGAGATGCGCGTCGGTGCGGAGCTCCGCCGTCACGTCGATCGGGCCGAGCAGCGTGACACCCTCCGGGAAGGGAGCGGAGTCGAGCGATGCGACGTCCGGGCGCAACGCGTCGCGTGCGAGGTCGCGCGCCGTCGTGAGCATCCGATAGGGGTCCGATGAGACCGATGGCACCGGGTCGACCCCGTCCGTCGACCACCTGAGCTCGCCCGGCTCGGCCGGCGAGTCCACCGTCAGCGCGCCGGCTCGTGAGCTCCCCGCGACGGCGCCGTGCAGCGTCAGACGCGTCGTGGCTTCCGGCGGCCACGACGTCGCGCTCCCCCAGTCGCCATAACAGACCTCGAAGGCGACCCGCGGCGTGGGCATGGTGCCCGGCCGGCCGAGCACATCATCGAAGAAGTCGAGCGCCGGCCCGAGCACGCGCGCGACGGGACTCGGCGCGGCGGATGCACCGCCGAACGCCTCCGCGAAGCGTCCGTTGTGATGGTCGATCGCCTCGAGTCGCATCCGCAGGCCTTCGGCCCAGCCCGCATGCGAGCGCAGTCCGGCGAGGTCGTGCCACGACCACGCCGCGAACGCATCGAACCAGCCGGCCGTGAACAGGATCGGCACGGGCGGCGCGCTCAGCAGGTCCTCGAGTCGGAGCGCGGTCAGCCCGCCGGGTGACCGCACCTCGCGGTCATAGCTCTCCGAGCGCGTGCCGATCGCCTCGAAGCAGCGCTCGAACTCGGCGGCGAGCGGACGCGCCGACCAATCGACCGGCCACTCGATCGTCTCGTGGGTCGCGAAGTACAGGGCGAGGAGCTCGCGGAAGCTCGACTGCTCGACGTCGGTCACTCCGACGCCGACCTCGAGCACGCGCCCGAGCTGCGTTCCCGTGACGCGGGGCGCGATCGCGCGCAGCGCGGGGTGACCGGTGGATGCGGCGGCGAGCGCCGTGAGCCCGAAGTACGAGTCGCCCCACATCACCACCGAGCCGTCGCTCCACGGTCGGGCGATGATCCACTCGATCGTGTCGTAGCCGTCGAGCGCCTCGTGCACGCCGAAGAGCGGCGCGCCGTCCGAGCGGTACCTGCCACGCACATCCTGCATCACGGCGGCGTAGCCGCGGGCCGTCGCGGCGCGCGCGATCTCGGGCAGGAACGCCGACTCGCCATCCTTGTCATACGGGATGCGCACCAGCATCGCCGGCGCGGGAGCGGCGCGATCCGGGAGGTAGAGGTCGGTCGCGAGTTCGGTGCCGTCGCGCATCGCCACTCGCACGTCGTTCGCATCGTCCGGCACGGGCGCGGGGGCGATCCGCCGGGGCTGGCGCGTCAGAGGTCGCCACCCGCTTCGATGAGCCGCGAGATCTCGCGTCGAAGGAGGCCGAGCCGCGCGTCCGCGAGCAGGGGCAGCCGCCGACGCTCGCTGCGCGCGTACTCGACGTCGATCTCGACCTGCAGCAGCTCCTCCCGCCAGAGCGCGGCCGCCGCGACCGTCTCACCGCGCGGGTCGATGACACGCGAGCCGCCCCAGAACGTCGCCCCCGACTCGACACCGACACGATTGCAGAACACGACCCAGCTCTGGCACATGCGCGCATGGAACTCGAGCAGGTCTCCCCAGTAGCGGACGTTGTCGACCTGGTCCGCGTCGACGTCGGCGGAGCTGTCGGCGATCATGAACAGCACCTCCGCCCCGTCCTGCGCGAGCAGCCAGGGCAGCATGGGCTGCCAGGCGTCATTGCAGATCACGACGCCGACCCGGCCGATGCCGGTGTCGAATGCGCGCAGCGCCTGGCCCGCGCTCGAATGCTTCTTCTCTTCCCAGGCGAGGTAGTTCGGCAGGTAGAGCTTGCGCTGGGTGTGCACGGTGCCGCCCGCGGAGAGATAGCTCGCCGAGTTGTGCAACCGCATACCGCGGCGCTCGTGGTAGCCGAGGAGCACGTCGATGCCGCCCGCGGTCAGTTCCGGAAGCCGCTGGTCGGTCGCGGCGATCGCGGTCTCAGGGCTGATCGCTCCCAAGTCGTAGCCGTGCAGGGCGAGCTCGGGCGTGACGAGGAGGCCGGCGCCGCCCGCTCGCGCCTCGGCGGCGATGTGCGTGACACGTTCGAGATTCGCGTCGACGTCTCCGAGCAGCGGGGCGAACTGCGCCACCGCGATCCGTGCCATGCGCGCTCCCCTGTCTCGACGATGAACCGGCCGACGGTTCTGGCACCGAACGCTACGACCCGGCTGTTACAACTCCGTTTCTAGTTCGTTGCAACAGGCTCAACACGCGATGCGTTATGTGAAACTAAGCGCACAATCAATCGAGAAGCCGACAGGAGGCGTACGTGACGTTCTGGGAGTTCCTGTTCTCGCGCGGCGACGACTTCGTCGAACTCGGCGGCCAGCACATCCTGATCGTGGGCGCCTCCCTCGTGCTCGCGACGATCGTCGGGGTCGGACTCGCGATGCTCGTGTACCGGGCGCCCGCCTTCCGCGAACTCACGCTCGCGGTCGCGAGCGTGATCTTCACGATCCCGTCGTTCGCGCTGCTCGTGCTGCTCATCAGTCCCCTCGGCCTGAGCACCGTGAACGTGCTGGTCGTACTCACCCTCTACGGCGTACTGCCCATCCTGCGGAACGCGGTGGTCGGACTTCGCGGCACGGACCCGGCGGCGCTCGAGTCGGCCAAGGGGATCGGCCTCACTCCCGCCCAGCAGTTCTGGAACGTCCGCGTGCCGCTCGCCTGGCCCGTCATCCTCGCCGGGCTGCGCGTGGCCTCGCTCATGCTCATCGCCATCGCCACGCTCGGGTATACGGTGCTCGGCCCCGGGTACGGCGAGTTCATCTTCACCGGCCTCTACCGGGTCGGCACCCCAGTCGCCCTGAATCTCGTGATCGCGGGCCTGCTCGGCGTCGTGCTCGTCGGCGTCCTCTCCGAGGCGCTCTTCACCATCCTGCGCCGGCTGACCGTACCGCAGTCCCTCTCGTAACCGCTCCAAGGAGCCCACCATGATCGACGATGCCCTGATCGCCTTCGAGGGCGTGACCAAGACCTACCCGGGCGCGGGCCGCGCGGCCATCAGCGGGCTCGACTTCCGCATCCCGCGCGGCGCCATCCTCACCCTGGTCGGACCGTCGGGATGCGGCAAGACGACCACGATGAAGATGGTCAACCGCCTCATCGAGCCCAGCTCCGGCCGCATCTCGCTCGACGGCAAGGATGTCTCGAAGGTCGACGCCACGGCGCTGCGCCGCAGCATCGGCTACGTCATCCAGCAGGTCGGGCTCTTCCCGCACCACACGATCTCGCAGAACGTCGCGGCCGTGCCCCGCCTGCTCGGCTGGGACAAGCGCCGCACGCACGACCGGGTCGCGGAACTGCTCGACCTTGTCGGGGTGCCGATGAGCGACTTCGGCGATCGCTACCCGGCGCAGCTCTCCGGCGGTCAGGCGCAGCGCGTGGGCGTCGCCCGCGCCCTCGCGGCGAACCCGGACGTGCTGCTCATGGACGAACCGTTCGGCGCGATCGACCCGATCACCCGCGTCGAACTGCAGGGCGAACTGCTCCGACTGCAGCGCGAGATGCACAAGACGATCCTGTTCGTCACGCACGATATCGACGAGGCGGTCAAGATGGGCGACCGCATCGCGGTGTTCGACTCGAACGCCACGCTCGCACAGTACGACACCCCGGATGCCGTGCTCGCCCGCCCCGCGAGCGACTTCGTGCGGCGCTTCGTCGGGGACGGTGCCGCACTGCAGCGCCTCAAGCTGCGGCGCATCTCGGATGTCCCGCTCGTCGATTTCGCCGACGCCTCGGCCGACGCCCCACGCATCGCCGGTTCGTCGACGCTGCACCAGGCACTCGACGCACTGCTGCACTCGCACGCGGATCACGTCGTCGTGACTGCCGTGGACGGAGGCAGACCGGTCGGCACGCTCTCGTTCGACCGGTTGCGCCTCGCACTGCGCGAGGCCGAGGGCGCCGAACGGGAGGTCGCCCGATGACGACGCTCGCGGTGCGCGAGGCGCGCGAAGTGCGGGGGGCGCGCGAAGTGCGGGGGGCGCGCGTCTCGAGCGTGTTCATCCGGGCGCTCACGCCCCTGACGATCCTGGTCGGCGCGCTGCTGCTCTGGACGTTCGTGCAGTCACGACCACTCGACTCGATCGAGCAGCGCAGCCTCAATGCCGACACGATCGTGCAGACGCTCGTGTCCCACCTTGTGCTGAGCGTCGTCGCGACCGCCATCGTGATCGTGATCGGTGTTCCCATAGGGGTGCTGCTCGCGCGTCGACGACTGCGCACCGTACACGACCTCGTCATGCCCGTACTGAACCTCGCCCAGGTGCTGCCGACGATCGGAGTGCTCGTGCTCATCGCCGTCGCAACCGGAACGCTCGGGTTCACCGCCGCCCTCGTCGGTCTCGTTCTGTGCTCGATCGTGCCGATCGTCATCAACACCGTCACCGGCGTGCAGCAAGTGTCACCTGCGGCGATCGAGGCGGCGAAGGGATTGGGACATACGGAATGGCAACGGATCGCGCACATCGAATTGCCACTCGCTGCGCCGACGATCTTCGCCGGCATCCGAACCGCGCTCATCATGAACGTCGCGAGCACGACGCTGGGCGCGTACATCAACGCCGGCGGGCTCGGCACGATCATCGTCGCCGGCCTCGCGAACAACCGACCGGTCGTGCAGATCGTCGGCGCCGCCCTCACGGCGATCGTCGCGCTCTCCATCGACTACGCCGTCGGACTCGGCCAACGCGCGCTGTCCCCATCCCCGGACTGATCCGCCAACACTCTACCCCCCGAGTCGCCTGCACCCCTCACGAATCAGGAGAGAACCCATGACATACCGTCCGCTCAGCACACGGCACCTCGCCGTGGCCACCGCCGCCAGCATCGCGCTGCTCGTGTCCGGATGCGCCGAGAGCGCGCCATCGCCCTCCGGCGACGGCGCGCTCTCGGGAGCCGAGATCGTCGTCGGCTCCAAGGAGTTCACCGAGTCGATCATCCTCGGCAAGCTCACCCAGCTCGTACTCGAGGCCGAGGGGGCGACGACGACCGACCGAACCGGCATCACCGGCAGCTCGACGGTGCGCGAGGCGCTGCTCTCCGGTGAGATCGACGTCTACTGGGACTACACCGGCACGGGCTGGGTCAACTACCTCGGCCATACGACCGAGGACGTGCCGGACGGGCTGTTCGACGTCGTGGCAGCGGAAGACCTCGATACGAACGACGTCGCGTGGATCGCGCAGGCGCCCTTCGAGAACTCCTACGCGGTCGCGGCCGCGCAGGAGTGGGTCGGCGAGTCCGGCGTCGAATCACTCTCGGACGCAGCCGAGTATGTCGCCGAGCACCCAGACGAGAACTCGATCTGCGCAGCGAGCGAGTTCATCGGGCGCGACGACGGTCTGCCCGGCCTCGAAGCCGCATACGGCAGCCCGTACGACGAGATCGTCGAACTCGACTTCAACCTGATCTTCTCCCAGGTCGGCGACTCCTGCACGTTCGGAGAGGTCTCGACGACCGATGCCCGCATCGACTCCGAGGAGCTCGTCGTGCTCGAGGATGACCTGGGCTTCTTCGTCGAGTACCGCGGGGCGGTCACGCTGCTGCAGTCGACACTCGATGAGCACCCCGAGATCGAAGACGCGCTCACGGCGCTGAGCGAGAAGCTCACCGACGACGTCATGCGCTCACTGAACGCGCGCGTCGACATCGACGGCGAGGAGCCGGAGGACGTCGCCGCCGAGTGGCTGGAGAGCGAGGGACTCGTCGGCTGAGCTCGCGTGGCCGCGGCGCCGCGCCGCGGCCACGCATCTCCGACCATGAATCACGCCCCCTCCCCGTCCGCCCGAACCCCCCCGGGCGGACGGGTCCGGCAGCTGCTCGTCGCGACGGCAATCGTGCGCCTGCCGGTCACCGTGTTCTCAGTGCTCTTCGTCATCCAGGGAGAGCCCTTCGGACTCACGGCGGCGGGCACCGCGATCCTGCTGTTCTCAGCCGGATCGGCGATCAGCGGCCTCGTCGCCGGGTGGCTGCTCACGCGGCATCCGCATCGCCTCGTGCTCGCGGTCAGCGGCGTGATCACGATCGGCCTGCTGCTCGCGCTCGGCCTCGCCGAGCTCGGGGTTGTCGCATTCTGGGCGGGAGCGCTCCTGCTCGGCATCGCTTTTCCCGCCACGCACATCTCAGCGCGATCGACCTACCCCGTGCTCACGCACGGCCCCAAGCTGCTGCGCACCTATTCCTGGGACGTCAGCCTCGTGCAGGTCTCGTGGATCGTGGCACCCGCGCTCATGATCGTCATCAGCCCGCTCGTCGGCGTGCGCGGCATCTACGCGATCCTCACCGCGATCGTCGCGATCGGACTCGCCTGGTATCTGGTCGCCTTCCCCGCGGCGGAATTCGCCGCCGCGATGCGCCGCGGCGACACGACTCCACTCCCGGCCGCCCGGGCTTGGGCATCCGTCTTCACCGAGCCGCGTATCGGCGTGTATGTCATCACCGTCGCGTGCATCATGTTCGTCTCGGGACTCGTGCTGCCGGTCATCCTGCATGCCGTCGACGTGCCGCAGCTGCAGGCACTGGCCGTGTCGATCTGGTCGGTGGGTTCGACCATCGCGTCGGTCGTCGTGAATCGCGACGGCATCCGGCGGCGGCGGCTCGTGTTCGGCGTGCTCATCGCGATGACGGTCGCGGTGCTGCCGGTCGCGACCGGCAGCGGCCTGCTCTTCGACGTCGCGCTGCTCGCTCTCGGCTTCGCGATGTCGCCGCTCACGGGTGCGGTGTTCTTCGAGTCCTCGCGCGCGTTCGCCTCACGGCTGCAGCCCATCGTGTTCGGCATCGTCACGAGCTCGCAGCTCGTCGCGCAGGGCGTCGGCTCGACGATCTCTGGCGCGGTGATCGACTCGACCGGGCAATACCTGCCGATCGCGGGGCTGTTCTTCGTCGTGCTCGGGGTGCTCGTCGCGCTCGTCACCGTCAACCCGTGGCGCGCGTTCGGCTCGACGACGAGTTGACCGGTGGCCTCACGTGGGGTCGGCCGAGATAGCGGTCCGGAGCCGGGCCGCGGCATCCCTCAGCTCGCTCACGATCGCGTCGCAATGCCGCTCGAACCGCTCGCTCGGGGCCGAGACCGAGAGCGCGCCGACGAGCGTCGCCTGTCCGTTCCGCTCGAACCGCAGGGGGAACGCCGCGGCCGAGATGCCTTCCGAGAACTCGTCGCGCACGATCACGAACCCCTGCTCGCGCGCCTGGTCGACGCCGGATCGCACCCGCTCCCAGGAGTGGCTCCCGGAGTCGGCCTCCCAGATCTGACGCAACTCCTCGTCCCGGCACTCGGCGAGCAGCACGTACCCGACCCCCGACCCGACGAGCGAGAAGGGCCGGCCGTTCCACGAGCGGCTGTAGAGGCGTCGTTCCGGCTCGGCAGACGTGAGCGTGACCGCATGGTCGCCCTCGCGCACCGAGAAGAAGACCGACTCCTCGAGCGATCGGCAGAGCGCTCGGATATGCGACCCGACCATCGTGAGCACGCGCGACATGAAGGCCTGCTGCGACAGGGCCACGATGCCCCAGCCGAGGCGATACCCCTGACGACCCGGCAGCCGCTCGACGAGTCCGTAGCGGGAGAACGTCTGCAGGTAGCGCGACACCTGCGCCTTGTCGAGATTCGTTGCCCGGGCGATGTCGCCGACGGCGTGCGCCGACGTCCCGTCGTCGCGCAGGGTGAGCAGCACGTTCAGCGCCTTGTCCAGGGACGACACCCGTTCCACGGCCATGTGCACTCCCGGACTATGCGTCAACAGCTATTGCCAATATAGCAACCGTGCGCACAACTCATTGACACAGTTTGTTGGAGTAAGAATACTCAAGCCGCCGTGGCGAACGACCCGAGTCCGCGCATCCCAGCGCGCCGGCCGTCCGGCGAGAACAGATCCTTGAAGCGGCACACGGGTTTTCAATGCCCGCGGCACGGCCGCCGTGCCGCGGGCAACCGGGTGACCACCGAGAGGATGGTGATCAGGCCGAAGAATGCGGCGCCGATCCCGTAGTACGTCGCGTACGAGGTGTCCGAGATGGGCGAGCCCTCCACCTCGGCGTAGCCGGGGTCCCTCGGGTTCACGAGTCCACGAAGGTCAGGATCACGTCGAATCCCCGGCGCATGCAGCATCCTTTCGGCGAGATTCTGAGCACTGCTTACTTCTGATGCCAGCCTTCCACTATGCAGGACTCCTTCGATCGCGTGCATGGCACCGCCGAGGATTTCGGCTGGTGGCCCGCCGGCTACGATCCCTCCGCTCCACCGCCGCGGATGTCGCAGCTCCTGCCGCGCACGCGGGGAACGTGACCGAGCAGCATGGGCAGGAAGCCGCGGGCTGGAGGGTTCTGTCCGGCTCACGTCACATCGCGTCATGAGAGCGTGGCCACGATGAACATCGTGTTTCGTTCGTTGCCGTTGATGTCCGGTCGAGGTCAGAGTGTGCGGGAACTGTACGCCCCTGCGGTTCAGCGCGCCGCGACGGGCCAAGGTGGCCCCCAACACCTGGCTGTCGTCGCGGCGCGCGCCCGCCGGCATCTCGAACTGCGACCGCCGAAGCTGCAGAGCGGGTCGTTCTTCCGTTCGCTGCAGAAACTGCACCGCAGGGTCGATCAGGCCTCGTTCGCGGTCGTGATGGAGGTTTCTGCGCACCGAAGCGGAAGTTGCGGGCGAGTCCCGTCGAGAGGCCGTGCGTCACCTCGGGGCGCGCGCACTCGACTCCCTCGGCACGAACGTCGGGTCGGCCGTGGACACGGTCTGCTGGAACCTCCGGCCCTCAATGGCCTCGAGCAGCACGCTCGCCGCTGTGCGTCCGTCCTCGTACGGGTGCTGGCTCACGGTCGATAGTGCCGGATGGAGATATTGGGCCACGGTGATCCCGTCCCAGCCCACGACCGACAGGTCGTCGGGAACGCGGAGCCCGGCGTTGATCGCACCGCTCATTCCGCCGATGGCCATGATGTCGTTCGAGTAGATGACGGCTGTGGGCGGATCGGGATCGGCGAGCAGCATGGTGGTCGCGTTGCGTCCGCCCGGCGCGGTGTAGTCGCTCTCGATCCACCATCCGCCGTCGACGCCGTGCGCCTCAAGCGCTCGCTGGTACAGTCGTCGCCGCAGCGACGCGGACGGAGTCGTCTGCGGCCCGCACACCTGTGCGATGCGCCGATGCCCGAGTCCGACGAGGTGATCGACCACCGCGGTGATCGCCGGGGCCTCGTCGTAGACCAGTACTGGCATGTCCGTCGGCCTCGCGGTCGGCCCCAGGCTGACGTACGGGAGGCCCAAGTCGTCGAGCATCGCCATGCGGCGATCGTCGCGCTGCGGGTCCATCAGGACGATGCCGTCGATCCTGCCGTCGCGTGCGAGCTGGGAGTAGGCAGCGATCTCCGTGGCCGAGTCGGCGACGACCTCGGTCACCAGCGCGTACTGCGCCGCGGCGAGCACGCTCTGCATCCCCGCCATGAAGCTCATGACCCACTCGTCTGACGCGAGCGCTTCGACGCTGATCTCGAAGACCAGGCCGATGGCGTACGCGCGGTTGGAGGAGAGCGAACGCGCGCGAACGCTCGGCGTCCACCCCATGCTCCGGGCCACCGCGGCGATGTGCGCACGAGTCGACTCACTCACGCCCGGGCGGTCGTTGAGCGCGTAGGAGACGAGCGCCTTGCTGACGCCCGCCGCCGCGGCCACGTCGCTGATCCGCACCGGACGCCGGCCCGCTTCCCTGCTCATCGCTTCCCGTTCATCCCTGCCTCACCACTCTGCGAAGCTCCCGTCAGGGTAGTCCCACGCGGGGTTGCCGTGTGGGATGCCGACCTCTTCGGCGCGCTGCCGCACGAGCTCCTCGTCGATGTCGATGCCCAGGCCGGGGCCCGTCGGGCGCTCGATGTGACCGTCCCGGGCGACCAGGACTCCGGGATCGGTGAGGATGCTCAGATCGTCGGATGCCGCGGACCCGAGGTCGATGATGTGCTCCTGCGCGTAGAAGTTCGGCACGGCGAGGTCGAGCTGGACGCAGGCGGCCAGCGCCACCGGTCCGAGCGGGCAGTGCGGTGCGATCTGCACGTCGAAGCTCTCGGCGAGCGTCGCGATGCGGAAGCACTCCGTGATCCCGCCCGCATGCGAGAGGTCGGGCTGGGCGATCGCGATGCCGGCCTGCAGCACGGGCAGGAACTCCTCGCGCGAGAAGAGGCGCTCGCCGACGGCGATCGGCACTGTGGTCGCTGCCGTGACACGCTCGAGCTGTCGCGAGTGCTCCGGCCGAAGGGGCTCTTCCAGGAACGCGGGCGCGGTGTGCGCGACGGCATCGGCGAGCCTGCGCGCATGCGGGACCGACACACGGCCATGCAGATCGATCGCGAAGTCGGCGCCCGGACCGACCGCCTCGCGCAGGGCCTCGAGGTCAGCAACGAAACGAGCGACGTGCTCCGGGCGGGCGAGGAAGTCGACCGGCCCTGCGATCGACGCCTTGACGAGGGTGTAGCCGCGCTCGGCGAGTTCCCTCGCGCGCTCGGGGTTGCCGGTCTGCCCCGGGCTACCCCACGTGTGGGTGTAGAGCCGGACGCGTTCGCGGACGGGGCCGCCGAGGAGCACGTGGATCGGCGCCTCGTAGTGCCGCCCGCGCAGGTCCCACAGCGCTTGATCGAGCCCGGCGACCGCCGAGGAAAGCACTGCGCCCCCGCGATAGAACCCGCTGCGCATCAGGCGGTTCCAGTGATCGGTGACCGGAAGGGGATCCTTCCCGAGCAGCAGTCCGGACATCTCCCGGATCGCCGCGGCGACCGTGCCGACGCGATGCTCGAGGGTGGCATCGCCCCATCCGGCGAGCCCGGCATCGGTGCCGATTCGCACGAGGAGCTGCCGCTCTCCCAGGATGAACGTCTCGACGGAGCTGATCTTCACGAATCCTCCTGACCCGGCTCGTCGTAGCGAGGGACGAAGCCGAGTATGCGCTCCGCGAGCGTCGTATCGATCGGAGCGGTGCGACCGGGATAGGCGGTGGCTCTCTGCACGCCCGGCGCGAACGTGCGGATCAGCTCCTCGGTCGGCGTGGTGCTGAAGACCGTCTTCGCGGCGACCTGCAGCGTGTGGCATCCGCTGAGGGGCCGGGTGAGCGCGAGACGGAACGCCTCGGCGGCATCGCGCGAGTCGAGCCATCCCCAGCCGTCGCCGGCGCACTGCGCCGACCGCTCGGCCTGGTAGGCGAGGAGGCCTTCCGCGTCCGCCGGAGGCACGACGAGCGGAAGCCGCAGCACGACGATCGTCGCCGCGAACCGGGCCGCGACAGCCTCCGCGGTGAGCTCGTCGACTCGCTTGCTCAGGGAGTACGGGTCGGCGATCTCGCCGATCGTCCGCTCGTCGACGGGAAAGCGGTCGGGGAGGTGCCGACGCGGGTTCATGATGAGTCCCGTCGCGTTGACGCTTCCTGCGACGGCGAAACGGCGCACGCCGGCCTCCGCTGCCCGCCACAGCAGCGTGAAGGTGGCCTCCGCGTTGTTGGCGAACACCTGCTCGGGTGCCGCGTCCCAGGCATTCGGAATCCCTGCGAGGTGGGCCACGGCGTCCACGTCCGCAAGAGCTGCCGTCACGACGTCCGGATCGCGGATGTCACCGCGTACGACGCGCACGCCCTCAGGAGCGGTCTGGCTCGATCGGGAGATCATCGTGACGGGATGGCCGACGTTGAGGAGGCGCCGCACGACGGCAGAGCCGACCAGTCCGCCACCGCCGGTCACGAGCACCCTCGGCAAGCTCATCGGCGCCGCTCGGCGACGATCAGCGCGTCCTCCGCGACGCCTGCCGGGCGGAGGTGAGTCGCCTTGCCCTCCCGAATGAGTTCGGGGACGAACGGCGCCCGGGCGGCGAGGTCCCAAGCCGAAACGACGTAGTCCGCGAAGTCGCGGGCAAGCTCCACGGGCCGATCATACGGGAAGTACAAGGCGAGGAGCGAGTCGTCGGCGGTGACCGCGAGACGGAAGCGCGGATCGATCTCGGCGAGCGGGTGCGACCCCGGCGTCGTACGGTCGAGCCGGTGCGTGCGGATGAGGTATCCGAGCAGCGCGATGTCGTGCACGCCGGGAAACGTCATCGCCTCGACCCACGTCGCCGGTTCCTGGGACCCGTGAGCGAAGAGGAACCTGCCCTCTGCGGTCGACCACATCCAGACGCCATGCGCGGCATAGCCCACGCCTGCCCCGGCCCCGGCGAGCACGCCCGCCCACGAGGCACGCCGCACGTCCGAACTGCTCCAGCGACCGGAACCGCCGACCATTCCGTGTCTTTCGTAGGGCGGCTCGACGTTGACGACGGGCTTGCGCGGCGTCCGCGCCGCGAGACGCTCAGCTGTCTCCCAGGCGAGCGCCTGCTGGGCGACGTTGTGCCCGGACTGGAAGAGGTACAGGTCGAGCCGATCGAGGATGTCGTCCGGGATCTGGGCGGCGGGCGCTCCGTGGGTGGTCACAAGCGCATCCGGAGCGCGTTCGCGCATCGTCGCGATCGTCTCGCGATAGGCGTCATTGGCCTCCGCCGAGTCGAAGCCGTCGTCGCCGCTGACGACGAAGACCGGCTCGAGATCGGCGAGCGCGTCGACGACTCGCTCGACGTGCGCGCGCCGGACGTCGGCCGGCATCACGACGTACGGCTCGAGTCGCGAGCCCCACGTCCCGGGCAGGTAGTTGTTCCACAGCACGGTGACGAAGACCTCGAGACCGAACTCGCGGCGTGCGATCTCGACGTACCGCCGGACATGCCCGACATAGTCCGCTTCCGGCGTCGCCCAGTCGAACGTGCCGTCCGGGCGCCGGGCGAAGGGGTAGCGGCTCTCGCGTCCCTCGGTGCGGTCGTGCACGATCGGCAGCACCGTGACGATCACCGCGGTGAAGCCCTGACGACGGCGCAGTCGGAGGTACAGGCGCCACTCGCCCTCGGGCACGTCGGAGAAGGCCGCCCAGTTCGTGTCGATCAGCAGCGGTAGGAACGCTCCGTCGCGCTCGATTCCGGTGCCGGACGCTGTGATGTTGATTGACAAGGGGTTCATCCCGTCCTCGGTCAGCGGCGCGTGCTTCGCGCCGATGCGAATCTGAACCGGTTCAGGATACACTAACGTCACACTCATCCGAGAGGAGTCCGATGACGATCCGCCCGAGCCGATCCACGCCCGCCGCGGCCGGGATCCCCGAAGCTGCGATCGGCGACTTCGTGTCGGAGCTCGACCGCATCGGGGGCGTCCACAGTGTCGTCGTGGTCCGCGCCGGCGCCGTCGTCGCGGAGGCGGCGTGGCATCCGTACCGCGTCGACGAGCCGCACACGCTGTTCTCGGTGAGCAAGAGCGTGACGTCGCTCGCCGTGGGCCTGGCGATCGACGAGGGACTGTTCGCGCTCGACGATCGGATCGTTGACCTGCTCCCGGAAGACGTCCCCGAGCACCCGCAGCCGCGACTGCGCGACCTGCGCGTGGAACACCTGCTGACGATGACGAGCGGGCACGCGGCCGACACGGTCGAGCCGTTCGGGCGGACGCTCGGACGGAGCGAGACGAACTGGGTGCGCGCCATCCTCGCGCTGCCGATCGATCTCGAGCCGGGAACGCGCTTCGTGTACAACTCGGGCGCGACCTACCTGCTATCGGCGATCGTCCAGCGACATGCGCGACAGCGGTTGACCGACTACCTCGAGTCGCGGCTCTTCCGGCCCCTCGGCATCGAACGGCCGACGTGGGAGCAGTGCCCACGTGGTGTCGACGTCGGCGGCTGGGGGCTGTCGCTGCGGCCCCTGGACATGGCGGTCATCGGCCAGCTGCTCCTCCAGCGCGGCGAGTGGCAGGGTCGGCAGCTCGTGCCGTCGGCGTGGGTCGACGCCGCCACCTCGCGGCACGTCGACTGCCGCAACGACGACCTCGGCGAAGACTGGGCGATGGGCTACGGCTACCAGTTCTGGCGGACGCGACACGGCGCGTACCGCGCCGACGGCGCGTGGGGCCAGTACATCCTGGTCTGGCCCCAAGAGGACATGGTGGTGGCTCTGACGGCGGGCGAGCCTCACATGGAGCTCGAGATCACGGCGATCTGGACGACGCTGCTCGGGCGCTTGGATGCCGCTCCGGACGAGCCACTCGCGGGCGAACCGTTCGGCCGCCCGGATCTCGTCGTGCCGCTCCCGCGGGGCGCCGCCGGCCATGTGCCGAGGCGTCATTACACGGCCATGCCGAACGCCGCGCGAATCGAGTCCATGACGCTGGCGCCCGGCGAGGGCGGCGTCGCGATCACCTTCGTCCGAGCGGGAGAGGTCCATCGCATACGCGCCGCCCACGGCCGCTGGTCGCCCGGCCGAAGCGCGGTCGGCGGGGTCGAGGAGCCGGTCGCCGCCTCATACGCGATCGGTGCGGACGGCGCAGTGGACGTGCACGTGCTCTTCACGAGGACGGCGTTCCGCTGGGTGATCACGCTCGCCGCGGGCGGCGGTCGCATCGAGCACACGGTCGCGTTCGGCGCGCTGCTCGTAGCCGAGCTCGAGCGCGTCGTGGTCTGACCGGCGCGAGTCGTCAGCGCCTGCCGCCGAACCCGGGGCCGAGTCTGCCATGCCGAGTTTCATACGTGTTCGGCAGATCCGTGACATCCGGCGGGAGGATCTGCTAGGAAGGTCGCATGAAAACTGAACCGGTTCACCTCTGGCGCCGACGCAGTCGCCGAATCGGTACGGCTGTTCTCGCGTTGAGCGCGGGGATCGCAGCCGTCCTGTTCGCGACACCGGCAGCCTCAGCAGCATCCCTCACCTTCGGCAGCTCCCACTCGTCGAAGGCCACCCTCGAGCTCGAGTCGCCCGCACCGCGATCCACGGTGTCGGACACGACCGAGTTCGCGTTCTCCGGCGCCAACCTCGGCAAGGTCGTGCTCTACTCACATGGGAAGGAGCTGGCCGTCGCGGATGTCGCGCCGGACGGCGCATCCGCCACCGCGACTGTCGACACCCTGCAGCTCGAGGATGGTTACCGCGCGCTCGTCGCGATCGGCTGGAGCTCCTCGACGACGCTCCCGCAGGTGATCGAGACGGTTCTCGTGAAGGTCGACAACACCGGCGCGGACGCACACCCCTCCGGCGCAGAGCTCGTCTTCTCCGACGAGTTCAGCGGGTCGGAGCTCGATCGCGACGACTGGTGTACGAGGTACCAGTTCTGGGAGCCGACATCCCAGCCCTCGCAGGAGGAGCTGACGAGTTCGGATCCCGGCTGCTACCACATCGCGCCGCTCACCGAGCGGGAGACGGGCCGGACGACGACCATCCTCAACCAGTACAAGGATGAGTCCGCGAAAGCCGCGGCC
This sequence comes from Agromyces bauzanensis, assembly GCF_014645655.1. GTDB lineage: Bacteria > Actinomycetota > Actinomycetes > Actinomycetales > Microbacteriaceae > Agromyces > Agromyces bauzanensis. The sequence goes on along the minus strand of NZ_BMMD01000012.1, from coordinate 32,532 downwards.
GCAGGCGAGACCGCGATCGCCGGCTGGTACGACACCAGGATCGAGGAGATCTCGGAGAACACCGGCGTCCTGGACAACGGCGACGGCACCTACGACTTCTCCCGGGCGTACCCGCCCGCGTATGGCTTTCACGACACGCTCGGCGGCTTCGACATCCGCCCGGCGCCGAACGCACCGGAATGGGAGCTGCCACAGGAGGAGGAGGTCTACCGCGACGTCAACAGCGAGGGGCAGGAGCTCCACACCGTGCAGGACGGCTACCTCTCGCTGTGGGCCACCCACACGCGGCAGGATGCGCCCGTGCTGCAGTACGAGTCGGCGATGATCCGATCCAAGGAGGAGTTCCTCCCGACGTGGGACGCGCCGCTCTACCTCACGGCCCGGGTCCGTGCGCCCAAGGTGCTCGGCACGTTCCCCGCGTTCTGGACGATCAACGGCTTCGGTGACGGTACCATCCCCATCGGCTGGCCTCCGGAGATCGACTTCTACGAGGGTCCCTACAACAACGACGGGACCTTCCCGACCGGTGGCCAGTTCGACAATCAGTACCATGTCGGACTCGTCGACTACCTGTGCGGGAACGAGTGCGGACCCATCACATGGTTCGACTTCGGCGACGTGCTCGACGGCTCGGCGGGCGACGAGGTCGGGTTCGACACGACGTATCACGACTGGCACGCCGATCGCGGCCTCGCAGGAGAGTGGGTCGAGGTCGGTGCCGCCTGGTATCCCGACCGCGTCTGCTTCTTTGCCGACGGCGAGAAGTTCGCGTGCGCGACGTATCGCTGGGGCCTGCCCGGCAGCGGCGTGGACGGACCGCTCGCCAATCCCGGCACGCTGCTGCTGAACCACGCGTTCGGCGGACGGTGGGGCGGGCACAACGGCGAGGAAGTGGACAAGCTCCCCGCAGCGTTCGACGTCGACCACGTCAGGGTCTACCAGCTCGGCGCGGTCACCGCTGCGGAGCTCTCGCCGGCCCCGGGGGGCTGACGGCGATCCCCGTCCGCGCACATCGCCCGTCCGCACGCGGGACGGGCGATGTGCCCGGAGTCTCGTCGCCGGCCGCGTGAGCGGCGACGCGTCATCCGATCCCGATAAGGCGCGCCGCAAGCGGCTCGGGTAGCGTGACCAGGAGGCACGCCCCTTCGTCGTCCCACTCGAGACCGGTCGCCACGTCGGTGGGGAACAGCACATTGACACGTGGTCCCGGCTCCGATCCCGGCAACGGTACGCGGATGGTGTCGGGCCCGCCGCCTCGCCGCCACACCGCCAGCAGTATTCCGTTGTCGCCGGAAAGACCCTGCACCACCCAGTCGTCATACCAGCCGGGCAGGCCGAGAGGCCACACCGGGACCATCTCGGGTATGCGGTCCCGATAGCTTCGATAGATCGCCATCGCCTCGGCCACCGTGGCCAACTGGGACTCGTCGAGCTTCCACATGCCGCCGCTCAGCTGCGGGCGCGCCAGCATCCCGTTCACGATCGCGAAGCGCAGCTCTTCGCGGCCGAACTCGGGCTGCGGGTATACCCAGACTCCCGCTTGCTCCGGCGTCACGCCGCTCGGCGCGCCCGCCGCGATCGTCGCATAGCGGACGTGGTCCGCTTGATCACTCGTCGAGAGGATCGAGAACTCGGCCAGCGTCGCGTAGTCGACGCGCGCGCCGCCGCTGGCGCAGTCCTCGATCACGAGCCCGGGATGACGCTCGAACAGGGCGCGGATCCACCTGAGGAACGCACGATGGTGCTCCAGGAGGGCGTCGCCGGAACTGTCGGCATCGACGTCCGTACCGATGCCACCGTTGATGTTGTAGTCGAACTTCAGGTAGCCAAGCCCATAGTCGCCGATCAGGCGATCCACGATCCAGTCCAGTCTCCGGACGACAGCGGGATTGCGAAAGTCCAGCTGATGCCGACCTAGGCTGTCGACGCGCGCGCCGTGGCGCTGGAAGAAGACTTCGGGCGGCAACTCCGCCGCCACGGGGCTCTCGACGCCCACGACGTCCGGCTCGAGCCAGAGTCCCGGGATCATGCCCGCATCTCGGATCGCATCGAAGATCCGAACGAAGCCGTGGGGGAAGCGAACCGACGACTCCCGCCACTCGCCGACGGTGTCCCACCACCCGGCCTCGTCGGCGTACCACCCGGCGTCAACGCAGAAGTACTCGCTCCCCGCCGCCGCAGCAGCTGTGATCACAGGGAGGAGACGCTCTTCGGTCGGATCGCCCATCAGGGAGTTCATGAAGTCGTTGAAGACGATCGGGAGGCGTTCGTCGTCCTCATTCGGTCGCCGCACGACCCGCCGGTAGCGTGTGAGCGCCTGCAGCGCGTCCTCGAGGCGGCCTGGCGTGCATGCCATCGCAAGCGGCGCCGCGGAGAACGACTCGCCGGGCGCGAGTACGCGGTGCCAGTGATGCTCCTGGTCGTTCGGACCGCCGGCCGACAGATAGATCGCAGCGAGGTGGTCGCCGACCTCCCACTGCCAGGACCCGTTCGCCTCGATCTGCCACGCCCACGTACGGTCACGACCGAGGTCCTGGAGGGCGCCCATCGGCAGGTACTCCGTCGTCGACTGCGAGCCGACGTTGGAGACGCAGATGCGGGACTTCGAGGAATGGTCGCCGGTCTCGGCGAATCCGACGTCGACGATCCCGAGCGATGGAAGCGTGTGCTCGGTCCAGTTGAACTCCGCGTAGAACGTGTTGTGAGGGATGCGAAGGCGAGTGCGTTCTCGCCAGTCCGCGTCGCGGAACCGCACGAAGCCATTGAGCGTGAGGCTCGAGAGGTGCTCGAGTGTCACGGGTGTCTCGGAGTCGTTGGTGACTTCCTGCAACACCCGGATGACCGGCAACTCGCCATACGTCGTGAACGTCGTGCGGAGGCGAATCCCGCTTCGGGCGCGCTGGACGAGCTCGAGGGTCGACCCGGCGAGATTCGTGGCGATCTCGTGGCTGACGTAGCGCAGCTCGAGCGACGTGCCGAGTGCGATGTGCCGCTGCGCCGTCGGCAGCCGGCCGCCTGCGACCAGAACCTCGCTCGGCGTCGTGGCGATGCGGGCTGGGATGTCGTCGGGAGCGGTTCCGGTGAGGTCGAGCCCCACGATCACGGCGCGGCCCTCGCCGTCCAGGGCGATCCGCAGGGTGACGGCACTGTTCCCCCACTCGATGATGTCGCTCATCTTTCTCATTCCTGTACGCCGACCGCCGCAGTCCGACGCAGTCGAACAATGGGTGCTGAACCGGTTCAATTATGTTCGCAGTCCGACCATGACCGCCAGTGGTGACTAAATCGGCCACGGGCTCGGCGTTCGTCCAGCGCCTCGCACTCCTCGCCCGTGCCGGTCACGAGGCCGACGGCGTGATCCGCCTGCTCGGCTCCGACGTCATCGGGTAGGCGCGATCCTTGCGATGCGCCAGAGCGCCCGCCGGAGTCTGGGCTGCTCACGGCCCTCCTCGAGCTCGGCGAGCGCCGTCTCATGGACGGCAGCGACGAACAGCCGCCCGGCCGACCCGGGATCCGGCGTAGCGAGCGCGTCGAGGTCCTCGGCGACGAGGTCGAGGTAGTGCGCATTGTGCTCGCGAATGCGGACGGCAACGACAGGGTCACTGCGGACGTCGAGCAGCATCGCCCTGACGCCTCGTGCGCTCAGACACGCATTGAGGTAGACCTCGGTGCCGCGCCTGAGCCGATCCGCGCCGGGCGGCAGGTCGGTCATCGCCGCGCGCACCCGGGCACCGAGCGCGTCGTAGAACGAGCGATGCAGCTCGACCAGGTAGGCGGAGCGGTCCGTGAAGTGCACGTAGAACGTGCCCTTCGAGACCCCGGCAGCGCGCACGACATCGTCGACCGTGGTCCCTGCGAGGGTTCCGGACTCGGCGGCGGCAAGGCCGGCGTCGAGCAGCAGTTGCCGGGTGGGGTGGGTGGTCTCTGGCATGCGGCGGATCTCCGGGTCCCTACGGTACGAGGATGACCTTGTGGCCGGGCGATCCGGCCTGTACGTCCCAGGCGCTCGCGATGTCGGACAGCGGGTAGGCGGCCGACTCGATCCGGACCCGCCCCGCTGCGAGATGCGCCGCGATCTCACGATACGCCGCCGCGACGGCATCCGGGGCGAGCCGCGTCCCGCTGAAGCCGAGGACGTGAGCACCGGTGTGCCGCAGCAGGCCGGCGTCGAGCTCGCTCGTCGCCGCCGCGGCCTGGCCAACGTTGAGCAGCGTACCGCCAGGCGCGAGCACGCCGAGTGCCGTAGCGGCGGCCGGCCCCCAGAGCGGATCGACGACGAGGTCGTAACTGCCCGCGAGCGCGTCGAGCGTCAGGGTCTCGTCGGCGCCGATGGCGAGAAGCGGCTCGAGGCGATCGCGGTCACGGCCGGCGGCGACGACCCGGCTCGCCCCGAGCAGCCGGGCGAACTGGACGAGCATGCGGCCGAAGGCGCCGGTGGCGCCGAGCACGAGCACGCGCTGACCCGGCTGGAGCAGGGCGCGATCGCGGAGGGCGACCAGCGCGCTGACACCGACGACGCCAGCCGCGGCAGCCGTCTCGTCGTCGATGCCGTCGGGGACCTCGACGCACGCGGCCTCGTCGACTGCGATCAGCTCGGCGAGCGAACCCTGGGCGAAACCTCCGAGCACCTGGAACCGGACCCGCGTCCCGGCGGCGATCGTCGGCGCGCGCAGGACGACGCCGACCCCTTCGACACCGGGCACGTGCGGCAGCGGCGGTGACCCGGCCGGGTGGCGACCCCCAGAGATGAGCAGATCGACGGCATTCAGCGCCGCCGCGCTCACCCGGATCAGGGCCTGGCCGGCACCGGGATCAGGTGATGCCCAGACTGCGGCCTCGGGGGCGCCGCCCAGCTCGGCGACGACCGCCGCACGCATCGCCCCCGCGGTCATCGCCTGGCCTCTGCAACGCCGAGGAGGAACGGAAGGACCGCTTCGAGGAACTCGGCGGGCCGGCTCGCCGCCGGGACGTGGCCGGTGTCGAGGACCGACAGGTGTGCGTCCGTCAGCCGGGCAGCCAACTCCCGGCCAGCGCTGACCGGGATGACCGGGTCGCGCGCGCCCCACACGACGAGCGTCGGCGCGGTAATCTGCTCCACCTCGCCGAGCAGGCTCGCGGACGGCTCGGAGAAGCCCCGCCACAGGACGCTGAGCAGTTCTGAAACCCCCGGCTTGGTCGCGATCGCGACCGCCGTCTGCTCTGCCGTCCTCGCCTCCGGGGTGTCGGCGCGCACGTACCAGTGGGCGAATCGGGGGTAGATCGCGCGCAGGAATCGCGGATGCCCCATCGCCCAGTCGAACAGCCGCACCTTCAGTGTGATCGGGATGAATCCGCCGGTGTCGACAAGGATCAGCGCGCGAGTGCGCTCGGGGTGCCGGAGGGCGAACCGTGCGGCGGCGAAGCCGCCGACCGAGTTGCCGACCAGCGCGACCGGACCACCGGTCACCGCATCGACCACGTCCTCGACGACATCCGCGAAGCCGTCGGAATCCGCCATCCAGTGCGAGTCCGGTGGCGGTGAGTCGCCATGCCCCGGCCAGTCGAGCGCGGCCGTGCGAGAGTGCGCGGCGAGTATCGGCCGGACGGCGTCCCAGTCGTGGCGGGAATGCCCGCCGGAGGGCAGCAACACGAGCGTCAGCCGATCATCGTCGCCCTCATCGACACTCACGAACACGTTGCCCGCACGGGTCGGGATCAGCTGACCCCGGTCCGTCCGACTCGTCGACCCGTCGCTCATGCCACCCACAATAGACAATGACTGACTGGTCAGTCAATCGGAAGATAGGATCGGTTGTACCGGCGGACACAGAAACCTGGTAGATGACTGCTGCCCGCGTTCGATGAAAGGATTCCGCGCGAGGATGACTCCCGCACAGGCTTCCCGGACCCAAGGCAGTTTCATGACCTCGTAGCGACTGTCGCCGACCGAGATCGTCATGTCGTGGAGGGCGATGTACACGATTCAGCCGGTGCCGTAGCGACGTCGCTCCCATTCGAGGCCGTCGAGCCTCACCGTCGCTCAATGGTTGCCGAGGCTGGACGTCATGATCATCCGCACCTCGGACTCGCGGGCATTCTCGACCAGTCGCGGCAGCAGCAGTTGTGTGGGTAGGAATCCAGCGAGTGGTTGGACTGGAAGGTCAGCTCGTGGCCGTCCTTGGTGATCTCGCGTTGAGGAATGATCCCGCCGGCGTTGTTCGCGAGCACATCGGTTCTCCGATAGCGGTCGAGGAGGGTCTCGGCGGCGATCCTGACCTGATCCTCGCATGGGAAGTCGGCCCCGATCGGATCAGTTCCCAGGTCCGGGGCGACCGCGGCCGTGCGCGCCCGGGATCGGCCCAACGCGATCACGGTCGCTCCGCCCGCCGAGATGCGCCACGCCGCGGCCGCCCCGATCCCAGCACTCGCGCGAGTGACAACCACCGCCTGTCCGGCATTCGAGTTCCACACGGGAGACGGAGGATGGCCTCCGGTCCTACCCTCTCGCGGCCTGACCCACCATGTGCGATCGGCCGGCTGGGGCGGAAGGCAGCGACGACCCATTGACGGACCCGGGATACTGTGGGCCGTCGTCAACCAGGAACGCTGGGGATGAACGTCGCGACCGGCTTCACGATTCCGGCAGCGACGAGCGATTCAGCGGTCTCCAGGATCGTGGTGCGCGTCTCACGCGTGGTCCAGCCGAGTTCGGTGCGAGCCCTGGCGGATGAGTTCCGTGCGGGCTGGTTGAGGAGAGGGAGGGCGAGGCGGAGCGTGGGGTCGAAGCGTGCGCCGAGGCGGACGATCCAGCCTGGGATCGCGCGGGTGGGGACGGAGTATCCCTTCGGGTTGTACTCCTCCGCGAGCACTCGGGCGATGTCCGCGAGCCAGATCGCTTCGGTGGACAGTACGTAGCGGCGGCCGATCGCCTCCGGGCGCTCGAGCACGACGCGGTGGGCTGTCGCGACGTCCCGCACGTCGACCGGCGCGAAGCCGAGGCGTGGCAGCCCGCTGAGCTCGCCGGTGAGCAGCTGGCGGATGATGTCGACCGAGACGTTCGTTGTTGCCGTCTGGACCGGCCCCAGGATGAGGCTCGGGTTCAGTACCGTCAGGTCGATGCCCAGCGACGCCGCATCAGCCCAGGCGGCGCGCTCGGCGATGGTCTTGCTCTTCGCGTACGGCTCCGCCCGCTCGACGACGGACCAGACGTCTTCGGAGAGCTCCCGCCCGTCCGACAGGTTGTGACCGGCACGGATCGCGTCGACGGAGGAGGTCAGGGCGATGCGCTTCACGCCGGCGCGCGCGGCTGCCTGGAGGACGCGTCGCGTTCCGTCGACGGCTGGACGGATGACCTCCTCCTCGTCCATCGGCCGGTACTTCGGGGCGGGCGAGGCGACGTGCTCGACCGCCGTCACCCCGTCCACCGCGGCATCCCAGCCATCGTCGTCGAGGAGCGACGCGGCAACCAGTTCGAGCCGTGTTCCGGCCTTGTCGGCGGCGGAGCGGAGGTGCGCGACATCCGCGCGATCCGGGTTGCGGACGGTCCCGCGCACATCGTATCCCTGGTCGAGCAAGTCGAGGGCCACATAGCCTCCGACGAAGCCGGTCACCCCTGTGACAAGAATCGGTCCCTTCGACATGCGCTCCTCCATGTGAACTGATCGTTGTTTAGATGCAGTCTAAGCGGTGTTCAGTTCGAGTGCAAGACGGTCTACGCTGGGAGCATGCATGAGACTGCGGCCGCCACTGCGGAGGTCGACAACTCCGCGCGGCCGTATCACCACGGCGCGCTGCGGAGCGAGCTGATCGCCGAGAGCCTGAAGACGATCTCGGAGCGCGGCGTCGCGGCCGTCAGTCTCCGGCAACTCGCGCGGGATGCCGGCGTGACGCCAGCGGCTCCCTACCACCACTTCCCTGACCGGGCGGCCCTGTTCGCCGCAATCATCGCCGAGGGTCACACGTTGCTCTACAAGCGCCTCGGCGACGCGGTTTCCGTCGCCGTGGATGCGACCGCCGCGCTCCGGGACATGCTCGTCGCCTACGCGCGATTCGCCGCTGACCACCCCGCCCACATGCGGGTCATGCTCCGTCCGGAGGCCGGCGACCCGGCGCGTCACCCGGAAGTCGCGGACACCCGGGCCGTCGACCTGCTCCGCGCGACCGTCGTCGCCGCCCAGCGCGAGGGCGCTCTCCCCAACGCAGACCCCGAGCCATGGGTGCAGCTGTTCTGGTCGCTTGCGGTCGGCTACGTCACTCTGTGGGTCGACGGGCCGGTCGAGGCCCGCTGCCATGCGCTCGGCACGACCCCCGAGGAGATGATCGAGCGCGTCGGGGACGCGATCGCGAGCCTGCTGCGGCGCCCGCGGGGCTGACAGGACGAGGGACGCCACGATGTCCACGCCGAACATCCGCGTCGCGCTCGACCAGGCTGCCGAGAACTGGCAGCCCTGTCGCGTCGCGACCGCCAACAACCACGACCTGAGGGTTGCGAAGGTGCAGGGCGAGTTCATCCGGAGTCGAGCGCCGCCCCCGAGCAGGCAACGAGACAGAGATCGTCATGCTCGAGCGCGTCGGTACCGTCAACACCGGCGACAGGGGCGGAGAACGGACCGCACAGCTGCGCGAGCTCGGATTGCCGAAGTGAGCAGGATCGCGCCGCATGCATACTGTCGAGTCGCTTCCGCACGAGCTCGCTCGCAAGCCGATGGTGCTCGGCCGTCGACTCCCAGCTCATCCCTCCAAGCATGCCCTTCGGCCGCATTCGGCATGCTCCCTAGTCCACCGGCGAACAAAGCTCGGCCGCCTTCGCTAGTGCCGCGTGGACCAGTTCGACATCCTCCATGCTCGTGCTCCAGTTGCAGAAGGCGGCGCGGAGCCCCGGCGTCCCGTCATACACGGTGCCGGTGAGGAACGCCTCGCCGGACGCGGCGACTGCGGCGGCGAGAGCGTTCACGCGCTCAGGAGTGGGATTCTGGGCGAGGGTGAGGCAGACGACATTGAGCCGGACCGGGGCGAGCAACCTCAGCGCCTGGTCGGCGTCGATCCGGTCGCCGAGGGCGCGGGCGAGGGCGATGTCACGCTCGACGATCTCCCGATGACCCTCGCGCCCGTAGGCGACCAGGGAGAACCAGGTGGGCAGCGCCCGGAATCGCTGCGAGTTCTCGGGGGTGAGGTGGATGAGGTCGGGGTCGTCGCCGACGACGGTGAGGTAGCTCGCGGTGTTCTGGAACACTTTCGTCTGCAGGTCGAGGCGGCGGCTGAACTGCACGGCCGCGTCGTAGGGCACGTTGAGCCACTTGTGCAGGTCGAGACAGATCGAGTCGGCGAGGTCGAGGCCGTCGACGAGGTGCGCGTGCTCGGGCGACAGCGCGGCGAAGGCGCCGAACGACCCGTCGACGTGCAGCCAGAAGGGGTAGCGCTCGCGGAGTGCGGCGATCGCGCGAAGGTCGTCGAAATCGACGGTGTTCACCGTGCCCGCGTTCGCGACGACGATCGCAGGTTTGCCGTCCAGGGAGGCGAGGGCCGTCTCGAGCGCGACGACATCGACCGCCTCCCGTCCGAGCAGGGTCGGAACCCGCTGCAGCCGGTCGCGGCCGAGCCCGAGCACCGACATCGCCTTCGGGATGCTCGAATGCGGCGTGCCGGAGAGCACCGTCACGGGGCCGAGCGCGGCGACGCCGTCGCGGGAGACGTCGGCGCCGAGCTGCTCGCCGATCCATTCGCGGGCGATCGCGAGGCCGACGGTGTTCGAGACGGTCGCGCCGGTGACGAAGGAGCCGCGATGCGCAGTGCCGATGCCGAACAGCTCAGCGAGCCAGGTGAGGGTCTGGCGCTGCAGCTCCGGGGCGAGCGAGTCGCCACCGGCGGCGACGTTCTGGTCGTAGGCGCTGGCGAGCCAGTCACCGGCGACCGACGCAGGGGTCGCGCCGCCGGTGACGAAGCCGAGATAGCGGGGTCCGGCGCTGCCGGAGAGGCCGGCCTCCCAGGTCTCGGCGAAGGAGGTGAGCGCGCCGCCGAGTCCGATGCCGTGCTCGGGTACCGGGACGAGGGCCGGTATCGGCACGGCGACCGCAACGGGACGATCCTCGAGCGAGGCCAATCCGCGTGCGGCCGCGGCGACCGTGGTGTCGAGCAGGCTCGGGAGGCGGTCGAGGTCGGCGGCGAGGCGCGGGTGCATGCGATGATGCTACGTCGATCACCGCATCGGTAGTTGGTCCACCCTGGATAAAGTGGACCAATGGTCTCGGGTCGAGTCGGATCGCGTGAGCTCGCGGCGGCGCTCGGGGCGTGGCGGTCCTCAGCGCCGACCCTCGCCGACGCGCTCGCGGAATCGGTCCGGGCGGCGGTGCTCGACGGCCGGCTCGGGGTGGGCACTGTGCTGCCGTCGGAGCGGGCACTGGCCGAGTCGCTGCGGGTGAGCCGCGGGACGTTGGTCAACGCCCTCGGAGTGCTGCGCCGCGGCGGATGGATGGTGACCCGTCATGGCAGCGGGAGCGAGTTGCGGCTCCCGACCGCCGTGACCGAGCGGATCACGCCGTGGACGCTCGACCATCCCGGCGGCGAGCTCGAGCTCGACCTCACGCATGCGGTCACTGCGGCGCCGCATGCCGCGGTGACTGCGGCGGGTCGCTTCGCCGCCGCAGCGCTCCCGCCCCTGCTCGTCGGCGACGGTGTCACCGAGACGCACGATGCGGAACTGCGCGCGGCGATCGCGGTCCGCTACACCGCTGAGGGTATGCCCACCGAACCACGCGAGATCCTCATCACGACTGGGGCGCGCGCCGCACTCCATCTGATTCTCGAGGAGCTCCACGACCGCCGGCGGCCGATCCTGGTGGAGAACCCGAGCTACCACGGAGCGCTCGCGCTGATCCGCGCCCGACGCGCCAGGACGATCGCGATCCCGGTCACCGAACAGGGCTGGGACCTGACCGCGATCGGCGCGGCCTCCCGCGGTGCGATCGCCTACCTCGTGCCCGACTTCCACAACCCGACAGGCGCGCTCATGCCGCCAGAGCAGCGCCTCGATCTCGCCACGCTCGCAGACCGGCTCGGCATCACCCTCGTCATCGACGAGACCATGCGCGACCTCGACCTGCGCGACCCCCCGCGACCCATCCCCCGCATCGCCGGCTCCCCGGTCGTCGCCCTCGGGACGACGAGCAAGACCGTCTGGGGCGGCATCCGCGTCGGTTGGATCCGGGCGAGCGCCCCGATGATCCGCCGGCTGCAGCGCAACCCGCTCACCGGGCTCTTCACGCCGTCGCCGCTGACCCAGCTCGCGGCCCGACCGCTGGTCGCCTCCCTCGACGAACTTCTCGTGCAGCGCCGCACCCAACTACGCACGCAGCGCGACCACCTCGCCGCCGCGCTCGAAGCCGGCGACGCCTGGGACTTCACGACCCCGGACGGCGGGCTGACGATCTGGCTCCGCGTCCACGGAATCTCCGCGCGGACCTTGGTCGATCGAGCGCATCGGCAAGGTCTCGCCCTCGCCCACGGCACGCAGTTCGCGATCGAAGGCGGGGCGATCGACCGCATCCGCATCCCGTTCACCGCGCACCCGGAGGCCCTCGACCGTGCGGTCGCGATCCTCCAGAACGCGCTCGAGCGTCCGCCCGACGGCGCAGAGGAGCATGCCCGCCCGGCGTTCGGCCGTGTCGGCGACACGGGTCTTGACACGATCTACTAGAGTAAATACTCTAACAGTTATGTCGAAGGATCCGAGTCCCCGTACGCCGCAGCGCACGGCCGCCCGGCGAGAGGAGATCCTCGAGGCCGCGCGGGAACTGTTCAACGCCCGCGGCACGGCGGCGGTGTCGACGAATCACATCGCGGCGGCGGCCGGGGTGAGCCCGGGCAACCTCTACTATTGGTTCCCCGACAAGCGGGCCGTGATCCGGGCGCTGTTCGAGGAGTGGAGCCGCTCGTCCGGCCCGTCCATCCCCGAGAGCGATGACCCGGGGGCGACTCTGCGTGCGTTCTTCGCAGGCGTCGTCGCCCAGCCGGCAGTCAGCGCCCGCTACGCCTTCTTCTCTCGTGAGCTGGTCGCACTGCTGCACGCGGATCCCGAGCTCGCCGCCGTGTATCGAAGCGCCTTCGAGGTGAAAACCGCCGCGCACAGCGCGGTCCTGGCTTCGCTCGCCGCGGCCGGCCTGCTGCACAACGCCGTCGGGAGCGTCGACCTGCGCGACGCGGTCGTCGCCGCATGGATCGCGAGCGAGGCCGCGCCCGCGTTCCTCGACGTCGTCGAGCCGGAGGCCGGACCCGTCCGCGCCCGGGCGGTAAGCACCGTGCTGCTGCGGGCGCTGCTGACCGAGGCGGGCGAGCGGCAGCTCGAGCACCCGAACCGACACCGCCTGACCGTGGAGCGATGATGAGCGAACCCCCAGCACCCATCCCGGGCGAGGAGCCTGCGCCGCCCGCCCGTGGCGGTCTGACACGGCGGCGCCTGCTGGCCTGGATCGGCATCGGCGCGGGCGGCGTCATTGCGGCCGGTGGCGCCGGGGCGGCCGTGCGGGGCGCCCTCAACGGCGTCTGGAGCTCTGGGCAGGGCGAACCGTACGAGCTGTGGCATCAGTGGGAGTCGCTGACCGGTGTCGAGGCGATCGTCGCCGCCGGCGTCCTCGCCGCGAGCCCCCACAACACGCAGCCGTGGCAGTTCACCGTCGCAGGCGAGACGGTCGAGGTGCGCTCCGATCCGATGCGGATGATGCCAGTCACCGATCCAGCCAGTCGTGAGCACCACGCCGGGCTCGGCTGCGCCGTCGAGAACATGGCCGTGGCCGCCCGCAGACAGGGGCTCGACACCGGGGTCACGGTGGTCCCCGCCGCGGCCGACCCGGAGCTCGTCGCGCGCGTCACCTTCGTGCCGGGCGCGCCAATGAGCGTCGAGGACCGGACCCGAGCCGCAGCGATCCCCCGACGGCACAGCGATCGCGGCCCCTATACGGACACGCCAGTCGATGCCGACGTGCTCGCGGGATTCGAGGCACTCGCCGGTGCCGGCGAGCAGGCCCGGCTCCTCGTGATCGCCGGCGCCACCGCGCGCGCGGCCATCGGTGAGCTCATCGTGCGGGCCACCCAGGCGATCGTCGACGACGCCGAGCAGTCCGCCGAAGGCTTCTCCTGGTTCCGCAACGACCGGGCCGACATCGACCGCTACCGCGACGGCCTCACGCTCGACGGCCAGGGACTGGATGAGGTCACCCTCGCGTTCGCGAAGATCCTCCCCGCGAGCTCCCGCGAGGACGGCGACCGGTTCTGGCTGAACACCACGCGGGACGTGGCCACGAAGACGGCGGCCGCCTATGGCATCGTCGTCGTCGACGACGTCTACGACCCGGTGCTGCAGTTCGCGGGCGGGCGACTCCTGGAACGGGCCCATCTCCACGCGACCGAGCTCGGCCTCAGCTTCCAGCACATGAACCAGGTGACGGAGCGCATCGACCGGGCCCGCGCGACCGGCTCCCGCGACGCCCTCACGGCCGACTGGACCGCCGCGCTCGGCATCCCCGCCGAGCAGGCGCTGGTCGCCTTCCGCCTCGGCCACCCCACACGCACCCCGAGACCGAGCCCCCGCCGCGCCGTCACCGACGTCGTCACCGGATAGCGGGCCCGGCCTCGGGCTGCGGCGCGTCCAGCAGCTCGGGGAGCGCGGCGAGCAGACGGCGCAGGGCGCGGTCGAAGCCGGCGAGATCCTCGGGGCTGAGGACATTGAGCAGCCGCGACTCGTTGGCCGCGTGCCGCTCCACGAGCCGGTCGATGAGGGCGAGGCCGTCAGGGGTGAGGGAGATGAGCTGGCTGCGCCGGTCGCCGGGCAGGCCGGCCCGCCGCACCAGGGTGCGCGCCTCCAGCCGATCGATCCGCTTGCTCATGCCGCCGCGGGTGGTAAGCAGCGACTCGGCGAGGCGTGAGGGGGTCACCGCGGTGTCGGGTCCGCTGCGCCGCAGGGTGGCGAGCACGTCGAATTCGCCGCGGTCGAGGCTCTCGGCGGCAAAGATCCCGTCTACGAGCTGCTGCCCGAGCAGCCCCAAGCGGGCGAAGCGGGCGAGCGGCCCCATGGCCGAGAAATCGAGTTCGGGCCGCTGCCGCTGCCATTGCGCGACGGCGTGGTCGGCGAAATCCGGAGCATCCTGCATATCGACGATAATAGTCAACCGAGATACAGTGTCTTGGGAAACTACCTAGGGAGCGGAATGGGCGCCATCGAGACTACGAGCCGGGCTGTCATTGAGGCCTCGCAGGAGGCTGCCTGGGCGCTGCTCTCCGACTACGCCAACGATCTGCACTGGCGGGAGGGGCTGCGCCGGATAGAGCAAGACCGCCCCGGCCCGGTCTACGAGGGCGCGCAGGTGGTCGAAGAGCTGGTCGTCCTCGGCCGCGCCGTCGTGAGCGAGATCGAGATCCACGGCGTCGAGCCCGGCGCCGCCTTCTCCTGGCGGGTCGGCGACGGCACCGCGGCCCTCGGCAGCCGCCGGCTGGTCCCCCTCGGCGCGGACCGCTGCGAGCTGATCCTGCACAAACGCCTCCAGCTCGCGGGCTCTGACCGGCTGCTGCAGCCCCTCGTCGCCCTCGCAGTGCGCCGCAGCGAGCGCGGCGACGCCTACCGCGCAGCGGACTTCGTGGCCGGTAGGGTGCGGGCATGATCCATGATGCGGTCTTCGGCGGCGCCGGCCCCTCCGGGCTGACGGCGGCCAGTCGGCTCGTGGCCCAGGGGGCTCGGTCACCTGGAGCACGGGCCTTGGCGGCCGATCGGGCGGATGCGACCGCGAAGGCACGGAGTGCGCCCCAGAGTGAAACGGCTATATGGAGGGCGCCGACCGCTATTCGTCGGTGATGGCGAGGATGACCTTGCCGCGCGTCACGTTGTCCTCGATGAGTCGGTGCGCCTGCGCAGCATCGGCGAGCGGGAGCTCGTTGTCGATGATGACACGGTAGACGCCGTCCGCGATCTCGGCGAGGAGGGTCGAGAGATCGGGGCGGGGATCCCAGCCGAGGGTCTGGCGGTTGGTGAACTGGAAGCCGTGGATGCTGATGTTGCGGGGGTAGAAGTCCCGGGTGTCGATCGTGCCGGCTTCGCCCGCGACGTTCGCGACGACGACGACGCGGCCACCGGCAGCGGCGAGGCGGAGGCTGACGGGGAAAGCCGCTCCGCCGACGAGGTCGAGGACGAGGTCGACACCGCGGCCGGCGGTGAGGCGCTTGGTCTGCTCGACAAGGTCATCGCGGTCGCGTCGCAGCACGTGGTCTGCGCCGAGCTCGCGGGCCAGTGCCGCTTTCTCGTCGGATCCGACGACCGCGATCACGGTCGCGCCATCAGTCTTCGCGGTCTGGACCGCCGCGGTGCCGACGCCACTTGCAGCGGCGTGAATGAGGACGCTCTGCCCGGCGCGGAGTCCGCCGAGCTCGCGAAGGCTTGCGCGGGCGGTGAGCCAGGCGACCGGAAGCGCCGCCGCCGTGGTGAGCGGAACCCGATCCGGGACCGGGACGGTGCGAGTCGCGTCGGCGAGGGCATATTCGGCGTAGAACCCGGAGGGCCCCCACGCGACCACACGATCGCCGACCCGGAACCCGTCGAGGTCGTCCCCGAGTGCGGCGACGACTCCGGCGCCCTCGATGCCGGGAGTCGCCGGGAGCACAGGAAGCGTGTTATAACGCCCGGACCGCAACAGGATGTCGGATCGGTTCACGGACGCGGCGACGAGCCGCAGCAAGAGCTGACCCGGTCCGGGCTCCGGCATGGGCGCCTCTGCGAGATCAAGCACCTCGGCATCTCCGAACTCGCTGAGCTGTGCAACATTCACGTCGACCTCCTGTTACTGGATGAATCAGTGACAGTCTGCGTTACCGGTTCATCCGGTGTCAATGCGATAGGCTCGATGGCATGTCCGCTTCCCGGTTCCGACTCGACGGCGCACGGGTCTGCCTGAACCTGGTCGCGACACTCGGCAAGCGGCATGCCGAGCCGATCGAGCGCATCCCTGACGCGGAGTCCGGCACCGCCTGGCTCGCCGCCGCCGGCGTCCTGCCCACCGGCGCGATGGACAGCATGACCAACGGGCAGCTCGATCGTCTTCGTCGTCTGCGTGAGGCCGTGAACGAGCTGGTCCGTGCAGCGATGGCGTCACGGCCGCTTCCGGCCGACGCGCTCAGCGCCGTCAACGCCGCGGCGATGCGTCCGGACCTCGCCCCGATCCTGCGACAACCCGGCCTGGGGGCGGTCGCCTGGCAGGGTAGTGCCGTCGACGCCGCGATCTCGACCATCGCCCGCGACGCCGTCGAACTGCTCGCGCATGGGCGGATCGACCGGATCCGCGAATGCGAAGGCCCAGACTGCTCACTACTCTTCTACGACGACTCCCAGGCAGGGCGGCGCCGCTGGTGCTCGATGAACGTCTGCGGCGCCCAATCGAAGGTGCGCAACTACCGGTCGAGGAGGCGCCAGGCATGAGAACGCGAGATGTTTTCTCCCATGTCCTCGAGGCCGTCCGGAGCGGTGCCGATCCCGATCATGCGAGACGATCCCCCGCCCCGCGAGTGCTCCACCAAGCCGGCCGCGGCGAGACCACCCTCCGAAGCACGAATACTACGCCGAGCACCTCCGCGAGATGCTGACCGACTTCGACGCGGACCGCACACCGCGATTCCGCTCCGTGCCCGTAACAACCGGAGTGGTGCCGAACCGGTTCAGATTCGCATCGGCGCGAAGCGCGCGCCGCTGACCGAAGACGAGATGCCCGCTCGACTGATTCACCCCCGCAGTCTTGACAGTGCCACAAGACGGTGATTCAATCCTCCTGAACCGGTTCAGTACCAGTACCCACAGCAACTCTGCGAACGTCTCGAGCCAAAGCCGGCAGGTTGACGATCTCGCAACCCATACAAGGATGTAAGGAGCCAAGATGAGTCCCATCGCCACGAAGCGGCGGATCTTCGCCTCGATCGGTGCCGCCGCGGTTGCCGCGAGCGCGCTTTCGGGCTGCGCGGCCGGCGGATCGCCGTCTGAGGACGACCAGATCACGATTCTCTCCGGTTGGCAGGTCGGCGACGCGACGGGCGATTTCCTGTCGGCCGCTGTCGCCGACTTCACCGAGGACACCGGGATCAAGGTCAACGTCGAGACGGTCGCCTTCGAAGATCTCCGGACGACGGTCGAAACGGCGTCGGTCGCGGGCCAGATGCCCGATCTGATCACGCTCAACTTCACCCCCGAAGTGAAGCCCTGGCTCGACAACGGTCTCATCGCCGATGTCACGCCCTACCTCGATGAGTGGGGAATCTCCGACATCCTGCTGCCTGGTGTCGTCGACCCGTGGTGGACCTATGACGGGAAGGTCGGCGGGTTCCCGTACCAGAGCGGAAGCTGGCCGGTGTGGTACAACACGGATCTCCTCGCCCAAGCCGGCATCGACTCCATCCCGACGACGGTCGACGAACTCGTCGTGGCCGCCACGGCCCTGCGTGACGCCGGGATCGAGCCGTTCTGCTTTCCAGGCAAGGACTGGGGCGGCGGCGGCCAGTTCTGGCTGTGGGCGCAGCTGTTCACGGGCGACAGGATCGCCGACATCATGGCGAACGGAGGATTCGCCGACGATCCGGACGCCCTGAAGGGGATCGAGCTGCTCGGCGATCTGCGTGACGGCGAAGTGTTCATCCAGGACGCGGCAGGCTACGCCTACGACGACTGCGTGAACGCCTACGACGAGGGCAAGGTCGCGATCGCGCACTTCGGCTCATGGGGCTTCACGGCCCTCGGTGAGGAGGTTACCGCGGCGACGACGGTCGCGGGACTGCCGCTTCCCGACGGCGCAGCCTACGACAAGCCGATCCTCTTCCCCATCGGCGGGAACGGGCTGATGCTCTCCCAGAACGCCGCCGACGACGAAGCGAAGCTGAGCCTGGTCAAGCAGTTCATCGACTTCCTCTACGCACCCGAGCAACTCCAGGCGTGGGTGGGCGAGTCCAACCAGATCTCGTCGGTCCAGGCCGCGGTCATCGGCGACGTCGAGTGGAGCAATCCGCTTCTCCAGCAGAATGCGACGATCACCGACAACAACGACCTCGCGACGATCCACGACCTCTACGTCAAGGCCGGCGTCGACATCACCCCCGAGGTCACGTGGTTCATCGGCACACCGGGTGCCACAGCTGAGGAGTTCGCGGCGCGGCTCGACCAGCTCTGGCAGGGCTGAGCTCGGCCGCAGTCTCCTCCCACCGCGAGGCGGGTCCGGCATGCGCCGGACCCGCTTCCTGACCACGAAAGTCCGAAGTGACAACCGAGACGATCATCATGTCGACGGAGACGAAGGCGCCGAAGACCGCCCCACCCCGTGCGGGATCGCTCCGCCGGAGCAACCGCGTGCTGGCGTTCTTCACCATCCCCTCGCTCCTCTGGTACCTGATCTTCACCATTGGTCCGCTGATCGCGATGTTCCTCATCTCCTTCACGGACTGGACGAGCATCATCGCGACGCCCGAGTTCATCGGCTTCGAGAACTTCGCCGAGATGTTCAACGACCCGCGAGTCGGGACGGCGATCGTGAACACTGCGATCCAGCTCGTGGCGACCGTCCCCATCCAAGTCGTCGGCGGCTTCATGCTCGGCTACTTCCTCAGCCTCAAGTTCCGCGGCCATCGGTTCTTCCGCGTCGTGCTCTTCATCCCCGCCCTCATCTCCGTGGCGCAACTCGGCACGATCTTCACCGTCGTGTTCGGGCCGGCCGGACTCATCAACTCCCTGCTCACGGCCGTCGGACTCGAGGAATGGACCAGGGCTTGGCTCGCGAACGAGAGCACGGCGATGCTCTGCATCATCCTGGTCGGCATCTGGTCGGGGCTCGGGTTCAATTCGATCCTCTTCGCCGCGCGGCTCTCGGCGATCGACGGCGACGTCTACGCCGCCGCCGAACTCGACGGCGCGAACCACTGGCAGCGCATGTGGCGCATCGCGTTCCCGATCTCGATCGACTTCTTCGGAGTCGTGCTGATGCTCCAGTTCCTGTGGACGCTGTTCGGGTCTGCCGCGCTCATCCTGGTCATGACCGCTGGCGGACCTGGCCAGGCCACATCGACACTCTCGTGGCTCGTCTATCGCTTCGCGTTCACCGGAGCGCCGTCCATTGGATACAGCCAGGCCATCGGCGTCCTTCTGTTCATCCTGGGGAGCATCGGTCTCCTCATCATCCGCCGAGCGTTCCGGCAGAGGTACTGATATGAGCTCGCAAGCAGAAGCCGTCACGCGCCGACGCCGGACTCGCCCGAGCAGGGGCTTCGTGGTCGCCTACATCGCGATCGGACTGTACGCGGTGACGCTTCTGCTGCCGCTGTATTGGATCGTCATCTCAGCATTCAAGGAGCGGTTCGAAGTCTTCCGCACGCCGTTGACTCCGTCGTTCTCCGCCGGCTGGGAGAACTTCGCCTTCGTCTGGACGTACCTCGAAGCAGGCACCGCGCTCTGGAACTCGCTGTACATCACCGCCAGCGCCCTCATCCTCACGCTCGCCGTAGCACTGCCCGCGGCGTACGGCCTCGCCCGCGCGAGGGGCAGGATCGGCAGCATCGTCGAGCGCGTCTATGCATTCGGATTCCTGATCCCCGGGTTCGCTGCGCTCGTGCCGACACTCCTGCTCGCGATCGGGCTGGGAATGTACCGTACGCGCGAGTTCATCATTCTCTATCTGTCGGCATCGGCGCAGCCCCTCGCCGTGATCCTGCTCACTCAGTTCATGCGCACCGTCCCGAGCGAGCTCGAGGAGAGCGCGACGATCGACGGGGCGAGCAGGTTCAGGATCTTCCGCAGCGTCTACATCCCGCTCGTCGTCCCCGGCATCGCGACCGTCGGCATTCTGCAGTTCATCTCGTACTGGAACGAGTACCTCTACACCCTCGTCATCGTCGGACCGCAACCGATCAACCGCACGATCCAGGTCGCGTTGCCGACACTCGTGAGCGCGACCGGCAACACGAACTACGCGCAGGTCGCCGCGGGAGCGGTCATCTCGATCATCCCGGTGTTCGTGATGTACCTCATCCTCAACCGGCGACTCGAGGACGCCCTCGTCCAGGGAGCCGTGAAGGGCTGACGATGGGATACACCACACGGGAGGACCGCGAGGACGGACTCGAGCTCCGCGGCATCCGCTTCGATGGCGAACCAGTCCTCGGCCGTTTCTATTTCGCGGCCCGCGACCCGCACTGGCGCACGGCTCGGATGATCGTGCAGCACCGAGAGCGCACGCGGACGCGCGACGGCTTCACGCTCCGCATCGATGCGGAGCCGGCCGACGCCGCGTTCCCGCTGGCCGCCTCCCTGATCGCGACGGCGGCCGGGAACGTGCTCACCGTGGAGACGCTCGGCATCGCCCTCGCCGACTTCCCCTACAACAGGATCGGACCATGCCTGCTCTTCGACGACCGCACGTTCCGGCACGCGGAGGCGACGACCGAACGCGGCGGCGTGCGCAACAGCTTCACCTTTCCCGGCGAGATCGTCGCGCGGGCTCGCAGCCATCCGGACGCACCCGCGTTCCACAGTCCGTTCACGCGGCTGCGAGCGAAGCCTCCCACTGGGGGACGCCTCGACGTCGAGATCACGGGAGACGAGCTCGAGCTCGAGGACCAGCGTAACTGGACCGACGCCTCCTACAAGGCGTACACCACCACGACGGGACCCGTGCCGCTCCTTGCACGCGCTCAGCAGCGCTTCGAGCATCGCGTGCAGCTGCGGTGGACCCCCGGCCGCCAGCACACGACTGGGCGCCCGCACCCGATCGGGCGCCAGCGCGTCCAGATCGGCGAGCCGGTGGGCCGGATGCCCCCTGTCGGCGTGTACGACGGATGCCTCAGTCCGGCATCGCTGCGCCCAGCAGGTGGATTCATCGAGCTCAACGAGCATCCGCCCGCACAGAGGCCACCCGCCGTGGAGCTGGGCGTCAACGGCGCCGTGCACGCCGCGGACGACGACTCCGTGCTGGAGACGGCCGCGATGCACGGCGACCTCGTCCGCCATGCCCGTGCGCTGGCGGGCGGCGCGCCTGTGCACCTCGGGCCGGTCTCCTTCCTCGATGTGGCCGGCGACTGGCTCGACGACGCGCACCGCTACGTCCCCGAGCCGCCCGGTGGACCCGCGCCGCGCCGTTGGACGACACCGCTTGCCGCGACCTGGGTCGTGGCAAGCGCCGCATCCGCCGCACCCGAGGCGCCGGCGTCGCTGCGCTACTTCTCGCGCGACATTCCACCGGACTCTCCCGCCGCTACCGCCATCTCCCGCCTGGCGGCGCTCGCCGGTCGCCCGCTGCACAGGGCCTCCGCTCCCGCCCCGCTCGGCGTGCTGGCCGTCGATGCGGAGGACGGCCTGCGGGTGGCCATCGCGAACCCGAGCCCCGATGCACAGCGGGTGGTCATGCCCGACGGTCGCGAGGTGACGGTCCCCGGCTTCGGCACGGAGTGGGTCACGATACCGGGACGCACCTGACATGGCCGACTTCGACATCGTCCGCTTCGGAGCGGTCGGGGATGCCGCGACGAACGACGCCGTCGCGATCCAGGCTGCAGTCGACGCGGCGGCGGCCGGCGGCGGGGGTCGTGTCGTGGTGCCCGCGGGACGACGGTTCCGAAGCGGCACGATCACGTTGCGCTCGCATGTCGAACTCCACCTGGAGCACGGCGCCGTGCTCCAGGCCAGCGGGGATTGGGGAGACATCACGGCCCGCCGGCCCGTGAGCGCACTGTCGGGGGGCGTCGTCCGCGACGACTTCCCGGACGGCGGGGCCTTCATCTGGGCGGAAGGAGCGACGGGCATCGCCATCACGGGCCCGGGCACGCTCGACGGCTCGGCGCACGCGTACGTGCGCAAGGATCTCGGCCCGATGTACCGCATGCACCCCGAGCGCCCCTTCACGGTCTTTCTCCTCGACTGCGCGGACGTCTCGCTCACCGACTTCCGCATGGCGGATGCCGCGCTGTGGTCGCTGCGGCTCACGGGCTGCGAGGACGTGCGCATCGCCGGGCTCGTCATCCGTGCGGACATGAAGACGCCCAACGCCGACGGGATCGACATCGACCGGTGCCGCGGCGTGCGCATCTCCGGCTGCGACATCCGCACGCCCGACGACGCGATCTCGCTCAAGGCCGTCGACGAGTTCGCCGGCTCGGGGGAGTGCGAGGACGTCATCATCTCGGACTGCATCCTCGAGAGCGCCTCGAGCGCGATCGTCCTGGGCGCAGACGCGACCGGCGCGATCCGCAACGTGGTCGTGACCGGCTGCGTCATCCGCCGCAGCAATCGCGGCGTGTCGCTCAAGCTCGGCCAGGAGGGTCGCTTCGAGGACATCCTCGTGTCGGACTGCCTGATCGAGACGGCTCTCGTCGCCGAACAGTGGTGGGGACGCGGGGAGCCGCTGCACATCAGCGCGTTCCCATGGTTCGACAGGGTCGGCTCGATCCGGAACGTGCGGTTCGTGAACATCCTCGCGCGCGGCGAGAGCGGCGTGAACATGTCTGCGGTGGGACCCGGGCACGTCACGGAGGTCCTCCTCGACAACGTGCGCATCGAACTCGTGGACACGGCGGCAGAGACCGGGGGCCTCTTCGATCGGCGGCCGTTCGCAGGCGGGCCCGACCTCTACCCTCATCCGATCTCCGGCTTCTACCTGGAGAACGTCGGTGACGCGACCCTGCGCGACTGCGAGGTCGTGTGGACCGGCGCCGCCCCATACTTCGCCCATGCCGTGGAGGCGGTGAGCTGCCCGGGCCTACGCGTCGAAGGACTGCGTGGCGGGGCCGCGCGGTCCGGGCTCGCCGCCGTCGTCAGCCGCTGACGGCGACGCGCACGCGCGATTCCGGCACCGTGGAGCCCTCCATCGAGAGCCAGAGCTCGAGGACGCCGCTGCGTGGGTCGCCGAGCGGCTCCAGTGCGAGGGGATCGACGCCGACGCGCACCGGCACCTCCTCCCCCGGGGCGGCCGCGACCCGCGCGAACCCCGCGAGCACCGCACGGCGGGGGGTGCGGCCGGGCACGACCGCGCGTGCGTAGAGCTGCACGAGCTGCACGCCGCCGCGGGCTCCCGTGTTGCGCAGCGTCGCCTCCAGCCCGGCGTCGGTCGCCGTCGCGACGTGTGCCGTGAAGGGGGTCGCCTCGCTGAGTTCCCAGGAGGTCCAGCCGAGCCCGGCACCCAGAGGCAGGGGCGCGCCTGCATCGGCGTCCACGTAGCGCGAGGTCGTCTCGATCCGCTCGTCGCTCGCCGCGGGCAGCGTGCCGCTCGCGGCGGGCAGGGACGCCGCGAGCCTTCCCGTCGGCTCGCGCTCCCCGTACACGATCTCGACGAGCACGTCGGCACCCGCCGGCCCGGGAAACGCGCTCCACAGCACGGCGGCACAGCTGTCCACGAGATCGCCGAGCCCGTGCGGACGCCCCGAGATGACGATCGCCACCGTCGGCACGCCGGTCGCAGTGACGGCGCGCGCGAGGGAGAGCTGCGCGGCGGGCAGCCGCACCTCGGCCATGTCGAAGCCCTCGCCGCTCGTCGCGCGGAACGCGCTCTCACCGGGGAGGCCCGCTCCGTTGGACTGGAAGTCGTCGTCGTAGCCGCGCTCGCTCGTGCCACCGAGCACGAGCACCGCGACATCCGCCGTCGCGGCCGCCGCGACGGCACGGGCGATCCCCCCGTCGAGCGGCGTCTGGAGGTCGCAGCCAGGTTCCGCTGCGAGACCCGGCGACCGCTGCGCGAACGCGTCGCGCAGGCTGCGCGCGACGCCCTCGGCCTGCGGTGCGACGTAGTCGCCGAGGAGCGCGCCCGGCGCGCTCGCGAGGGGTCCGAGGAGCGCTACCCGCGCATTCGCCTTCAGCGGCAGTGCCGACCGATCGGACAGTAGCACCGCTCCGGCGCCCGCGAGCTCGCGCGCCCAGACGGCGTCGGGAGGAGGCGGGAACGAGGGGGCGGGAGACGGCGGATCGAGCAGGCCGAGCCGCACCTTGACGCCCAGGACCCGACCGCACGCGAGGTCGAGGTCTGTGTCGTCGATCAGTCCCCGCTCGATCGCGTCCTCGAGGTGCTCGAACGCCTCGTCGCACAGGCTCATGTCCACCCCCGCACGCAGCGCGAGCGAAGCGGACTGCGCAGGCGTCGCACCCGAGGTCTGTAGCCGATCGATCGCGAACATGTCCGACATGACGAACCCGTCGAACCCCCACCGGGTGCGCAGCACGTCCGTGAGCAGAGCGCGGTCAGCCACGCACGGCACGCCGTCGATGTCATTGTAGGCGGCCATGACACCCACCGCGCCGGCCCGCACGCCGGCGTGCGCCGGTGGCAGATGGATCTCGGCGAGCTCCCGCGGACCGATGGGAGCGCCGGAGCCGTTGCGCCCACCGATCCCTGCGCCCTGCGCCGCAAAGTGCTTGAGCACTGCACCGACGCCCGGCACGTCGCGGATGCCCCGCACCGTCGCCTCGACGAACTGCGCGGCGAGGTAGGGACTCTCGCTGTAGCACTCCTCGGAGCGGCCCCAGCGCGGGTCGCGCAGGAGGTCGAGGCCCGAGACGAGCGCAATGTGGGCACCGCGAGCGCGCAGCTCAGATGCCGACCGAGCAGCGGCTTCGCGGGCGAGCTCGGGTCGCCAGCTCGACCCGAGGGCGAGCGGAACGGGAACGACAGTTCCGCCGAGCGCCTGGTGCCCGTGTGGTGCCTCCTCGACCATGAGCGCCGGGATGCCGAAGCGGCTCGATGCGATCACTCGCTCCTGCACGAGTGCCGCGAGCTCCGCCCCCTCCTCCGGTCGCACTCCGTCGCTCCAGTCGCTGCCCGTCCAGGCGTCGGCGCGCTGAAGACCGTAGATCGCTCCGATACCGCCCCGCCGTGCCGCCTCCTCGTCGAGCATCGGTTCGACCTGGAGGCGTCCGGCCGCCGTCCGCGACCAGATGTTCCAGCCGGGAAGACGCTGACCCAGCTGAGCGGCCTTCTCCGCGCGAGTCATGCGTCCGAGCAGGCCGGCGACGCGCTCGTCCACAGGCCGGCGCGGGTCGCGGAAGACCTCCATCGCCCCCGGCTCGGCCTTCATCGCGCGCCCTGAGCCGGACCCGCCAGCAGCGCCGCGACGCCGGCCACGGCATCCTCACCCGCGAACGCCGACCCGAGCGCCACCGCTCGCGCCCCGGCTGCGAGGTAGTCGGCGGCTTCGGCGGGTGTGACGCCGCCCGTCGCGACGAACGACACGTCGGGGAACGGGCCGCGCATGGCGGCGAACCATCCCGTGCCCAGCTGCGCCGCCGGGAAGGCCTTGAGCCAGCGGTACCCGTGCGTGAGGCAGGTCTGGATGTCGGTGGCGGTCGCGACGCCAGGGAGAAGCGGGATGCCGCGTGCCGCCGCCTCCGCGAGCACCGCCGTGTCGACGCCGGGGCTCACCGCGAAGTCGGCGCCGGCCCCAGCGGCGGCATCGAGGTCGCCGACGTCGAGCACGGTCCCCGCCCCGACGGGGCGCGTCCCGCCGGCCGCGCGAACCGCCCGCAGCGCCAGAGCGTCGTCCGGTCGCTGCAGCGGGATCTCGACGAGGGGCACTCCCGCCGCCCAGGCGCGCTCGGCCAGTTCGACGCTTCGCGCTGGGCCGAGGCCCCGCAGGATCACAAGCACGGGGCTCGCCGCGAGCTGCAGCTCGAACCAGTCGGAGCTCACGCGATCACCTCCGCGAAGTCGGCGGTCGTCCCCAGGACCGTCCGGGCCATCGTGTTGCCCTCGGTGAGGCAGCGTTCGGGCGACCCGCCTCGCAGCAGCCCCGCGATGAACCCCGCGGCGAAGGCATCCCCCGCGCCGACCGCCTCGTGGACGTCGGCACGCTCGGGTGCGACCTCGACAACCGCCTCTGAGCGGAACCAGGTCGCCGCGCGTGCGCCGTCTTTCACGACGATGGTGCGCGACTCCGAGCCGATCAGCGCTGCGAGATCGGCGGCGGTCGCGACATCCCACAGCGCCTGGCCCTCATCGAGACCGACGAACACGAGGTCGCAGCGACGGGCGAGCGAGAGAAGACGCTCCGCGGCGTCCGATCCCCAGAGCGCCGGGCGGTGGTTGACGTCGAAGGACACGGGAAGGCCGACCGCGCGGCGGCGGCCGATGACCGCTTCGACGAGGGCGGCGCACGAGGGGGAGAGCGCGGAAGTGATCCCGGTGAGATGGACGAGCGGAACCTCGCCGAGCGGAAGCCCGAGGGCGAAGTCGGGCCCGAGCCGCGAGGCGGCCGAACACCTCCGGTAGTAGTGGACGCGCGTGCCGTCCGGCCCCGGATCCTTCAGATAGAGGCCTGTGGGCGCGGTGTCGTCCACGGCCGCGAGCGTGACGTCGACGCCGCGTCGGCGGAGGGTGGCGAGCACGCGTTCACCGAGGGGGTCGGCGCCCACTGCGCCGGCCCACGCGGCCCGGATCCCAGCCCGCGCGAGGTGAGTGGCGACGTTGGACTCGGCGCCGCCGACGTCGAGACGGAAGTCCCGCGCCTCGGTGAGCGGCTGCGCCTCCGCCGGGGTGACGAGGATCATGGCCTCGCCGATGCCGAGGACTTCGACGCCGGGCGACGCCGGCGCGGTCATCGCAGCTCCCTGGCATGTTCGGGGACGAGCTCTGCCGCGTGCCTCAGCACGGGTCGGCGTGTCAGCTCCGTGTCGCGTCCGGGCGGAATCCCTCGGACGCGCAACTGCATCTGTTCACCGGGCAGCAGCGTGACGACTCCGGCGTCTGCCTCGGCGGCGGGATCGATGCGGTCCGCGAGCACGCAGACGTCGCGCGCAACCGATCGTGCGGAGATATCGAGCACGACATCGCCGCCGTCGCGGCGCGTCCGGGTCTCGAGCGGATCGGGGTCGAGGGCCAGCTCGGCATCCGCCGCCCAGAACCAGACGCCGCGCCCTTCCGCCGTCGTCGCGACAAGCACCTCGGTGCGTGGGTCGTCCGGGTGAGCGAGCGTGGCCGGCAGGGGCAGGGCGAGCGCGCCGAGCGCGGGGACGGTCACGTCCCAGCGCTCGCTCGTTCGGTCGCCGCCGTCGAGACCGATGCGGCGCACTTCGAGCGCGGCGACCCAGTCGACCGGGTCATCGTTGACGAGATGGACGACCGGACCGGAGCCTCCGGGCTGGATCGTCACGAGGCGGGTCGCGTAGGCGGCGCGCAACGCGTACCACGCGGGTTTGAGCCGCCCGTCGCCATCGACGACGGCCCACGAGATCACCGGCCAGCAGTCGTTGAGCTGCCACAGGATCGTGCCCCAGTTTCGCGGGCGCAGCGCCCGGAAGTGCTCGATCCCGAACGCGATCGCACGCGCCTGCACGAGTTGGCCCGCGAAGTGCCAGTCGTCTCCGTCGTGCGCGGCCGGGAAATGGTCCGTGATGGCGCGCGCGAGCTTGGCATGCCCGTCCTCCGCCTTCTGATGGGACCGCAGGAGCGGCGAATCGGGCCCCAGCGGCCGGCTGCTGACGGCCCGCTCCAGTGTGGACCACGCCGGCGGAGCCTGCCATCCGAACTCCGCCGCGAAACGGGGCCGATGGCCGCGATACGCGGGATAGTCGAGTCGGTTCCACACGTCCCAGATGTGCATCGTGCCGTGGTCGGGGTCGTTCGGGTGGATCTCCGGCGTCCCGGAGTAGGGGCTGCCGGCCCAATAGGGGCGCGTCGGGTCGACCGCGGCGACGACGCGCGGGAGGATGTCGAGGTAGTAGCCGGCGCCCCACGGGCGGCCGCCGATCGCGGGGCGCCATCCCCAGTCCTGCTCGCCCCAGAAGTTCTCGTTGTTGCCGTTCCAAAGCACGAGACTCGGATGCCGGGAGAGCCGTGCGACGTTGTCGCGCGCTTCCGACTCGACCTCGCTGCGCAGCGGCTCGGACTCGGGGTAGGCGGCGCACGCGAAGAGGAAGTCCTGCTGCACGAGCAGACCCGCTTCGTCGCACAGGCGATAGAACTCGTCGCTCTCGTAGCATCCACCGCCCCAGACTCGGACGAGGTTCACGCCGGCATCGAGCGCCTGCCCGAGCCGCGTGCGCAGCCGCTCGCTCGTGACACGCGGAGGGAAGCAGTCGTCGGGGATCCAGTTGACGCCGCGCACGGGGATCGGGGTGTCGTTCACCATGATGCGGAACGCGCTCCCCTCCTCGTCGGCGGACGTGTCGAGCCGCACGTCGCGGAACCCGATGCGCGACTCCCACGAGTCGATGACGTCGCCGTCCGCCTCGAGCGTCACGGCGAGGTCGTGCAGCGCCGGCTCGCCGAAGCCGCGCGGCCACCAGCGCTGCGGCTTCGCCACGCGCAGTCGCGCCGGCTGCCCCGCCGGCACGCGGACCTCGGCGTCCCCGGCGCGCACGCGGAGCTCGGATCCGGGATGCGGCTCGTGCACCGCGGCGAAGACCTCCACGATCCCATCGCCGGCGTCCAGCGCGGTGAGCACCCGCACGTCGCCGATTCGGCCACGACTGCTGAGCTCGATGCGCGCGTCGCGCCAGATCCCCGCGGTGACGAGGGTCGGCCCCCAGTCCCATCCGAAATGGGAGGCGGACTTGCGGATGAAGTTGTACGGATGCCGATACTGGCGGGGTAGATCGCCCAGCCGCTCGGCCTCGGTCACTGCGTGGCGCAGCGCCGACGAGAAGGTCACGACGAGCGCGTGACGCCCCGGTCGGAGGTCGACAGGGAAGCGGTAGCGCCGGTGCATGTTCGACGTCTCCGCCACGAGCACGCCGTCGAGCTCGATGCGGCAGATGGTATCCAGCCCGTCGAAGCAGAGCACCGCCTCCTCGCCGTCGTGCGGCTCATGCACGAACTCGAGCCGATACCGCCAGTCAGCGCGCCCGATCCAGGCGACGGCATCCTCGCGGTCGTCGAGGTAGGGATCCGGGATGAGACCGGCCGCAAGCAGATCGGTGTGCACGGTGCCCGGCACGGTGGCTGGAATCGGCAGGGCCTGCGCGACATCCTCCGACACCGCGTCCTCGCTGCGGGCGAGCTCCAGCGCCCAGCCTTCGCGGAGCGGGATACGGCGGGCCGACGCGACATCGTGGAGGGGCACCAAGGCAATCTATCCCAGAACTGAACCGGTTCACAAGCGGCCCACAGCGGCCACCGCCGCGGTCCGCGGTATCGCGCGACCCGGGCCAGGCGCGAGCTGCGCCTCGTCGTCGCGCTATCGGCCATTCCTCAGACGCCATGAGGGTGGGCTTCTGAGTTGGTCTTGTGGCCCAGGGCCTCACGGTGCAGTCAGCATCGAGGCGCCCGACCTCTATGCGGAAGACATCCGAGCCTTCTTCGCGCGACGACCCTGTGATTGCGGGCCTCGCAGGATCCGGCGCTTACGATCTTGAGGGCCTGCGCATCGCCAGCCGCCCCCCGGCGAGGGCGACCCAGGCCAGCAGGAGCGCAGTGAGGATGCGCTGCGCGAGCCCGGCGCCCGCCAGCCCACCGAAGGTGAGCCCCAGGAAGACGACGAGCGAGATGAGGGCGCCGGTGACGAGCGCCACCGCTGCGGTACGCGGCGTCGCCCCAGGAGCGCCCCAGAACGAGCCGAGCGACACCGCCCCGGAGGCGGCCAGGGCGAGGAACGCGGCGAGGGCGGCGACCGTGTGGATCAGACCCGTCGGAGTCGGCGGCGAGACGACCGGCACATCGGTCGGCGCGAAAGCCGCGATCGCCATCCCCGCGCTCGCCACGACGAGCAGGACCGTGATGGTGCGGCGCCGCCCCGTCGAGACGGGGAAGCCGCGCGACATGCCTGCGGCGAGCGCTGCGAATGCGAAGGCGTTCGCGAGGAACGCCACCGTCATGAGCCACCCGTGCGGGCCGACCGCGTAGGCGCTCAGTGGGTCGTCGACGGGCGAGACGTCAGGTCGGAGCACATGCAGCACGGCAACGAGCACGACGAACAGCGCCACTCCGCCCTGGGCGAGGCGCCCTGAGATCCGTGCGCGACGGGAGGTCGTCAGGGTCTGAGCAGTCATCGGGGGGTTCCTTCCTCGGGTACGGCGGGTTCAGGGATGGGACGCGCGGCCGCCGCGGACCGGGCGGTCGCCCGCACACGCGATGCCCGCGGGGACTGTGGCCGGGATCGCACCCCGAGGGTCGGTGCCGCGGCGAGCACGAGCAGCAGAACGGCGGCGGCGAAGGCCGCGGTGAGGGCGAACCCCGCGGCGAAGCCGAAGGATGACGACACGGATGCCGCAGCGGCGACGCCGAGTGCGGCGCCGAGCTGGTTCGCCGCGTTCGCGGCGCCGGACGCGGTGCCGACGCGTTCCCGCGGTGCGGCGTGCACGGCGGCGATCTGGCTCGGTACGCCCACGAGCGGGATGGCGAGGCCGTAGGCGACGATCGCGGGGAGCACGCCGACCGAGTACGGGCTCGCCGGGCCGGCGAGCGCCAGCGCTCCGAGGGCGGCGGCCCCCACCGTCGCACCGAGCGCGGCCGTCAGTCGGGTGCCGATCCGGGGCACCAGCGCGCCGGCGAGCACCGCGCCGCCGATCGCGGCGAGCCCCATCGGGACGACCGCGAGTCCCGCTTCGAGCGCGCTCATCCCGCGCTCGGCCTGGAGCGACTGCGCGAGCAGGAAGAACATGCCGACGAAGGCCGCCCCGTTGAGCGCGAGGGAGAGAATCCCGACCCACGTCGGCCGGGCGGCGAGCATCCCGAGGGGCACGAGCGGCGCGCGCGATCGCAACTCGATCGCGACGAACACTCCGAGCAGCACCAGGCCGGCGATCGCGAACATGATGGCGATCCAGGCCTCGTCGGCCGTACCCGCCGCGGCCGCGACGAGCAGTGTGGCACCGGCGGTCGCGGTGACCGCGCCCGCCGCGTCGAAGCCCCGCGCCGCGGGTGCGCGAGACTCGCGCACCAGGCCGAGCACGAAGGGGACGATGAGCACGGCGATCGGCACGTTGACGAAGAACACCCAGCGCCACCCGAGCTGCTCGATCAGCACGCCGCCGAGGGCGACGCCCGCCGTCCCGCCCAGTGCGCCGAGCGAGGTCCACACTCCGAGGGCGGTCGCGCGACCGCGACCCTCGGGAAACGTCGTGAGCACGAGCGCGAGCGCCGCCGGCGACATGAGCGCGGCGCCGAGCCCCTGGACGACGCGGGCGGCGACGAGCGACTCGGCGGTGTCGGCGAGGCCGCCGCCGAGCGAGGCGGCGGTGAGCAGCCCGAGGCCGGTGAGGAACATCGCCCGGCGCCCGATGACGTCGGCGAGACGGCCGCCCAGCAGCAGCAGTCCGCCGAAGGCGAGCGTGTAGGCGTTCACGACCCACGAGATCGCATCGGAAGCGAACGACAACTCGGCGCCGATCGAGGGGAGGGCGACGTTCACGATCGTCACGTCGAGGACGACGAGGAACTGCGCGAGCGCGAGCGCGACGAGCAGTAGCCAGTCCCGGAGGTCCCGTATTGATGAAGACCGTGAATCGTTCACGATCATGAATTATATTGACGTTTGGCAAATCATGCAATCGTTGAATCGTTCGCTAGCATGATTGATGTGCCGCTGCCCGAATCGCTCGCTCCCGCCCACCGTGTCCGCGCGGAAGGCGTGCGACAGCGCATGTCGCTCGCGGTGCACCGCCTCGGCTTCGAGGTGCTCGCGCGGGGCGAGCGGGCGCTCGCCCCGCTCGGAATCGACGGGCGCGACTACCTGACTCTCGCGATCCTCGGCACCGACGAGCCCGACTCGCAGCAGGATCTCGCCGAACTCGCCTGGAAAGCTCCGCAGGTCATCGTGGCGGTGGTCGACTCACTCGAGCAGCGCGGTCTCGTCGCGCGCCGACGCGCGGCCGACGACCGCCGCCGCTCCGTGGTCGACCTCACCCCGGCCGGGCGCGAACTCCTCGCGCGCGCCGACACGCTCATGGACGACGTCACCGACGCCGTCTTCAGCGCCCTCGCACCGAGCGAGCGTCACGCGCTCCACGACACCCTCCGCCGAGCACTCGATGACGAGGCGCCCTGAATCGGCCTGGGTTCGCGGTTTCGTTCCTGTCCGTTCCCTGTCCGGCACGTGAGTCGGCCAGGCAGATGCACCCCGAGCAGCTCGAGGGGGCACGACGGCGACGGAGGTGCATCCCGACACCATCGCCCGCCGGGTGCGGGAGATTTCCGGCGAGCCCGAGCCGAGCGTGCCAAATGGTGCGTGCAAGGGATGGGTCTCCTTACGAAACCCCGAACGGCTCACTACACGGGCCACATTCGCCGCTCTCGCCGGTGTCGCCCCGATTCCCGCGTCGTCCGGTCAACGCACCCGACACCGGCTCTCCCGCGGCGGGAACCGACACGCGAACGCCGCACTGCACAGGATCGTGCTGCTACGCATGCGACACCGAGAGTGTGTTGGCCGCGCTCGCAATCGAACCGTTCCCGACCACTCGATCTGTATCGATCCACGAAGGACTCCAGAACCCGACGCGGAACTGACACCATCTCGATGACGAGGAGGTCAGATGAGATTCCCTAGGTCAACCTCAGGCGGCGATTTGTTGCATGGCGCCTCCGTGGAGTTGGGGGTTGTAGGTGGTGTGGTCTTGCCAGCAGCGCCAGATCACGC
>NZ_BMMD01000011.1 GCF_014645655.1 Agromyces bauzanensis | reverse complement strand
GTCGCCGCCGAGATCAGAAGACCAGAACAAGCGCGGGAGTACCAACTAGCCAGAACCTCGGTACCAGGTCGCTGGACAATCGGTACCGAGAAGCGCTACGCGCCAGCGAAGGATGCAGTAGATCTGCACAACCTCCTGACGATCGTCGACTCATGGCCTGAGGCTGAGATCGGCGGATGGCGCCTCGATCGCGCGCCCCGTCGCGGGAGCCGGTCAGATGCCGCGCGCATCCTCCACGGGTTCGCCGAAACTGCTCAGGCCAATCCAGCCCTGCGAGCCGCTGAGATCAGCGGGCCGCGTCTTGTTGCGCTGATCCGCAAGCACATCGCTCGAGTCAGTTGGCCACGACGGCGAAGGTGCGATTGAGGCTCTTGACGGCTGCGTGGGTCGCGGTCAGTCGATCGTGTAGTTGATCGACGTGCAAAACTCCATGATCGGAAGTACCGCAGCTTAGAATCCGCGAACACCGGCAGGGTCTGCACGGTGTGGCTGAGGTGGTTGATGAGGTGGTCGCCGCGGCCGTAGATCATACCGGCCTTGAGGATCGTGTAGTCCAGGCCCGAGTCGCGGACCAGATCTTCGGCCGCCCATTTCGACTCGTGGTACGGCGATCCGCAGTCGGGCCGCGCCCGCAGGAAGCTCAGCATGATGACCATGCGCACCCCGGCGCGCTTGGCCGCTGCGATCACGTTCGCGGTGCCCTCGATGTGCACCCGCTGGTAGGTCTGGTCGCCGATCTGCCGGTTGATGCCCGCGCAGTGCGCGACGACCTCGCACCCCTCGAACGCCCGCGTCAGTGCGTCGACGTCACTGGTGTCGACGCCGGTGCGTCGGGAGATGATGACGGATGCCTCGGGCCCGAGCCGTTCGGCCAGGTGCGTCCGACGAATCCGGTGCCGCCGGTGATCGCGGTGCGGGGGTGGGTCATCTGGCGACGCGGTCGACCTTGCTGAGGAGTTCGCCTGTGACCACGGTGGGGTCAGGAGCCTCCGTGCTGCCGCTGCGCAGCGGCATAGATCGCCGCCATGTTGGTTACTCGGTCTGCAACCGAACCAGGAGGCGGTGCATGACGGGCCGAATGCCGCTGGAAGAGTTGGCTGTTGTGGATGTCTTCGCCGAAGCGGAGATGGAGCTTCGACTCGAGGGTGAATCCGCCTGCGACAGTTGCCCGGAAATGCCCAGCCGCCCATGAGAACTCCGATCCAGGGCTTAGCTGAAAATGGGAGGCCCGTGCCGTCAGCGCACAGATCCAATCTGCGAATTGGATACCGGAGTTGAGTTTGCTCTCGATGTGCAACGGTGCCTCGATGATCCGCTTCATTTCGGGCCGGCGGCGCGAGTATATGTGCGCGTACATCCTGGCGGCGAGCTCTTGTCTCGTCTTGTCGGTGAATGAATCCATCAAGATGAGGAGGTCTTGGTTCGCCTTGTCCGCGTGGGTGCAGAGCCGATTGATCATCTCGCGCAGAGCGTCGTGCATGATTGCCTGCGAGTCCCGGCCGGTCTGCTTGAGCGTGCCGGGCACCTTCTCATCGCCGTAGTAGAAGAGGTGGCCGTCAAGCGAACGGAGCCGATGGATGAGCCCCCTGAAGGCCCGGATCTGTTCGGGGCGGGCCGCGATGCTGCCCGTCGTGAAGTACTCGGAGCCTTTGCGTTCCCACTGCGCGGGCGCGGAGCTCTTGTCGATCTCGGTCTTGAAGAGTGAGGTCTTCACCCGTTTGAATTCGGCTCCCATATCGCGAGCGTTGTTAGCAGGAAGGATGAATCCGGCGTATCCGAATACAGGATGCTGACCGTACTTCGGGTGACCTGGTTCTATGTAGGGGCCGACATTCCCGAACTCATCGAGGTACGCGACGAGCAATCGGATGCCTCCCTTAACGCAAGAACCCACGCACAAGGCGTGGGTTCTTCGAAGTGGCGCGTCATCCGTGTTTCAGGAATCGCTACCAATGACAATGTAACCCATTCTTGACCGACCCTGTCAACAGGTGAGGGACACCTTGGTACGGCCTCTTCAGCATAGCCACGGGGACCGACAAGGGTCTGCCGTGCTTGGGCAGTTTGCGCGAGCGCAATTGGTCGAGAAGACGAGCGGCGAAAGCGTTGAGGCTGGTGCCGTACCGCAGCGCCTCGGCCGCCAACTTGCGATGAACTGCTGGATCAACTCGCAGGTTCACATGCCCTGAGGTCGTCGGGCACGGATGCCGCGGGCGGCGCGGCGTCCGTCACGCCCTCGGCGAGCATGCGCACTTGGGCCTTCGCGACGAGCGGCACCTTCATGGTCCACTCGGTCACCTGCGCGAGCGCGTACTGCGCCCACACCGGCCATGGCACCACGACCACGCGGCGTCCGAGAACGGATGCCACGCGCCGCACGGCCTTCGACAGCAGGAGCTGCTCGGCGCCGACGACTGCGACGGTCGCACGCGGCATCCGCCCGTCGATGGCGGCGACGAGGATGTCGGTGAGGTCGTCGATCGGGATGGGCCGGTCCCTGAGCTTGTCGAAGGGCGGAAGCCGACGGTCGCGAACACCGGCAGGGTCTGCACGGTGTGGCTGAGGTGGTCGATGAGGTGGTCGCCGCGGCCGTAGATCATGCCGGCCTTGAGGATCGTGTAGTCCAGGCCCGAGTCGCGGATCAGCTCTTCGGCGGCCCATTTCGACTCGTGGTACGGGGATCCGCAGTCGGGCCGCGCTCGCAGGAAGCTCAGCATGATGACCTTGCGCACCCCGGCGCGCTTGGCCGCCTCGATCACGTTCGCGGTGCCCTCGATGTGCACCCGCTGGTAGGTCCGGTCGCCGATCTCGCGGTTGATGCCCGCGCAGTGCGCGACGACCTCGCACCCCTCGAACGCTCGCGTCAATGCGTCGACGTCACCGCCGCTCGGGCTCCTTGTCCTTAGTCCGCTCGATCTTCTCGAGGAGTTGGCCGCTGCGGGTGCCATGCACTGCTTGGTTGAACGCCGCTGCCTGTCTGTATTGGCCGATGCCAGACCAGCAGCGGCTAAGCCACCAAATAGAGCTATAGGAACGGAGCCGAACTTGTGAGCGTCTGGAGAACCATGCGACCCGTCCTCGGCGAGCACGCGCATCTGCGCCTTCGGGATGAGCGGCACCTTGGTCGCTCGGTTCGAGGCGTTCGTCGCAGAGGTGTGGGCTAGACGTCGTCTTTGTCTCGACCCTTCCGCTTTCGCGACCGCTCGTATGCCTCTTGCTCGGCCTTGCGCTCGGACGGTCTGCTCCTCGCCCAAGCCCACACCACTACGAGGATTCCGATGAGCGACAGGAAGAGCGAACCTTGGACGAAAGTCGACAGCCCGGCTGGCACGTCCTCGTCGCGCACGATGAACCAGAGAAGGATCGCCTCGCTTAGCAGTGCCAACGTAGTCTGGGAGGCGAAGTAGAGGCGCTCGGGGGATTGCATTTTCCATCCGAGGAAGATCGGCCCGAGTAACCCGACGACCAGCAGCGCGGGCAGAATCTGCGCGATGGTGCTCGCGGATGCGAGACTCATCTGATGCTCTCTCTCGGCTATGACGGCGGCAACGATAGGCCAGAAGCTAAGCCGCGTCCGTTTCAGAGTCGGATCCTGTGAAGCCATCCAGCTCGCGGTACAAGTCCGTGTACAGCCCGCGGTAGCGGTACGACTTTATTTCAGTCTTGGGCATCGGATGGAAGCCGTAGTTGCGGAGGTACTTCGTCCCCGCAACCTCGACGCCCCAAAGGGTGCGCGCTAGTGGGGGGAAGATCTCTGCCGCCACGACCTGCGATCCATCGCCCCCAGCGGCATTCACGCAGTAACGGAATCCACCAAGCGCAATGTCCACGGCAGAACTTATGTGCGAGGCGTTGTCAGATGTCATCCCGAAAAAGTTGATCCGATCGTCCACAGCCACCCGTTTGCCTTCGACGTCAATTCCGTGTTGGAACAGCTCCGCTAGGTGGATGTGCTGTTCATCCGCTCGGTCCATCATCATCACGCCGGTCGCGCCTTCGCGCTCAAGGAATCGGTGATAGGCCCACGTCACGGTATTCAGCGCCCAATTCATCCGGACCTGATCCGTTACTCCCTTGGCGATGTTGTGGAGGATGAGATAGGCGATCATCTTCACGTCGAACTCTTCCAGAGACTCGACCAGCTCACGCTTCGCGGCCTTCGAATCGTCGATCGTGACTTGTGTCGGTCGCGATCTGGTGTGGAACTTGAAACTGTCTCCGCGCGTGTATCCGTACTTCGCACGGATCTCACCGACCCGCTCAGTGAGCTTGAGAAATTGCTCATCATCGAGAACAAGCCCGCCGTAGATAAAGAACTTGTCTTCGACAAAGTCATTGTTTGTCTCATCGGTAACGAACCAGTGCATGGATCGGAGAGTATCCCGTGGGGCGACGAGAACGCACCCCGCGTTCGGGTGCCACGAGAGCTCGGAAGTTGTCGCAAGCACTCGATGAAGTCAGTCGACCGCGACGGCCACGCGGGCATCCGCCCGTCGATCGCGGCGACGAGGATGTCGGTGAGGTTGTCGATCGGGATGGGCTGGATGGGCTTCTCGCGGAAGCCGACGGTCGCGAACACCGGCAGGGTCTGCACCGTGCGGCTGAGGTGGTCGATGACGTGGTCGCCGCGGCCGTAGATCATGCCGGCCTTGAGGATCGTGTAGTCCAGGCCCGAGTCGCGGATCAGCTCTGACTCAACGGCGTTACCGGCTGCCGCGACGCTCGGCCGCGAACTCGCATCGAGAAGTGAGTATGCCTGCGTTCGCTCTAGGCACTCCAGTAGCTCAGCGCATCTCGGTCATGAGCACTAGTCATCGACGTCATCTATACCGACCTTTTTCTCGAGCACGGCCTGAACTTCAGCTTCCAGAGCGAGGTAGCCCTGCGCGCCCAGATCATTCATGTACGCCTCGGCCTCGAGCTTCAACTGCTCGTCGCCAGACCTCATCGCGTTGGCGATGACCACCGGAATCGCGTGCGTGTTCATGTCGAACGCCACTCGATCGCCTTCACCCCTACTGCCGAGCAGGCGCTTGAGGAGCGCAAGCGCAGCAGCAGGATCGGCAGTCGATGCTTGCGCGAGTTCCTTCCCGATCATGTAACGCTCCTTCGCGATACCAGGGTCGAGCTCTAGCGCATCAATAAGACGTGGGAGCCACCACTCCGCGGAGAACGAGTCACTCTTGGCAAGCCAATAGATGCCCTCGAGTTCCTTGCTGTCCTCCGGATGTTCTCGAACGTGGCGGATCCGGTCGTCCCAGAGCTCTCCGAATCGGTCGCGAATCGAATCGTCTGCTGTCGTGGCGTGAAAGAACGACCAAGCGACCTTGCCAAGAGCGTCGCCACGAATCTCGGGGCTCGTCGATGTGAAGAATGCGTGAAATACAGGGTCCTCTGACGTGATGTGCCCGAAGACGCAGGCGTCAATGACCCATTCGCCGATCCGAGAGAGTGGGTCGGATTCTCCTTTCCATCCGGCTACAAGAGACTCGCCGACTTCGATTGCCGCAAGCATCGAGGGGGTCAAGAGATCGTACATGGCGCGGTTGTATCGGTGGGTCGCCATCGCCGTTGTCAACACGATCTGCTGTTCGACTGAGATGCCACCCCCGGAACCGACCAGGTCTTCAAGATGGGCATCGATCCAGTCGGAGGCACTTGTAAGTAGGCGCCCAAAGCCCTCGCCGAGCGCAGCACGGCCCGCCCCATGCTGATCGCGTCGTGAAGCCTCCGACTCAATGGCTTTGAGGGCATCGTCCCGCCAAGGCGCGCCTTCGGAACGTGTCGCGGTGAAGATGAGCGCGCGCACCCGGCTCGGCCACTGCCAGTTGAGAGACATGTTGAGCGGGTCCGAGCCCGAACCTTCGTGGCGGTAGGTGTCGTACTCAACCCACGCGTCTTCGTCGTCGGCGTTGTAAATAAGGAGTTCCGCAAACCGCTGCTCGTAGGCGTCCGGGACCTGGACCGAGCCACGCTTCTTGAGGAGTTCTTCCAGGAGCCCGACTGCCGCATCCTTCGCGCCGCGGTAGTTCTTGTCGTCGTCGAAGTCACCGCCCTCGACGAAGAAAGGTGACTCCAACGAGTGATTCAACACATCCTCGACGAGGTCGGCGACTTGCGACCAGTCGAGTTCGAGGTCGGCCTTCAACGCTGCTTCCCAGCCCTGCAAGATTGCGCGTAGGTAAGTTGGGCGTAGCTGCATGTCCAGCTGCGGAACCCCCCGGAGGGCCAGCGGATTGGTCGTTAGAAGACCCGAGAGCGCTCGACCTTGACCCTCGTGGGATGGCTCGGGCCCCCAGCCGTCACCATTGTCGTGCCAGCTGGCGAGGTGAACCACGAGCTCGGCCGGAGCCATCGCGGCCATCTCGTCCTGGCCGGTGTGAGGGTTCGGGCCGGACCAACTTGTAATTCGGCCCATCGGCTCGAGGGGGTCATCGATGACGCCGTTTGACTCGTTGAGCTTGGCGAGGTCTTCGCGTAATTCAGTAGGGAGCGCTTCGTGACCAATAGCGGAGAGCCAGCTATGCCTGTATCGCTCGGCCTTAGCGTGAATGCTCCCTTCAAACTGCTCATCGGTGGTCCCCACTGGGCGGTCGAGGCGCTCGCGCATCCATGCAAGATCTGCCTCGAACGCCTGCGCGAGAAATGGCGTCACCACGGAAGTCGCGGCGTAGTCCGCGCGCGCGGCGGCCTGCGCTAGTTGTGCGTATTCCACCCGGAGGTATTCATCGTCAGACGCCGGATCGCCAAGCAGTTGCTTCGCCGCATCGCCAAGTTTCTTGGCTTGGCCTCCCTCGTCGAGCTCTCTACGAATCGCCTCGGCTACGACGAAGATTGCGATCTTCCGCAACAACTTCACGCCGGTTCGTAACAACACGTCGACAGTCTCGCCAGGCTCGACGCGCATCGCAGGGATAGCTATATCACGAACAGCTTCGATGAGCGCGTCCTCCGGGCGATCAGTTGCATCGCTGCGTGAGTCGATCGAGGGGCGGTCCATTGCGCTGAAGTCGTGCTCTCCGGATGCGTGGCCCGACACGTGGACATATGTGGAAAGCCATCCGACGAGAGCCTTGAGCGCATTCTCCCCCAAAGCGGGAACAATCCTCGGCAACTCTTCCTCATACCAGTACTCCTCTAGGAGAAGTTGGGGTTTGCGGATCTTTCCAGTCTCCTCGCTGGCGCGCGGCTGGAAGAGAGTGTTCGCCAACCAACGGCCAAGCTTCGGGTGCCCTCCCTCCAGCAAGTTGATCGCCAACGAAACGAGAGAGCGCGGGTCCGTTCTCCAACCGAATCCTGTCTTCACCCAGTCCTTGAGAAGAGGCTCCAATCGAACGCTCGAATCGGGGGGAATCTGCGATCCGATTTCGAACACAGCGCGACGTACCCAGCCGTTGTTGCTGCCCTGTAGCTCACGGAGCACGTCGACCACGTCGTCGGGCGCTTGCGGCGCAATGCGGGTCAGGTAGGAGAGTTCAGGCCAGTAAGTGTCGCGGATGTATCCATCCCCGGTCGACTCTGGCTCGGGCGGACTCGTGAAAGCTCCGGCCTCCATCAGGGGGCGAACCCAGAGCGGATTCTCCAGACCTTCGTAGAACACTCGCCGGAGCTGATATGTCGGGATTCTCAGGAGAGCTGCGCGCGCCTGCTCTGCGGTTGGTGCTCTGTAGCTAGGCATCGGTTCCTGCCTCCATCGCGTTGATCTCAGCAAGCAAATCATCAATGGAATGCCTGGCTGTGAAGAACGCGGTGATTACACCGTCCAGCAGTTCGTCAAAGACGCCGATGTGCCGACGGATTTCGTCATCGCTTGGGAGGTCGGACTCCGCGGCGTCCCAGTCGTGAAGGTGCGCCCACTTCACAAAATAGTCGCGAGACTCGATCCAGCGCGAAACCGCGGCGTGACTCGCGTTGTCGTCGTCAGTGATCAGGGCGGCGACGTCATCTCGAATTCGGCGCTTCTCGTGTACGGATGCCTTGAACAGCTTGTCCATTGCTGCCGCGACTTCTTGCGGAACTGGGACAGAGTCGCCATCCCCGTCTAATTCGAGCTCTGGGTATCGCGCGAGCAAATCCGGAAGCGCCTTCATCTGCTCGCGTGACGACGGCTTGAACTTCGGAGCGGTTGGGCGGCCCATCGAACCTAGCACCCGATTCATGACCTCACGCATGCAGTGCCCGATAAACGCGACGCGCGTGCGACGATCTGGTACCTCGAGCTGGAACCCGAGCAACATCAGGGCTGTGCTGTAGAAGTTGGCGACCTCCGATCGCTTGCTTTCCAATGCGGTAAGAATCCGCCGCTGTCTCTCGTCCATGAATGCGTCCGGTTCAGGCATTGGGACCTACTCGCTGGCCGCGTCGTCCGCAAAAGGCTCCCGCCTGCTCAAGCACGAGGTCAACCACCTTCTCTTCGGCGTCAGGCGGATAGTCATCCTTCGCCAGGAGGCGTGCGGGTCGTGCCATGCCGGTTCTCCTCCACAACGAGGTGGTTACGTCTGCTTGTCCACAGAGGTCGCGCTAAGGGTAGCGCCGTTGACCAACACGCCGTGCTCTCGAGGAATGTCCACACAGCCTCGCCCACTCGGGCCGACGAGGGGCGGGAATACCCGCGCCCACTCCGCGTTGAACTTGAGCGTACCCAACTCAAGTTCCCAGGAGGATTGGTGCCCGAAGACTTCAACCCCGAAGCCGGCGCGAGCTCGTTCGACGAGTTCCTGTCCCGGTATCTCGCTGGTGAACAGGCGCGTCAGGCTCGGTCGATCGACCTCAGCCGGTTCCTGACCGCCCGCACGCAAGGCATCCTGCAGCAGGCAGGACGCTTCGCGCTTGAGCGCGGCCAGACCGAGCTCGACGCCCTGCACATCCTGCGCGTGATCGCCGAAGACGACAGCGTGAAGCAGGCCGTCGAGCGCATCGGCGTCGCCCCTGAGCGCATCATCACGGCGACCGAGGCGCGCCTGCCCGCGGCATCCGACACCGCTGACATCAACGCGGCCACGATCACACCGTCGGCCAGCCGCGCGCTGTTCCACGCGTACCAGGTCGCGCGCTCGGCCGGCTCGACGTACATCGACCCCGAGCACCTCTTCTTCGCGCTCGTGCTGGGGCAGGATGCCCCCGCCGGCCAGGTGCTGGCGCGCGCCGGCGTCACCGCCGAGGCGCTCACGCAGGGCATGCGCGAGACCGTCACCCCGGGCGCTGAGGGCGCAGAGGGCATGACGGATGCCGCAGGCACCGGCTCAGCGGCATCCGCCACCCCCATGCTCGACAAGTTCGGACTCGACCTCACCCAGCGCGCCCGCGATGGCGAGCTCGACCCGGTGATCGGACGCGTCGACGAGATCGAGCAGACCATCGAGATCCTCAGCCGCCGCACGAAGAACAACCCCGTGCTGATCGGTGAGGCCGGCGTCGGCAAGACCGCGATCGTCGAGGGCCTCGCCCGCGCGATCGTCGAGGAGTCGGTGCCCGAGGCCCTGCTCGGCAGGCGAGTGATCTCGCTCGACCTGCCCGGCATGCTCGCCGGCACCCGCTACCGCGGCGACTTCGAGGAGCGCCTCACCAAGACCATGGAGGAGATCGCCGCGCACAAGGGGGAGCTCATCATCTTCATCGACGAGGTGCACACGGTCGTCGGTGCCGGCGGTGCCGGTGACGGCGGCATGGACGCGGGCAACATCCTGAAGCCCCGCCTCGCCCGCGGCGAGTTGCACCTCGTCGGCGCGACCACGCTCAAGGAGTACCGCACCATCGAGAAGGACCCCGCGCTCGAGCGCCGGTTCCAGCCGGTGAAGGTCGGTGAGCCCTCGATCGAGGACGCCGTGCTCATCCTGCAGGGCCTGCGCCCCGCATACGAGGAGCACCACGGCGTCACCTACACCGACGAGGCCCTCCGCGCATCCGTCGAACTCAGCGCGCGCTACCTCACCGACCGCGTGCTGCCCGACAAGGCCATCGACCTCATCGACCAGGCCGGCGCGCGCCTGCGCCTCAAGCTGGGCGTGAAGGTGGATGTCTCGGAGCTGATCTCGCGCTTGGCGGACCTCGAGGCCGACAAGAACGCGGCCGTGCGCGCCGAGCACTACGAGGAGGCATCGCGCATCCGCGACGAGATCCAGAAGGTGCAGACGAAGCTGGATGAGGCCACCGAGAAGGCCGCCGCGCAGGGTCGCGTCGCGACATCCGGTTCGACGGATGCCGCAGCCGACGCAGCGTCGACGACCGTCGACGAGGCGCAGATCGCCGCCGTGATCTCGCGGGCCACCGGCATCCCGGTCAATCGGGTTACCGAGGGAGAGCGCGAGCGTCTCGCGAACCTCGAAGGCGAGCTGCACGCCGCGGTCATCGGGCAGGACGACGCGGTCACCGCCGTCGCCCGCTCGGTGCGCCGCAACCGCACCGGCATGGGTGACGCGCGCCGGCCCGTCGGCTCGTTCCTGTTCCTCGGACCCACCGGCGTCGGCAAGACCGAGCTGGCGCGTGCCTTGGCCGCGTCGCTGTTCGACGACGAGGGCGCGATCATCCGCTTCGACATGAGCGAGTTCGGCGAGCGGCACACCGTGTCGCGGCTCGTCGGCGCCCCTCCCGGCTATGTCGGTTACGACGAGGCCGGCCAGCTCACGGAACGCGTGCGGCGCAACCCGTACTCGATCGTGCTGTTCGACGAGGTCGAGAAGGCGCACCCTGACGTGTTCAACCTGCTGCTGCAGGTGCTCGACGACGGACGCCTCACCGATGGCCAGGGTCGCACGGTCGACTTCCGCAACACGGTGGTCGTGATGACCTCGAACCTCGGTTCGGAGTTCCTCGCGTCCCGCTCGGGTGCCCTCGGCTTCGTCGCGTCGGATGCCTCGGGCTTCGCGTCTCAGGACGACGTGCGCCAGCGCGTGATGGGCAAGGTGCGCGAGGCCATGCGGCCCGAGTTCCTGAACCGCATCGACGAGATCGTGCTGTTCCAGAAGCTCACGCAGGCCGAGATCGCGCAGATCGTGCGCCTGATGCTCGGTGCGACGTCGTCGCGGCTTGCCGCTCGCGAGGTGTCCATCGAGGTGTCGGATGCCGCGGTCGAGTGGCTCGGCGAGCACGGTTACGAGCCCGAATACGGCGCCCGCCCGCTGCGTCGCGTGATCCAGCGCGAGATCGACGACCGCATCGCCGACCTGTTCGTCTCGGGCGAGCTCGGCGATGGCGAGGGCGTGCGAGTGGATGCCGCGGACGGCGCGCTCGTCGTGGCATCCGTGCCCCGCGCCACCGTGGAGGTACCGCAGGCCGCGTAACCCCCTGCTGTCGTCATCCGCCGAACGCCTCGGCCCTGATGTCAGGGCCGAGGCGTTCGGCGCGTGGAACGCCAGGTCAGGTCTACGACCT
The DNA here is from genome assembly GCF_014645655.1 of Agromyces bauzanensis. GTDB lineage: Bacteria > Actinomycetota > Actinomycetes > Actinomycetales > Microbacteriaceae > Agromyces > Agromyces bauzanensis. The sequence goes on along the minus strand of NZ_BMMD01000011.1, from coordinate 112,870 downwards.
GGATCGACGACTCTGGTCTCGAACCACGACACTCTCCTGCCCGCACTCTGCTGCGCGTCCCGCAGCGCGGTTTCGAGGTCTTCCTTGGTCGGTCTTGGAGGGGTTCCAGACGATACCCGCATGCGTTCGTGGCATTCATGACACACCCTCCACGTCAGCGGCGCGCTGGACCCGCGCCCGCACTTTCACACGGGGCGACAGGTCATAGCCGGCAAGCTCCGACTCAACGACGGAGCGCACTTGACTCTTCTCCACGAACTGCCCCGGCTCGGGCCGAACAGTCACATCCGCGCCCCGGTGGCTGATACCCACGACCACCGCGCCTTTGGACAGGTCCAACTCGCGCCGCACCTGCTCCGCGATCGAGGACACGATCACCCCGTTGTCCACGACCACCGCGTGCGAGGAGACTCCAAGCTGATGCATCGGTCGCCGCCCTGGGCCGAGTGCGAGACAGACGAGAACGATCCCGGCTACCGCCGCGAGCACTCCAACTGCGACAACAAGTGCCTGTGGTTGCACAACCCCGAGGGCCGCACCATCCAACGAGCGAAAGACAACGCTCTACAAGTGAGACGGCGCTCGAGCGCCGAACGTCACAAGAAACTCACAACGAGCAAGGAAAGCGTGGACGGCCCGGATGAAATCGGCGACCGTGGGCTCGACCCGACGACACATCGAGGCCGCCTGATGCGTCTGCGGCGATCATCGTCATCTACGTGGGGGCGGCGCTCCGCCCCCACCCCCCGCAAGCCGCCCACTGCCGACGTCGCGAGTAGGGTGATCTCAGGTCGATACCGTCCGCACGGGCACAGGAGGAAACGATGGGCTACGCCCTCAGCACGACCGTCCACCAGCCGTTCAACACGACACTTGCTGCGACCCGCGAGGCGTTGGCCGCCCACGGATTCGGGGTACTGACCGAGATCGACATGGCCGCGACTCTGAAGAAGAAGCTCGACGTCGACATCGCACCCCAGGTGATACTCGGCGCCTGCAATCCGCCCAGCGCCTACGAAGCCTTGCAGGCGGAGGAGTCCATCGGGCTGCTGCTGCCGTGCAATGTGGTCGTGCGTTCAGTCGACACCGAGACCACGGCCGTGGAGACCATCGATCCGGCGACGATGCATGAGCTCACGGGAAACGACGCCATGCTGCCCGTGGCCGAGCGGATCGGCGGGATGCTGCGAGCCACCCTCGACAGCCTCCACACCTGACGTTCCAGGCCGAACTACGCCACCGCGACCCGGTCCCCATCCGCCGACGCGTCTCGGCCGCGCTCGACGAGGGCCTTGCTCATCCGCAGGATCGCCTCGCGCATGATCGGCCTCGGCATCGCGAAGATGAAACGGGTATGACCGATCGCCGCCTCGCCGCAGGCGGCCCCGTCAGTCATCGCGACGCCTGCGTGGTCACGGAACCACTCGCCGAGATCGCCGGTGAGTCCAGTCGCACGGAAGTCGAGGAGGGCGATGTAGCTGCCCTCGGGCATGACCAGCCGCACGTCGGGCAGGTGCTCCGCGACGAGCTCCGTGAGCAGTCGGCGGTTACCGTCGAGGTAGTCGACGACCGTTTCGAGCCAGCGGCCTCCGGCAGAGTAGGCGGCAGTGTTGGCGAGCACGCCCAGGGTGGAGGTGCCGTGGCCGGCCCAGAATCCGAACGACTCCCACATCGCGGCATCCGCGTCGTTGGAGAGGATCACCTGGGCGCACTTGAGGCCAGCCAAATTCCACGCCTTCGATGCGGATGACGCGGTGATGGTGTGCGAGGCAGCAGTCTCGGAGACCGATGCGTAGGGCACATGCACCGCGGGGGAGTAGACGATGGGGGCGTGGATCTCGTCGGAGAACACGCGGCCCTGCTTCTCGGCGACGATGTCGGCGATGGCGAGCAGCTCGTCGCGGGTCGCGACGGTGCCGAGCGGGTTGTGCGGGTTGCAGAGCACAAGCAGCTCGCCGCCATCGTCGAACGCCCGGCGGAGCCCTTCGGGGTCGATCACCCAGCGGCCGTCGACTTCGAGGCTCGGCACCTCGATCACGCGGCGTCCGAGCATTGGGGGCACCATCAGGAACGGCATATACGCGGGGGTCGGCACGATCACGGCCGAATCCGGCCCGGTGAAGCTCTTCATCGTCAACTCGAACGCGGCGATCACGTCGGGCACGTGGTGCACGCGGTCGGCAGGCACCTGCCACCCGTATGCGTCGGCGTACCAGTCGGCCGTCGCCTGAGCCAGGTCGGCCGCCAGCTGCGTGGGGAGGTACCCCGTCAGGCCGCGGTCGAGTGCGGACTTCAGAGCGGTGCTGATCGAGGGGGCGAGTCCGAAGTCCATCTCGGCGACGAACGCACCGATCATGTCGGGGAACATCGTCCACTTCACGCTGCCCGCGTCGCGGAGCTCGCCTTCGGAGATGGAATCGAAGTCAACGGTCACCATGGGTCTTTCCTCTCGGGGTGTTCGGTCATTCGTCGTTGGCGCCCTCGGCCGTGGCCTCTGCCACGCCCTCGTCGGAGCCCGACAGCTCGTTCAGGTAGTTGTAGATCGTGAAGCGGCTCACCTCGAGCGATTCGGCGATCATCTCGACCGCCTCACGCAGCAGGAAGAGCCCGCGGGCCTTCAACTCGGCCACGACCTGCAGCTTGTGTTCCTTCTTCATCCGCGAGACCGGCAGACCCACTGCCGAGATCGTCCTGTGGATGAGGTAGGAGGCGAGTTCGTCGACGTCGCGCACGAAGGTCTCCTTCGGCTCCGCCGGGCTCGCCAGCGCGACGGGCGGATCGCCCGGGCGCACACCGGCGACGGAGACCATCACGTCGGCGATCTGCTTGATCGCCATCCATGCCGAGATGTCGGTGTTGATGCACAACGCGGCGACGGGGTTGTTGGCGACATCCCGGATGATCATGGTCGACGAGCGCATGCGCCGGCCGTCGGAGAGCACCGTCTCGTACCCGAGGTCGTGCTCCTGGAACCCCGTGACCGCCTGCTGGAGCAACAGGTCGGTGGCCGGATCGCCGATGCGACGGCCGGTCACGTCGCCGAACACGGCAACGATGGAGTTCGGCAGCAGGCTCAGGTCGTGCAGTACGACCTCGCTCGAGGTGGGGAGCGCCCGCCCGATCGGCTCGACGAGCCGCGAGAAGACCGTGATCAGCCGTTCACCGTCGATCGTGCGGCGCGGCGCGCGATCACCGGTGTGCTCATCGTCGAGCGCACGCGACTGTTCATTCATGGATTCTCTCCTCAAGTACGAAGGCCGGGTGGCCGTGACAAGCAATATCTCAACACAGAGTTGTGGTCTGGTTCTACCCCACCACGGACAACGGCGTCATCCTCGCTATCGTCGGCGGCTCTATGCGGTTAGGGAACGGCTGATCAGCGGATGTTTCCAGCAAGCTCAGTGATCCATTCAACTTGTGTGAGTGCATTCAATCACGTGTTGCACGCATGTAAAGAGCGTGTAAAACCAACACGAAGTTGAAGAACGTAGGGCTCTGCGCGGCTAGCTTGAACCAACTGTTGAGTTGAGGCGCCACTCTCGTCAACCAGCGCACTTCGAACACCCCCGCACTTCGAACTGTCCCTGTAGCCCGAGGAGTAGTCCATGAATCCCTATCTCGCATCTCGCCGCGGTCACCGCGGCGGGAGGCTCACCGCCGTCGCCGGCGCGACCCTCGCCGTCGGCGTCGCACTCGCCGGATGCGCCGGAAGCGCCGACGGCCCCGAAACGTCGGCGACCGCGGAACCCACCCCCGGCGGCGACCTCATCATCGGCACGTACCTCGACCCCACGTGCATCGACAACCAGCAGCTCGGCACCAACGTATCGCTGAGCATCACGCGCCAGCTCGTGGACTCGCTGACCGAGCAGGACCCCGAGACCGGCGAGGTCACACCCTGGCTCGCCGAGTCGTGGGAAGTGAACGAAGACAGCTCGGCGTTCACCTTCGCGCTGCGCGACGACGTCACCTTCAGCGACGGATCGGAGTTCACCGCCCAAGTGGTCAAGGACAACATCGACGGGATCGTGGCGCTCGGCGCGAAGGCCCCCATCGCCGGGCCCTACGTGGCCGGCCTCGAGGCGGCGACGGTGATCGACGACCACACGATCGAGATCTCTTTCTCGCGGCCCAACGCGCAATTCCTGCAGGCGACGGCGAACATCGCCATGGGCATGGTCTCGAGCGAGACGGCTGCCATGACCGCCGACGAGCGGTGTGCCGCGGGAGTCGTCGGCACGGGCCCCTTCGTGCTCGAGAGCTACACCGCCAACGACGCGACGGTCATCACCAAGCGCGAGGGCTACGACTGGGCTCCGCCCGCGGCCGACCACGACGGCGATGCCTACCTCGACAGCGTGACGTTCCAGGTGCTTCCCGAGAACAGCGTGCGCACCGGTGCACTCCTCTCCGGGCAGATCGACGCCATGGACAGCGTGCAGCAGCAGGACGAGGGTTCCCTCTCCGGCAACGGCTTCAGCATGGTCACCCGCGCGAACCCGGGCTTCGCCGTGTCCGTGATGTTCCGCCTCGATTCGGAGGTCGTCTCAGACCCCGCCGTGCGGCAGGCGATGATGATGGGCGTCGACCGTGCCGACGTGCTCACCGTGCTCGGTCCGACCGGCGCTGAGACGCTCGGCGTACTGACGCCGACAACCCCGGGCGCCGACGACTTCAGCGAGTTCCTCGAGTACGACCCCGAGGGCGCCGTCGAACTGCTCGAAGATGCAGGTTGGGCCGAGGGCGACGACGGCATCCGCGAGAAGGACGGCGTGCGGCTCGAGTTGGAGTTCCCATACTTCTTCGACGGGCCGGTCGTGGAACTCCTTCAGCAGCAATACGCCGAGATCGGCATCCGCCTGAACACCTCGCAGATGGTGGTCGCCGACTTCCTCGTCGCGCTCGAGTCCGACTCGTTCGACGCCACGGTGGGGAACCTGACCCGCGCCGACATCGACGTGCTGCGATCGACCCTCAGCAACACCGGGACGAACTACTACTCGTTGGCGGACGCAGATCTGCAGTCGCTGCTCGAGGCGCAGGCCGCCGAACCCGACCCCGCCACGCGCGTCGAGATCGCAGGCGACATCCAGGAGAGCGTGCTCGAGAACGCCTACGTGGTGCCGCTGCACGCGCTCGCCGCCGCCTACGCGGTGCGCGACGGGGTGAACGACCTGCAGTTCGAGGCGTCGAGCCGGCTCTGGCTCTACGACACCTGGATGGTGCCGTAGCCATTCTCGGGGCGGCCGCGTCGAACGGCCGGCCGCCCCGGGAACCACCCCGGTTCCACACGACGAGAGGAGACCCGGTGAGCCGCTATCTCACCGGCCGCATCGGCCAGGCCATCGTGGTGGTCTGGGCGGCCTTCACGTTGGCCTTCATCATCCTGTACCTGATGCCGTCCGACCCCGCCCAGATCATCGCCAGCGGCGGACTGCAGGGTGACGCCGGCAGCGAGGCGAGCGAACAGCAGCTGGACGAGTTGCGCGCCCAGATGGGCCTCGACCAGCCTGTCGTCGTCCAGTACGTCACCCGCCTCATCGACACGGCCACCGGCAACTGGGGCACGTCGTACCAGACCGGGCGCCCGGTCACCGAGATGCTCGCCGACAACCTGCCGCCCACGTTCGCGATCGCTGTGCAGGGCCTGCTCATCGCCGTGGTCGTCGGCATGCTCCTCGGGTTCGTCGCGACCTACACGCGCTTCGGTCCACTGCGACAGCTGCTGTATTCGCTGCCCTCGGTGGGTGCGAGCATCCCGACCTTCTGGTCGGCGCTGCTGCTCATCCAGGTGTTCTCGTTCAGCCTCCGGCTGCTGCCGGCGTTCGGGAACGACGGCTGGACGTCGACGATCCTCCCGGCCATCGCGCTGGCCATCCCGGTCTCGGCCATCATCGCGCAGGTCTTCGGCAAGAGCCTGCGCACCATGATGGCCGAACCCTTCCTCGACACGGCTCGTGCCAAGGGTGCCTCCCGTCTGCGGGCGATGGCCGTGCACGCCGCGCGCAACGCCCTGCTTCCGGTGCTGACGATGGTCGGCATGCTCCTCGGCGCCCTGCTCAGCGGCGCCGTGGTGATTGAGACCGTCTTCGGCCGGCAGGGCTTCGGCCGGATGACCGTTGAAGCCGTGAATGCGCAGGACATCCCCGTGGTGATGGGGGTCGTCGTGTTCAGCGCCATCGTCTTCGTGGTCGCCACACTCGTGGTCGACCTGCTCTACCCGCTGCTTGATCCACGGATCCGGCAGACCCTCCGGCCCCCGCGCAGACTCCTCGTGAAGGCGGCCTGATCGTGACTTCGCTGATAACGGACGCAACCACCGCCACCGCGGTCGACCATGTGGGCCCTACCGCGATCACCGCACCCCGCGAGCCCTCGGCCGCCGGCCGCGTGGTCGGGTGGACCGCACGCCAGCCTGGACTGCTGCTCGCGATCGCCTTCATCGCCGTCATCGCAGCTTGGGTCGTGGTACCCGGCATCTTCACCTCCTCGGACCCGCTGACGGGTGAGGTCGCCGACCGACTGCTGCCACCGTCGGGCGCGCACCCGTTCGGAACCGACTCCCTCGGGCGCGACCTGTATGCACGGGTCGTGTTCGGCGCGGTGAACTCGATTCAGGCCATCATGATCGCGGTCGGCGTCGCGCTCGTGGTCGGCTCGCTCATGGGCCTCGCCGCAGGGTTCTTCGGCCGTTGGTTCGACGACATCCTCATGCGCGTCGTCGATGTCGTGCTCGCCATTCCGCCCCTGCTGCTGTCGATGGCGCTCATCACGATCCTCGGCTATGGACTCGTCAACGTGGCGATCGCGGTGGGACTCGCCAGCGTCGCGAACTTCGCGCGCCTCATGCGTGCGGACGTGCTGCGGGTGCGCACCTCGCTCTACGTCGAGGCCGCGAAGGCCGCCGGATGCCGCTGGTGGACCATCCTCTTCCGCCACGTGCTGCCCAACTCGGCCGGGTCGGTCGTCGCCGTCGCGGCGCTCGAGTTCGGCACCGCCGTCCTCGCCGTCTCCGCGCTGAGCTTCCTCGGCTACGGCGCGCCGGCGCCGACGCCGGAGTGGGGTCGCCTCGTGTCCGAGGGACGCGACTTCATCGCCACGGCCTGGTGGCTCATCACCTTTCCCGGCCTCGTCATCACCCTGCTCGTGCTCGCGACCAACCGCGTCGCCCGCGCGCTCGAGAAAGGCGGCCGCCAGTGATCACCTCATCCCTGCTCAGCGTTCGCGACCTGCGCATCTCGTACACCTCGCGCGGTGTAATCCGCGAAGCCGTGCACGGGGTCTCGTTCGACATCGCGGCCGGTGAGGTCGTGGCGATCGTCGGCGAATCCGGCTCGGGGAAGACGACCGTCGCACAGTCGCTGATCGGCATGCTCGCGCACAACGGCGCGATCACCGGGGGGTCGATCGAGTTCGACGGCCTGAACGTCACGCGCTTCGGCGATCGTGCCTGGCGCGGGCTGCGCGGGGAGTCGATCGGCCTCGTCCCCCAGGACCCCACGGTCTCGTTGAACCCCGTCATGAAGATCGGTTCGCAGGTCGCCGAACCGCTGCGCATCCACCGCAACATGTCGAAGTCGGATGCCGCGCAGGAGGCCGTGCGCATCCTGCGGGAAGCCGGTCTCAGCGACCCCGAAGCGCGCGCCGAGCAGTACCCGCACCAGCTGTCTGGCGGCATGCGCCAGCGGGTGCTCATCGGCATGGCGCTCGCGTGCACGCCCCGCCTCGTGATCGCCGACGAGCCCACCAGCGCGCTCGACGTGACGGTACAACGGCACATCCTCGATCACATCGACGAGCTGATCTCGGTGCACGACACGGCGATGCTGCTCATCACCCACGACCTCGCGGTCGCCGCGGACCGGGCGCAGCGCCTCATCGTCATGAGCCGGGGCGAGATCGTCGAGGAGGGACGCGCCGACGACATCCTGTCGCGGCCAGGCCACCCGTACACGCAGAAGCTGCTCGCCGCAGCTCCCAGCCTGTCGACCCCCTCGGTACGCCGCCCGCCGGTGCTGGCCGAGGGCTCGTCGGCCGACGACCGCGTCGTGCGCCTCGAGCACGTAACCAAGCAGTTCGCGCTGCCGGCCGGCGGCACGCTGACCGCGGTCGACGATGTCAGCCTCGACATCCGCAGGGGCGAGACCTTGGGCGTCGTGGGCGAGTCGGGGTCGGGGAAGTCCACGCTCGCCCGGATCGTGCTCCAGCTCGAGAAGCAGACGAGCGGCGAGGTCTTCATCGACGGCGAGCGGATGTCGGAGCAGGGCACAAGGGGACTGCGCGCTCTCCGTCGACGGATGCAGGTGGTGTACCAGAACCCCTACGCATCGCTCGACCCGCGCTACACCGTCTCGGCGATCATCGAGGAGCCCCTTCGGGCGTTCCGCGTCGGCTCGCGACGGGATCAGCGCACCCGGGTAGTCGAGCTGCTCGACCGCGTCTCGCTTCCGGCAGACACCGCCAGGCGGCGGGCCGAGGAGCTCTCGGGCGGCCAGCGGCAGCGTGTCGCCATCGCCCGGGCGCTCGCCCTGTCGCCCGAGCTGCTTGTCTGCGATGAGCCCACCAGCGCCCTCGACGTGTCGGTGCAGGCGCAGGTGCTCGACCTGCTCACAGAACTGCAGCAGGACCTCGGCGTGACCATGCTCTTCATCTCGCACGACCTCGCCGTCGTACGCCAGCTGTCGCATCGAGTCGCGGTGATGCAGTTCGGTGTGCTGCGAGAACTCGGCGAGGTCGAGCAGATCTTCAGCGACCCGACGCATCCGTACACCCGGGAGCTGCTCGCCGCGATCCCAGGAAAGGAACTGGTGGCATGACCGACGCGCACGTGTACACCGCCGACACTGTGTGGCTCGGCACGGAGGGATCGCGCATCGCCGACGGCGCGGTCGTCGTCGACGGCGACCGGATCGCGTGGGTCGGGCCGGCAGCGGAACTGCCCATAAGCCATGCGGATGCCCCGACACGCCACTTCGCCGGAGGCACGATCCTGCCCGGACTGATCGAGTCGCACGCCCACCTGTCGTACGACGGCGGCGAGGGGACGAAGCGCCGCTCCTTCGCACGCTCGGCGCCGAGCCTCGTGGGTGTCATGATCGCCTCGGCGCGCGAGTTGCTGAGCGCGGGGGTCACGACTGTGCGGGACCTCGGTGCGCGCGACAACCTGAGCGTGGAGGTGCGCGACCTCGTCGACGAGGGCGTCGTGAGAGGGCCGCGCATCCTGGTCGCCGGTGCGCAGATCACCACGACAGGGGGGCACACGTGGCAGAACCACGCACGCGCCGACTCGCCCGACGAACTGCGCAAGCTCGTGCGCACGCAGCACAAGGCGGGCGTCGACCTGATCAAGGTCAACGCGACCGGCGGGTTCATGACCGCGAAGAGTGCCCCGTGGTTCGCGCAGTTCTCGCTCGAGGAGATGTCGGCCATCGTCGACGAGGCACATCGGCTCGGCAAGAAGGTGGCCGCGCACGCCCACGGTGTCGAGGGCATCGAGCGCGCCGTCTCTGCGGGCGTCGACACGATCGAGCACTGCACGTTCGTATCCGAGGGGACGCGCATCGCGCCCGACCTCTCGGTCATCGACGAGATCGTGGCCAGTGGCATCCACGTCTGCGCGACGGCCACCTGGAACCTGCCCGCCATGATGCGCGACAACCCCGAGTTCCAGCCGCCCGTGCGGCTGATGCACGAGCGAGGCGTGAAGCTCATCGCGGGCAACGACGCGGGCATCGACGGCGTTCCGCACCGCAACTACGTCGGCGGGCTCGAGACATCCGTGATCCTCGGCGTGCCCATCGAGCGGGTGCTCGTCGGCGCCACCTCGCTTGCCGCAGAGGCACTCGGTGTCGCCGGCGAGACCGGAGAGCTTCGCACGGGCGCGTCAGCCGACCTGGTCGTCGCCGACGGCGACCCGCTCGCCGACGTCTCGGCCCTGCGTCGACTGCGGCTCGTGTTGGCCCGCGGCGAGGAGTTCGCGCCTGATCCGCTCGATGTCCCCGATCCCGATCCCGACTACGTGCGCGCCCGGGACTCCATGACTGCCGGCGAGAAGGAAGGCGCCCGATGATCGTCTACACCGCCACCCGCGTTCGGACGCACACCGAGGCCGGCACGATCGACGCGGCGTGCGTGGTCGTGGACGACGAGGGGCTGATCGCCTGGGTCGGCCCCCTCGCGGACCTGCCGCAGGCCCACCGTGATGCCCCGCGCCGCCACGTCGACGGCACGATCATGCCCGGACTGATCGACACCCACGTGCACCTGGGATTCGACGGCGGCCCGGCGCCGGTCGATCGGATGAACGCCGAGTCCGATCCCGAGCAGCTGGTACTCATGCTGCGCAACGCACGCGAGTTGCTGAGCGCTGGCGTCACGACCGCCCGGGACCTCGGTGCGCGTGGATACCTCGACGTCGTCGTGCGCGACGCCATCGTGCGCGGCGACGCGCGAGGCCCGCGAATGATCGTCTCCGGGGCTCCGCTGACCCCGACGGGCGGGCACTGCTGGTTCATGGGTGGGGAGGCCGACGGCGGCTACGAGCTGCGCACGGCTGTGCGCCGGCACCACGAGCACGACGTCGACTCGATCAAGATCATGTCGACCGGCGGCTTCATGACGAAAGGCAGCGCGCCCTGGTTCGCGCAGTACCGCGAGGACGAGCTCAGGCTCGCCATCGATGACGCGCACCGGCTCGGCAAGAAGGCCGTCGCCCATGCTCACGGCATCCAAGGCATCCGCCACGCGGTGCGCGCCGGGATCGACGCCCTCGAGCACTGCACGTTCGTGGCATCCGATGGCAGTCTGGGCTTCGACGCGCAGGTCGCCGATGAGATCGCGGAGCGCGGCGTCTACGTCTCGTTCACCCTCAACGTGCTCGCATGGCAGATGTTGCGCGGCGACTCCGGTGGGTTCGTCGATCACCTCGCCATGGTCGTGCGCGAGCTTCGTCAGCGGGGCGTCCCGATCGTGACCGGCACCGACGCGGGCATCGACCTCGCGCCGCACCACGCGTATTCCGCCGGGCTCGAGGTGCTCTCCGCCATGGGCATGCCGATCGAGGACGTCCTGCTCGCCGCGACGGCCGTGTCCTCCCGCTCGATGGGTCTCGATGACATCACGGGCGTGCTGCAGCCGGGCATGGCGGCCGACCTCATCGGCGTCGCGGGCGACCCCGCCGTCGATCTCGCCTGCCTGGGGCGGCCGATGCTGGTCGTGGCATTCGGCGTGCCGTTCTCACCCGACCCGTATCCGGACCTCGAGGCGCTGCCGTCGCGCACCGTGGCGGGGCCTGCCGCGCTCGCCCACGACCACTGACCGCGGCCACGACCACCGACCGGGCACCGCAAAGTAGAACGAGACACATGGCTGAGCACACGCATCCGGCACCCCTCGGCGAACTTGCAGGCGGAATGGGGGCGGCATTCGTCGCCTTCGACGCGGCCGTCTTCTCGGAGCCGGGAGAGATTCCCCGTAAGTACCGTGAGCTGATCGCACTCGGTGTCGCCCTCACCACCCAGTGCGACGCCTGCCTGAAGGGCCATGCCCGCGCGGCTGTCGACCACGGCGCCACCGAGGAGGAGCTTGCGGAGACCACCTACATCACCGCGGCGCTTCGTGCGGGCGGCGGCATCGTGCACGGCATCAAGGCGCTCTCGTCGGTGCAGCGCGCAACCGTGAGCTGAGCCTTCCGAGTCCGGCCGCGCCTGCGTGTCGGTCCCATCGGGGGTGCGGGCCCGGTCCTCCTCGCGGAGCGCGGCTACGAGCCCGAGTACGGTGCCCGCCCACTGCGCCGCGTGATCCGGCGCGAGATCGACGACCGCATCAGCGACCTGTTCGTGAGCGGCGCGCTCGGCGACGGCGAGGGCGTGCGAGTGGATGCCGCGGGCGGCGAGTTCGTCGTGGCATCCGTGCCGAACGCCACGGTGTCGCTCGAGCAGGCGGCAGAGGCGTCCCGGAACGCGGTACCGAAGTACCGGTGTGGTTCGGAGCCCCGTGGCGCTTGGCGCTTCTCGGCAGCGCGAGTCCGGGTAGTTGGTTTGCAGCGTTCTGGGGAGGCGGTAGCGGCCCGGTCTGGGTGACCGGGCCGCCGCGATTTGGCCGAGTCGATCGTTCTCGCGTTGTTCGCGAGCCGGTTCACGACCGAGTCGGCGGCGACCGGTCGGGGAGCTCGGCGACCCAGTGCGCCGGCGGGCGAGGCATCCGTTGTTCACCGGGCGGCAACCCGTACGACCGCTCGGCGACGACTCGCGGCTCTCGTGCCTGCATATCGTTGCCGACGCCGCAAACGCGCAGCACCTGGAACGAGACCCGCGAGGTACTTCGTCATGTCACCACTGCCCACCAGCCCAGGAATCGGAGGGCAGCGTCGTCGACGCGTCCTCGTCATCGCGCTCGCCGCCGCCATCGCGGCCGGCGGCATCGCCGTCGACGATGCGCGTCAGGCGTCGCCGGCGGTCGCCGCCCCCGACGCCGGCGGCCTCGACCTCGGCGGCGGCGACTCGTCGCTGCTCACCGCAGAGACCGAGACGCTCGCCCCGGGGCTCGTGCTCACCGACTTCCGCCGGCTGCAGCCCGCCGGATGGGTGACCGGCCACGTGATGCGCGCCGACCTCACCACGCCCACGCTCGAGCTCGACGTGCTCGATTCGGGCACGGTCACGGGCGGCGCCACGGTGTCGCAGCAGATCGACGGCACCGGCGCGGTCGCCGCGATCAACGGCGACTACTTCGACTTGAACGCGTCGGGCGCACCGGTCGGCACAAACGTGTCGGCAAGCAACGGGCTGCGCACCGCGAGCAGCGCGCCCCGCCAGGCCTTCACGATGACCGACGGCCTCGCTGCCGTGCAGGAGCTCATGGTCGAGGGCGTGCTCACGGTCGACGGCGTCGAGACCCCGATCCGCGGCGTCAACACGCCGGGGCTGTCGGTCGACTCGATCGGCTGGTACACGGCGGCGTGGGGCACGCACCCGCTCAGCCGCCCGCTGGGCGGACCGGGTTCGCTCGCGGCATCCGTCGCCATGGTCGTCGTCGCCGACGGCGTGGTGCAGTCGGTCACCACCGACCGGGAAGCCGTCATGGCGCCCGCCGCGATCGCCGACGGCACCGGCGTGCTCGTCGCGCGCGATGGAGCGGCGGCGACGCTCGCGGCGCTCCGGGTCGGCCAGGCCGTCGACGTGACCGTCGGCGTGAACGAGGACGTCGACCTCGCCGTCAGCGGCGCCCAGCGCATGATCGTCGACGGCGTGCAGACACCCGACGACCAGATCGAGGCCGCCCGCACGGCGGTCGGGGTGAATCGCGACGGCACCGAGATCACCGTCGTCTCCATCGACGGACGCGCCGGCGACAGCCGCGGCATGACGATCCAGGAGCTCGGCGACCTCATGCACGACCTCGGCGTGCACAACGCGGTGAACCTCGACGGGGGCGGCTCCACCACGCTCGCCGCCCGCCGCCCCGGCACCTTCGAGGCCGAGATCGTCAATCGGCCCTCCGACGGCAATGAGCGCGTCGTCGCCAACAGCCTCGCGTTCTTCTCGACGGCACCGGGGGGCGAAGTGACGGATGTCGCGGTGGCACCCGCGATCGACGCCGCCGACGCCGACGCGGTGTTCCCTCGCCTCGGCCGAACGGTCAGCGCGATCGGCCTCGACGCGAACCTCACCGGCGTGCCGGTCGAGGGTGAGTTCCGAGCCCTCCCTGGCCTCGCCGTCGAGCCGATCGACGGGGCCACCGCGGTGCTACGCGGAGTCCGCACCGGCGAGAGCCGCGTCGACTTCCGGGTCGGCGGCCTCATGGATGACGCGAGCATCCGCGTGCTCGGGGAGCTGCGGCGCATCCGGCCCAGCACCACCGTCGTCGCCCTGCCCGACCCCGGCCAGACCGCGCGGCTGACGGTGACCGGCCTCGATGCCGACGGGTTCACGGCCCCCATCGAGACCGCGGATGTCTCGGTCGAGAGCGGTGCCGACGTCACCGTGACCGCCGATGGCCGCGATGCCTTCGTCATCACCCCGACCGTCGAGAGCGGCTCCGCCACCGTGACGTTCACCGCCGACGGGCGCAGCGTGGATGTCGCGGTGACGATCGGCCATCGCTCGTTGACGGTCGCCGACTTCGCCGACGGCAGCGAGTGGACCGCGGCATCCGACCGGGCCACCGGAACCCTGACGCCCGCCACCGGACCCGACGGAGTGCCCGCGCTCGCGCTCGACTACGACTTCACCAAGAGCACCGGAACCCGCGGCTACTACGCCGTCGTGCCCGAGATGTCGACCCCGGGCAGCCTCGGCCGCAGGCTCGATGGCCAGCCGCAGGCCCTCACCCTCTGGATCAACGGCGACGGCAGCGGCGTCTGGCCGCGGATCCAGATGAAGAACGGCGCCGGCACCACGATCAACCTCGACGGGCCGAACGTGACTTGGACGGGCTGGCGGCAGGCGCGCTTCGCGGTGCCCGCCGGCACGCCGTACCCGCTGCACCTGCAGCGCATCCGCATGCTCGAGATCCGCTCCGCGGTGCAGTACCACGGCCACGTCGAGATCGCCGGACTGGAGTCGATCGTCGCTCCGGATGTCGCGCAGCCGGCCGCTCCCGTCGTGTACGACCCGGTCATCACGACGAACGGCACGGTGGAGGATCGGCCGCAGCTGGTCGCGGTCATGAGCGACTCGCAGTTCGTCGCCCGTTCGCCCGAGAGCGGGCAGGTCGCGGGAGCGCGGCGCACGCTGCGCGAGATTCTCGCCGCCGAGCCCGACCTGCTCGTCATCGACGGCGACTTCGTCGACGAGGCGAGCGAGGCCGACATCGCCTTCGCGAAGCGCATCCTCGACGAGGAGATCGGCGATCGCCTGCCGTACGTGTACGTGCCAGGCAACCACGAGATCATGGGCGGGCCGATCGCGAACTTCGAGGCCGCATTCGGCGAGACATCCCGCAGCATCGCCCTCGGGCGTACGCAATTGGTCACCCTGAACTCGTCCGCCGGATCCTTCCGGCTGTCGGACCGCGACCAGCTCGTGTTCCTCGAGCAGGAGCTCGCCGCGGCCGCCGCCGACGCGTCGAAGTCGGGAGTCGTGGTGTTCGCGCATCACCCGGCCGACGACCCGCTGCCGTCGAAGGCGAGCCAGCTCAGCGACCGGTACGAAGCGGCGGCCTTCACCGAGGCGCTCGCACAGTTCCGCGCCGACACCGGCAAGTCGGTTGCCGTCGTGAACGCCCACGTCGGTGTCTTCCACGCCACTTCGACCGACGGCGTCTCGCAGCTCATCAACGGCAACTCGGGCAAGGCTCCGGCCGGCACGCCCGAGACGGGCGGCTTCACGGGCTGGACGATGCTCGGCATCGACCCGTCGCACGGCAAGGTCGGCCCCCAGCCCGCGAGCATCGTCGAGGACCGTACTCGCTGGCTTCAGGCCGAGGTGCACGCACGCGTCGACTCGATCGCGCTCGACGTGCCCGAGGTGCTCCTCGTGGGCGAGACCGCGCCGATCTCGGCGACGGTCACCCAGGACGACGGCCGGGTCGTTCCGGTGCGCTGGCCGATGAGCGCGATCTGGGGCGGCGACGGCATCACGGTGGAGGACGGCGGCGTCGGCACGGCCGAGCGCGCGGTCGCGGCATCCGGCGTGCTTCGCTTGAACCCCGCCACCGGTGAGGTGAACGCGATCGCGCCCGGCACCGGCACCGTCGAGGTCGTGGTGAACGGCCAGCGGGCCAGCGTCGAGGTGCACGTCGTCGAAGCGGAGGCCTCAGCCGGCTGATCGCCCGATGTGTTTCAACGGCGCAGACGCGGAGCACGGGATGTCCCGCTGGTCGAAGGGCAGGATCCGGCCGGGGAACAGGGCCATCAAGCTGTCGAGCGCGGCGGCGAGCCGGCGCTTCCGTGCACTCTCGGGCAGGGCGCCGAGGCCGAAGAGGAGTCCGGTGAGGACGATCCGGCAGGGCCAGCGGGGTCGCCGGTGTGTGGTCGCGGACTGCGTCGATGGTCTCGCGGACCTCGGCCCCGGTGCTGCGGCCGCGCTCGGACGCGATCAGCCGAGCAGCCGCGTGACCGCCGACGTGACCACCTCGCGCACGCGCGCCTCGGCGGTGTCGTCGAGCAGGAGCGGCAGGATCGACGCGAGCACCGTCACGATCGCGAGGGACTCCGCGGGGGTGAACCGCGTCGAGACCGCGCCGGAGGCCTGCGCCTCCGCGATGGCGGTCACCTTCGCGGCATCCGTCGCCAGCAGGTCGGGGGAGCGCATGCCGGAACCGCCGCGCTCGAGGCGGTCCCACAGCGCCAGGCGCACCAGCTCGGGGCTCGCGAGGTACGATTCGACGAGGGCGCCGGCGTACTCGTCGAGGTGCTCGGCGTCGACCGGGTGCTCGGCGACGAGTCGCGCGACGAGGGCGGCGAACACGGCGTCGAACAGCTGCTCCTTGTTGCCGAAGTACGAGTAGAGCAGCGCCTTGTTGCACGAGGCGGCGTCGGCGATGCGATCGACCCGCGCGCCGGCGATGCCGCGCGCCGAGAACTCGGCGGTCGCGGCCCCGAGGATGCGGGCGCGGGTCTCGTCGGCGTTTCTGGCCATTCGAGCAGTATATGACCAGTTAGTTGCATTCTCCTCCGCGTCGTGCGACACTGGGACATCCCAAGTAACCAACCGGTTAGGACGACTGAGATGGAACAACAGGTGGCCCTGGTGACCGGAGCCTCGTCGGGCATCGGCGAGCAGACCGCGCTCGAGCTCCTTCGCCATGGCTTCGTCGTCTACGGGGCGGCACGGCGGGCCGACCGCATGGCCGCGATCGTCGGTGCCGGCGGGCACGCCATCGCCATGGACGTGACGGATGACGCATCCATGCGCGCCGGCGTCGAGCAGATCCTCGCCGCGCATGGACGCATCGACGTGCTCGTCAACAACGCCGGCTATGGATCGTACGGTGCCCTCGAGGACGTGCCCATCGACGAGGCGCGGCGGCAGTTCGAGGTGAACGTGTTCGGCCTCGCCCGCCTCACCCAACTCGTGCTGCCCGGCATGCGTGCGCGTCGCTCCGGCACCATCGTCAACATCTCTTCCATCGGCGGGCGCATCTACGAGCCGCTCGGAGCCTGGTATCACGCCACGAAATTCGCGGTCGAGGGGCTCAGCGACTCGCTGCGCGTCGAGCTCGAGCCGCACGGCATCCGCGTGGTCGTCATCCAGCCCGGCGCCATCCGCACCGAGTGGAGCGCCATCTCCCGTCGCAGCGCCATCGAGCGTTCCGGTTCCACCGCCTACGCCGCACAGGCGCGGGCACTCGTGCGCGCGCTCGAGGCGGCAGACCGGTCGACCGGTGCGACCGAACCCCACGTCGTCGCGGCCACCATCGCGAAGGCCGCGGGCGCACGACGTCCGCGAACCCGGTACGCGACGCCGCTCAGCGCGAAGGTCATCGTCGGCCTGCGTCGCGTGCTTCCCGACCGGGCCGTCGATCGCGTCATCCGCAGCGTCTTCTCGCCGACCAAGGAGGAACTCGCCGAGGCGCAGCACGCCGAGGCGCCGCACGCCGACGACGTGGATCGCACCGGGGTGTAGCAGCGCGATCTGCCTTCTACGTCGACGGGGGGACTCGCCGCCGCCAAGAGCTTCGGCGGCTACGTCGAATTCTCCACACCGTCGAGCCCGATCGGCCTCGGACTCCACAAGCGGCGCGCCCTCGCCAAGGACGCCGGGGTTCCGCCCGAGGGCACCGGGTCGCACCGGGTCGCACCGGGTCGCACCCGGCTCCGACTCAACGGCGACGGCGGGTCGTTCGCCGACCCCGACGGGTTCGGGTGGGGCACGGCCGCCGAATGGGCCACGCTGCCCCGGCCCACCGCGCTCCCGCCTCAGAGATGCACCGGGGTGTCACGGAACGCGCGAAACACCCGGTCGTCGCCGTCGATCGAGAACCGCCCAGGGAGCGCCAGCGGATCGGCTCTGCCCCAGATGAACAGCACGAGGTCGCCCACCGAGCCGGTCACTGTGACGCCGGGTGCCTCGACGGATGTCGCGTCGGATGTCGCGCCCGCGACATCCGACCTCAACCCCCACGTCGGCGAGACCCGCCAACGGCGCGACGTATCGTCGGCGACGAGATCCACCGGTGCCGGAAGCGGCTCGATGCCGCGACGTCGCGCCTGCGCCATGAACACGTCGCCGAACTCGTCGATGATGTCGCCCCGACCCTCGACGCTGATCTCGGCGGGCAGCGGTGGCGCCTGCTCGCGTGCCGTGCGCAGATCCCACAGGTGCTTGCCCGCCTCGTGCGCCATGCGCCGCCGCCAGAACGCCACGTCGCCGGACGTGTCGTACAGCGCCCAGCAGGGGCGGGCCGGATCGTTGGACTCGAGCTCGGCGACCAGGTGCGCGTTCACGTCGACGAACCATCCGATGCGATCGAGTTCAGCAGGGCGGCGGAACTCACGGCGATCCTGCGGCATGCCCGTGCGCACGATCTCCGTCACCCAGCGCTGGATGTTCCCGAGATGGTCGATGATGCGCCCGGCGGTCGGCCAGATCTCGGAACGCACCGCCGCCTCGGGATCGATGGACGCGGCATCCGATGCGAACGCCCGCGAGATCCCACGCAGGTCGCTGAGGTGGTTCATCCGCGCCCGCCCCGCAATAGGATCTGCATGACCTCACAATGGCGCGAACGCGCGGTGACCGCAATGGGCTGGTTCGGCCGCCCGGACAGGCCGCGCGAGCGGCGAGAATGGTCGGGTGACGACTGCGATCGACATCCGGTTTGGGCTTCATGACGCTCGAGCTCGATCCGGCCGTCGCCGACGGGTGACCCTTCCCGTCCAAGCCCTGCGCGGTGCGGCCGTCACCGGGCTGCCTGGGAAGGTGCGTTCACGAGCAGGGGAACCACTCGGCCGCGCGATCGGCGGCCTCCCGGTGCCGGATGAAGCGTTCCCGCACGTCGGCGATCGCGTCGGCCAGCGGGAAGATCTCTGCCCGCACGAAGTGCGACTCGTCAGTCGCCGCAACCGGATGCCACCACACTCCCTCTGCCGTCACCGTCACCTCGGGGATGAGTGAGTCGACGGTCAGCTCGACGCCGGAGTCGGCGGCACCCTCATGCGCGATCGCCCGGATCACCCGGTTCTCGGGACGGATACCGAGTCCGCCGAGGAACTGCGTGAACGGCGCCACCTCGTGAGCCTGGTCGGCCGGCAGCGTCGCGGCGACCTTCACGTCGAACCCCTCGTCGAGCGCGAGTCGGATGCCGCCCACCGCTCGCTCCCACGCGCGGGGGCCGCGGTGCGCGTCGTGCAGCTCGGGCGTCGCCGAGTCGAGGCTGATCTGCAACGTGAGCCGGTCGCGGTCCATGCGGCGCAGCCGCTCGAGCCGCCCGCCGCGGAACAGCATGCCGTTCGTGAGGAGCGTCGTGGGCAGGCGGGTCGTGCACGACGCGACGACCTCGTCGATGTCTGGCAGCAGGAACGGTTCGCCACCCGTGAGGATGAGCTCCTGCACGCCGGCGTCGGCGGCCTCGTCGGCGAGCCGGGCGACGCGGTCGACGCCGAGCGCCCGGCGGTCGGTCTGCGGCGAGGAGCTGACGCAGCAGTAGTCGCATCGCAGGTTGCAGTCGAAGTTGGTATACATCCAGAGCCGCGTGCCCGGCAGTTGCGACGGGTCGAGCAAGGCGAGCGGATCGCGCCGGCGCCCGTGCCGCACCACGACCGACTCGGCGCGCACCTCGGCGAGCTCGTTGCCGCTCGCACGGCACCACCGGGCGATCAGGTCGATGTTCGCGGCGGCCTCTTCGGCGCGCGACGCGGCCGTGGCACTCGTGGCGCTCGAGGCGTCCGACGCTGCGGCCCCGCCCGCCGCGGACGCCGACACGTCGAGCTCCACCGTCGACCCCACCGGTGTCGCGGCGAGTCGCTCGACGAGGTCGAGGAGGAGCCCATGGTTCACCATCGGTCCGACACCCCCTGCGCTGCAACGGCCTCGAACAGGCCGCGATAGCCGTCGAGCTTCGGTGGCACCCAGCGGCGCAGCCCCTCGAGCTCGAGGATGGCGCGATGCTCCGGCCGCTCCCAGTCCATCGCCATGAGGTTCGCCAGCCACGCCTCGGCGCGTTCATCCGACAGCGACGGCATCGCCGTGAAGGTGCAGTGGCTGTACTCGGGCGAGGTCCAGAACGCCCCCAGCGCGCCCGCCATGATGTCACCGCGCGCGATCGCCTCCCATGTGTTGAGGCCGATCGCCGCGGCATCCGCTCGGTCATCGAGCACCGCGCGCAGCGCGTCGAGCTCGCTGCGCCCGGTGTCGCCGTGCTTGCCGACGTCGCTGTTGATGCGCAGCAGCTCGACGTCGCCGGCGGCGATCCCCGCCTCGCGCAGGAACTGTACGGGCAGGATGGCGGCCTGGGCGGAGTCCCGCGAGCCGAGCGCGAGGCGCCGGCCACGCACCGCTTCGATGCCGTCGAAGCCTGCGCCCGCCCTCGACACGAACACGGTGCTGAACACCACGTCGGTGTCACGGGAGGCGAGTGCGCGGCACCGGCCATCGGTCTGGGCGACGGTGCGCACGTACGCGAGGTTGGTGTTCCACGCGACGTCGATGGTGCCCGCGATGAGTGCGTCGACGAGCCGACCATAGTTCGAGAACAGCACGAAGTCGATCGGAGTGTCGGTCGTGGCGAAATAGTCGCGCATGCCCTCCCAGATCGTCACGACGTTCGGCGTGTACGCCACGGACCCGATGATCAGGGGCTCGGCGGTGTCGCTCACGCGGCGGCTCCCGCGGCTCCGTCTGCTCCAGCGGATGTCGTCCCATCCGTCGTGGCGCTCGCCGCTCCCTCGGCAGCCCGTTCGGCGGGCGGGTCGAACAGCGGACGCCCCGTGACCGCGCGGCCGTAGAACTCGTACAACGCGTCGGCCGTCGGTGCCATGACGTGCCCGGCGCGCGCGTCGCGGAAGTACCGGTCGATCTGCAGGTGCTGCGAGAACGCGGCGCCGCCGCAGACGCGCATGGCGGCGTCGGTGATGCGCAGGGCGGCGTCGTTCGATGCCGCCTTGCTCCCGAGCACGAACAGGGGCGTGTCGTCGGCCGGTTCGGCGATGCGGTCCGCGGCCCGGTCGAGGTAGGCGGATGTCGCGGCGAGGTCGATCGACATCTTCGCCAACTGTGCGCGGATCGTGGGCAGGGCCGACAGGCTCTGGTCGAGGTGCTCGAGGCGGGCGCCGGCGGTGTGCCGCAGCGCGGCGTCGACCGCAGCGCGGCTGAGGCCGAGCGAGACCGCGGCGTTGCCGAGGTTGAACCAGGGCAGCACCACGCCGAGCATCAGGTCGGTGCCCGCACCCGTGTCGCCGAGTCGTTGCGCGTCGCCGAGTGCGACCTCGAACGTCATCGGGCTCGACGCGTTGCCGCGGAACCCCATGCCGGACCACGGGCGATCCACCGTGACACCGGGAGTGCCGGCGGCGATCGCGTAGAGGTCGACGCCGGAGGCATCCGCGGTGTTCGTGGAGATGACGTAGAGGTCGGCGTGCCCTGCTGACGTGACCCAGCTCTTCTTGGCGCGCACGCGGAGGCCGGTGCCGTCACGGGCCGGCTGCGAGACCGGCGCCCAGAAGTGCGAGCGCGATCCGGCCTCGGAGAAGGCCAGCGATGCGAGCACGCGACCCGAGGCGAGGTCGCCGAGCAGCCCCGGAGCGCCGGCCGGGGGAGCGGACGCGAGGGGCATGGCGGCCGAGACGTGCATGAGGGTGATCATCGCGGTCGATCCGCACGCGCCGGCGAGGGCGCTCAGCATGTCGACCAGGTCCTGGGGGCCGCCCCCGAGCCCGCCGTGCTCGGGCGCCAGGGTGAGCCCGAGCAGGCCCGACTCGCGCAGCGCGGCGACCGCCTCGACGGGAAAACGGCCGCGCTGGTCGACGTCATGGGCGTGTTCGGCGGCGATCGCGAGCACCGGGTCGAGTCGGTCGTGCAGGTCCATGAGCGTCAGGCCTTCCGGTCGTCGGTCGGAGTGGTGGTGGTGGGGGCGCTGTCGTCGGTCGGAGCGGGGGTCGAGGCCTGGCGGCGGGCGAACCCGACGAGGAGCAGGCCGATGCCGAACGCGCCGAACAGGGCCATCGCCGTCGCGTCGCCGCCGAGCGGCCGGGGCGAGATCGCGAGCGTGACGAGTTGCACGACGGCCGCGATGGTGAGGCCGGCACCGGCGATGACGCTCAGGATGCCGCGGTGCAGCAGCCCTCCCAATAGGCCGACGACACCGAACCCGGCGAGCACGATCGCTCCACCGGCGCCCACGTGCGCGAAGTCGATCGGTGTGGGGGCGTCGGCACCGAACGCGAAGATTGCGGAGACCAGGCTCGCGGCGCCGAGGAAGATTGCAGAGCGGTCGTACCCCCCGAGCTCCTCGCTCACGAGAGTCTCACCATCGCCTTCGCCAAGGGGTTCGACGACCTCATCCACCCTGGGCGGAGCACGCCGTCGAGCCCGAACCAGCGGCCGGCCGCGGTCGCGAAGATCGCGAGGTGGGCGAAGAACATCAGGTAGTACGACCAGTGCCATTCGTGCGGCGCGTTCAGCACCGACAGCGCGATCGCGAGCGTCTGCGCGAGGCCCACGACCGCCCAGAAGCGCGTCGCGAGGCCGACGAGCAGGAACGCGCCGAGGCCGCCCTCGACGAGCAGGATGATCCAGCCGAAGAACTCGATGTTCGGCAGGAAGAGCGACTCGACGAACGCCGAGTACGGCGTGAACACCGGGTACTCGACCGCCTGGCTCGC
The DNA here is from genome assembly GCF_014645655.1 of Agromyces bauzanensis. GTDB lineage: Bacteria > Actinomycetota > Actinomycetes > Actinomycetales > Microbacteriaceae > Agromyces > Agromyces bauzanensis. The sequence continues at coordinate 90,108 of NZ_BMMD01000011.1, read as the reverse complement.
CCAGAAGAAGAGGCCGTCGTCGTTCGTGCGGCCGAAATCCGGCGGCCGTTTCCATGCCACGTTCTGGATCCACATGAGCGCCACGCCGATGCGTACGATCGCCATGAGCGCACGCGACAGCGACGACGCCAGCGGATCGGCTGGCGGCGCTTGCGTCGCGACAGTCATCGGCGGCCCCCTCTCGGACGCTCTCATTCAATGCTCGGGCGCCCGCGCATGGCAAGGGCGATTCCTTACGGGACGCTGACGACTCGATGGCTGGTGGATTCGCCGCCGGCCCACGTGGTGAGCGGCCCGAGCATGAGCCGAGCACGTCGGAGGGCGTCGCCGCGGCATCCTGCTTCTCGGTGATGATCCCCACGACGCGGGCGCGCTCGCGACGATGAGGGCGTGCCCACCGGCTCGCCGTCCTCGTCATTCAATCGACATTTCAAACATTGTTTGATACGCTGAGCCACATGGCCACCGACGAGACTCGTGAGCGCGTCATCGACGCAGGTGAGCGGCTCTTCGCCGCGGGCGGGGAGGATGCGACCTCGCTCCGTGCGATCACCCGCGAAGCCGACGTCAACGTCGCCGCGATCCACTATCACTTCGGCGACCGAGACGGACTCATCGAGGCGATCGTCGACCGCCGCCTGCAACCCCTGAACGCGCGGCGGCTCGAGTTGCTCGACGCGCTGCTTGCCGCACAGGCGGATCCGACGGTGCGTGACCTCCTCGTCGCGTTCGCCCGACCCGACCTCGAAGTCATCGACGAGATGCGCCACACCGGTCGGGCGCAACTGGCACGCATGATGGGCCGCGCCTACACCCTGCCCTCGCCCAAGGTCGGCGCCATGATGCAGCGCCAGTTCGCCCCGATCGCGCGCGCCTTCCTGCCGCGCTTCGCGGCGGCGATCCCGCACCTGGGCGAGCGGGAACTCCGCGCTCGCATCGACCTCGTGGTCTCCGTCATCACCCTGCAGTTCGCCCGGGCGGGCGATCCGGGCGAGCCCGGCCCGATGGGCGTCGAGGGCGTCGACGGCCTCGACGGGCAACTCGACCGCCTCGTCGGCTTCCTCGCACCAGGACTCGAAGCTCCGGCCGCACGCGTCGCCGGAAACGACACGACCGAAAGGACCACGGCATGAACACGACACCCACCGCGACGATCGATCGCCCCGCCTGGCTGACGGAGGACGCCTGGCCGTGGCCGGTCTCGGCGCTCACGACTCCCGACGGGCCCATCGCCTACACCGACACCGGCGGCAACGGCCCCGTCGTGCTCCTCGTGCACGCCGGCATGTGGAGCTTCGTCTGGCGGGACCTCATGCTCGACCTCGCCGTCGATCACCGCTGCATCACGATCGACGCTCCTGGCAACGGCCTGAGCACGCGATCGGATGCCTCGGGCGTCACCCTCTCCGCGGCATCCCATGCCGTGGGCGCCGTCGTGGACGCGCTCGACCTGCGTGACCTGACGCTCGTGTTCCACGATCTCGGCGGGTCGGCCGCGGTCGCCGCGATGGGGGCACGCGCTGACCGAGTCGCGGCACTGGTCGCGGTGAACACCTTCGCGTGGACACCCGACACTCGCCTGCTGAAGTTCGGGTTGTCGTTCATGGGCGGTGCGCCCATGCGGGAGCTCGACGCCGCGACGGGATTCTTCGCGGCGGCGAGCTCGACCCGATTCGGCGTGGGCCGTCATTGGGACGCCGAGACCCGTGCTGTGTTCCGGCACGGGGTCGATCGCCGCTCGGTGCATCGGTACTTCGCCGACGCACGTCGCGCCGCAGACGTGACGGGAGCCGCGGATGCCGCGCTGCGAGGCCCGTTCGCCGAGCGCCCGCTGCTCACGGTGTTCGGTCGCCGCAACGACTACTTCGGCTTCCAACCGCGATGGCTCGAGCGATTCCCGGGCGCGCGCCAGGAGCAGGTCGACGGTGGCAACCACTTCCCCATGTGCGACGACCCGGCGGCGGTTGCGGGGTGGATGCGCCGGCTGACCCGGCGGCGTGACGCGGGCAGCGGCGAGCCCGTCTGAGCGGCGCGCGGGTTCGACACTTCCGCGAGGGCGGGGCCGTCAGCGGCGCGTAGCGGCGTCGGACACGAGTCCGTCGAGCAGCCAGCCGTGGCCGCGCTCGAAGACCTCGTCGCCGCTCTGACGCGAGATCGGCTCGGCGCAACCCGCGGCATCCGGGTCAGCGGATGACCGCTCGCTGTCGTAACGTACGCGCATGGGCACACGTGTGACCGACAAGTACGACGTCAAGCGCGACCGACGTGAGCTGTACGGGGCATCCGCCCGGGATTTCACGATCGTCGACGTGCCGCCGATGATGTACCTCGCGGTCGACGGGCACGGCGACCCGAACACGGCCGCCGAGTACGCCGAGGCCGTCGAGGCGCTGTTCGGCGTCGCGTATGCGCTGAAGTTCCGCAGCAAACGGCAGCTCGGCCGCGACTTCGTGGTCGCGCCGCTCGAGGGGCTCTGGCGCGCCGACGACCCCGAGACGTTCGTGACGCGCGACAAGGAAGCGTGGAGCTGGACCATGCTCATCGGCCAGCCCGAATGGATCGACGAGGCGATGGTCGCCGACGAGGTCACGGCCGTGCGTGCGAAGAGCGACCGGCCCGTGCCCGCCCTCGACCGGCTGGAGCTGCGGGAGCTTCGCGAGGGGCGGTCGGCGCAGATCCTGCACGTCGGCTCGTACGACGACGAGGCGCCGACGCTGGCGCGGCTCCATCACGAGTGGATGCCGCAGCACGGCCTCGCCTTCAACGGCGACCATCACGAGATCTACCTGAGCGACGCCCGCCGCACAGCGCCGGAGAAGCTCCGTACGATCCTGCGGCAGCCGGTCCGTCCGGTGTGAGCCGGCGGCGCGTGGGAGGATCGCCGCATGAGCGGCAACGACCCGTCATCCGCAACCGTGCCCGTGTGCGTCGTGGTCGACGTCGCCAACGTGGTGGGCTCTCGGCCCGACGGCTGGTGGCGGGAACGCGCCGGGGCGGCGACCAGGCTGTTGGCAAGCCTGCCCGGGCTGCTCGGGCGGGAGGCATCCGTCGACGCCGGTGACGTCGCAGCCCGACGCGTGCGCATCGAGCGGATCGTGGCCGTGGTGGAGGGCGCTGCGACGTCGGCCACCGCGCCCGACGAGGTGACCCTGGTGCGAGCCCCGCACGACGGCGACAGCGCCATCGTGTCGACGGCGGCCGAGCACGTCGGCACGGGGGCGCGCGTCGTGGTGGTCACCGCCGACCGCGGCCTGCGCGCGCGGCTCTCCGACGGGGTGCTCGCGACCGGGCCGGGCTGGCTGAACGACCTCCTCGGACGGTGAGACGAGCGCCCGCGGCCCGGCGACCGGCGCGAGGTCGACCCGCTGGCGAGGTCAGCGCGGACAGGATGCGTCGACGAGCGCCTGGGCGGCGGCCTTCGCGGCATGGGATGCCGCGGGATCGGCATCGAGCACGCCGATGGCCAGGCCGCCGTCGATGAGCATGGTCAGCTGGCGGGCGAGCAGGTCGGGATCGGTGGCCTCGGCGCGGCGGGCCAGGTCGGTGACCCACGCGCGAACGACCCGCTTGTGCTCGACGGTGCGGGCGTGCACGTCGCTGCCGGTCGTGGACTCGGCGGCGGTGTTGATGAACGCGCAGCCGTGGTATCCCTCACGGCGGGCGGCGCTGTCGAGGGCATCGAACATGCCGACCAGCTGGGCACGAGGATCGTCGCCGGCGTCGCGGGCGGCCGCTCGCAACTGCCCGAACCAAGTCTGGTCGACTCTGTCCAGGTAGGCGAGTACGAGCGCGTCCTTGCGTGGGAAGTGCTTGTAGAGCGTTGCCTTGGCCACCCCGGACTCGGCGATGACGGTGTCCACTCCGACGCCGGGCAGGTACTTCGCCAACCGCACCGCCAAGGAGTCCAACAAGGTCTCGTACGACCTCGAGGCCGCGGGGCGCCTGCGGCAGGTGAGCTCCGACCTCGTCGGACTCCCCGACTCAGGGCGCTGACTACGCGTCGACGGAGAGGGCGACTCGATCTCCTTCCACGACGACGACGGCCACCTGTTCGAGCTCCACGCGGGATCGTTGCGCGAACGCCTCGCGGTCTACTCCGCGGATGCGTCGGGAGACCGGGGGTCGCTGACCGTGTGACGGCCGGCCGCCCCCGGCGCGCTGTCGCGAGCTGTCAGCCCATCCCCAGCCGCGCGGAGCAACCCGCGGGTACCGTCGGAGGTGTGGCCTCCTCGACGCCGAGCGCGACCCCGCGGGTGCGGTTCCGATGCTCGTGCGACTCGTCGACGTGGTCATCGCCGCCCTCGGCTGACTTGCCAGAATGGTCGGGTGACGACTGCGACCGACATCCAGCTGGGCGACCTCGCCGACGAGCGGGTCATCCGCCTGCTCACCGACCACCTGAACGACATGTTCGCCATGTCGCCCGCCGAGAGCGTCCACGCGCTCGACGTCTCGGGGCTGTCGGTGCCCGAGGTGACGTTCTGGACGATCGCCCAGGGCGACCGGGTCCTCGGCTGCGTCGCCCTGAAGGAGCTCGAGCCGGGGCATGGCGAACTGAAGTCGATGCGCACCGATGCCGCGGCGCGCGGCCGCGGGCTCGGTGCTCGCCTGCTCGAGCACGTCCTCGCCGAGTCCGCTCGCCGCGGATACCGACGGGTCAGCCTCGAGACAGGATCGCATGAGTTCTTCCGCCCGGCGCGCACCCTCTACGCGAAGTACGGGTTCCGCGAGTGCGGGCCGTTCGGCGACTACGTGCTCGACCCGAACAGCGTATTCATGATGCTCGAGCTCGGACCGGCGCCCACCGCCTGATCTCACCCCGACGTGGGCGCATGACGGCGACGTTGGTATGGAGCCTTCGATGGTCGCGGAGTTCCCACACCGCGACTGAATCGCGGGGGGTTCGATGGGCCAGGCCGACGACGCCGAACGCCCGGCCTGCGAAGCACAGGCCGGGCGTTCAGGCAGCATGGCGCACCCGCTCAGGCGGCCTCGGCGACCTCCTCGAGGCGAGTCGTCGAGCTCCACGGTGGGAACGCGTGCAACTCGACGGGTCGACGCCAGCGGGGCATCCACCTGCTGCGGGCCGTGCGCGAGGAGGATGGGCGGATGAGTGAGTCGCAGCTCGGAGCGTCGTTCGTGGTGACCGGTGGGCTCGGAGGAGTGGGTCGGGCGATCGTGGATCGCCTCGCTGCCGTGGGCCACGTGGTCGTCATCGACCGGCGCCCGTCGGCGGATCTGCCGGAGCGTGTTCGCCTCGTCACCGGAGACGCCGCCGATCCCGAGGTCGCGGCCGAGGCCGCCCGCCTGGCCGAGGGCCGCGGCAGGCTGGTCGGATGGGTCAACAACGCCGCCGTGTTCGGTGATGCCGGGTTGCTCGATGGCACCGCCCGCGACATCCTCGACCTGATCACTGCGAACCTGGCGATGGCGGTCACCGGATGCCACGCCGCGGTGCGGCACTTCCACGCGCACTCGCGCGGCGGCGCGATCGTGAACGTGTCGTCGCATCAGGCCCAGCGACCGGTGCGCGCGCTGCCGTATGCCACCGCCAAGGCGGCGATCGAGGGGCTCACCAGGGCGGTCGCCGTCGATCACGGGCCGATCGGCATCCGCGCCAAAGTCGTACCGCACGGCTCCATCGAAACCGAGCGGTACGACCGACTGCTGGCCGACCGCCCCGAAGTGGCCGCCCAGATGGCCGCGCTCCACCCGCTCGGACGCGTCGGCACCGCGGCGGAGGCGGCGGAGGTCGTCGCATTCCTGCTGTCGAGGCATCGGGATTCGTGAGCGGAGCCGTCATCCCGGTCGACGGCGGGCGCGCGGCGTACGGTCCCGACCCCGAAGCGACGAGCTGAGGGCGCGCCGTCGTCGAGGGGCGGCCGGTCACGACCAGGATCAGACCGACGCGACCGACGCGACGAGGAACGGCGCGCCGGTGGGGTCGATGAGGCCTGCGCGTCGTCCGGGGGGCGCATCCTGCGGCGACATCGACACGGTCGCGCCGGCCTCGACGGCACGACCGACGGTCTCGTCGACATCGGCCACCCCGAACGCGACACTCCACGACGGCGGCACATCGGGGCCGAGCGTCGCGCTCGCGTCGAGGATGCCGGCGAAGCTGCTCTCGCCACGCGTGAAGGTCGCCCGACGGGGTTCGTCGTCATTGCGCGTGACGCTCCAGTCGAAGGCGTGTGCGTAGAAGCGCTCGGCCGCCTCGAAGTCGCTCGCGGCGAGCTCGAACCACACCGCGGTGCCGAGCTCGCCGAACGCGTCGAAGCCCTCCATTCCGCCGGGCTGCCAGTAGCCGATCACGGCCCCCGTCGCATCGATGGCCATGCCCATGACCCCCAGCTCGGGGATCGCCGTCGGCTCGAAGAGCACCGTGCCGCCGGTCTCGGCGACGAGCTCGCCCGTGGTCGCCGCGTTGAACGTCAGCAGGAATACCGTCCAATGCGGTGGTGCGGGATCCTCGTCCGTCCGCGGACCGATGCCGGCGATGCGTCGGCCCTCGGAGGTGAACAACCGGTAGCCGCCGTATCGCTCGTCGATGATGTCCTCGACCTGCCACCCGAGGAGCGAGGCGTAGAAGGCGGATGCCGCTTCGACATCCGTGGTGGCAAGGTCGACCCACGCCGGCGCTCCCGGCACGAGGTCTTCGGGTCCGGGCAAACGAGCCTCCCCTCGAAGCCGACGCGGTCATGAGCGACACGGCGTCGTTGGCGCATGCTAACACCGGGAGCTGTCAGCGCTCGGGGCGGCGAGGGGATGCATCGGCCTCCGACCACTGCAGCACCCCGCAGCGCGCGCAGGGTGTTCCACCGGCTGGTCTCGCCCTCGGGCGCCTCGTCGCCGAGGCGCGGGATCGGCCGCCCGCCCGCCTCCCGGAAGTAGTCGAGCGCACGCAGCACGTCGACGACCCGGTACCCGGAGCATGGGCGCCTTCTCGCGCGCCATGGCGGCGCGGTCGCCCGGATGCCACCGCCTGACGAGGCTCGGCGAGTACGAGTAGTATGTGAAGAGGAAGTCCTCGATCGGATGTCGCTCACCGCGCGCCGCGGGACGTCACGCAACGAGGATACGTCGTCCGGTCCGGGCGGTGGCTCGCGACCAGGAGTGCCGGCAGCGCGGTCAGCCGTCGTCGCGTTGCGCCGCGGCGATCGCCTCGCGGATGTCCTCCTCCACGAGATCCGCGTTGATGCCGCTGCCCGCGAGGTTCCCGGCCGCCATCGCGACGGGGACCGACGACTGCGCGGTCGCGATGTTGCCCGCGGCCCAGAGCCCCGGAACGTTCGTCCGACCCGACGCGTCGACCAGCACCCAGTCGACGCCGTTCTGGCGGATGGTGCGCGCACGGAGTTGGCGCAGCAGGCGGTCGTTCGGCACGGGGCGCGGGGCGACGAAGATCGAGTCGGCCTCGTCTTCGGTTCCGTCGTCGAGGCGGATGCCGCGGAGGTCGCCCGTCTCGTCGCCGACGACCTCCACGACCGTGCGCGACTCGATCGCGATGCCGCGCGCCTCGAGGCCGACGCGCGCGGCGTCGGGGAGGTTCACGCCCTGGGTGTAGAACGTGACGTGCGGCGACAGCTGCCGCATGAGCTGCGCCTGGTGTGCGTTCGTCGCGTCCGTCGCGATGACGGCGATGCGCCGGTCGCGCACCTCCCAGCCGTCGCAGTACGGGCACAGCGCGGCGTTGCGGCCCCACTGCTCGGTGAGGCCGGGGATGTCGGGAAGCTCGTCGCGCAGGCCCGTGGCCAGGAGCATCCGTCGTGCCGTGTGCCGTTCGCCCGACTCGAGTACGACCTCGAAGCCGATGTCGTCGGTGTCGAGCGGGCTCGCCGAGGCGACCGTGCCCGACTCGACCGCGACGTCGTGGTAGCGCGTGAGCTCGGCGCGCCCGGCGGCCAGCAGGTCGAGCGGCGAGGAGTGGTCGTGGCCCAGCACGCCGTGCATGTGCGCGGAGAAGCGGTTCCGCGGTTCGCTCCCGTCGACCACGAGCACACGGCGCCGCGACCGGCCGAGCATCAGCGCGGCGCTGAGGCCCGCGCTGCCGCCGCCCACGATGATGACGTCCCATTCGGTTCGCTGCATGAGTCAACTCTGTCAGGCCCATTCGGCACGGCGGCACCCGCCAACAGGAAATCGCACGATGTGCAGGACGGATGCCGCGGAATCGTCCTGCACATCCGCCGATCTCCTGCACTTCCCAGTCGCGCCAGCGGCATCCGCTCAGTGGTACCCGCCGCTGTACGCGTTGATCGCCGGCTGTCCGCCGAGGTGCGCGTAGAGCACGTTCAAGCCCGTCGGGATCTCGCCGCTCGAGACGAGGTCGATGAGCCCCGCCATGGACTTGGCCTCGTGGACGGGGTCGAGGATGACGCCCTCGAGTCGGCCGGTGAGCCGCATCGCCTCGTCGGTCGACTCGACCGGGACCCCGTAGCGATCGCCCGCCCAGCCCTCGAGCACCGTGATCTCGTCGTCGCGCAGCTCGCGGCCGACCCCGATCAGCGAGGCGGTGCGGCGCGCGATGCGCGCGACCTGGTCGCGGGTCTCGTCGACCTTCGCGGGCGCGTCGATGCCGATGACGCGCCGCTGCCGTCCGCCGAAGTTCTGCTCGAGGTCGGCGAACCCGGCGATCATGCCCGCGTGCGTCGATCCGATGACCGAGCACACGACGATGGTGTCGAAGGACACACCGAGCTCGGCCCCCTGCGCGGTGACCCCGTGCGCGCAGTTCGCGAATCCGAGCCCGCCGAGGGGGTGGTCGGATGCCCCGGCCGGGATCGGGCACGGCGTACCGCCCGCCTCTTCGACGTCGGCGATCGCCTGCCGCCACGACTCCTTGAAGCCGAGCAGGTCGGGCGCGAGCTCGTCGAGCCGCTCCCGACCACGGGTTCGGTCGTCCATACGCCCGAGACTATGCCGGGGATCCGACAGCCGGGCGTCGGTGGCCGGTGGCAGACTGGCCCCGTGCTGCTCGACGAGCTCGTGACCACCGCCGAGGCCGTCACCGCGACCCGCTCACGGCTGGCGAAGGTCGACGCGCTGGCCGCGCTGCTCGCACGCCTCGAGCCCGACGAGATCGCCCCGGCCGTCGGGTTCTTCGTGGGCAAGCCGCGGCAGGGTCGCGTCGGGGTCGGATGGCGCGGGGTGAGCGCGGCGGTGGGGGAGCACGCCGCGGCCGCCACGCTGACCGTCGCCGAGTTCGACGACCTGCTCGACCGGCTGGCCGCGACCTCGGGCGCCGGGTCGGCGAGCGAGCGCGGCCGCGTGCTGCGCGAGCTCACCGCCAGGGCCACCGAGCGCGAGCAGGGCTTCATCAGTCGCGTGCTCCTCGGCGAGATGCGCACGGGCGCGCTCGAGGGCGTCGTCAACGACGCGATCGCCCGGGCAGCGGGGTCGCCCGGGCGAGGTGGTACGCCGAGCCGCGATGCTCTCGGGCGACCTCGGCGAGACGGCGCGCCTCGCCCTCACCGGCACCGAGGCCGAGCTCGCCGGCGTCGGGCTCGTGGTGGGCCGACCGGTGCTGCCGATGCTCGCCGCGACCGCCGCGACGCCGACGGCCGCGATCGAGGCCGTGGGCGAGGCATCCGTCGAATACAAGCTCGACGGCGCGCGCATCCAGGTGCACCGGGCGGGCGACGACGTGCGCGTCTTCACCCGCAACCTCGCCGACATCACGCACCGCCTGCCCGAGGTCGTCGAGGTCGTGCGGCGGATGCCGGTGCGCGATGTCATCCTCGACGGCGAGACGCTCTCGCTCGACGAAGACGGCGCGCCGCGCCCGTTCCAGGAGACGATGTCGCGATTCGGTGCGGATGCCGCGCGCGAGACGCTGCTGCATCCCTGGTTCTTCGACGTGCTGCACGTCGACGGCCGCGACCTGCTCGACGAGCCGCTGGCGACGCGCCTCGGCGAGCTCGAGCGCATCGCCTCGGCCCACCGCATCCCCGGCGAGGTCACGGCCGACCCCGGGGTCGCCGAGCGGGTCTCGCGCGACGCACTCGCCGCGGGGCAGGAGGGCGTCGTGGTCAAGGCCATCGAGTCGCCGTATGCCGCCGGTCGCCGCGGGTCGAGCTGGATCAAGGTCAAGCCCGTGCACACCTACGACCTGGTGGTGCTCGCGTGCGAGTGGGGGTCGGGGCGCCGCACCGGATGGCTCTCGAACCTGCACCTCGGCGCGCTCGACCCGGCGGGCGAGTTCGGCGAGCCCGGCGCCTTCGTGATGGTCGGCAAGACCTTCAAGGGGCTCACCGACGAGCTGTTGCGGTGGCAGACCGAGTACTTCCCGCAGATCGAGGTGCGCCGCACGACGAACACGGTGTGGGTGGCGCCGACGACGGTCGTCGAGATCGCGATCGACGGCGTGCAGCGGTCGAGCCGCTACCCGGGCGGCGTCGCGTTGCGGTTCGCGCGCGTCAAGCGGTACCGCGACGACAAGCGCCCAGAAGACGCCGACACGATCCAGACGTTGCGCGGGCTGCTGCGCGGGTAGAAGACCTAGCGTGCCTCGCGCGGATGGCGCCGGCGACCACGCGAGAAGCGCGCGACCACCTGCTCCGTGGTGGCGGTGAGGAACTCGCCGGGTTGCTCGGCCAGCCACCGCTCCGCGACGAGCTTCACCGGGTAGAGCAGCGTCTTGTGCCGAGGCTCGAAGACCGCGAGCTCCGTGCCGTGGTCGTCGTCGGCGAGCATCCAACTCAGCGGGGTGCTGCGCACGAGGTGCTCGCCGAGCGCCGTGCCGATCGCGTTGATCAGCACCCTCGGGTCCGACCGTTCTGGCGGATTGATGCGTCGCCAGCGAGCGGCCGCCTGATCGTAGAAGGCCCGGATCTGATGCACGTCGTCGAGGTCCGCGCCCGTTCGCGTGACGATCTCGGTGTGGGCGGCGATCCACTCGCGCTCGGGGTCGCCGATGTCGCGCAGGCGCGGCAGCCGCGATGACGCCCCGTCGGCGGAACGCTTGGAGAGGATTCCCACCCGGACATTCTCACCTGTCGGCGGGGCGGACTCCCGCCATCCCAGACCCGCTCCTGCCCCCCGAACTGGTGCAGACGTGTGCCCCGAACCGTCGGCACAGCCCGGTGCGGCCGTACCGGCCGTGCACGCGTCGTGCGACCCGCACTGCGCGAAGTGGATGTCGACGAGCGGGTGGCGGCGCCGGAACCGTTCGAGCAGCGACGGCACATCCACGACTCCGAGGCACTGCTCGGCACCGACCCGAAGCTCGCCCGAGAGCTGCCGGGTGGCCTGCACGACGGCGTCGCGGGCCGCCGCCGACTGGGCGAGCATCGCGCGGGCGTACGGGAGCAGCTCGAGCCCGGTCGGTCGGCTCGACGCGACGCGTGGTGCGTGAGAAGAGCGGGGTGCCGAACTCGTCCTCGAGGCGGCCCGAGGGGTCGGACATCCCACTCACCCGTGCAGAGTGGTACCCGCACCCGTTGACAGCGTCGTGGCTCGCGGCGATCCGGGTGGTCTTGGCGAACATGCTCGCCATCGGGTTGATGGGCAGGTGAGCGACATGCGCATGCGACAGCACGAGCTCAGCACCGCCTTCGGCTCGCTCTTCGTGTTGGCCCTGATCGGCCAGTCGATCACCGGCCCGATCGAGTTCAACGAGAAGGAGGCGTCGCACGGCGCGCCGCCCGTCGGCTGGGGCGAGTTCATCACGTCGTCGGAGTTCGTCGTCGACGTGGCCGAGAACCGGCAGTACGAGTATCTGCAGCTCTTCCTGTTCATCCTCGCCACGATCTGGCTCGTGCAGAAGGGCTCTCCCGAATCCAAGAAGCCCGGTGAGGAGGGCCTCGGCACTGACGAGGAGCAGCTGGTGGGCGAGCATGCCCGCCCCGACTCGCCGAAGTGGGCGAAGGCCGCCGACTGACGGCGCGCCGTCCTCTCGAACTTGCTGCTCCTCGTGATGGGCGCGATCTTCCTGCTGTCGCGGCTGGCGCAGTCGCTCGCGGGGGTCGTGGTGTTCAACTCGGAACAGGTCGAGCACAGCCAGGCCGCGATCTCATGGGCCGAGTACCTCGTCTCGGCCGATTTCTGGAACCGCACGCTGCAGAACTGGCAGTCCGAGTTCCTCGCGGTCGGCAGCATGATCGCATTGTCGATCTTCCTCCGCCAACGGGGATCGTCGGAGTCGAAGCCGGTCGGCCCGGCGCAGGGCGTGACCGAGACGTGGGCGCGCGACTCCGAGGGTGCGTCGCGCTCGCTCGGTGCGCTGCTGAGTCCCGCGCGTGCCGAGATCCTGCTCAGCAGTCGGGGCCGGCGCGGGGTTCCCGCCGCCCGAGGACCGGCGTACAGTCGCATCGTCGGGCTGGGCCGGCTGGCTCGCCGGAACGCGACATCCGCTCGGATCTCGCGGGGCTTCGCCAGGAGGTGGCTCATGGGCTCAGGGGATGCACGGCGCCGGCCGGGGGGCCTGCGCCGGGTGGCGCACGCGGCGGTGGCCCTCGTGGCCGGCACGCTCGCGCTCGCCGCGTGCACGGGCGCCCCCACCGCCGACGAGTCGTCGCTCCCCCAGGGCGGCGAGATCGTCGAGCTCGACCCCGACGAGTTCAGTGCAGACATCGACCATCCGTACTGGCCGATGTCGCCCGGTACGCAGTGGGAGTACCGCGAAGTCGGCGCCGACGGCGAGGAGCTGAGCGTGGTCGTCACGGCGACCACCGACACGAGGGAGATCGCGAACGGCATCACCGCGCGAGTGGTGCGCGACACCGTCTACCGCGGCCACGAGATCGTCGAGGACACCTTCGACTGGTACGCGCAGCGCGACGACGGCTCGGTCTGGTACCTCGGCGAGGCCACCGCCGAGTTCGAGGACGGCGAGATCGTCACGACCGAGGGGTCGTTCGAGGCCGGTGTCGACGGCGCCCAGGCGGGCGTGCTGCTGCCCGCCGACCCGAAGCCGGGGCAGTCGTACCGGCAGGAGTACCTGCAGGGCGAGGCCGAGGACGTCGGCGAGGTGCTCCGCGTCGGCGAACGGGCCGAGGCGCCCTACGGGGCCTTCGACGACGTGCTCGTCACGAGCGACACGAACGCGCTCGAACCGGAGGTCGTCGAGTACAAGTTCTACGCGCGCGACCTCGGACCGCTGCTCGCCCTCGACGTGGCCGGTGGATCAGGGCGCGAGGAGCTCATCGAGGTGCGCACCGTGCCCGACGGTACCGGCACCGGGCCGCTCGGCGAGCCCGGCTGACGGGCGAGTGCGTCGGGTGACGCCGACGCGGAGGCTGCCGTGGTGCGGCTCGTGGCGACGGTCATCGGAACATCGTGTCAGCCGACGTGTCCCGCTGTCACGGGACACCGGTCCCGAGTCGTCGACGCGCTGCCGGTGCGCGCGGACCATGCGGGTGAGCGCGGTGACCTGGTTGGTGAGATCTCCGGCGGCATGCGCCACCCCGACCGCCTCCTCGAGGAGCTCGGCGCGTTCGTCGGGGCGGGCGAGCCGCTCCCGAAGCAGGAGGCAGCGCGTCATGCACCGCAGGTCGCCGAGGCGCCGGAAGGTGGCCGTGAGCTCGAGGAGGTCGTCCCGGTCGGCCGCATCGGTCGCGTTGCCGGGTCGTCGGCCCGGCTCGGTCGCCCTCGCGGTCGCGGCATCCGTTCGCAGCATGGCCTGCACGAGGTGGGCGTGCGCGAGCTCGTGCACGTTGCCGGTGCGCTGGGCGTAGTCGGCGCACTCGGCCGCCAATCTCGCCGCCCGCTCGGGCCCGAGCCGGTCCTCCGCTGCCGAGAACCCCATCATGAATCGCGCGTTGTTCGCGTGCGCGGGCGGAGTCCGGCGGCGAGGCGTGGCGGTACGCGACCCCGCGCATCTGATGCACCGCGGCGAGCTGCCATGCGTCGTCGAGTTCGACGGCGAGCTGTTCGGCCTCGTCGAGGTGGGCCAGCGCATCGGGGATCCGGTCGAGGTAGGCGTCGGCGAGGCCTGCGAGGTGGGTGGCGGCGAGGCGCGACCGCGGGTCGTCGGCTCGGGCGAGCGCACGCTGTGCGAGCTCGTCGACGAGATGCACGTCGACGAAGGCGAGCCCGATGCCGAGATCGAGCAGCTGTCTGGCGGATGCCTCGGCACGCACCCGCTCGTCCTTCGCCGCCATGGCGAGCGTGCGCACGCTGTCGACGTCCGAGCCGTACTGCTCGACACCCACGGCCAGCGAGGCGGCGAGGGAGACGGCCGATGGATGCCCCGCCGCGAGCGCCCAACGCACGGCCGTGTTGACCTCGGGGCAGAGCGTCTCCGAGGTGTGCACCGCCTCGGCGCTGTCGTCGGTGCGCGCGTGCCGCACGAACTCGGTCACGACCTCGTCGAGGTATTCGGCGTGCCGTTGCAGCACCTCTCGGATCACGGCGGGATCGGTTCGCGCCCGCACGAACTCGCGCATGACGGCGAGCGGCCGGAATCGGCGCGGCCGCCCGCCGGCCGGCACGACCAAGGAGTGGTCGAGGAGACGAACCAGCACGCCCTCGGCCCCCGGGTGCGTGACCGCCACTGCGAGGTCGACGTCGAAGGTGCGGGGGAGTGCGGCGAGCCGGCAGAGCACGTCGCGTTCCTCGTCGCTGAGCAGGTCCCAGGTCCAGTCGAACGCGGTCTCGAGCGTGCGGTGACGGCCTTCGGGCGCGGCCCGGTCGAGGGCGGCGAAGTCGCGGGCGAGGGTTCGGCGGCCGACAGCGTCATCGGTGCCGCCGCCGCACGACCGGCCGCGCCGAGACGGTCGAGGAACATCGCGACGGCTGCGGCATCGGGCCCCTCGGTCGTGAGCGGGGCCAGCGGGAACACGCCCTCGGCGGGGTCGCCGATGGGGGTTCGCGACGTCGTCAGCACGCGGAGGTCGGGGGCGACGGACTGCGCCCTCGCCACGATCTCGCCGACGGCGGGACCGACCCGGTCGACGTTGTCGAGCACGAGCAGGTACGGGTTCGCCGCGAGCGCCACCGCGACCGACGTCGAGGCATCCGTTCCGGGCGCCTCGCCGTCGATCGAGGGAAGGCGGAAGAATGCGCTCATCCAGAGCCCGGAGAGCGCCGCGACGAACCCGGCAGGAACGACGACGCGCCCGGCGAGCCGGTGCCAGCGGCGGCGGCGCAGCGAGGGCACGAACTGGAACGCGCCGAGCACGCTGAACACGGTCGCGCCCACGATGTGCAGCACCACGGGCACGGGCGCCTCGAACAACCGCGCGTTGTCGGGTGTGACGGCCGCGCCGCTCGACAACTCCGTGAGCCGTGCGGCTCCGGCCACGACCGGCACGAGGCTCAGCAGGAGGGGCCCCGTGACGGCGAGCCAGGCGCGGGCCGGCCTCGATCGGGCCGGACGCGGTGCGGTCGACCGGGGACCGGTCTCGTGGGCGATGGGTGACGGGCGCGTGACGGATGATTCGCTCATGCCTCGATGCTCTCGAGGCGGGCTCGCCCGCGGCTCGGCCGATCGGCTCGAATCGCCTCGTCCGATCGGCCGGACTCGGGTCCGCCCCTCCGGTGGGGAGGGGGCGGACCCGGGCGGTGCAGTGCGTCGTCAGCTCTCGGCCGTGCGCGGTGGCGTCAGCGGGCGGAGCTTCCGGGGAAGCAGGGCACGGATGCCCCGGCGGGAGCTCGCGGCATCCGTCACCCCCGCTTCGGCGTCCCGGGTCTCGGCGAGCCGTTCAGCGACGACGCGCCGCCGCTCGAGCTCCTCGAGCATGCGCTGCTCGCCGAGCCGGTGGAGCTCCCAGACGACGTGATCTGCGGATTGGTACACGATGGATCTTCCGTTCGGGCCCTCTCAACGCAGGCGGGCGGTGAGCAGGAGGTACTCCCACTGCATCACGCCGGGGGCGTCGAGGGCGTCGTTGCCATGGGCGGCCAGTGCCGCGTCGAGGGCGGCGACCTGGTCGGGGTCGTCGGCGATGCGGTTGTAGACCGCGATCGTGGGGCCGTAGTTGCGCTTGAAGTAGTCGCGGAACGCCGCGCCCGTCTCGAACCGGATGTCGACGGTCTGGCGCTCGGCGGCCACGTCGGCGACCCGGTCGCCCAACAGGTCGCGCACGTGCTGCTCGTCGCCCCAGAGCGGCGCGGGATGTGCGCCCTCGGGCAGCGGCGCGGCGAACGGCTTCATGACCTTGAACATCCGGCCGATGAAGCCCTCGGGCGTCCAGCTGATGAGGCCGAGACGTCCGCCGGGGGTCGTGACGCGCACGAGCTCGTCGGCGGCCGCCTGATGGTGGGGCGCGAACATGATGCCAACGCTCGAGACCGTGACGTCGAACGAGTCGTCGGCGAAGGGCAGCGCCTCCGCGTCGGCTTCACGCCACTCGAGCTCCGCCCCGGCCTCGGCGGCGAGTCGGCGGCCCACCCCGAACAACTCGGGCGTGAGGTCGCTCGCGACCACGGACGCGCCGCGCAGGGCGGCCGGGATGGCCACGTTGCCGGTGCCCGCGGCGATGTCGAGCACGCGCTGGCCGGGTCGCACGTCGGTGGCCGCGACGAGCCGTGGGCCGAGCTCCCAGATGAGCTCGGAGGCGAGGGTGGGGTAGTCGCCCGACGCCCACATCGCGCGATGCTTGGTCTTCAACGCGCGGTCGGCGTCGGTGGCGGCGGGTACTGCGGTGGCGGCGGGTACTGCGGTGTCGGTCATCGGTCGTCTCCTCGACGGATCGGATGGATCGGGGTACTGCCATAGCGTGCGCTCCCGCGGCCCCCGACACATCAGTGCCGGACACCGAGATTTCCTCAGGGTTCGCACCGAGGCTCGCGGCCCCGCGGGGCCGGGCATCGGCAGCCATCCAGCCGGGCTCGCTTAGGCTGGGCGTCATGCTGCTCGCCCTCATCCGCCACGGACAGACCGACTGGAACCTCGCGGGGCGCATGCAGGGCCGCACCGACATCCCCCTCAACGACACGGGGCGCGAGCAGGCGCGCGTCGCGGCATCCGCGCTCGCGGCCGAGCCGTGGGACGCCGTCGTGAGCTCCCCGCTCGGGCGGGCGCGGGAGACCGCCGAGATCATCGCGTCGACGATCGGCGTGCCCCTCGGCAGCCCCTATGACGAGCTCATCGAGCAGGACTTCGGCGCCGCAGAGGGCACGCTCGTGGCCGAGCTCGACGCGCGGTGGCCCGACCGCGACTTCGCCGACAAGGAACCCGACCACGAGGTGGGGCCACGCGGCATCCGGGCCCTCGAGCGCATCGCTCGCGACCACGGGCGTGTCCGCTTGCTCGCGGTTGCGCATGGCACGCTCATCCGGCACGCGCTCGCCGCCATCACGGGGCACGATGCGCGCCACTATCCGCGGCTCGACAACGCGTCGTCGTCGATGCTGCGCTTCACGGATGCCTCGTGGCAGGTGCTCACGGTCGGCGGCGCGGAGTTCGCCGACGTGCGGCGGGGGCTCGACGGGCCCGTGGACCCGGCACGGCTCGCGGGCTGAGCGCCCCGTCAGCCGCCGAGGGCTCGCCGCTCGATCCCGTCGAGGATGAGGTCGAGGCCGAACTCGAACTCGAATCGGTCGTCGCACCAGCCGAGCGTGGAGTCGGGGTCGTCGTGCGCGACGACCGAGAGCATCGCGGCGAGGTGCGGCACGTGCTCGGTCATCTGCGCGAGCACCTCGGGGTCGGGCGCGCTTCCGTCGTCGGCGGCACCCAGCTCCTGCGAGAACCCGTACATGCGGCTGCCGAGTGCGTGCAGTGAGTGGTGGATGAGGTCGAACGAGAGCCCGCCCGACCGGAGAATGCCCACGACGGCGTCGACGTAGCGCGCGTTGGCGAGGCCCAGTTCGGTGCGCGTGTCCATGACGCCAGGGGCCCACGGATGCCGCAGCATCACCTCGCGAGCGGTGAGGATGCGGGTGCGGAGGGTGGTCTTCCACGCGGCATCCGTCTCGGCGACGACGAACCCGCCGACCGCCTCCTCGATCTCGCGGAAGACGAGGTCGACGATGCCGTCGAGGATCGCCTCCTTGTTGGGCACGTGGTAGTAGAGCGACATCGGCTCGACCCCGAGCTCGACGGCCAGGCGGCGGATCGTGAGTCCGTCGATGCCGGCCGTGTCGGCGAGCTCGACCGCGGCCTCGAGCACGCGGTCGCGCGTCAGTGGGGCGCGGCGCGCGGTGCGCGATTCGGCCGTCGATGACATGCGGTGGGACCTCCCCTCCGTCCCCACGCTACAAGCGTGCGAGGCATCCGTTGCCGTCGAACCCTCGACAGATCTCTGAATCCAGGGTATCTTACATTGTAAGTCGTACAACGTAAGGTGAGGAATTCCGACATGAGCGACACACGAGTGAAGGCCGCCACGAGGATGCGAGCCGCGGTCCTCCGCCGTTTCGGCGGCCCCGAGGTGGTGCAGGTGGAAGAGGTGCCGAAGCCCGTGCCCCGGGCCGACGAGGTGCTCATCCGGGTGCATGCGAGCACCGTGAGCATCGCCGACCACCGCACGCGGGCCCGCGACCTGCCGAAAGGGCTCTGGTTCTACATCCCCATCTCGCTCGGCGTGTTCCGGCCGCGCCACCCCATCCTCGGCATGGATGCCGCGGGCACGGTCGAGGCCGTCGGCAGCGAGGTCACCCGCTTCGCCCCGGGCGACGAGGTCATGGTCATGCTCGGCGCCGCGTACGGCGGGCACGCCGAGTACGTGACGGTGAAGCAGGACGGCGCGATCGCGCCGAAGCCGCGTAACCTCACCATGGAGGAGACCGCCGCGCTGGTGTTCGGCGGACACACCGCCCTCGCGTACCTCGGCATGGCCGAGATCGGGCCGGGTACCGAGGTGCTCGTCAACGGGGCATCCGGGGCCGTGGGCACGGCGGCCGTGCAGCTCGCGAAGCACCGGGGCGCCCGGGTCACCGCGGTGTGCAGCGGGAGCAACGCCGAGCTCGTCGCCTCCCTCGGAGCCGACCGCGTGATCGACCACACGACCCAGGACTTCGCCGCGGAGGGCCGGCGGTACGACGTCATCGTGGAGTGCGTGGGCAACGCGCCGTTCGAGCGGGTCGAGTCCTCGATCAGGCCGGGCGGGGCGCTGCTCCTCGTCATCACCGGCCTGAAGGGCGCGATCACCGCGGCCCGCCACACCAAGCGGACCGGCACGCTCGTGACGATGCGCGGCGCGACCATCGGCGGCGCCGAGTTGGCCGAGCTCACCGCGCTCGCCGAGGCGGGGGAGTTCCGCCCCGTCGTCGACCGCAGCTACGACCTCCTCGACGTGGTCGAGGCGCACCGCTACGTCGACACGGGCCGCAAGCGCGGCAACGTGGTGCTCCGCATCGCCTGACCGCCATTGCCGCGGGTGCACACATTTCCGCCGGAACTGACACCTGCGGCGTACGAGCGTCTTGCGCGCAGACCCGACCGGGCGCGTCAGGCCGCGCTCGCGCCGGAGCGAAGTAGAATTCGAAAATGGAGGCACCGACAAGCACCACTCTGGTCGTCGTCGGCGACGAGTCGACGTCGGCCATCCACGCCCTCGAACGGTTCGCGAACGTCCGGGCGGCGACCTTCGACGACGCGCCCGACGACGAGGTGGCCCGCTGGTCCGCCGCGGCCGACTCGCCCTACGTCGTGCACGACCACGATCCGCTCGGTCACGTCGCGGCCGCCTGGGTCGAGTTCTTCGACGACCAGTCCACGTTCGGCGTGCTCGAACTCGAGATCGAACGCGCGATCGCGGCGGCCGAGCGGCACGCGATCGCCGTGCCCGACTACTACGTCGTGCTGCATCCAGAGGAGCTGCCGACGACGTGGAAGCACTGGTGGCTCGGCGTGCTCGCGAGCGCCTCGCCGACCCGGGTCATCCCGTGGCCCGACGCCGACGACTCGCTCGCCCGGCTGCTGCGACGGCTGCCGACCGGCCGGGCCTGGCCCGACGTGGAGGACTGGCTGCCGCGCGTGGTCGGGGCCGTGCCCGACCGCGTCGGGCTGCCCCGCTCGGCGTAGGCGCGCCCGGCGCCGGCGAGCGGCCCCTGTCGAACCGGCGGCCCTCAGCCCGCCGGCCGCACCGCCACGGGCACCGGGTCGAACCCGACGTCGACGCGCTCGCCGAACTCCTGCCGCTCGGGTGCCGGATGCTGCATGCGGATGAGCGCGCCGTCCTGGGTGCGCAGCAACGTGCGGCGCATGCTGCCGAGGAACGTGCTCTCCTGCACCACGGCCGCGACCGGCCCGCCGACGTGCACGTTCTCGGGGCGCACGAACACCTCGGCGGGGCCGTCGGGCACGTCGTCGATGAGCGGCATGATCACGCCCAGCACGGATGCCTCCCCGCCCGCGACGACGGCCGGCAGCACGCTCGACAGCCCCACGAACTCGGCCACGTGTGCGGTGGCGGGTCGGAGGTACGGCTCCTCGGGCGTGCCGACCTGGTCGATGCGACCCGCCTGCATGACCGCGATCCGGTCGGAGACGGCGAGCGCCCCCTCCTGATCGTGGGTCACGAGAAGCGAGGTGATGCCGAGCCGCAGCTGGATGCGCCGGATCTCGTCGCGCAGCTGCAATCAACTGGGCGGTGGCCCATTCCCGGTCCACCGCCCGCCGGTGAGGAGGTCGGCCCATCCCCCGATAGGGCGATCATCGACTCACGCTGATGCCTGAAGTTTCGGGCTCCACTGCACCGACATCACGTTCGCACCCCGCAAGGGACGGCTTCGGGTCTTTGGTCCCACGGATTCGAGATTCGCTCGAGTCTTCTGTCGACGAGCGAGCGGATGCCCCGAGCGCCTCGCCCGGGGCATCCGCTCTCGTGTGCTCGCGGCGGCGGCCACCGCGCGGATGGGCCGCCGAGCTCAGCCGTGCTTGCGGAGGTCGACCCACACGAGCCGGTGGTCGCTCGACGGGAACGGGAACACCCCGGTCAGCGCCGACAGCGGGTCGGCCTGGACGGGCCAGAACACGCCGGCGTCGGTGACCCGGAGGTCGCGCGAGGGCAGCACGTAGTCGGCGCGGAGGTTGCCCGGCGCGCCGTCGGCGAAGTCGGCCGTGTCGTAGGCCGGGTCGCCCTCGTGCGTGAGGTTGGCTCCGCCCTGCAGCACGGATGCCTCGACGGCCCCCTCGGAGGTGGGCAGCGGGTCGGTGATGCGCGGGTGCTCGAGGAACTGCTGGATCGCGTCAGCGGTCGAGTCGCCGTCGAGCGGGTCGGCGTTCTGGTCGCCGAGGATCACGAACGACTCGCCCGGCTTCAGGCCACCCGTCGCGCCGGCGTCGTCGGAGATGTACCGGGAGGCCGTGCCGGGCGTGACGTAGTCGGCCCAGAAGCGGATCTCGTCGTGGTTGCGCGTGCCGTTGCGGTCCTCGGCGCCGTCGAACGTGGGCGGCGTCGGGTGGGAGGCGAGCACGTGCACGGTGTTGCCGCCGACCTCGACGGGAACGTCCCAGTGCGACTTGCTCGACAGGCGGAACACCTCGAGCTCCTCGGCCGAGTACCAATCGGCCGGCTCGGGGGTCGCCGGGTCGTCGGGCAGCAGCGCCCCTGGCATGTCCTTCCAGAGGAAGTGCTGGAACGTGCGAACGTCGTCGGTGGCGATCGGGTACTTCGAGAGCACAGCCATGCCGTACTGGCCCTCGAAGAGGCCGAAGCCGAAGGCGTCGTCGCCGCCGGCGATCACGCCGTTGTTGTTGAGGTCGAAGCCGCTCGGCACGCCGGTGTTCGACGGGGCGACGAACGCGTACGGGTACTCGACGGGGCCGGCGCCGTTCTGCGACACCTCGAGGTAGTTGTCGCGGAACAGGTCGACGGCCACGCCGTCGTCGACGTAGTCGAACTCGTTGAGCAGCACGATGTCGGGGTTCGCGCGCTGGATGATCTCGGCGACCGTCTTCGCCTGCGCGTTCGTGCCCGTGGTCAGGTCGTCGACGAGCTGCCCCGGGGCGTTGCGGTTCAGCGAGAGGTTGTAGGTCGCCACGCGGAGGGCGACGGGGTCGTTCGCCTGGTCGGGCGGCGAGGCGGCGGCGGGGCCGGCGGCCAGGGTCGTGACGGCGAGCGCCCCTAGGGCGGTGGCGGCGAGGGTTGTGGTCAGGCGACGTCTCGTGGACATGCGCGCTCCTTCATTGGCGGTGCGTGACGCGGACGGCTCCACGTTAGGCGCGATGGGTGACGACGGGAAGAACCGGAGGTGACGGATGTCCCGTTCTCGAGACGGATCGGGTGCGCGATGAACCCGTGCTCGTCGCCGGCACCCCGGCGTACGCTTGCGAAATGCGACCGATTCGGTCCTCCATCAACGTCGCATTGGACGGGTGCTGCGATCATCGTGCATCCCAGACTTGCGGGCCATGTCCCGACACTGTTCGCGGGGCTCTCGACCGAGGTCCACCTGAAGCTCGTGAGCCGACAGGAGTTCGGTTCGGGCGCAGTGGCGATGCGGTGCGAACCGAGCAGGTAGCCCTCAGCCCTCGCGATCATGCCCGAGTTGAGCGCGCTGAGGGTCGTGCCGGCGCAGAGTGCCGCGATGGTCCGGTTCGCCCGGGCTCGCGATGTACGCGGCGTCGCGGTGCCATCCCGCTGCGGCATCCGGTGCCTCCCCTCGCGAGGTTCGCGGCGACGCATGACACGGAGCGAGCATCGCGCCGACGGTGCGTGGGTGTCAAGCGCCGCGGGCACGGCGGCGGGCACCGCAAGCGGAGACGCGCATTCGCAGGGTCTCGTCAAGTCCGCCGAAGAGGGGACTGGCGGTGCGGACTCGTTTCGGGCGAGGATCGATCCGAAATCGAGGACGGTGGCATTGCACCGCCGCCGTCCTCGTCCAATGCTTCCGGCGTTCAGGCGCCGATGACGGCGCGACGGAGCCCGCCGCAGTGGTGGCATCCGACCAGTATCCGGTCGGCATCGGCCAGTGCGGCGCGACGATGGGCGCCGGCCCCGACTCGCGGGCGGCGCCGCCGTCGAGGGCGGCCTACTTGCGGTGCGTGGCGTCGGTGACGTCGTTGCCCGCGCGGTTCGCGACCTTCGCCTTCTTGTCGGCGCGCTTCTCCTTGAGCGACTTCGCGGCGGGGGTCTTGCCGGACGATTTCTTCGGTGACTTGTCTGACACGGTGACGTCCTCTGATCGGGAGCCTGGCCGGCCCCGTGGTCGCAACCCTACTGCCGCCCGCTGTGAATCGAGCGGGTTCGGTCGTGTGCGGTCGTGTGCGGTCGTGCGTGGCGTCCTGTTGCGCGCGGACTTCGCGCTCCCAGCCGCCGGCGATATCGTCGAGGCATCCGCAATCCGCCGCTGCGACCGTCGCGTGCGTCTCGCACCGCCGGTCGTACGGATGCCCCGGTCCGCCGCCGGAGAAGGAACCGCCTCCCGAGATGACCGTGACCTCGCCGAAGTCCGCTCGCGCCGCCGAATGGTGGAGGGCCAAGCGCAAGCAGGTGCTCTGGACCACGCTCGTCGCGGTCGTGCTGCTCGTGGTCGGGGTGCTCGTGGCGCGCTGGCTTCGCGGGCTGCCAGGCGTCGAGTCGTTCCTCGAGGCGTATCCCGGCATCGTGTCGCCGCCCGAGGGCACGCCGGTGGGCATCCCGGTGTGGCTCGGCTGGCAGCACTTCCTCAACTCCCTGTTCCTGCTGCTCCTCGTGCGCACCGGCTACCAACTGCGCTCCAAGAGGCGGCCGCCCGGCTTCTGGACGCGTGACAACACGCGTTGGCCGCGCACCAAGCGCGCCCCACGGCGCATGGGCATCCACCTCTGGTTCCACCTCTGGATCGACGCCCTGTGGATCGTGAACGGCGTGATCTACGTCGTCGTGCTCTTCGCCACCGGCCAGTGGCTTCGGCTCGTGCCGACCGACTGGGCCGTGGTTCCCAACGCGGTGTCGGCGGCGCTGCAGTACGCCTCGCTCGACTGGCCGACCGAGGACTCCTGGATCGTCTACAACTCGCTCCAGCAGCTGGTGTACTTCGCGATCGTGTTCATCGCCGCGCCGCTCGCGATCCTCTCGGGGCTGCGGCTGTCGTCGGTGTGGCCGCTGGAGGGGCCGCTCGCACGGGCCGTCCCAGAGAAGCTCGCCCGCGCGGTGCACTACCCTGTGATGCTTGTGTTCCTCGTCTTCACGTTCGTGCACGTGGTGCTCGTGTTCACCACCGGGGCGCTTCGCAAGCTCAACCAGATGTACGCGGGCCGCGATGCCGACGACTGGGTGGGATTCGCGATCTTCGCGGCATCCGTCGTGGTCATGGTCGTCGTCTGGGTGCTCGCGAAGCCGCCGCTCCTGAAGCGCATCGCCGCGACTTCCGGTCGCGTGCAGGGCTGACGTCGGCGCGAAGGCGCGCTAGCGTGCGAGGGTGACCATCCCGCTCATCGACGACGACGAACTCGACGGGCTCGAGCGCGAGTTCGTCGGGCGCGTTCGCGGCCGCGTGCTCGAGATCGGCGCGGGCGACGGTGAGAACTTCGGTGCCTTCGATCCCGGTGTGGAGTGGGTCGGGCTCGAGCCCGACGCGAACCGGCGCGCCGAACTCGCGACGCGCGCACGGGAATGGCGGCACGCCGCCGAGCCGCTCGACGCGGTCGCGGAGGCGATTCCGCTGCCGGATGCCTCGGTCGACGCGGTCGTGGGCACCTACGTGCTCTGCTCCGTCACCGACCCGGCCGCCGCGCTCGCCGAGATCCGGCGGGTGCTGGTGCCCGGCGGGCGGGTCGTCTTCGTTGATCACGTCGTCGCGCCGTCGAGGACGTTGAAGCGCGCGGTGCAGCGGGTCGCGACCCCATTCTCGAAGCGGTTCTGCCACGGATGCCACTGGGACCGCGACACCGAACAGGCCCTCGTGGAGGCGGGCTTCACCGGCGACGACGTGCGTCGGCTGCGCGTGCGGTCGGCGCCGTTCGGGCCGGTGCCGATGCTGCTGTTCGACGGCCGCGCGCCGGGCGGCTAGCCCTGCGCCGAGCGTGTCGGCTGGGGTGCGCTCGCCGCCGCCGCCACGGCCGCGTCCAGCGCCGACCGCGCGAGCAGCGTCGCACCGGCCACCGCGGCGGGCATCGCGAACACCGCGCCGAGCGGCACCATGAAGCACAGCTGCGTGGCGATGCCGAAGCCCAGCACCTGTGCACGATGCCCGCGAAGGATCGCGCGGCGCGTGGGGCCCGCGATGCCGCGTGCCTCGAACGGCCGGGAGCTCAGCTCCAGGGCGAGCAGCCGGCCCGACAGGACCACGCCGAGCGTGGGCGCGAGCACGGCACCCACCACCGGCACCAGTCCGCTGAGGGCCACGCCGATCGCCGCGACGAAGCCCAGGCCGATGAGCTTCAGCGAGTCGCGCACCGACCGCCAGAAGCCGAGGCCGTGATCGGGCACCGAGCCGCCGACCTCGAGCTCGACCGCGTGCCAGATCCGCTCGTAGAACGGGTCGCCGACCGCGAGCGTCAGCGCCGTGAAGGTGACCGCGGCCAGCACGATCGCCGCCGCGAACAGGATCGCGCCCACCGCGGCGCGGAGGACGTCGGGCCAGGGCGCCACCCAGTCGTCGGCGAACGGCGTGAGCCAGTCGGTCAGGGTCGGCATGCCGAAGCCCAGCGCCACGAGCGCACCGATGACGCCGATGAACACGATGGCCGCGGGGATGAGCCCGAGCAGCATGATGCCCGGCCGCCTCGCCCAGAGGCCGAACCCGTGCAGGAGCATGCCGACGCCGGTGAAGAACCCGCCCGCAACCCCCGCCAACCGTGCCACCCGCCCAGCCTAGAGTGGGCACCGCCGCGAGGCGCCGGCTTGACCACGCGGCGAAGGCCACGAGTCACCGCAGCGAGTCGAGCGCGGAGGCGAGATCGTGGTGCACGTCGTCGACGTGCTCGAGCCCGACCGAGAGGCGCACGAGGCCCTCGGGGATCGTCGGGGCCTCCGCGGGCCACCGTCGGCGGCGCTCGAACGTCGACTCGACGCCGCCGAGGCTCGTTGCGTGCACCCAGAGCGACGTGCGCTCGATGAGCGCGTCGGCCGGCTCGGCACCGCCGCGCACGACGATCGACACGATGGCGCCGAATCCCGGGTAGCGCACCTCGTCGAGCGCCGGGTGACCGGTGAGCCGGCGCACGAGCTCCTGCGCGTTCGCCTGCGCACGCTCGAGGCGCACGGGCAGGGTCCGCAGGCCGCGCAGCGCGAGGAACACCTCGAGCGGACCGGGGATCGCCCCGAACAGCGAGCGGTGGTGCACGAGCGCTGCGGCGAGGTCGTCGGATGCCGCGATCGCCGCGCCCATGACCACGTCGCTGTGGCCCGAGATGTACTTCGTGGCCGAGTGCACGACGAGGTCGGCGCCGTGCTCGAGCGGGCGCTGCAGCAGCGGCGTGGCGAACGTGTTGTCGACCGCCACGAGCGCGCCGTGCTCGTGCGCGCCGCGCGTGATCGCGGGGATGTCGGCGATCTCGAGCGCCGGGTTCGTGGGCGACTCGAACCACAGCATCGCGCCATCCGCGCAGGCATCCGTCACCGCCGCGGTGTCGGTGATGTCGACGAAGACCGCGCGGATGCGCCCCTTCGACTCGAGCTCCTCGAGCTGGCCGAAGGTGCCCGTGTACGAATGGCGGGGCGCTACGACCGTGCCGCCCGGTTCGACGAGGTCGAGCACCGCGGCGATCGCGGCGATGCCCGAGGCGAACGCCACGCAGCGGCCGCCCTCGAGTGCGCCGAGAGTGTCCTCGAAGGCGGTCCACGACGGGTTGCCGTACCGCCCGTACTCGAGCGCGCCGCCCGCACCGTAGGTGGAGGTGAGGTGCACGGGCACGTTCATGGGCGCATCCGGGCCGTGCGGCGGGCGGCCCGCGGTGATCGCGATCGTGTCGGGGTGCAGCGCCGGCTCGGTCGTGTTCGCGTCGTGCACGTTCGTACCTCCGTGGCATCGTGGGCGAGTGGATGTCGCGGCCGCGGCCGCTCGCATTCGCCAGCGTATCCCCGCTGTCGTCCGCTCAGCCCGTCGTCACGTCGTCGCCGTGCGGCGCCGACGGCGCGGCTCGGCGGTGGGAAGGCGGATGACCTCGTCGGTTAGCCTCGAAGCATGAGCCGCACCGTCTGGACCGTCATCGGCGTCATCGTCGCCGTGCTTCTCGCCTGGTTCATCGTCGACGTGGTGTTCAGCGTGCTGTGGTTCATCGTGAAGCTCGCGATCGTCGCCGTGGTCGCGGTGGTGGTGTTCTTCGTGCTGCGGGCGCTCGTGCGTCCGTCCGACGATTGATCGAACAGGCGCAGCCGGATGACGCGGGGCCCTGCCGCTGTGTGAGGGCGCGTGGTCGTGGTGGTCGTCGCGATGCCGCTCACGACCTCCACGATGCCGACGGCGTGCGGCGGGGGCATCCGCTCGCCCGCATCACCTCACGTACGCCCGCGCACGGTTCAATGGAGGCATGCGACTTGTCGTGCTCACCGGTGCCGGGATATCCGCCGAGAGCGGCGTGCCCACGTTCCGCGACGCGGGCGGCCTGTGGGAGGGGCACCGCGTCGAGGACGTGGCGACGCCCGAGGCGTTCGGCCGCGATCCCGACACGGTGCACCGCTTCTACGACTCCCGCCGCCACGCCGTCGCGCAGGTCGAGCCGAACCCCGCGCACGACGCGCTCGCCCGGCTCGAAGGCGCCCTCGGAGACGACCTGCTCGTGATCACCCAGAACGTCGACGACCTGCACGAGCGCGCCGGGTCGCGCCGGCTGCTGCACATGCACGGCGACCTGCTCACGGCGCGCTGCACGGCGTGCGAGGCGCGGTCGCCGATCGCGGCCGATCTCATCGAGCGTCCCCGGTGCCCGGAATGCGGCGAGCGGATGCTCCGTCCCGACGTGGTGTGGTTCGGCGAGCTGCCGTACCACCTCGACGAGATCGACGAGGCGCTCCTCGCGTGCGACGCGTTCGCCGCGATCGGCACCTCGGGTGCCGTCTACCCGGCCGCCGGCTTCGTCATGACGGCGGCGGAATTCGGCGCCCGCACGATCGAGCTGAATCTCGCCGCGAGCGAGATCACGCCGCTGTTCGAGGAGGTGCGGCACGGCCCGGCGAGCCTCGTGGTGCCGGCGTGGGTCGACGAGGTGCTGGCGGGACGCGCCTGATCGCGAGGCGGGGGATCAGTCTGCGAACGAGACTCCCGTTCACCCGGCGGAAGCGGCGGCTCGCGCCCTGGGCGGCGTGGGACCGTGTCCGGCCCGTCCGTGTCGCGACCCCCGGAGCGGGGGCGCGCCGCGTCAAGGCCTGTGCGAAGCCGGGCCGCGCCCCTAGGGTCGTGGCATGGTCTTCCGACGCAGCACCGACCAGGGGCCCGCCCCGGAGTCGGTCGCTTCCACCACTGACGCACCCGATGCGCACGGGGTGCCTCGCAGCAACCTCGGGTCGATCTGGAACGACCGCCTCGGCCGCTGGGCCACCCGGAGCCTCCAGATCCTCATCGTCGTGGCCCTCGCCGCGCTCGCCATCTGGGCGCTCGTCCAGGTCACGGTGCTCGTCATCGCCGTGCTCGTCGCGCTCATCCTCGCGGCGGCGGCGGCGCCGCTCGTCGGATGGCTGCGCCGGCATCGCGTCTCGCCAATACTCGCCGCGTGGATCACGTTGCTCGGCAGCATCCTCGTGCTCGGCGGCATCATCACCGGGGTCGTCTTCGCCGTGCGCAGCCAGTGGGCGGACCTGGTCGAGTCGGCGACCCAGGGCTTCGACGACCTGCTCGCGTGGGTGCAGACGCTTCCGATCCCGTTCGACCAGCAGCAGATCGACGACGCTCGCAATGCGATCGTCGATTTCGTGACGAGCGCCGAGTTCGGCCAGAGCGCCCTCCTTGGCGTCTCGCGGGCGACCGAGTTCGTCACGGGGCTCCTGCTCATGATCGTGGTGCTCTTCTTCTTCCTGAAGGACGGCGACAAGATCTGGGCCTTCTTCATGCGCCCGTACCGCGGCGCACACCTCGAGCGCGGACGCCGTGTGGGCGTCACGAGTGTCAAGGTGCTCGGCGGATACGTGCGCGGCACCGCGATCGTGGCCTTCGTCGACGCGTTCTTCATCGGCCTCGGGCTCGTCATCCTGCAGGTGCCGCTCGCCCTGCCGCTCGCGGTGATCGTGTTCCTCACCTCGTTCATCCCGCTCGTCGGCGCCACGCTCGCGGGCACCCTCGCCGCGCTCGTCGCCCTCGTGGCCAACGGGCCGATCGTCGCGCTCATCGTCGTCGCGATCGTCATCCTCGTGAACCAGCTCGAGGGAGACCTGCTGCAACCGGTGGTGATGGCGCAATCGCTGAAGCTGCATCCGCTCGTCATCCTCATCGCCCTCACCGCAGGTACCATCCTCGGCGGCATCGCGGGGGCGGTGCTCGCGGTGCCGCTCACCGCGGTCGTCTGGGCGATCATCAAGGTCTGGGACGCGCCCGACCCCTCGCTCGACCAGCGCAAGACGTACCACCTCAGGCGCCGCCGGCACGACGAGGTCGGCGTGCCGCCCGCGTCCGGCTGATGCGCGTCGGGCTTCACATCGCGAGCACGAGCTTGGTGCCCGCGAGCCCGCGGTCGAGCCGGTCGTGCGCCGCGCGCGCATCGGCGAACGGCACGACCTCGACGGCCGGGGCACGGAGCTCGCCGCTCACGACGCGATCGAGCTCGCCGGCGAGCAACTCCCGCGCGCGGGCGGGTCGCGCCGCGACGAACGCGGGCACCGACACGAGCCGCTCGCGGGGTCGGGCGACGACACGCGAGAGCGTCGCGAGACCGCCCGTGAACGTGTCCCGACGTTCGCGGCCGGGCCGGCCGACGAACGACAGGCGCACCACGGTGCCGCCGGATGCCACGGCCGCACGCACCCCGTTCGAGCCGGTGTGGTCGATGGCGGCGGCGGCGCCACCCGCCGTGGCGTCATGTACTCGCGTCACGAGCTCGGGGTCGCGGTAGTCCAGCCAGGTCGCGCCGAGCGCCGCGACGGTGCCGCGATTGGCCGCCGACGCCGTGCCGATGACCGGATGCCCCGCGGCGACGGCGCGCTGCGTGATGAGGGAACCGACCGGTCCGCTGGCCCCCTGCACGAGGAGGGGATCACCGGGGCGGAGGCGCGCGAGCCGGAGGGCGAGGCCCGCGGTGATGGCGTCGAGCGGGAGTGCGGCCGCGATCTCGGACGGCAGGGCGGCGGGCACCCGCACGAGCAGTCGCGGCGGCACGAGGATCGACGTGGCGTGCGAGCCCATGCGCGGCAGGCACGCCGCGACACGGGTGCCCACGGCGAGGCCGCGGGCCGCGGCATCCGGTGTCGTCGTCTCGAGCACCCCGACGAAGTCGTAGCCGGGTGCGAAGCCGGGCCTCGGCTGCAGGAGATAGCCGCCGCGACGGGCGAGCACGTCGGTCGATCCGATCGAGGCGTGCGTCACACGGACGCTCACGCGACCGCGGCTCGGAGCCGGATCAGGGTGGGACACGTGCTCGACGACCTCAGGCCCGCCGAAACGGCCCACGAGGGTGCGTTCCATGGTCTCCACCATTCTGTGACATGTCACGTAACTGATTCGACTAAGATACATGACATGTCACAGAACGCAAGCCCCTCGGCCGACGCGATCGAGTTCGCCTATGAGGTGAAGGCGCTCGTGCCCGCACTCAACGCCGCGCTGGCGGAGGTGTTCCACCCGATCGGGCTGTCGTGCGTCCAGGCGGACGCGCTCATGGCGCTCGAGGAACGCCAGCCCGCGACGCTGAGCGGTCTCGCGCAGCACTTGGTGGCGGAGTCGGGACATCCGAGCCGGCTGGTCTCGCGATTGGAGGCCATGGGGCTCGTTCGTCGGGAGGGCTCGCCGCACGACGGCCGCGCCTCGCTCCTCACGCTCACCGCCGAGGGTGCGGCGAAGGCCGCCGCCGCACGTCGGTCGCGCGAGCCGCTCGCGCACGACCTGGCTGCCCGGCACGGCGACGTGCTCCGGCGCATCACGGCCGAACTGCGCATGCTCCGCGGGGAACTGGAGGGGTCGCGCGAGGCGCGACCCCTGCTCAGCGCGGCGCCTTGACCAGCGACCAGAGCGCGGCGAGTCCCAACACGCCGACGACGACGGCGATCACGCCGAGGATCGACCAGATGACGGATTCGATTGGCATCGCGCACCTCCAGGTGTCTCGGGCCCATTCTGGTATGCGCGACGGCCCGCCCTCCAGTGCCGATCGGCGCGGCGGCGCACGTGGGCATCGAACTCGTGACCGAGTCAAGCCGTTGACGGATGCCGCGACCCCGGCAGAGTCTCGGGTGAGCAGCCACGAGCGAGGAGTATCCGATGAGCGATCCCAACGAGGGCGACGAAGCGGGCCTCGGGCACGACGCCGAGGTCGAGAAGACACCGCGCGAGGGCCCCGGCGTCAACGATATGGAGGCCGACAACGCCGTCGAGGAGGAGACGATCGAGACGGTCGATCCCGACAACGCACCCGCGTAGGGGGACCGCGGTCAACGGGACGCATCAGGAGTCGCAGTCGTGCAGGCTTCGGAGCCTCGGAATGCGCACGACTGCGACTTCGATCCCAGCCCACCCCAGGCAGCGTGGCCGCACGTCGGCGGACTCGTCAGAGGTCGCAGTCGTGCAGCTTTCGACAGGCTTGGAAGGCGCAGAGGTGCGACCTCGACCGCGGGACGCTCGCCGGTTCAGCCGGCGCGCGCGAGGGTCGGGCCCTCGCTGAACTGGCACGAGGTGGCCGCGAGTCGCTCGTCGGGGTCGAGCCGAGCGAGCACGGCTCCCGCGATCGCGTACAGCTGCTCGAGCTGCTCGGGCGTGAGCGCGTCGAGCACGCTGGCGCGCACCGTCTCGACATGGCCGGGGGCGGCGTCGGCGATGAGCTGCAGGCCGGCCTCGGTGATCGTCGCGTTCGTGGCGCGCCGGTCGGTCGGGCACGGGAACCGGCGGATGAGACCGCGCTCCTCGAGGCGGCGCGCGACGTGCGAGAGGCGGGGGAGGGTCGCGTTGGTGCGGGAGGCGAGCTCGGTCATGCGCATGGTGCGTTCGGGGGCCTCCGCGAGCGACATGAGCGCCACGTACTCGAAGTGCGTGAGGCCTGCGTCGCGCTGCAGTTGCGCGTCGAGCGCGCCGGGGAGCAGTTCGGCGAGCGCGACGAGGCGCACCCAGGCGGCGGATTCCTCGGTGCTCAGCCATCTCGTGTCGGCGCTCATGTCGCCAGTCTACCGCATTGGTTGACGCGACAACCGAATCACGCTAGGGTGTTGGTTGTACCCACAACCAATCGCGTCGAACGGCGCGGAGAGGACGACATGACCACCGTCAGCATCATCGGGAACGGCAACATGGGCAGCGCCATCGGCGGCATCGTCGCAGCGGGCGGCAACACCGTCGAGTACGTCACGCGCGACACCGACGCCATCACGGGCGACCTCGTGGTGCTCGCCGTGCCGCACACCGCGCTCGACGAGATCGTCGCCCAGCGCGGCGCCCAGCTCGCCGGCAGGATCGTGGTCGACATCACGAACCCGCTGGACGTCGAGACCTTCGACTCGCTCGTCGCGCCCGCCGACGGCTCGCGCGCGAGCGAGCTCGCGAAGTCCCTGCCCGAGTCGACCCTGCTGAAGGCCTTCAACACGAACTTCGCCGCGACGCTGGCGTCGAAGACCATCGGCGGCGAGCCGACCACCGTGCTCATCGCGGGCGACGACGTCGATGCGAAGCACGCGCTCGCCGAGGTCGTGCGCGCCGGCGGCGTCGCGGCCGTCGACGCCGGCAGCCTCAAGCGCGCTCGCGAGCTCGAGGCCGTCGGCTTCCTGCAGCTCACGCTCGCCGTGCAGGAGAAGGTCGGCTGGACGGGCGGCTTCGCCGTCGCGGCGTGACCGCTACGCGGTGCCCCTGAGGTACCGCAACTGCGCTCGAACGGATGCCTCGGCTGCACTGCGCACCGAGGCATCCGTGTCGGTGTACACGAGATCGGTCACCGCCCCGGTCGACGCGTCCGCACCGAGCCGGTCGAGGGCGGCGCGGATCTGCTGGAGCCGTTCGGTGCGATGCGCCAGGTACGCGTCGCAGATCTCGGCGAGGTCGGGGAGCACCGGCCCGTGGCCCGGCAGCACGGTCACTCCGTCACCTGCACCGACCGCGCTGAGGGCGCGGAGCCGTCCGAGCGAGTGCAGGTACGGCCCGAGCGCGCCGTCGGGGTCGGCGATGATCGTCGTTCCGCGGCCGAGCACCGTGTCTCCCGTGAGCACCGCGCCGTGCTCGCCGTCGTCTGGGAGCACGAAGCACGCCGAGTCGGCGGTGTGGCCGGGCGTGGCGATCACGTGCAGCGCGAGTCCCGCCGCCTCGATGCGCTCGCTGTCGTGGAGCGGGTCGGCGCCGATGCAGAACGCCGGGTCTATCGCGCGCGCCGGGGCATCCGCCATGGCCGCGAACTCCGCGAGCGCCTCGCTGTGGTCGACGTGGTGGTGCGTGAGCAGCACGAGCTCGACGCGGCCCGCGTCGGCGAGGCGGCGCAGGTGCGCGGCATCCGATGGTCCGGGGTCGACGACGACCACGCCGGGCGACCCCGGCGCCCGCAGCACGTACGAGTTCGTGCCGTCGAGCGTCATCGGTCCCGGGTTCGGCGCCCGCACGAGCGTCGCGAATCGGGAAACGGCGTCACCGCCTGCGGATGCCACAGCCATGTCCGCAGTGTAGCCGCGCGCCGGGCCATGGGCACGCCATTCCGGTGCGCGAGGGGCGTGACACGCCTAGTCTGAGTCCATGGACAGCGACCTCGAATCACTCACGAACGATAAGGTTCCTGGCTCGGCCGCGACCGTCGTGCTGCTGCGCGACGGCGAACGAGGCCTCGAAGTGCTCCTCGCCGAGCGACCGCGCGACCGCGGCTCGTTCGCGGGGGCCTGGGTCTTCCCGGGAGGCGCCGTCGACGAGGAGGACGCCGCGGGTGGATCGACCGACACCGAGGAGGCCGCGCGACGCGCCGCCGTGCGCGAGACGCGCGAGGAGATCGGGCTCGAGCTCGAGGCCGGCGAGCTCGTGGCGTTCTCGCGTTGGACGCCCCCGGCGACCAGCTCCCAGAAGCGCCTGAGCACCACGTTCTTCGCGGTGCGCGTGCCCGACGGCGAGATCCGCCCCGACCCGAACGAGGTGATGGCGGTCGAGTGGATCCGGCCGATGGACGCGATCGATCGCCACACCGCCGGCGCCATGAGCCTGTGGCCGCCGACGTGGGTGACGCTGCACGGGCTGAAGGATGCGGCATCCGTCGATGAGGCCCTCGCCGAGCTGCGCACGGGCGACATCCGGCCGTACGTCTCCCAGTTCAGCGACGACCGCACCATGATCCTCTGGCAGGAGGACGACGAGTACGGGGCCGATCAGGAACGGAATGAACGCGATCCCGACGTGCCCGACGACGCGCCCGACGCCGAGGGCAACCGCCACCGGCTCATGATGGACCGCCTGCCGTGGGTCTACCTGAAATCCTTCTGAGCCGGCTCCTGATCACGTGATCGACGTCACGGTCGTGGGAAGTGGGCCCAACGGGCTCGTCGCCGCGGTCGTGGCCGCGCGGGCGGGCCTCTCGGTGCGCGTGCTCGAGGCCGCCCCGACGATCGGCGGCGGCGTGCGCACGGCCGAACTCACCCTGCCGGGCTTTCGGCACGACGTGTGCTCGGCGGTGCATCCGGCCGCGCTCGCGTCACCCGTGTTCCGCAAGCTCGGTCTCCTCGACCGGATCGACTGGATCGTGCCCGAGGTCTCGTACGCGCATCCGCTCGACGGCGGCCGCGCGGGGGTCGCCTGGCGCGACCTCGATCGCACGGTCGACGCCCTCGGCGCCGATGGCCCCGCGTGGCGCCGCCTCATCGCGCCGCTCCTCGCGCGGCAGCGGGGCGTCGGGTCGTTCACGGGGTCGCAGCTGCTGCGCGTGCCGCGCGACCCGATCGCCGCGTTCCGCTTCGGCCTGCGATCGCTCGAGCAGGGCACCCCGCTGTGGAACCTGCGCTTCGATGGCGACGTCGCGCCCGCCCTGTTCACCGGGGTCGTCGCTCATGCCGCCGGCGGCATGCCGTCGCTGCCGTCGGCTGGTGCCGGGCTCCTCCTCGCGATGCACGCGCACGGCGCGGGCTGGGGATTCCCGGCCGGCGGATCGCAGGCCATCGCCGACGCGCTCGCCGACGAGCTGCGGACGCTCGGCGGTGAGATCGTGACGGATGCCCCGGTGTCGAGCCTGTCGGAGGTCGCCGATTCCCGCGCCGTCCTGCTCGACACCGCGCCCGAGCTCCTGTTCACGGCCGACCTGCCGACGCGCTACGCCCGCGCCCTGCGCCGCTACCGCTATGGGTCGGGCGTCGCGAAGGTCGACTTCGCGCTCGACGGGCCCGTGCCATGGTCCGACCCCGACGTGCGACTCGCGCCGACCGTGCACGTCGGCGGGTCGCGGGCGGAGATGTCGACGGCCGAGAACGCCGTGCGCCGCGGCTTCCAGCCGGGTGCGGCCGGCGCGCCGGCGCGGCATCCGTACGTGCTGGTGACGCAGCCGAGCGTCGCGGACCCGACCCGGGCGCCGGCGGGCAAGCACGTGCTGTGGGCGTACACGCACGTGCCGGCGGGATCGACGCTCGACGCGACCGAGCTCATCACGGCGGAGATCGAGCGGTTCGCGCCCGGGTTCCGCGACGTCGTGCTGGCGTCGGTCTCGAGCAGCGCGACCGAGATCGCCGCGCACAACCCGAACTACCTCGGCGGCGACATCTACGCCGGCGAGCTGACGATGGCGCAGCTCGTGAAGCGGCCCGTGGTGTCCACGGCGCCGTGGCGCACGCCGGTTCCCGGCGTGTACCTCTGCTCGAGCGCGACGCCGCCGGGGCCCGCCGTGCACGGCATGAACGGCTGGTGGGCGGCGCGGCTCGCGCTCCGCGAGCGCTTCGGCATCGGCACCGGGGGGTGAGCGCGGTAGCGTGAGGGCGTGGACTGGCTCAACTGGTTCGACGCGCACGACTACGAGTTCGCCCGCCAAGTGCTGCAGCGAGGGGTCGCGGCGCTCGCGTTCGTCGCGTTCCTGTCGACACTGAACCAGTTCCGTCCGCTCCTCGGCGAACACGGCCTGCTGCCCGTGCCCGAGCTCCTCCGCATTGCGCCGAGGCTTCGCGGGCCGACGCTGTTCCGCTGGGGCTACACCGACCGGCGCCTCGTCGCGGTCGCCGTCGCCGGACTCGTGCTCGCGGCATCCGTCGTCGCCGGACTCCCGCAGCTGGGGCCGCCCTGGGTGCCGATGCTCGTGTTCGGCGCGCTCTGGATCCTGTACCTCTCGATCGTGAACGTCGGCCAGACGTTCTACGGCTTCGGCTGGGAGATGCTGCTCTGCGAGGCGCTGTTCATCATGGCGTTCCTCGGTTCGAACGACCAGCCGCCGTCGATCCTGATCCTCGTCGCCGTGTGGTGGCTCGTGTTCCGGCTCGAGTTCGGCGCCGGCATGATCAAGATCCGCGGCGGCATCGAATGGCGCGACCTCACGGCGCTCATGTACCACCACGAGACCCAGCCCATGCCCGGTCCGCTCAGCCGTCAGGCGCACCTGCTGCCGACGTGGTTCCACCGGGGCGAGGTGCTCGGCAACCACTTCGCACAGCTCATCGTGCCGTTCCTCCTCTTCGTGCCGGGGCCCGTCGGCTCGGCCGCCGCCGCGGTCATCGTGCTCACCCAGCTCTGGCTCATCGTGACCGGCAACTTCGCCTGGCTGAACTGGATCACGGTGGTGCTGGGGGCATCCGCCATCTCCGACTCGGTGTGGCACTGGCTGATCCCGGCGATCCCGGCCGATCTCGGCACGGATGCCGCGGCCACGCCGCTCTGGTGGTTCGTGATCGTCGCGGCGGTCGCCGTGCTCATCCTCGTACTCAGCGTGCGACCCGTGCAGAACCTGTTCTCGCGACGCCAGCTCATGAACGCGAGCTTCAACAGGTGGATGCTCGTGAACGCGTACGGCGCGTTCGGCACCGTGACGAAGCGGCGCATCGAGATCATCGTCGAGGGTACCCTCGCCGACGTGCCGGAGCTGGACTCGGAGTGGCGCGAGTACCACTTCAAGGGCAAGCCCGGCGACGTGCGCGCGATCCCGCGGCAGTGGGCGCCGTACCACCTGCGGCTCGACTGGCTCATGTGGTTCCTGCCGCTCGGGCGGATGTGGGAACCATGGTTCGAGGTGTTCCTCGCTCGCCTGCTCGAAGCGGATGCCCCGACCCTGCGCCTGCTCGCGATCGACCCGTTCGACGGGGCGACCCCGCGGTGGGTTCGTGCGCGCGCCTACCACTACCGGTTCTCGACGCGAGCGGAGTTCCGCGCCACGGGGGACCGATGGGTGCGCACGTTCGAGCGCGAGGTCATCGGGCCTGCGGGCCTGCGTTGAGCCGCAGCCGCTGAACCGTTCTCCCTTCCGTCCCCAGCGCGTCGACGATCGCACCCCGGGTGTTCACCCGCGCTGGCCAGCCTGTCATCCGGAACGCCCCGTCGCGGAGGCGGGGCGCGGACGACACCAGGAGGGTCACCGGCATGCGCTGGAGGAGCGAACGAGGCGACGGCGGCGGGCCGGTCGCGGGGATGCTCGCGGTCGCGGTCACCGCGACGCTCGGGCTGGGATTGGCGATCGCGCCCGAGCAGGCGGCGTCCGCGGCATCCGTCGCATCGGTCGCATCCGTCGGCGGCCCGCCGGCCGTGGAGAAGCCGGCGCCGGCCGAACTCATGCCACCGCTCCTGGAACCCGCCGACGGCAGCTGGCTCGAAGGCACGGCGACCATCGCGGCGACGCCCGTGGTGGCCGACGACGACGTCGCGTCGCTCACGGTCGACGGCGCCGCGCTCGACGCGACCCCGACCGTGGGCGTCTCGCACCTGCGCTTCGACGTGGGCACGAACTCCATCGAGAAGCGCTACGGCAACCACGTGCTCGTCAACGGCGAGCACCGCATCGACCTCGGCGACCTCGTGAACGAGCGCGTCGACCTCGAGGTGCCCAATCAGTTCCTCGTGCAGGGCGAGAACACCATCACGTTCGTGACCGGCACGATCACCACGTCGTGCGGCGTCAATCACGACGACTTCGTGCTCTCGAACATCGGCCTCGAACTGCTCGGTGAGGTCGCCGACGGCGAGGAGAACGAGTACAGCTACGACTTCGGCGACGGCAACTGCGGCTCGAGCCCGTCGAAGCTGCTCGACGCCGAGCTGTCGTTCTTCATCCTCGGCGACCCGCAGGGCACGACCGGCCTCTCGGTCGACCTCGACACGGCGACGGTCGCCAACGGCGCGCACACCATCGTCGCGACGACCACGGCGGGTGCGACCGCGACGCGCTCCGTGACCGTGAACAACGCGCCGGTCGGCGCGCCGTACGTGACCCCGGCCGACGGCACGATCGCCAGGGGCGTGCAGCAGGTCTTCGCCACCCAACGGGCGACCGGTGACGGCGGCGTCGCGTCGCTCACGATCGACGGCGCTGACGCGGGGACCGTTCCGGTGCTCGGCGCGGGCGACGCGGTGCTGAGCTTCAGCGTCGCATCGAACTCGATCGAGGCGCGCTACCACAACTACGTGGTCGTGAACGGCATGAAGCTCGACCTCGGCGGCGACTACGTGAGCCAGCGGGTCGACGTGGTGTTCCCGAACGAGTGGCTTCGACCCGGATCGAACACCATCGACTTCGTCACCGGCACCTACCAGACCTCGTGCGGCGCCAACCGCGACGACTACGTCGTCTCGGCGTTCGCGCTGACGCCGGCCGCAGGCACCGCCGCGGGGGTCGGCCTCGCCGGCACGTACCGCATGGGCGACGGCAGTTGCGGCAGCAACACCACCCTGCTGCGCGAGGCCGCGCTGGAGTTCTCCGTCGACGCATCCGCACAGGGCCTGCGCGCCGACGTCGACACGACGACCCTCGCCGACGGCGAGCACGAGATCGCCGCGGCCTCGACGACCGGCGAGGTCGCCACCCGCCTGCTCGTCACCGACAACTCAGGCCCGGCCGTCGCGTCGAGCGTGCCCGTCGCGGGCTCCACGATCACGAAGGCCGTGTCGCTCGACGTGCTGCTCGAGGAAGTGTCGGGCATCCTCTCGGGACCGGAGATGACCCTCGACGGGCAGCCCGTCGCACCCGGTGACCTCGTCGGCCCGGGTCTCGGCGCCGGTGAGCACACGATCGCCGTGACCGCGGTCGACGGCCTCGGCAACGGCGCGACGCGCGAGATCGTGTTCACGTCGGCGGGCATCCCCGACGTGCCGACCGAGCTCGCGCCGGCATATGGCGCGGCGGACGTCGGCGACTCGGCCACGCTCTCGGCTCGGGTCGCCGAGCCCGACGGCGGCGATGTGACCGCGACGTTCTCGCAGGCCGAGATCCTCACGCCCAATCAGGTCTGGCAGGGCACGTTCCAGGGCATCCCGACGACCCTGCGCGTGGAGGGCGAGCAGGTCGTGGCCGGCGCGCCGGCGCTCCTGCCGGGTGACGGTATCACGCTCGACACCGATGCGTCGCGTGATGTCGCGTTCCAGCGCTTCGACGTGATGGTCAAGGGTCACGTTGACACGCCGGCGCTCCGCTGGGCGGGCACCATCGACCCCGACCGCATCGCGACCCTGCGCGCGTGGAACCTGGAGACCTCCGCGTGGGACGCGCTCGCGAGCGCCCGCGGTGCCGCCGCGGGGGAGATCGAGCTCACGGCCGAGGTGGACGACCGCTACCTCGACGAGCAGCAGGTGCACGTCATGGTGACCGGCGAGGACCCCTTCGCCGACGACCTCGAAGCCGGTGCCCCGAACGGCTTCGCCGACCCCGCGGAATACGACCTCTCCATCGCGCACTTCACCGATACCCAGTACCTCTCCGAGGGCGCCGTCGAGCAGGAGACGCCCGAGGAGCGTGCCATCTGGGAGTCGGCGTATGCCGGCGTCACCGACTGGATCGCCGCGAACGCCGAATCCCGCAAGATCGCCTACGTCGCGCACACCGGCGACCTCATCGAGAACAACATCCGCCAGCCTGCGAGCGAGGAGATGGAGCAGCAGGTCGCCGGCGAGTTCGAGGTGTCGTCGGACGCGCAGGCGACGCTCGACGACGCCGGCGTGCCGAACGGCG
This sequence comes from Agromyces bauzanensis, assembly GCF_014645655.1. GTDB lineage: Bacteria > Actinomycetota > Actinomycetes > Actinomycetales > Microbacteriaceae > Agromyces > Agromyces bauzanensis. The sequence goes on along the minus strand of NZ_BMMD01000011.1, from coordinate 50,141 downwards.
TGATCGCGGGCAACCACGACAACCAGTCGGGCACCGAGAATGGCCCGGGGGCGATCTACAATCGCTACTTCGGGCCCGACCGGTACCGGGCGGCCGCGGACGCGTGGCAGCAGGCGGAATACGGCGGCCCGTGGCGCGACGGCGACAACCAGAACCACTACGACCTGTTCTCGGCCGGCGGCCTGGACTTCGTCGTGGTCGGCCTCTCGTACGGCGTGACGCGCGAGGAGGCCGAGTGGGCCGACGGCGTGTTCAAGCAGTTCCCCGACCGCAACGGCATCCTGCTCTCGCACGACTACCTCGCGCCGAGCACGCAGCCCGACGGCCGGAACGCCCCGTTCACGGCGCCCGACGGTTCGATGCTCTACAACCGGGTCGTCGCCGACAACCCCAACGTGTTCCTGATCCTCGCGGGCCATGAGCACGGGGTGGGAACCAACGTGAAGGCGAACGTCGGCGAGATCGACCACGGCGTGGTCGAGCTGCTCGCGGACTACCAGTTCTACACCGTGTCGGCCGGCCGCCTCGGCCTGACCGAGATCGGCGGTTACGCACCCGACACCCAGCTCCGGTTCGGCGCGAGCTTCTTCCGGATGCTGCAGATCGACGTGGACCGGGCGATCATGAACGTCGACACGTACTCGCCGCTCCTCGACGAGTTCGGGGCGACCGAGTACGACGACCGTCACCGCTACGACGGCAGCGAAGACGACATGGTGCTGCCGATCGACCTGACGAGCCGGGTGACCAGCTTCAGCACCGACGCCGTGGCGCTCTACGTGCCGACCGCGGTCCTCGGCGAGGAGATTGTGGCCTCGGGCGAGGTCGCCTCAGTCGACTGGGCGAGCCTGAAGCCGAGCACCGCGTATGCCTGGATCGTCACGGCGCGTTCGGCCGGCGGAGGCACGAGCACGTCGGACCCGTCGGTGTTCGTCACGACGGATGCCGCGGGCCGGCCCGGCACGCCGGGCGCGGGCTCCCCGCTCCTGCCGTTCATCGGGCAGGACGCGGCCGGCACCCGGTGATCGTCGCGAGACCCGCCGCCGCGGCTCCGCGACGAGTTCCGCGAGCACCTCGGTTCGGGCGGCATGGCCGATGTCCACCGTGCGCGCGACACCGAATTCGGCCGCGACGTCGCCATCAAGGTGTTCCGCGACGACTCGGGCACGGTCGCCGATCTCACGCGGCGCGAGCGGGAGATCCGGCTGCTGAGCGTCATGAGCCACCCCGGCCTGGTGGGCGTGCACGATGCGGGCGTCCTGCTGCACGAAGGTCACGAGCGTCGCTACGTCGTCGTGGGCCATCATGGGCACCGCGGCGTACATCTCGCCCGAGCAGGCCCGTGGCGAGGAGGTCGGACCGCCGACCGACGTCTACTTCCTCGGCCTGGTGCTGCTCGGAGGGCTGCGCGACGTCATCCGCTCGATGATCCTCGATGGGCGCGGCAAGCGCGGTCGTCGTCGCGGTCGTCGCGGCACCGGCCGGCGGCGGGCTCTGAGTCGCCACGGTGAGGCCCGAATCGGGCTCGGCGCGGCGCGCACGTCGGCCGTCGCGAACGCGTAGCGTCAGTCGCATGTGGACACGAAAGCGACGCCTCGCCGCCAGCGAGGAGCCTCCGGCGGCCCAGGTCACGGGCAACGCCGAGTCCCGCGGTCCGGAGATCCGGATCCGCGCGTTCAGGATCGGCTTCGTCGGCGCCCTCGGCGTGCTCGTCGCGCTGCTGCTCGGCGGCATCGTCGGGCAGCTCGGCACCGTCATCCTCTACGTGGCGCTCGCGCTCTTCCTCGCGCTCGGACTCGACCCCGTGGTGAGCTGGCTGCAGCGCCGCGACCTGCCGCGCTGGCTCGCCATCCTGCTCGTCGTCGTGGCCGTCGTCGGGCTGTTCGTCGGGCTCATCGCCACCCTCGTGCCGATCGTGATCGAGCAGACGAAGATCCTCATCGAGGACTGGGACGCCATCGTCGAAGGCGTCAGGGACAGCGACTTCGTCGGCTGGCTGAACTCGCTCGTGGGCGGCGACGCCATCCAGCAGGCCATCACGGCCGGGGGCGACTGGCTGGCCGATCCCGACAACCTGGGCAGCCTCACTGGCGGACTGCTCGCCGTGGGCGCCGGCATCCTCGGCGGCTTCACGGGCGCGACGATCGTGCTCATCCTCATGCTCTACTTCCTGGCGTCGCTCGCCTCCATGAAGCGCTACGCGGCGCGTTTCGTACCGGCCAGCTCACGGCCCGGCTTCCGCTCGGTGTCCGAGGAGATCACGGGTTCCGTCGGACGCTACGTCATCGGCCAGCTGAGCCTGGGCGGGCTGAACGGCGTGCTGAGCCTCATCTACCTGTCGATCATCGGCGCCCCGGCGCCGATCCTGCTCGCCTTCATCGCGTTCCTCGGCTCGCTCGTGCCGCTCATCGGCACGCTCACGGGCGCGATCATCATCACCCTCGTGTGCTTCGCCGCGTCGCCCGCGACCGCGCTCGCCGCGGCGATCTACTACCTCGTCTACATGCAGGTCGAGGCCTACGTGCTGAGCCCGCGCATCATGAGCCGCGCCGTCGCCGTGCCCGGCGCGCTCGTGGTGATCGCGGCGATCGCCGGCGGCACGCTCGGCGGCGTGCTCGGCGCGCTCGTCGCGATCCCGGTCGCGGCGTCGCTCATCATCATCGTGGAGAAGGTGGTGTTCCCCCGCCAGGACGTGCTGTGAGCTGAGGACGTGCTGTGAGCTGAGGTCCGCGGCGGATCTCCGGCATCACGCGGACGACAGTTCCTTCGCACGTCGCGGAACCCCGGCACGTCGGCACCTCGGCACCCGCTTGTCGGAGGAGACACTGCCTTCATGCGCGAACCGCGACGCCGTCCGGCGCGCACGACGCGTCCCTGCCGTACCACGCACCGCATCACGAGGCGCGATGCCGCGACGCGCTCGCCGCGGGATCCGCCCGACCGCGCGCGGTCAGGTTCGCAGGATCAAGCCGCCGCGCGCACGCGGGAGACCGCATCCACCGTCGCAGCGAGGATGAGGACGCCGCCCGTGACCACGAGGTTCACGCCCGCGGGGAGGTTGAGCAGGCCGAGGCCGTTCGTGATCACCGCGATCACGAGCGCGCCCACCGCGGCGTGCAGCAGGCGACCGCGGCCGCCGAAGAGGCTCACCCCGCCGACGACCGCCGCGGCGACACCCGAGAGTACGATCTCGCGACCCGCCGCCGCATCGACCGCACCGACCTTGCTGATCGAGAACAGGCCCGAGACGACGGCGAGCGTCGAACAGACGATGAACGCGCTCCACCGCACCAGCATCACCTTGACGCCCGATCGTCGCGCCGCCTCCGCGTTGCCGCCGATCGCGTAGAGGTACCGGCCGAACTTCGTGCGGTCGAGCACGAACGTGCCGATCCAGAGGATGACGAGCACGATCGGCACCACGATCGGCACTCCCTCGACGACGCCGACCGACTGCCCGCGATTTCGGCTCAGGATGGCGACCACGGCGCCGCCGATGACCGCGATCACGCCGAGCTTGATCCAGACGAGCGTGATCGTGCGATTCGGCACGCCGGCTCTCGTGCGACGGGCCCGGTCCCAGAACGAGGTCGCCGCCGAGACGGCAAGGATGACGCAGAGCATCGCCCAGCCGGCCCAGACGGGCAGGTTCGCGTTCTGGATGGCCCTGATCTCGGGGATCTGCACGCGGTAGAGGCCGCCAGCGCCGATGACCATGAGCGTGATGCCCTGATACCCGAGGAACAGGCCCAGTGTCACGACGAAGGATGGAATGCCCACCCTCGCGACGAAGAACCCGATGAACGTGCCGGTGAGGATGCCGGCCGCGAACGCGACGGCGAGGGCGAGGATCCAGGGCACGGCGTACACGTTGACGAGCACGATGAACAGGGCCATCGTCATGCCACTCGTGACGCCGGCCGAAAGATCGATCTCGCCGAGCAGCAGCACGAACACGAGCGCCATGCCGAGCATGACCAGCGTGGCCGCCTGGGTCAGGAGGTTCGCGAAGTTGCGTTCGGTGAGGAAGAACGGGCTGAGGAAGCTGAACAGGATCGTCAGCACCACGAATCCGCCGATGGCGGGCAGCGCGCCCATCTCGCCGCTGCGCACGCGCTGGAAGTACCCGCGCACCTGGTCGCCGATCGAGCCCTCCTGCCCGCTGCCGATGAGGTCCGATGCGACATCGGTGACCGAGGTGTCGGGAGCGACCACGCCAGGGGAGGGCGTCTGCGATCTCATGCGTTCGCTCCCTGCTGCACCTTGGTGCCCGTGATGTAGCCGACGACGTCGTCGCGGGTGGTCTCGGCGGCCTCGAGTGACGCGACCATCTGCCCGAGGTAGAGCACGTCGATGTGGTCGGCCACCGCGAAGACGTCGGCGAGGTTGTGGCTGATGATGATGACCGCGACGCCCTGTTCGGAGAGCCGCTTCACGAGGTTCAGCACCTGCTCGGTCTGCGCCACGCCGAGTGCCGCCGTCGGTTCATCGAGGATGACGACGCGAGCCTTCTTGAGCACGGCGCGGGCGATCGCGACCGTCTGCCGTTGCCCGCCCGACAGCGACGCGACCTTCTGCCGTACCGACTTCACAGTGCGCACCGAGAGCGAGCGGAGGGTGTCGGATGCCTGGCGCTCCATGCGCCCCTCGTCGAACGTGCCGAACTCCGTCTCCTCGCGGCCGAGGAACATGTTCTGCACGATGTCGAGGTTCTCGCAGAGCGCGAGATCCTGGTACACGACCTCGATGCCGAGGTGCGCAGCGTCGCGCGGCGTGTGCAGGGCGACCTCCTGCCCGTCGAAGCGCACGGAGCCCGAATCGTAGGGCTGCACGCCCGCGAGGCCCTTGATGAGGGTCGACTTGCCGGCGCCGTTGTCTCCGACGAGTGCGGTGACCTTTCCGGGATAGGCCTTGAGGTCGACTCCCTTGAGCACGCTCACGGGACCGAAGCTCTTGACGACCCCCTGCAGTTCGATGATCGGCGCGACCGCGTTCACGCTCGCATTCATGCCGGTTCCTTTCGACGACGCTGTCTCGGTTCTCAGTGTGGCACTCGTCGGCCCGCACCGGGAGGGGTATCGGGGCTCCGGACCGGACGCTGGTGCGCCTCGGCCCGGAGCCCCGGTGGATGAGCGAGCTACTCGATGCCGTACTCAGCGCACTTGGCCTCGACCTCGCCCTGGCAGAGCTCGGCGGGGTCGGCGTCGCCGGCGTCGACGACCTCGACGACGCGGTCGGGCCCGACCAGCTCCGGCGTGACCGCGATGTACGGCGTGCCGTCGTCGAGCTCCTGGTCGGCGGTCGGCGTCTCGCCCTCGAGGAGCGCGATGGCCAGCTCGACCGCGGCGTCTGCTTCGAGCTTGATCGGCTTGTACACCGTGGCGGTCTGCTTGCCGAGCAGCACGTTCTGCAGACCCGCGATCGACGCGTCCTGGCCCGACACCGGCACGGTCAGGCCGTTCTTGTCGAGGATCGTGATGACGCCCGCCGCGTTGGTGTCGTTGGCCACCCAGACTGCGTCGACCTGGCCGCCGAGCGACGTGAGCGCCTGTTCGAAGTTCGTCGCCGACTTCTCGCCGTCCCACACGCCCGGGGGCTCTGCGGCAGGCGTGATGCCGGCGGCCTCCATGACCTCCACGGCACCGTCGTGGAACATCTTCGCGTTGCCGTCGGCCGGGTCTCCGCCCATGTAGACGACGATCGCGGTGGCAGGGTCCTTGCCCGCGGCGGCGAGGCCGTCGACGATCGACTGGCCCTCGAGGCGGCCGACCTCGAGGTTGTCGAATGAGACGTAGTAGTCGGCGCCCTCGATCGGCCGGTCGTAGGCGATGACCGGGATGCCCTCGGCCGTGGCCTTCTCGGCGACCGCGGCGCCAGCGCCGTTGTAGTCGACGAGCAGCATCACGCCGCAGCCCTGGCTGAGCTGCTGGTCGGCGATGGTGGCGTACTTGTTGACGTCGCCCTGGGCGTTCTGGATATCCGTCTCGAACCCTGCGGCCTCGAGGCCGTCTTCGAGGTACGGACGGTCGTTGTTCTCCCAACGCGGCGATGACGCAGCGTCGGGAAGGATGACGCAGGCGCGTGTCGCTGCCGCGTCGCCCCCGCCGTCTCCCGCGCCGCCCGAACAGCCTGCCAGCACCAGCGCGGACAGCCCCGCGAGTGCGACGGCAGAGACCAGTGAAGATGACTTCATGGCGCTCCCCTTCTGTGAGGTGAGGTCGACCCCTCGTGGTGCCGTCGTCATCGTTGGCGGCGGCACAGCCATACTCGCGCAATTGTGAGTGGTCCGAACAAATGGGTTCATCACATTTGGGTAACTCACCGACCGGTCGGTCCGGCGGATGCCGCGCTCATGCGGGGTGTTCGGGGGAGCGCTCTCACGATGACCCCCGAAATGGGGTGACGCCACGCGCCGCCCGGCCGTCGGTCGGCGTCAGAACCAGATGCTGAGGTGCGGCGTGCGATCGGCCGCGAACATGCGGTCGGCGAGCGCGAGCGAGCCTGCGGCGGGCGCGGTGATGCGCGCGGCGCGGGCGAGCACCGACGGCCGCACGCCGCCGAGGTAGACCGCGCCGAGCTCCTGCACGCCGAGCTTCAGCGCCTGGCGCGCCGGAGCCGCGGTGTCGTCGAGGCGCTCCACCTCGGCACGGCCGCGCTCGCCGACGACGAGCCGGAATCGGCCGCTCGCGTGCTGCAGCGGGTCGGCGATCTCGAGGTCGAGCGTGCCCGCGATGCCGTACCGTCGGGCGCCGAGCGCCTCGACGGGATCGAGGATGCGCACCCACAGGTGGTCGACGACATCGGTCAGCGTGACCGCCCTCGGATCTTCGAGGAGCCAGGGCAACGGCTCGTCGACCGAACGCAGCCGGCCACGCACTCCCGTGACGAAGTCCTGTTCCACGAGGAACTGCCAGAGGGCCCGTTCGGCGTCGTCGGTCGCGGCGACGAGGAAGTCGAACTCGACGACGCCGGGCTCGTTGGGTTCGCGTGTGATGCGGTAGGCGACGAACCCCTGTGCCTGGCCGTGCTCGTCGTCGTAGCGCACGGTGCGCACGCGACGAGCGGCGTCGCCCTGGGGGTCGACGAGGCCGAGCGCCCGGTCGAGGATGCCGGGCCACCGGTCGATCTCTCCGGGCGTGCGGGCGACGGCGCGCCGAGTGATCGCCGCCGCGGTCTCGCGCAGGTCGGCGGGCTCGACGAAGTGCACGCGGCCCGGGGCATCCGGCCCGACCCAGTGCGCGCGCTGCCGATTCACCGTGACGGTCGCGGCCCTCGCGGCGGGCGCGTAGCCGTAGCGGCCGTAGATCGTGGCCTCGGTGACGGTGAGCATGGCGACGGCGGCGCCGGCATTGTGCGCATTGGCGAGCTCGCCCTCCATGAGCGCCCGGGCGATGCCCCGTCGTCGATGGGTCGCGGCGACCGTGACGGCGCTCACCGCCCAGGCGTCGACACTCCGCCCGCCGGGAACGCTGAGGCCCGTCGGCCAGCCGGCGACCGTGGCGACGGGTACGGCCGGTTCGGCGGCCTGCGGATCGTAGACGCCGTGCACGCGGCGCTCTGCCGCCACGGTGAGACCGTGGTCGCGTTCCACGTCGCGCGGCCGCGCATGGTGGAAGCCGCGATGCTCGGCCTCGATCCAGGCATGCATCGCGTCGTGGTCGTCGGGGTCGAGCAGTCGGTACTCGAGTCCGTGGCGGGCAAGTGCCGACGAGGCGGCGGGATCGACCGGGATGCTTCGCGGATCGAACGACATCGACCCAGCGTAGCGAGCGAGCCTGAGTGGGGAGCCCGCCGGCGGCCTGGGACGCCGACCCGGCGAACTCGCGGCCCGGCCCGCTCAGCCGCCCGCGTGCGGCCCGAGGTGCGCGTGCACCGACGACACGACGACCGAGCCCTCGCCGACCGCCGACGCGACGCGCTTCACCGACCCGCGGCGCGCGTCGCCGACCGCGAAGCAGCCCGGCACCGACGTCTCGAGCGGCGACGGGCCGCCCTCGTCGCCGAGCCACGCCCGCCGCCCGCCCTCGGCGAGCACGTCGGGTCCCGTGATGACCGAGCCCCAGCGGTCGCGCAGCACTTCGGGCGGCAGCCACTCCGTGTGCGGTCGTGCGCCGATCGTGATGAACACCGCCGCCGCGGGAACCTCGAGGCGCTCGCCGGAGTCCACGCGCTCGAGCACGACGTGGTCGAGCCGGTCGGCCTCGGCCGCACCCGCATCGACGACCCGGGAACCCGTGATCAGCCCCACGCCCGCGGCATCCAACTGGTCGATGAGGTACCGCGACATGCTGGCGGCCAGCGAGTCGCCGCGCACCACCAGCGACACCGTGCGGGCGTAGCGGGCGAGGTGCAGCGCCGCCTGGCCGGCCGAGTTGCCGCCCCCCACCACGAGCACGTCGCGACCCGACTGGGCACGCGCCTCCACGGAGGAGGCGCCGTAGAAGACGGATGCCCCGACGAAGGGCTGAAGGCCGGGCGCCGAGAGCCGGCGGTAGCTGACGCCCGTGGCGAGCACGACCGCGCGTGCGCGCACCACGTCGCCGTCGGGCGCCACGTCGAGCTCGAAGCCGCCGTCGACGATGCGCAGCCCGGCCACGCGGCGGGTGTGCGCGAATCGGGCGCCGAACACCCACGCCTGCTGGTAGGCGCGCTGCGCGAGCTCCGAGCCCGAGACGCCCCGTGAGAACCCGAGGTAGTTGCGGATGAGCGAGCTCGACCCGGCCTGACCGCCGATCGACTCGCCCTCGAGTACGAGGGTGTCGAGCCCCTCGGATGCCGCGTACACCGCCGCGGCGAGACCCGCGGGTCCGGCGCCCACGACGGCGAGGTCCACCGTCCCGTCGGGCAGTGACGTGTCGAGGCCGTACGCGCGGGCGAGCGCCGCGTCGTCGGGATCCACGAGCACCCGCCCGTCGGCGGTGCGGACGAGCGGCGCACCGCCGTAGTCGACGCCCGCCTCCGCGAGGAGCGCCATCGCGTCGGCCGCGTCGGGCTCGAGGTGCTCGGTCGGCACGCCGCCCCGGGCGAGGAGGCTCCGCAGCACGTGCGTGCGCGGCTGCACGTCGTCGCCGATCACCGTGAAGCCACGGTGCCGCTTGCCCACGGCCGCCTCCCACTCGCGCAGGAAGTCGGTCACCGCCCGGTGGAACGATTCGTCGGGGGAGTGCACCGGGCGCAGGACGTAGTAGTCGATCTGCACGTGCGACATCAGCTCGAGCACCGTCTGCGCGGTCGTGCGGTCCGCCCAGGCGCCCCACTCGATCACGAGGCCGCGCCGCACGTCCGGGAAGTGCCGACGGGCCGCGGCGAACGCGGTCTCGTGGCCCGCGACGGGCGACGCGTCGTCCGCGAGCACGAGCGCAAGGTCGCCGCCGGCCGCGTGCAGCTCGTCGATGACCTCGACGGCGCGCGCGGGGACATCCGCGTCGAGGATCCGGTAGTCGGCCGAGTACCGTCGGCCGAGGGGCTCCAGCACCGCGGCGCGTGCGCCCGGGTCGGCGGCGACCACGAGGATCGCCGGCTGCCGATGGTCACGGGCGTCCACGCGTTCGTCCTCTCGGAGCGGCACGATGCGGCGGCCGGGGCCGCCACGCGGCGAGTGTACCGCCGCGCTCCGGGCGACACCAGCGCGGCGATCCCGCCCGGACTGGGGTTTACACCGGCGCGCCGCGTGGACCAGACTTCAGGCATGAGTCCGGCGGACCCGGCCATCCGCACTCCCGATCAGCGTCTGCGCGTCTTCGTGAGCTCGACGCTGCGGGAGCTCGCGCCGGAACGCCGAGCCGTCCGTGCGGCGATCGAGCAGCTCCACCTCGCGCCCGTCATGTTCGAACTCGGCGCCCGTCCGCACCCACCGCGCGAGCTCTACCGCGCCTACCTCGCGCAGAGCGACATCTTCCTCGGACTCTACGGCGCGAGGTACGGGTGGGTGGCGCCCGGCGACGACGTCTCCGGGCTGGAGGACGAGTATCGTCTGGCACCGCCGGAGCTGCCGAAGCTCGTCTACGTGAAGGAGGACGGCGAGCGCGAACCGCGCCTCGTGGAACTGCTCGCTCGCATCAAGGGCGACGATCGCGCCTCGTACGCGTACTTCAACGACGCCGACCATCTCGCCGAGCTCGTGCGCGGCGACCTCGCGACGCTGCTCGCCGAGCGGTTCACCCGGGCGACCGGAGCGCCGGGCGAACCCGACGCCGGGATGGGCGGCACGGTCGAGCTGCCGGCGGCGCTCACGGCCCTCGTCGGCCGGGAGCGGGAACTCGAGACGGTCGTGAGCCTCCTCACCGACGACGACGTGCGCCTCGTCACCATCACCGGCGCCGGCGGCATCGGCAAGAGCCGACTGTCGATCGAGGCCGCAGGCCGGGTGCGCGACCGGTTCCACGGCGGCATCGCATTCGTCGACCTCGCACCCGTGACGGACCCGCAACTCGTGCCCGCGGCCATCGCGAACGCCCTCGGCATCCGCGACATCGGCGACGGCACGCTCGACGAGAAGCTCCGCATGGCGGTGCGCGACCGCCGGATGCTCCTCCTGCTCGACAACCTCGAGCAGGTCCTCGACGCGGCCCCCGCGATCCGGTCGCTGCTCACGGATGCTCCGGACCTCACGGTGCTCGCCACGAGTCGCATCCTCCTGCGGCTGACGGGCGAGCACGGCGTCGAGCTCGGCCCGCTCGGGATGCCCGACCTGCGGCGCGGACCCGACGTGGCGCGCGCACTCGCCGCACCGTCGGTGGACCTGTTCGTCGAGCGGACTCGCGCCGTGAAGCCCGACTTCGAGCTCACCGATGAGAACGTCGAGGACGTGGAGCGCATCTGCATCGCGCTCGACGGTGTACCGCTCGCGATCGAGCTCGCCGCCGCGCGCGGGCGGGTTCTCACGCCGGCGCAGCTGCTCGAGCGGCTCGACGAGCGCCTGCTCGAGCTCGGCGGTGGAGTGCGCGACCTGCCCGAGCGCCAGCGCACGATCCGTTCGACGATCGAATGGAGCACCCAGCTCCTCAGCGCGTCGGAGCAGGACCTGCTCACCAGGCTGGGGCTGTTCGCGGGCGGCTTCACGCTCGAGGCCGCCGAGTGGATGGCAGAGGGCATCCCCGATGCAGACATCCTCGACGACCTCGGCGCGCTCGTCGACGGCAGCCTCGTGCGACAGGAGGACCGCGGCGACCGGGCGGTGTTCGCCATGCTCTCGACCGTGCGCGAGTACGCGCTCGAGCGGTTGGGGACACGGCCGGATGCCGCCGCGCTCCGCGACAGTCACGCCCAGTACTTCGTGCGACTGGGAGCGCAATCGCGGTTCGAGCTCGAGGGCCCCGGCCAGCTCGGGTGGATCGAGCGTCTCCACGAGGAGGGCGACGATATCCGTGCCGCGATGCGGCACCTGCTCGACACGCGTCAGTGGGCCACGGCCGCGCACTTCGCGTGGACGCTCTACGTCTACTGGTGGGTCGACGGACACCTCGGGGAAGTGCTGGGCTGGATGCGCGAGGTGCTCGACTCGGGTGACGAGCTCGATGATCTCACCCGTGCCACGGCGCTCTACTTCGACCGAGCGAACGCGTTCTGGCAAGACCCCGACGATTGGCTCGTGCCGGGGCTCAGTGAGAGTGCGGCACTGTTCCGGCGCGAGGGCGAGCGATCCGGTGAGGCGCTCGCGCTCATCTCCCTCGCCCTCGCTCTCCTCGGTGCACGCGAACCCGACACCGCCCGGGCCGACGACGCGCTCGAGGGAAGCGTCGCCCTGTTCCGGGAGGCCGGCGACACGTGGGGCGAGGCGATGGCCCTCGTCACACTCGGCCGCGTCGCCCTCCTCACGCACGACGTGCAGGCGGCACTCGCACGCTTCGACGAGAGCCTCGCCGTGGCACGGCGCCAGCGCGACGACCTGGGCGAGGCGATCGCCCTGCACCACCGTGGGTGGGCCGAGGTCCTGCTCGGCGATCTCGCGGTCGCGCGCGACTGCTTCGAACAGAGCCTCGCGCTCTCTGCGAAACTGCATCACGACGAGGGCGTCGCCTACGGGCTCGAAGGCCTCACCGCGGTCGCCGCCGGCGTGGGCGACGTGGAGCGCGCCGGAATGCTCCTCGGAGCGGCGCAAGTCGTGCGTGAGCGCACGGGTACCTACAACGCACCGTCCTTCAGTTTCCACCAGCAATTCGTCGACGGCATCCTCGCCGGCCCGGACGGCGACGCGCTCGAGGCAGCTCGCGTGCGCGGGCGGCGGCTGCATGTCGACGACGCCGTCGCGTACGCGATGCAGCGAAGCACCGCGGACGCCACGGCACCCGTGACCTGACATCGCCGCCCCGCGGCATCCGCCCCGACCCGAGGAGGCACCCGATGAGCAGCATCGCACCCGACCCAGGTGGAGGCCCGGGCGCCGCCGAGCGGCACCGTGCGGGCGCCCTCGACCGCATTCGGGCGTACACGCGCGTGCTCGCCTACGTCATCATCCCGTTCCTCGTCGTTGCGGCGTTCCTGCTGCTCGTGCTGCCGGGCGGCACCGAGCAGCACTTCGCGTGGACGATCGAGCCGCCGATCACGGCCATGCTGCTCGGGTCGGCGTACGCGGGCGGCATCTGGTTCTTCTCCCAGGTCGCCGTGCAGCGCAAGTGGCACCGGGTGCGGCACGGGTTCCCGGCGGTGCTCGTGTTCGCGAGCCTCGCGAGCGCGGCGACGTTCCTGCACTGGGACCGCTTCCACTTCGGGCACCTGTCGTTCATCACATGGGTCGTGCTCTACGTCACGACGCCGGTGCTCGTGCTCGCCGCGATCATCCTGCAGCGGGGCGAGGACGACGGCGAGCCCGAGGCCCCGGACGTTTCGATCCCGCCGCCGTGGCGGTACGTGCTCGCGCTGGTGGGCGCCGCCGCGACACTCACCGGGCTGGTGCTCTTCGCCGTGCCGTCGATCCTCGTCGACACGTGGGCGTGGGACGTCGCCCCGCTCTCGGCGCGGATCGTCGGCGCCGTGCTGGCGCTCCCGGGCCTCGTGAACGTGTGGATGCTGTGGGACCCCAGGTGGTCGGCATTCCGGCGGGTCTTCCAGGCGCAGCTCGTGAGTCTCGCGTGCATCCTGATCGTGATCGCGGTGCGATTCGGCGACCTCGCGTGGGAGCGGCCGAGCGCCGCGATGTTCGCGGTGGGCATGGTCGTCTCGGCCGCCGTGTACGCGGCGTTCTACGTCTCGCTGGAACGACGGCGCGCCGCTAGCCTGTGAGGGAGTGCCCGGTTCCGGTGGGCGCCGGAACGGGGGAGGTTCCATGGACTGGACCGAGCGCCACCTTGTGGACGTGTACGTGTTCGGCTATCCGCTCGTCTACAACGTGTCATCGTTGCACGCGATCGCCGAGCACGGCATGGGTGCGCTGCCCGCTGCCGGGTTCAACGCCTTCGCCCACGGCACGTCGCTTGCCACGCCCGACGAACCGTTCGTCAGCGTCAACAACGACACCATCTACTCGATCGCGCAGCTCGACCTGTCGGGCGGACCGCTCGTGCTGCACGTGCCCGACACCGGGGGCGCCTACTACGTGCTGCAGTTCGTCGATGCGTGGACGAACAACTTCGCCTACGTCGGTCGGCGCGCCACCGGAACGGCCGAGGGCACCTTCCTCATCACGCCGCCCGGTTGGTCGGGCGAGGTGCCCGACGGTGTGCCGGTGATCGCGTCGCCCACGGACATCACGACGATCGTGGGTCGCCTCGCGGTCGAGGGCGACGACGACGTGCCGCGGGTGCGCGCACTGCAGGCGCAGCTCACGCTCACCCCGATGGACGGCAACGGGCCGCTGCGCGGCATCCCGCACGAGGCGTCCGGCATCACCGAGCACCTGCGCTTCTGGGAGTTGTTGCGGCGATGGAGCCAGGCGTTCCCGCCGTCCGAGGCGGATCGCGCCTACCTCGCCCGGTTCGCGGACTACGGCCTCACCGACCCCGGCAACCCGTACGGCGTCGTGGCACGCGACCTCGACGAGCACCTGGAGCACGCCTTCGCGGCGGGCCGCAACCGGGTCGAGGAACTCGCGCGCGAGGGCGGGGACGCCCCCGTGAACGGGTGGCAGGGCATGCCGCACGTCTTCGACTACAACGTCGACCACCTCGGGCTCGGCACGATCGACGCGCCCGAGTGGAAGATCGCCGACCGCGAGAAGTCGTATGAGGTGCGCGCGAGCTCCGCCCGCGGCGGGCTCTGGGGCAACCACGGGTACGAGGCCTACTACGCGGGCGTCTACGCCGACGCCGCCGGCGAGCAGCTGAACGGTGCGCACGCCTATGAGCTGCGGCTCGCCGAGCTGCCGCCCGCCGACGCGTTCTGGTCGATCACGATGTACTCGATGCCCGACTTCTATCTCGTCGCGAATCCGATCCGGCGGTACTCGATCGGCGACCGCACGCCCGGCATCGTCATGGGCGACGACGGCTCGCTCGCCATTCGCATGCAGCACGAGCGCCCCGACGACGAGATCGCCGCAGCGAACTGGCTGCCGACGCCCGAGGGCGACTTCCGGCCGATGCTGCGCGTCTACCAGCCCCGCGCCGCGATGTTCGACGGATCCTACGTGATGCCGGCGATCACGCGCATCGGCTGAGCCGCGGCTGAGCGTGCCGTGCCGGTGGGCGCCCGCGCATGCGCCACCGTCTGTCTGCTCCCGCGCCAGCCCGCGCCACTTGCGCGGCCTCCGCGCCAGCCGAAGTGGCGCAGAGGTGATGATTCTGGCGCAGGGGCGTGCCGGCCGGCAGCACTCAGGCGGTGACGGATGCCGCGAGGTGCGGGCCGACCGCGGTGTCGAACGCCTCGGCGGTGCGGGCCACCACCTCGGGCCACGGGGCATCCCAGATCTCCTGGTTGAAGATCTCCACCTCGATGTCGCCCGTGTACCCGCCCGCCTCGACGGCGCGGGTGAGCGCCGCGAAGTCGATGGCGCAACACAGGTCCCGAGGCATCCACTCGCCGCCCGGTTGGGTCGTCCATTCCGGCGGATATCCGATCGTGCGCGCCGGCCTGTGCGGGCACTGCGCAGCGCGGCGGATCGTATGACCGCCGGTTGTGCACCGCGATGCCGCGGGCGAGCGGATGCCCCGAACGGATGCCGCGGCTCAGCGGGTTTCGAAACGGCCGCGGGCGGCCTCCTCGACCCGCGGGTGAGCGGACTTCGGGACCGGCCGTGGGCGTCCTGCTCAGCGCGCGGGCGTGCGGCTCAGCGGGTTATTCGCGGCGTGGACTCGCGCAGCACCACCTCGGTCTGCACGGCGCCCTCGTCGGCGGCTTCCCCGTCGCCGAGCGCGAGGCGCAGGGCACGGCGGCCGAGTTCCTCGAGCGGCACGTGCACCGTGGTGAGCGCGGGCGTGACGTCGCGCACCGTGGGGATGTCGTCGAAGCCCGCGACCGCGACATCCGTGCCGGGCACGAGACCCGCCTCGCGGATCGCCGAGAGCGCGCCGACCGCCATGACGTCGTTGGCGGCGAAGACCAGTTCGACGCCGTGGAGTCCCCGCTCGAGGAGGGCCCGCATGCCGCTGTAGCCCCCGTCGCGTGTGAACGCATCGCGGATCACGTCGTCGTCGAGGGTGCCGCCCGTCGCGGCGAGTCCGTCGCGGAATCCGTCGACGCGGTCGGCCGCGGTGCGCAGTCCCTCGGCGCCCGTGATGACGGCGAACCGGCGGTAGCCGATGGCGACGAGCTCCCTGGCGAGCGCCTCGGCGCCGCCCCGGTCGTCGACGAGCAGCGTGCGCAGCCCGAGCTCATTGCGACTGATGAGCACGACACGCCCGCCCGAACGTTCGTAGGCCCTGAGCTCTTCGGCGAGTGCACCTTCGGTGGGGTCGGTCGCGGGGCGCGAGCCCGCGAGGATCATGACCCGCGGACGCTGTCCGCGCAGGGTGCGCACCAGCTCGAGCTCGCGCTCGGGGTCGCGTTCGGTCGCCGCCATCGTCACGATGAGGCGATCGGTGTCGGCCTCGGCGACGACGCCGGCCGCGATCGAGGAGAAGTACGGGTCGGCGATGTCGGCGACGAGCAGCGCGACCGTGGTGGTCGTGCCCCGAGCCACGGCCTGCGCCGAGAGGTTGGGAGAGTAGTCGAGCCGTGCCGCGGCCTCGAGCACGCGCTTGCGATACTCCTCGTTGACGCGTCGCGTACTGCCGTTGAGCGAACGCGAGGCGGTGGCGAGCGAGACATTGGCCTCGCGCGCGACGTCGTGCAGTGTCGCGGGCGCGCTCCGGCCGGTGCCGACGCCGTCGTCGGTCATCCGTCCTCCCGCATTCCGCCACCCCTCGGTCGCCTCGACTCTACCGCGCGCGTCGCCGGGCGACCTGTGAGGAATGGCCACCGGCCCATGGTGCTGGTACGAATTGCACCGAACCGACCGTTGGCCGCGCTCAGCGCCCAGGCGATCGGGCGTGGCGCCGACGGCATCCTCTCCTTGTGGTGGCGCCGGTCGATGGCGGGCGCTGGGTTCCTCGCCCAGCTCGACGAGCTCTGCGGCATCCGCCTCGAGGACTTCGGCGTGCTCGTCGCCCCGGATGCCGCACCCGACGCACCGGGCGAGTGCGAGGCGCGGTTCGCGGGCGAGTCCGTGCCCGAGCAGACCGGCACGCTCCTCGCGGAGGAGATCAGGCGCCCGGTACCTCGCGACCGTGCCCGACGACGCGGGCGCGTTCGACTGGGCGCTGGTGATCGAGCGATGACGGCGACCACCATGGCAGGTTACGATCGACGCAGGAGCGGAGGAGGCGAGATGCGCGCAGTCGTCCTCAGCGGCTCCGGTCGTTACGCCGATCCCTGGCATCCCTACGCCGAGACCAGCGCCGCGCTCGCGGGCATCGTCGCCGGCGCCGGCTACCGCGTGGACGTGAGCGACGACCTGCTCGGCACGCTGGCGAACCTCGGCGACGCCGACCTGGTCGTCGTGAACGCCGGCAACCCGAACACGCCGCTGCCCGAGGGCGCGGCCGATCCCGGGCCCGCGCGCGACGACGAGATCGCCGCGGCATCCGCGGGCCTCGACGCCGCCCTCGAGCGCGGCATCGGCATCCTCGCCGTGCACGCCGCGGCGGCGACGCTGCCCGAGCTGCCCGCCTTCGTCCACGCGCTCGGCGCACGCTGGATCGAGGGCGTGTCGTGGCATCCGCCGATCGGCGAGTCCCTCGTGCACGTCGTCGGCTCGCACCCCATCGCCGACGGCCTCGCCGACTTCACGGTGTTCGACGAGCGCTACTCGGGCCTGCGCCTCGACGACGTGATAGAGCCGATCGCCGAACACGAGGACGACGGCATGCGGCATCCGCTCATCTGGGCTCGCGAGCTCGGCCACTCCCGGCTCGTCTACGACGCGCTCGGCCACGACGTGCGCTCCTACGAGTCGGCGGCGCATCGCGAGCTCCTCGGTCGCGCGCTCGACTGGCTGTCGCGGGTGCCCGCGCCGACCTACGACGAGTCGTGACGCACGTCGCTCGCGTCGTCGTCGCTCCCGACTCGTTCAAGGGCACGGCGAGCGCTGCGGATGCCGCTGCCGCCATCGCCGCGGGATGGCGCACGGTGCGACCGGCCGACGAGCTGACGCTGCGCCCCATGGCAGACGGCGGCGAGGGCACCCTCGACGCATTCGAGTCGGCCGTGCCGGGCGCGACGCGCACGCCCGTCGCCGTGCGCGGGCCGGTGCCCGCCGCAGAGTCCGTCGCGACGCATTGGCTGCGGCTGCCCGACGGCACGGGCGTCGTGGAGCTCGCGGCCACGTCGGGCATCACGCTGCTCGACCCGCTCGCCCCGCTCGACGCGCACACCGCCGGGTTCGGCGAGGCCATCGCCGCGGCGCTCGACGCCGGCGTCTCCCGACTGGTGCTCGCCGTCGGTGGCAGCGCCTCGACCGACGGCGGCACGGGCGCGCTCGCCGTGCTCGGCGCACGGTTCGTGGATGCCGCCGGCGAACCGATCGCGCTCGGCAATCGCGGACTCGGCGCCCTCCGGCACGTGGACCTCTCGGGGCTCCGGCCGCTGCCGCCGGGCGGCGCGCTCGTGCTCGGCGACGTCACGAACCCGCTGCTCGGCGAGCACGGCGCGGCGGCCGTGTTCGCGCCGCAGAAGGGCGCGGATGCCACGACCGTCGAGGTGCTCGAGCGGCACCTCGCGCGCCTCGCCCGGCTCATGCCCGACGAGGCGCGGCCGCTCGCCACGGCGTCCGGCGCCGGCGCCGCGGGAGGAACGGGGTTCGGGTTGCTCGCCTGGGGAGCCGAGATGGGCGGCGGCGCCGAACTCGTGGCTCGGGCCGTGGGGCTCCCTGCCGCGATCGCCGGGGCCGACCTCGTGATCACGGGGGAGGGGCGATTCGACGGGCAGTCCGAGGCGGGCAAGGCGCCCACGGTGGTCGCGTCGCTCGCGCGCGGCGCGGGCGTGCCGACCGCCCTGGTGGCGGGCGCGATCACGGCCGAGCCGCGGGGGTTCGCGACATCCGTGGCCCTCGCCGAGCTCGCGGGTGACGGTGCGGCGGCGATGGCGGAGCCCCTGCGCTGGCTCGAGCGAGCCGGCGCGGAGCTCGCGCGCACGGTCGTGTGACCGGGCGGCGGCGGGGACTCGACGCGCCGTCGCCTTCGGGTTCGCGGCGAGGGCCGCCTCGAACGCGAGCCGGATCGTCGGGATGCGGCCGCGCTCCCGCGCGAGCCGGGTCAGCGCGTTCTCCTCCTTGTCGGACACGGGCATGATGACGACCTCGTCGATCGCGTCCCACGTGTCGATGAGCCCCGCGAAGGCGAGCCCGTCGTCGACCGGCCGCCCCGGCGGCGCGCCGGAGCATGGGTCGATCCTCTTCGGTCAGGCGCCCGCCGCGGCCCCGGCAGCCCGGGCGCGCTCCGCGTACTGCCGGCGGATCTCGGGCCGCGTTTCGGGGGCGACCTCCTCGGCGACCTCGACGGGCCAGCCCGGTCGATCGCCCGTGAGCACCCATGCCGCCTGCCGCGCGGCGCCGTCGGCGACGTACTCGCCGGGTGCCGGCACCACCACGGGCACGTCGAACACCTGCGCGGCGATGCGCCGGACCGCCGGGTTCTGCGCGGCGCCGCCGATGAGCAGCACGCGCTCGGCCTCGACGCCCTGGCGACGCACGGCGTCGAGCCCGTCGGCGAGCCCGCACAGCATGCCCTCGATCGCGGCGCGGGCGATCGCCGGGCGCGTCGTGTTCGCGAGCGTGAGGCCTGTGAACGAGGCGGTCGCGTCGGGCAGGTTCGGCGTGCGCTCGCCCTCGAAGTACGGCACGAGCACGGTTCCGGATGCCCCGGGCTCCGCCTCGAGCGCGAGGCGTCCGAGCTCGGCGTGGTCGACCCCGAGCAGGCCCGCGGTGGCGTCGAGCACGCGAGCGGCGTTCAACGTCGCGATGAGCGGGAGGTACCGGCCGGTGGCGTCGGCGAAGCCCGCCACCGTGCCCGAGACGTCGGCGACGGGGGCATCCGTCACCGCGAACACCGTGCCGCTCGTGCCGATCGAGACGACGACGTCGCCGGATGCCGCGTCGAGACCGAGCGCCGCGGCCGCGTTGTCGCCCGCACCCGGGCCGACGAGCATGCCGTCGGGCGTGCGGCCGGCGGCCTCGCCGGGGCCGAGCACGCGGGGGAGGATCGCGTCGTGCCCGAGCGCCCGCACGAGGAGGTCGCGGTCGTAGCCGGCCGAGCCCCAGTACGCCGTGCCGCTCGCGTCGGAGCGGTCGGTCGTGAGCTCGTCGAGCGCGGGCCCGAGCGGCGACTCGCCTCGCGGCCCGTACCCGCGCAGGCGCCACGTCAGCCAGTCGTGGGGGAGGGCGACGGCCGCGACCCGCGCGGCGTGCTCGGGCTCGGCGTCGCGCAGCCAGCGCAGCTTCGTCGCGGTGAACGACGCGACGGGCACCACGCCCGTGCGGCGCGCGTACTCGTCGGCGCCCACCTCGTCGATGAGTTCGCGCGCGGCCTGCGCCGACCGGGTGTCATTCCAGATCAGGGCGTCGCGAATGACGCGGCCCTCGGCGTCGAGCACGACCATGCCGTGCTGCTGCCCGCCGATCGACACGGCCTCGACGCCCTCGAACCCGCCCGCGTCGGCGAACGCGGTGAGGAGTGCCCCCCACCACGCGGCGGGGTCGACCTCGGTGCCGTCGGGATGCGCGGCGCGACCCGAGCGCACGAGCGCCCCGGTCGCGGCATCCCGGATCACGACCTTGCAGGACTGCGTCGACGAGTCGACGCCTGCGACGAGGGTCATTGGTGGTCGACTCCGATCGTGAATTTCTCGCCGAGGGTTAACGTTGCCCGCCGAGTGTTACCGATTTTTCCGGGGCGCGCGCGGCCAACGTTAACACTCGGCGGGTGGAAGGGTGGAAGGGTGGAAGGGAGGAGGGGAGGGGGAGGGGACGAGACGGGTCAGCGGGCGCCGAGCAGGTGCTCGGTGGCGAGCTGCTGCAGGCGCACGAAGCCGAAGCCCTTGCCGCCGAGGTACACGCTCGGGTCGAAGTCCTCGTAGGCCGAGCGGTCGGCGAGCAGGTCGTCGTAGGACTCGCCCTCGCCGAGGGTGGTCTGCGCGAGCTCGAACACCTTCGCGGCCTCGAGCGCCGCCTGCACCTCGGGGTCGGCGTGGAAGGCCGCGGCTCGCTCCTTGAGCAGCAGGTAGGTGCGCATGTTGGCGGCGGCGGAGTCCCAGACGCCGGTCTCGTCCTCGGTGCGCGAAGGCTTGTAGTCGAAGTGGCGAGGACCCGTGTAGGCCTGGCCGCCGCCGGGACCGCCGTTCTCGAGCAGGTCGACGAGCGCGAACGCGTTGTGCAGGTCGCCGTGGCCGAACACGAGGTCCTGGTCGTACTTGATGCCGCGCTGGCCGTTGAGGTCGATGTGGAAGAGCTTGCCGTGGTACAGCGCCTGCGCGATGCCGGCGGCGAAGTTGAGGCCGGCCATCTGCTCGTGGCCGACCTCGGGGTTGAGGCCCACCAGGTCGGGGCGCTCGAGCGAGTCGATGAAGGCGAGTGCGTGGCCGACCGTCGGCAGCAGGATGTCGCCACGCGGCTCGTTCGGCTTCGGCTCGATGGCGAAGCGCAGGTCGTAACCCTTGTCGGTGACGTATTCGCCGAGCAGGTTGACGGCCTCGCGGTAACGCTCGAGGGCCGAGCGGATGTCCTTGGCGGCGTCGTACTCGGCGCCCTCGCGTCCGCCCCACATCACGAACGTCTTCGCGCCGAGCTCGGCGGCGAGGTCGAGGTTGCGCAGCACCTTGCGGAGTGCGAAGCGACGCACCTGGCGGTCGTTCGAGGTGAAGCCGCCGTCCTTGAAGACCGGGGCGCTGAAGAGGTTGGTGGTGATCATCGGCACGATGATGCCGGTGGCCTCGAGTGCGCCCGTGAGGCGATCGATCTGCTTCTGCCGCTCGGCGTCGGAGGAGCCGAACGCGAACAGGTCGTCGTCGTGGAAGGTGAGGCCGTAGGCGCCGAGCTCGTCGAGCTTCTCGACGACGTGCACGACGTCGAGCGGATGCCGCGTGGGGCCGCCGAACGGGTCGGTGCCGTTGTAGCCGACCGTCCAGAGGCCGAAGGAGAACTTGTCGTCACGGGTCGGGGCGCTGGCCATGATCCGCCTCTCAGCGTCGTCGATGATTTGTTGGCATAGAAAACATAACCTGCCGGCACACCCGCGCGCAAGTCGCCGCTCCGACCTCGCGCCCGAGTACCGCGAACGACTGCGTTCGCGCGCCATCCCGTTCGCCATCGTCGACCCCGCGGGCGACCCGTCGCCCGATGCGCCCCTCGGTCGGCTCGGCCAACTGGTCGGGCGGGCTCATGGCCACACGGCACCTCATCGAACTCGGGCACCGCGGCATTGCCGCGATCACGGGCCCCGAGGACATGATGTGCTCGCTGGCCCGACTCGACGGGCTCCGCTCGGCGACGAACTCCGCGGGCCTCGAGATCCGGCCCGGCTGGATCGCTTCGGCGACTTCCACATGAGCGGAGGGCGCGACCGGGCGCGCGAGCCGCGGTCGTCGCCCGACCGGCCCACGGCGATCTTCGCGGGCAGCGACCTGCAGGCGCTCGGCGCCATCGAGGCGGCACGGGAGCTCGGCCTCCGGGTGCCCGAGGACGTGTCGATCGTCGGCTACGACGACATCCCGCTCGCACAGTGGATGACTCCGCGACTCACGACCGTGCGCCGGGCGAGCCGTCGCCGTGGTGCTCGTCACCTCAGGCTGAGCACGTCCTCGATGGGCACGCCGTTCGACCAGCCCGGGCATTTCCGCATCTCGCTCGGCGACGATGGACATGATCGAACGATCGCTGCCGATGCTCGTCGAGGCCGGGCCGCCGGCCGAGACCACGGGCTCGATCGACGGCCGGCACGGTGAACCGCACCTCGGCCTCCTCGCCGGGCTCGAGCGAGACTCGTCCGTAGCCGACGAGCCGCTGCACCGGCGGCACGACCGACGCCATCGGGTCGTGCAGGTAGGACTGCGGGAATCGCCGCTGCGGCGGCGCCCCTAGAGTGGACGCGTGAACGACCGGGGCGGGACCTTCGATGGGGTGCATCGTCGAAACCTCTCGAAAGTGCTGCGTCTCGTGCACCTCGAGGGAGCCATGTCGCGTGCTCGCATCACCGCGCTCACCGGACTCAATCGCTCCACCGTGGCAACGCTCGTGGCCGAGCTCGTCGACCTGGGACTCGCGGTGGAGCAGCCGCCGGATCCCACCAACCGCGTCGGGCGCCCGTCGCCGGTGGTGGCCGCCGACCCGAACGTGCAGGCGCTCGCCGTGAACCCCGAGGTCGATGCCGTCACCATGGCCGCGGTCGGCCTCGACGGCCGCATCTCGGTTCGTGAGCGCATCGAGGTCGATCACCCGCCGAGCCCCGAGGAGACGGCCGACCTCGTCGCCGCCACGCGCGACCGCTGGGTCGCCGGTGAGCTGCGCCGGGCCAGGCTGGTGGGCGTCGGGCTCGCGGTGCCCGGGCTGGTCCGAGCCTCCGATGGCCTCGTGCGCTGGGCGCCCCACCTCCTGTGGACGGATGCCCCGCTCCGCGCGCTGGTCGAGCAGGCGACCGGGTTGCCGGCCGCCGTCGGCAACGACGCGAGCTTCGGCGCGCACGCCGAGCACCTCTTCGGCGCCGGGCGCGGCGTCGACGACCTCGTCTACCTCAACGGCGGCGCGAGCGGCATCGGCGGCGGACTCGTCGTGCACGGCCGGCCCGTGGGCGGTACGGGCGGCTACGCGGGGGAGTTCGGCCAGAACCGGCCGGGCATCGCAGACCCCGACGACCGTCGCGCCGAGGGTGGCGTACTCGAGGACGAGGTCAGACGGACGCGCCTGCTCGAAGTCGTCGGGCTCACCGGCGCCGACGAGCCGACGCTCGCCGCCGCGCTCGCGGCATCCGCCGCGCCCGAGGTGGCGGCGGAGCTCGCCAGGCAGCGACGCATCCTCGCGACCGCGCTCGCGAACGCCGTCAACGTGCTGAACCCGTCGCTGGTCGTGCTCGGCGGCTTCCTCGCGACCGTCGCCGAGAGCGATCTCGCCGACCTGGAGCAGGCCGTCGGCGCGCAGACCGTCGCCGCGGCGTTCGAGGAGGTCTCGATCCGGGTCGCAGCCCTCGGCGAGGATCGGCTCATGATCGGCGCTGCGGAAGCGGCGCTCGCGGCGCTGATCGCCGACCCCGGGGTGGACTTGATCTCATACCGGGCGCTGCCGCTAGACTGAACCGCAGTCGAATCGATTCGAGGCCACCTGGCCGAGATCGCCCAACGACGGCGCTCCCGCTCGGACGCCGTCGTTTCCGTCTCCCGGCGCCCGACGGCGCGCGCCGCCGCACTCCAGCACGCCCGGGAACCACGCATGTCCTCCACCGCCTCCATCCCCATCATCCGGCCCGACGACTACACGGCGCCGGCGCACCCAGGCGACCTGCTCACGCGTCGCCAGCGCCTCGTCTACGTGCTCGTGCTCGGCGCGCTCACGGCCCTCGGGCCGTTCACGGTCGATCTCTACCTGCCCGCGTTCCCTGTGCTCCAGGACGAGCTCGGTGTCTCCGCGGCCGCTGTGCAGCTGACGCTCACGGGCACCATGGTCGGCTTCGGCTTCGGCCAGCTCATCGTCGGTCCGTGGAGCGACAAGGTGGGGCGCCGGCTCCCGCTGATCCTCGCAACGGCGCTGCACATCGCGGCATCCGTCGGCGCGGCGCTCGCGCCCGACATCGTCTGGCTGAGCGCGTTCCGCCTGCTGCAGGGCTTCGGCGCGGCCGCTGGTGGCGTGGTCGCGATGGCCATGGTGCGCGACCTGTTCGGCGGTAGGCCGCTCGTGCGCATGCTCTCGCGACTCGCGCTCGTGAACGGACTCGCGCCGGTGCTCGCGCCCGTCATCGGCTCGCAGCTGCTCGCGGTCATGGACTGGCGCGGCGTGTTCTGGGTGCTCGGCGCCTACGGACTCGTCGTGGTTGCCGCGGTCGCGTTCCTCATCGTCGAGACGCTGCCCGAGTCGCGCCGGCACGTCGCGGGGCACTCGACGTTGCGCGACCGGTACGGCGCGCTCTTCCGCGACCGCGTCTATCTCGGCGCGGCGATCATCGGCGGCATGACGTTCACGGGCCTGTTCGGGTACCTTTCGACCTCGTCGTTCCTGTTCCAGGAGGTGTACGCCTTCACGGCGCAGGAGTACGGCCTGCTCTTCGCGGTGAACTCGATCGGCGTCATCGCGGGCGTGCAGACGAGCTCACGGCTGATGCGCGGCCCGGTGCCGCCGCAGTGGATCCTCGCGGCCACCACGTTCGTACATCTCGCGATGGCGATCGCCATCATGGTGCTCGACTCGAACGGCGCCGGCTTCTGGGGCACCGCCATCCCGCTCTGGATCTACATCCTCGCGTGCGGGTTCTCGTTCCCGGCGGTCCAGGTGCTCGCGCTCGCGCACCACGGTGCGGAGGCAGGCACGGCCGCCTCACTCCTCGGGGCGCTGAACTTCGGTCTCGCGGGCCTCATCTCGCCGCTCATCGGGCTGCTCGGCGTCGGCAGCGCCGTGCCCATGGCATTCGTCATGCTGCTCGCGGCGGTCACCGCCATCGCCGCGCTGTGGGCGCTCGTGCGACCGAAGACCGTGCCGCCGCTCAGCGACTGACGGCGAGCGGATGCCGCGTGCCGAGTGGATGCCGCGAGCCGCGTGGATGCCGCGAGCCGCGTGCCGCGGCATCCGCTCGCGGCCATTCGTTAACGTGGTGAGATGACGGAACGCGACGAACCCACGACGCCGCCCGCTCAGGCGCCCGACACCGCGCAGGAGGCCACGGGCCACGATGCGACGCCGACGGTCGCCGACGACCTGCGACCCGAGCAGCGCGAGGCCAAGGCGCAGCGCCTCGGCCGGCGCATCCCGGTCGTGAGCGGCGTTTCGGCGGTGATCGCGGCGGCCCTGCTCGGCCTCGTCGTCTCGGTGCGGTCCGGTGACCTGCCGTTCGAGTTCGATGAGGAGTGGGCCGAGGACGTCCTCGAGCTCCGCGGGCCGATCGGCGACGTGATCTCGTACTTCATGGACGGCCTGGGCGGCGGGATCGTCGGCGTGTTCGTCGTGCCGATCGCGGTGGCCGTGGCCCTGCTCATCGTGAGGCGTCCGTGGGCCGCCCTCTACTTCATCGTCGCGTCGGTGGTGAGCGCCGGCGTCGTGCAGCTCCTGAAGAACCTGTTCGGACGGGCGCGGCCCGAGGACATCATCGTGATGAGCGACTTCGGGTCATTCCCGTCGGGGCATGTGGCGAATGCGGCGACCATCGCCGTCGCGCTCGGCATCATCGTGCCGCACGCGTGGGTGTGGGTGGTCGGGGCGGCGTACACGCTCCTCATGGCCGCGAGCCGCACGTACCTGGGCGCGCATTGGATCTCCGACACCATCGGCGGCATCCTCGTCGGAGTGGGCGCCGCGTTGCTCATGTGGGCCGCGTTCGCTGCCCCGCTCGAGCGCGAGCGCCTGGCGCGGCTGGCGGAGGTCTCGGCGCGCAACGCGGCTCGCGCGCAGGCGCACATCACGCCACCGGCGCGGCCCGGGTCGCCGCCTACGCGGTCGTCGTGATCCCCGCCCAGCTCATCGTGGCACTCGCGGCGGCGCTCGCGCTCGACACGCTCGGGACGCGGCTCGCGAAGGCCTCGCGCCTGTTGAACGTCGCGCCGTACGCGATCCCCGTGGTCACCCGGCTGGGCCTCTGACCGCGACCGTCTCCTCGACGAGTTGCAGCACCCGGGCGGCCACGCTCACGGCGATCGCGGCGGGATCCTTCGAGCGGATGCCCGGAATCCCGATCGGAGTCGTCACGCGCCCCAGCGCCTCGTCGTCGTGTCCGGCATCCCGAAGCTGCGCCTGGAATCGCGCCCACTTCGATCGCGAGCCGATGAGCCCGATCGAGCCCAACCCGTCGGTGCGCAGCGCGGTGTCGCAGATGGCGAGGTCCTCGACATGGTCGTGGGTCATGATGAGCACGTGCGCGCCCGGCGGCAGGTCGGCGAGCGCCGACTCCGGCACCGGCAGGTGATGCACGTGCACGTCGGCGACCGCGTCGCCGAGGATGCCGCGCTCGCCCGGCACGCCGAGGCGATCGGGCGCCAGCATCGCCGGCCGTGAGTCGATCAACTCGAGCCTGAGCGCCTGCCGCGCGAGGATGCGCGCGAGTTCCAGCCCGACGTGTCCGAGGCCGAAGATCGCGACCGTCGGCACGACGCGCACAGGTTCCAGCAGCATGGTGACCTCTCCTCCGCAGCACTGCACGCCGTACTCGGTCGTGGCCTTGTCGCTGAGGGTCAGCGTCAGCAGTTCGGGCTCGGATGCCCCGTCGGCGAGCAGCTCGCGAGCGCGCGCGATCGCGGTGGCCTCGAGGTTGCCGCCACCGACGGTGCCGAACAGCCCGTCGGTCGTGACGACCATCTTGGCCCCGCCGTTGCGCGGCGCGTGCCCGCGCACCATCGCGAGCGTGACGAGCACCGACGGCGTGCGCTGCGCCCGGAGGCGCTGCAGGGCGTCCACCCAATCCACGGCTCGCCTCCCGGTCAGCGGTCGAAGGGCACCAGACGGCGCTCGGCGTCGGCCGCACCGGCACGCCCCGGGGCGTCCGATCGCCCGGCAGCAGCATCGACCGTGCCGGCCGTCGCTGCGGTGCCGCGTGCGGCCTCGATCGCCCAGAACACGGCCTCGGGGGTCGCGGGCGAGGCGAGCTCGACGCTGTGCCCGGCCGGGCCGAACGCTGCGACGGCCTCGCGAATGGCCTCGCGCACGCTGAACGCGAGCATGAGCGGGGGCTCGCCGACGGCCTTCGAGCCGTAGACGACGCCATCCTCGGTGGCGCGCTCGAAGAAGTGCACGTTGAACACCTCGGGCATCTCCGAGAAGCTCGGCAGCTTGTACGTGCTGGCCGACCGGGTGAGCAGTCGTCCCCGCCCGGGTCCCTCGGTCTCGTCCCAGCGCAGGTCCTCGAGCGTGAGCCATCCGGCCCCCTGCACGAAGCCGCCCTCGACCTGGCCGAGGTCGACGATCGGCGAGAGCGAGTCGCCCACGTCGTGCACGATGTCGACCCGGCGGATGCGGTACGTGCCCGTGAACCCGTCGACCTCGACCTCGCAGGCGGCGGCGCCGTAGGCGAAGTACTTGAACGGCGAGCCCTGCATGGCCTCGGTGTCCCAGTGCAGCCCCTCGGTGCGGTAGAACCCTGCGGCGAAGAGCTGCACGCGTTGCTCGTGGGCGGCGCTGACGACTTCGGCGAAGGTCACCGACGGGCCGGTGGTGCCGAGCCCCGACACCCGGCCGCGGGAGAAGCGCACGTCGCGCGCGTCGATGCCGAGCATCCGGCCGGCGACCGTGGCCATCCGGTCGCGGATCTGCTCGCACGCGTGCTTGACTGCGCCGCCGTTGAGGTCGGCACCGGATGACGCGGCCGTCGCCGACGTGTTCGGCACCTTGTCGGTGCGTGTCGGCGCGAAGCGCACCGACTCGAGCGGGACGCCGAGTGCCGTCGCCGCGACCTGCAGCATCTTCGTGTGCAGACCCTGCCCCATCTCGGTGCCGCCGTGGTTGATGAGCACTGAACCGTCCTGGTAGACGTGCACGAGCGCGCCGGCCTGGTTGTAGGCGGTGAGCGTGAACGAGATGCCGAACTTCACGGGAGTGATGGCGAGGGAGCGCTTCGTGTCGGCATGCTCGGCGTTGAACGCGACGATCCGGGCGCGCCGCTCGTCGAACGCGCTCTCGTGACGCACACGCCTCCACACCTCGTGCAATCGTTCGGCGTGGCGGACGGGCTGTCCGTACGGCGTCGTCTGGCCGGCCACGTAGAAGTTGTGTTCCCGCAGCGCTGCCGCGTCGACCCCGAGGATCGGCGCCACCCGCCCCAGGATGTCCTCGATCACGAACATGCCCTGCGGACCGCCGAAACCGCGGAACGCGGTCTGCGACGTCTTGTTCGTCTTCGCGATGCGGCCCTGGACGACGACGTCGGGGATCCAATACGCGTTGTCGACGTGCATGAGCGCGCGGGCCGTCACGGGCTCCGAGAGGTCGAGGCACCAGCCGCCGTCGGAGGTGAGCGTCGCGGCGAGGGCCAGGATGCGCCCGTCGTCGTCGAACCCCGCCCTCCATTCGACGTGGAACGGATGCCGCTTGCCGGTCATCGTGAGGTCCTGCGTGCGGGTGAGCCGCACCCGGACGGGCCTGCCCGTGAGCGTCGCGCCGAGGGCGGCGACCGCGGCGAAGCCGTGCGGCTGCACCTCCTTGCCGCCGAACCCGCCGCCCATGCGGAGCGACTGCACGGTGACGCGGTTGCTCGGCACGCCGAGCACGTGCGCGACGACGTGCTGCGCCTCGGTGGGATGCTGCGTGCTGCACTCGACGAACACCTGCCCCTCCGAGTCGACGTGCGCGAGCGACGCGTGCGTCTCGAGGTAGAAGTGCTCCTGTCCGCCGATGAGCGTGGTGCCCTCGAAGACGTGCGGCGCGGCAGCGAGTGCCCCCTCGGGGTCGCCGCGCCGGATCGTGCGGGGGATGCCCTGGAACGATCCCGCCTCGATCGCCTCGGCCGCGGTCATGATCGACGGCAGCGGCTCGGAGGCGACCCGCACGGCGGCGGCGCCGAGCCGCGCGGACTCGGTGGTCTCGGCCAGCACCCACGCGAGGGCGTGCCCGTGGAACATCGCCTCGCTCGGGAAGAGCGGCTCGTCGCCCTTGGCGCCCGCGTCGTTGACGCCTGGCACCTCGGCGGCGGTGAGCACCCGCACGACGCCGGGCACGGCGAGGGCGTCGCGCACGTCGAGGGACACGAGGGCGTGCGCCTGCTCGGACTGCACGGGCCACGCCGTGAGCGCGTCGTGCCGCCGGGCGGCGAGGTCGTCGGTGTACGCGGCGGCGCCCGTGGCGTGCAGCGCCGCGCTCTCATGGGGAAGCGGCTGACCCACGGCGGGGTGCGCCGGGCGTTCGGCGAGCTCGGTCATGCCGGCTCCTCCGCGCGCGTTCCCCGCCGGGTGCGATACAGCTTCAGGAGCGCCGTGGCGAGCATGCGCGAGCGGTACTCCGCGCTCGCCCGGTGGTCCGACATGGGGCTGCCCTCCGAGCCCAGCACGGATGCCGCGTCCCGCACGGTGTCGAGATCCCACGGGCGTCCCGCCAGGGCCGCCTCGGTCGCCCGGGCGCGCAGCGGCGTGGCGGCCACGCCGCCCAGCCCGATGCGCGCCGATGAGACGATGTCGCCGTTGAGCTCGAGGGCGAAGCCCACCGCCACGCTCGAGATGTCGTCGAAGCGCCGCTTCGCGACCTTGTGGAACGCGGTGAACCGCGCGAGCGGCAGCGGGATGCGCACCGCGCGGATGAGCTCGTCGGAACGCCGGAGCGTCTGCCGGTAGTCCGTGAAGAACTCCGCGAGGTCGACCTCCCGCTCGCCCTCGCCCGAGACGAGCACGACGCGGGCTTCGAGCGAGAGCAGGGCGGGCGCGGTGTCGCCGATGGGCGAGGCGGTGCCGAGGTTTCCGCCGATCGTGGCGCGGTTGCGGATGAGGGGCGACGCGAACTGCGGGAAGAGCTCGTCGAGCAGCGGTACGCGGCCGTCCAGGCGGCGCTCCACGTCGGTGAGCGGCAGGGCCGCGCCGATCTCCAGCACGCCGTCACCGAACGTGACGGCACGCAGCTCGGGAAGGTGATCGATCGCGAGCACCAGCGGCGTGCGTCGGCCGCGGAGGTTCACCTCGACCCCCCAATCGGTCGAGCCCGCGACCACCACGGCGTCGGGCTCCTCGGTGATCACCCGGAGCGCCTCGTCGAGCGAGGACGGACGGATGAACCGCTCGCCGTCGACCTCGAGGAGCGTCGTGCGGGGCTCAGGCGCGGGCCGCGTTCGCCGTTCGGCGAGCGGGTCGTCCGGCTCGGGGTCACCCAGCGCGTAGGCGGCGTCCCGGATCGGGCGGTAGCCCGTGCACCGGCACAGGTTGCCGCTGAGGGCGTGCAGGTCGAACCCGTTGGGTCCGTGCGCGGCGTCGGCCGCGGCATCCGCCGAGATCGTCGTGGCCGCGGCATCCCCCCCCGATGCGATGTCCGGCGCGCCCGAGGGCACCCGGTCCGCGCGGTAGAACTCGGCAGCCATGCTGCACGCGAAGCCCGGCGTGCAGTAGCCGCACTGTGACCCGCCGGCCTCGGCGAGCCGCGCCTGCACGGGATGGAGGTGCTCGGGAGTGCCGAGGCCTTCCGCGGTCACGACCTCCTGGCCGTCGAGCGCCGCGGCCGGCACGAGGCACGCGTTGACGGCCGTCCACCTGGTGCCGCCGTGTTCGTCGGGCGTCGCGAGCAGTATGGAGCAGGCGCCGCACTCGCCCTCGGCGCAGCCCTCCTTCGACCCCGTCAGGCCGATCTCGCGCAGCCAGTCGAGTGCCGCCGTGTGCGCGGAGACCCCGCGCAACGGGCGTAGCTGCCCGTTGACCGTCACGGCGATGTGATCCATGGTCGAACTCCCCTTGTCTCGCGAGTCTACGCCGGGCTCCATGGCATGTTCCGGTTACGCCGCGTGCGCATGTGCGCGAAGATGAGGCTGAGCGTGTGGACCCACACCCCCGGAAGGGAGCGGCAACCGCATGACCATCGAGATCGCCCGTGCCGCCGACGTCGCGGGCGGCGAGGAGATCCTCGCTCCCGACGACTGGTACGTGCCGGCGGCGCCCGAGGCGCTCACCGACCGCCGCGTTGAGATCACCGGTCCCGCGAACCCGGCGAAGATGGCGATCGACGCCCTGAACTCCGGCGCCCGGGGGTGGCTCGCCGACCTCGAGGACGCATCGAGCCCCACGTGGGAGAACATCGTGTGGAGCATCCGCAACCTCCGCGACGCCGCACGTGGAACGCTCGCCGACACGTCGCCCGAGGGCAGGGCGTACGCGCACCGCGGCGACATCCGACGACCCATCGTGGTGACCAGGCCCCGCGGCTGGCACCTGCCCGAGAAGCACGTGCTCGTCGACGGGGTCAGGGCGTCGGGCTCGCTCGTCGACTTCGGCTTGCACGTGCTCCACACCGCCCGGCAGCTCCTCGCGAACGGCCACGGGCCGTACCACTACCTGCCCAAGCTCGAGAGCCACCTCGAGGCACGGCTCTGGAACGACGTGTTCACGTTCACCGAGGACCACCTCGGGCTCCCGGCGGGGAGCATCCGTGCCACCGTGCTCATCGAGACCATCCCCGCGGCGTTCGAGATGGACGAGATCCTGCACGAGCTGCGCGACCATGCCTCGGGGCTCAACGCCGGCGGCTGGGACCACCTGTTCAGCCTCATCAAGGTGTTCCGCGACGCGGGACCCGAGTTCGTCGTGCCCGATCGCGCATCGGTCTCGATGTCGGCGCCGTTCATGCGCGCGTACGCCGAGCTCCTCGTGAAGACCTGCCACCGCCGCGGCGCCGCGGCGATGGGCGGCATGGCCGCGTTCGTGCCGGATCGAGCCGATCCCGAGGTCACCGCGGCCGCGATCGAGAAGGTGCGCGCCGACGAGCAGCGCGAGGCGCACGACGGCTTCGACGGGTCGTGGGTCGCGCATCCCGACCTCGTGGAGGAGGCCGAGCGGCTGCGCGAGGAGGTGCCGCCCGACCGATTCACCACCCATTTCGAGCCGGCCGCGCGACTCATCGCCGAGATCTGCCTCGCCGACGCCCTCGTCGACTTCCTCACCCTCCCGGCCTACGAGCTGCTGGAGTGAGCATGCGCACCGCGCTCACGCCCCGAGACCTCGCCGCCGTCGACGCACGCCTCGCCGAGACCGACGAGCTGTTCGCCCGCGCCTACCCCGGCGACGACGGATCACGTCAGCCCGTGCACACCGTGTACGTGCCCGCCGACCGGTATGCGCCCGAGCTCCCCGCGGTGTGGGGCCGTGCCGCGCTCGCCGCGGTCGCCGCGGCCGGCGGCGTCGAGGCGGTCGCCGTCACGGCGGGGCTCGACGACGCCCTCGCGGCCGCCGTCGCGCCGCGCGTGCGCGAGAAGCTCGTGCGCGAGCCCATCGAGGACCTGCGCATCGACTTCGAGGACGGCTACCACGGCCGCGGCGACGACGCGGAAGACGCCGACGCGGTCCGCGCCGCGAAGCGCGTCGCCGCCGCCGAGGGCGCGGGATTCGCGCCGCCGTTCATCGGAATCCGGTTCAAGTCGTTCGAGGCGGGAACGCGGGCACGCGGCATCCGCACCCTCGACCTGTTCGTCACCGCGCTGCTCGAGCAGGGTTACCTGCCCGACGGCCTCGCGCTCACGCTGCCGAAGGTCTCGACGGTCGCGCAGGTCGAGGCGATGGCGGACGTCACCGCGGCGCTCGAGCGCGCGCACGGCCTGCCCGACGGCCGGCTCAGGTTCGAGGTCCAGATGGAGACCCCGCAGCTCATCCTCGGGGCCGACGGCAGCTCGCCGATCGCCCGGCTGCCGCTCGCGGCCCCCGGGCGCATCAGCGGGCTGCACTACGGCACCTACGACTACAGCGCGGCACTGCAGATCGCGGGGCCCTACCAGTCGATGGAGCATCCGGCCGCCGACCTCGCGAAGGGAATCATGCAGGTTGCGGTCGCGGGCACCGGCATCCGCCTCTCCGACGGGTCGACGAACGTCCTGCCGATCGGCGACCGCGCCGCCGAGGCGTGGCGGCTGCACGCGCGTCTCGTGCGCCGGTCGCTCGAACGCGGCTTCAGCCAGGGCTGGGACCTGCACGCCCATCAGCTGCCCACGCGGTTCCTCGCGACCTACGCGTTCTACCGGGAGGGGTACCCCGAGGCGGCCGGTCGCCTTCGCGAGTACGTCGTCGCCGGGGGCGTCGGGGCCGGGGTCGCCGGACCCGCCGGGGCATCCGACCCCGCGGTGCTCGACGAGCCGGCCACCGTGCGCGCACTCGCCGGATTCGTGCTGCGCGGCGTCCGGTGCGGCGCCATCTCCAGCGATGAGGTCGCGGCGGACACCGGGCTCGACGAGTCCGCGATCACCGCACTGGCCCACCCCCGGCTCGACCACCCCCGACCCGCCCACCCCCGACCCGCCCACCCCCGACTTGCGAAGGAGACGCCATGAGCTACTTCACGCCGCAGGGCGGCCTGCCCGACCAGACGGAGCTCATCATCAGCCGGGCCATCGTGACCGAGGCGTACACGGTCATCCCGAAGGGGGCGCTGCGCGACATCGTCACGAGCCGGCTGCCGGGCTTCACGAACACCCGGTCGTGGATCCTCGCCCGGCCGGTCGCGGGGTTCGCGGCGCAGTTCTCGCAGCTCATCGTCGAGATCGGACCGGGCGGCGGCGCCGAACGGCCCGAGCTGGAGCTCGGCGTCGAGGGCGTCGTGTTCGCGACGGCGGGCGAGCTCACCCTCACGATCGAGGGGGAGACGCACGTCCTCGGACCGGGCGGCTACGCCTACCTCGCGCCGGGCACGCCCTGGTCGATCGCCAACGAGGGCGCAGAGTTCGCGAGCTTCCACTGGATCCGCAAGGCGTACGAACCCGTCGAGGGCATCAGGCTGCCCGGCTCGTTCGTGACGAGCGACGCCGACGTGGCACAGCGGCCGATGCCCGACACCGGCGGCGCCTGGGCCACGACGCAGTTCGTCGACCCCGACGACCTCGCGCACGACATGCACGTGAACATCGTGACGTTCCAGCCGGGCGGGAAGATCCCGTTCGCCGAGACGCACGTCATGGAGCACGGGATCTTCGTGCTCGAGGGCCAGGGCGTCTACCGGCTGAACGGCGACTGGGTCGAGGTCGAGGCGGGCGACTTCGCCTGGCTCCGCGCCTTCTGTCCGCAGGCGTGCTACGCGGGCGGGCCCGGGCCGTTCCGGTACCTGCTCTCCAAGGACGTGAACCGCCAGGTGCGGCTCACCGGCCGGGACGCGGTGCGATGACGGATGCCCCGTTCCGGCCGACGGGCGGAGA
This sequence comes from Agromyces bauzanensis, assembly GCF_014645655.1. Classification (GTDB taxonomy): domain Bacteria; phylum Actinomycetota; class Actinomycetes; order Actinomycetales; family Microbacteriaceae; genus Agromyces; species Agromyces bauzanensis. The sequence continues at coordinate 15,753 of NZ_BMMD01000011.1, read as the reverse complement.
CGCTACGACATGACGAGTTCCAGGATCACGACGCAGGTGCTCGAGGCCGCCACCGGCGTGCCCGCCGTGGGCATGCACGTCGAGCTCTCCGGCCGCGACGGGGCCGCGTGGCGGGTGCTCGCCGAGGCCACGACCGACGTCGACGGCCGGGTCCTGCGGCTCGGCGGCGACGACCTGCCCGCGGGGGAGTACCGCATCCGCTTCGACACGGGCGCGTGGTACCGCGCCCGGAACGTCGCGACGACCTACCCCGAGGCCGTCGTCACGTTCCTCGTCACCGACGACGGACGGCACGTGCACGTGCCGCTCCTCTTGAGCCCGCTCTCGTATTCCACCCCATGAAGGAGCTGAGATGACCGAGCCCGCCATCGTCCTCGGAGCCAACCAGTACGGCAAGGCCGAGGTGCGCGTCGTGAAGGTCACGCGCGACACCGCCCGCCACGAGATCGAGGACCTCAACGTCACGTCGCAGCTTCGCGGCGACTTCGCGGCGGCCCATCTCGCGGGCGACAACTCGCACGTCGTGCCGACCGACACGCAGAAGAACACGATCTTCGCCTTCGCGCGCGACGGGGTGGGCTCGCCCGAGGCGTTCCTGCTGCGGCTCGCCGAGCACTTCACCGGCTCGTTCGACTGGGTGACCGGCGGCCGCTGGGAGGCCGAGCAGTTCGCGTGGCAGCGCATCCCGGTGGACGGCGCCGAGCACGACCACGCGTTCGTGCGCAGCGGGAAGGAGGTGCGCACCGCGGTCGTCGTCGCCGACGGCGACGACCGGCATGTCATCGCCGGGCTCCGGGAGCTCACCGTGCTGAAGACCACGCAGTCGGGCTTCGAGGGCTACCCGAAGGATCGGTACACGACGCTCGCCGAGACATCCGACCGCATCCTCGCCACCGATGTCGCCGCCAGGTGGCGGTACGGTCGGGGCGACGTCGACTACGACGCGGTGTACGCGAACGTGCGGTCGCTGCTCCTCGAGGCGTTCGCGGCGAGGTACTCGGCCGCGCTGCAGGCGACCCTGTTCGACATGGGCCGCGCGGTGCTCGAGGCGCACCCCGAGATCGCCGAGATCCGCTTCTCGATGCCGAACAAGCACCACTTCGTCGTCGACCTCGCGCCGTTCGGGCTCGAGAATCCGAACGAGGTGTTCTTCGCGGCCGACCGCCCGTACGGGCTCATCGAGGCGGCCGTGGGGCGCGAGGGGGTCGCGAGCCCGGGGGCCGCGTGGGAGGGCATCGCCGGGTTCTGCTGATCGGATGCCGCGAGCCCGCGCCTCTGGCGACCCGTCGGCCCGTCGTTGCCGTCCATCCTCGCCGTCCATCCTCGCCGTCCATCCTCGCCGAGAGTGCACTCCGCGCCCTCTTTCGGGCGGCGAGTGCACTCTCGATTTCGCTGCCCGGCGCTCGCGCGCCCGTCCCGCGAACGCCACCCCACCTTCGCCGAGTGTGCACTTCGCGCCCCTCTTCGGACGCCGAGTGCACTCTCGCTGAGAGTGCACTCCACCTCGGAGGGCGCCGCCGCCCGGCGCCCGGCGCCCGCAGCCCGTCGCCCGCCGCCCCGCCTGTGTGTGATCGACTGTTTGCAGCCCGGCGCCCGCCGCCCGGGCCCAAGCGCGCACCCGTCCTCAACATCCGGGATCCACGAGGAGCCTTGACAGGTTCCGCGGGGAAGGACGCACCGAATCTCGCGGACGGGAGACTCTGGACATGAGTCCGCGCCGCCCGCTCCCGCTCGACTTCTCACTCGCCCCGTTCACCACGCACGACGCCCGCGCCCGGGGCCTCACCGTCAAGCGCCTTCGCGGGTCGGATCTCGTGATCCCAGTGCGCGGCGTGCGGCTCCCGCGCGCGGAGGAGACGTCGCTCATGGCGCGCTGCCATGCCCTCCAGCTGCACATGACCCATGGGGAGTGGGCATTCAGCCACGTCACGGCGGCCGCACTCTGGGGTCTCCCGCTTCCACGGCGTCTGGAGTCGTCCAAGACGCTCCACCTCACGGTCTGGGGTGGGAAGTATCCGCCACGCGTGTGGAACGTCGTCGGGCACCGGACTGTCGAGGCGCCGCCGACGCGGCAACCCCGCGCGCTCCCGCTCGTCGCGGCGAGCGACGCCTGGTGCCAGCTGTCGACGGTCCTGAGCGAGCTCGAACTGATCCAAGCGGGTGATCGGCTGCTCGGCCGTCCAGCACCCCTCGCCGCCGTCGACGAGATCGACGAGGCGATCGAGCGGTACGGGAAGCGCCGCGGATGCCGCGGGCTGCGAGCCGCACGCGAGCATCTCGATGTCGGCTCCGAGTCGCCGAAGGAGACTGAACTGCGACTCCGGGTGATCGAAGCGGGATTCCCCGAGCCCGAGTCGAACGGCGTCATCACGCTGCGGTCGGGACGCTCGACCCGCGGAGACCTCGTCTTCCGGCACTGGAAGGTGCTGCTCGAATATGACGGCGACCATCATCGCGAAGACGACGGGCAGTGGGCGAAGGACGTCGACCGGTTGAACGAACTCGCGGGCAACGGCTGGTTGGTCATTCGGGTCAACAGGCATTCGGATTTCGAGGTGATCGTGCGTCAACTCTCGGATGCGCGCGAACTGCGTGGCTGGACGCGCCCGTAGCCGGCGGAGTCTCGCGAGAGTGCAGTAGTCGCCCATGCGAGGGCAGGGAGTGCACGCTCGGCGGATGTCGCGGGGCGGACGACCATCCCGCAGCCAGTAGCCCGCGCCTGGCGACAGTTCGTGCGGAATCCGCCCGACGCCACGACACCCGTCCGTCGACTCTTCGAGTCCGGCCGCGATAGCGTCATGGGATGCGGATCCTCCTCGTCGGCGCCGGTGGCGTCGGAGACGCCATCGCGAAGATCGCGGCGCGTCGTGATTTCTTCGAACTCGTCGTCGTGAGCGACTACGACGTATCCCGCGCCCAGCGGACGGTCGACTGGATCCGGGCCCGGCACGGTAACGACGTTGCCGCCCGCTTCGCCACGGCGCAGATCGACGCGTCGGATCCCGACGTCGTGGCATCCGTCGCCCGCGAGCACGCCGCGACCCACGTGATGAACGCCGTCGAGCCGAAGTTCGTGCCGTCCATCTTCGCCGGTGCGCTCGCCGCCGGGGCCGACTACCTCGACATGGCCATGAGCCTGTCGGAGCCGCATCCGACCGATCCCTACACGCAGACCGGCGTGAAGCTCGGCGACGACCAGTTCGCGCAGACCACCGACTGGGATGCCGCGGGGCGCCTCGCGCTCGTCGGCATGGGGGTCGAGCCCGGGCTCAGCGACGTGTTCGCCCGCTATGCCGCCGACCACCTGTTCAGCGAGATCGACGAGCTCGGCGTGCGCGACGGCGCGAACCTCGTGGTGCGCGACGAGGCCGGCAACGAGGTCTTCGTCCCGTCGTTCTCGATCTGGACCACCATCGAGGAGTGCCTGAACCCGCCCGTGATCTGGGAGGAGGACGCCGGCTGGTACACCACGCCGCCCTTCTCGGAGCCCGAGGTCTTCGAGTTCCCCGAGGGCATCGGGCCGGTCGAGTGCGTGAACGTCGAGCACGAGGAGGTGCTCCTCATGCCGCGCTGGGTCGACGCGAAGCGCGTCACCTTCAAGTACGGCCTCGGCGAGGAGTTCATCAACGTGCTGCGCACGCTGCACCTGCTCGGCCTCGACTCGACGACACCGATCCGCGTGCGCAGCGAGGACGGGCCCGTGCACGTCGCGCCGCGCGACGTCGTGGCCGCGGCGCTGCCCGACCCGGCGACGATCGGCCCCCGCATGACGGGCAGGACGTGCGCCGGCCTCTTGGTCACCGGCACCGGCACCGACGGGATTCCACGGGAGGTGTACCTCTACCACGTGTCCGACAACGAGTGGACGATGGCCGAGTACGAGTCGCAGTGCGTCGTGTGGCAGACGGCGCTCAACCCCGTGATCGCGCTGGAGTTGCTCGCGACGGGCGAGTGGGAGGGACGCGGGGTGCTCGGCCCCGAGGCGTTCGACGCGGCGCCGTTCCTCGAGCTCATGGCGCGGCCCGTCGCCGACGGCGGATACGGCCAGCCCTGGCACGTGGAAGACCGGTCGGCGTGACGGAGCCGGCGGGCGAGGTGGCGGCGTCGGTCGTCGCCGACGCGGAGCAATCAGCGGATGCCGCGGACGAGCGCGCCGGCATCCGCACGCGCCCGGCGCATCCCGACGAGCTCGACGGCGTGCTCGCCCGGTTCGGCGCGACCTGGGGTGCGGGCCGCGGCCCGGACCGGGCGATGGTGCAGGCGCTCGACCACGCGGGCAACACCGTGCTCGTGGCGGTGCCGCTCCCTTCGACGGGCTCAGGGACCGGGACACCCCTCGGCGCCACCCTCGGCTTCCTCGGCTGGGCGGGCGGGTTGCACCTGCACTCGCACATGAACGCCGTCGACCCCGCCGCGCGCGGCCGGGGCATCGGTGTCGCCCTGAAGCTGCGGCAGCGGGCCGTGTGCCTCGCGCATGGGGTCACCGAGATGCGCTGGACCTACGACCCGCTCATCCGCCGGAACGCCCGCATGAACCTCGTGCGCCTCGGCGCGGAGGTCACGGCGTTCCTGCCCGACTTCTACGGCGAGCTCGGCGACGCCATCACGGGCGCCGATCGCAGCGACCGGTTCGAGGTGCGGTGGCGGCTCGATTCGCCGCGCTCGACGCGAGCGCTCGCCCGCGGCCCCGTGCCGGCGTGGCGCGCCGAGGGCGGACTGCCGCTCGTGGCCGACTACGAGCGCGTGCGCATGGAGGATCCGCGCGTCGCCGCGCGCCTCCGGGACGCCTCCCGGGACGCCTTCGCCGCTCTCTCGCGCGACCCCGGCCTGCGCGTCGAGCTCGACGCCGACGGCGACTACGTCCTCACACGCGACGACGCCGACCGGGAACCCTGAGCCATGCCTTCGCCCGCGCCGGCCGGGGCGACCGCGTTACCATACAGGCATGCCTGAGGCTACGGAGCTCGACGGGCTCGGCTGGCGGCGACCGCGCTCCGCATCTCGCTCCTCCGACTGACCGGAGGCGACGTCACCGTTGGCACGGCCTGGCTGCGACGCGCGTAGGCGCTGCTGCGTGATCGGCCCGACGGCGTCCTGCACGCCCACGTCGAGGATGCCGCGAACCTCGCAGCCCACGGACGCTTCGACGCCGCGGTCGGCTTCGAGTGCCTGCACGACCTGCCGCACCCGCAGGCAGTGCTGACGGCGATGAACGAGGCGACCGGCGACGACGGGATCGTCGTCATCATGGACGAGGCCGTCGGCGACGAGTTCACGCCGGACACCGAGGGCCTGGACCGCGTGATGTACGGCTTCAGCCTGTTCAGCTGCCGTCCCGATGGGCTCTTCCACCGGCCGAGCGCCGCCACCGGCACGGTCATGCGCCCGTCGACGCTGCGACGCTACGCGGCTGAAGCGGGGTTCGCGGGCGTCGACGTGCTCGAGGACGGCTTCGGATTCTGGCGCTTCTACGAGCTCGTGCGCGCCTGACGCGGGGCGGCGAGGAGGGTCGGGCTGCGCCAGACTGGAGGCGTCGACGACCCAGACCGGGAGGCCATGATGACCCCGACCCCGACCCCGACCCTCGAACGCATCGAGCTCCACCGCCTCGAGGTGCCGCTCGTGCGACCCTTCGAGACCTCGTTCGGACGCGAGACCGTGCGCGAGGTGCTCCTCGTGCACGCCGTGACCGACGCGGGCGAGGGCTGGGGCGAGTGCGTCGCGGGCCGCGATCCGTTCTACTCCTCGGAATACGTCGGCGGTGCGGCATCCGTCATCGAGCAGTACCTCGCACCCGCATTGCTGCGGTCGCCTGTGCAGGGCGTCGAGGACGACGGGCACATGAGCGGCGTGCTCATCGACGACCCGTCCCACGAGGCAGGCATCTGGGTCGACGACCGCGAGCAGCAGGTTCCGGATGCCTCGGGGCCGGCGTCGGGCGGCGCGGCGGGCTCGATCGGGAGCGTGCCGCTCGCGGCATCCGTCGCCCGCACACTGGCCTTCGTGGCCGGGCACCGCATGGCGAAGGGCGCGCTCGAGGCGGCCGTGCTCGACGCCGAGTTGCGCACGCAGAGGCGCTCGATGGCGGAGTGCTTCGGCGCCGTGCGCGAGTGGGTCGACTGCGGCGTCTCGGTGGGCATCGCGCCGACCCTCGACGAGCTGCTCGACGAGGTCTCGGGCTACGTCGAGCAGGGCTACCGGCGCATCAAGCTGAAGATCAAGCCCGGCTGGGACCTCATCCCAGTAGGCGCCGTGCGCGAGCTCCTCGGGCGCGACGCGATGCTGCAGGTCGACGCGAACACGGCGTACACCGCCGCCGACATCCCGCTGCTCGCGAGCCTCGACGCGTTCGGGCTGCTGCTCATCGAGCAGCCGTTCGCCGAGGAGGACCTGGCCACGCACGTGCGGCTCGCCGAGGCCTGCGAGACGCCCGTATGCCTCGACGAGTCCATCCTCGACGTCGCGACGGCCGTCGATGCCATCGAGCGCGGTGCCACCGACATCGTCAACATCAAGCCCGGCCGCATGGGCGGCTACCTCGAGGCGCTCCGCGTGCACGACGCATGCCGCACGCGTGACGTGCCCGTGTGGTGCGGCGGCATGCTCGAGACGGGCGTCGGGCGGGCCGCCAACGTCGCACTCGCCGCGCTGCCGGGCTTCACCCTTCCGGGCGACACGTCGGCCTCGTCGCGGTACTTCGCCGACGACCTCACCGAGCCGTTCGTGCTCGGCGAGGGCGAGCACCGCGGGCAGCTCAGGGTTCCGGATGCCCCGGGCACCGGCGTGACCGTGCGCAGGGAGCTCGTGCGGGCGTGGGCCACCGCGGAACCCGTGGTCATCACGCGTTGATCTCCGTGCCAGGATCGGCGACGTGGGCGGGGCGAGGTGTCGTCACTCCACGAGCGTGGTCGCGAGCTCGCCGATCTCCGCGGCGGACTCGCCGTGCACCGGATCCCCGTCGAGCACGAACCACGTCGACGAGAGCGCGCACCACGAGACGAGCCACCGCGCGAGACGCCCCCGCTCGAGGCCGGTCTCGGCGACCACGATGCCGAGCTGGCGCTCCAGGCGGCCGGGCGCGAGGGCGCGCTCGTGCGACGGGTTGCAGAGCAGGTTGCAGTAGTCGAACGCGCGCTCGCCGAGGAGCCCCTTGGGATCGATCGCGAGCCACCCCCGCTCGGCGAAGTCGAGCACGTTGCCGTGGTGCAGGTCGCCGTGCAGCACGACCTCGTCGCGCGGGCCGTCGAGCAGCTCCGCCGCGAACTCGGCACCGCGCCGGTGCAGCGGTCCGAGCTCGTCGGCATACGCGAAGAGGTGCCGATACCACGTCCGCAGCTCGATGAGTCGGGGCGGCGCGTCGCCGTCGAGCACGGAGTCGGATGCCGCGTGCACGGCCGTCGCCGCGCCGCAGAGGATGACCGTGGCCTCGTCGTCGTGGCCCGACCGCACCAGCTCGACGAGGTTGCCGGGCCCGGTGGCACGCTCGATGAGCGAGGCCTCCCCGTCTCGTCTGAGCACCCGCGCCGCACCGTGCCCGTCGAGGGCGACGAGGAGTTCGGCGCCGCGTTCCTCCTCCTCGGTGTGCGCGATCTTCAGCACCGCGGGTGCGCCGTCGTCGGTGACGACCGCGATGAGCGTGCTCGACGCGGTGGTGTGCGGGTCCCCGACCTGGCGCAGCCGCCAGCGGCGGAGCCATGCGGCGTCGGCCGCGTGTCCGGGATCGACGGGTCCGAGGTCGCTCACGACTGCGGGCGCTCGGGTCGCTCCGGACGTTCGGATCGCTCGGGCTTGCGGTACGCCGCCCACGGGTCGTAGTCCACCTCGAGCGGCCCCTGCGCCGGTCGCTGCACCTCGGGCACGTGCTGCAGGTTCACCCGGATCCGGTACCACAGCGAGCTCGAGCCGCGCATGCCGTCGACGAGCACGTCGGCGGGCTGGAGGAGCGGCACGACGTCGGGATGCCTCGCCTTCCACCGCTCGAGTCCCTCGAACGCCTCGGGCCTGGTCTTGGCGCGGGCGATCTCGATGAGCGGCATCGTGGACTGCCGTCGTCCGCTGCCATCGGACGACTTCGGCGGCTTCTCGGCCGGACCGAGCTCCTCGGCGAGCCGGAGCAGCCCCTCGAGGCCGCCGACGGCATCGTCGATGCCGGCTGCCACGTCGCCGCTCTCGGTGAAGCGCCGGAGCACGGTCGGCACCGTGAAGCGCTCGGGATGGCTGTCGCGCACCTCGCTCCACTCCAGCGGGGTGGAGACCCGCGCGTCGGGAAGCGGACGCACCGAATAGGCCGAGGCGACGGTGCGGTCCTTGGCGTTCTGGTTGAAGTCGACGAACACGCTCTCGCCGCGCTCCTCCTTCCACCAGCGTGCCGTCGCGAGTCCGGGCGCCCGCAGTTCGACCTCGCGGGCGAGGGTCTCGGCCGCGATTCGCACGTCGCGATAGCTCCAGCGCGGCTCGATGCGCGCGTAGATGTGCATGCCGCGCGATCCGGACGTCTTCGGCCAGCCGACGAGGCTGTGGTCGGTGAGCACGTCGCGAACGACCATGGCGACGTCGACGATCTGCGCCCAGTCGACGCCCGGCATGGGGTCGAGATCGACCCTGAGCTCGTCGGGATGGTCGAGGTCGTCGGCGCGCACCGGATGCGGGTTGAGGTCGAGGCATCCGAGGTTCACGACCCAGGCGAGCCCCGCGGCATCCCGAACCACTGCCTCCTCGGCCGACGTGCCCGACGCGTAGTGCAACGTGGCGGTCTCGAGCCACTCGGGACGGTTCTCGGGTACCCGTTTCTGGAAGAACGCCTCGGCCTCGATGCCCTTCACGAACCGCTTCAGCACCATGGGCCGGCCGGCGACGCCGCGCACCGCACCGTCGGCGACCGCGAGGTAGTACCGCACGAGGTCGAGCTTCGTGATCCCCGGCTCGGGGAAGACGACCTTGTCGGGGCTCGAGATCCGAACCTCGCGGCCGTCGATCTCCAGCGTCGTGGCCTTGCTCGTCGTGGGGCTCACGCCATTCACCCTAGGACGGCGGACGCGGATTCGGGACCCCCTGCGGCCGCGCGGCGCGCGTACCGGCGCGGCGTCTCGCCGATCACGGCGCGGAACTCGCGGGTCAGGTGCGCCTGGTCGGCATGCGATCAGTATCGTGGGCACCACCGATGTCGCGTTTCTCCAAGACGCGCGGCACGCGGCATCCGTAGGTTCGACGCATGGAGAAGGAGACGGACATGCAGGACTTCGCGATGACGATCTACATCAAGGCCGACCCGCTGGTCGTGTGGAACGCGATCACGGGCGACGAGGGCAACCGCGCGGTGATGTGGGGATCGGTGCTGCGCGGCGACCTCGTGCCCGGCGGCCACTTCGAGTACGTCGGGCCGGGTGTCGGCGGCGACGAGACCGTGCACGTCTACGGCGACGTGGTGCAGGCCGATCCCGGCGACATCCTGCGGCTCATCGAGCACCCCGGCCCGCTCTCCCGCGAGAACCACGCCGAGCTCACGAGCCGCATGACCTGGCGTCTCGAGCAGGCCGCCATCGGGCTCACCAAGCTCACGTTCACGAACGATGAGTGGAGCCCGGGGCATCCGTCGCACGCCGACACCGTGGAGAGCTGGCCGATGGTGCTCTCGAGCCTGAAGTCGTGGATCGAGACGGGGGAGGCGATCCCGCCCATCGATCCCTCGTAGGTCAGGCGAGTTCCCCGCGGCGCAGCCGGAGCTCGCGCAGGGCGCCGTTCAGCGGCGACCCCTCGAAGCCGACCGCGGCGAGGTCGACGGATGCCGCCGCTTTCAGCGCCACCGCCTCGGCCGAGCGGGCCGCGCGTTCGGGCAGGCCGATGGTTGCGGCGAAGGCGTGCCAGTGCCGTGCGCGGAGGTTGCGGGTGCGGCCGTCGATCGGCAGGGCCATCGACGTGTCGTCGTACACGAGGGTGCAGAGCACGTCGTAGATCGGCGCCACCGTCCACGTTCCCGGCCGGGTCTCGAGCACCGAGAGGTTCTTCGCGTGCAGGTCGCCGTTGCCGGTGAGCCAGGCGAACAGGAACTGCAGGTAGAGGTTGCGTGTCGCCACGAGCGGCGCCGGGGCGACGGATGCCAGTGACCGCACGACCTCCTCGGCGGGGATCGCGTACTTCGAGGCCGGCGGCACCGCGAGCACCTGGGTCGCGTCCTCGAGGGCGAGCCGGTCCCACGAGCCGTCGGCCCGAGGAACCCGGTCGAAGCGTTCGACGAGCAGGCCCGTGACCTCGTTCCGGTCGTGGACCAGCGTGGAACGCTCGACCGGCACCTTCAGCGCCTTCGCCGCCCGGAGGTGAGCGGCCTCGTTCTGCACCAGCAGCGGGTACTCCGGTGGCGACACCTTGAGGATGAATCGGCCCTCGCGCGTGGCGAGCGGCGTGCTGATCATCGACGCGCTGGCCTTGCGCTGCACGCCCGGGATCGCGTGCCGGTCGATGCCCTCGACGAGCTCGACGAAGTCCATGGCGTCAGGCGCGACGGCGCCGATCAGGGGTGCCGGGTCGGCCGGGGCCGTGCCCGCGACGACGACCTGCGCGTCGCCGGGCACGTCCTGGCCCACGGCGAGCAACAGGCTGAGCTCGTCGCTGGGACTCGTCTTCACCGCGCGCTGCAGCACCGACAGGCGATGACCCTCGGGCAGCAGCCCGGCGAAGAACGGCGGCAGCGCACCCCCGGGCGTGACGACCTCGCGGTCGTCGACGGGGAGCGAGGTCGCGATCGATCGCGGCTGCTCGTCGTCGCGCGCGCGGTTCAGGTACTCGACGAGGTACCGGAACACGTTCGAACCGTCGGGACGCCGCTCGATGCGACCGGCGAGGACGCCGGCCTTGTACACGTCGGCAGCAGCGGTGAAGCGCAGCCGTTCGAGGTCCTCGGTCATCCCTCGACCGTCAGCCGCAGGCCGACGACCTCCGCCACGCCGGCGACGATGCCGAGGCCCGTCGTGCCCGTGCCCTTCTCGATGTCGCGCACCGTGCGCGTCGACGTGCCGCCGAGTTCGGCGAGCTGTTCCTGGGTGAGACCCGCCGACTTCCGCGCCTCGCGGATGCGCGCGCCGATGGTGCGTGAGGCCTCATCCATCGGACAGCTCCTTTCGGCGGGATCCTGCCGGATTACCGTAGGACCGCACCCGACCGGTGTTCACTCGGCATGTTGCGGCAGGATACTGCCGAGTTCGCTGGGCGGCAAGAGCCGGTCGCTCGTTCGCGCGCAGATTCGGCAGTATCCTGCCGACACAGTATGGTGGCGCGACCCACGACGACGGAAGGCAGGGGGCCGATGCAGCGCATCCTGGATCTCCGCATCACTCGCTGGCAATGGAAACTGCTCTACGTCCTCGGGGTGCTGCTCGCCGGCTGGATCGTCGGAGGGGTGGTGGGCGCGATGGGCGCGCCATACCTCGCCCAGATCATCGCCGGCGCGATCACCGATGTCGCGGGGCTCCTCCTCGGCGCTCGGATCTTCCGCGGCCGAGGCGAGCCGGTCGACCCTCCGCGGCCGTGGTGGCAGATGACCGCACGGCCGCCCCTGAGCCGACGATTGGGCATCCTCTTCCTCGTGCTGACGGTGATGAGCGTGGCGACGATGTTCATCGCCGTGTTCGCGCCATCGGCAGCCGCGCCGGCGGCCGATGTGCCGGTCGTGATCGTCGCGCTGCTCGAGTACGCCGCGATCGCCTGGCTCTATCTCAACTCGGCCGTCCGCCTGGGGCTGCCGGTGCCGCCGAGGGAGCCGAAGTTCCGTCCGAAGGTGCGCCTGAAGCCGTAGCAGCAGGGCCGAGCGGATGCCGCGCCGCCCGTCGCTAGGATCGGCTCATGTCCGACAACGCCGTGAAGCAAGCTCAGGAGGCGGCCGCCGCAGCGGCCGCGGCGGCGGAGGCGCTGCAGGCACAGGCGCAGGAGGCGATCCGCAAGGCGGAGGAGGCGGCGGCGCTCGCGCAGCGGGCTGCGAAGGCGGCATCGCGGGTCGAGGAGCGCCCGGCGGAGCCGGACGCGTCTCGAGACCCCGGCGCGGCGCAGGCGGGTTTCGAGACGGCTCCTTCGTCGCCTCCTCAACCCGCGGCATCCGGCCCCCTCGACGACGCGCAGGTCGCCGCCATTCGCGACGGCTACGCGTTCGAGGCCGCCGCGCTCGAGATGGGCGCGCTCGTGAACGGCGAGGCCATGCCGGATGTCCCGGTGCGCATCCCGCTCGCGATGACGAACCGACACGGGCTCGTCGCCGGCGCCACCGGCACGGGCAAGACCCGAACGCTCCAGGTGCTCGCCGAGCAGTTCGCCGCACACGGCGTCGCGGTGTTCGCGGCCGACATCAAGGGCGACCTCTCGGGCCTCGCGACACCCGGTGCGCCCAGCGAGAAGCTCCTCGAGCGCACCGAGGGCATCGGACAGGCGTGGAGCGCGGCATCCTTCCCCGTCGAGTTCTTCTCCCTTGGCGGCATCGGTCGCGGCGTGCCGATCCGCGCGACGATCGCGGGCTTCGGTCCGTTGCTGCTCTCGAAGGCGCTCGGCCTCAACGACACGCAGGAGTCGAGCCTCGCGCTCGTCTTCCACTGGGCCGAGGACGCGGGCATGGCGCTTCTCGACCTCGAGGACCTCCGCGCCGTGCTGCAGTACCTCGTCAGCGACGAGGGCAAGGCCGAGCTCGAGCACCTCGGCGGGCTCTCGAAGGCGACCGTCGGCGTCATCCTGCGCGAGCTCGTCGCGTTCGCCGAGGCCGGCGCCGACGTGTTCTTCGGCGAACCCGAGATCGACACCGCGGAGTTCCTCCGCGTGGCGTCCGACGGACGTGGCATCGTGAGTCTGCTCGAGGTGCCGGGCGTCGCCGACCGCCCCGCCCTGTACTCGACGTTCCTCATGTGGTTGCTCGCCGACCTCTTCAACGACCTGCCCGAGGTCGGGGACCTCGACCAGCCCAAGCTCGTGTTCTTCTTCGACGAGGCGCACCTGCTCTTCACGGACGCCTCGAAGGACTTCCTCGCGCAGGTCGTGCAGACCGTGCGGCTCATCCGCTCGAAGGGCGTCGGCGTCTTCTTCGTGACCCAGACCCCGAAGGACGTGCCGGGCGACGTGCTCGCCCAGCTCGGCTCGCGCGTGCAGCACCAGCTGCGGGCGTTCACGCCCGACGACGCGAAGGCGCTGCGGGCCACGGTGTCGACGTACCCCCACTCGGGCTACGACCTCGAGGAGACGCTCACGATCCTCGGCACCGGCGAGGCGATCGTCACGGTCATGAACGAGAAGGGCGCTCCGAGCCCCGTCGCCTGGACCCGGTTGCGGGCGCCGCAGGCGTCGATGTCGCCGAGCCCGGATGCCGCGATCGACGCGGCCGTCGCAGCATCCGCGCTCCAGGCGACGTACGGCGCGCCGATCGACCGTGAGTCGGCCCACGAGCTGCTGACGGCGAAGATGAACGCCGCCGCGGCCGCGGCCGCCGCCGCGGAAGAGGCCGAGGCCAGGGCGAAGGCCGATGCCGAGTTCGCGAAGCAGCAGGCCGCGATCGAGAAGCAGCGGGAGAAGGAGCGGAAGGCGGCGCAGGCCGAGTACGACCGGCTCATGAAGCGCACGTCGGGCTCGTCGCGCCCGCGGTCGCGCAGCTCGTCGAGCCGTCGCGAGAAGTCACCGCTCGAGGAGGTGCTCGGCTCGCGCACGACGCAGAAGGTGCTGACCGGGGTCCTGGAGGGCATCTTCGGCACGCGGCGTCGCCGATGAGCGAACCGTGCATCCGGCCGTACCGCCCGTCCGACCGCGACGACGTGCTCGAGATCTGCCTGCGCACCGCCGCCGGCGGCGGCGACGCGACCGGCGTCTACTCCGACGACTCGCTCATGCCCGAGGTGTTCGCGCTGCCGTACCTCGAGTACGCACCCGACCTCGCGTTCGTCGTCGACGACGGCAGCGGCGGGCGCGTGCTCGGCTACGTGCTCGGCGTGGCCGACACGCGCGCGTTCGTCGAGTGGTGGAAGCGCGAATGGGGCCCGGGCTTCCGCGAGCGGCATCCGGCGCCCGGACCGCCGACCGGGCGCAACCCGGGCTTCACCGAGCAGCAGCTGGTCGCCGCGGGCTCCGATCCCGACCGCATGCTCATCGCCGAGGTCGACGAGTATCCCGCGCACCTGCACATCGACCTGCTGCCCGAGCTGCAGGGCCAGGGCTTCGGGCGGCGGCTCATCAACACGTTGCGGGCCGCGCTCGCCGATCGCGGCGTCGCCACCGTGCACCTCGGTATGGACGCGGCGAACACGGGCGCCCGGGCGTTCTACTCACGGCTGGGCTTCCACGAGCTGCCGTCGAGCCGCCCGGATGCGCCGCTGCTCGGTATTGCCACGCGCTGGGTGCGCTGAGCTGGCCGAAGCGCCGCTGCCGCCGCCCACGATTCAGCGGCTGAGGGAACGCCGCTCGAACCAGTAGAGGAGCTTCGGGTCGGTGCGCCGCAGCTCGGCGAGCGTCACCGGCTCAGGCCGCACCGTCTCCTCCACACCGAGGATGCGGGCGACCCGGTCCATCGTCTCGGTGTCCCAGAACCGGCCGCGCATGCGGAACGCGCCCCGCCCGTCGCGATTGACCACGAACAGCTCCTGGCTGGTGTCCAGACTGTTGCCGCGGTACAGCTGGATGCGCAGTACGCCCACGATGTCTCGCGCCGGGACGGTGTAGGTGCCGCCGAAGAACCCGCGTTCCACGATGCCGTAGCCGCTCACCTCGGCCTGGGTGCGCTGGTACGAGATCCACGCGGCGACGATGAGCGCCGCCATCACGACTGCGGTGGCGGCGACGATGGGCCACCCGCCGTGCGGATCGATCAGCCACAGCTCGACCGCAAGCAGCGGGAGCACCAGCGCCACCACCGGCAATCCGATGCTCCAGCCGAGCGTGCGACGCGGCCTCAGGGTGGTGACCCTGAGGCCGTCGCCCCTTGCTGCCGTCGGCCCGGGAAAGGAGCCCCCTGCGTCCCCGCTCCTCGTATCCATCGGTGCCGTTGACATCTCTCACATCATCCGCGCGCGGGACGGCATGCGCCATTCGGCATTAATGAGGACACGCCCCGGAAGACGTCGGAACGCGGTCGGATGCGTCTTGCGGGCTGCGGCGAGCGGCTCAGCCCACCCCACGCCGCTTGAGAGCAAACAGGAGCATCTAGGCCGCGCTGCGGCGCTGTGGCGCTCGTGCTGCCAGGACCCGACAGCGAGCAGTCTCGATCTCGATCCGGTCATCCATCGTCAAGTGTCGGTCACGTACGGTCAGAACTCGGGCCCACGATCATGGAGCGGACTGTCTGGTAGCGTGGCGCTGATTGGCGCCCTTGCCAGGGCGCTCGTACGACGTAGGAGTTGTGATGAGCGCAGAATCACCCGAGACGACCTTCCTNTGGCCGTGCGCGACGGCATCTGGTACGACCCGTACATGATTCCCGCGGCAGACGGCGACTTCCGCGCGAGCGTCGTGGCCACGACCACGCGCGCGTATTGCGTGCCCAAGGCCGTGCTTCTGACGGCTGCAGCCCGCGCGGCGGGAATTCCCGCCCGACTCGGTTTCGCCGATGTGCGCAACCACCTGCAGACCGACACGCTGCGGGAGAAGATGCAAGGCAGCGACCTGTTCCCCTGGCACGGCTACACCGAGATGCTAATCGACGGTCGCTGGGTCAAGGCGACTCCGGCGTTCAACGCCGAGCTGTGCGCGCGGTTCGGCGTGGAGCCGCTCGAGTTTGACGGCGTCCATGACGCCGTCCTG
>NZ_BMMD01000010.1 GCF_014645655.1 Agromyces bauzanensis | reverse complement strand
CCCCGATCGTGGGGTGCTACCTGTCAACGAACTCATGAGACATGCTGTAAACGAAGTCATGAGACAGCTTGTAAACGAAGCTCTGAGACATGACATACCAGATCGACACACACGCGCTACCCGAAACCCCGGCTAAACATGAGGGAAGCAAGGCGTACCTGGCCAACGCCATGGAGTTCCGCAACCTTGGGTGGGGGGCGATCACGAGTAACCGCGGCCTCGGCAGAAGCGTAGGGAGCGCGTCGGTGCAGCAGCAGTGGGACTGCCACATCGCTGGTGGGTGGGCCGAATGGGACACGTGGGACCTCGAATTGTCAACGCCGGCCAAATCCGATTGGTTCATATCAGGTCCAGGAAGGGTAGTGGCGAATGGCTTCGCGCCCGCAGCTTTCTGTAACTGGGGGTAGCTCGTCAGCTACGAGACGGTTCGCGGTGCTCCGACGAGTGCTCGCCATCACCGCGTGCGTTATTCCTGCGGCGATCATCGCAGTGGGGGTGTATGTAGTGATGCCCATGCATGGCAATGAGGACCTGATAGCTGGGTGGGCCCGCCTTCATCCGCCTGGTGTAACGCAGGTCCTGGTCTCGTCTGTCATCTGGGCTATCGCAGCAGCGGCAGCAGCGACGATCGCAGCCATTCCGAGGCGGTCGGACGACAGCGTGCGCATCTTCGTTGCCTCGATCACCGCGTACGGTGTTGTGGCTTTGTCCGGGGCATTGCCACTCGGGTCGATGTCAATTGCGATTACGAACGTTGTGGGTCCCGAATACCGCACGGGTTCGGGGGGAGGATGGGCAGCCTCTCTCGTTGTGTACTCATCCATTCTTGCCTTCGGCTTGGCCGTTGCTGTGTGGATCATCGGGGGCCTTCGCAAGCGACGTGCTTCGCGAGTGTCGGCGTAGCGTGTAGCCTGGCTTCCCTGTGTAATAGCTTCCCCCTCTACCGCGTCCAAATGATCGAGTGCGAGCAGCGGCGGTCATGCGGCGCCATGACCCCGGCGGTTGCTCGGGGATTGTGATCGAGTGGCGTTCGGCACCGCGAACGCTTGAGGAGAACCGACCGTCATAGGCCGTGGACAGGAGAAGCACTGACCGGAATGATCATGGGGGTCGACAAGGCATCATTAACTGCAACAATGTTGCAGTTAATGCAATACTACAGTCGTGGCCAATGATTCAGGTGGCACCTCGCCGCTGCGGCTCCTGGGCAACGTGCGTGCGCTCGATGAAGGACGCTTCGTGTTCGAGACGATGTTGACAGGTTGGGGTGACCAGCAGGCCAGTCGCGGGCTCGCGGCGAGCACTGTCTCGAGTCGAGTCCTCGTGATCCGGCGGTTCGGCGAGTTCGCTGGACGGTATCCGTGGGAGTGGGCGCCAGGTGACTTGGAGGATTTCACGGTTCACGCGATCTCAGGGGGGCGGCTGGCGGCGAAGTCCACGATCCGGGGGTATCACGCGATTATTCGGCTCTTCTGTGACTACCTCACCGACCCGCGGTACGACTGGGCGTCGGAGTGTGAGCGGAGGTTCGGGTCGGTGCCGCAGCAGATCTGTCACGAGTGGAACACGGTCGCGCATCTCGTCGACTATGAGGGCCCGTCGACGCGCCGAGCGCTGACGTACGACGAGCTCGAGCAGTTCTTCGCGGCCACCGATGCCCGCGTCGAGACGATCATGCGGCAGGGCAGGAAGGGAGCCCTCGCCGCATTGCGGGACGCACAGATCTTCAAGACCATCTACGCCTACGGGTTGCGCCGTGCGGCAGCAGCCGGGCTGGACACCGCCGACTTACGGCCGAACGGTCAGGCTCCGAGATTCGGGCGGTTCGGCGCCGTGGAAGTGGGCTGGGGGAAAGGCGCACACGGCTCCGGGCCGCGCCGCAGAACGGTCCTGACGCTTCCCGAGCTCGACTGGGTGACCGAGGGCTCACGCAGTGGGTTGACCTGGCTCGCCCACGGTTCACCGACGCGCCGGGCGGGCCGCTGTGGCCGACCGAGCGTGGGAGCCGGGTCTCGCTGCGGTACATCGATCACCGGTTCGCGACGATCCGCGACGAGCTCGGGTTCCGTCCGAACTCAGCGTGCACGCGCTCCGGCATACCTACGTCACCAACCTCATCGAGTGGGGCTACACGGAGAAGTTCGTCCAAGACCATTTCGGACACGCGTACGCGTCGACCACGGCGATCTACACATCGGTGGGCGACGACTTCAAGAACCGAATGATCACCAGAGCTGCTTTCTCGTATCTATGGAGGACCCGATGCCGACTCCCGGCCGTGAAGCCCCGATCACCTGGCACCTGCGGCAGCTCATGGCAGCAGCAGGAATGTTCCAGACCACCGACCTGATCGAACCGCTCCGTGCACAGGGCGTGCAGCTCTCACGCGAGCAGGTCTTCCGGCTTGTCACCAAGACGCCGGAACGACTCAACGTCGAAGTGCTCGCCGCCCTTTGCCGGATCCTCGACTGCACACCCACCGACCTGATCGAAGTCCGCGCCGTGCAGGTGGAACCGCGCCGAGCCGCCGGATCGGAACGCACGTCGAAGGGGCCCGCGATCGGGCGCCTGCGACCGGTCCCCGCCAAGCTCCATCGCCCATCGGAATGATGCGGGAGATGATTCGCGCGCAGATCGGCTGCGACTCCTGTGGTAGCGATGTGCCGGCCCGGTACCAGCTTCTCGATCAGCGCATCTGCAACACGTGCTATTCACGACTGCGGCGCCACCCCGGGGTCTGTCCGGGCTGTGGGCAGGCCAAGGTTCTCGCATTCCATGACCAATCACGGCGGATCGTTTGTGCCGCGTGCGCCGGAGCGCTGCAGCGGTTCGGGTGCAAGACCTGCGGCAGCGAGATTCAGCTCACCGGCTCCCAATGCGGGTCCTGCCGGCTCACCGATCGCCTGCAGGAACTTCTCGCGGACGAAACCGGCCGGATCCATCCCAGCCTCGTTAGCTTGGGCGACTTCCTCCTGAGCGCTCGCGACCCCCGTTCAGTGACGCGTTGGCTGCGCCGAGACTCTATCGGGACCACGCTCCAGGCGATGGCAGCGGGACAGCTGCCGATCAGCCACGAAACGCTGAACGACTTGCCGGAGTCCACTCGCGTCCGCTATTTCCGACGGATGCTGATGAGTGCTGGAACACTGCCAACGATCGATGTCCGACTCAGCGACCTCGAGGTTTACGCCGCTCACCTCTTCGTCGACCTCGCGGCTGAACAGGCGTCGATCATGACCAGGTACTTCAAGTGGGAGGTCCTGCGGAAACTTCGACAGCGCTCGGAAGCCACTCCGTTGACGATGGGCGCGGCGAACACGCGCCGGGCCGAGTTGCGCAAGATCGCAGAACTGCTCGCGTGGCTTGACGCCGACGGACGACAATTGTCGTCGCTTGACCAAGCGGCAGTCGATCGGTTCATCGCCCAGCACGATCCGCACAAGGTCGCGCGCACGTTCATCCACTGGGCTGCCCGACATCGCCTCACACGCCAGGTCTCAGTAGTGGCCAAGCAACCTTCCCAGCCGCACACACCCATCCCCGACGCGTTCCTCTGGGATAGAGCCGACCGCCTCCTTGACGACGAGTCCATCATGCTGCCCACACGAATCATCGGACTGTTCATCCTCGTGTTCGCACAGCCGCTGGAATGCATTCGCCTACGACGAACAGACATCGTCGACGACGGGGGATGCATATGGATCACGTTCGGAACAACGCCGGTCGCGCTTCCGCATTCGATCGCCGCTTTGCTTCGTCGCCACCTCGCAAGTCGCCATGATCGACGCATCTTCCAAGCGGCCGAGTCCGAATGGCTCTTCGAGGGAACAATGCCGCAGCACCATACGAGCTGGGCGAATGTGCGCCTTCAGCTCACCGCCCTCGGCATCCATCCACGCGACATGAAGCGGGCGAGGATCGACCAACTCGTTCAAGAGTTACCAGCAAGCGTCGTTGCCGACGTCGTCGGAATCAGCGTCGGAACCGCCCTCCACCACGCAGCCCAGACCAACGCCACCTGGGCCGTGTACCCGGAATTGCGAACACCCTGCGCGAGACCAATAGAGCGAGATCGAACAATGCTCGTCTCCGGTACGCACGACCGATCTCGCCGGGTTCGGCACCGGCGGCCACCAGCCCCTCGACACCTCTCGGAACGTCGTTGCTCACGCACCCTCGGGCGGGTGGGCGAGCAGCTCGGCGCGGTCGCGCAGGTACGCGTCGAGCGGCGTGAGGGCGTCGGGCTGCGTCGGGCTCCAGCGCACGAGCACGACTCCGGTCGTCGCGTCGAGCACGAGCGGGCCGGATGCCCCGTCGCGACCGAGCTCGTCGAAGTCCACCGCCGTCGCATCGAAGTCCACGGTCTCACCCTCGGCGATGCCGCCCTTCACCGCCGCGGCACGGAACGCTCGCTGCTGCGCCACCGACTCGGCGGTCACGCTCTTGCGGGCCGAGCGCTCGGCACGCACGACGCGTCCGGTGGCGTAGAGCCCACCCCGATCGTCGACGAGGAGCACGCCGAGCCGCCACACCCGACCGACCGGCGTCATGCGCGCGGCGCGCGGGATCCCGAGCACCCGGCGTCCGGGAACGAACTCGGCGAGCGTCTCCTGCCGGGCGCCCGCGGCGCGCAGCTCCTCAGCGACTCGCGCGACGAGCTCGCGAACGCGGGCGATCGCCCCGGCCACGGCATCCGTCCCCGCGGCATCCGCCGTCCCAGCGGCATCCGTCCCAGCGGCATCCGACCCCGTGGCATCCGACCCCGCGGCATCCGTCATCGCGATCTGCCGACCAGTTCGAGGAGCGCGAGTCCGTACGCCTCGGCGACATCGGGATGCTCGAACCGCAGCTCGGCGCCGCCCAGCTCGATCGACACCTCGAACGAGTCCTCGAGCCTCGTGAGCGACCGGAACGTCGCCCGCAGCAGCTCCCGCAGCTGGTCTTCGCGCGGCAGCCACACCGCGTCGGCGAACGCCACCGAATCGAGCGCCCACTCGGTGGTGCCGTTGAACGCGAGGATCGTGCCGGTGGGATAACTGCGCGCCTCGATCGTCATCTCGCTCACCGTGAAGACGTCGGCCTCGACCTCGGACTCCATCTTGTCGGGCAGGTCGAGCTGGAAGCGGTCGCCCGACTCGGGATGCCACACGAGGCCCGCCTCCTTGAGCGCGAGCGCGAGGTCCCTGCTGATCATCCCTCCATGCTCACACGGGGCGGCGCCCGGGAGCCACGCCCACTCGCACGTGCGAGCCCTCGGCCGCCTCGGCGATGGCCTGATCGAGATCGGCGAGCGGATGCGTCGAGCCGACGAGTTCGTCGAACGGGAACGACCGCCACGACCGCTCGAGGAACGCCACGGCCTGGCGCAACTGCTCGCCCGTCGCGTCGCGCACGGACTGGACGGTGACGAGACGCCGCACGAGCGACTCGGCGTCGAGGCAGACCTCGGAGCCGGCGGGGACGGTGCCGATGAGCACGGCGACGCCACCCGCGCCGAGCGCGTTCACTGCCGTGCGCACCGCCGACGCGGCACCGGATGCCTCGACCGCGACGTGCACCTCGCCGAAACCGCGGCGCTCGAACGCGGCGAGCGCCGTGCCGAGGCCGTCGGGTGACGTGGAGCGCGCGCCCGGGTCCACGGGCACCGCGCCGAACCGGCGGGCGAACTCGCGGCGCGAGGCATCCGGCTCCGACACGATCACCTCGGCGCCCGCCTCGACCGCCATGGCCGCGACGGTGAGGCCGACCAGCCCGGCGCCGGTGACGAGCACCAGCGCGCCGTCGAGGCCGACCCGAGCGGATGCCGCGTCGAGGGCCGCGAAGGCCGTCGCCGCCGTGCACGACGAGGGCGCGAGCACGCGGCTCGGGATGTCTTCGGGTGCGCGCACGATCCCGGTGCCCCGGCGGAGCTGCACGTGCGTCGCGAACCCGCCAGAGAGCTCCCAGCCGCGGTGCACGCGCTCGTGGCCGTACCGGCCGAGCGTGCGGCAGGCCTGCGGCACGCCCCGCCTGCAGCGATCGCACTCGCCGCAACTCACGGTCGTCGACCACACGACGCGGTCGCCGAGCTCGAGGGGAACGCCGTCGACTCGCCGCGCGCCCTCGCCGATCGCGACGACGCGACCGACTGCCTCGTGGCCCAGCACGAGCGGCACGGGCGCGGGCTCCTCGCCGCGTGCCACGCGCACGTCGGAGCCGCAGATCGTGGCGAGCTCCACCTCGACGAGCGCCTCACCCGGCGCGAGGCGAACGCCGGGTGCGGCGAGCGCGTCGTGCGGCCGCCCCGGCTCGTTCCACACCATCGCGACGGGCGAGGGCTTCACGATGACGTCGAGGTCGCCGACCCGCGTGATGGTGTGCATGGGACTCCCGTTATCGGCGACGGCGGCGCGGGGCACCGATGAGTCCGAGCAGGTCGACGACGAGGTCGACGTCGAGCTCATCGACGTCGTCGGCCTCACTCCACCGCTCGAACAGGTCGACGATCGCAGCATCCGCCGCACTCCGCTGTGTGGACATGCCGATCACCGTATGCATCGGGTGGCAACACCACCCGACGACATGGTTGCGCGCAGGTGAACCGCATGCGACGTGTCGGGGCTCCCGCGCGTTCGCAGCTTGAGGAACGAGCGCAGCGAGCGTCTCGAAACCCGCGCCCTCCATGCATCAAGCTGGAACGGTGACCGACGGGATCGAGGCCATCGCCCCGGTAGTGATCACGAGTCGATGCGTCGGTACATGGATGGGCAGCGGCTCCACTTCGCTGCGGCGCGCCCATGGGAGGGAGCATCGATCGTGGTCGACAACACCGATCCCAGCCGGCGCCCGTGATCGCGCCCGTAGCGGCGTGCGCCGCCCGGGGCCTCGCCGGTTGAGCCGCGGCTCAGCCGTGGGCGGTTGGACCCTAGTGCCGGATTGACGCGGATACTACGGTGGTGCCATGTCGGAGACGAACGAGCAGACCGGTCGGAAGCCATTCATCGTCGCGGGCGCGGACGGTACGGATGCGAGCATCCACGCGCTGAAATGGGCCGTCGGCCAAGCACGCATGACCGGCGCGAAGCTGATCGTCATCGCCGCCTGGGAGGTGCCCTGGACGATCATGGTGTCTCCGACCAGTCGCGACGAGGACTACGCGCAACACGCCAAGGCACTGCTCGATCGGTCCGTCGAAGAGGGGCTGGCGGATGCCGGCGACCTGGAGGTCGAGGTCCGGATGGTGGAGTGGCGTCCCACCCTCGCACTCGTGGAAGCTGCCGAGGGCGCGCAGATGCTCGTCCTCGGCAGCCACCGGTACGGCGCCGTCGAAGGCGCGCACCTCGGGTCCGTGGCGAGCTACTGCGCACATCACGCTCCGTGCCCGGTCCTGATCCACCGACACAGCTGATCGCCCGGTGCTCGCAGGGATACTCGACCGGTTCCGGTCGAGAGGTCGACCTCCGCCGATGCCGACGAGCACCGAGCTGAGGTGAGCTGAGTGTCGACGCTCGCCTGGATCACGATCAGCGGGGTGGCGATGAGCGCGCTCGCGCTCATCGGCAGCGTCACGCTGGTGCTGCCATCACGCATGTTCGACCGCATCGTCCTGCCGCTGGTGGCTCTCGCCGCAGGGTCATTGCTCGGCGGCGCGTTGTTCCACATGCTGCCGGCCTCCGTGGTGGCGCTCGGCAACGAGCTTTCGGTCTACGGGCTCGTGGCGCTGGGCTTCCTCTCGTTCCTCGTGCTGGAGCAGTTCTTGCACTGGCATCACTGCCATCGCGACCACAATCACGTGAGCCACGGACCCGTGGGCTACCTCATCCTGGCCGCCGACGGACTCCACAACTTCATCGGCGGGATCGGGGTCGCCAGCGCCTTCATCATCGACATCCAGCTCGGAGTAATCACCTGGCTGATCGCTGCCGCGCACGAGGTTCCCCAGGAGTTGGGCGACTTCGGGCTGCTCGTGCACAGCGGGTGGCGGAAGGGCCGGGCGCTGATGTTCAACGTCCTCTCCGCCGCGACGTTCCTGGTCGGCGGATACGTCGCCTACCTCCTGTCCGGCGACATCGACGTCGCGGTATTCATCCCGTTCGCGGCCGGGAACTTCATCTACATCGCGGCGGCCGACCTGATTCCGGAGTTCTCGCACGAGGAGACCGCCCGCGGCAAGGTCGTCGTCACGCTCACCTTCCTCGTCGGACTCGGCGCGCTCTATCTCCTCGCGGGCATGGTCTGACCTGGTGTGGGCCTGCTCGACGGACGGTGCAGGCGCCACCGCAACCCGCGGGACGCGTCAGTCGCGACGGATGCGCGCGGGCCCCATCGCGGCGCCGAGACCGATCACGATGATGCCCACGAACAGGAGTCCCCATCGCGCCGTCAGCAGCCCGATGAGGCCGAGCAGAACGCCGATGACCACCACGATGCGGGCGAGCACCCGACGCACCCGGGGCGACGCGAACCAGCCCCGACGGGCGCCCTGCGTCATCCGCCGACCGTGAACGCCCGGGCGGTCACCCCCTCGGCGAACGTCCAGAACCGCGCCGCGATCTCGCGGTCGGTCGAGGCCCGGGTGGGCGCCTGCAGCACAGGCTCGCCACGGGTGAGGTAGCGGGGACCCCAGTACTGGCCGCCCTCGACGCCGGGCGCGGTGAGCGCGTGCAGCACGACCTCCGCCCCACGATGCTTGCCCTGCGCCACCGACGCCTGCAGCGCACCGACGAATCGGCGACCGCGGCTCGGCTCGTTGACGCCGGGCACGAACGGCGTCCGTCCGCTGATCGAGTACCCGGGCTGCGCGACCACGCTCGCGACGGGCAGCGCCCCGGCGCGCAGCCGCCGGTCGAGCTCGAAGCCCAACACCTGCGTCGCGGTCTTCGACTGCGCGTACGCCCGCCAGGAGTCGTAGCCGCGTTCGAGCTGCAGGTCGTCGATGCGGAACGTCGAGAGCCGCGATGACAGCGACCCGAGCGAGACGATACGGGCGCCCGGCGCGAGGTGCGGCAGGAGCCGGCCGAGCAGAGCGAAGTGTCCGAGCACGTTCGTGGCGAGCACGAGCTCGTTGCCGTCGACCGACTCGAGGCGCTCCTTCGGCGTGTGCACCATGCCCGCGTTCGCGACGACGCCGTCGAGCGTCGGCCCGGCGAGGAGCCGTTTCGCACCTGCGGCGACCGAATCGAGCGACGACTGGTCGATCACGAGAGTCTCGACGCATGCCGCGGACCGCACGTCGCGGATGGCGGCCACCGCCGCGTCAAGCCGTTCGGGACGGCGGCCGCTCAGCACGACGTGCGCGCCCGCGCCCGCGAGCCGCGCCGCCGTGAAGAACCCGATACCGGCGTTCGCACCGGTCACGAGCACCCGCCGCCCGGCCTGGGGCGGCAAGGCGATGGGGTACCAGTTCACAGCTCGCCAATCGCCCCGTTGCCAGCCATTTCCTCGTGGTGCTGGATCACCTCGGCGACGACGAAGTTGAACCACTTCTCGGCGAACGCGGGGTCGAGGTGCGCGTCGATCGCCAGCGCCCGGAGCCGTGCGATCTGGCGGCGCTCGCGTTCAGGATCGCTCGGCGGCAGGCCGTGTTCGGCCTTCAGCCGGCCCACCTGCTGCGTGAACTTGAAGCGCTCGGCGAGCAGGTGGATGAGGGCGGCGTCGATGTTGTCGATGCTCGATCGGATGCCGAGCAGCTCGGTCATCGCGGCATCCCGTTCGTCGATGGGTCCGTCGCTCATACCTCGACCCTACCCGCGCCCCGCGGGTTGGGGAGGCGCGCCCCCACGGGGTTCATGCGCCCGCATCACCGCGGCGGTGAGCGCCGAGCCGATGGCGGTGATGCGCAGCGGCGACATGACGGAACGGCGGCGTGCGGAGTCCGTCGTGCTCGTCGGCATGCCGAGCCGGCCGAGCGCCTCGTAGAGGTCGCGCCGGTCGAGGATGCGGCGGTCCTCCAGACCTGCGAGTCCGAGGGCGGCGAGCCAGCCGCGACCGTACTCCTCGGCGCCGGCGCTCGCTGAGCCCCGTGATCTCCACACGCCAGGCAGTGCAGCAGCGTCGTCTTGCCCGAACCCGATGCGCCCATGATGGCGAGCGACGCGTCGGGCGGGACGCGGATGCCGCACCGCGGCCTGTCGCGGGGGATAGGCCGCCCGCGGCTGAGTCGAAGCCCGCCCGATCAACGCGGCGTGGCCCGCCGGATGACGAAGTACCCGACGACGGCCCAGGCGAGCGCCTTCGCCAGCACCACCGTGAAGGTGCCGACGATGCCGATCGAGGCGAACCAGTCGAAGACCGCCGTCCAGCTCTCGGTGAACGTGAGGCCGGCGACGAGGATGAGCACCAGGGCGGCGGCGCTGAAGAACATGATCATCATGCCCCGCATGCGCCAGCGCAGGTAGACCGTGGTCACGCTTGCACCGACGAACAGCACGAGCAGTTGCAGCGCGAACGTCGTGTAGAAGTCGACCAACCAGCCCTGCTGCCCGTACCACAGGGTGTCGAACATGCCGGCGCCGATCCACCAACCGCCGGTGGCCTGCTCGATCTGCACGAGCGTGGCGATGGCGGCGGCCATCTCGACCGAGACGAGCACGAACATCAGGCTCGTCCCGAGCCAGAAGTCGCGACGCGTGGCGCCGAATCCCAGCGCGAACGAGAACGTGTAGGCGATCGCCTGCACGCCCACGACGACGAGGTACCACTGCGGCGAGAGCACCGCCCAGCTGTACCGGAAGCCGTCGGTGGCGTCGGACACCCCGGCGCCCCGGAGGATGACCGCGGCGACCATGGTGACCGCCCAGACTCCGCCGAGGATGAGCCATGGAATGCCGAAGAACACATACGGTGTCACCGAGTGCAATCGGACGGTGCGCCAGATCTCGTGCGCGCGCGAGCGCGCCTCGGTGCGTTGCGTGCCGGCTGAGACGACCGTGCTGGCGCTCATGCTGCGGCCTCCTCTCCGGCTGAACCGGCATGCAGGTCGGTTCCGGTCAGGTGGACGATGAGTTGTTGGAGCGAGACCGGTGAGAGCTCGAGGCCGAGCTCTTTCGCACGCAGTCGCTCGGCCAGATCGAGTCGGCCGTCGATGGTGACGGACGCCTGTCCGCCGAGGTGCTCGCGGCCGATCACCGGCCGGTCGGCGGTGAAGGACTCGACCGTGGCCCGGGTACCGGCGACGGTGGTTGCCGAGCCCCGCACCTCCTCCGCGTCGCGATCGAGGAGGAGGCGCCCCTGATCGATGAGGATGATGTGCTCGAGGAGGTTCGCGACCTCGTCGATCAGGTGCGTCGAGAGCACGATCGTGCGGGGGTGCTCGGCGTAGTCCGCGAGGAGCCGATCGTAGAAGACGTGCCTCGCGACAGCGTCCAGGCCGAGGTACGGCTCGTCGAAGAACGTGATCGGGGCGCGTGAGGCCAGGCCGATGGTCACGCCGACCGCCGAGAGCTGGCCGCGGGAGAGCTTCCTCACATAGCGGTTCAGGGGAATCCTGAAGTCATCGACGAGGCGCCTGGCGAATTCCTCGTCCCAGTTCTCGAAGTACCACGGGGCTGCGCGAAGCAGGTGCAGCGGCTTGTACGCGTCGGGATACCGCTGCGACTCCGCGATGAAGCACATGCGACGCAGCACGTCGGCGTGCTCGGCGGGCGGGCGGCCGAACACCTCGAGCTCGCCCGCGGTCGGGAAGATCTGGCCGGTGAGCAGCTGCATGATGGTGGTCTTGCCGGCCCCGTTCCGCCCGAGGAGCCCGTAGATGCGGTTCTCCTCGACGGTGAAGTCCACGGCTTCCACGGCCGTGAAGGAACCGTAGCGCTTGGTGAGCCCGCTGGCGCGGACCACGGTGCGGGTCATGACTGGATCCTTTCCGCGCGGAGAAGCCCCGCGAGTTCGTCGATGTCGATGCCGAGCTTCTCGGCCTCGATGATGAGGGGCCGCAGGTATTCGGCGGCGAAGTCGGCCCGGCGACGCTCGATGAGTCGGGCGCGGGCACCGGGCGCCACGAACATGCCGATCCCCCGCCGTTTCGCCACTATGCCGTCGTCGACCAGGCGATTCACCCCCTTCAGTGCGGTGGCCGGGTTGATGCGGTGGAACGCGGCGAGCTCGTTCGTCGACGGGATCTGCTCGTCCTCCCTGAGGACGCCCTCGATGATGTCGTTCTCCACCTGCTCCGCGATCTGCAGGAAGATCGGCCGCGATTCATCCATATGGCTACTCAGTTCGTTGGTTCATTACTTGTGTAACTAACCAACCATGTTCGCGCACGCGTGTCAACCCCGCCCGTACGATGGCCGCCACCGGCCACCCTGCGCCACTTCAGCGCGCGCTGCGCCAGTTGAAGTGGCGCACGAACCGCCGAAGTGGCGCAGAGGCGGATGCCGCTGCCGGACCGGCGCGAGGCGGCGCGCCGGGGCTAGGTGTCGGATGCCGCGACGCGTCGCCGCGGCATCCGCAGCCGGCCCTGCGCGAGCAGGATGCCGAGGAGCACGAGCACGGCGCCGACCGGCTCGTGCCACGAGAACCGCTCGCCGAGCAGGATCACGCCGAGCGCGACCCCCACCACGGGCGTGACGTACGTGACCGTCGAGACCCCCGTCGGGCCCCAGGCGCGCAGCACGTTGATGTTCCAGATGTATGCGAGACCGGTGCCGAGCAGGCCGAGCGCGAGGAGCGAGCCCGCGATGCGCCAGTCGAGGTCGACCGGTGAGAGCGCGATGAACGGCGTGAGCGCGAGCATCACCACCGCCGAGACGCCGATCGAGAGGAACGCGAAGGTCGCGGGGGCGATGGGCCGGTGGCTCAGGAACCGGCGCTGGTACCCGAACGTGAAGCCGTAGCAGACGGTCGCCACGAGGCAGGCGAGCTGTCCGGCGAGGCTGCCCGTCAGCGCCTGGTACTGCCAGGGCCCGATGATGACGAGCACGCCGAGGATGCCGACGCCCACCCCGACCCACCGGCTGAGGCCGAGCCGCTCGACGCGGAACACGAGCGTGGCCATGATGGCCGTCATGATCGGCGTCGTCGCGTTGTAGATCGAGGCGAGGCTCGACGAGACGTACTGCTCGGCCCACGCGAAGGCGAGGTACGGGATGACGCACGTCGTGAGCGACACGACGAGGAAGTGCAGCCACACCACCCGCTCACGCGGCAGCACGGGCCCCGGCGTGCCGTCGGCCCGAGGCACCCTCGGTCGCGTGACGAGCACGATGACGCCGAGCGCGAGCGCACCGAGCACCGTGCGCGACCACGCGATCTGCCCGAACGAGACGCCCTCGAGTGCGACCTTCATGAACAGGAAGCTGGCGCCCCACACGGTGCCCATGGCGAGGAACTGCACCCAGGTCGAGAGCCGGCCCGGACGCTTCGGGGCGGATGCCGCGGGCTGTGCGACGGCGGATCGAGAGGCGGTATCGGTGCTCACTGATCGAGCGTATGCCGCACCCCCGACCGTCGGCGAGGCCCGCGGAACGTCGTGTCCGGAATCCGCCGGAGGCAGGCAGCCTCGAGACGGTCGCTTCGGGCCGGCGGACCCGCCGTCTAGTGACTTCCGGACGAGGACCCGCCGGTCGTCGCCCGCACGTGCATCACCTCGACGGTCCGCAGGTGGGCGCGCACCTGCGCTTCCCCCTCCTCGAGGATCCGCTCCACCTCGCCGAGCGGAAGATCCGCCGTCTTCACGAGCGCGTCACCCTGCAGTCGGTGCCCGACCCACCGCAGCCGGAGCTCCTCGACGGCCAGCACGCCGTCGACGTGGCCCAGCGCATGTTCGGCCCGCTCCACCAGTTCGGGTTCGATGGCGTCCAGCAGCCGGCGCCCGATGCTCCGCATCGTGCCCCAGAGGAGCACGACGATCGCGGCCGAGATGACGATGCCGACGATCGGGTCGGCGAGCGGGAATCCCGCCATGACACCCAGGGCACCGAGCACGACCGCGAGCGACGTGAAGCCGTCGGTTCGGGCGTGCACGCCGTCGGCGACGAGCGCCGCCGAGCCGATGCGTCGCCCGACCCTGATGCGGTAGATCGCGACGGCCTCGTTGCCGGCGAACCCGATGAGGCCCGCCACGATGACCCAGCCGAGGTGCTCGATCGGCTGCGGGTCGACGAGCCGCCCGATCGACTGCCATGCCGCGACGACCGCCGAGAGCGCCACGACCGCGACGATGAAGAGCCCCGCAAGGTCCTCGGCACGACCGTATCCGTAGGGATACCGGTGGGTGGCGGCTCTCCGGCCGAGCGCGAAGGCGACCCACAGCGGCACGGCGGTGAGCGCATCGGAGAAGTTGTGCACCGTGTCGGCCAACAGGGCGACCGAGCCGCTGATGATCACGACGACGAACTGCAGGGCCGTGGTCGTGAGCAGGAGCCACAGGCTGACCTTCAGCGCGCGGATCCCCTGTGCGCTCGCCTCGAGCGCGTCGTCGACGGCGTCGGCGGCGTCATGGGTGTGCGGGAGGAACAGCTCGCGGACGAACCCGCGGAACCCGCCCGGGTGGTCGTGATCGTGGTCGTGATCGTGGTCGTGGTCGTGGTGGTGGTCGTGATCATGGTCGTGGTCGTGATCGTGGTCGTGGTCGTGGCCCTGCGGGTGCGCCGGCATGCGGCTGTGCGTGCTCACTCGCCGACTCCCGCGTCGGCGTGGTGGTGGCGAGGCGTTCCTCCGAGCGCGTGCTCGGCCTGGAGGATGGCGGCGGTGACGAGCTGCGTCGCGTGCTCGTCGGTGAGCCGGTAGAACACCCGCGTGCCGTCGTGGCGCGTCGACACCATGCGCGCCAGGCGCAGCTTGGCCAGATGCTGCGAGACGGCCGCCGGCGACTTGCCCGCGACATCCGCCAGCCGGTTCACCGACAGCTCGCCGTACTCCTTGAGTGCGAGGATCAGGCGCACCCGCGTCGCATCGGCCAGCATCGCGAAGACCTCCACCGCGAGCTCCACGTACTGGCTGTCGGGAAGGCGCCCGCACGCGTCTTCGGTATCTGCATTCATACGCAGATTATTGCAGAGTTGCTTCGCTCGCTGCTGCGAGGCGGCGTGGGCCGTCGACCCAGGTGCGGTACGCCACGAAGCGGAACGCCGAGCCGAGCAGGCCATGTGCGCAGACAGCGCGGTGGCGGTGAGCAGGTTGAAGCCGCCGACGTCGACGAACACCCCGGCGCCGCCGACTGCGGCGAACGCGACGACCTGCCGCGCCAGCCGCCGCAGGTCGCGCGCACGGCCGCTGGGCGATTCGGCCGGCGAGGTCATGGCTGCGACCTCACGAGTTCGTAGATCATCGTGCGATGCACGGGGATGGTGCGCTCGACCCGGTACCCGAGGAGGCGCAGCGCCGCGACATCCGACGCATCGGCATCGCTCTCGACCGCCCACACCCGCTGGTGCGCCAGCACCCGGTCGGCCACCTCGGGCAGCGGCGCCACCTCGTCCCAGAGACTGGTATGTGCCTCGTGGGGCTTCACGAGTTCGACGTCCTCGACGCGGGCGAACTTGTCGGGGTACAGGTTCAGTGCCAGGCGCGGGCGCCGCGACGGCTTGACCGTGCGATCGAACACGATCGCGTCGCCCTCGACCGCGTGCGCCGCGATCACCTCGGCGGTCTGGCGGAGGTCGCTCCCGCCGTCCTTCGCGTACGGACCGCGTTGGGCGACGTAGGCGGGCGCGGCGAGCGCGACGACCAGCCCGAGACCGACGAGCGGCACGGTGCGCAGCAGCATCGGCCGCGCGGCGAGCCTCGCCGCGTACACGCCGAGCGCGCGGAGCCCGGCCGCGATGAGCAGCGCGACCGCCGGGGCGCAGAACGCGAGGTACCGAGGGTTGTACAGGGGGGTGAGCCAAGCGTCGCCCGCGAGGAGCACGGCAGTGGGCACCGCCATCCATACGACCACGACCACGACGCCCGAGCGCGTCGAACGACCGGCCTGCGCGAATGCGGCCGTCGCCACGGCGACCGCCATCGCGCACCACGCGGCGACGGCGAGGACCCAGGCCGAGCCGAACCACTGCTCCACGAGCACGGCGCCGGCCGTGGCGTAGTCGCGGCGCGCGAGGAAGCCGATCTGCTCTCGCTGCGACATCGCGAGGACGAGGATCGGCGCGGCGAGCACGGCGGCGCCGACGGATGCCGCGACCCAGCGCAGGACCACGGGGCGCGACGCCCGGGCGCCCAGCACGATCGCGAGGTGCGCGGGCGCGAGCAGGGCGAGGTAGAGGAACAGGTACACGCCACCGGCGAACCCGACGGCGAAGAGCGCCCACGCCCACCACCGCGACTCGCGACGCTGCACGAGCTCGTGCAGCCACACGGTCAGCCAGACCGCCGCGGCCATCGCGAACGCGTAGGAACGCGCCTCCATGCCCATGCGCGTGGCGATCGGCAGCACCGCGAACACGAGGCCGGCGAGGACCCCGATCCCCGGGCCGAGGAGGCGCGAGCCGAGCACGACGACGCCGGCAGCGGCAACGCCGATCGCCACCGCACTCGGGATGCGCACGGCCGCCTCGGAGGTGCCGACCAGCCGGATCCATTCGTGCAGGAACAGGTAGTAGGCGCCGTGCACCGCATCGACCCGGCCGAGGAGGCCGATGAGGCCCGGAACGGATCGCTCCGCGGACAGCACGCTTGCCGCCTCGTCGCCCCAATACGAGGGAACGCCCGCGCCGACGTGCGCGAGGATGCCGGCGAGCACGCCGACCAGCGGCGCACCATGGCGCGACCATCGCGTCGACCAGCGGGTCACCGCGATCTCCTTCCTCGACCTGAGCCGATCGTGACTCGCCCGGCTATGACACGGCTGAGTGCCGCGACGGCCGCGAGCTCGAGGGATCGCACCGACGAGGCGCCGATTCCGCCGCGTTTCCGAGTCCCCCGGGCGCACGCCTAGGCTGGCAGCATGACCAGCCATTTCGATGTCGTCGTCCTCGGCGCCGGTCCCGGCGGTTACGTCGCCGCCGTCCGCGCCGCCCAGCTCGGACTCAAGACCGCCGTGATCGAGGAACGCTACTGGGGCGGCGTCTGTCTCAACGTCGGATGCATCCCCTCGAAGGCGCTCCTGCGCAACGCGGAGCTCGCGCACATCTTCCACGCGCAGGCCAAGACGTTCGGCATCTCGGGCGAGGCGACGTTCGACTACGGCGTCGCCTTCGACCGCAGCCGCCAGGTGGCCGACGGCCGCGTCAAGGGCGTGCACTTCCTCATGAAGAAGAACGGCATCACCGAGGTCGACGGCCGCGGCACGTTCCGTGACGCGAACACGATCGACGTCGCGAAGGCCGACGGCTCCACCGAGACGCTCACCTTCGACAACGCGATCATCGCGACCGGCTCGCGTGTGCGCCTCCTGCCCGGCGTGCAGCTCTCGCAGAACATCGTCACCTACGAGACACAGATCCTGAGCCGCGACCTCCCGAGGTCGATCGCGATCGTCGGCGCCGGCGCCATCGGCATGGAGTTCGCCTACGTGCTGCGCAACTACGGCGTCGAGGTGACGATCATCGAGTTCCTCGACCGCGCGCTGCCCAACGAGGACGTCGACGTCTCGAAGGAGATCACCAGGCAGTACCGCAAGCTCGGGGTGCCGATCCTCACCTCGACGAAGGTGCAGACCGTCACCGACAACGGGGCGAGCGTGACCGTCGCCTACGAGGGGTCGGACGGGCAGCCGGGCTCGCTCGAGGTCGACCGAGTGCTCATGGCCGTCGGCTTCGCGCCGAACGTCGAGGGCTTCGGCCTCGAGGCGACGGGCGTGCAGCTCACCGACCGCGGGGCGATCGCCATCGACGACTTCATGCGCACGAACGTGCCGCACATCTACGCCATCGGCGATGTGACCGCGAAGCTCATGCTCGCGCACGTCGCCGAGGCGATGGGCGTGGTGGCGGCCGAGACGATCGGCGGCGCCGAGACCATGGCGTTCGGCGACTACCGCATGATGCCGCGCGCGACGTTCTGCTCGCCGCAGGTCGCGAGCTTCGGCCTCACCGAGCAGCAGGCGCGCGACGAGGGCCACGACGTCAAGGTCGCGACGTTCCCGTTCTCGGCCAACGGCAAGGCGCACGGCCTCGGCGACCCCGTGGGCTTCGTCAAGCTCGTGGCCGACGCGAAGTACCTCGAGCTCCTGGGCGGCCACATCATCGGGCCGGATGCCTCGGAGTTGCTGCCCGAGCTGACCCTCGCGCAGAAGTGGGACCTCGGCGCCGTCGAGCTCGCGCGCAACGTGCACACGCACCCGACGCTCTCGGAGGGACTGCAGGAGGCGTTCCACGGGCTCGTGGGCCACATGATCAACATGTGAGGTGCGTTCGTTGCGTCCCGACCCGAGCGGATCGAGAATCTGACCCGGGGGGATCATGGAAACCGACCTGTTCGTGCACTTCGCCGAGATAGCCGTCAACCGCTACGGGGTGGAAGATCGCACGCTCTGGCTGTCGTGCGCCGTGGCGGCAGTCGCTGTCTGGGTGATCGCCGTCTTCGGCCTCAACCGCACGGCCGACCTGAGGGCGTTCAACCGGGAGCCCGAACCGATCGATCGATTCTTCCCCGTCGTCGGACTGCCACTGCACCTCGTCATCGTCGGCAGCCTGATGCTCGTGATCGTGGGTGTCTGGCCCGGCGCCGAGGAGGCGCTGTACGTGACGGCACTCACGTCCGGAGTGATCTTCGGCGGGTACACCCTCCTCGTGACCGTGCTCAGCCAGAGGCACCAGTCAGGCGCGGAGCGCGAGGAACCCTGACGGCGGGGTCGGCTCCCGGGCATGACAACGGGGGCGGATGTCACGACTCGCCGTCGTGGCATCCGCCCCCGTCTGTTCATTCGACGCGGCCCGGGCAGGCGTTCCCGCCGCGTCGAAGCTGCGCCCGCTAGTGGTGCGTCGCCTTCTCGGCGCCGATGCCCGTGAGCGAGCGGACCTCCATCTCGGACTGCTTGGCCGGGTCCTCGCGCCGGTTGTCGATGACGCTCACGAT
The DNA here is from genome assembly GCF_014645655.1 of Agromyces bauzanensis. Taxonomy (GTDB): domain Bacteria; phylum Actinomycetota; class Actinomycetes; order Actinomycetales; family Microbacteriaceae; genus Agromyces; species Agromyces bauzanensis. The sequence continues at coordinate 107,290 of NZ_BMMD01000010.1, read as the reverse complement.
CCACCCGAGGAGGAAGGCGAGCGGGATCGAGACGATGCCCGGGTTCGACAGCGGGAACCAGGCGAAGTTGATCCCCTCGGTCTTCAGCATCGAGGTGGCGGATCCCGACACGACGGGCGAGAACGCGATGAGCACGATGGCCGAGATCAGTCCGCCGTACATGCTCCACAGGGCGCCCCGGGTCGTGAAGCGCTTCCAGAACAGCGAGTACACGATGGTCGGCAGGTTGGCGGATGCCGCGACGGCGAACGCCAGCGCCACGAGGAACGCGATGTTCTGGCCGTTCGCCCCGATGCCGCCGATGATCGCGACGATGCCGATGATGACCACGGTACGACGCGCGACCTTCACCTCGGCGCCCGGCTCGGGCTTGCCCTTCTTCACGACCGACGCGTAGATGTCGTGCGCGAACGAGGCCGCCGCGGTGATCGTGAGCCCCGCGACGACCGCGAGGATCGTCGCGAAGGCGACCGCCGAGATGATGCCGAGCAGCAGCGGGCCGCCGAGCGCGAACGCGAGCAGCGGTGCCGCAGAGTTCGGGCCCCCGGGCGCTGCCGCGATGACCTCGGGGCCGACGAGGGCCGCCGCGCCGTAGCCGAGCACGAGCGTGAACACGTAGAAGATGCCGATGAGCCAGATCGCCCAGACGACCGACTTGCGGGCCTCCTTGGCCGTGGGCACGGTGTAGAAGCGCATGAGCACGTGCGGGAGTGCCGCGGTGCCGAGCACGAGCGCGAGGCCGAGCGAGAGGAAGTCGACCTTCGCGAGGTCCGAGACGCCGTACTTCAGGCCCGGGTCGAGGATCGCGGGGTTGCCGGCGACCTCGACGGCGCGGTCGAGCAGCGCCGAGAAGTCGAACCCGTTGAGGGCGAGCACCCACACGGTCATCACGCCGGCGCCGACGATGAGCATCACGGCCTTGATGATCTGCACCCAGGTGGTGCCCTTCATGCCGCCGACCAGCACGTAGAGGATCATGAGGCCGCCGACCACGGTGATGACCACGGCCTGGCCGACGCCGTCGCCGATGCCGAGGAGCAGCGACACGAGGCCGCCGGCGCCCGCCATCTGCGCGAGCAGGTAGAAGAACGACACCGCGAGCGTCGTGATGGCCGCCGCGATGCGGACCGGGCGCTGCTTGAGCCGGAAAGAGAGCACGTCGCCCATGGTGAACTTGCCCGTGTTGCGGAGGAGCTCCGCGACGAGGAGCAGCGCGACGAGCCAGGCCACGAGGAAACCGATCGAGTAGAGGAAACCGTCGTAGCCGGTCGTCGCGATCGCGCCGACGATGCCGAGGAAGGATGCCGCAGACAGGTAATCGCCCGCGATGGCCGAGCCGTTCTGGCCGCCCGTGAACGAGCGCCCGGCCGCATAGTAGTCGGCCGCGGTCTTGTTGTTCCGGCTGGCACGGAAGACGATCACTAACGTGATCGCGACGAACGCGCCGAAGATGCCGATGTTGAGCCAGGGGTTGCCGGGCGAGGTGCTCGCCGCTTCGAGGTGCAGCATCAGCGAGCCACCCCCTCATCGGCCTTGTCGAAGAACACGCCCGTCTCGATCTCGTCGCGGATCTGCTCCGCCTTCGGGTCGAAGTGCGTGTCGGCCCACCGCACGTACCACATGGTCACCGCGAAGGTCGTGACGACCTGTGCGAGACCGAGCAGCATCGCGATGTTGATGCTCCCGAAGACCCGGGTGGACATGAACTCCACGGCGTAGACCGCGAGCAGCACGTAAGCGAAGTACCACACGAGGCATGCGGCGAGGACGGGGAAGACGAAGCTCCGGTGCGTCTTGCGGAGCTTCTGGAACTCTGGCGATTGCTGTACCGCGTGATAGTCGACGTGACTGAGGTCGACCTCCGCGCTCAGGGCGTCATTGCCCATGGCGTCTCTCCTTCGAGTGGGAATCAGCGGGGCGGCAGCCTCGCCGCTGCGTTCGCAGTGCACCAATGCTCACCCTCGCGGCCCGCCGCAGGGGCCGCCTGCCGTTCGTCGTCGGTGAACGGCGTCCACCGTGCGACGAACGGCTCCATTGCGACGACGAACGACGGCTACGCTGGCGTGCATGCCCGAGTCGATGCTGCTCGCCGCTGCCGCCGGCGTCGTCGCGGGCGCGCTCGCCGTGGGCGTCGTGGTGCTGCTGCGCCGGCTCGTGGTGACGTCGAAGGAGCTCGGCACCGACGCCGAGCGGGCCACCTACGAGACGCTGCACCTCGCCTCCCGCGCGGCGAAGCACCTGCGCGGCGACATGACCGAGGCGGATGCCGCGCGCGCCGGCCGCCACCTGCGCTCGATGCTCGGCGCCGACAGCCTCGCGATCGTGATGCCGCACGGACTCGTGGCGATCGACGGCGACGAGTCGGTGCGAAGGGTCGCCGAGCGCCTCGCCGAGGAGGCTACCGCGACCGGGAAGCCGCAGGTGCAGCGACGCATCGCCCTCGCGACGGACACTGCGGAGACGGATGCCGTCGCCGCGCCGATCCGCGCGGGCGGCGCCGCAGTCGGCGCGATCGTGGCCTTCTCCGCTCCCGTCCGGGCGGGGCTCGTGCGCGCCACGGGCGAGGTCGCCGACTGGGTCGCGGCCCAGGTGGAGCTCGGGGAGCTCGACGCGTCGCGCACCGCCCTCGCGGAGGCGGAGGTGCGAGCGCTCCGCGCGCAGATCAGCCCGCACTTCATCTACAACTCGCTCAACGCGATCGCGTCGTTCATCAACACCGACCCGGCGAAGGCGCGCGAGCTCGTGCTCGAGTTCGCCGACTTCACGCGGTACTCGTTCCGCCGGCACGGCGACTTCACGACCGTCGCCGAGGAGCTGCGCTCGATCGACTCCTACCTGAAGCTCGAGCGCGCCCGCTTCGGCGACCGGCTGACGGTCACCCTGCAGGTCGCGCCCGAGGTGCTCTCGACGGTCGTGCCGTTCCTCTCGATCCAGCCGCTCGTAGAGAACGCCGTGCGGCACGGGCTCGAGTCGAAGGAGGGCGGCGGCCGCATCACGATCACCGCCGAGGACCAGGGCGCGTTCGCCGAGATCACCGTCGAGGACGACGGCGTCGGCATCGACCCCGAGGGGCTCGCCGACGTGCTCGCGGGCGGCACCCCGGGCGAGCACGTCGGGCTCCGCAACGTCGACGCGCGCCTCCGGCAGGTGTACGGGGACGAGCATGGGCTCGTCGTCGAGACGAACGTCGGGGCGGGCACGCTCGTGCGTATGCGGGTGCCGAAGTCCCAGCCCGGCCGCACCGCGGCATCCGTCGACGCCGTCTCGCGACCCGATGGGAGACTGGTGCCGTGATCTCCGTGCTCATCGCCGACGACGAGCAGCCCGCCGTCGACGAGCTGGCGTTCCTGCTCGGGCAGGATCCGCGCGTCGGCACGATCCACCGGGCCGACTCGGGGTCCGAGGCGATCCGCCTGCTCACCCGCGAGCCGGTCGACGCAGCGTTCCTCGACATCCACATGCCGGGCCTCACGGGCTTCGACCTCGCGCGGGCGCTGCAGCGCTTCGAGCACCGCCCTGCGTTCGTGTTCGTCACCGCCGACGAGGAGGGGGCGCTCGAGGCGTTCGACCTCGCCGCCGTCGACTACCTGCTGAAGCCCGTGCGCGCCGAGCGGCTGGCGCGGTCGGTCACCCGCATCGTCGAGGCGATGAAGGCGGCGGGCACAGGGGCAGCGGATGCCGCGACGTCGGCGCCCGCACTCGAGATGATCGCCGTGACGCTCGGCGCCACCACCCGCATGATCCGGCGCGACGAGGTGCGCTACGTGCAGGCGCAGGGCGACTACGCCAGGCTGCACACCGACGAGGCGAGCTACCTCGTGCGGGTGCCGATGGCCGACCTCGAGCGGCAGTGGGCGGATGCCGGCTACGTCCGCGTGCACCGCTCGTACCTCGTCTCGCTCGCCCACGTCACTCGCGTGCGGCTCGGCGCCGACCGTCCGACGATCTCGGTCGGGCCGGTCGAGCTCCCCGTGAGCCGACGCCTGCTGCCCGCACTCCGCGACCGACTCGAGGCGGCGACCCTACGGCCTCGGACGTGACCGACGAGCAGCCCGCCGCGCCGCCGCAGCGGGTGCGCGTGACGGCGCCGCGGAACGGTCCGCCCGCGGCATCCGCGCCCGCCCGCACCGGGCCGATCCGGCGCCCGACGCCCGGCGCCGCAGGCGTCGCGCCCCACGCCCCCACGAGCGACATCCAAGGCGTGTACGTGCGCTCGCTCATCCGCTCGCAGCTGCGGATCGGGCTCGTCTTCGCCGCGGGGTTCGCCGTCGCGACCGCGCTGTTCGCGATCGCCCTCGCGCTCACCCCAGCGCTCGACGTGTGGACGATCGCAGGCGTTCCCGTGTCGTGGCTGCTCCTGGCCGTGGGCGTCTACCCGCTCGCCCTCACCGTCGCGGCCATCTACGTGCGGGCGGCGAGCCGCAACGAGGCACGGTATCGCTCGCTGTCGGAGCTCGGCGACGAGGAGCGGCCGTGAACCCCGCGATCGGCTACGTCGCGATCGCCGCGGTCGCGATCGCCTCGGCGCTCATCGGCTTCTACGGGCTGCGCGTCTCGCGCACGACGAGCGACTTCTACGTCGCCTCGCGCACGGTGCGGCCGTGGTGGAACGCGTCGGCGATCGGCGGCGAGTACCTCTCGGCTGCCTCGTTCCTCGGCATCGCCGGGCTCATCCTGCTCACGGGGTCCGACGCGCTGTGGTTCCCCATCGGCTACACCGCGGGGTACCTCATGCTGCTGCTCTTCGTGGCGGCGCCGCTGCGCCGATCGGGCGCGTACACGATCCCCGACTTCACCGAGGCGCGGCTCGAGTCGCCGTGGGCGCGTCGGGTCACGAGCATCCTCGTGATCGTCATCGGCTGGTTCTACATCGTGCCGCAGCTGCAGGGCGCCGCCCTCACGGTGCGCATCGCGACGGGACTGCCGAGCTGGGTGGGGTCGGTCGCCGTGGCCGTCATCGTGGCGGGCGTCGTCGCTGCGGGCGGCATGCGGTCGATCACGTTCGTGCAGGCGTTCCAGTTCTGGCTGAAGCTCACCGCCCTCGCGGTGCCGGTGTTCGCGCTCCTCTTCGTGGTCGCCAGCGGCGCGCCTGCCGCACTGCCCCCCGTCGAGGCGTTCCCGCCGTCGGCCGGCCCCGGCGACCATGACGTCTACCGCACGGTGTCGCTCATGGTGGCGCTCCTGCTCGGCGCCCTGGGGCTGCCACACGTGCTCGTGCGCTTCTACACGAACCCCGACGGCGACGCCGCCCGCCGCACGACGCTCATCGTGCTCGGCCTGCTCTCGGTGTTCTACCTGTTCCCGACGGCGTTCGGCCTGCTCGGTCGCGCCTTCGCCCCCGACCTCGCGACGACCGGCGAGGCCGACGCGCTCGTGCTGCTGCTGCCCGGACGGCTCGTGCCGGGGCTCTGGGGCGACCTGCTCACGGCGCTCGTCATCGGCGGCGCGTTCGCGGCTTTCCTCTCGACGTCGTCGGGGCTCGTCGTCTCGCTCGCGGGCGTCATCAGCCAGGACCTCCTCGGCGGCAGCGTGCGCGGCTTCCGCATCGCGGCCGTCGCCTCCGCGATGGTGCCGCTCCTCGTCGCGCTCGCGACCGAGCCGGCGGGCCTCGCGGGCAGCGTGGGACTCGTGTTCGCGTTCACCGCGTCGACGCTGTGCCCGGTGCTCCTCCTCGGCATCTGGTGGCGCGGGCTCACCGCGCGCGGCGCGATCGCCGGCATGATCACGGGCGCCGTGCTGTCGGGGGCGGCGATCCTCGGCGGTGCGGCCATCTCGGCGGCGGTGCCCGGCGTGCGGCCGCTGCTCGAGCAGCCCGCCGCATGGACCGTGCCGATCGCCGTGCTCGTCACCGTGTTCGTGTCGCGCGCCGACCGTGGGCGGGTGCCGCGCGGCGTCGACGCGTTCCTCTCGCGACTGCACGTGCCCGAGCACGAGACCCGCTGAGCGCGTGCTCCCGGTGCCGGCGAGCGCCGCAAGGCAATGCAGGGTGGGGCAGGGCAAGGCAGGGCGACCGGATGCCGCTACTCCGCGCGTTCCGGCGGCCCGAGCCGCAGGGGCCCGCCGCCCCAGGCCGCGACGCGCGCCTCGAGTCCGGCTCGCACCCCCGGCCACTCGTCGACGATGATCGAGGAGATGGCGGTGTCTCGCCACGTGCCGTCGGCGCGCCGCTTGTGCCGGCGGGCGATGCCCTCGAAGCGGGCGCCGAGCTTCGCCATTGCGGCACGGGAACGCGCGTTCGCGGCATCCGCCTGAATCTTCACCCGGCCGAACCCGTGCTCGAACGCGAGGCCGAGCACGAGCAGCTTCACCTCGGGGTTGACGACCGTTTCCCACACGCGCGGGTCGTAGGCGGTCCAGCCGAGGTGCGCCGACTCGTTCGCGAGGTCGATGTCGCCGAGCTTCGTCGCGCCGATGATCGTACCGTCGTCGTCGCCGCCGCGCACGCGCACGGCGAGGGGGATCGCGTCGTCCGCGGGCGTGTACGAGGCGGCCGCGAAGCGCTGCCACCCGTCGGCGTCGCGCTGCAGCCCGCCCGCACCGCCGCCGAAGCCGCCGGCGAACACCTCGGGCTTCGCGATCGCCTCGGCCAGCGCGGCGTAGTCCGCGGGGGTCATCGGCGTGAGGGTGAGGAAGCGGCCGATGAGCGGTGCATCTGCCGGGCGTCGCGCGGTCACCGGTCAAGTCTCGCACGTGCCGGGTGACCCTCCGGAAGCCATCGGGTGACGGACCGGTGCGCGGCCGGGTGGCCTCGGGCGGCGATCGGATGACGGACCGGTGCGCGGGTCCGATGGCCCGGCTGGAAGCTCGGTGGGAATCCTCCCGCGGCGGCATCCGGTGTGCCGAGACCCACGAATGGGGCGGATGTCGCGTTGCCGCGGCATCCGCCCTCGTCATGTCCGCCCGGGGCATCCGCCCCGCGCCCACCCTCAGGCCGCTGCGGCTGCCCGACGGCGCCATCCGGCCGCATATCAGCGGAACGCAGCCTCGGGATCGGGCACGTACCGAACGGCGTCGGGGCCGGGCGTCGCGAGATCCGGGATCACGACGCTCTTCGCACCGCTGATCCGCCGAGCGATCGCCCGGGAGGACGGCGTGCAGCTCGCACGCCTGAAGGAGTGGATCGAGCGGCCCGTGCCGTCGGCCCACGGCTGACCGCGGCCACGGCCCGGAAATGCCCGGAGCATCGCGCGCTCGCCGGGCCTCGCACAAATGACGCCGAAGTGGGATCCTGAGACCGGGGCCGCGCCGGAGGATGCGCGCCGACGAGGGGGATCTCATGAGCCGAACCACTCCGGACGCGCTTCCGGACATCCACGTGCCGTGGTACCTGACGGTGCTGCGCGTCTTCGCGTGGGTCCTCTACGTCTGGGTCATCGTCGGAATCGTCGCCCTGACGCTCCGGGTGTTCCTGATCCTGTTCGGTGCGAATCCGGAGGCGGGGTTCGCGGCGTTCGTGCTGCGCGTGTCGCAGCCGTACATGCAGCCCTTCCGCGACATCTTCCCGCCCCGACCGGTCGGGGACACCGGCTACTTCGACGTCTCGGCGATGTTCGCCATCATCATCTACGGCCTGCTCGCCGGTCTCGTGGCCGCCGGGATCGCGGCGATCGGACGAGCGGTGATGCGTTCCGAGCGGCGGCAACGCGACGAACTCGCGCGCCGCGTGCTCGCCGAACGGGCCGGGTCGGATGCCGCGACCGGTGCAGCCGGCACCACGGCGCCGCCCGCGGAAGTGCAGGCGCCCCCGCCGCAGGCCTGGCCGCCGACCTCCTGACGGAGGGACGCCTAGTCGAGCAGGTCGTGCAGCTGCACGATCTCGTCCCGACCCGGGCCCACGCCGATCGCCGAGATGCGCGAGCCGCTCATCGCCTCGAGCTCGCGCACGTAGCTCTGCGCGTTCGCCGGCAGCTCGTCGAACGACCGGGCGGCCGAGATGTCCTCGGTCCAACCGGGGAACTCCTCGTAGACGGGCTTCGCGTGATGGAAGTCCGACTGCGACACGGGCACTTCGTCGACGCGCTGCCCGTCGACCTCGTAGGCGACCGCGACCGGGATGCGCTCGAGCCCCGTGAGCACGTCGAGCTTCGTGAGCACGAAGTCGGTGACGCCGTTGATGCGCGCCGCGTACCTGGCGATGGGCGCGTCGTACCAGCCGGTGCGTCGGGCGCGGCCCGTGGTGGTGCCGAACTCGTGACCCTTCTCCGAGAGGAACGCGCCCCATTCGTCGAAGAGCTCCGTGGGGAAGGGGCCCGCGCCGACGCGGGTCGTGTAGGCCTTCACCACGGCGATGACGCGGTCGATGCGGTTCGGCGCGATGCCCGAGCCCGTGACGGCGCCGCCGCTCGTCGCATTCGACGACGTTACGAACGGATACGTGCCGTGGTCGACGTCGAGCATGGTCGCCTGGCCGCCCTCGAACAGCACGGTCTCGCCGCGCTCGAGGGCCTCGTGCAGCAGCAGCGACGTGTCCGTGACCATCGGCCGGAGCCGCTCGACGTAGCTGAGCAGGTCTTCGACGATCTCGTCGACGCCGATCGCGCGGCGGTTGTAGACCTTCACCAAGAGGTGGTTCTTCTGGTCGAGCGCGCCCTCGACCTTCTGCCGCAGGATGTTCTCGTCGAAGAGGTCCTGCATGCGAAGGCCCACGCGGTTGATCTTGTCGGCGTACGCCGGTCCGATGCCGCGGCCGGTGGTGCCGATCTGGCGCTTGCCGAGGAACCGCTCCGTGACCTTGTCGAGGGTTCGGTGGTACTGCGTGATGAGGTGGGCGTTCGCGGACACGTGCAGCTTCGAGACATCCACGCCGCGCGTCGCGAGCGCCTCGAGCTCCTCGAAGAGCACCTCGATGTCGACGACGACGCCATTCGCGATGACGGGCGTGACGCCGGGCGTGAGGATGCCCGACGGCAGCAGGTGCAGGGCGTACTTCTCGTCGCCGACGACGACGGTGTGCCCCGCGTTGTTGCCGCCGTTGAACTTCACGACGTAGTCGAGACGCGAGCCGAGCAGGTCGGTCGCCTTGCCCTTGCCCTCGTCGCCCCACTGTGCACCGATCAGTACGACTGCGGGCATGGCTCAGTCCTCTCCTGCCGCGTGCGCGGCGTGGGGTTCGTCGGTCGGGTCGCCGGCGTGTGCCTCGGTCTCGATCGCGGGTTCGAAGAGGCCGGCGGATGCCACGATCGGCATGAGCTGGGTCGGCGTGAACTCCGAGGCGATGCGCGCGGGCGCCTCGGCATCGGCGGCGGCGAGCTCGCCGGCGAGTCGCGCCGCCCGGTCGTGGAGGCCGAGTTGCGTCGCGGCACGCCGCTGCGCGTCGAGGGCGCGAAGGTACGCGCGGTTGGGCTCGTCGGACCACCGCACGGGGGCGCCCGGCGTCCAGCCGGAGTCCGTCAGCTGCTCGCGGGCGAGGTCGACGGCGACCGCGGCGTACGCGAACGCGCTGATGGGATTGCCCTCCGAGTCGGCGAGATCGGCCAGCTCGGCCCAGGCGAGGGGCGACGACGGATGCTCCGCCACGACCGACGCGATGGATGCGCGATCGGCTTCGGCGAGCGCCTGCCGCACCTCGGGGTCGTCGACGAGCGACGCCTCGGTGTCAAGTGCTGATTCGTCTTGGGTCACACTCAACCTTATCGTGGGGTCTTCCGCGGCCCGGACGTCGCGTGGCCGGCGGGACATCCGTCGCAGTCCTCCCGCGCGAATGCGCGCAAGTAGGCTGGAGGGCATGTCGAAAGTCCTCTCCAGCCTGCCCGTCGGCGAACGCGTCGGCATCGCCTTCTCCGGGGGTCTCGACACCTCCGTCGCGGTCGCCTGGATGCGCGAGAAGGGCGCGGTGCCGTGCACGTACACGGCCGACATCGGCCAGTACGACGAGCCCGACATCGCCGCGGTCCCGGGCCGCGCGAAGGAGTATGGCGCCGAGATCGCACGCCACGTCGACGCCAAGGCGCCGCTCGTGGAGGAGGGCCTCGTCGCGCTGCAGTGCGGTGCGTTCCACATCCGCTCGGGCGGCAAGACGTACTTCAACACGACGCCGCTCGGCCGCGCGGTCACGGGCACACTGCTCGTGCGCGCCATGAAGGAGGACGGCGTCGACATCTGGGGCGACGGCTCGACCTACAAGGGCAACGACATCGAGCGCTTCTACCGCTACGGCCTGATGGCCAATCCGCGGCTGCGCATCTACAAGCCGTGGCTGGATGCCGCATTCGTCACCGAGCTCGGCGGCCGTAGGGAGATGAGCGAGTGGCTCGTCGCGCGCGGCTTCCCGTACCGCGACTCGACCGAGAAGGCGTACTCGACCGACGCGAACATCTGGGGCGCGACGCACGAGGCGAAGCGCCTCGAGGAGTTGAACGCCGGGCTCGACATCGTCGAGCCGATCATGGGCGTGGCCGCCTGGCGCGATGACGTCGAGGTGCGCACCGAGGAGCTGTCGATCCGGTACGAGGCGGGCCGCCCGGTCGCGATCAACGGCGCCCGCTTCTCCGACCCCGTCGCGCTCGTCTACGAGGCGAACGCGATCGGCGGCCGGCACGGCCTCGGCGTCTCCGACCAGATCGAGAACCGCATCATCGAGGCGAAGAGCCGCGGCATCTACGAGGCCCCGGGCATGGCGCTCCTTCACATCGCGTACGAGCGCCTCCTCAACGCGATCCACAACGAGGACACCATCGCGAACTACCATGCCGAGGGCCGCCGGCTCGGCCGCCTCATGTACGAGGGCCGCTGGCTCGACCCGCAATCGCTCATGCTCCGCGAGTCGATCCAGCGCTGGGTGGGCTCGGCCGTGACCGGCGAGGTGTGGTTGCGCCTTCGCCGCGGCGACGACTACACGATCCTCGACACGCAGGGCCCGGCCCTCAGCTACCACCCCGACAGGCTCTCGATGGAGCGCGTGGGCGACGCCGCGTTCGGCCCCGAGGACCGCATCGGCCAGCTCACCATGCGCAACCTCGACATCGCCGACTCCAGGGCCCGTCTCGAGCAGTACGCGATGCAGGGCATCGTGGGCGGCGCCACGGCCGAGCTGGTGGGCGACCTGAAGCCGGGCGAGGCGCCGGAGATCTCGGCCGGCGAGCTCGAGACCGAGTTCGAGCTGGCGACGGACGCCGCAAACGAGGCTGCGGCGTTCGACCTCGGCACCGACTGACGCCCGCGGCACTTTCCCGAGCGCGGCAGCGATGCCATACTCAGACGACTGCCCGTCACGCGGATTCTGGTGACGGGGGACGCTACCGGACGGAGGGGGGCGCGATGGACGCTGTTCTCATGATCCGTACAGGTCAGCGCTCGTGAACGCCGAGACCGCCAACATCGTCGGCGGCGTGCTCATCCTCGTCGACCTGGCGATACGCATCGCGGCGCTCATCATCATCCCTCGCGATCGCAAGCCGACGGCGGCGATGGCGTGGCTGCTCGCGATCTTCCTCATCCCCTTCATCGGGATCCTGCTGTTCCTCCTCATCGGCAACTTCAAGCTGCCGAAGCAGCGTCGAGAGCGCCAGCACGAGATCGACCGCATCATCGCCGAGCACGGCGACAAGGGCGACCTCATCGCGGACCGATCCGACTGGCCCACCTGGTTCGCTTCAGTCGTCGAGCAGAACCGGGTGCTCGGCGCCCTTCCGGTCGTCGGCGGCAACACCGCCACCCTCATCGGCGACTACCAGGCGTCGATCGATGCGATGGCGGCCGACATCGACACGGCGGAGCGCTTCGTGCATGTCGAGTTCTTCATCGTGTCACTGGATACGACGACGAAGGGCTTCTTCGCGGCGATGGAGCGTGCCGTGCAGCGAGGCGTGATCGTGCACGTGCTCCTGGACCACATCTCCACCGGGCGTTCGGCGACCCATGAGGCGACGTACGCCGAGCTCGACCGGATCGGCGCGAAATGGAGCTTCATGCTTCCCGTGCAACCGCTCAAGGGCAAGTTCCAGCGACCAGACCTCCGCAATCACCGCAAGCTCGTGGTCGTCGACGGGAGGGTCGGATACCTGGGCTCCCAGAACCTCATCGACCGCAGCTACAACGCCAAGAAGAACCTCAAGCGCGGACTCCAATGGCAGGAGCTGGTGGCCCGTGTGACCGGGCCGGTCGTCACGGGCATCAACGCCGTCTTCCTCTCCGACTGGTACGCCGAGACCGACGAGGTGCTCCTCGAGACGGAGAACGTGCCGGCCGAGCAGGTCGCGTTCGACACCTCTCCCGACGCGCTCGACTGTCAGATCGTGCCGAGCGGGCCGGCGTACGACGGCGAGAACAACCTCCGCCAGTTCCTCGCGCTCGTCAACTCGGCGCAACGACAGGTCATCATCACGAGCCCGTACTTCGTGCCCGACGAGGCCATGGTCTACGCGATCACCTCGGCGAGCTTCCGTGGTCTCGACGTGCAGCTGTTCGTCTCCGAGATCGGCGACCAGGGCTCCGTCTGGCACGCGCAACGCTCCTACTACGGTGCGCTGTTGCGCGCCGGGGTACGCATCTGGTTGTATCCGGGCCCGTACATCCTGCACGCGAAGCACGTGTCGATCGACGACGACGTCGCCGTGATCGGCTCGAGCAACATGGACATCCGCTCGTTCGTCCTCAACTTCGAGGTCACGATGCTCGTGCGGGGTCGGTCGTTCGTCGCGCAGATGCGCGACGTCGAAGCCGGATACCGGGCCATCGGGCGCGAGCTCACGCTCGAGGAGTGGGAGCGGGAGCCGGCATCCGCCACCTTCCTCGACGGCATCGCCCGGCTCACGTCGGCGCTGCAGTAGGGCCGACGAGGAGGATCGGTGCCGCAGGCCATCGGGCACCTCCTTCGATCGCCCTCGCCGTGGCGATCAGCTCGGTGCCCGTCCTGGCGACGATCGTCATCCTGCTCTCGCCGGACGCGCAGGAACGTCAGGCCGGGGTCAGCTGGTGCGCGGCGACGCGCCACGCGCCGTCGTCGTAGAGGTACGTCGTCGACATCCGCAGGTTCGCCGTGTCGTCGCCGCGACGCGCGATGGCGCGATAGACGAGGATGCCGGCGTGGTCGCCGAGGCGGATGACGGCCGGTTCGTGCAGCTCGTAGGAATCCCACGTCGGCGCGCTGCGGAACGCGGCGAGGACGTCGTCACGGCCGAGCATCGCGCCCTCCACGACCATGAGTGCGTCGCGCGTCATGGCGCGCTGGTAGTGCTCGCCGCCGCGACCGTCGAGGATCGCCTTCCATCCGGCGTGCTCCTCGTGCAGGAGCCGGGCGGGCAGATCGTCGGTGATCTCGGTCATCCTCCAACGCTAACCGCGATCGGATGCCCGCAAAAAACGCGGAGCGGTCCCGGGGCGATGCCGGCAGGAGGCTCAGAGCCAGTTGCGGCGCTTGAAGATGACGTAGAGCGCGACGCCGAAGCCGACCATGAGGAGCAGCGCGAAGGCGTAGCCGTACTCCCAGTAGAGCTCGGGCATGTTCCTGAAGTTCATGCCGTACACCGTGCCGATGAGCGTGGGCGCGAAGATGATCGCGGCCCAGCCCGAGATCTTCTTCACCTCCTCGCTCTGCGCGATGTTCGTCTCGCTGAGCAGCCGCATCTCGTCGTTCTGCCGCTGCGCCACGAGCGTCGCGTGCACCTGCATGGCGTTCTGCAGGAGCGCCCGGAACGACTCGCCGCGCTCCGAGATGCGGATCGAGTGGTCGAGCACGTCACGCAGGTAGTGCTGCAGCTCCGGGTCGACCCCGTACTTCTCGAACCCCCGCTGCAGCGCGGTGATCATGTCCTGGAGCGGGTTCGTGGCCCGCTGCAGTTCCATCACCTCGCTCGCCAGGTCGTAGATGCGGCGGGTGACCGCGGGGTCGCCGTCGAAGAGCTGCTCCTCGATCTCATCGATGTCGTTCTCGAGGCCCGCGAGCACGGGCGAGTACTCGTCGACGACCTCGTCGAGCACCGCGTAGAGCACGGCTTCCTGCCCTTTCGCGAGCAGTTCGGGCGTCCGCTCCAGACGGCGGCGAACACGCCCGAGGTCGGGGGACTCGGCATGGCGGATCGTGATGGCGAAGTTCCGCCCGATGAACACGTGGAGCTCGCCGAACTCGACCCGCTCGACGTCGTCGAGGTAGCGCGCGGGCCGCAGCACGACGAAGAGGGTCTCTCCGTGCCGCTCGAGCTTCGCGCGCTGGTGGCCCTTGCCGGCGTCCTCGATGGCGAGGTGGTGCAGGTCGAACTCCCGAGCGAGCGAGTCGAGCTCCTGGTCGGTGGGGCGGTAGAGGACGATCCACGCGAACCCGCCGTGCTCGACGAGAGCCTCGAAGGTCTCATCGAGGCTCCCGGGGGTGGCGACACGGTGGCCGCCCAGGTAGATCGCGTTGTCGACGACGGGCATCGGGTCCAGTCTCGTGCGCGTCGCACGCCGGACGCCGCCGACACGCGGCAGCGGGTCAGCGGATGCCTCGGCCGCGGTGTTCGGCCGGGCCGCTCGCGACGACGGCACGAGCACCGGCGGCCGCACCAGCGGCCGCCCACTGGCCGCGGGCCGCCGTCGGACGGGAGGCGGCGAGCGTGCCCCGTTCGAGGCCGAGCCGCTCCTCGGCCGCGGTGAAGACGACGCGGTCGGCCTCAGCGCGGTCGATGAGGTCGATAGCGTGGTGCTGCACGGCGAGGCCGTCGACGAGCGCCGTGAGAATCTTGGCATCTGCCGCCGGGTCGGCGCTCGCGCCGCGGCCGGATTCGGCGAGCCGCTCGATGATGCGCGCGAGGCGGCGCTCGCAGTCGCGGTGGTGGCGGGTGAGGGCAGCGAGGAGCTCGGGATTGCGGTGCGCCTCGCTCCACGCGTCGATCCAGACGAAGTAGTGGTCACGCGGTGTCGTGGTGAGCCAGTCGGCGAGCGCCTCGACGGGCTCGACGCGTTCGGCGACCTCTTCGTCGCCCTCGAGTTCGGCGAGCACGGCGGCATCGAACGCCTCGGCCATGAGCTGCTCGCGCGTGGGGAAGTAGTGCCGGATGAGCCCGTGCACGACACCGACCTCGGCCGCGACGTCGCGCAACGTCACGCGCGCGAAGCCGTCGCGTGCCACGAGCCGCAGTGTCGCAGCGAGGATCTGGTCCCGCCGCGCTGCGGGCTCGAGTCGGGTCGCCATGCCACCGATCCTACCGCTCTTGTCCATGCGGACAACGGCTGCTAGCCTACTGTCCATGTGGACAAGAAGGGTCCTGACCCCCGACGCCGTCGACGTGCACCGCCGTCGGCTCACGATCGGAGTGGTCGTCGCGACGGTGCTCATGTCGTCGGGCGCCATGGTGATCTTCCCCCTGCTGCCGGCGCTCCAGCTGCAGCTCGGCATCTCCACCGCCGACGTCGGCGTCGTCGCCGCCGCCGGCTTCGCGGCGTCGCTCGCCGCCGAGCTCATCGTCGCGCCGTTCGCCGACCGCGGGCGTGCCCGCCTCATGGGCGTCGCCGGCGTGCTCCTCATGGCGGCCGCGCTCACGGGATCGGCCCTCGCGACCGAGGCATGGCACCTCGTGGCCGGTCGCGCCGTCGGCGGATTCGGATTCGGCGTCTTCATGGCCGCGGCCAGCGCCCTGCTAGTGCGCGCCGACCCGCTGCGCGCCGGCGAGTCACTTGGCAGGCTGGGCGCGGCCGAGCTCGCCGGCGTCTCGCTCGGCCCGCTCGCTTCCGGCCTCGCGATCGCGATCTCTGTGCCGGGCGCGATCCTCGGATGGTCGGCGGCGGCCGTGCTCCTCGGCGTGGCACCCGTGGCGCTCGCCTTCCGCGAGCGCGTCGCGGCGACGGTGACGGCGCAGGGGGCGGCCGCAGCATCCGCCGAACCCGCTGGAGCGACCCCGCGGGTGAGCTTCGGGCTGCTGCGCTCGCCCCGCGTCGTCGGCGTCCTCCTGCTCTACGGCGCCATCATGGTGCCCACGGGCGCCTACGACGGCATCTGGCCGCGGTTCATGGCCGACATCGGCGCGAGCGAGCAGCTCACCGCGCTCAGCTACACCCTGTTCGCGGTGCCCTACGCGATCGTCGCGGGCTGGGCCGGGCGGCTCGCCGATCGGCGCGGCGGCGTCTCGGCGTTCGTGCGGGGCGCCGTCGTGCTCATGCCGATCGTCGCGCTCTACGGCGTGATCGGCGACCCGTGGGTCGCCACGGGCGTGGGCTTCGTCGAGTCGAGCGGCCAGGCGCTCGCGTTCATCGGGGCGGCCGCCGCCATGGCGCAGGCCGTGCCTGCCGAGCGCGCCGGCGCGTCGCAGGGGTTCATGCGCGCGTTCGGCCTGCTCACCGCCACCGTCGCGGCGGCGCTGTCTGGCGTGGCGTACGAGCTCGGCGGTCCGCTCGCGCTGTTCGGCGGCACGGCGATCGTCGTCATCGTCATGGTCGTCGCCGGACTGGTCGTGGTGCGGGCCGCGCGGCGCCGCCGGCCGAAGCGAGCGGGTTCCGAGACGAGTGCGGCTGCGCTCGGCGCTCCGCGACCGGCGGGCCAGGTTGCGGCATCCGTCGACCTCAGCGACGCGCGTGCCTGCGCACCCACTCGTGCATGACGATCGCCGCGGCCGCGCTCGCGTTGATCGACCGCGTCGACCCGTACTGCGTGATCTCGACCACCAGGTCGGCCGCGGCGAGGGCCTCGGCGCTGAGCCCCGGGCCCTCCTGCCCGAAGAGCAGCACGCAGCGCTCGGGCAACTCCACGTCGTCGACGGGCCGGGCGCCCTCGACGTTGTCGACGGCCACGATCGGCAGCGACTGCGAGCGCGCCCACGCGACGAAGTCGGCGACATCCGGGTGATGCAGCAGGTGCTGGTAGCGGTCGGTCACCATCGCACCGCGCCGGTTCCAGCGGCGTCGCCCGATGATGTGCACCGTCTCGGCGGCGAAGGCGTTCGCGGTGCGCACGATCGAGCCGATGTTGAGGTCGTGCTGCCAGTTCTCGATCGCCACGTGGAACGGGTGCCGCCGCTCGTCGAGGTCGGCGACGATCGCGTCGAGGCGCCAGTACCGGTAGCGGTCGACGACGTTGCGGGTGTCGCCGTGCGCGAGCAGCTCGGCGTCATAGCGCGGATCGTCGGGCCAGGCGTCGGGGCCGCCGGGCCACGGGCCGACGCCGTGCGCGAGCGTGGGCTCGGGGTGGTCGGTCTCGTCGCGCGGGTGCTCGGGCTCGCGGCCGGGCTCGGGCCCCGCGGCATCCGTCGGCTCGTGCGTCACGCGACCACGCTAGCCGCTCGCCCGCATCCGGGATGTGACAGGCATCCGGGGGACTTTTCGGGGTGCCGAAATCTCGATACGATTTCGGTATGCCGAAACCTCCGGATGCCGCGCCGGCGCGTACCGCCGTCGACGAAGCCGTGCCCGCCCCCGCGGGCGCTCCCCCCGCGCTGCCCTCGGTGCCGCGCCTCGCGTGGCTGATCGGCCCGGCGCTCGTCGCCGGCGTCGCCTACCTCGATCCGGGCAACGTCGCGAGCAACATGACCGCGGGCGCCCAATACGGGTACCTGCTCGTCTGGGTCGTCGTGCTCGGCAACGTGATGGCGTGGCTCATCCAGTACCTGTCGGCGAAACTCGGCGTGGTCACCGGCAAGAGCCTGCCCGAGGTCCTCGGCGAACGCATCGGCAACCGGTGGGGCCGTCGTGCCTACTGGCTGCAGGCCGAACTCGTCGCCATGGCGACCGACCTCGCCGAGGTCATCGGCGGCGCGGTGGCCCTGAACCTCCTCTTCGGTGTGCCGCTCGTCTGGGGCGGGCTCATCACGGGCACGATCTCGCTCATCCTGCTCGTCATCCAGTCGCGGCGCGGAGCCCGCCCGTTCGAGTTCGTCATCGTCGGCCTACTCGTCATCATCGCGGTCGGGTTCAGCGTCGGCGTCTTCGTGGCGCCGCCCGACCCCGCCGGGCTGTTCGCGGGTCTCGTGCCGCGGTTCGCGGACACGAACTCGGTGCTCCTCGCGGCATCCATCCTGGGCGCCACGATCATGCCGCACGCCATCTATGCACACTCGGCCCTGAGCCGCGACCGCTTCGCGCCGAACCGCCGGCCCGCGGGCGGCGCCGCCGGCCGCCACGAGACCGAGCAGCCGATCGAGGTCGGCCGCGGCATCCCCACCGCGCGCCTGCTCGTCGCCACTCGCTGGGATGTGTCGATCGCGATGCTGATCGCCGGCAGCGTGAACCTGTGCATCCTGCTGCTGGCCGCCGCGAACCTCGCGGGCGTGGAGGGCACCGACAGCCTCGAGGGCGCGCACGCGGCCCTGGAGTCGTCGCTCGGCCCCATCATCGCCACGCTGTTCGCCGTGGGCCTGCTCGCGTCGGGCCTCGCGTCGACCTCGGTCGGTGCCTACGCCGGCGCCGAGATCATGCACGGGCTGCTGCACGTGCGCGTGCCGCTGCTCGCCCGCCGACTCGTCACGCTCATCCCCGCGCTCGTCATCCTGAGCCTCGGGTTCGACCCCACGATCTCGCTCGTGCTCAGCCAGGTGGTGCTCTCGTTCGGCATCCCGTTCGCGCTCGTGCCGCTCGTGTCGATCACGGCCAGGCGAACCGTGCTCGGCCGATTCGCCAATCACTGGGTCACCACCGGGCTCGGCGTCGCGGCATCCGTCTTCCTGATCACCCTCAACGGCCTGCTGCTCTGGCTGGTGTTCACGGGGGCCTGAGCGGATGCGCCGCCGCGCTCCCGCGCCTGACGTTTCCGTTCGCGCGTGAGGTGCCCGCCCGGGCGGGCACCTCACGCGCGAACGGGAACACGGCGCGACGCCGACCCCCCGGGTATCCTGAGGCCGATGCCCGCCAACAGCCCCGCCATCGAGGACTACCTCAAGACGGTGTACGCCCACACCGAGTGGCAGCCCGATTCCATCACGCCCTCGGGCCTGGCCGGGGCGCTCGGCGTCGCGCCGTCGTCGGTCACCGAGATGGTGAAGAAGATGGCGGCGCAGGGCCTCGTGCAGCACGTGCCGTACGGTGCGATCCGGCTGACGGATGCCGGCCGGGCCCGTGCGCTCGCGGTCGTGCGGCGGCACCGGCTCATCGAGACCTGGCTCGTGCGCGAGATGGGCTACGCGTGGGACGAGGTGCACGACGAGGCCGAGATCCTCGAGCACGCCGTCTCCGACCGTCTGCTCGAGGCGATCGACGAGCGGCTCGGGCGGCCCCAGCGGGATCCGCACGGCGACGCCATCCCCGCGGCCGACGGCTCGCTCGTGTCGGAGCCGTGCGTGCGCCTCGACGAGGCGCCCGCGGGTCACGCCGGCCGCGTCATCCGGATCAGCGACCGCGACCCCGCCGTGCTGCGGGAGCTCGACGACGCCGGCGTGAGGCCGGGATGCGAGCTGAAGCTGGTCGACGCGGCGGGCGCGGCATCCGTCGCCCTCACCGTCGCCGTCGAAGGCACCCCCCGCACCATCGCCCGCGCGGCGGCCGAGGGCATCTGGATCTCCGCATGATCTTCGCAGGCCCCTCCCGCGGCGCGCCTCCGTCGGCTCGACCTCGTGCCTGGCCTACGCGCCCGAGGAGGATCCCACGGTCGACCTCGCCGTCGTGAGCGGCGATCAGCTGACCGCGCAGGCCTCCATGCAGGCGTTCAAGTTCGGCGTGCGCGTCTTCGCGCCCTGCGAGGCGGTCTCGCTCACGTCCGCCCCGGACGCGCGGCACGTCACGCTCGCCGAAGGCGCGGGCATCCACTACGCGGCTGCACTGAGCGTGCGCTCGCGGCATCCCGCGTTCATCGGCTTGCGACCTGGGCATCCTAGGCTTGCCGCATGGGACGACGTGAAGAGGTCGAGGCCTGGCTGACCGACATGGACGGCGTGCTCGTGCACGAGAACCACGCGCTGCCGGGCGCCGACGAGCTGCTGCAGCAGTGGGAGGATGCCGGCACGCCGTACCTCGTGCTCACGAACAACTCGATCTTCACGGCTCGCGACCTGTCGGCCCGGCTGCGGGCGAGCGGGCTCAACGTTCCCGAGGAGCGCATCTGGACCTCGGCCCTCGCAACGGCCGACTTCCTCAAGCAGCAGCTGCCCGGCGGCACCGCATTCGTCATCGGCGAGGCCGGCATCCTCACCGCGCTGCACGAGGCGGGATTCGTGATGACCGAGACGAACCCCGACTTCGTCGTCGTCGGCGAGACGCGCAACTACTCGTTCGAGGCGATCACCAAGGCGATCCGGCTCATCGGCAAGGGCTCGCGGTTCATCGTCACGAATCCGGATGCCACGGGGCCGAGCGCCGAGGGCCCCCTGCCCGCCACCGGGGCGATCGCCGCCCTCATCACGAAGGCCACGGGCAAGAAGCCCTACGTCGTCGGCAAGCCGAACCCGATGATGTTCCGCTCGGCCCTCAACAAGATCGGCGCGCACTCCGAGAACACGGCGATGATCGGCGACCGCATGGACACCGACATCGTCGCGGGCATCGAGGCCGGCCTGCACACGGTGCTCGTGCTCACGGGCATCAGCGACCACGCCGAGATGGAGAAGTACCCGTTCCGCCCCGACGAGGTGCTCTCGGGCGTGAGCGAGCTCGTGGTGCGCGAGCCCGTGGAGACCGAGCTGTAGGCACGCCGCCCCGCCGGGTGCTGCGGCGTCAGGCGAGCCGAGCGACGGCCCCCTCGACGACGCCCCAGAACCGGTCGACGTCGAGCCGGGTCGCGACCCACGCGTTCGGCTCCCGCCGCAGCATGCCGCCGAGATCCACGCTCGTCGCCCCGGAGGTCTCGGTGCCGGCGAGCTCGACATCGAGCCTCGTGTACGTGAGCTCGACCGAGCCGGGATCGGCGAGCACGGCCACCGCGACCGGGTCGTGCAGGGGACTGTCGGGCATGCCGAAGACCTCGTCGTTCGTGCGACAGAAGAACTCGAGCAGCTCGTCGCCGAATGCCGCCGTGCGAGTGCCGACCGCGGCGAGACGCTCGCGCACCGCGGTCGTCACGAGCGCGTGATGGGTCACGTTGAGGCCGACCATGGTGAGGCGGATGCCGCTGCCGACCACGATCGAGAGCGCCTCGGGGTCGACCCACGCGTTGAACTCCGCGTACGGCGACACGTTGCCTCGCTCGGTGGAGCCGCCCATCCACACGATCTCGCGGATGCGGTGCGCCAGCTCGGGCCGGTCGCGCAGGAAGATCGCGACGTTCGTGATCGGGCCGGTCGCGACGATGGCGACGGGCTCATCCGAGGCGGCCAGGGTGTCGGCGATGAGCTCGGTCGCTCCGCGGGCGTCGAGTGGCACCGCGGGCTCGGGCAGCTCGGGGCCGCCGAGCCCGTTCTCACCGTGGATCCACTCCGCGGTCTCGAGCACGCGGCTGAGCGGCCCCTCCGCGCCGGCGGCGACGGGGACGTCGGTCACGCCCGCGACCGTGAGCGCGATGCGCGCGTTCCGGCTCGTGTGCTCGAGCGGTACGTTGCCGCCGACGGTCGTCACGGCACGGAGCTCGAGCGACGGATGCCCCGCCGCGAGCCACAGTGCGAAGACGTCGTCGTGCCCGGGGTCGCAGTCGACGATCACGGGGCTTCTCATGCGGGCGCCGCTCCCCCGGCGGGAGCCGTGCGCTCCGGCGCGGCGCGTCGCGCCGCCTCGAGGACTGCCTCGCGCGGCGCATAGGCGCCGACCGTGCCGCGATCCTGCACCGCGAGCGCACCCGCCGCCACCGCGATGCGCAGCGCCTCGCTCAACGGGAGGCCTTCGGCGAGGAACGCCGCGAACGTGCCCGTGAAGCCGTCGCCCGCCCCCGTCGTGTCGACCACGGTCACGCTCGGTGCTGCGACCGACCACGCGCCGTCGGCCGAGGCCGCGACGGCGCCCGCCGACCCGAGCGTCACGACGACGGAGCGGGAGACCGTGCCGGCGGCGGATGCCGCGACCGAGCGCCAGTCCTCGAGCGTCGCGACCGCGGCATCCGTGCCGATCCCGACCGCCCGCGCCTCGTGCTCGTTGACGACGAGCGGATCGGCGACGGCGAGCGTCTCGGGTGCGACGCCGGCGGGCGGCGCGAGGTTGAGCATGAAGCGCACGCCTGCCTCGTCGGCGACGGCGGCGAGTCGGTCGATCGTCGCGACGGGAAGCTCGCCCTGCGTGAGCACGAGCACGGCGGCGGCGATCCGGTCGCGTTCGGCGTCGACGACGGCCGGCGTGAGCGCGAGGTTCGCGCCGCCCGTCACGACGATCGTGTTCTCGCCCGAGTCGGCGACGGTGATCTGGGCGACGCCGGTCGGGGCATCCGTCTCGCGTGCGATCGCACCGGTCGGCAGGCCGAATCGGTCCAGCGCGGCCACGGCGAAGTCCCCCGCGGCATCCGCGCCGACCCGCGCCACGAGCTCGACGGCAGCGCCTGCCACGTGTGCCGCAACCGCTTGGTTCGACCCCTTGCCGCCGAGCGCGACCTGGAAGCCCCACGAGAGGATCGTCTCCCCGGGCGCGGGGAACGACGCGACGTAGCTCGTCGAATCGACGTTCAGCGAGCCGAAGACGACGACCCGAGCGGATGCCGCCACGCTACGCCGTGGGCCCCGGGCCCTGGATCGAGCCGGTCAGGGGCTCGCCGCCCGAGCGGTTCGCGAAGCAGTAGTACGTGCGCTCACCGCTCGTCCACTGCTCCTCGGTGACCGGGAACGCGGCCTGGACCTGCAGGTCGGGGACGCCTGCGACCAGACCCACATCGATGATGCCGGACGTGCTGCAGAGCTGGCCCATCTGCGCCGCGATGGCCTCCTCCCCGGGGAACGGTGCGGCCGCATCGTCGGGCAACTCCCCGCGGTACACGAGCTGGGCGGTGTGCGGGGCGGCGCAGTCGACGACCGTGAACTCCTCGGCCCACGCCGACTCGAACGGATCGATGCACTCGCCGCCGAAGAGCGTGTTCCACGCGTGCACGCCCATCGGCTGCGGTGCGCTGGGCTCCGCCACGGGCGCCTCGGTGGCGCTCGGCGATGCCGACGGGGACTCCGCCCCGACGCCGCCCGAGAGCTGGGTGCCGAGGTAGAACAGGCCGGCGAGCACCATGGCCACGACGAGGCCGCCCGCGATCCACAGGAGGGTGCGCACGGCTCGGTTGCCGCCTGAGCCCCCGGCCGAGCCGCCGCCGGGACCTCTCCCGGCGCCGGCACCGCCCGGTGCGGGCATGGCCACGGGGTTGCTGGGTGGCGACGCGATGCCGGCCGCCGGGGACGCGAACGCCGTCGGCGCGGATGCCGCGGCAGGCGGCCACGGGGCCGCGCCCGACTGCTGAGCGGCCGATGCGCTGAAGAGGGAGGCGAGCGGATCGTCGTCGTCGGTGGTGTTCGGGGTCGGTGACGCAGGAGCCGGGGCCGCCGGCCGCGTCGACGCCGCGGCCGGGGGGAACATCGCGCTCAGGTCATCGCCGCCGAACGACCACTCGGGGTCGGGCTCAGGTTCGCGCTCGGGCTCGGGCTCGGGCTGCCATGCGGGCTCGACCTCGGCCTGCCATTCTGGCTCCGCCTGCCACGCCGGCTCGGGCTGCCACACAGGCGCGGGTTCGAAGTCCGCAGGCGGCTCCTGGACGCCCTCGGGCTCGACGGCGAACGGCGACGGTTGGTCGAATGGCGAGGGCACCGAGGTGTCGGCCTGCCGCGCCGCCTTGGGATCGGACGCCGTGGGATCCGGGGTCAGGTTCCAGAAGTAGCCGGTCTCGGCGATCTCACGTGCGATCGTCGACTCGACCTCTTCGTCGCTCCGACCGTCGTCGTCGGCTCCGTCGCGGTCGTCGCGGTCGTCGTGGTCGTCGTGGTCGTCGTGCCCGAATCCGAACGCATCCGGTCCATCGCCGGACGGCCCGGACGGCTCCCGGGGCGGCAGATCGCCGCGCCGCGCGGTCCCGAAGCGGTCGGCGCCGTTCCGGTCGCCGGTCCCGTCGTCACGGGAGGATCGGATCCCGCCGCCGAGCGCCGCGAGCAGGTCGTCGACGGGTGCGTTGGGCTGCTCCTCGCCGCGCTCGGGCCGGTCGTCGCCTCCGTTCGACGCGAACACCGGGAACGGACCGCGTCGATCGGCCATCGACCCGGCGGCCGTCGCGCCCACGGTCGGCACCGGTGAGCCGGCCTCGCCACGCACCTCGATGAACGGGAATCCCTGGGAGTGCGACGACCCGGCCGAGGCGGTGGTGGTTGCGGGAGCGGACGGGATCTCGAAGGGCACGGCCGGCTGCATCGGAGCGACCGCCGGCGGCACGGCCGTGACCGGCGGTGGCACCGCAGCGGCCGGCGGAAGCGGAGCGGGCGGCATCGGCGGCTGCGTTGCCGCCGGCGGCTGCTGCATCGGAGCGGGCGGAACCGGATGAGCCGGCGGCGGCTGGCTCGCCGCCGACGGCAACGAAGCGGCCGGCTGCACCGGCGCAGCCGATTCCAGCGCGGCAGCCCACTGCTCGAACGGGAGGGCAGGGCCCGCCGTCTCGGCCGGCGGCACGACCGTCGTGGGCGGCACCGAAGGGGCGACAGGCGGCGGCACCGCAGCAGGCGGCTCCGCGGCGGGCGGCTCCGTCGCGGCGGGCTCGACCGCAGCGGCCGACGACGGCGTGGCGGAGGCCGGCTGCTCGTCGTCCTCATTGAGCGCCGACCACAACTCGTCATCGAAGTGCGTTGGAGCTGTCGGCTGCGCGGCACGCTCCTCCCAGCTCGGCGGTGCGGTCGTCGGCGCGATCGGATGGTGCTGGGGCGTCGGACGCGTCACCGGCGTGAACGACTGATGCGCCACGGGCGGCGGCAGATGGCCGGCGAAGGGGTCGGGTGGGGTCGAGGCCTCGCCCGGGGGCGAAGCCGCGGCATCCGGAAC
The DNA here is from genome assembly GCF_014645655.1 of Agromyces bauzanensis. Lineage (GTDB taxonomy): Bacteria > Actinomycetota > Actinomycetes > Actinomycetales > Microbacteriaceae > Agromyces > Agromyces bauzanensis. Next base: position 82,546 of record NZ_BMMD01000010.1, on the reverse strand, counting down.
GTGCGGATGCGGCGGCTGAGCAGGCCCGGCCGATGGGGCGGGCGTCGTCTCGGGCATCGCCAGCCCCGACGTCGAGAGGCTGCGGAACGCGGCACGGACCGCCTCCTCGGAGTCGAGGTCGCCACCGCCCCACGTGAGGGCGAACTGCGCGGGCGGCGTCACGGGACCCGGCGGCGGGGCGGGAGCGACGGGCTCGGATGGGAGGACCGGCGCGGCCTCCTGCGGCGGCAGCGATGCGATGCGCTCGGGCGGCGACAGCGGTGCGGCCCGCTCGGACGTCGGCACGGCGCCGACGGGCGGCTCGACCGAGGTCAGCGGCAGCGGCGTGGGAGGCACGGCCGACGTGGGGGGCACCGGCGGCGTGGGAAGCATGGCCGGCGTGGGAGGCACGGCCGGCGTGGGAGGCACGGGCGGCACCGCGGCCGGCGGCACCGCAGCGGGAGGCACCGGCGGCGTGGGAGGCACTGGCGGCGCCGGGGGCGGCGTCACGGCGGGCGGCTCGACCCGCTCTGCGGATGGGCCGACCCCGGGCAGTGCACGCGTCACGTCCGCAGGCTCGCCCTCGGGCTCGGCGAGCGAGAACCAGTCGAGGACCTCCTCGCTGCGCGGTGCCGGGGTCGGAGTGACGATGGGCTGCGCCGGCGGCTGCGCGACGGGCGGGGGGGCGACCGGCGGGTCCTGACGAGCCGGGGTCCGGCCGCTTGCGAGTTGCGCAAGCAGCCAGTCGGCGTCGTCGGCGTCTCGCCCGTCGCGGTTCATCAGGCCAATCCAAGGTCTTCGAGGCCGACTGCGGCGCGGTACGGCACACCTGCCGCCTCGATCACTTCACGTGCACCCGTTGCACGGTCGACGACCACGGCGACGGCGACGACCTCGGCACCCGCCGTGCGCAGCGCCTCGATCGCCTTGAGCGGGGAACCACCGGTGGTCGAGGTGTCCTCGAGCACGATGACACGCTTGCCCGCGACATCCGGACCCTCGACCTGCTTGCCCCGGCCGTGGTCCTTCGGTTCCTTCCGCACGACGAACGCGTCGAACGCGAGGCCGCGCGCGACGCCCTGGTGCAGCACGGCGGCGGCAATCGGGTCGGCGCCCATGGTCATTCCCCCGACTGCGGCGACGTCGGGGATGTCGCCGATGAGGTCGAGCATGACCTGCCCGATGAGCGGCGCGACGCGGTGGTCGAGGCTGACCTTGCGGAGGTCCACGTAGTACGACGCCTTCTTTCCGCTGGCCAGCGTGAAGTCGCCGTGGAACACCGCGTCGGCCGCGATGTGCTCGATGAGCTGGCGGCGCGTGTCGGTGCTCCGGTCCTGAGGCGCAAGGGTCACCCGAATACTCTACGACTCCCCTGTCTGAGAGGAAGGTTCGGATGCCGCGGGCGTGCGCCCCGTTCGGGAGGCATCGGCCCGCCGCCGCCCCCAGAAGGACTTCGGCGTTCCCGGGACGAGCCTCGCCCACAGTGGAGGCGCCGTCTCGTCGGCGAGGGCGGGCACGTCGATGTGGAATTCTGCGATCTCCTGGGCGCCGTGGTGCGCCACCCGGTAGAACGCCGTGCCGATCAGCACGCCGAGAGCGATCGACATGACCGACGTGAGCGCCGTGACGAAGTCGTCGACACCCTGGCTGGATCCGACCGCCTCGGTGAGCCCGACGAGCCCGGCCGCGCCGGGAACGAGCAGCCAGAAGGCGGGCAGGAACGTGAGCTGCGACGGAGCCCCGTTCCGGAGGCTCGCGATCCAGAGCACGACGGGCGTCATCGCGACGGCGCCGATGAAGCCGCTCACCGTAGGCCCGATGAGTGCGGATCCGAGCGACTGTCCCGCGTAGGCGACGACCAGCGTGAGCAGCACCCAGCCGAATGTCGAGGGCGGCGCGGAGAAGTGCAGATGGTTGCCGATTGCGAACAGCAGCACGCCGAGCGCCGCGGTCCACCAGGGAAAGGTCCCGGATGCCTCGAGCGTCTCGTAGGTCGAGCTCGCGACCCCGACGACCGTGCCGGCGGCGATGATTCCGAACGCGAGCAGCGCGAGCTGGACGAGACCGAACACGAGACGTGACGCGCCGGCCAACATCTGACCCGCGGCGAGCTCGACGGTCCCGGTCGTGAGGGCACCGCCGGGCAGGAACGTAGCGAGCGGGGCGATGAGCACGCGGACGGGGTCGCCGACCTCCACGTGCTGCGCGAGGATGAACACGGCGAGCCCGCACGCGAAGGCGGCGAAAACGGGGAAGACGAGCTGCAGAGTGGGCGAGCGCACGAGCTTCGCAAGGCCGATGAACCAACCGAGCACGAACGCCACGAGCGCGCCCTGCCACGTCGGGGTGAGGAGTACTGCGAGTCCCGTGGTCAGCAGCGCGTGGCCCAGGGTACGTACGAACCATCCGTGCCGCGGCCGCATCGCCCCGATCTCGTTCAGCCGACGGATGCCCTCGGCGGGGTCGACCGCACCCCGGCGAGCCTGCTCGATGAGCACGTACAGCGCGGCAATCTGGTCGAACCGAAACGAGACGTTCACCGCCGACCGGATGGCGACCCGGCCCTCCTCACCGACGCCGGTCTCGACGATGATCGCCGTCGGCAGGACGAGGAAGTCGCTGTCCCGCCGCCCGTACGATCGGGTGACCTGCGTCATCGTGTCGCTGATGCGGTCGACGGACTCGGCGGCGGCGATCATTCCCTCGGCCAGGCCGAGGAGGAAGCGCCGAAGCACCGCGCGATCGACGGGGTCGTCGGTCATCGCCACGCCTCCTGTCACGGATGCTGCATCCCGGCACACGCTATCGCCGCTGGTCGACGACGGCAAGGAGCGCGGCTGCTGACGCGGAACGACGAAGGGCCGCTCCGGGGGGTGTTCCTCCCCGCCCTGCGGCCCTGCACCCGGTCGCGCCGGGTGGTGCGACGACCTCAGACGGTGCGTGCGAACGTCTCCCGCGGCTGACGGCGGTAGCCGTCGCGCGCGGAGACGACGATGGAGCCGACGATGCCGGCGACAGAAGCAATACCGAGCATGACCAGAAGCGTGAACACGGTTGGTTCCTTTCGACGGAGTGACGGTTCGTCGAGCGACGGAGGCGCCGTTGCACGTGTTCGACCCTTCAATCATTGCGCCGCGGACCATGCAGCACAAGCGCACGATCCTTCACTGACGATGTAGTCTGGCTACATGGACGTTGGGCGGCTCGACTTGCTCAGGGAACTCGCGGAGCGCGGCAGCGTCACTGCGGTCGCCGAGGCCACCGGCCGCACCCCGTCGGCCGTGTCCCAGCAGCTCAAGGTGCTCGAGCGCGAGGCCGGGATGCCGCTCACCGCCCGCAGCGGCCGCGGCCTCGTGCTCACCAGCGCCGGGCAGGCACTTGCACGCAGCGCCGCCGAGGTCGCGATCGCCGTCGAGCACGCCGCTGCGCTGTGGGACGAGTTCCGCAACCACCCGAGCGGGGAGGTGACGCTGCTCACGTTCCCCACGATCGGCGCCACCCTGCTGCCCGCCGTGCTCACCGACCTCGCGCAGGTCGCGGGGCTCGTGGTCCACTGCACCGACCTTGATCCCGAGCTCGCCGAATTCCCCGACCTCACGGCCGACTTCGACATCGTGCTCGCGCACACCATGCCGGGCGAACTGCCGTGGGGCGGTCGCGGGCTCAGGGCCGTCCCGCTCCTCACCGAACCGCTCGATGTCGGCGTCCCGGCCGACCACCGTCTCGCGAACCGGGCATACGTGACGCCGGCCGACCTCGTCGAGGAGACCTGGCTCGGCGTGCCGCCCGGGTTCCCGTTCGAACGCATCCTGCACGCCATCGAGCAGGAGGGCGGCAAGCGGGTGCATGTCGCCCAGCGCTTCAGCGACATGCGCATCGTCGAGGCGTTCATCGAGGCGGGCTTCGGCATCGCCCTCGTGCCCAGGCTCACGTCGGGCACGATGACCTCCGGGGTCGTGTTGAAGCCCGTCCGCGGCGTCGCGTCGGCGCGCCAGATCGTCGCGCTGCTGCGTCCGGATGTCGCGGAGCGGCTCGCCGTGCGCACGGTGCTCGACGTGCTCGTGGCGCGGGCCGCCCGGCTGGCCGAGGCCCACGCCGAGGTCTGATCCCGGTGCCGCGAAGTAGACTCCAGCACCATGAGCGACGACGCGATCCTGTTCCATGTCCACGAGGGGCTCGCCCATGTCACGCTCAACCGACCCGCACGACTCAACGCAGTCGATCCCGACGCGATCGGGCGCTGGCAGTCGATCACGCACGAGATCGCCGAGCGCGACGACATCGGCGCGGTGCTCTTCGACGCGGTCGGCCGCGCCTTCTGCGCGGGCGGCGACGTGATCGCGATGTCGGGTCTCGCTGCGGACCAGCCCGACGCCGGCCGTATCATCCAGGGCCTCGCCGACCGGATCCACGACGGCCATCGCACGCTCCGCGAGAGCTCGAAGCCCATCGTCGCGGCCGTGCAGGGGCCGGTGGTGGGCGGCGGCCTCGGCTTCATGCTGGTCGCCGACCTCATCATCGCCTCGGAGGCCGCGACGTTCGCGAGCCGCTACTCGGACGTTGGACTCACGCCGGACTGCGGCGTCAGCACGCTGCTTCCCGAGGCGGTCGGCACGCGGCGCGCGCTCGAGCTCACCCTCACCTCCCGCACGCTGGGCGCCGCCGAGGCGCTCGACTGGGGACTCGTGAGCGAGGTCGTTCCGGCCGATGCGGTCGCGGCGCGCGCCCGCGCGGTCGCGGACTCGTGGCTCTCCGGCGCGACGGCGGCGTTCGGACAGGCCAAGCGGCTGGTGCGGTCCGGACTCGGACGCGCCTTCCAGGAGGCGCTCGATGACGAAGCGCGCACGATCGCGGCCTCGTTCGAGACACCCGACGCGCAGGCGGCCATCGCCGCGTTCACCGGGGCCTCGCAGCGCGGCTCGCGGCCGCGGGACTGACGCGCGCGGGGCGATCGGAAGCGAACAGGGGGACGACATGCAGGATCCGGCCGACGAGTTCGCCGGGCTCGCGGCGGAGGTCGCGCGCCGAGCCACGGCCGCGGGCCTCACCGTCGCGGCGGCGGAATCGCTCACGAGCGGCGCCATCACCAACGCGCTCGGCGCGGCACCGGATGCCTCGGAATGGCTGCGCGGCGGCGTGATCGCCTATGCCGAGGAGGTGAAGCGAGACCTCCTCGGCGTCACCGCCGACGACATCACCTCGGCGCAGTGCGCGCGCGAACTCGCGACCGGGGTCGCCCGACTCCTCGGGGCGGATGCCGCGGTCAGCGTGACCGGGGTCGGCGGCCCCGAGCCCGACGACGGGGAGCCGGCGGGCAGCGTCTACGCGGCCGTAGCGGTACGCGGAGACATCCGCGATGTGCACTTCCAGTTCGACGGCGACCCGTCGGAAGTCGTGCACGCGACCGTGCGAGCCGGGCTCGAGCTGCTGCGCGACGCGCTCGCCTGACGTGCCGACCGCGGCCGAACGCCTACAGCATCGGGTCGTCAGCCAGGTGCCGACGTCGCCTCGCCGAACCCGTCGACGAGCAGGCGGCGGAGCGCGCCGACCGCCGTCGCCGCGTCGGGCCCCTGTCCGTCGAGCCGAATGCGGTGGCCCTGCTTGGCCCCGAGCGACAGCAGGCCGATGAGGCTCTTCGCCGTGACCGGTCCGGTGCCCGTGGTCAGGTTGGTGACGTCGACGACGGCGTCGTAGCCGCCGACGGCCTGCACGAACATGGCGGCGGGCCGGGCGTGCAGGCCTTCGGGGTTGATGAGCACCTCGTCGGCGGAACGCGGATCAGGCGCATCCGGAACATCCGAAGTGTCCGGAGCGGCGGCGACCGCCGCCTCCGGCAGCGGTTCGAGCTGCGCGGCCTTGGCGTCGAGCGCGGAGGAGACCTCGCGCGCGACCTCCGCCAACGGCGCACCGGTCGCGGCGAGGACGAGCGCCGCGGTGATGCCTTCGACGAACGGACCGCCGCTCAGGATCACCTCCGTGCTCGACCCCGTGAGCTCCAGGGCGAGCCCGGCACTCAGCACGGCCGAGCCGAGGTCGGCGATGACGAGCACGCCGTCGGAGCCTCCGACCTCGTCGATGGCCGCCGCGACCGCCGCGGCATCCGTGCCGAAGCGCCCTTCGACGCCAGCGGCGATGCGAGTCGGCGGAACACTCCCGTGCACCATCTGCAGCGCCAGCTCGACCGCCGCCTCCGCAAGCCGAGGGCTGTGCGAGACGATGACGAGCCCGATCACCGGCCACGCTCCGCCAGCGAGTCCGCCAACGCCTGCACGAGGATCGCCGCGGAGGTCGCACCGGGATCGAGGTGGTCGGCGCTGCGATCGCCCAGGTAACTGGCGCGACCCTTGCGGGCGACGAGCGGGATGGTCGCATCCCGTCCGGCCGCGGCGGCGTCCGCCGCGGACCGCAGTGCGTCCGCGAGGGGGACGCCGTCGGCAGCGGCCGTGTCCAGGACGTCGACCGTCGGCTGGAGCGCGTCGACCATGGTCTTGTCGCCGAGCTCGGCGCGGCCCCGGGCGACGACGCCGGCGACGCCCGAGCGGAACGCAGCGGCGAAGACGGTCCTGTCGAGCTCCGAGGCCGCGCCGACGCGCCTGGCCATCTCGAGGAACAGCGTGCCGTACAGCGATCCGCTCGCACCGCCGACCGTCGACACGAGCGCCATGCCGCAGGACTTCAGCAGCGCGCCCGCGTCGTCGGGACGCGCGGCCGAGAGCCGCGACCGCACGGCGGCGGTGCCCCTGGCCATGTTCGTGCCATGGTCGGCGTCGCCGATCGCGGAGTCGAGCTCAGTCAGGCGCTCGGCCTGCCGGGTGATCTGCTCGTCGAATCGCATCAGCCACGCGATCAGGTCGTCGACCGTGAGTCGGCTGTCCTCGAGCGTGCGCATCGCCTCATACCCCCCAGCGAAGCGCCGCGGTGCTGACCGGCGCGTCCCAGAGGCGAAGCAGCTCCTCATCCGCGCGGAGGAGGGTGATCGAGCATCCGGCCATGTCGAGGCTCGTGATGTAGTCGCCGACGAGCGCCCGCTCGACGGTGACGCCACGCTGCTCGAGCAGGGCGGCGACGTCGCCGTACATCGCGTACAGCTCGATGAGGGGCGTGCCGCCGAGGCCGCTGAGCATCGCGATCACGGGGGCGCCCGTGAAGTCGAAGTCCGCGAGGATCGACGACACGAGCTCCTCGGCGATCTCGGCCGCGGGTACGAGTGGCACTCGCTTCCGACCCGGCTCCCCGTGGATGCCCACGCCCATCTCGATCTCGTCCTCGGGCAGGTCGAAGCTGGGCTTCCCGACGGCGGGCAGCGTGGCGCTCGTGAGCGCGACGCCCATCGACCGGCCGTTCTCGGAGACGCGCGTGGCGATCGCATGGACGGCCTCGAGGTCGGCGCCCGCCTCGGCGGCGGCGCCGGCGATCTTCTCGACCAGCACCGTCGTGCCGACGCCCCGCCGACCGGCGGTCCACGTCGAGTCCTCGACCGCGACGTCGTCGGCCACGAGCACGGTCTTCACCGCGATGCCCTCCGCCTCGGCGAGTTCGGCGGCCATCTCGAAGTTGAGCACGTCGCCGGTGTAGTTCTTCACGATATAGAGGACTCCGGCCCCGGCGCTCACCGTCTGTGCGGCGGCGAGCATCTGGTCGGGTGTCGGCGACGTGAAGATCTCGCCGGCGCACGCGGCATCCAGCATCCCGAGGCCGACGAAGCCGCTGTGCAACGGTTCGTGACCCGAGCCGCCGCCCGAGATGAGCGCCACCTTCCCCTGCGTCACCGACCCCCGCGAGACGACGCGGTTGGCGAAGTCGACGCTGAGATCGGGATGGGCCGCCGCGACGCCCTTGAGTGCGTCGGCGAGCACCGCCGCCGGTGCGTTGATGAGCTTCTTCATGCGCGGGCCTCCTCTTCGACGAGCGCTTCCGTAAGGGTGGTGCGGTCTGCTTGCGTGCGCGAGATCAGGCCGAACAGCACGCCCGCGAGGATGCCGGCGGCGACCTCGGCGATGACGTAGACCGGCCACTGCTCCCACTGCACCGTGCCGCCGAGGATCTGCTGCACGAGCATCGGCCCGGTGGTGCGGGCGGGGTTGATGGAGGCACCGGTCGCCGGCGCGACCGGAATGATCGCGGCGAACACGACGAGACCGATCACGAGGCCCGCGAATCCGGGCGCCGCCTTGCGGTGGATCACGCCGAAGACGGTGAACACGAGCAGGAACGTGCCGAGGAACTCGGCCGTGAACGCCTGCCAGATGGGGATGTCGCCGTACGCCGCCACGCCGAGTCCGAGTTCGCTCGCCTGCGGACCGAGCGCCCCGACGATCGCGAACGCGCCGACCGTGGCGCCCAGCAGTTGCGCGACGAGGTATCCCGGCACCTCGCGCCAGGCGAACTTTCCGGTGACCGCGAGTGCCAGGGTGACGGCGGGATTGATGTGGTTGCCCGAGATGTACCCGAACACGTACACCGTCGCGACGACGATCGTGCCGAATGCCAGCGAGATGAAGCCGAGGTCGGCTGGTGCGAACGGCGCGTCGCCCCGCACGAGTGCGAACGCCGGCACCGAGCCGACGCCGACGAATACGAGGAAGGCCGTGCCGAGGAACTCGGCAGCGAGCCGCTGCCAGGTCCTGTTGTCGTCCATGTTGCGTTCTCCTTTGAACCGTTGGAACCGGGAGAGCCCGTGGGCTCGGGAACCGTGTTAGATTCGACATTGTCGAATCGCCTTCGGTAATACCGAATACTGCACCTCAGTCTTCGGCCTGTCAAGAACCCGACAGAATGGAAGGCGGCGCAGGGCCGCGACGACACAGCGGGAGGTGGGACGCGATGATCCAGTCGATCGATCGGGCCGCGAAGATCCTCGGCCTGCTGCAGGGGTCGCGCCGCATGGGCATCACGGAGATGGCGGCCGCGCTCGACCTGCCGCCGTCGACCGTGCACGGCATCGTCAAGTCGCTGCAGTCACATGGGCTCGTCGCGCAGCAGCCGAGCGGGAATCGATACGTGCTGGGCCCTGCCCTGCTGAAGCTCTCGAGCGTCTACCTCGACACGCTCGACGTGCGTGCGCGATCGATGCGCTGGATGCACGAGCTGTCGAGCCGCACCGGGCTCGCCAGCCGACTCGGCGTCGAGCTGTTCGGCGAGGTGATCGTCATCCACCACAACCGGCGGCCCGACGGCAGCGAGCAGATGCCCGAGACGGGCGTGACGATTCCGAGCCACGCCTCGGCGATGGGCAAGGTGCTCCTGGCCTACGACGCGGCGCACGCCGCGGACGTGCTGTCGCGTCCGCTCATCGCCCTCACGGCCGAGACCACCACCGAGCCCGACCGCATGCGGGAGGAGTTCGAACGCATCCGGCAGGAGGCGCTCGGGTTCGAGAACGAGGAGGCGGTCATCGGCGAGGCGTCGGTCGCGGCGCCCATCTGCTCCGACGAGGGCGAGGTGATCGCCGCGATCGCGGTCGTGCTGCCGGCCACCGAGTGGCCCCCGTCGGATATGGTCATCAGCGACCTCCGCGAGGCGGCCCGGAACGTGTCGCGCGAGCTCGGTGCGCCGACCTGGCCGCGCCCGATCGCGGCGGCCGATCCGACCGACATCCAGTAGCGCTTCGCCCGATCAGTCGTGCTGCGGGAACCCGAGGTTGATACCGCCGTGGCTCGGGTCGAGCCACCGCGACGTGATCGCCTTCTCCTGCGTGTAGAAGTCGAACCCGCGGGCACCGTACGCCTTGGCGTCGCCGAAAAGCGAGTCCTTCCAGCCGCCGAACGAATGGTAGGCCACCGGCACCGGGATCGGCACGTTGATGCCGACCATGCCGACCGTCACCTCGCGCTGGAAGCGCCGCGCGGCGCCGCCGTCGTTCGTGAAGATCGCCGTGCCGTTGCCGTAGCGGCTCGAGTTGATGAGGTCGAGGCCGTCCTCGTAGCCCTCGACGCGCACGACCGACAGTACGGGCCCGAAGATCTCGTCGCGGTAGACGGCCGACGAGGTCGGCACCTTGTCGACGAGCGTCGGGCCCATCCAGAAGCCGTCGGGCTCGCCGTCGACCTCTGGGTCGCGTCCGTCGACCACCACCGTGGCGCCGTCGGATGCCGCGACATCGAGGTAGCCCGCGACCTTGTCCCGGTGCTCCCGCGTGATGAGCGGCCCCATGTCGCAGCCGCGCGTGCCGTCGCCGGTCCTCAGCCGCGACATCCGCTCGCTGATCTTCGACACCAGCTCGTCGGCGATGGTGTCGACCGCGAGCACCGCCGAGATGGCCATGCAGCGCTCGCCGGCCGAGCCGAAGCCCGCGTTCACGGCCGCGTCGGCGGCGAGGTCGAGGTCGGCGTCGGGCAGCACGAGCATGTGGTTCTTCGCGCCGCCGAGGGCCTGCACGCGCTTGCCGTTCGCGGTCGCCGTCGAGTAGATGTACTGCGCGATCGGCGTCGAGCCGACGAACGAGATCGAACGCACCGTGGGGTGGTGGAGCAGCGCGTCGACCGCGACCTTGTCGCCGTGCACGACGTTGAACACGCCGTCGGGCAGGCCCGCCTCCTTCATGAGCTTCGCCAGCCAGATCGACGCCGACGGGTCCTTCTCCGACGGCTTCAGCACCACCGTGTTGCCGGTCGCGATCGCGAGCGGGAAGAACCACAGCGGCACCATGGCCGGGAAGTTGAACGGGCTGATGATGCCGACCACCCCGACGGGCTGACGGGTGGTGTACACGTCGATGCCCGTCGACACGTTCTCGGAGTACTCGCCCTTCGTGTAGCCCGGCATGGCGCAGGCGAGCTCGACGACCTCGAGTCCGCGCGCGATCTCGCCCGCGGCATCCGACAGCACCTTGCCGTGCTCGCTCGTGAGGATCGCCGCGAGCTCGTCGGTGCGCGCCACGAGCAGCTCACGGAACCTGAACATCACCTGCTGCCGTTTCGCGATCGAGGTGTCGCGCCAGCCGGGGAAGGCGCGCGCCGCGGCCTGCACGGCGACGTCGACGTCGTCGGTCGAGGCGAAGCGCACGCGCTTCTGCTCCACGCCGAGCGCGGGGTTGTAGACGGGTCCGGTGCGGTCGGAATCGCCCGCGACGGATGCCCCGTCGATCCAGTGCTCAACGGTCACCCTGGTGGCGGCCGACGGCTGGATCTCGGTCAGTGACGGTGCTTGTGACGCTGTCTGGCTCATGAGTCAGCCCTCTCCTTCGAGTGCGGTGCCCAGTACTCCATCGTAGATCGTCATGGCCTCGGCCACCTCTTCTTCGGTGACCACGCACGGCGGCACCACGTGGATCCGGTTGTCCACGACGAACGGCAGCAGCCCGCGCGCGACGAGCGCCGACTTGAGTCGGGCCATGGCTGCGGCCGGCAACGGCTCGCGGGTCTCCCGGTCGGCGACGAGCTCCATCGCCCAGAACACGCCCTCGCCGCGCACCTCGCCGATCACGGCATGGCGTTCGGCGAGGCCGGCGAGTCCCGGCCCGATCGCCGTCTCGCCGATCTCGCGCGCGTGGTCGACGATGCCCTCGGACGCCATCGCGTCGAGCGCGGCGACGATCGAGGCCATCGCGAGCGGATGCCCCGAATACGTGAGCCCGCCTGGGAACACCCTGTCTTCGAACGTCGCCGCGACGGGGTCGGAGATGAGCACGCCGCCCACCGGGATGTAGCCGGAGTTCACGCCCTTCGCGAACGCGATGAGGTCGGGGCGCACGTCGTACCCGTCGAACGCGAACCACCGTCCGGTGCGGCCGAAGCCCGCCATCACCTCGTCGAGGATGAGCAGGATGCCGTGCCGGTCGGCGAGCTCGCGGACGCCTGCCAGGTAGCCGGGCGGCGGCACGAGGATGCCGGCGGTGCCGGGGATGCTCTCGAGCAGGATCGCCGCGATCGATGACGGCCCCTCGAACTCGATGACGTGTCGCAGGTGCTGCAACGCCCGCTCCGACTCCTCCTCGGGCGTCGTGGCCCAGAACTCGGAGCGGTAGAGGTACGGCCCGAAGAAGTGCACATGGCTACGCGCGAACTCGTTCGGAATCCGCCGCCAGTCGCCCGTCGCCACGATCGCGGCACCCGTGTTGCCGTGGTACGAGCGGTACGTCGAGAGGATCTTGTCGCGGCCCGAGTGCAGCCGCGCCATCCGGATCGCGTTCTCGATGGCGTCGGCGCCGCCGTTCGTGAAGAACACCTTGTCGAAACCCGGCGGCGCGTGGCCCACGATGCGCTTCGCGGCCTCGCCGCGGGCGAGGTTCACGGTGGAGGGCGCGACGGTCGTGAGGAGCTCGGCCTGTTCCCGGATCGCCTGCACGACCGCCGGATGCTGGTGGCCGATGTTGACGTTCACGAGTTGGCTCGAGAAGTCGAGGTACTCGCGACCGGCGTGGTCCCAGACGCGGGTTCCGCGGCCGCTCGCGACCACGAGCGTCGAGCGTTGCGACTGAGCCGACCACGAGTGGAAGACGTGGTCGGCGTCGAGCTCGCGCGCGAGCGCGTCGAGGTCCTCGGCGAGGTTCTCGGTCATGGCTTCGGTGCCTTTCGTTGGGGAGGGGCGCCGCGCGGCCGGCGGGATGCACCGGCCACGCGGCATCCGTTCGCTAGTTGCCGCCCTCCTCGAGGGTGACGTCGATGGGCTCGAAGCCCTCGCCGGTGAGGTCGAGGTCTTCGCCCTCGAGCTCATCGAGCGCCTGCTGGATCCACTCGTTCGACCACGCGGTCGCCGGCGGCTCCTCGGTGATGAGGTGGGCACCGGCCTCGTTCACCGCGGCGAGCGCACCCGCCACGGTCTTCTCCCACGCAGCCTCGTCGATGATGCCGATGCCATCCGGCGACGGCCAGATGAGCTTGTTGGTCTCGTTGACCATCCAGAGCTCGTGGCTCGGACCCCAGCCCGAGCCGGCGGCGATGGTGATCTCCGACGCCCCCTCGGGGTTCTCTGCGGCGTAGACCCAGCCCTTGATGACGGCCTTCAGGAACTTGACCGTCGTATCCTGGTACGCCTCGTCGCTCTCGAGCCGCGCGGTGTCGGCCCAGATCGCGTCCTGGAGCATGGCGCCCTCGGTGTCCTCGTAGCTGATGACGTTGAAGTCGTCCTCGGTGTACAGCTCTCCCGTGTCGGGGTTCACCGCCTCGAGCAGCTGCGCGTACTCGTTGTAGGTCATCGCCTGGGCCGCGTCGATGTCGCCCTGCAGGAAGGCGTTCATGTTGAAGTCCTGCGTGATGATCTGCACGGTCGTCGAGTCGAGGCCCTCGGCCGCCATTGCGGCGAAGATCTCCCACTCGTTGCCGAAGCCCCAGGAGCCGATCTTCTTGCCCTCGAAGTCCGCGACCGACTCGATGCCCGAATCCGCCCACGACACCTGGAGGGTGCCCGATCGCTGGAAGATCTGGGCGATGTCGGTGAGGTTCGCGCCCTGCTCGATCGAGCCGAGCACCTTCGGCACCCAGGCGATGGCGTAGTCCACGTCGCCGTTGGCGAGAGCGTCCTGCGGCACGATGTCGCCGCCCGAGGGGATGATCTCGACCTCCAGGCCCTCCTCCTCGAAGTAGCCGAGTTCCTGGGCCGCGAAGTAGCCGGCGAACTGGCCCTGCGGGAGCCACTGGAGCTGGAGCTTCACGGGCGTGAGATCGCCCCCTCCGTCCGTCTCACCCGACCCGTCGCCGGATGCCGAACATGCGGTGAATGCGAGCGTGGCCGCGAGGGCGAGCCCGCCGACCGTCGCGAGGCGACGTCTGCTGTGGTTCATGTCAGTCCTTTCGGTGCTTCTCGGGTGTGCTGCTCGGTGCGGGTTGTGCTGTGTTCCCCCGGGCCCGCGGGCCGCGGTGGCTTGGGCGTCAGGGGCGTCGTCGCGCCTGGGGCGTGTGGCGTTGCAGCAGGCGCTCGAGGCCGAGCGTCGCGAGGTAGAAGACGAGGCCGAGTGCGATGGATGCCACGACGTACGCCCAGGCGCGGGCGTACTGGCTCGACGCGGCCGACGTGGAGATGAGCGAACCGAGACCGCCGCGCGGGCCGCCGAAGTACTCGGCGACGAGCGCCGAGATCACGGCGAGCGATGACGCGATGCGGATGCCCGTGAGGATGAACGGCCGGGCCGTGGGCAGGGTGAGCGTGCGCAGCACCTGCCCCGACGACGCGGCGTACGCCCGCATGAGGTCGCGGTGCACGGGCACCGTCTGGCGGAAGCCGCGCAGCGTGTTCAGGAACACGGGGACGAACGACGCGAGTGTCGCGATCGCCTGACGCCCGAACTGGCTGTCGGCGCCGAACATGGAGTTGAGCACGGGCGCGAGCGCGACGATCGGCACGACGGCGAGCATCGCCACGACCGGGGCGCTCATGCGGTCGATCGGGCGCCAGCGAGCCGCGACCGCGGCGAGCAGGATGCCCAGGATCGATCCGAGCACGAGTCCGATGAGGGCGTTGGTGCCGGTGATGAGCGTGGCCTGCACGATGGAGTCCCAGGAGGCGATGAGTTCCTCGATGATCGAGACCGGGCTCGGCAGCAGGTAGTCCGAGACCCCGACGACGCTCACGAGGAACTGCCAGATGCCCAGCACGATGAGCCCCACGGCCACGGGCGCGACGATGCGCAGCGTCGCCTCGGTGCGCGGGCCCATGCCCTTCGGCCGCCCGGGGGCGGTCGCGGCGGTGACGGCGCCCGCGCTCATCAGCGCGTCTCCACCCCGCGCGCGCCCGTGCCGATGGGCGAGCCGCCGTGCAGCGCCTCGCGCACGGCGGTCACCATGTCGAAGAACACGCGCTCCTCGCGGAGCTCCTCGGTGCGCTCGGCGCGCTCGGCCTCGGCGCCGAGGCGCATCGCCACGATCTCGCGGATGCGGCCCGGCCGGGGCGACATCACGACCACCCGGTCCGACAGGAACACCGCCTCGGGGATCGAGTGCGTCACGAACACCACGGCGGCGCCGGTCTCGGCCGAGATTCGCACGAGCTCGGTCTGCATCTTCTCGCGGGTCATCTCGTCGAGCGCGCCGAACGGCTCGTCCATGAGGAGGAGCCGCGGCCGCTCGGCGAGCGCGCGCGCGATGGCGACGCGCTGCTGCATCCCGCCCGAGAGCTGGTCGGGGTAGCGGTCGGCGAAGTCGGCGAGGCCCACCATGTCGAGCAGTTCGGCGATGCGCGACGCGCGGGCGGCGGATGCCTCGCCGTGCAGTTCGAGGGGGAGCGCGACGTTCCCGGCGACCGTGCGCCAGGGCAGGAGCCCCGCCTGCTGGAACGCGATGCCGTACTCCTGGTCGAGCCGGGCCCGCCGCGAGGTCTTGCCGAACACCTCGACCGTGCCGGCCGTGGGCTCGTCGAGGTCGGCGACGAGCCGCATGAGCGTCGACTTGCCACATCCGCTCGGTCCGATGAGCGAGACGAACTCGCCGGCGGCGACCGTGAGGTCGATCGGCTCGAGCGCCTGCACGTTCCCGGATCGTGTCTCGAACACCTTGTCGACGCCGCGCACCTCGACCGCGGCGACCTGCGTGACCGGCTCGCTCATGAAGCCTCCTCCGTTCGTCGGTAGTTCCCGAGGATCACGCCGAGCAGCGCGACCGAGCCGGCGGCCACGAGGCCGAGCACGACGGCTCCGAAGATCGGCCCCCACGCCTTCGCCGGGTCGCCGGAGGCCTGTCCCGCGAACTGGATGAGGATGCGCCCGATGCCGCCCTGGAGGCCCGTCGACACCTCGGCGACGACGGCGCCGACCACGGCGTTCGCGGCGCCCAGCCGGAGCGCCGGCAGCAGGTAGGGCACGGCGGCGGGGAACCTGAGCTTCACGAGCGTCTGCCAGTAGCCCGCCGCGTAGCTCCGCATGAGCTCCTCGTGGATCACGTCGGGCGACTGCAGGCCCTTGAGCGCACCGATCGCGATGGGGAAGAACGCGAGGTAGCTCGCGATGAGCGCGACCGACATCCAGTCCTGCCACTCGAACGCTCCGATCTCCACGCGAGACCCCCAGCTCTTCACGACGGGGGCGAAGGCGATGAGCGGCACGGTCTGGCTGAGCACGATCCAGGGCAGGAGGCCCCATTCGGCGATGCGCCAGCGCTGCATCACGAGCGCGAGTCCCACGCCGACGACGAGCCCCACGAGCCATCCCACCGCCGCGATCCCGAGCGTCGAGAGCGCGGCGAGCACGATCACGAGCCACAGCGGCTGCGCCGACGCCGAGCGCGTCACCGGCTCGCCCAGACGCGCGATCATGTCCCACACGTGCGGCATCGCGAGGTCGGTCGTGCGCGGCAGGACCCGCGCATCGCCGATCACGACGCCGTCGGCCGGTCCGAGCAGCTTGTAGACCTCCCAGATGAGCGCGATGGCGACGATGCCCGCGAGTCCCCAGAGCCAGGTGGCGAGGCGCCGGCCGCCACGCCTCGCCGGTCGAGTAGGGCCGCCAGGCCCGTATCGAGACCCGGGTCTCGATACGCTCGCTGCGCTCGCTCCTCGACCAGCTCGGGCCGACTCCGTCTCGCGCACGTCGGTCTCCGTCACGCCTTCGCCCGGATGTGCTCGGTGAGCGCGGGGATGACGGTCTCGCCGTAGACCCGCAGGGTCTCCTCCTTGTTGTCGTGCTGGAGGTAGCCCGCGAACTGGTCGACGCCGAGGGCCTTCAGCTGCTCGAGCTTCTCGATGTGCTCCTGCGCCGAACCGAGCACGCAGAACCGCTCGACGATCGCGTCGGGCACGAACTCGGTGTGCACGTTGCCGGCGCGGCCGTGCTGGTTGTAGTCGTAGCTCTCGCGTCCCTCGATGTACTCGGTGAGCGCGGTCGGCACCTCGCCGGCCTTGCCGTACTTCGCGACGATGTCGGCCACGTGGTTGCCGACCATGCCGCCGAACCACCGGCACTGGTCGCGCATGTGCTCCCAGTCGTCGCCGATGTACATGGGCGCGGCGACGCAGAACTTGACCGCGGCCGGGTCGCGACCGGCGTCCTCCGCGGCGCGCCGCACCGTCTGGATCATCCACGAGGCGATGTCGATGTCGGCGAGCTGCAGGATGAACCCGTCGCCCACCTCGCCGGCGAGCTTCAGCGCCATCGGGCCGTAGGCGGCGACCCAGACCTCGAGCTCGGATCCGCGGCTCCAGGGGAACTGGATCTTCGAGCCGTGGTAGTCGACCGCACGTGAGTTGCCGAGCTCCCGGATGACGTGGATCGACTCCCGCAACTCGGCGATCGTCGTCGGCTTGCCGTTCGTGACCCGCACGGCCGAGTCGCCGCGACCGATGCCGCAGACGGTGCGATTGCCGAACATCTCGTTGAGCGTCGCGAAGACCGACGCCGTCACTGTCCAGTCGCGCGTGGCGGGGTTCGTGACGAACGGGCCGACCTTGATGCGCTGGGTCTGCGCGAGGATCTGGCTGTAGATGACGTAGGGCTCCTGCCAGAGGATGTGCGAGTCGAACGTCCACACGTGGCTGAACCCGTGCACCTCGGCGAGCTTCGCGAGCTGGACGGTTCGCGATGCCGGGGGGTTGGTCTGCAGGACCGCTCCGAATTCCATGGTGCTCCCGTCGCTCAGATGAGGTACTGGCTCAGGCCGCGCCTGAGGTAGCGGCCGTCGCCCTTCGCGCCGAGGTAGGTGTCGTTCTCCACGACGACCTTCCCACGGCTCATCACCGTGTCGACGTGCCCGTCGATCTCGTAGCCCTCCCATGCGGAGTGGTCGATGTTCATGTGGTGGGTCTTCTCGTAGCCGATCGACGTGTGACCCTCGGGGTCGTAGACCACGATGTCGGCGTCGGCACCCGGCTGGATGACGCCCTTCTTCCCGTACAGGCCGAACATCCGCGCGGGCGTGGTGCTCGTGAGTTCCACCCACCGCTCGAGGGTGATCTCGCCGGTCACGACGCCCTGGTACATGAGGTCCATCCGGTGCTCGATCGAGCCGATGCCGTTCGGGATCTTCCGGAAGTCGCCGAGCCCGAGCTCCTTCTGGTCCTTCATGCAGAACGGGCAATGGTCGGTCGAGACCATCTGCAGGTCGTTCGTGCGGAGCGCCTGCCAAATCGATTCCTGGTGGCCCTCGGCGCGGCTGCGCAGCGGCGGCGAGCACACCCACTTCGCGCCCTCGAACGCGCCCCACTCGTCGGACTTCGCGCCGAGCTGGTCCTCCAGCGACAGGTAGAGGTACTGGGGGCACGTCTCGCCGTACACGTTCTGGCCCTTGTCGCGCGCCCACGCGAGCTGCTCGACGGCCTGCTTCGCCGACACGTGCACCACGTAGAGGGGCGCGCCGGTGAGCTTCGCGAGCATGATCGCCCGGTGCGTGGCCTCCTCCTCCATCTCCCAGGCACGGGCGACGCCGTGGTAGTACGGGTCGGTCTTGCCCTGCTCGACGAGCTGCTGCGCGAGCACGTCGATCGCGGGGCCGTTCTCGGCGTGCATCATCGTGAGCATGCCCGTGTCGCGCGACACCTGCATGGCCTTGAGGATCTGCGCGTCATCCGAGTAGAAGACGCCCGGGTAGGCCATGAACATCTTGAAGCTCGTGATGCCCTCGTCGGGCAGGCGCTTCATGGCCTCGAGCGAGGCTTCGTTGACGTCGCCGACGATCTGGTGGAAGCCGTAGTCGATGGCGCAGTTGCCGTCGGCCCTCTCGTGCCAGGCCGCGAGCCCGTCTTCGATGCGCTGCCCGTAGGTCTGCACCGCGAAGTCGATGATCGACGTCGTGCCGCCGTGCGCGGCGGCTCGGGTGCCCGATTCGAAGGTGTCGGATGCCTCGGTGCCGCCGAACGGCAACTCCATGTGCGTGTGCGCGTCGATGCCGCCGGGGATGACGTACTTGCCGGTGGCGTCGATGACCCGGTCGACGGATGCCGCGACATCCGTGCCGAGCAGTGCGCTGCCGGGCTGCAGGACGGCGACGATGGTCTCGCCGTCGACGACGACGTCGGCGTGGGCGCGACCCGTCGCGCCCACGACGGTGCCGCCGGAGATGAGGGTGGTGGTCATGTGGAGCTCCTGTTCCCGGTGGTCGAGTAGGCCGCCTGCCTGCGGTGATCGAGTAGGGGCGCCAGGCCCGTACCGAGATCCGCTGCACTCGCTACTCCATCACCGAATCGGCTACGGCTTGGGGATCGAGGTGTACGACTCGGGCCGGCGGTCGCGGTAGAACTGCCACGCGTTGCGCACCTGCCGGATCATGTCCATGTCGAGGTCGCGCACCACGACCTCCTCGTCGGTCTCCGAACCGTAGTCGCCGACGATGTTGCCCTGCGGGTCGACGAACTGGCTCTTCCCGTAGAAGTCCACCGCGAGGTCGCCGTACTCGTTGTCCTCCAGGCCCACACGGTTGGCGGCCCCGATGAAGTACCCGTTCGCGGCGGCCGCGGCGGGCTGTTCGATCTCCCAGAGTCGGTTCGACAGGCCGGGCTTGGTCGCGTTGGGGTTGAAGACGATCTGCGCGCCGTTGAGGCCGAGCTCGCGCCACCCCTCGGGGAAGTGCCGGTCGTAGCAGATGTAGACGCCGATCGGGCCGACCGCGGTCTGGAACACCGGATAGCCGAGGTTGCCGGGGCGGAAGTAGAACTTCTCCCAGAACTTGTCGAGGTTGGGAATGTGGTGCTTGCGGTACGAACCGAGGATCGTGCCATCGGCGTCGACGACGACCGCGGTGTTGTAGTAGACGCCCGGCTGCTCCTCCTCGTAGATGGGGAGCACCATCACCATGCCGAGCTCCTTCGCGAGCGCGGCGAAGCGCTGCACGATCGGGCCGTCGGCGGGCTCCGCGTAGTCGTAGTACTTCACGTCCTCGGTGATGCCGAAGTACGGACCGTAGAAGAGCTCCTGGAAGCAGATGACCTGGGCGCCCTGCTCCTTCGCCTGGCGGGCGAACTGCTCGTGCTTGTCGAGCATGGACTCCTTGTCGCCGGTCCAGGTCGTCTGCGTGATGGCCGCTCTGACGATCGTCATATTGCCTCCTGAGTCGGTCGGCGCCGTTGCCGTCCGCTCGGTGGGTGCCTGGCGTGGAGCTGGTGTCAGGGACTCACCGGGCGTTGCGTTGGCGCCGAGAGGGAAATGCCGAGTGGCTGCTCCCGGGGGAACCGCCGAACGAGCTTGCGACCCGTTCTGTTATTGTTCGGCGTGAACATTTCTCTTTTGTTTCACTCTGTGACGCTGTGGTTACTTATCCTGTCGCCTGCTTCGTGAGGAGGCAATGGTCATGTCAGGTATTCAGGTGAGATCTGCTCCTGCCGACGTCTCCACGCTCACCGCGCTCGTCGACTTCCCCGATACGAGTCCGGGCGGCATCGCCGGGGTCATCGCACGGCTCGTGAACACCGGCGAGCTCGCCGGCGGGGACCGCTTGCCCACCGTGCGCGAACTCGCCGGCAGCCTCGGGGTCAGCCCCGCGACCGTGAGCCAGGCGTGGCAGGCGCTCGCCCGCGCGGGCCTCATCGAGTCGCGCGGCCGCGCCGGCAGCTTCGTGCGGCCGACCTCCCCGAGCCGGCTGGCGCCGCGGATGCGCGGCATGGCCGCCCCGAACGATCCCGTGCGCCTGGACCTCTCTCGCGGTACGCCCGACCCACTGCTCCTCCCCGCGCTCGGCCCGGCGCTCTCGCGCGTCTCGGCCCGCGCCGAGACCGGCAGCTACCAGGACGTGCCCGTGATCCCGGGGCTCGCGGCCGTGCTCGCGCGCTCCTGGCCGTCGCAGGCCGAGTCGATCATGGTCGTCGACGGCGCGCTCGACGCGATCTCCCGCACGCTCGAGCAACTGGTGCGGTTCGGCGACCGCGTCGTCGTCGAGCATCCGGGCTTCCCGCCGTTCCTCGACCTGCTCGACATGCTCGGCGCCGAGGCCGTGCCCGTTCGGCTCGACGAGCACGGCGTGGTGCCCGAGGCGCTCGCGCGCGCGCTCCAGCTTCGTCCGGTCGCGGTGCTGCTGCAGCCGCGCGCGCAGAACCCCACGGGGGCGTCGATGACACCTGAGCGCGCCGACGAGTTGGCCCGCGTCATCCGCTCGGCCCGCAACGTCGACGGCCTCGTCGTCATCGAGGACGACCACTCGGGACTCATCTCCACCGAGGGCGACGTGACGCTCGGCGTGTCGCTCCCCGATCGCGTGGTGCACGTGCGCAGCTTCTCGAAGTCACACGGACCCGACCTGCGCATCGCCGCGCTCGGCGGACCAGGCGCGCTCGTCGAGCGCATCGCCGCGCGCCGCATGCTCGGTCCCGGCTGGACCTCCCGCATGGTGCAGACGATCCTGCTCGACCTGCTCACCGAGGGCTCCTCGATCGACGCGGTCGCCGAGGCGCGACGCCAGTACTACACGCGGCAGCGCACGCTCGGCGACGCGTTGCGCGCGCGCGGGGTCGCGGTTGCGCCCACCGACGGCATCAACCTGTGGATGCCGGTGCTCAGCGAGCGCTCGGCACTCGTGCAGCTCGCGGCGGCCGGCATCCGAGTGGCCGCGGGCTCTCCGTTCCTCGCCGCCTCGGAGGCGACGGATGCCCCGAACGGCCCGCGCGGCCGGGCCGAGGGCGACTTCGTGCGCGTGACCGTCGGCGTGCTGCGCGAGGGCACCGAGGAGGTCGCGGACGCGCTCGCCTCGGCGGCGCAGCACCTCGCGGCGGGGGGCTACTGAACGCGGTCGCTCGCGGATGCGGCGACCACCTCGAGCCTTCCTTCGCCGGCCTTGCGCGGCAACATCGACGCGGAACTCGACGTCCTCGCGGAACGGGTTCGAGTACTCGTGTGCCCGCCCCGGCACCAGTCCTGACGGGCGACCAGCGGATCGTTCCAGGTCGCAGTAGTGCCGCTTCACCGCCGCCAGCACATGCACGACTGCGACCCAGCCGGCCCCGTCATCCCGATACCGGCTCGGAGTGGATCAGCCGTGCACTCGCGCGTCAGACCTTGGCCGAGCTCGGCGCCGTCGCGTACCGGTCGGGCGTGATCACGAGCTCGGCCTGCCCACCGGTCATCGACCGCAGGTCGAGCACGTACCGTTCGAGCTCGGCGTCGGGCACGCTCGCCACGACGCGAGCCCGACCGTCGTCGGCCGCCTCCGTGGCGCTCACCCGGCCGCGGCGACCCGACAGGTCGGTGAGCACCGCGCCCTGCAGCTCACTCGGAACGGTGACGGTCACCGTCGACACGGGCTCGAGCAGCACGGTGCCGGCCTCGGCGAGCGCGGACTTCACACCGATCGACGCGGCGGTGCGGAACGCCATCTCCGACGAGTCCACCGAGTGCGACTTGCCGTCGTAGAGCTCCACGCGAACGTCGACGACGGGATGTCCCTGCGGTCCCCCGGTGGCCAGCGCGTCGCGTGCGCCCTTCTCGACCGCGGGTATGTACGTGCGTGGCACGGCGCCGCCGACCACCTTGTCGACGAACTCGAACCCCTGGCCCGGCGGCAGGGGCGAGAGCCGCAACTGCACCACTGCGAACTGCCCGTGCCCGCCCGACTGCTTCTTGAGCTTGCCCTCGGCCTCCGCGCTTCCCGCGATGGTCTCGCGGTAGGCCACGGGGGCGGGTCCTGTGGTCACGTGCACGCCGAACACGCGCGCGAGCCGCTCCACGGCGACGGCGAGGTGCGTGTCCCCGAGGCCGCGCAGGATCGTCGCGCCGCCGGTGCGGTCGATGACAAGCGTCGGGTCCTCCCCGACGAGGCGGGCCAGCGCGCCCGACAGCTTCTCGTCGTCGGACTGCGACGCCGGCTCGAGGCTCACCGCGAACACCGGTGCCCGCCGCGGCCGCGGCGCAGGTCGTGCGCTGCCGCTTGTGCGCGACCAGAGCAGGGAGCTCGAGGGCGACCCGGTCAACTTCGCCACGGCGCCCACCTCGCCCGTCCGCAGGGCGTCGGCCGGCAGGTGCTCGGCGCCGCGGAGCCGGAAGAGTCCGTGAATGCGCTCGTCGACGCCCGTGGTGGCGTTGCGCAGGCGGTCGCTCGGCCGCAGCACGCCCGAGAGCACCTTGAGCATCGACACCTGCCCGACGAACGGATCGGCGACGGTGCGGAAGACGTGCACGAGCAGCTCGCCGTCGGGACTCGGCGCGACCGCGACCACGGTGCCCGCCTCGCCCTCCCCCACGACGATCCTTCCGTCGAGGTCGAGCGCCGACGGCGCCAGCGCGCATATCAGGTCTGCCACCCGATCCACGCCGGTGCCGGTCAGGCCCGAGCACACGACCACGGGCACCGCCTCGCCCGTCGCAACCTCCCGAGCCAGCGTGCGCTCGAGATCGCCAGCGGGCGGCTCGTTGCCCTCGAGGTAGGCCTCGAGCTGCTCGTCGTCGTGCGAGACGATCTCCTCGGTCACGTCGAGGTGCATGCGATGCTCCTCGGCCTCCGCCTCGGGCGGCAGCGACTCCTCGCGATGGCGGCCCGTCTCGTCGTATTCGAGCGCCTGCTCGCTCAGCACGTCCGCGACGCCGTGGAACGCCTGCTCCTCGCCGAGCGGGAGCTCGAGCGGCCACAGGTGCTCGCCGAACGTCGCTCGCAGCTCCGCCAGCACGCGCCGGAAGTCGGCGCGGGCCTTGTCCTCCTGCGTGACGACGACGATGCGCGGCACCCCCGCCGCCTCCGCGGCCGACCAGACGAACCGCGTGCCGGCCGTCACGCCGTCGACCGCGCTCACCACGACGATTGCGACCTCCGCCACCGACAGCGCCGTGTCGACGCCGCCGACGAAGTCGGGGTGCCCCGGCGTGTCGGCGAGGGTGACGGAATGCTCGGCGCCGTCGGGCCCCGTCCACCCCAGGTACGCGAGCGAGAGCCCGAGGGTCGTGCCACGCGCGATCTCCTCGGGCTCGTGATCGCACACGGTCGAGCCCTGCTCCACGCTGCCGGCTCTCGTGATGGCGCCGGCGCGATGCAGCAGCGCCTCGGCCAGGGTGGTCTTGCCCGAACCTGGGCCGCCCACGAGGGCGACCGTCCGGTGCGTCGGTGTCGTTGCCGAGTTCATGTGGCCTCCCGCTCCGCTGCGGATCCTGCGTTCCATCGTGTACCCCTCGGGCGCGGAATGCCAGAGGCGTCGCGCATAGGCTGGCCGGATGCGGATCACGGTGCTCGCCGGCGGGGTTGGAGGCTCGCGCTTCGTGCGCGGCGTGCGCGAAGAGTGCGGACGGCGCTTGCCCGACGGGCCAGGCGGCACCGAGGCATCCGTCACCGTGATCGTGAACACCGGCGACGACCTGTGGCTCGCGGGCGTGCGCCTGATGCCCGACTTCGACTCGCTGCTCTACTCTCTCGCGGGCGTCAACGACACCGAGCGCGGCTGGGGCCGGGCCGGCGAGACCGAACGCGTGTCGACGGAACTGCGCGAGTGGGGCGTGGGCTGGCCGTGGTTCACGCTGGGCGACCTCGACCTGGGCACCCACCTCGCGCGCACGGCGTGGCTGCGCGAGGGCCTCTCGCCGTCGCAGGTCGCCGAGCGCCTGCAGCGGCGATGGCCGCTCGGGGTGCGGCTGATCCCCGCGACCGACACGGAGGTCGACACGTACGTCGAGGTGGCCGACCCCGACGCGCCCGGCGGCGTACGCGAACTGCACTTCCAGGAGTGGTGGACTCGCCACCGGGCGGCGCTTCCCGCGCGCGCGTTCCGGCAGCGCAACCTCGACGAGGCACGCCCCGCGCCCGGTGTCGTCGAGGCGATCACGGGCGCCGACGTCGTGCTCTTCGCGCCGTCGAACCCCGTCGTCTCGATCGGCACGATCGTGGCCGTCCCCGGCATCCGGGAGGCCCTCGCCGAGACGCGCGCATCGGTGGTCGGCGTCTCGCCGATCATCGGAGGGCAGGTCGTGCGTGGCATGGCTGACGCGTGCCTCACCGCGATCGGCGTGGAGACGGATGCCGCGGCCGTCGCCCGGCACTACGGCGCACGTTCGGCGGGAGGCCTCCTCGACGGCTGGCTCGTCGACGAGGTGGATGCCGCGGCGGTCGCGCCGCTCCGGGCGATCGGCCTCGCCGCGACATCCGTGCCGCTCTGGATGCGCGACCTCGACACCTCGGCCGCGCTCGCGGGCGCCGCGATCGACCTCGGAGCCGTGGCGCGCTGACGCGCGGACGGCAAGTCGTGCCGACCGCGCGGCACCAGGGACGGGGATCAGGGTTCCCTGGCGCCTCGCTCAGGCCTCCCAGCTCGTGAGCCGACGCAACAGCGACTGCTTCTTGCGCTGGTGATCGTCCATGCGTCCAAGGATGTCGTCGAGCGCCTCCACCGCCGCGCCGACCCAGGGGCCCTTGTTGAGCATCACGCACTCTGCGCGACCCGACATCGCCGCATCCGTCACCTCGGCACGCGACGGGCGGCCGGTGCGGGCGAGCGTGTCCAGCACCTGCGTCGCCCAGATCACGGGCACGTGCGCCGCCTCGCAGAGCCAGAGCATCTCCTCCTGCAGCTCGGCGAGGCGGCGATACCCGGCCTCCACGGCGAGGTCGCCGCGCGCGATCATCACCCCGACGCGAGGCCACCTCATTGCTGCGAAGAGGATGTCGGGCAGGCGCTCGAATCCCGCGACCGTCTCGATCTTGAGGATGAGTCCGAGCTCGTTGCCCCCGAGGTCGGTGAGGTGGCGCTGGAGGAGCAGCACGTCGTCGGCGCCGCGCACGAACGACAGGCTGACGGCGTCGGCGTGCTCGACGACGAACGGCAGGTATGACAGGTCGGCGTCGGTCAGCGCCGGGAGCCTGAGGTCGGTGTCGGGCAGGTTGATGCCCTTCGCCGCGCCGAGCTTCACCGCGCCGCCGTCGGCCTCGGTGATCCGCACACGCACCGCACCGGGGGAGACGTGCTCGATGCGGCCCGACACCTTGCCGTCGTCGAACATGATGCGGTGTCCGTGCGCGGCGTCGCGGAACACCTGCGGCAGCGTGCAGCCGATACGCCCGGCGTCGACCGGCACGGGCTCGAGCGAGGGCACGAGCGTGAGCACGTCGCCCGGATGCAGCAGGAGACGCTGCTCCGTCGCCGGCAGCGCGCCGACGCGGGTCGTCTCGCCGCCGGACCTCAGGCGGATGCCGGGCGTGAAGTACACCGTGCGGTCGACCTCGACGATCCGGTCGGGTCCGGCGACGCCCACGACGCGCAGGCGGCGGCGCCGGCCACGCGCGTCGCGCAGGCGCACGGCGTCGCCCTCGGCGAGGCCGCGGAGCCAGGCCTGGTCGGCGACGGCGACGACCGGCAGCCGGGCCGGTCCGTCGGCGGCGGGCTCCTCCGCGGCGGGCTCGGTGGCGGTGGCGGATGCCGCGGCCGCGGCATCCGGTATCTCCGCCGTCAATCGCAGGCGAGCCGGCTCGACGGTGCGCCCGAGTGCATCGCGTACCGGCCGCACCTTGAGCACCTGCGGGCCAGGCTGGATCGGCCCCGTGCGCAGCTTCGGACCGGCCAGATCCATGGTGACCGCGACGCGGCGGCCGTGCGCGCGCTCGGCGCGCCGGACATTGCGGATCATGGCCGACCACGCCTCGGGGCCGTCGTGTGCGCAGTTGATGCGCACCACCTCGGCGCCTGCCGCGACGACGCGGTCGGCCAGGCCGGGGTCGGTCGCCGCCTCCGTCGGCAGGGTCACCATGATGCGGGTCCGTCGGCGATTGCGCGCAGTTCCCAGCAGGTCGTCGGCGTTCTGCGCGAGCAACTCGGGACCGGTCACGAAATCGACCGGGGGATCGACGACGACCGGATCGGGCAGTCCCGCGAGGCGCGCGAGCGCGACCCGGACGGCCTCGAGCGTGGCGAGCACGTGCGGCTCGGTGCGACCGAGCGAGGAGAGTCCCAGCTCGGCGAGCGACTCCTGCAGGGGGCGGATGTCGTGCTGGCGGAGTTCCACGTACTGGGCGAGGTTCTGCGCACTCCCACGGTTGTCCGGGTGTGCGTCGGCGACGGCCGCTCCGGCATGTCCGGTGGCGCGGAGGAGGTCGTCGTGCAGGGCATCGAGTCGTGCCGCGACAGCGGTGAGGTGGGCGGGATCGCGCTGCATGCCGGCATCCTACGATCGGCGTGTGAACAGGGGCTGGACGGCCGGGGACCATGGTTCCCTGACGCCTCCCCACGGCCTTCCGGCGGGTCTACGATGGTGAACGACCCCTCGATCTGGATCTGATCGATGCGTGTGGCCCGGGATTGGGCTGCGAGTCGCCGACGTTCGTCGGAGTCGACGTTGCACCTATCATCCCGGAGGCCTCATGCCCGCTCCCCGCCGTCTCGCTCCCCTGCTCACGCTCTCAGCCGCGGCCCTGCTCCTCGCCGGCTGTGCGGCGACCTCCACGGCATCGTCGGGCGCCGACGACGCGACCGCCGCCGCGGCATCCGGCTATCCGGTCACGATCGACAACTGCGGCACCGAGGTGACCCTCGACGAGGCGCCCGAGCGCATCGTCACGATCAAGTCCTCGACCCTTGAGCTGCTCCTCGCGCTCGGGCTCGAGGATCGCATCGTCGGCACCGCCTTCGGCGACGGACCCGTGCCCGACGCGTACGCCGACGCGGCATCCGGCCTCGAGGCGCTCTCCGACAAGGTGCCCTCGCAGGAGGTCACGCTCGCGGCCGAACCCGACCTCGTCTTCGCGGGCTGGGAGTCGAACCTCTCCGCAGAGGGCGCCGGCGACCGCGAGACGCTCGCGAAGCTCGGCGTCGCGACCTACGTCGCCCCCGCCGCGTGCAAGGCCGAGGGCTACATGCCGAACCCGCTCACGTTCGACGAGGTCCTCCGCGAGTTCGAGGAGGCCGGCGAGCTGTTCGGCGTTCGGGATGCTGCGGCCGACCTCGTGGCGGAGCAGCGCGCCGAGCTCGACGCCATCGAGCCGAACGACGAGGGCCTCACGGCGCTCTGGTACTCCTCGGGCGACGACACGCCCTACGTCGGCGCGGGCATCGGCGCGCCGCAGATGATCATGGACGCAGCGGGCTTGGAGAACATCGCCGCCGGCGTCGAGGACACGTGGACGTCGATGAGCTGGGAGGCGATCGTCGCGGCGAACCCCGACGTCATCGTGCTCGTGGATGCCGCGTGGAACACCGCCGAGCAGAAGATCGCGCACCTCGAGCAGAACCCCGCCACTGCGGCGCTGCCCGCCGTGCAGGAGCAGCGCTACCTGATCGTCGACTTCCCGGCGACCGAGGCGGGCGTGCGCAACGTGGGCGCGGTCGCGTCGCTCGTGGAGCAACTCGGCAGCCTGGAGAACTGATGGAGTCCGTTGGTCGAGCAGCGGCGCAGCCGCGTATCGAGACCAGCCGTTCGAGCAACGGCTCGCCGGGTCTCGATACGGACGCTGCGCGTCCACCTCGACCGCCGGGTGCGCGCAGCGGCGACGGCGCGCGCTCCGCGGCGTGGGCCGTCACGCTCGGCCTGCTGCTCGCCGCATCCGTCGTCGTCGCAGTGACCATCGGCCCGGCCGGCCTCAGCCCCGCCGACGTATGGGCGAGCGTGCTCGCGCACCTCGGCATCGGCGAACCGACCCTCAGCCCGCTCCGCGACGGCATCGTGTGGGAGCTGCGGATGCCTCGCGTGCTCAGCGCCGCCGCCGTCGGCGCGGGCCTCGCCCTCTGCGGCGCGGTCATGCAGGCGCTCACCCGCAACCCGCTCGCCGATCCGTACCTGCTCGGCCTCTCGTCGGGCGCGTCGGTCGGCGCGGTCGTCGTGATCGTGCTCGGCGTGGGCCTGCTCCTGCCGGTCGCGGCCTTCGCCGGCGCACTGACCGCGCTCGTGGCCACGCTCGCCCTCGCGAACGCGGCCGGGCCGCTGACGCCGACGCGCACGGTGCTCGCGGGGCTCGCGGTGTCGGCGGTGTTCGGCGCGTTCACGAGCCTCATCATCTTCTGGAGCGCCACCGGCGACTCCTACCGAGAGATCCTCAACTGGCTGCTCGGCTCGCTCGCCGGCACCGACTGGACCTCGGTCGCGATCGCGGGCGGCGCGGTCATCCTCATCGGCGTACCACTCCTCGCGAGCGCCCGAACGCTCGACGCGTTCGCCTTCGGCGACACCGCCGCGGCAGCCCTCGGCGTGCACGTGGGTCGCAGCCGCGCGCTGCTCCTCACCGGCACGGCCCTGCTCACGGGTGCGCTCGTCGCGGTCAGCGGGTCGATCGGCTTCGTGGGCCTCATCCTCCCGCACGCCGTGCGGTTCCTCGTCGGAGCGCGCCACCGCGCGCTGCTGCCGCTCTCGGCACTCGCGGGCGCCCTGTTCCTCGTCTGGGCCGACACGGGCGCCCGTACGCTCTTCGACCCGCGTGAGCTGCCCGTCGGCATCCTCACCGCGCTCGTCGGCGGGCCCGTGTTCGCCGTCCTGATGCTCCGCAACCGGAGGCTCGCATGACCGATGCCCGCAGTGTCGATGGCCTCTGGGCCGACCGCGTGCGCTTCACCCGCGGACGCCGCCTCATCATCGACGACGTCGACTGCACCGTCCCCGGCGGCCGCGTCGGCGCCCTGCTCGGACCGAACGGCGCCGGCAAGTCGACGCTCCTGCACCTCGTCGCGGGCGTCGAGCGGGCGGATGCCGGCACCGCGCGACTCGGCGACCGCGATCTCGCCGCCCTGCGTCGACGCGACCGCGCTCGTGTCGTGGCCCTCGCCGAGCAGGAGGTGACGGATGCCCCGGGCCTCCGGGTCGCCGAGGTCGTCGCGCTCGGGCGCACGCCGTACGTCGGCGCCTTCGCGGGCCCGGGCGAGCTCGACCACGCGATCGTGCGCCGCTGCCTCGAGGACGCGGAACTCACCGAACTCGAGGGCCGCGAGTACGCGACCCTGTCCGGCGGTGAGCGCCAGCGCGTGAACCTCGCCCGCGCCCTCGCGCAGGAGCCCGAGCTGCTGCTCCTCGACGAGCCGACGAACCACCTCGACGTGCACGCCCAGCTCACGATACTCGGCCTCCTGCGCGAGCTGGCGCACGGCGGCCTCACCGTGCTCGCCGCGCTGCACGACCTGTCGCTCGCCGCGGGGTACGCCGATCACGTGATCGTCCTCGCCGAGGGGCGGGTCGTGGCCGCGGGCGAGCCCGGTGCAGTGCTCACCCCCGAGCTGATCCGCCGCGTGTGGGGTGTCGAGGCGACCGTGCTGGAGCATCCGGTCAGCGGCCGCCCGCTGATCGCCTACTCGGAGGTCGCAGGGGAACGGATGTCCCGTGCGCGAGCCGTCGCGACCGTCGATGCCGAGGCGTAGCCTAGGCGCCATGGACGAGCTGACCGAGGCACGCCAGGCGCTGCTCGACTCGATCGCCGACGAGTTCCTGCACAACTCGCCGCGGGGTCGCCGGCTCCTGGCCGTCGAGAGCGAGGCGGGGGAGCCGGCTACGCGCTTCGCCGACGAGCTGGCCACCGTGCTCGGCGCCCACGGGCAGCGCGTGGCGCGGGCGTCGCTGGGCGACGTCGACGAGCAGACGCTCCGGCACGACACCATCGAGCCGTTCCGCGCCGGCAGACTGCCCGGCGCGGCCGACCCCGACACGGTGATCGTGGTCGACGGCCGCCGGCTGCTGAACCTCGCCGTGCGCGGCATCTGGCACTTCTCGGTGTGGGTGCTCGCGGGCGACGAGCTGCCGCACGCGTCCGTCAACGTGATCGTCGACGCGACCGACGAGTCGGCGCCGAAGCGGTACTTCTACGACCTGTGCCGGCTTCCGCCGAGCGTCGGCGAGCGCCCGGCGACGCGGGTCGGATAGTCTCCGCGCCATGGCGCCGACGGCGGTTCCCGCGCGGGTCCGGTGGGCGGTCGAGCACCTCGCACCGCGGCCCGGCGAGCGGGTGCTCGACATCGGCTCGGGCACCGGCGCCTCGGTCGAGCTGCTCCTCGAAGCGCTCGACGGCGCGGATGCCGCGGCCACGGGCCACCCGGCGGTGGTCGCGATCGACCGTTCGGCGAATGCCGTCGATCGCATCCGGCGCCGCGTACCGCAGCAGGTCGACGCCGGGATCGTCGACCTGCGCGTCGCCGACATCGCCGGGCTCGACCCCGCGGTCGGGCCGCTCGACGCGGCCATCGCCGTCAACGTCAACGTCTTCTGGACCTCGGATTCCGCGCCCGAGCTCGCCTCGCTCGCCCACGTTTTGGCACCCGGCGGGCGCCTCCTCATCGTCTACGGCGACGGTCCGGCTCCCGGCATGGATCGGCGCCATCTCGACCGGGTCGAGGCATCCGTCACGGCCTCACCGTGGTTCGACGTGACGCGACGCCTCGACGGCGATCACGGGTCGGCGCTCGTCGCCGTCAGGATCGCCACCACGGCGTGAGGATGCGGTGTCGGCTCAGTCCACGGGCAGGAAGACGTGGATGCGGTCGCCGTCGTCGCGCACGAGCGCGTCGCGGCGCTGGCGCGACAGCACGACCGCCTCGACGAGGTCGCCCGAGGAGCCGGCGAAGTCCAGGGCCAGCACCACGTAGACGGTCAGCCGCCAGTCCTGCGGCACGAGCAGCAGCGCGACGATCAGCACGACCGCCCAGATCACCATCGGGGCGAGCGCGATCACGATCGCTCTCCGCGGCGTGAGAAAGGCGTTGCCCCCGGTGGTCAGGAACGGGAACCGCATCCGGTACGAGGGCTTCACCTTGGTGAGCAGCTGCAGCATCACCCCGTGGGTCGCCTCGTGCACGATCATGTAGACGAGGCAGGCGACCACTGTCACGACGATCGCGACGAACGGGTTCCACTCGGTCTGCAACGGGAGGTTCGCAAGCCACGCCACCGCAACGGCGAGCGCGGCCAGCACGACGAAGCCGCCCTGCACCGCGAGGGCGAGCTTCCGGTCCTTCTTGAGGTCGATGGTGTCGTCACGTCGATAGCTGTCGGGAAGTTCGGCGGCGTCGCTCATGACAGCACGTCCTTCGTGAGGAACCGGCCGACGGCGAGCGCACCGAAGACCACGATGTAGCCGCCCTGCAGCAGGGCGTTGTCGGCGAACGAGTCCCACACGATGGGTTCGCGCAGGAGATCGCCGAAGCCGAGCCAGTGGTGGGTGAAGAGCCACGGATGCAACGCCTCCAGCTGCGGCAGGGCGTCCATGATCTGCGAGACGACTGCGAGGATCGCGGTGGCCGCCATGGCGCCGACGGGCACCGTCGTGAGCGTCGAGAGGAACAGCCCGATCGCCGACATGCCGAGCAGCGACACTGTGACGTAGGCGGCGACGGCGAGGAGGCGCAGAAGCCCCTCGCCCACGCTCACCGTGGCGCCCGAGAGCAGGGTGACCGGACCCACCGGGAACAGCGCCCACCCGATCAGCGTGCCGACGATCACGACGGTGAGGGTCGCGGCCGCGCAGAAGGCAGCGGCGGCGGCGTACTTCACGACGAGCAGGCGGATGCGGCCGGCGGGGGCGATGAGCAGGTACCGCAGCGTGCCATGGCTCGCCTCGCCCGCGATCGAGTCACCCGCCACGACGCCGATCGTGAGCGGGAGGAACAGCGGGATCGCCACGGTCATGGCGGTGACCCCGACGAACAGCCCGTTGCCGGTGACCTGATCGAGGAACGCGGGGCCGCGGCCGGGCGATGAACCGCCAGCGATGCGGGTCGCCACGGCGATGAGGATGGGGATGAGCGCGAGCGCGCCGAGCATGGCCCACGTGCGGCGCCGGCGGAACAGCGTGAGCAGCTCCGAGCCGAGCAGCGAGAGGGTGCCGCCCGCCGCTCGCGCGGGGGACTGCGCCTCCGGTGGCCGAGTGGGCCGCGAAGCGGCCGTCTCCCCCGCTGGTCGAGGAGGCAGCGCAGCGGCCGCCTCGAGACCCTGGCCCGCCTCACTGGACAACGTCGAACCCCTCCCCGGTGAGCTCCACGAACCGCTGCTCGAGGTCCGCGTGCAGCGTCTCGAACCCGCGCACGCGCACGTCGCCTTCGACGAGGGCGACGACGACCCGCTCGGGCGGCGTCGCCCCGAGGCGGGCCGTCATCGAAGCGTCCCCCGCGGCATCCACGTCGAGCCCCAGCCCGGCAAGCACCTCGCGCGCCCGTGCCACGTCGGGCGTGCGCACGAGCACGCGCGTCTCGCCCTCGGCGCGGAACTCGTCGAGGGTGCCCTGGGCCACGAGCCGCCCCGCGCTCATGACGCCCACGTGCGTGCACACCTGTTCGACCTCGGCGAGCAGGTGGCTCGACACGAACACGGTGGTGCCGTCGTCGGCGAACGACCGGATGAGCGCACGCACCTCGCGCGTGCCCTGGGGGTCGAGGCCGTTCGTCGGCTCGTCGAGCACGAGCAGCTCGCGAGGCGTGAGCAGCGCGTTCGCGAGCCCGAGCCGCTGCTTCATGCCGAGGGAATACGCGTGCACCTTCTTGCGCGCGGCGTGCGAGAGCCCGACCCGGTCGAGCGCCTCGGTGACGCGGGCCGCACGGGTTCGGCGCGGCGCCCACCGGTCGGCCGCGTCGAAGCGGCGCAGGTTCGCCTCGCCCGAGAGGTACGGCGAGAACGCGGGACCCTCCACGAGTGCCCCGACGCGGGGCAGCACGGTGTCGACGTGCCGCGGCATCTCCGCGCCGAGCACGCGCGCATCGCCCGCCGTCGCCGCGACGAGCCCGAGCAGCATCCGGATCGTGGTGGTCTTGCCCGAGCCGTTCGGCCCGAGGAAGCCGAACACCGAGCCGCGCGGCACTGCGAGGGCGAGCCCGTCGACGGCGAGTTGCGAACGGAAGCGCTTGGTGAGGTCATGCGTCTCGATCGCGAGCTCGGCCACCGCAGCGACCGTCAGCGACCGGCGACGTCGACGAGGTGGTCGATGGTGACGGCGCCGGCCAGCACGCGGCCGTCGTCGGTGAGGAGCACGGTCACGAGCGAGGTCGACAGCATGCGGCCGCCGTCCACCCGCTGCGTGAGGGTGTCGAGCATCGCGGATGCCTCGGGGTCGAGGCCTGCGGCGGCTCCCTCGCCCGCGGTCAGTTCGACCACGGTCGTCCAGCCCTCGCCGTGCACGACCGGCTGCGGCATCCGCTCGCCCTTCGCGCCCGACTCGGCCTCGGCCTTGCCCTGCTCGAGCTCGGCGAGGGTCGGCGCCGTCACCACGTGCTCGGTGACCGCGGTTCCCTCGGGCGGCGTGAACGCGAACACCGACGCGTCGGGGGCCTCGAACGAGACGTCGGTGAACGCGACGCTGAAGGCGGGCTCATCGGAGCCCCTGGCGGTGATGGATGCCGCGAGCGCCGCGCCCGTCTCACCATCGATCGCGACCGCGACCTCGCCGACGAGCGTCTCGGCGTCGCGGGGCTCGAGCACGAGCTCGTACGCCTCGCGGCCGGCGACGCGTGCGTCGGTACCGACCGAGACCTCGGTGGTCTCGTCGAGCTTCGCGAGGGCTTGGTCGAGCAGTTCCTCGGGCGTCGGCAAGGGTGCTCCGAGCTCGGCCTCGAGCTCGGCGCGAAGCTCATCAGCGCGCGCCTCCGCGTCGGTGCCGTAGGTCGCCTCGAGCTTCTGTTCGAGCGCCTCGAACGAGCCGGTGTCGACGGCGACGTGGGTCGCCGCCTGCTCCGGGGAGTCGTAGACCCAGACACCGTCGGCGCTGACGTACACGTCGCGCTCTGCGAGCCGGTCGAGCACCTGCAGCCGCGCGTCGTCGCCGTCGACGTAGACGCGCGCCGTATGCGTGCCGGTGGCGAGCGAGATGAGGTCGTCGAGAT
This sequence comes from Agromyces bauzanensis, assembly GCF_014645655.1. GTDB lineage: Bacteria > Actinomycetota > Actinomycetes > Actinomycetales > Microbacteriaceae > Agromyces > Agromyces bauzanensis. The sequence continues at coordinate 48,037 of NZ_BMMD01000010.1, read as the reverse complement.
CGGTGGCGGATGCCGCGTCATCGCCAGCGGCGGGCCCGTCGCCGTCGCCCGAGCCGCCGCCCATGGCGCCACTCAGTCCGGAGAGGTCGGGGAGGCCGAGCTCGGAGGTCTGCTCGATCGTGCCCGAGAGCGCGTCGACCTCGCTCGACGCGGCCAGCTCGAGGAGTTCGGCGGGGCTGAGGTCGGGCAGGTCGACCGCGGCGTTCGCCTGCATCGGCACGAGCACGACGCCGACGCCGATCGCGATCGGCGCGGCGATGGCGGGAATCCAGCGGGTGAACCGGCGGGACGCCCCGGTATCACGGGCACGCATGACTTCAGGCTACGCCTGCGCGCGGCATCCGGCGCCGAAACGAGGTGAACATTCAGGATGGGTCGCGCTCGATCGCCGTCAACCGTTGCCGCCGGGTCGACCACGCCGCTAATGTGAGCGGAATCGGCAGCTGTACCCAGTTCTGGGGGTTCTCATGGTCATCGTCCACCGTCGCTCCGCGCTCCGCCGCGTGGGCATCGCACTCGCCGCCACGATGTCGCTCGGGGCCGTCGCCGCCGTCGCGCCCGCGTCGGCGCTGCCCACGGTCACGTCGGCTGCGGTGGGCTCGGTCGCGGCCGGGCGTCCGGCGCCCCCCGCCCCATCGACGTCGACGGGCCACGGCGGCGCCGTCTCCTCCGTGGACGCCGAGGCCAGCCGCATCGGACTCGAGGTGCTCCGCGACGGCGGCAATGCGGCGGACGCCGCCGTCGCCGCGGCCGCTGCGCTCGGCGTCACCGAGCCGTACAGTGCCGGCATCGGTGGCGGCGGGTACTTCGTCTACTTCGACGCCGCGACGGGCGAGATCACCACGATCGACGGTCGCGAGACCGCGCCGGCCGGGATGGAGAGCGACGCATTCCTCGACCCGGCGACCGGGCAGCCGTACTCGTTCGCCGACGCGGTGTCGTCGGGCCTGTCGGTCGGCGTGCCCGGCACCCTCGCGACGTGGGAGGCCGCGGTCGACGAGTTCGGCACCGAGTCGCTCCGCGACCTGCTCGAGCCCTCCATCCTCCTCGCGACGCGCGGCTTCCGCGTCGACGAGACCTTCCGCGCCCAGACGCTCGCCAACAAGGACCGCTTCGCCCAGTTCCCCGACACCGCGGAGCTCTTCCTTCCCGACGGTGACGCGCCCGTGGTCGGCGCGACCTTCAAGAACCTCGACCTCGCGAAGACGCTGCGGCGGATCGCACTCAAGGGCACCGACGTGTTCTACGGGGGGCCGATCGCCGACGAGATCGCGGGCGTCGTGCAGGACCCGATCACGACCGACGACGCCACACTCCCGGCGTACCCCGGGTTGATGACGGCCGAGGACGTCGCAGACTACAAGGTGCTCTTCCAGGACCCGACGTACGTCGACTACCGCGGCCTCGACGTCTACGGCATGGCCCCGTCGTCGTCGGGCGGCACGACCGTGGGCGAGTCGCTGAACATCCTCGAGAACCTCGAACCGTCGGCGGATGACCCGGGGAAGGCGCTGCACCTCTACTTCGAGGCCACGGCGCACGCGTTCGCCGACCGCAACGCGTACGTGGGTGACCCCGCGTTCGTGGACGTGCCGACCGAGACGCTGCTCAGCCAGGAGTTCGCCGACGCACGGGCATGCGAGATCGACCCCGAGCAGGCCTCGCCCCGGCCCGTGTCGCCGGGCGACCTCAGCGCGACGGGATGCGTCGCGGCTGCGGCATCCGATCGCTCCGACTTCGAGGGGCCGTCGACCACGCACCTCTCGGTCGTCGACCAGTGGGGCAACGCCGTCGCCTACACCCTCACGATCGAGCAGACCGGCGGCTCGGGCATGACGGTGCCGGGCCGGGGCTTTCTCCTCAACAACGAGCTGACCGATTTCAGCTTCGTCCCGAACCCGGATGACCCCAATATCGTGGAGCCGGGCAAGCGGCCCCGCTCCTCCATGTCGCCGACGATCGTGCTGGACGGCGGCGAGGTGCGGTACGTGCTCGGCTCGCCCGGCGGGTCGACGATCATCACGACCGTGGTGCAGATCCTGCTGAACCGGATCGACCTCGGGATGACCATGCCCGAGGCCGTGGCGGCGCCGCGCGCCACGCAGCGGAACACCGTCGCCACCCTGGCGGAGGCCGACTTCATCGCGGAGTTCCAGGACGACCTCGCGCCGTACGGGCAGGGACTCACGCCGACCGGGGAGATCGGCGCGGCCGCGGCGATCGAGGTCGACTCCGAGGGGCTCATGACGGCCGTCGCCGAACCGGTGCGCCGCGGCGGCGGAACGGGGCTGGTGGTCGACCTGGCCGAGTGAGCCGGCCGGTGGTCGACCAGCGACGATGGAGCGTATAGAGACCCGCGCACGGTGGCAGGGTCTCGGTACCGGCGACGTGCGGGCACGGGAGCGGGTGCCGCTCGACGACGGCGATTGACGCATGTCGCAGAAGTCGCAGTCGTGCGGGCTCAGGATGCCCCGGATGATGAACGACTGCGACTTCTGTTCTGCTCGTCGCGGTCAGCGTGCGCGCAGTCGCGGCGCGAGGTCGCGCTCGAAGAGCTCGAGGAACCGGCGCTGGTCGTGACCGGGCGCGTGGAACACCAGGTGGTTGAAGCCCCAGTCGACGTACTGCCCGATCTGCTCGACGACCGCGTCGGGGTCGGTGCCCACGATCCACCGCTTCGCGATCTGCTCGATCGGCAGGGCGTCGGCTGCGCGCTCCATCTCGACGGGATCGGTGATGTCGTGCTTCTGCTCCTTCGAGAGCGACAGCGGCGACCAGAAGCGCGTGTTGTCGAGCGCGGCCTCCTCGGTCTCCTCGTACGACAGCTTGATCTCGATCATCCGGTCGAGCGCGTCGTAGTCGCGCCCGCCGGCCGCCGCGCCCTCCTTCACCGCCGGGATGAGCTCGTCGACGTACAGCTCCGGCCCCTTGCCCGACGTGCAGATGAACCCGTCGCCCGAACGGCCCGCGTACTTCGCCACGGTCGGCCCGCCGGCCGCGATGTACACCGGCACCGGGGCATCCGGCCGGTCGTAGATCGACGCGTCGTGCGTCGAGTAGTACTCACCCTCGAAGCTCACCTGGTCGTCGCCGGTCCAGAGCGCGCGCATGAGGCGCACCGCCTCGCGCAGCCGCGCGAACCGCTCCCGGAACTCGGGCCAGTCCTGCTCGCCCGCGCCGCGGAACCCGGTCGCGATCTCGTTGAGCGCCTCGCCCGTGCCGAACCCCGCGATCACCCGCCCCTGATACAACACCCCCAACGACGCGAATGCCTGCGCCAGCACCGCGGGGTTGTACCGGAACGTCGGCGTCATCACGCTCGTGCCGATTCTCACGGTCGACGTGCGCTCGCCGACCGCGGCCATCCACGTGAGCGAGAACGGCGCGTGCCCGCCCGTGTGCCGCCACGGCTGGAAGTGGTCGCTCGTCCACACGGACTCCATGCCGTGCCCCTCGGCCGCGACGGCGATCTCGACGAGCTCGCGCGGGTCGAACTGCTCGGCCGAGGCCTTGTATCCGAGTGTGAGCGTCATGCGGTTCCCTTTCGATCGGCGAGGTGCGCCACGACGTCGGCGGTGTGGTCGCCGACTCCATGGTGCAGCACGGTTTCGAGGCCGTCGACCGTGTCGACGTCACGCGTGAGTCCAGGAGCACCGGATGCCTCGAGCTCGACGAACCCGGCCGCGGCGTGCCGCGCGGCCGACCCGGGCCCGAATTGCGGATCGAACGCGACGCCGACGGCGGCGGTCGCGAGGGTCGTGCCCGTGCCGTCGGCGTCGCGCACGAAGGCGAGCGGATGCCGCGACGCCGCCTCGAGGGCCGAGTCGAGCTCGTCGGCGGTGAGCGCCGGCAGGTCGCCGAGCAGCACGGCGACGGCGGCATCCCGCCCGTCGGGGAGCGGAGCAGTCGCGGCATCCCGCCCGTCGGGGAGCGGAGCAGTCGCGGCATCCCGCCCGTCGGGGAGCGGAGCAGTCGCGGCATCCCGCCCGTCGGGGAGCGGAGCAGTCGCGTCCCGAGACCCGGTGCGCGCGTACGCGATGCCATGGCGGATCGCCGGGAGCAGGCCTCGCTCGCCGGGCGATTCGGCGAGGAACTCCGCGCCGTCGGCGAGGTCGGGATCGTCGCCCACGACGATCACGCGCTCGACCGAACGCGCCGCACGCGCCGCCGCGATCGTGTCGAGCGCGAACGCGCGGGCGAGGGCGGCGCGCGCGGCATCCGTCACGCCCGGAACGAGCCGCGACTTGCCCGACGCGGGCGCCTTCACGGGGATGACCACCGTCCACCTCATCGCGGTTCCTTCGCGAGTCGATGCCGTCTGCACCGGTGGTCGATCCGGGCGGTGCGGATGGCATCGACTCGCGACATCTGCCGCCCACGAGCCCTCACGCGCGAACCCCGACACCATGCCGAATGCACCGGACGCCCACCCCGACGGTGCGGATGGCATGCACTCGCGACATCCGCCGCCCGCTCCCCCTCACGAGTGCAGCCCCGGCAGCACCTCGCGGCCGAAGACCTCGAGGAACTCCGCCTGGTTGCGACCCACGTTGTGCAGGTAGACGCGGTCGAAGCCGAGGTCGAGGTGGCGCTGGATGTCGGCGCGGTGCACGTCGAGGTCGGAGGAGACCACCATGCGACCGGCGAAGTCCTCGGGTCGCACCGTACGAGCGAGCTGGTCGAACTCGTAGGGCGAGCGGATGTCGCTGCGCGGGAAGCGCATCCCCCCGTTGGGCCACTCGCGCAGCGCATTGCGCATGGCCTCCTCGTCGGTCGCGGCCCACGACAGGTGCAACTGCACGACCCTCGGCATGGCGGCGGGATCGCGTCCGGCCTCGCGGGCGCCCTCGGCGAAGCGCGTGATGAGCGGAGCGAGCCGATCCGTGGGGCCGCCGAGCGTGATGAACCCGTCGACGTTGCGTCCGGCCCGGCGGGCCGTCACGGGGCCGGATGCCGCGACCAGGATGTCGGGCGCGACCGCGGGCATCGTCCAGAGCCGCGTCGACTCGAGCCGGAAGTGCGGTCCGGCGTGACGCACGTCGCGCCCGGCGAGCGAGCCCGCGAAGAGCTTGCGGATGACGTCGACGGCCTCGAACATGCGGTTGATGCGCTCGTGCGCCTCGGGCCAGTACCGGCCGACGACGTGTTCGTTGAGGGCCTCGCCCGATCCGATGCCGAGCCAGTGCCGGCCGGGGTACAGGGCGCCGAGCGTCGCGCTCGCCTGGGCGGCGACGGCCGGATGCATCCGGAACGTCGGCGTCGTGACCCCGGGGCCGAGGTCGCCCGTGGTACGCTCGCCGATCGCGGCGAGCACGCTCCACACGAACGAGGACTCCCCCTGCGCGGGCACCCACGGCTGGAAGTGGTCGGTCGCCATGACGCCCGTGAATCCGTGCGACTCGGCGAGCGCGGCGAGCGCGACCACCTCCGCGGGCGGGAACCGTTCGAGCATCGCGGCATAGCCGATGTGCGCTGACACCCCTCCATCCTCTCTCGATTCGGAGAGGCCCTGGTCACCCCGCGGGGTTCAGCGGGCCCTCGGCCTGCGCCTCGTCGAAGCCGTCGCGGTAGCCCTCGTTGTAGGCCTCGTCGGCGCCGATGCGGAACAGGTCGCGTTCGGCGGGCCGCTGGATGCTGCGCGCACCGGGCAGGTCGAGGTCGCCCACGAACCGTCCGAGTCCGCGCACGACGGCGACCGGAATCCGGGAGGCCTTCCCTTTCACGAGCTCGGCGGCGCCCGCGACCTCGTCGGCGACGCACGGCATCGTGACGACGAGCGGCTTGCCCGAGGCATCCGCCTGGCCGCGCAGGTCGTCGAACACGTGCACGCCGGCCGCGCCGATGGCGATGTCGGTCTGGCCCTCGCGCCAGGGCCGACCGAGGGTGTCGGACAGGATGACCCCAACGGTCGCTCCCGTGAGGGCACGGATGCCGGTGGCGAGCGCCCGCGCGGAGGCGTCGGGATCGATGGGCAGCAGCAGCACCGTGCCGTGCGGCGCGTTGGACGCGTCCACGCCTGCGGCCGCCCCGATGATGCCCTGTCGGTTCTCGACGATGCGGGTCACGCCGCCCTCGTGCTCGCGCGTGGCGACGACGCGCACGGTCTCGGCGGCGATGGCGGCCTCCCGATCGTCGGCCTGCACGACGCGGCCCTCGGACTTCGACACGACCTTCGACGTGACGACGAGGATGTCGCCGTCGGCGAGGTCGACGGCGCCCGCGACGAGCGCCGCGAGGTCGTCGCCCCGCGAGATCTCGGGCAGCCCCTCGACGCCTTCGATGCTGAACTTCACGGCCACCCCCGCCTCCCTGGCTCTCAGTCGATCCTTGCAGCATGCGGCGGTCCGCTGCCAGGATTCGGCGTGGCGCGCCCGATCGAGCGACGACGGCGATGGGGGAGCCCGTGATCGAGACATCCGCTCCACCCAAGCGGCCCATCATCATGTGGGATCTCGTGCTCACGAGTGCTGCTGGTGCTCATGGCCGGCACGGCACTCGTCGTGTCGTTCCTGTCGTTCTTCCTCGCGTTCGCGAGCGACCCGTGCGGGCCGGCCATCACCCGCGACTACGACCGGATGGGTGCCCGGCTCGACGTTCCAGGCGAGTCGAAGTTGTAGGCGAGCATCGCCCCGCCGCGCAAGGGCTTGAATCGCGGCGGAGTCGCGTGGCTACGATCGAGCATGAATGCCCCCCGCCACGCCGACAACGCGCACCGCGACGGCCGCAGCGAGACGCCGAACGAACGCAGCGATCGCAACTGGAACGACATCCTGCAGGAGCTCCGCGTCTCGCTCACGGGCACGCAGCTCATCGGAGGCTTCCTGCTCGCGGTGGCGTTCCAGCCGCGATTCGCGGAGCTCGACGGCTACCAGCTGACCCTCTACCTCGTGCTGGTCGCACTCGCCGGACTCGCCACCGTGGTCGGGCTCGCGCCCGTGACACTGCACCGTGCCCTGTTCCGACGGCAGGCGAAGGAACGCGTCGTGCGCACCGGCAACCTGCTCCTCATCGCGAACCTCATCGTGGTCGCGCTCCTGGTGGTCGGCGTCACGAGTCTCGTCTTCGATATCGCCCTGAGTCGCACCGCGGGATTCGTGGCGCTCGGCGTCGGCACCGTCGTGCTGATCGGCATCTGGATCGTGGTCCCGCGGCTGCACCTCGCCGACCTCGACGGCGGCGACGGCGACGACGCCCGCGGCGGCGGCGGCCGCGGCGGCGAGAACGCGAATGCAGAGCGAGGCGCCGATGACGACGGCCCCGACGCGCCGTCCGAGCGGGAAGGTGTCGGCACGCCGTCCTAGTCTGGTGCCATGCGCATGGCCACCTGGAACGTCAACTCGATCCGCACCCGCGTCGACCGTGTCGTCGACTGGATGGTGCGCGAAGACGTCGACGTGCTTGCGATGCAGGAGATCAAGTGCAAGCCCGAGCAGTTTCCCGCCGAGGCGTTCGAGTCGCAGGGGTACGAGCTCGCGATCCATGGGTTCGATCAGTGGAACGGCGTCGCCATCGCGAGCCGATCGCCCATCGAGGGCGTCGAGACCAGCTTCCCCGACATGCCGGGCTTCCTGAAGGGCGTCGAGGGTCCCGACCAGCCGCAGGAGGCGCGCGCGATCGGGGCGGTCGTCGACGGCGTACGGCTCTGGAGCCTGTATGTGCCCAACGGGCGCGCGCTCGGGGATCCGCACTATGGCTACAAGCTCGACTGGCTCGCCGCCCTCGCCGAGTACGCGCGCGGTGAGACGACGGCCCATCCCGAGGTGCCGCTCGCGCTCATGGGCGACTTCAACATCGCCCCGTTCGACCAGGACAACGGCGACCCGGCCGTCGTCGAGGGCATCTCGACGCACGTGTCGCCGCAGGAGCGGCAGGCGTTCTTCGCGCTCGAGGCGGCGGGGGTGACGGATGTCGTGCGCCCGCGAGTGCCCGAGGGCTACACGTACTGGGACTACAAGCAGCTGCGGTTCCCCCGCAACGAGGGCATGCGCATCGACTTCATCCTCGGCTCCGAAGCCTTCGCCGCTGCGGTGACGGATGCCTCGATCCACCGCAACGAGCGCAAGGGGCAGGCCCCCTCCGACCACGTTCCCGTGCTCGCCGAGCTCGACCTGGGCGCCGACGACGAGGACATGCCCATGATCTTCGGCTGACGCGGCTGCACACGGGTTGCACCACCGGGCTCCCGTCGTCAACCCCATCCACCGGATGGGCGACGCTCAGGCGCGACGGCTACCCTCGGTAGCGTGACGACCTCCCCTGACCGCGTCGCCGGCGACTCGTTCGTCGGCACGACGCTCGGCGAGCGCTACCGCCTCGACGGCCTGATCGGCCGTGGCGGCATGGCGAGCGTGTACCGCGGAGAGGACCTCGCACTCGGGCGCCCGGTGGCGGTCAAGGTGTTCGCCGAGGCCGCCGAGGGCATCGACGACACCGAGCGCCGCAGGTCGGAGACGGCGCTGCTCGCGAGCCTCGCCCATCGTGCGCTCGTGCGGCTCTACGACGCCGCCCACGATCCGGACAGCGGGCGCGAGTTCCTCGTCATGGAGCTCATCGACGGCCGCGACCTGCGCGAGGCGCTGAAGCTCGGTCCGCTCGGTCCGGCCGATGCCGCGGGCATGCTCGCCGACCTCGCCGAGGCCCTGCATGTCATCCACGAGCGCGGCATCGTGCACCGCGACGTGAAGCCCGCGAACGTGCTGCTCGAGCCCGCGCACCTGCCCAGTCGCACCTGGAACGCGAAGCTCGCCGACTTCGGCATCGCGCGCCTCATCGACGATGCCAGGCTCACCCGCACCGGCCTGCTCGTGGGCACGCCCGGCTACCTCAGCCCCGAACAGGTCACCGGCACAGCCCCCGGACCCGCCGCCGACGTCTACTCGCTCGGCCTGCTGGTGCTCGAGGCGCGCACGGGAAAGACCGCCTTCCCGGGTCCCGCCGTCGAGGCCGCGAGCGCACGTCTCGTGCGCGATCCCGACGTCCCGGCGTCGCTCGGCGCCGATTGGGTGACGTTGCTCAGCGGGATGACCGCCCGCGAGCCCACCGACCGGCCGAGCGCGCTCGACATCGCGGTCGCCGCCGCGACGCTCGACACGACGGACGGGGCCGTCACCGCCCCGACGGTCGCGTTCGGCGATCTCGCGGCGCCGGCGACTCAGGCGGGCGGCGGGGCGGCGCCGAGCACCGACGAGGAGACGGATGACTCGACCGCCGACACCCGGATCCTTCCCGCCGCCGACCGTTCGTTCTTCGGCGTGCCCGCGGCATCCGCGTCCGACGGGGCGACCTCCCGCAGGGCCGCACGGGCCGGCGAGCGCTCACGCCGCTGGGTCCGTCCGGCCATCGCGGTCGGCCTGCTCGCGACCATCGCGACGGTCGTCGCGCTGCTGATCGGCTCGGCGTTGTCGGCACCGCCCGCCGCGGAGTCGACGCCCGCACCGTTGCCGGAGGTTCCCGGCGAGCTCGGCGTGCACCTCGAGGAGCTCGACGATGCGGTGACCGGATGATCCGCAGCACGCGTCTGCGCGGTCGCCGTGCCGCCCTTCCCGCCGCCGCGATCGCCGTCGCCCTGACGTTCGGCCTCTCCGCATGCGGCGCCTCGACCGAGGAGACCACGGCCGCACTGCACGCGTCGGTCGTGCAGGTCGCCGAGCGCGCCGCAGCGGGCGATTACGCCGGCGCCCTCGCCGAGCTCGCCCTGCTCGAGCGCGATCTCGCCGCCGCCGTCGATGCCGGAGGCATCGACCCCGAGCGGGAGCAGCGCATCCGCGCCGCCATGGAACTCGTGCGCGCCGACCTCGAGGCCGCCGAGGTCGCGACGACGACGCCCGAACCCGAGCCGTCGCCCGACAGCGTGGACAGCGGCAACGACGGCACCGACGCCCCAGGCAACAGCGGTGACGCGCCCGGGAACAGCGGCGACAAGGGCAAGGGCAAGAACAAGGGCGACGACTGATGGCTGCCGCGTCACCGACGGCCGGGACCGCTCGCGTTGCGGCATCCGTTGCGTAGTCTCGAAGCATGCCCCGACTGACCGTCCCCGGAGCCGACCTCGCCTTCGAGACCGACGGCCGCGCGTCGGCCCCCGCGGTGCTGCTCCTGCCCACCGGCGTCGCGACCATGCGCATGTGGGATCCGCAGATCGCCGAGCTCGCGGCCGGGCACTTCGTGGTGCGCATGGATCCGCGGGGATCCGGCGCGACGCGGCACGACGACGTGCCGTACTCCGATCGCGATGACGTGCGGTCGGTGCTCGATCACCTCGGCGTGGAGCGAGCGACCGTGGTGGGCGCCGGACGCGGCGGCACGATCGCGCTCGACCTCGCGCTCGAGTCCCCCGAGCGCGTATCGGGTCTCGTGGTCGTCGGCAGCGGCCCGAGCGGGTATCCCGAGGCCGATCTCACGACGGAGGAGCATCGACGCATCGACGAGCTCGACGCGGCCATCGCGGCATCCGACACGGCGCTCCTGATGCGCCTCGAGACGGCGCTCTGGGCCGCAGGTCCGCTGCGACTCGAGAGCAACCTCGATCCCCGATTCGTGGCGCTCGCCCACGAGCTGAACGCCCCGAACGCCATCCACGCCGATCACCCCGCCCGCCCCGAGCCGCTCGAGCCGCCCGCCTATGGGCGGCTCGGCGACATCCGGGTGCCCGCGCTCGTCGTGGTCGGCGACTACGACCTCAGCGCGACGCGCGCCCAATACGAGCACCTCCTCGACGCGCTGCCTGCGGCCACGGGATTCCGCTGCCACGAGGCGGCGCACCTCGCGAACATCGAACGCCAGGCGGAGTTCACGCACGTGCTGCTCGACTGGCTCGGCGAGCACGGCCTGTAACCGCGGCCGGCCACGCCGCAGCGCAGCGACTGCGCCGGGTTCGTGCGAGCATGGGCGGATGGCGACGCCCGACATCCGACTCGTTCCCAAGTCCGACGACGAGACCGCACGTTGGCTCCCCGTGGCCATGGCCGCGTACGAGCAGGCGCGCATCGCGGCCGGGGATACGCCCGATCAGGCGGCTGCCACCCGCCGCGCGTCGGAGGAGCAGTTCTTCCCCGACGGGCGGCCGGTCGAGGGGCACTTCCTCTTCACGATCCTGGCCGGCGACGAGGACGCAGGCTGGCTCTGGATCGGACCGTCGCCCGACGGGGCGAGCTGGTGGATCTGGGATGTCGCGGTGCACGACACGCATCGCCGGCGCGGTATCGGCCGAGCCGCCATGATCCTCGCCGAGGACATCGCCAGGTCGCAGGGCGCGTCCGAGATGCGCCTGAACGTCTTCGCGTACAACGAGCCGGCGATCCGGCTCTACGACGAGTTGGGGTACGAGACGGCGGCGGTGCACAAGCACAAGCGGCTCTGAGCGCGCCGCGGCCGCACCCGGGCCGGGTGTTACCTCACGTGTCGCGGGTGTTACGCCGCGGGTCGCGCGCGGCTGACACATCGGCCGCACGTGGGTAGCGTCGGGGCATCCATCCCCCCTGTACGCCCCGCGAGGAGCTGCCATGACGGCGACATCCGTGACCGGCCGCCAGCCGACCGTCCGCTCGGCCGCGCGCGCCGACGCGACCGCCGCCGCGCCGGTCGCGTTCCGCGGGGTCGGCCGCGCCTTCGAGTCGGCAGGCGCGGTTCGACCCGTGCTGCGGGACCTCGACCTCGACGTCGCCGCGGGTGAGATCCTCGCCATCCTCGGGCCGAGCGGCTGCGGCAAGTCGACGCTCCTCCGGATCGCCGGCGGCCTCGACCGCCCCACGAGCGGCGAGGTCGCCATCGACGGCACGCCCGTCGCGCCCTACGATCGCCGCACGGGTGTCGGGTTCCAGGAGCCGCGGCTGCTGCCCTGGCGCACCATCGCGAAGAACGTCGCGCTCGGCCTTCCACGCGGCACGCCGCGGGAGACGGCCCGGACACAGGTCGCGCGCCTCCTCGAACTCGTGGGGCTCGCCGACTTCGCCGGCCATCGTCCGCGCGAGGTCTCGGGGGGCATGGCCCAGCGCGCGTCGCTCGCCCGGGCGCTGGCGCGCAACCCCGGCGTGCTGCTGCTCGACGAGCCGTTCGGCGCGCTCGACGCGCTGACCCGGCTGAAGATGCAGGACCTGCTGCTCGACGTGCACGCCGCCGAGCCGACCACGGTGCTCCTCGTCACGCATGACGTCGACGAGGCGCTGCAGCTCGCCGACCGTGTGATCCTGCTCGGCGCCGAGGGCGACGAGCCGGGCGCCGTGATCCGCCAGACCGTCGTCGTGCCCGGCCGCCGCCCACGCGACCGCGGCTCGGCCGAGCTCGCCGAACTGCGGGGGCGCCTCCTCGACGGCCTCGGCATCGACCGGCACGGCGTCGCGCGCGGCGTCGAGACCACCACCACCATTCCGCACTATCCGTACTGAGGGCGCCGCCACGGCATACGGCCCCGCACGAACCACCCCAAGGAGATCCATGTCCCGCACTCCCTTCCTCAGCTCCGCGCTCGTCGCGGGCGCCGCCGCCACCGCGCTCCTGCTCTCGGGCTGCGTCGCCGGCGAGGGCCAGGCCGCAGAGCCCGAGCCCGCGGCATCCGGTGCCGCGTCGCTCGAGGGCCAGACGCTCAACATCGACTTCGCGACCTACAACCCGCTGAGCCTCATCATCAAGGACCAGGGCTGGCTCGAGGACGCCGGCCTCACCGTGACGTGGGTGCAGTCGGCGGGCTCGAACAAGGCGAACGAGGCGCTGCGGGCCGGTGCCATCGACGTCGGATCGACGGCGGGCTCGGCGGCCCTGCTCGCGCGCTCGAACGGCTCGCCCATCCACGTCATCGACATCTACTCGCAGCCCGAGTGGTCGGCGCTCGTCGCGCCGGCCGGTTCCTCGATCGGCTCCGTCGACGACCTGAAGGGCAAGCAGGTCGCGGCCACCAAGGGCACCGACCCGTACTTCTTCCTGCTGCAGGCACTCGAGGCCGAGGGGGTCTCGCCCGACGACATCGTGCTGCAGAACCTGCAGCACGCCGACGGCTGGGCGGCCCTGCAGAACGGCTCGGTCGACGCGTGGGCGGGCCTCGACCCGATCATGGCGGGCGCCGAGGAAGAGGGGGCGACGCTGTTCTTCCGCAACGTCGACTTCAACAGCTACGGCTTCCTGAACGCCACCGAGTCGTTCCTCGCCGAGAAGCCCGACGTCGCGCAGGCCGTCATCGACGCGTACGAGAGCGCCCGCGCCTGGGCCGCCGAGCACCCCGAGGACACCGCCGAGATCCTCGCCGAGGTCGCGGGCCTCGACCTCGCGGTGGCCACGAAGGTGATCACCGAGCGCTCGAACCTCGACGTCGACCCCGTGCCGGGCGATGCGCAGGTCGAGGTGCTCGAGAAGATCGGCCCGATCTTCGTCGAGCTCGGCGACGTCGCGACGCAGCAGCAGGTCGATGAGGCGCTCGCCACGCTCATCGACGACGAGTTCGTGAAGCGGGCCGACGCCGCCCGCTTCGAGTAGGACCATTCGCCCGATGTCTCCGTTCCCGCGTCGGGTGCCCGTTGGGGCGGGCACCCGACGCGGGAACGGAGACATACGGCGACGAGCACAGGGAGACCGAGCATGAGCGGGACGGATGCCGCGAAGACGACGTCCACTGACCGGGCGGGCCTGCCCGACGGCTCGGTCGACCGGCACTTCGCGGCGCCCGTCGTCGTCGGCCGGCCCACTGCTGCGGCCGGGTCGTACGATGAGTCGGGTACCGACGTAGGTCCCGACGCGAAGGACACCGGCCCTGCGGCATCCGTCGCCCCTCGATCGCGGGAACCGCGCGACCGGCGCCCGCTCACCCGGCGACGCTGGTTCGTCGTGGTGGGCGGTGCGCTGCTGCCGATCGCGCTGCTCCTCGTCTGGCAGCTCGTGTCGACGAACGGACTCGTGCCGGTGTCGCAGCTGCCGAGCCCCGAGATGGTGTGGCTCGCGGCCATCGACCTCGCGCAGCGGGGCCTCCTCGGCCAGTACGTGGCGATCTCGACGCAGCGCGTGCTGCTCGGCTTCGCGACCGGTGCGGCGATCGGCCTCGCCCTCGGCGCCGTCGTGGGGCTGAGCCGCCTGGGCGACATCCTGCTCGCGCCGACGCTCGGCGCGATCCGCGCGGTGCCGTCGCTCGCGTGGGTGCCGCTGCTGATCCTGTGGTTCAAGATCGGCGAGGAGTCGAAGATCATCCTCATCGCGATCGGCGCGTTCTTCCCTGTCTACACGATCGTGGCGGCGGCGCTCCGGCACGTCGACCGCCAGCTCCTCGAGGCCGGCCGCGCGTTCGGCCGGCACGGCATCAGCCTCTTCGCGACGGTGCAGCTGCCCGCCGTCGTGCCGTCGGTGCTCTCGGCGCTGCGGCTCGCACTCGCGCAGTCGTGGCTGTTCCTCGTGGCGGCCGAGCTCATCGCGAGCTCGATGGGCCTCGGGTTCCTGCTGGTCGACTCGGGCAACAACGGGCGGATCGACCGGATCTTCCTCGCGATCATCCTGCTCGCCGTGCTCGGCAAGCTCACCGACGCGATCATCGGGCTGTTCGAGCGCCGAGCCATCCTCCGCTGGGCGTAGTCCTGCTCAACGTGGGCCGTGCGACACCAGCGTGCCCGAGCCCGGCAGCACCCCGCCGAACTGATCGCTCACCGTCGCGAGCGTGAAGCCGCGGTCGCACAGGCCGTCGATGATGCCGGGCACTGCGGCCAGGTCTCCTCGTGCGTGTCGTGCATCAACACGATGCTGCCGCGTGACGACCGAGAGATCGCACGCTCTGCCACGACGTCGCCGCCCGGTTCCTGCCAGTCGTTCGTGTCGACGTCCCAGACGACGATCGGCAGTCCGGCGAGGCCGCGAACCCGGTGATCTACGTCACCGTAGGGCGGCCGCAGGCTGGTCGGCTGCACGCCGGCCGCCGCCGAGATCGCCACCTGGGTGCGTTCGATCTCGGCGCGCACCTCCGGGTCGGGCAGCTTGGTGAGGTACGGGTGCCCCCAGGTGTGGTTGCCGAGCTCGTGCTCCTCGGCGACGAGTCGACCCACGACATCGGCTCGGTCCTCGACGTTCACGCCCTGCAGGAAGAACGTCGCCGGCGCACGGAGATCGCGAAGTGCCTCGATGAGCGCCTCGGTGTGCTTCGAGGGCCCGAGGCGGGCGACGAGGCCCGGCGCCTCTTCGGGTCCGAGACGCGGCATCGGGTAGCCGACATCCACTCGCCGCTGCGGCGGCACCTCGGTCGTCGTCGGAGCCGATCGAGCATCCGACCAGCGCGACGACCGCGGCGGCGCAGGCGCGAGCGGGACCCGCGCGGCCGTGGGCCGCCGGCCGTCGACCCCACCGGGAGCGCGTCATTCCGCCACCCTGTGCCGAACGGTTCCGAGCTGCGCCGGAAGCGGGCGCGCGCCGGCGCGCGGCGCGGCCGATGTCTCCGTTCGCGCCCAACGCGCCTGTTGCGGTGGAAACACTGCGCGGGAACGGGAACAGTCGGCGACGACAGGCCCGAGCGCGACAGCCCTCGGCGCGGCCTCTCACTCCGCGAGCGGCACGACCTCGACCCGGTCTCCGGGCCCGGCGATCACGAGCACACGCTTCGCCGAGACGCCCTCGAGCGCGCCGACGACGGCCGCGGCATCCGACAGCGCAGCCGGAGCGGCCTCGGTCAGCGCACCCGGCTCCGTCACCGCCCGCTGCCACACGGTGACGGATGCCCCGGTGGCATCGCGCACGGCTCGCTCGAGCGCCTCGGCGTCGCCCGCGGCCACGAGGATGACCCGGCCGATGCGGCGCTCGGGCGCCAGGCCGTGTGCGGCGATGACCGCCCGGTCGTGCCGCCAGACGGCGAAGTGGTAGCCGAACACGAGCGCCGTGGCGACGAGGAGGCCGAGCGGTGCCCGCACCCGGTCGATGAGGCTCGCACCCGAGACCGGATCGAGGAAGTACTCGAACAGCCGGAAGCCGACCACGAGCAGGGCGATGAGCGCCACGACGGCGCTCACCCCGAACACGGCGATGAGGTACACGCGACGGCCGGTGTACGCGATCTCGGTCGGCTCGACACGCCTCGTGGGCTTCCAGCTCAGCCACCAGACGGGACCCCCGACCACGAGGGCGCTGATGCCGCCGAGGAGGAGGGTGCGGGTGTCGGATGCCGCGAGCGGACCGACGAGCGCCGCGAGGGTGGCGTTCAGCACGACGCCGATGCCCGAGGCGGCCGCCGCGAGGCCCACGGCCGACATCACGAGCGCGCTCGCACGACGCGTGTCGTCGGAGCGCTCGGCGGCGATGCGGCGGTGGTGGATCCAGACCACCGCACCGACGAGGACGGCGGCGAGCGCGGTCCCGAGCGGGCGGAGGATCTCGCTCGACGCGTCGCTCGGGTCGAACGCGAGACGGAGCCCCACGAACAGCGCGGTGCCGATCCCGCCGAGCATGAGGATGCCGGCCCCCATCACGCCGACGACGACGAGGGCCACGGCGGCGAGGCCGGTGTTCAGGCGCTTGGTTCCGTCGCGGTACCAGTGCCACCACCACATCAGCCCGCCGACCGCCGCCCAGATGAGCGCCTCGATCGCACTGCGCCACCACGGGCTCCCCGCGATCGCCTGTGCGGATGCGCCGCGGATGGCGGTGTCGAAGAGCGATCCGAGCGCGTTCACGGCGCCGCCGACGCCGATGATGAGTCCGTACACCGACCCGGCGACGGCGGGCACCGTGCCCAGTCGCACCGGGCGCTTGACCGGATGCCGCCACATCCATCGGTGCCAGATCCAGACGCCGGCCCACACGACGCCCACGGCGAAGCCGTCGGGCAGCCACCGGCCCTCCACGCCTGCCGTCGCCGTATTGAGCAGGGCCGTCGCCGCGACGATCAACGACACGGTGTACATGGCCGCCAGGTAGAGGCCCCATGCCAGCGACGTGCGTTCGGATTCCTCGCGGAGCCGGCGCCAGACCGCCCACCAGAGCACTGCCGCGAGCGGTCCGCCGATCAGGGCGAAGGCGAGCGAGAGGGCGAGGCCGGTGTCGTCGACGACCACGAGCCGGTCGCCGAGCCGGAGCAGGCGCTCGAGCAGGCCCGCGATTCCGATCGCGGCGATCGTAACGAGGGCGAAGAGGATCGTGTAGACGATGAGGCGGCGTACGGTACCCTGCGCCGAACCGGCTGCTGCGGGAGCCGGGCCGGGCGCGGGGGTGCGCGGTGGAGTGGGAACCGGCGCTGCCGGGTTCTCCATGGCGGTCATCCCTTCACCGACGTCGGGGTGCACACCGTGAACTGCCACGGCGCGGATTCGATGAGCCAGGTCCCGTCGGCCCTCACGAGGTCGAAGACGGCCTGCTCCTCGTACTGGGATGAGCCGAACAGGCCGCCTTCGTAGGTGGTGACGATGAGCACCTCGACGTCGGCCGTGTCGTCGCGCTCCGTGGTCGAGACGAGCGTCACCCGCAGGTCCTGCACCGGGCCGGTGTCGAAGCGCTCGCAGTCGTCGGCGAGTTCGGGCACGAGGTAGTCGATCGCCGCCGCCTCGTCGCCGTCGATGACGGCGGCGGCGTATCGCTGCACGACGCCCTCGGGTGTGGACTCGTCGAGCAACTCTGGCTCGCCGCGGGTGAAGACGACGACGAGGGCGATCACCACCAGGGCGCCGATCACGGAGAGGATGATGATCAGGGTTCGGTCGGGCTTCGCTGCCGGTGCGTCCGTCATGCCCTCATCTTGGCGTGGCGGGGTGGCGCTTGGCTATGACGAGCATCGGCGGCTCTGGGCGGCCCGCGCGGCCTGCGCCCGGCGCGCGAGCAGTGCCCGCTGCCGCGCGCTCGGCCGAGCGCGACGGCGCGGTTGAGCTCGACGACCGGCGATCCCGTGCGGCGGGAGAGCCGCTCGTAGAGCGCCGCGATGCGCGCCCAGTCGGTGTCGTCGACGGATGTCGCGCGTGCATGCTCCGCGGCGATCGACGCCTGCAGCACGTAGGGACCGGGTTCGGCGTCCGCCTCGGCGGCGACCACGAGTTCCTCGGCGCGAGCGAGGGCGTCGAGGCCGCGGCGGATGCGCGCGGCATCCCATCGCCTGCGGTCCTGTGCGTCGAGCAGGATCGGCTCGCCGTCGGCATCTGCTCGGGCCGCGAGGCGCGAGGACTGGAGTTCCATGAGCGCGGCGAGGCCCAGCACCTCGGGGTCGCCGGGCACGACCGCCGTGAGGATGCGGCCGAGGCGCACCGCTTCATCGCAGAGCGCCGGACGCATCCAGTCCTCGCCCTCGGTCGCCGAGTATCCCTCGTTGAGGAGCAGGTACACGACGCCGAGCACCGTCCCGAGACGCTCGGCTCGCTCGTCGCCACTCGGCTCCTCGATCGCGGCGCCCGCCTCGGCGAGCGTGCGCTTGGCGCGCGAGACGTGCTGCGCCACGGTCGCCTCGGGCGCGAGGTACGCGCGGGCGATCTCGCGCGTCGAGAGCCCCGCGACGAGCTTCAGCGTGAGCGTCGTCTGCGCCTCGGACGTGAGCGCCGGGTGGCAGCAGATGAACATGAGGCGCAGCACGTCGTCTTCGACGTGGTCGATGCCGGCGGCCGGATCCGCATCGACGGCCTCGGCGAGGTCGTGCGCGAGCCGGGCCGCCGCCTGATCGTGCCGGGCGCGAGCCCGGAACACGTCGATGGCACGGCGCTTCGCGGTGGTCATGAGCCACGCGCCGGGGTTGTCGGGGATGCCGGTGGCCGGCCAGGCGGCGAGCGCGGCCACGATTGCGTCCTGCGCGACGTCCTCGGCGAGCGCGACGTCGCGCACGATGCGCACGAGCGCGGCGATCAGGCGCGTCGACTCGAGCCGCCAGACCGCCTCGATCGCGGCGCGCGTGGCCTGGTCGCCGTCCGGAGCATCCGCCACGGGAGCGATCGGATCACACGCGCCGCGCGAGACGCAAGGCCCGTCAGTACTCGGCGATCTGGCGGATCTCCACGCTGCCCTCCCAGCCGGGCCAGTGGTCGACGTGGATCTGCATGAGGCGTCGGCCCAGCTCGACGGCCTCCTCGCGCGAACGCACGTCGACCACGGCGTATCCGCCGACGAGTTCCTTGGCCTCGGCGAACGGCCCGTCGGTCGCCTTGATCCTCCCGTCGGCGAGCGAGACGATCGCGCCGGCCGCGCTCGGAAGCAGACCCTGGCTGTCGATCAGGGTGCCGTTCACGCGGCCCTCCCGGTCGTAGTCGGCCATCGCCTGGTAGAGCTCGGGCGGGGCCTCGCCCTGCGGATTCGTCTCGTCCATCTTCACCATGCACATGAATCGCATCGCGATCTCCTCGGTCTCGGCACGCCCCGTCGGTGTGCCCTCACGATAGCGTCGGCGACCCGGTCGGGTTCTCGACATCGAAAGGACATCGTCATGGACAGCGCCACTACCCGTGTCGGAGCGCCGATCGCGCACGCTCCGCTCCCGCTCCGCCGTCCGGTGCACTCCGCCGACCCCGCCGCCCGTGCCCTCGTCGTCGCGGGAGTGATCATGCTCGCGTTCGCGGTGGGCGCTCGCCGCAGCTTCGGCGATGGACCCGGCCGACGCGCGGCGCCCGTGCTCTTCGCGCTCTACGGTGCCGGCCTCGTGCGTCACGGGCGTCGTGTGCCTCCTGCTGTGCGTGCCCGTCGGACCGGGAGCGAGCGTTCGCCTCTTCGTGGGAGTCTCGCTCGCGTTCGCGTGGATCGCCGCCTACGCGATCTCGCTGCTCCGCCGCCGCGCGGCCACGTGAGTCACCAGGGCTCGTCGGCCGCGGGCATGAACTCGCGCACGCGGTTCACCGCGTCGGGGAAGCACGCGTCGAGCACCTCGGTCACCGACGCCTCGGTGCCGTAGGCGCCTACGAGGCGGAGCCCGACGACGGCGTTGATGAGCATGCCGCTGGCCATGAAGTCGCGGGTCTCCTCCTCCGTGAACCCGGCCTCGTCGCGCACGAAGCGCCACACCGATGCGAAGCCGCCCCGCGCGACGGGGCCGATCTCGGGGTCGCCGCCGAGCGCGGTGGAGTTCGCGATGACGGGCAGCATGCCGCGCTCGGCGAGGAGCCCGGCATACGCGGCCCCCATGCGCCGCCGTCGTTCCTCGACGGGTCCGGGCAGTGCTGACTCGAACTCGCCGATGATGCGGGCGTACGCCCGCTCGATCACGGCGATGTAGAGCTTCGCCTTCGTGCCGAAGAGCCGCACGACGTACGGCTGGCTCACACCCGCGGCGTGGGCGACCTCGTCGGTGGTCGTGCCCACGTAGCTCTTCGCGCCGAACACGGCGGTCGCCGCCTCGAGGATGAGCTCTCGCCGGTCGGCGGCCTTCATCCGCGGGGCGGTCTGGACCTCGTCGACACTCATGCTTGACATGTTATCAGTCGATTACTACAGTCCGAAGTAATCATTCGATAACAACTTGGGAGTCCACCGTGTCATCCACCCGCATCCAGGCGCCGCCTAGGCCCGCCACGCGCCGACCGAGCCCGCTCTGGCTCGTGCTCATCGCCACCGCGTTGCCCATGTTCATGGCCACCCTCGACAACCTCGTCATGACGAACGCGCTGCCCGTGCTGCACGCCGACTTCGGGGCATCCGTCGAAGAGCTGCAGTGGTTCATGAACGCCTACACGCTCGCCTTCGCGAGCACGATCCTCATGGCCGTCGCCCTCGGCGACCGCTACGGCCGGCGCACGGTGTTCCTCGCCGGCATCGTCGTGTTCACGCTGAGTTCCGCGCTCGCGGCACTCGCGACCGACCCGGGCCAGCTCATCGTTGCCCGCGCGGCGCAGGGCTTCGGCGCGGCGGCCATCATGCCGCTCTCGCTCACGCTGCTCGCGGGAGCCGTGCCCATCGCCCGCCGGCCGCTGGCCATCGGCATCTGGGGCGGCGTCGCGGGCCTCGGCGTGGCGACCGGACCGCTCATCGGCGGCGCCGTGATCGAGGGCTGGGCCTGGCAGGCGATCTTCTGGCTCAACGTGCCCGTCGGCGTCGCGTCACTGGCCCTCGCCATCTTCGCCCTGTCGAACAGCTTCGGCGCCCGACTCCGGGCCGATGTCGCCGGCCTCGTGCTCTCGGGTCTGGGCCTGCTCGCGCTCGTGTACGGCATCGTGCGCGGCAACGACGCCGGCTGGGACAGCCTCGAGGTGCTCGGCAGCCTCGTCGCCGGCGGCGTGCTGCTCGTCGCGTTCGTGGCGTGGGAGTCGCGCGCCGGCGCGCCGCTCCTGCCGCTCCGGCTCTTCCGCGATCGCAGCTTCACCGTCGCGAACCTCGCCGGCCTCGGCTTCAGCTTCGGCGCATTCGGCTCGATCTTCATCCTCATCCAGTTCCTGCAGGTGGTGCAGGGCGCATCGCCGCTCGAGGCAGCATGGCAGACCTCGCCGTGGACCCTCGCCCCCATGCTCGTCGCACCCCTCGCCGGCTTCATCGCACCCCGCGTCGGCACGCGAACCCTCATCGTGGCCGGCCTCGCCGCGCTCGCCGCGGCCATGTTCTGGATCGCGTTGCTCGTCGACACGGGCAGCGCGTACCCGGCCTACGTCGCGCCGTTCATCGTGGCCGGCGTCGGCATGGGGCTCGTGTTCGCCCCGTCGGCGACCGCCGTGCTCGCCACCATGGCGCCCGACGACCACGCGAAGGCCAGCGGCACCAACTCGATGCTCCGCGAGGTTGGGGTCGCCCTCGGCATCGCGGTGTCGACGGCCGTGTTCACCGGGGCCGGCGGCGCGCTCACGCCGATCGACTACACGATCGGCGCCCAGCCCGCCGTGCTCGTCGGTGCCGCGGTACTGCTCGCCTCGGCGCTCGTGGCGATGCTGCTGCCGCCGGGTCGTGCGGCGCGGCGTCCGGCGACCTCGTCCGTCGCGATCGATGAGCCCGAGTCATCCGAGCAGCCGTTGCCGGTCGGCGTGAGCGCGTGAGGCACGGGCTCGTGGGGGCCGGGGACGCGAGGCCAGGGCGCGGTCAACGCCGCGCGCGATAAGCCGCCCGCTCCTCGGGCGTGAGGTGTTCAGTCGCGTACGAGAGCATCGTGCGCGGCATCCTCGCGGCGTACTCGTCGAGGAAGGCGAGGAGTGCGTCCCGATCCACCCGCTTGCCGAGCTCGCGGAGCATCCACCCCACGGCCTTGTGCACGAGGTCCTCGCGGTCGTCGAGCAGCCGCGGTGCGAGCCGAAGGGTCGGGGCGCCATCGCCGGCCTTGATGAACGCGAACGTCGCGAGCACCGCGACCCGGCGCTCCCACAGCGAGGCGGATGCCGCGAGCCGGTCGAGCAGCGGATCGTCGCCGCGCCCCGACTCCAGCAGGAACTCGCCCACGAGCACCGGCGCCGAGCTGTCGACGAGGTCCCAGTTGTTCACCCGGCCGCCGCGTACGGCCGCGAGGTACGCCTCGTGCAGGGCGGCACGCGCGGCGTCGTCGCGCGTGCGAGGGCGGCTCGCCGTCTGGAACTGCCGCACCATGATGAGAAGCGCCGTCATGCGATGCTCGTGCACGTCACTCGCGAGGAGCAGCGCGTGCTCGGCGAGCGGAAGGCGGGCGAAGCGGGCGACGATCGCCCGGGTCGCGGGCAGCGTGGAGCCGATGAACCGGTCACCCTCGCCGTACTCCCCCGGCCCGGTCTTGAAGAAGCGCGCCGACCCGGCCGCCCGCTCGGGCGACGCGTGCTCGGCGAGCGCGGCCTGCACCTCCCCGGCCGTGCCGGCCGCGGACGCCGTGACCGCGGCATCCGCTCGGCCGGTCGTCCCGGTGACCCCGCCCATGCTCCGCACCTTACCGCGCACGCGAACGACGCGGTGCTCAGATCGAGTCACCGCGCCGGTCGAGCGGGGTCGAGGTCGTCGTTCAGCGCGGGCCTCCCAGGGGCGAGAGGTCGTCGTCGACGTCGAGGGGCGCGCCGCTCTTCAGCTCGCGCATCGCTTCCCCGCTGAACCCCTGCGCGGTCGAGGCGGCCTGCGCATGCAGCTCGCGACGCGCCTCCGCCGTCCAGGGCGGGCTCACCTCGGCCTGCACCGCCTGTTCGACCGACCCGGCCGTGATGCGGTTCTGCGCACGCTCCGGGGAGAGGTCGTCGCGGACGATGACGTGGCCGCGAGCGAGGCCAATGACTGCGGCGTTCTCCGCAGTGCGGACGTCGTCGCGCACTCCTCCGCCTGCCGTTGCCGCTCCTGCGCAGCCGCTCATCAGTACTGCCAGCGACACGGCGACGATCACCGGTGCCGCGATTCGTGTGGTCATGGCTCCATTCCTTCCTCGAGTGGGGACAACTGCGAACGTACGGATCCGCGTGCCGCGCCGGATCCGTGCCGACACCCGCACAGGCCGCCGGGTTTCCTGAGTTCTCCTCAGGCAGAGCGCGATCATCCGGCTCCAAACGGTTCGCGAGTGTCAGGGTGCACCCCTCAGGGCGCCGTTGCGCGCGGTGATGAAGTCCGCCGCGGAATCTTGCGTGCACGCAAGAAAGTCGCGCCCGACCGCAACACATCGCGGGATCCTGCGACCTAGCCTTGAAGCAGCGGTCGACCGGCCGCGTCACGACCACGCGAGGCCGCATCCGCGGCCCACAACCGGGGAACGGAGGTTCACATGTCGAATGTCACGATCGACGCCATCATCGGCGAACCCGAGGTCCTCGAAGACGAGGTCACACGCGAGCAGATCGCGCTGGCGCACGACGTGGAGGCCGATTCCGCCTGGCTCACGCTCAAGGGCTCGGCGACGCGCCTGCAGGGCCTGCAGGCGAAGGACGGGTCGGTGCCCGAGGAGGGCGACACGCCAGAGGCATCCGCCCTCGTCGACGCCATCGCCGAGTCGATCGAGGCGCTCGCGCCGCGGTTCCCGCACGAGGCGACATACCTTGCGGCATCCGTGAAGGATTTCCGCCGTTGGCAGGCCGAGGGATTCGGCGTGCCCGACTTCCTCGACTCGCTCGTCGAGTTCCAGCCGCAGCGCCACCGCGTCGACGGCATCCGTCACCTCGTCGTGTTCCCCATGTACACGCAGAACGGCTCGAGTGATCGGCACGTCGAGGCGCTCGTCGTCGAGACGATCTGGCCGGAGTTCATCGCCGCCCTCGAGGCGGGCGACTACGGCAACGAGCTGTTCGTGTCGCTCCGGCTCGTGGACTTCACGCCGGGCTACGACACCAACTCGGCCGTGCTGTTCCCCGAGACGGTGGCGATGCGCGAGATCCCGACCTTCACGTGGGGCGCGATCTTCCAGGATCGCGAAGCGGCGCGCTACCGCAGGGTCGTGCGAGCGGCATCCGGCATCACGAAGCTCGAGCTTCCGGACGACGCGGCCGCGCTGCTCCACGACCAGCAGCTCGCCGAGCGCACCTTCGTGATGTGGGACATCATCCACGACCGCACGCACATGCGCGGCGACCTGCCGTTCGACCCCTTCATGATCAAGCAGCGGATGCCGTACTTCCTCTACTCGCTCGAGGAACTGCGCTGCGACCTCACGGCGTTCCGCGAGGCCGTGAAGATCGAGCGGAGCCTTCGCGCGCGGACTAATGCCGGCACGCCGCTCCCGGAGGTCGAGGCGCAGCTTCTCGAGCACGCGAAGCTCGTGCAGTACTCGGTCATCTTCGACCGGATCTTCCGGTTCGCGATCACGGGCTCGCGGGCACGCAACTACGACGGGCTGGGCGGCCAGCTGCTGTTCGCGTGGCTGCACCAGAAGCACGCCCTCGAATGGACCGACGTGCAACTGAGCTTCGCGTGGGATTCCGTGCCCGACGCGGTCGTGGAGCTCGGGGATGCGATCGACGAGCTGTACTGGAAGTCGATCGACCGCCCGAAGACGGTGCACTGGCTCGCGGCGTACGACCTCGTGCGCAGCGTGCTGACCCCGAACCCCGCATCTGTGTGGGCGCAGGGCCTGCCCCGCGAGGTGCTCGCCGGACCGCCCAAGGGCTACACCGACCTGGTGATGGACGACGAGTTCCCGCTGTCGATGTTCTACGAAGCGCTCGACAGGAAGATGAAGCCGGTCATCGAGTCGACGGTCGGCATCACGGGCACGACGGAGGACTGACGTGTCGGTCGAGGGGCGCACCGTGCTGATCGCGGGTGCGACGAGCGCGTCGGGCCGGGCGGTCGCGCGTGCGCTCCTCGACGCCGGCGCGCGCGTCGTCGCGGTCGGCAGCGACCAGGGACGCATCGACGCGCTCGAGTCCGAGCTCCCGGGCGTCATCGGCGAGCGTGCCGACCTCACCGACGGCGACGACGTGCTCGAGCTCGCCATGCGCGTGCACGCTCGCGTCGGCGACGTCGACGGCGTCGTGCAACTCGTCGGCGGCTGGCGCGGCGGCGGCGGCATCGCCGACCAGACCGAGGAGGACTATCGCGTGCTCGAACGCTCCTTCAGCGCGCTCCGCCACGTGAGCCGGGCCTTCTGGGACGACCTCGTCGCCTCGCCGGCCGGCCGCATCGCGATCGTGTCATCGACGACGGTCGCGGCACCGACCGCCGGGGCGGCCAATTACACGGCCGTCAAGGCGGCGGGCGAGTCCTGGATGCAGTCGCTCGCCCACGGCTTCGCCGCCCTTCGGCAGACTCGGCGACCAGGCGATGCTCAGGGATCGGGAGGGGGAGCGGCCGCGGTGACGTTCCGGGTGAGCTCACTCTCGGGCCTGGAGGATCGGCTCGCGGCATCCGTCGTCGACCTCTGGCTGGCGGATGCCTCGACCATCAACGGCTCGGTCACAGAACTCGCCGGCGACCGAGCGTGAGCGGCATCGTCAGCGCTTGCCGCCCGTGATCTGCACGGCGCGGCCCCAGCATCCGGCATCCTGCCAGCGGTAGTCGTCGCCCGTGCCCGTGTCCCCGTTCAGCGCGAGCTGCCACGCGGCGAGTTCGTCGGGCGTGAGGTCGGCCGGCATCGCGGGGAACCGGTTCGAAGTGTCGGCGCCCGGGTTCCACCACTCCCAGTACAGGTACTCCTGCCCGGCGTCGGCCATGCAGTCGCGCACGACCTGCTGGAACGCGAGCCACCGCTTCTGCTCGTCGGGAGTCGGCGCCGTCACGGGCGCGCCCGACTCGGAATCGATCTCGTCGGACGGTTCATCCTCGGATGGCTCGTCGTCGGGGCCGGGCGTCGTCGGCGGCGAACTCGCCGGCGGCGCCGTCGGCGGGGTCGGGCCGGCCGACGCCCCGGGTGCGTCGGGCACGGTTCCGTCGGCGACCGCCTGACCGGCATCATCGACCGGAGCACCGGCAGCCGGCACGTCGGCATCGTGTGCCTCGACGTCGTAGACGTCAGGGCCCGTCGTCACCGGGGCGGGGTAGCGGGCGTCGTAGAAGACGGGGGCGCCGGTCGTCGCGGCCGCGGCGCCGACGAAGACGGCCGCCACGAGGGCGGCGGTGACGCCGAGGCCCAGCAGGAGCACCTTCTGCATGGTGCCTCCTCCCCGCACCGGCGGCCGCTCCACGACCGCGTGTGTGCCCGACATGCTATCCACGATCGTCACCCGCGGAAAGCGTCACATCGCCAGCGTGACGAAACCGTCACACGGACGGCAGCGAGGCATCCGACTCCGGCTCGTCGCCGGGCGTCGGCTCACCGGGCGTCGGCGCGGACGGTGTGACCTCGCGAGCCGTGTCGGCGGGGGGCTTCTGTGCTCGACTGAGGAGCACGAACGGCGTGGCGACCGCCGCGATGACGCCGCTCCAGAGCATCGAGGCGCCGTAGCCGCCGAGGTCGGCCGAGCGGCCGAGGATCGGCTGGAACACGGCGCCGCCTGCGCTGCCGAGCAGCGAGTCGAACGACAGCACCGTGGCCCGCTGCTTCGACGGGATCATGTCATTGAGGTAGGCCCGGTGCACGGGGTCGTCGATCGACGACGCGATGCCCCACGCGGCGACGAGCGCGATCGCGACCCAGAAGTTCGTCGTGAACGCGAGCGCGACGAGCACGACGGCGCTCGACACCGTGGCGAGCAGGATGGCCGACGTGCGCTTGCGGAACAATCGACGCACGTACGGCGCGAGCAGCCCGCCCACGATGCCCGCCCCCGAGAGGAGGGCGGCCGCGAGTCCCGCGATCGAGTACGCCCCCTCGTCGCCCCAGAGTTCGAGCAGGTAGGGCTGCAGCGCGTAGAAGACGTAGAAGCCGACCCCGGTGATGAACGGCGTGGTGAGCATCAGCCAGCGCACCGGCGGATTGCCGAGGCCGTACCGGACCGAGGCCCGCAGCACGTTGCTCGTTGCCTTGATCGGCCCGGCGCCACGCTCGGGCGTGAACCCGAGATCGCGCATGAGCAGCGCCGCGACGACGAGCATGAGCACGAGCACGCCGGCCCTGAGGAGGAACGGCACCCCGAGATCGGTGAGCTGTGCCACGACGCCGCCGAGCACGGACCCGGCGAGCATGGCCGAGCTCCCCACGATCATGGCGCGGCCGAACACGGCTTCGAGGCTCCCACGGTATTCGGTCGCGTGGAGCGCATCGACGAGCCACGCGTCGACGGCCCCCGAGAAGAAGGTGAACCCGAGCCCGAGGAGGACCGACACGATCGCCCACGCCCAGAAGGGGGATTCCCACACCCAGAGGAGCCAGTAGAGCACGGTCGTCACGGCGAGGGTGATCGTGCCGAGCAGGTACGAGGCGCGGCGGCCGAGCGTGTCGGCGACGACGCCGGTGGGGATCTCGAAGAGGAACATGCCGGCGCTGAAGAACGCGTTGGCGGCGAACGCCTCGAGGTTACTGAGCCCCGCGTCGAGGAGGAACAGCGTGTTGATGCCCCAGATGAACGAGGCCGCGAGCGTGTTGCCCAGCGTCAGCGTGTAGTACACGCCCTGCACTCTCCCCGCGGTGGGGACGCGTCGTGCTGCGGCGCTCACGGAAGCCTCGAGCGGGTCACCCGATCATCTTGCTCCCGGCCACCGTCACCGGCAACGGATTCCGCCGATCCGGGCTCGTTGACCGGGCTCGTCGACCGGCCTCGGCGCCGACCGATAGCCTCGCGGCATGCTGCGATTCCTGATCCGCATCGCCTTCTCCCTCGTCACCTCCGCGCTCGGACTGCTGCTCGCGATGTGGATCCTGCCCGGCTTCCACATCGAGTGGGGCGGCTTCCTGGTGGCGATCCTCGTGTTCACGATCGCGCAGGCCGTGCTCGCGACGCTCATCGTATGGATCGTCACGGCGCTCGGCGCGTGGCTCCTGCCGCTCGTCTTCCTGAAGCGACGCGCGGGCGACCGCGCGAACGCCGCCTGACGTCGACGGATACCGCGGCGGCGCGCCCGGAATCCCCTCACGACTCGGAGGCTCCGCGGGCCCTTCGTCCCGCGGCCGCCGCTCGAACGGGTGTCGACTGGGTGCGAAATCCAAACGAGTGGAGGTCGACATGACCGGGTTCTGGGATCTGTTCTGGTGGTTCTTCTGGGTGTACGTCTTCGTGGCGTACCTGATGGTGCTGATCTCGGTCTTCGTCGACGTCTTCCGCGACCACGACCTGAACGGGTGGGCGAAGGCCGTGTGGGTCGTCGCACTCGTGTTCCTCCCATTCATCACCGCGCTGGTGTATCTCATCGCGCGTGGGCGGGGGATGTCGGAGCGTTCGGGCCGCAGAGGACAGGAGTTGCACACCGCGCAGGACGACTACATCCGCGAGGTCGCGGGCGCGAGCCCGACCGACGAGATCGCGAAGGCGAAGTCGCTGCTCGACGCCGGAACCATCAGCCAGGGCGAGTACGACCTCCTGAAGTCGAAGGCGCTCGCTCGCTGACGTGGGCGGATGCCGCGGCACCGCGCCGCGGCATCCTTCGGTGCCGGCCATCCGATCACGACCCGCACGGATTCGGTGTTCGGATCCGTGCGGGTCAGCATGCTTGACGCCCGATCGCCCACGCGATCGACCCCGCACACCGAAGGACCGGTCGAGATCGATGCTCGCTTCGATCCTGCCCCGGGCACGCCTCGGATCGGTCATCGCCCACGCCCTGTCGATGTTCGGCGGAAGCCGGCCGTGGCGCGAGTGACCCCGAGCGCCGGTTCGATCAGTCGAGCTCGCGAAGCACCGCGGTGCGCTCGCTCGGGGCGGTGTCGCCCGTGTTGACCGTGCCCTGCGGCTCGATGAGGATCGCCGACACCTCGCCGTCGGCGCGCGGGCAATGCTCGACGCCGCGCGGCACGACGTAGACATCCCCCGGCCCGAGCACGACGTCGCCGCCGTCCTCATCGCGCAGCTGGATCACCAGCTCGCCCGAGACGACGAGGAACAGCTCGTCGGTCTCGGGATGGCTGTGCCAGATGAACTCGCCCTGCAGCTTGACGACCCTGACGTCGTAGTCGTTGACGGTCGCGAGCCGGCGCGGTTGCCAGTGGTCGGTGAACGAGTCGAGGGCCGTCTGCAGGTTCCGCATGTGATTCGCCATGTACCGATCATCGCGGATTCCGCCGCGGTCGGCATGCGAGTCGCAGGAGGATCTCCGAACGAGCAAGGGGTTGACGCGGCATCCGCTCGCTCGTATATTTAAGGAAATCATTGATTAAGGAGTTGCTTACGTGACTGGCGCCGACGACGAGCTGAGTCTCGTCTTCCACGCACTCGCCGACCCGACCAGGCGCGCGATCCTCTCGCGCCTGCACGGCGGGCCGACGACGGTCGGCGAGCTGGCCGAGCCGTTCGCGATGAGCCGCCCCGCGATCTCGCAGCACCTCAAGGTGCTCGAGCGCGCCGGGCTCATCGAGCGCACCACCACCGCGCAGTGGCGAACCTGCACGCTGCGCACGGAGCCGCTGGACGAGGCATCCGAGTGGGTGGAACGGCACCGCGGCGAATGGAACGAGCGCTTCGACCTGCTCGACGAGCACCTCTGCCGGATGAAGGGGACGTCATGACCGACCAGCGAACGCCGGTGACCGCAACCACCGACACGCAGACCGCGCAGTTCACCATCACGCGCATCTTCGACGCGCCCCGCGAGCTGGTCTGGCACGCTTGGACCGAGCGGGCGGATGCCTCGGAATGGTGGCACCCGCGCGGCATCTCGATCAAGCCCGGCAGCCTCGCCGTCGACGCACGGGTCGGCGGACGTTACGCCGACACCATGGTGAACGACGTCGACGGGTCCGAGTACCCGACCGCGGGTGTCTACCGTGAGGTCGTCGAGCCCGAGCGGCTCGTGTTCGCGTGGGCATCGCCCGGCGACGACGACGCGACCGCCCCGGTCATCACCGTGACCCTGCGCGAGCTCGCCGGAGGGCGAACCGAGATGCTGTTCCACCTGCTCGGCTGGGAGGGTCGTCCGGGCGACGAGAACGTCTACGACGGCTGGGACTCCGCGTTCGACCTGCTCGCGGAGCACCTCGCGGGGGGAGTGACGCCATGACCGGCCGCCTCACCGTCGAGCAGATCGTGAGCGTCGACGGGTACGCGGCCGAGCCCGACGGCGGCATCCGGTTCATGCAGGCAGCTGAGACGGGCGACCCGAACGACGCCGACCAGCTCGCGTTCCTCGAGCACGTCGACGCCATCCTCCTCGGCGCCGACACCTATCGCATGTTCGCCGACTACTGGCCGGCCGCCGACCCGGCGGTCGAAGCGGTCGCCGAGCCGATCAACCGCCTGCCGAAGTTCGTGGTGTCGAATGCGCTGACGGATGCCCCGTGGGGCGAGGGTTCGGTCGAGATCCTCCGCGGCGACGGCGCCGACTCGGCCGCCGCGCTCAAGGAGCGGTTCGACGGCATCGTCGTGTGGGGCAGCCTGACCCTCGCCGACGCGCTCTTCGAAGCCGGGCTCGTCGACGAGTTGCGCCTTCGCGTGCTGCCCGTGCTCATTGGGGCGGGCCGCTCGTTCACCCCGGCGGATCTCGGCGAGCGCCGTCTCGACCTCGACCGCGTCGTGTCGCTCCCGAGCGGCGTCGTCAGCCTCCGCTACGTCGTGCGCTGAGCCGGTGCGCCGCCGGATGCCTCGATCGGGGCATCCGTCGGCGGCTCACCCGGCCCGGCCCCTTGGAACTCCGCCGACAGCACGCGGTAGGAGCGCGTGTGAAGGCGACGAGGGCGAGGGCCACGAGCACGAGCCCGCTGAATTCGACGGCTCCGCGTGGGAGCCGATCGAGGATCGGGGCGGGGTATCCGAGCCGCTCCGCCAGCGCACGCCCCACCTCGAAGTGGTACTGGCCGCCTGGGTCCTCGGCCACCGCACGATACATCTCCTTCACTCGCACCCCGAGGTCCACGACGTCGACCGTCGTCCCGCTCATCGTCATCACCGTCCTCCGAGAACCCACGCGGATGCTCACACGACCTCGAGGGTGGTCTCCACGGGGATCGGGTTGACGAGGCAATCCAGCACCGGCGATGTCGCCTGGACGTACCGGCTCAGCTCGTCGAGTTCCTCTGTCGTCACGTTGGAGCTCGAGACGATGCCCCTGGCCCGGATCTTCGTGAACCCCGGACGTTGTCCTTCCAGCCCCAGGAACCGCCGCACGTCGAGGTCGCCCTCGATCTCGTAGTCCAGGCGGGCGATCTCGATCCCCCGGGCGGCAGCGTTCGCGACGTTTCCGACGGCGTAGCAGTACGCGAGTGCCTGGAGGGTCAGCTCCACGGCGTTCAGGCCGTGGTTCGAGCCGAGCAGCACGGGCGGCTCGTCGCCATCGAGGACGAACGGCGCCGTTCGTCCTCGATGGTCGCGACCAGCCGGTCGACGTCGACTCCGTTGCGGGCCGTCATGGTGGTCATGGTCCGTCCTCCTCGTCTGCATCGTGGTCATCTCGAGCCTGCGCGTCGGCGGTGGCTCCCGCATCGGGAGCGGCTACCCAGGTGAGAGCGTCGGAGTACCCATCCGACGGACCGGGCCGGGCGCGGGAAATGGGAGGATGGTCCGGTGAACCAGCTCCACGACACGGCCGTCCGCGGCTTCGCCTCCGACAACTACTCCGGCGTGCACCCCGAGGTGCTCGCCGCGATCACCACCGCGAACGGCGGGCACCAGGTCGCCTACGGCGAGGACGTCTACACCGAGCGACTGCAGGAGGTCTTCGCGCACCACTTCGGCGCGGGTGTCGAGGTGTTCCCCGTGTTCAACGGAACGGGAGCGAACGTCACCGGCCTGCAGTCCATGCTGCCCCGCTGGGGCGCCGTCATCAGCGCATCGACGGCGCACATCAACTCCGACGAGGGCGGCGCCCCGGAACGCGTGGGCGGCATCAAGCTGCTCACCGTGCCCACGCCCGACGGCAAGCTCACGCCCGAGCTCATCGACCGGGAGGCGTGGGGCTGGGGCGACGAGCACCGGGCGCAGCCGCTCGTGGTCGCGATCACGCAGACCACCGAGCTCGGCACCGCGTACTCCGTCGAGGAGGTGCGGGCGATCTCCGAGCACGTGCACCGGCACGGCATGAA
This sequence comes from Agromyces bauzanensis, assembly GCF_014645655.1. GTDB lineage: Bacteria > Actinomycetota > Actinomycetes > Actinomycetales > Microbacteriaceae > Agromyces > Agromyces bauzanensis. The sequence continues at coordinate 15,729 of NZ_BMMD01000010.1, read as the reverse complement.
GCTGTACATGGACGGCGCGCGGCTCTCGAACGCGGCGGCCTCGCTCGGCCTCCCGCTGCGCGACTTCACGCGCGACGCGGGCGTCGACGTGCTGAGCTTCGGCGGTACCAAGAACGGAGCCCTCGGCGGCGAGGCCATCGTGGTCCTGAACCCCGAGGCATCCGTCGGGCTCAAGTACCTGCGCAAGCTCAACATGCAGCTGGCCTCGAAGATGCGCTTCGTCTCGGCGCAGCTCATCGCGCTGCTCGAGGGCGACCTGTACCTGCGCAACGCGTCGCACGCGAACGCGATGGCGCGGCGCCTGCGCGACGCCCTCGACGCGGGCATCGCGGCGGGCGACTTGCCCGGCCTCGGGTTCACGCAGGAGACGCAGTCCAACGGCGTGTTCGCGACCCTGCCCCCGGGCGTCGCCGATCGCCTGCGCGAGCGGTTCCGGTTCTACGACTGGAACGCCGCGCGCGGCGAAGTGCGCTGGATGTGCTCATTCGACACGAGCGAGGACGACATCGACGCGTTCGTCGCGGCCATCCGCGAGGAGCTCGCGCGCGCATAGCGGCAGGGCGAGCGGCCCGCGCTCCGGCTCGGTTGATCGCCGCGCTCAACCGGCCGGCGTGAGCCGCATGATCCAGTTGGTCGACCAACTGCTGCCGCCGTCGTCGGAGAACGACTGACGCCATTCGGGCGCCCGCGGGTCGTCGCTGCGCCACTCGAAGCGCACCCGAACGTCGCGGCCGCCGATCACGTCGTCGCACTCGAAAGTGCCGTGCGTGCCGTCGAAGGCGCCCTCGACGGGCACGTCGAGCTTGCCGGGGGTGGAGTCGAGCTCCACCAGATCGACCAGCGCTCGGTGGCCGGGCCGAAGAGGCGCAGCGTGAAGCCCTCGAACGGATCGCCGTCGGGCGGGTCGAGCACGGTCATGCGGTCGATATGCCCGTATCCGTGCAGGATCGGGAACACCTCGCTGGTCGCTTCGAACTCCACCCACTCGTCGCAGGTCGGATCGGTGGTGTCGCGCAGCTTGGCGTTGTGCACGTTCCACCTGCCGTAGACGAAGTCGAAGTCGTGCGCGCCCGTCGCGGTCATGCGTCGATCATGGCGGCGGCCACCGACACGCGATCGCCGGGGCGGTCCGGGACGAACGTCGCGAACGAGGGCGGCGGGCGCCGGCGTCAGGCACGAGCGGCCGGTTCCCCCATCTCGTCGGCGATCGTCGACGCCCACGCGTCGATCGCGTCCCACTCGCGGAAGTCGCCCTCGGGCAGGATGTCGCGGACGGCCGGCATCCACGCGACGATGCGGTCGACACCGCGGATCTCGTCGTGTTGATAGGCGCCGCGGAACACCTGCGTCCCTCGCGGGTGCACGAGTTCGCGGTACTCCGCGAACTGCTTGGGCTCGGCCCCCTTCAGCACGTCGTTGCCGTCCTTGTCGACCTTCTCCGTTCCGAGCGGGCCGCTCGAGAACAGCCAGGTCGGCGTCGCGGTGAGCACCTCGGCATTGCGTTCGACGAACTTCCTGGCACTCCTGCGCCAGTTGAACTCGTACGCCGCCGAGCCGACGACGTAGGCGTCGTAGCCAGATGCCTCGTGCACGTCCTTGCACCTCATGACGTCGACCTCGAGCCCTCGCTTCCGCAGCCCCTCGCCGAGCCGTCGTGCGATGCCCTCCGTCGCGCCGTACTTGCTCGCATACGCGACCAGCACCTTCATCGTGTCTCCCCCTTCGTCGATGCGCTCTCCCCAGATGCCGCACGCTACGCCGAGGGGGTTCTGGACGGAGTGACGAAGGTCCCGCTGCCGCCGGTGCACGTGCCCTCGAACGCCACTCATGGAATATGCATGTGCATGGAATACGTTGGATGAAGCGGGACGACGGAGCCCCGACATCCGTTCCTCTCGCACGAAAGCAGCATCCGCATGTCCACTTCGACCCCCCTCGCCTCGCGCCGCGCCGAGACCGACGCCCCGCTCATCACGCCGCTCGTCGAGCGCTGGAGCCCACGCGCGTACGACCCGTCCGCCGAGATCGATCCCGAGGTCGTGCGCACGATCCTCGAGGCGGCCCGCTGGGCGCCGTCGGCGAACAACGCCCAGCCCTGGCGCTTCATCGTCGCCCGCCGCGGGACCGATGCGTTCGCGACCGTGCACGACGCGCTGAACGGTTGGAACCAGGCGTGGGCCGACTCCGCCGCGCTCCTCATCGTCAATCTCGCCGAGGTCGTCGATCCCGACGGCCGCCCCCGCCGCTGGGCGCGGTACGACCTGGGCCAGGCCGTCGCGCATCTCACCATCCAAGCGCAGCACGAGGGGCTGCACACGCACCAGATGGGCGGGTTCGACGGAGCGCGGCTCCGCGACGCGTTCGGCCTCGACGAGCACCTCGAGGCCGTGTCGGTCACGGCGATCGGGGTGCTCGGCGACGCGGACGTGCTGCCCGAGCCCCTTCGCGAGCGCGAGGTCGCCCCGCGCCGACGCAGGCCGCTCGACGAGCTCGTGCTCGCGGGCGCGTAGAGCTCGGACACGACGAAGGGGCGGATGCCGCAACTGCGCCATCCGCCCCTCGCGTCGGTTTCAGCCGGTCAGCGGACCGGCCTCACCGACTCATCGGCCGACCAAGTCAGCCGATCAGCCGCCGACGGCAGCGAGCGCGTTGATGATGCCCGCGCCGTAGAAGCCGTTCGACTCGGTGGTGCCCTCGCACGTGTGCGTCGCCGTCACAGTGCTGCCGTTCGGCAGGATCCGGGTGTAGGTGTACGCCGCGGGGTCGGGGCAGGCCTTCGCCGTGGCGGACTCGAGCAGCACGCCCTCCACCTCGGCCGCGTCGAGCGTGAGCCCGCCGCGCTGACGCTCGCCGTAGGCGCTCACGATGAGCGCCGCGACGCCGGCCGCGTGCGGCGAAGCCATCGACGTGCCCTGCAGGTACTGGTAGTACGCGCACTCCTTGCCGTTCACGTCGCAGCTCTTGACCGCCCACGGCACGACCACACCGCCGTTCTCGTCGATCGCCCCCTCGGCCGCGGCGAGGGCCGCCGGGTAGGCGGCGAGGATGCCGGCCTTGTAGTCGCGCTTCAAGTCGGCCGTGTCGTACACGTCGCCACCGGGCGCCGCGACATCCACGAACCCGTTGCCGTAGTCCGAGTAATACGACTTGCGTTCCGAGATGCCGGTGCTCGAGACCGTGATCACGCCGTCACCCTCGCTCGGCATCGAGATGCACGACTCGGGATCGAGCAGGTCGCGCACGTAGGCGACCTCGCCGGGGACGCTCGCGAAGTCGGGGCTCGACGCGTCGGAGAGCACCTTGGTGTAGTCGCTCGCGCCGTTGCCGGCCGCCGCGACGAGCGTCACGCCGTTCGCACGGGCGAAGTCGAGCGCGCGCTGCATGGCGGTGATGATCGTCTGCTGCTCTGCCTGGTCCTCGGCGCTGTCGGCCGGGTGGTCGATGCAGTTGAACAGCCACGGGTCGACGTAGTAGCTCATGTTCACCACGTCGATGCCGTTCTCGCCGGCGTACGTGAGCGCGTCGACCGAGGCTTGCAGGAAGAAGTACCCCGAGTCCTGACCCGCGCGGAGGTTCACCAGGGTGACCTCGGGCGCGACACCCGCGATGCCGATGCCGTTGATCGGCGAGCCGATGGTCGAGGCGACATGCGTGCCGTGGCCGTTCTCGTCGACATCGGCGGGGTCCTCGCAGGACTGGTCGGGCTCTTCCGCACAGTCACCGTCGATGGAGGCGCCGTTCGCGTCGACCGGGATGTCGACCGTGAAGTTGCGGCTGAGGTGCTTGTCGAAGTTCGGCTTGATGTCGGGGTGGCTGCCGTCGACACCGGTGTCGATGATTCCGACCGTGACCTTCTTGTCGCCGCGTTCGACGGCGTACGAGCCGTCGACGGTGGCGTCGATCTGCTGCATGTCCCACTGCAGGTCGGCGAGCGGCTCGGCGCCCTTCACGGGCTTGCCCGGGTCGTTCGGCTTGCCGAGGGCGGCCGCCTCCTCGGGCGTCACGCGCGTCTCGCGCTCGACAGCGTCCTCGCGCAGCTTCTGCTTGGCCGCGGTGTCGTCGGGAACGCCGCCGACCACGCGGTTCTGCGCGGTGCCCTCGATCACGGACTGATCGGCGGCCTGGTCGGCGAACTCCGCGTCGGTCGTGACGACGGTGGCGACGCCGATCGCGGTGTTCGCGCTCAGGATGGTGCCGCCCGCAGCCTCGACGGCGGCCTGCGCCTCGGCCGATGACGTGCCCTCGGCGAACAGCACGACGTACTGGTCCTCGCCCTCGTTGGGGGCGGCGGATGCGGCGATCGCGGATCCGGCTGCCAAGCCGGTGACGGCCAGTGCGAACACTGCCGTCGTGGCGATGGATCTCATCACTCTCATGGAGTTGGATGTCCCTTCTTCCAGATGGCACCCGAATGATGGTGCTCACTCGCGCCATGCTGGCAGAGGCGGGATCGGAACGGAAGGGTCTCCTCCGAATGTCGCGGATGTCGCGAATGTCGCAGATTCTGCGGCGCTGCGTCGGGGCATGCGCCCGGGGCATCCACCCCGGGGCATCCGCTCGGCCCCGCAGCCGGTTACGGCCGCAGAAGCACCTTGACGGCGCGTCGCTCGTCCATCGCGGCGTACGCCTCGGCCGCCTCGGCGAGCGGCAGCTCGAGGTCGAACACGCGCCCCGGCTGGATCGCGCCCGAGAGCACGTCGGGCAGCAGCTCCTCGATGTAGCCCCGCACCGGTGCGACGCCGCCGTTCACGCCGATGTTGCGGTTGAAGAGCGGCCGCACGGGGAGCTCGGGCCCGCCGTTCGGCGCCCCGACGTACCCGACCATGCCGCCGGGACGGGTGGAGCGGATCGCCTGGTCCATCGACTCCTTGGTGCCGACGCACTCGAGCACCCGGTCGGCGCCGATACCGTGGGTCAGTTCCTGCACGGCCTTGATGCCAACCTCGCCGCGCTCGGCGACGATGTGGGTCGCGCCGAAGTCGCGCGCGAGGGCCTGGCGCTCCGGATGCCGAGACATCGCGATGATGGTCGTCGCGCCGAGTCGGCGCGCCGCGATGATCGCGCACAGGCCGACGGCGCCGTCGCCCACGACCGCAACCGAGTCGCCGGGGCCGACACCCGCTGAGACGGCGGCGTGGTGACCCGTGCCCATCACGTCGGAGAGGGTGAGGAGCCCGGGCACCTGGTCGTCGGCGACCTCGCCGGGCACGGCGACGAGCGTGCCGTCCGCGAGGGGCACACGTACGCGCTCGCCCTGGCCGCCGTCGGCGAAGCCGCCGAGCCGGTCGTCGCTGCCCCACCAGCCGCCGTGCAGGCACGAGGTGCTCACGCCGTTGCGGCAGTTGATGCACGAGTTGTCGCACACGTAGAACGGCGCGATGACGAAGTCGCCGACCCCGATGCGCTCGACGTCGTCGCCCACCTCCTCGACGACGCCGACGAACTCGTGCCCGATGCGGTGCGGCTCGCGCGTCGGCGTGATGCCGCGATACGGCCACAGGTCGGAGCCGCACACGCACGACGCCACGACGCGTACGATCGCGTCGCCGCCGGTCGACAGCTCGGGGTCGGGCACGGATTCGACGCGGATGTCGCGGGCGGCGTGGATGACGGTGGCGAGCATGTTCTCGAGGGTACGCGCGCGCCCCACGCGGTGCGTGTCGGCAACCGGCTCAGTGCAGTACGGCCGTCCTCGCAGATTCGCCCACAAGCCGAATGTCGACCGATGGCCGACAAGAACCGCAGCATCGCCTTGACAAATAATCTCGAATGTGGATCGCGTACAATCCGCTCGTTTCCCGGCTAGTATCGGCACCGTGCACAAATACTTCTCGAATGGCGAACAAGTTCGGATCTCGCCGTGAGCAACAGGTATGAACTGCCGCCGGTCGATTTCGGATCCGATCTCGTTCGCTATGCCTTCGAAATCGAGCGTCTCCGCGGCAACCTCGGCGGTGGCACGACGCCCGCACGCACGCTCACCGAACTCCACGCCCTCTTCCGTGTCGTGATGAGCGTGATCTCCGCCCGGATCGAGGGCAATCGCACCACGGTCTATGACGCACTGGCAGACATCCCGGCGGTCGCGTCCGGGCGCCCCGCGACATCGGATTCACTGCGGGAGATCACCAATATCCTCGCCGGCATCGATTTCATCGACACCACCGATCCTGCACGGCCGCTGACTCACGTCCTCATCCGGGAGCTGCATCGCATCACGGTGGACGGACTGCACCGTGAGGGAGACCGTACGCCGGGCGAGTATCGCGCCAACGAGGTCTCGATCAACGGTTCCGCCCATACGCCGCCATCGCACGTGTACGTCCACGCGGAGATGTCGGAGCTGCTCGACTTCGCGAATCGTGACATGCCAACGCACGAACAGATGCTCCATGCGGCGATCGCTCACCACCGGTTCGTCTGGATCCACCCGTTCACCAACGGCAACGGGCGCGTGTCACGCCTGTTCACGTACGCGATGTTGCGTCGAAACGGCTTCGACTCGGTCCCCGGCTACCGTGCCGTGAATCCGACGGCGGTGTTCGGCAACGATCGCGACGGCTACTATGCGGCATTGGAAGCCGCGGACGATCTTTCGCCGACCGGGACGGTTGCGTGGTGCGAGTTCTTCGTGCGCGGCCTGCGCCACGACCTCGAGCGTCTCGTGCAGATGCAGGACTTCGCGTTCGTCATGGACGAGCTCATCGACCCGGCTATCGACCGCCTCACCACGAGTGGAGCGGCGACCGCCGCCGAGAGCGCCGCTCTGAAAATCGCCGTGCGTCACGGCGTCGTGAAGGCGGGCGATCTGGAACCTGCGCTGCCCGGGAGCCCGTCGCAACGCTCCGTGACGATCCGATCGCTCGTCGAGCGCGGCATTCTGGTGCACGACGAACGCGGCCCGCGCTTCTACCGGGTCTCGCTCGCCAGGGCACCGCTCGGCCAGTTCGTCATTCGACAGCTCGACGCGCTCGGGTACCTGCCCCGTATCCTCAAGGACGACGAACCGAGTGGGCCGGCCTGACGGACGGACCGGCGGCGACGGACCGCAGGTTTGCGATGTCGGAGGCCTCCGGCAGGATGCTCTGGTGACCGGTATCAAGACCTTCTGGAGCGCGCTTCCCACCGAGGGCCGATGGCTGCTGTCGACGGTCGCGATCCAGACGCTCGGCCGCGGGCTGACCCTGCCGTTCACCATCATCTACCTGCATGAGGTGCGGGGCTTCGATCTCGGGCTGTCGGGCGCATTGATGAGCCTGATCGCGATCACCGGCCTGGCCGTGACCGGCCCGGGCGGCACGCTCATCGACCGGTTCGGCGCCCGCAAGGTGCTGCTCACCGGGCTGGCGGCGATGATCGCCGGCTGCACCCTGCTCGCGTTCGCGACCCACCCCGCGGTCGCGGCGGTCGCGCTCGTGCTCATCGGCGTGAACTTCGGCGTGTCATGGCCCGGATTCAACGCGCTGGTCGCGGCCGTGGTCGAGGGTGACCTGCGTCAGCGCTACTTCGGCGTCAACTTCGCGCTCGTGAACCTCGGCATCGGCATTGGCGGCATCATCGGCGGGTTCTACGTCGATGTGCACTCCCCCGAGACGTTCACCGCGATCTTCCTCGTCGACGCGATCAGCTGCCTCGTACCGGCGGCGCTGCTGCTGGGTCCGCTCCGGCACGTGCGTACCCAGGCGGAGCCCAGCAACGAGGCGCCGGCGGCCGGAACCTACCGCGAGATCCTCCGACAGCCGGCGGTGCTGTGGCTGACCCTGCTCACGTTCATCGCGATGTTCATCGGCTACGGCCAGATGGAGGCCGGATTCCCGGCCTACGCGCGGCAGGTGGCCGAGGTCTCGACCCGGGTGGTCGGCCTCGCGTTCGCCGTCAACACCGCGGTGATCGTGCTGCTCCAGTTCACGGTGCTGAACCGCATCAGCGGCCGCCGCCGCACCCGCGTCATGTGGGTGATGGCGCTGGTGTGGGCGGGATCATGGCTGATCCTGGGCGGTGCCGGGCTGCTGCCCGATTCGGTGGCGACCGCGATCGGCGTCCTGGCGTTCATGGGCGTCTTCGCGTTCGGCGAGACCCTGCTGCAACCCACCGTGCCCGCGATCTACAACGACCTCGCCTCCGACCACAACCGCGGTCGGTACAACGCCATCAACGCGGCGGCCTTCCAGGTGGGCGCGATCACCGGCCCGATCGCCGCGGGACTCCTCCTCGGCCAGGGCCTCGACGCGATCTACATCATGGTCATGGTCGTCGGATGCCTCGGCATCGGCGTGCTGGCCACGGCGCTCGAGCGCCGCATCCCGGCCAGCGCGAACGGCGTGGTGGCCGAAGAGACGTCGAGCCGACCGCGGGCGGCCTCCTCCACCCACGAGGTGTAGCGGCGGCTCCTCCTCGACCGCACGAGTTCCCCCGCCCGGTGCCGCGGGTGCTGCGGGTTCACGCACGGCGTTCCCCCACGTTTCCGTTCGCGCGCAGTGTCTCCATCGGAAGGGCGACGCAGCGCGCGAACGGAAACGTGGGGCGCACCCTCACACGTGCGGCACGAACTCCTGCCACGCGAGCCGCTTCTCGCGCCGCGGGTCGAGTTCCACGTGGTCGACGCGGTCGAACACGAGCGTCCGCCGCCCGGCCTCGTCGTACCGCGGCCACTCCGACCCGGGAGTGCCGGATGCCGCGAACGAGGTCCAGTGCCGTTGCATCCGTCGCCCGATCTCGCGGTACATCCGCCGCCCGCCGAGCAGCGTGACCCCGGCCCCGGTGAGCGTGTCGAACTTCTCGAACAGGGCGAAGAGCTCGAGACCGTGCGTCGCGTCGAGGCCGAGCAGCCGCGGCATCCGAGGCGCCGCATCGAATCGGTAGAAGTACGTCGGGGCGTAGCGCGAATGGCGCTCGCCGACCTTCACGGAGGGGAACCAGAACGTGAAATCGCCGCCGAAGTCGGCCGCCGGGCGCCGCTCTGGCAGCCCCGGATACTGCCGCTTGATCGCCTTGCGCGCCTTCTTGCGGGTGTTCGCGAAGATGGCGCGGATGCGCGGCTTCGTGGTCGGGAGGATGCCGATGCGGCCCTCGAACAACGAACCCTCGCGGTCGTTCGTGCCGATGATGAGCGGCACCCGGTGCGCGAGCCCGTCGCGGAACGCGTCGAGCGGTCGGTGGGGAAGGAATTCGCCGTCGATGACGGGAGCGAGGCTGATGGTGCCCGGGTGCTCGTCGGGGGTGCGGACGCTGAGCGCGGTCGTCGCCGCGGCGAGCACCGTCGGGTGGGCCGCTCGCAGCATGACCGCGGCATCCTCGGGGGATTCGCTCTCGAGGTCGTCGTCGTCGACGATGCGGCTGAGCATGCGTACGTACTCCCCCGCCCACTCGGCGGCCACCTCGGGCAGGTATACGGCGTTCGCGGGCGAGCTCTGTGCGATCGCGCGGGCGATGAGCCCCTCGGCCGCGGGCACCGTGAGCAGCGTCGTGACCGAGTTCGCGCCCGACGACTCGCCGAAGAGCGTCACGTTGCCGGGGTCGCCCCCGAACGCGCGGATGTTGCGGCGTACCCACTCGAGGGCGGCCACCTGGTCTTGCAGGCCGAGGTTGACGTCGAACGGATGCCGCGGCGTCGAGTACGCCCGGAAGTCGAGCCAGCCGAGCGCACCGAGCCGGTAGTTGAGGCTCACGTACACGACCCCGTGCTGCCGCACGAGGCGCTCGCCCTGTCGCGGATACTCGCCCGACGAGCCGACGCTGTACGCGCCGCCGTGGATGAAGACCATGACCGGGCGGCCGTGGGCCGGGGCATCGGCCTCGTCGGGCGCGATCACGTTGAGGTTCAGGCAGTCCTCGCTGCGCACCAGCCGTGGATTGGCGCCGATGAACTGGCCCCGACGCAGTTGCGGGGCGACCGGGCCGAAGTCGGCGGCATCGCGCACGCCGTCCCATCCGGGCGAAGGCTCCGGCGCCCGGAACCGGCGGGCGCCGCCGGTGTCGGCCGCGTACGGGATGCCCCGCCACATCCGCACCCCCCGACGACGGATGCCCCGCACGGCGCCCTCCGCGGTCTCCACGAGGAGGGCGTCAGGGCGCGTACCGCTCAGCACCATGTAGGCGACCCTACGCCCGCGAGGTGAACGCACGGAATCGACGGGCTCGCGGCATACGTCATCCCCTGTTTCCGTTCCCGCGCCGCGTCACCCGCCCGATGGCAACGCCGCGCGCGAACGGCAACGTGGGGCGGAGGGACTACTCGATGATCTCGGCGTCGATGACATCCTCGACGGCGCCGCCGCCCTCGCCGCCGGCCGCGACGCCGTCGGCGCGCGCGACGGTGAGCGACTCGCCGTCGGCGCCGAGGTCGACCTTCACCGTGTCGCCGTCGCGGATGTCGCCCGTGAGCAGTGCCCGCGCGAGGCGGTCGTCGATCTCGTGCTGCATGAGGCGGCGCAGCGGACGAGCGCCGTAGAGCGGGTCGTAGCCGCGCTCGGCGAGCCAGGCCCGCGCGTCGGGCGTGACCCCGAGCTGCAGGCGCCGGTCGTGGAGCCGCACCGACAGCCGGTCGATGTACAGGTTGACGATCTCGCCGAGCTCCTCCTCGCTGAGCGCCGAGAACACGACGATGTCGTCGAGGCGGTTCACGAACTCGGGCTTGAACGACTGCCGCACGGTCTGCAGCACGGCCTGCTCCTTCTCGTCCCACGAGAGCGACGGGTCGATGAGGAACTGCGACCCGAGGTTGGACGTGAGGATGAGGATCGTGTTGCGGAAGTCGACGGTGCGGCCCTGGCCGTCGGTGAGCCGGCCGTCGTCGAGCACCTGCAGCAGCACGTCGAAGACCTCGGGGTGCGCCTTCTCGACCTCGTCGAAGAGCACCACCGAGTACGGGCGCCGCCGCACGGCCTCGGTGAGCTGGCCGCCCTGGTCGTACCCGACGTATCCGGGAGGGGCGCCGAGGAGCCGGGAGACGGAGAACTTCTCGCCGTACTCCGACATGTCGATGCGCACCATGGCGTGCTCGTCGTCGAAGAGGAACTCGGCGAGCGCCTTCGCGAGCTCGGTCTTGCCGACGCCCGTGGGGCCGAGGAAGAGGAACGAGCCCGTCGGACGGTTCGCGTCGCTGATGCCGGCGCGCGAACGGCGCACCGCGTCGGCGACCGCGCGGACGGCCCGCTTCTGGCCGATCAGGCGCTTGCCGAGCTCCGCCTCGAGCTGCAGGAGCTTCTCGGTCTCGCCCTGCATGAGCTTGCCGACGGGGATGCCCGTCCACGCCGAGATGACCGCGGCGATGTCCTCCTCGGTGACCTGTTCGTTGACCATGCGGGTCTCGTCGGGCACCTCCTCGGCGCGTTCGGCCTCGGCGAGGTCGCGTTCGAGCTGCTTGATGGTCTCGTACTCGAGCTTCGACGCCCGCTGGTAGTCGGCCTCGCGCATGGCGCGGTCGCGCTCGGTGACCGCCTCGTCGAGCTTCTTCTTCAGCTCGCCGACGCGGTTCAGCCCCATGCGCTCGCGAGCCCAGCGCGCCTCGAGCTCGGCGAGCTCGCGCTCCTGCTCCACGAGCGTCTCGCGCAGCTTCGCGAGCCGCTCCTTCGACGCCTGGTCCTTCTCGCGCTTGAGGGCGAGCTCCTCGAGCTTCAGCCGATCGACCTGGCGCTTCAGCTGGTCGATCTCCACAGGGCTGGAGTCGATCTCCATCTTGAGCCGGCTCATGGCCTCGTCGATGAGGTCGATGGCCTTGTCGGGCAGTTGGCGGGCCGTGATGTAGCGGTTCGACAGGGATGCCGCGGCGACGAGCGCGGCATCCGAGATCGTGACCCCGTGATGCGCCTCGTACCGACCCTTGAGGCCACGCAGGATCGCGACGGTGTCTTCGACTGACGGCTCGCCGACGTACACCTGCTGGAACCGGCGCTCGAGCGCGGCGTCCTTCTCGATGTACTCGCGGTACTCGTTGAGCGTCGTCGCGCCGATGAGGTGCAGCTCGCCGCGGGCGAGCATGGGCTTCAGCATGTTGGATGCCGCGACCGAGCCCTCTCCGCCGCCCGCGCCCATGAGCAGGTGCAGCTCGTCGACGAACGTGATGATGGCGCCCTCGGCGTCGTTGATCTCCTTGAGCACGGCCTTCAGTCGTTCCTCGAACTGGCCGCGATACATCGCGCCGGCCACCAGCGCCGAGATGTCGAGCGAGACGAGCTGCTTGTTCTTCAGCGACTCGGCGACGTCGCCCGCGACGATGCGCTGCGCGAGCCCCTCGACGACCGCGGTCTTGCCGACGCCGGGCTCGCCGATGAGCACGGGGTTGTTCTTCGTGCGGCGCGTGAGCACCTGGCTGACGCGCCGGATCTCGGCGTCGCGCCCGATCACGGGGTCGAGCTTGCCCGCCTTCGCGAGGTCGGTGAGGTTCATCCCGTACTGTTCGAGCGCCGATTGCTGCTCCTCCTGCGAGCTCGGCGCACCCTGCATGTTGGCCATCGGCATCCCTTCGTCAAAATTGAGTCTACTAGGCTCAACTTTGAATGGGAGGGTGAATATTCCGGATGTCCCGCCGTGCTCGTCCCCCCGACGTTCACGGTAGACGGATGCCGCAGCCGCCGCCAGCGCACGGAATGCGACAGAGCGGCATCCGTGTTGTGATGAGGGGATACGGCGAAAGAGGATGCGCATGCCACTGGTGGGAGAGTACGAGCCGAGCATATCGGAATGGGCTCGGGTCCAGGCCGAGACCTTCGAGGCGTCGAACGGCGACGAGGCCAACACGTTGCGGGGTCGCCCCATCATCGTGATGACGTCGAAGGGCGCGAAGACGGGCAAGCTCCGCAAGACGGCCCTCATGCGCGTGGAGCACGACGGTCAATACGCCGTCGTCGCCTCGAGGGGCGGCTCGCCCGCGCATCCGACCTGGTACTGGAACCTCAAGAAGCATTCGCACGTCGAACTGCAGGACGGCGCCGAGAAGCACGACTACGAGGCGCGGGAACTCGAGGGCGAGGAGCGCGGGATCTGGTGGCGCCGTGCCAACGAGACGTGGCCGTCGTACGACGAGTACCAGACCAAGACAGGCCGGCAGATCCCGGTCTTCCTCCTCACCCGCATCTCCTTCTGAGCACCGGCACCGCGATGCCGCTGACGCATCCGGTCGTGCTCGCCCTGCCGTTCACGGAGCGGTGGCTCGTGCAGAACAGTCCGGCCCGGCGCGTGCCGAGCCATGGCACCGACCTCTTCGGCGGGCGGTACGCCACCGACTTCGTCGGCGTCGACGAACGCCGGCGCACAGCGGGGGAGCGGGACTGGGGCACCCTGTTCGGCACCGAGCCGCCCGAGCGGTTCTTCGCATTCGGCCGCCCGATCCTGGCGCCGGCCGATGGTGTGGTCGTCGCAGTGCACGATGGCGAACCCGACCATGAGGCCCGCCGGTCGCAGCTTGCCCTCGTCGGGTACATGCTCGGCCAGGCCCAGCGGGCGCGGCGGGGCGTCGGCGCCATCGCCGGCAACCACGTCATCATCGCGTTGCGCGACGGCAGCGCGTTCGTCGCACTCGTACACCTGCGGAAGGGATCGTTGCGGGTCGCCGTCGGCGATGCCGTGACCACCGGGCAGCAGGTCGGCTCGTGCGGCAACTCGGGCAACTCGACGCAGCCGCACGTGCACGTGCAGGTCATGGACGGCCCCGATCCATCGGTCGCGCGAGGCGTGCCGATGGCGTTCCGGAACTACCGCGAGTGGCCGGCGGCCGGGGTCGGACCCCGAACGGTCGAGTCAGGCATCCCCGGCGAGGGCGCGGTCGTCGAGCCGCTCTGAGTCACCACCTCTCAGAGCCACCGCATGGTGAATGCACGCGCGAGCAGCGCGCGCAGCGGCGGGACCCCGAGCACATGCACGCCCGCGTTCCGGATGCGCAACCTCGTGCCCGAGGCGGGCGCACCCATCGCCATGTTGAAGGCCGCCTGCCGCAGGGCGCGACGGGCCGATGCGCGCCGCAGCCGGTCGTAGGCGTCGAACGCCTCGAACGGCGCACCCGCCTGAAGTGCGAGCGCGAGATCGTGGTCGAGGCGCATCGCATCCATCCAGCCGAGGTTCATGCCCTGACCGCCGATCGGGCTGACCTCGTGGGCCGCGTCGCCCGCGAGCGCGACGCGGCCTCGCGACATCCGCTCGGCGAGGTGCTGTCGCGCCTCGAACGCGCTCGGCTCGGCCGCGACGGATGCGTCGAACTCGCCGCCCGTGCGCGAGCGCACGATCGTCGCGAGGTACTCGGGCTCGAGCTTCGCGGGCGGGCGCCGCACCCAGGCGACCCAACGGCGCAGGCCGCCGGGCATCGGGAACGACTCCACGACCCCAGCCGGCTCGAAATGCAGCAGCGCCGAGGCGGGAGCCCCAGTGTCGTCGCGCGTGTCGCCCATCACGTAGTGCGCCCGTCCGCGCCGCGCACGCCAGCCGATGCCGAGCTGCCCTCGGATGCCGCTGCGAACGCCGTCGGCCGCGACCGCGTACCACGCCCCCACCGCGACCGGCTCGCCGCCCGCGTCGCCCGTGACCTCCACGTGCGTGCCGCGGTCGTGGATGGCGTGCACCTCCACCCCGCGGCGCAGCGCCCCCGGGCGCAGCTCCTCGAGCCGCCGTTCGAGCATCGCCTCCGTATCGAGTTGCGGCAGCGACAGCACGGTGCCCGCGCGCCGGAACGACATCGCCCCGAGCACGCGGCCCCGGCACGTCACGCGCCCGTCGACGATCTCGACGGCCTGCGCCCTCGCCTCCTCGACCAGGCCGGCCAGCGCGAGCGCCTTGAGCCCCGGCGGATGGATGCCGATCGCGCGAGACCGGCCCGAGCGCGCCGAGCGCCGCTCGAGCACGACCGCGTCGATGCCGCGGCGGGCGAGGAGGCATCCGAGCAGCAGGCCGACGGGCCCACCGCCCACGATGACGACGTCGTGCCGCGGCTCAGCCACTCGCACCCCAGATCACTTCGAGCCGGGATGGGAACCCGCGTCGCACGCGCCAGCCGGCGGGCAGGACCGCCCGAAGTTCGGCCGCGGTGTGGCTGCGCCGGATCGACGTGAGCCCGTCGGCGCGGATGAAGGTGTCGGCCAGCAGGTTGCCCGCGAAGGGCAGCGTGCCGATCCCGAACAGCGCGTAGCCCAGGCGCGACCGCTCGATGTCGCCATGCACGGCGAGTCCCCCGCCGGCCGCGAGCCGCTCGGACTCGGCGAGGAGCGCCCCCAGCTCCCGCCCGTCGAGATGGTGCAGCACGTGGTTCGAGGTCACGACGTCGAACCGTTCGCCCGCGTCGGCGAGCTCGCGGCTCGTGACCTGGCGCAGCACGAGTCCGGGCACGGGCGGACGGCGGCGAGCCCACGCGATGGCGCGCTCGTCGGGATCGATGGCGGTCACCTCGAGGCGCAACCCGTCGGCCCGCGCCCAGGCGAGCATCGCCTGCGGCAGGTCGCTCCCGCCCGTGCCGATGTCGAGCACGCGGCGGGTCTCGATGGGCGACAGTCGCGGCCGGATCCAGCGCCGGTACACGGCGCGAGGGTTCGACACCACCGCGTTCACGAGGCGGAACCGGCCGTACGTGCGCTCCAGCATGTCGAGGTCGGCGCCCGGGTCGTCCATGAGCTCGACCGCGGCATCGTCGCGCCGCCCGAGGAACCGCCCAGTGTTTCCGTTCGCGCGGTGCGTCTGCCGGAACGGCGACGCACCGCGCGAACGGAAACATGCGGCGAGAGCGCGACAGCGGCACACTCACTCAGG
>NZ_BMMD01000009.1 GCF_014645655.1 Agromyces bauzanensis | reverse complement strand
CGCGTGATCTGGCGCTGCTGGCAAGACCACACCACCTACAACCCCCAACTCCACGGAGGCGCCATGCAACAAATCGCCGCCTGAGGTTGACCTAGGGAATCTCATTGGTGCACGAGTTCGACGACGCGCGTGAGCACCGCGGGGTCGGTCTCGGGCGGCACGCCGTGACCCAGGTTGAAGACGTGCGCCGGGGCCGACCTGCCGCGCGACAGCACGTCGAGCACCGCCGCCTCGAGCACGGGCCACGGAGCGGCGAGCAGTGCCGGATCGAGGTTGCCCTGCAGCGGCACGCCCGCGCCGACGCGCTCGGCCGCGATGTCGAGCGGGATGCGGTGATCGACGCCGACGACGTCCACGCCGATCCGGTGCATGGCCCCGAGCAACTCGCCGGTGCCGACGCCGAAGTGCACGACGGGAACCCGCCGGGTCACCGCCGTGCCCGAGGCATCCGTCGACCCGTACTCGAGGTCGTGCACGAACGACAGCGCCTTCGCCGAGGCCGGCGCCACCTGCGCCTCGTAGTCGGCGAGCGAAAGCGCGCCCGCCCACGAGTCGAAGAGCTGGGCGGCGGATGCCCCGGCGAGCACCTGCGTGCGAAGGAACCGCCCGGTGAGCTCGGCCGTCCAGTCCATGAGCGCGCGCCACGCGCCGGGGTCGGCGTGCATGAGCGTGCGTGCGGCGAGGTGGTCCTTCGAGGGGCCGCCTTCGGCGAGGTACGCCGCGAGCGTGAACGGCGCGCCCGCGAACCCGATGAGGGGCGTGCCGCCTCCCCCGAGGGTCGAGGAGCGCCCGACGGAGTCGGACGCGTCTCGAGACCCGCTCGGCGCCGTCTCGTTGAGCTCCGCGATCGTGCGCCCGACGGCTTCGGTGATGGGGGCGGATGCCTCGTCGAGTCGAGCCGGGTCGACGCTCGTCAGCTCGGCGACGGCCGCGGCATCCGCATATCCCCTGCCGAAGACCGGACCGCGACCGGGCTGGATCTCGACGTCGACGCCGACCAGCTTCACGGGCACCACGATGTCGCTGAAGAAGATGCCCGCGTCGACCTTGTGGCGGCGCACCGGCTGCAGCGTGATCTCGCTCGCCATCGCCGGGTCGAGGCACGCGTCGAGCATGCGTGTGCCGACGCGCAGGTCGCGGTACTCCGGCAGCGACCGCCCCGCCTGCCGCATGAACCACACCGGCGTCGTGTCGGGCCGCTCCCCTCGATACGCGCGCACGAGGCGCGAGTCGCCCGTGCGGCCGGCGGACAGGGGATGCTGCGGGGAGAGGATCACGCGTGACATTGTCGCGTATCGGGCTGGGGGTTCGGTCCCGGCCGCTCGCCCGCGTGACCTTCTCGAAGCGATCTGAGGAGTCCTCGCGGAGTACGGAATCACTCGTCGGATGTCGCGACGACGCGCGATTCCCTCTGTCGCGAGTGATCGCCTGCGCGGTACGGTGGGTTCCGTCGTGTTCCCCCGCACACGACGACGTGTCGGCCTGCGGCGCGCCTCCGCCCCACGGAGAAGAAGACGACGTGTCCCCGATCGTGTCCAACCGTTTCCCCAGTTCCCCTCGCCGTGCCCGGATGCCCCGCACCCCCGGAGCCGCCCGATGAATCCCGCCACGCCGCACCGCGCAAGCCTCACCGTGCTGGTCGGCCTCGCCGCCGTCGGCGTGATCGCCGGCCTCCTCGCCGGATCGCCCATGCTCGAGCAGCTGATGCCACGACTCCCAGCCGTGCCCACGACGAACCTCGCGGTCGGCTTCGCGGCCGTCGGCCTGGTCGTCGTCGCGATCTGGGGCGTCGTCGGGCTCGGCCGCGCGGCACGCACGCGTGCCCGTCGGAACGCCCTGGCATCGACCGTTCGCGGCGAGCTCAGCTGCGGCATCCGGAACCGCCTGCTCGTGCGACGGCTGAACGAACTCCTCGACGATGCGGGCGGCGTGCGCCTCGGCGCGCGGTTCTCCGTCGTCGTCGACGAGCTCGGCGTCGCCTTCTGGAACGGCGGCGGCCGTCCGCACGGCGCCGCCCACTTCCCATGGCGCGAGGTGCGCAACATCCGCGCCGACTCGATGGTCGTCGGCGGGTCGGTCGAGCACGTCCTCGTGCTGCGCGTGCGCCACAATGGCTCGAGCATCGAGCTGCCGATCATCCTCTCGGCGGGGCGGTTCGGCCGGTATGCCATGAGCGACGCGCCGTTCTTCGCAGTGGTGCGCAGCTGGAAGGCCAAGCACCGCGCGGCCCTCGCCGCCGAGGGACTCGAGCTTCCGCCGCTCACCGCGCCCATCCCCGTCATCCGTCCCGAGGTCGCCGCCGCCGCTCGCCGCTGAGGACCTTCGTGCGCCTGAGGGCGCACCTCATCGCTGATGAGCCCGCGGCGGGACGTTCGTCCCTGTTGCGCACGCCTGTCCGAGCTTGACTGGAGCGGTCGCGTCGAAGTCCGACACGACGTCGTCAGGCAGGGAGTGCATCATGAAGGCGCTGGTCTACAAGGGTCCGGGACAGAAGAGCTGGGAGGACGTGCCCGACCCCGTCATCCAGCACCCGACCGACGTGATCGTCAGGATGGAGGCCACGACGATCTGCGGCACCGACCTGCACATCCTGAAGGGCGACGTCGCGGCGGTCGAGGCGGGCCGCGTGCTCGGCCACGAGGGCATCGGGGTGATCACCGAGGTCGGCAGCGGAATCACGCAGCTCGCCGTCGGCGATCGGGTCATCCTCTCCTGCATCAGCGCCTGCGGGCTCTGCTCGAACTGCCGGCAGGGCCTCTACAGCCACTGCCTGAACCCGGAGGGCGCCGAGGGCATCGGATGGATCTTCGGCCACCTCATCGACGGCACGCAGGCCGAGCTCGTGCGCGTGCCGTTCGCCGAGAACTCGGTGTACAAGGTGCCCGAGGGCGTGAGCGACGCCGAGGGCATCCTGCTCTCCGACATCCTGCCGACGGGATTCGAGATCGGCGTGCAGTACGGACAGGTCAAGCCCGGCGACGTGGTCGCCGTGATCGGTTCCGGCCCGGTCGGACTCGCCGCGGTCATGACCGCGCGGCTCTACGGCCCGTCGCGGGTCGTGGCCATCGACCTCGACGACGCCCGGCTGGCACGCGCCCGGGAGTTCGGTGCGACCGACACGGTCAACTCAGGCGCCGACGACTGGAAGGAGAAGGTGCTCGCCACCACCGACGGGCTGGGCGTCGACGTGGCGATCGAGGCGGTCGGCATCCCGGGCACCTTCACCATGGCGACCGAGCTCGCGCGTCCGGGCGGACACGTCGCGAACGTCGGCGTGCACGGGCGTGGCGTGGAGCTTGCGCTCGACCGGCTCTGGATCTCGAACATCGACATCTCGATGGGACTCGTGAACACGAACACGCTCGGGATGCTCCTGAAGCTCGTCGCGGCCAAGAAGCTGCCGGCCGACAAGTTCGTGACGCACACGTTCACGTTCGACCAGGTGCTCGAGGCCTACGAGGTGTTCGGCCACGCGGCGGAGCACGACGCGTTGAAGGTGCTGATCCGGCGTTGAGCCGCGCGGGCGCGCCGACTCCGGAACATCCGCGCCTCGAGGGGAGTACGGGGGACGGGATCCGATCGTCGCCGGATGGTCAACGCCCCGAACGCACCAACTCAGGCCTCCGACGAAAGATCGAGTACTCGTCGAGACAGATACGCAGAATCCCCATTCGACCGCGGGTAGAATCCCATCGTGCTCATCTGCCTCACCGCGAGTCACAAGAACGCCGCGTTCGACCTGCTCGAGCGCCTTTCGGCGAACGCGGAACACGCAGCACCACGCATCCTCGAGGGCCATGACGCCGTGCAGGGCGCGGTCGTGGTCGCCACCTGCAATCGCTTCGAGGCGTATCTCGACCTCGACGCACCCGTTGGCGCGTCACCGGTGTCGGCGGTGCACGACGCGATTCGCGCGGTCGGCACGGTCGCGGGCCTCGAGCCTGACGAACTTCGCGCCACCGTCGGCTTCGTCCACGGCAACGCCGTCGCCGGCCACCTCTTCGCCGTGGCATCCGGCCTCGAGTCGGTCGTCGTCGGCGAGGGCGAGATCGCGGGCCAGGTACGCCGGGCGCTCGAGCGCGCGCGCCGGGAGGGCACCACGACGCCCGAGCTGGAACGGCTCTTCCAGCGCGCCTCGCAGACCTCGCGCCGCGTGAGGAACGAGACCGGCATCGGCGGCGAGGGCCGCTCGATCGTGCGCCTCGCCCTCGACCTCGCGGAGAGCCGCATCACCGACTGGGCCGCCGCGCGCGTGCTGCTCGTCGGCACCGGCCGCTTCGCCGGCGCGTCCCTCGCCGCCCTCCGCGACCGCGGCGTCACCGACGTGCGCGTGCACTCGCCGTCGGGGCGAGGCGCGAAGTTCGCGGCGAGCCACGGCATCGAGGCCGTGCCGCGCGGCGACTACGAAGCCGCCGCCGCAGGCGTCGACATCATCGTCACGTGCACCACGGCAGAGCACCATGTGGTCGACAAGGCGCTCATCGCCGCGGGACGCGAGCGGCTCGAGGCATCCGTCGCACTGCTGCCTGGCGCCGTCGCGCCCGTGCAGCAGATAAACCAGCTCGTCATCGACCTCGGACTGCCCCGCAACGTCGCGCCCGACGTGGTCGACGTGCCCGGCGTCGACGTGCTCGACCTCGAGACCATCAGGATCCACGCCCCGCTCGAGGTGCTCGGGGCCACGGATGCCGCGCGCGAGATCGTCGACCGCGACGCACGCGCATTCGGCGACGGCGCCGAGGAGCGCGACCTCGCGCCCGCGGTGGTCGCCCTGCGCCGGCACGTGTATGACATCCTCGACGGCGAGATCTCGCGGGCCCAGGCGCGCGGCGACGACGGACGCACCGAGGCGGCCCTCCGCCACATGGCCGGCGTGCTCCTGCACACGCCCATGGTGCGCTCCCGTGAGCTCGCGCGCGCCGGCGAGCAGGCCACGTGGATCGACGGACTCGAGGCGCTCTTCGGCGTGAAGCCCGACGAGGAGGCGCGGGCCGCTCGCGATGCCGCCACGGCCCGCGATGCCACTGCCCGCGATGGCACTCCCCGCGATGGCACTCCCCACGATGGCACTCCCCGCGACATCCGGCCGACGGATGCCTCGGCGCCGTCCGCCGGGGCCCCGCCGCGTCGGGCCGGCGCATCGTGAGCGGCGAGCGCGACATCGCGTACGTCGTCGAGCCAGGGCGGATCGCGACCGCCACCGCCGACGGGCCTCCGGCCGTCCGTTTCCCCTACGACGCGTCCGCGCTCGTCGCGGAGCCGCTGCGCACCGAGCGCCTCGTGCTGCGTCCGCTCGAGGCATCCGACGCCGCCGACGTCTACGAGTACCAGCGCCTGCCCGAGGTGATCCGTTACCTGCCGTGGCCCGAGCGGGATCGCGCCGAGGGCTACGAGCACACCGCGAAGCGCGCCGCCGGGCGCGCCCTCGCCGCCGACGGCGACTCCGTGTTCTTCGCGGCGGTCCTGCCCGGCACGCCGGCGACCGACGACCCCACGCGTGACCGCGTCATCGGCGACTTCATGATCCGGGTCTCGAGCGTGCGGCACGCCCAGCTCGAGCTGGGCTGGGTGCTGCACCCCGAGTTCCAGGGGCGCGGGTTCGCTCGGGAGGCGGCGCAGGCGGTGCTCGACTTCACCTTCGAGACGCTGAACCCCCACCGCGTGCAGGCGTTCCTCGACGCGCGGAACGGGGCATCCGCTGCACTCTGCGAACGGCTCGGGATGCGTCGCGAGGCGACGATCCTCGAGGAGGAGTACAACGACGGCGAGTGGCAGGACACCGCGATCTACGGTGTGCTGCGACGCGAGTGGGCGGCCGCGCGCGGCTGAGGCGGCCGGGTCGGGGGTGGGGCTGCCCGTCCCCGTCCGACGCGTGACGCGTCGACGATGGCCTCGCCGTCCTGGGTCGTCGCCGAGGTCGGGATGCCGAGCTGCGCCCGTGTTCCTCCCCTGGCCGTGGCTCACCGCCCGACTCCTCGTCCGCCGGCCGTCGATCGACCTCTCGTCCTACC
The DNA here is from genome assembly GCF_014645655.1 of Agromyces bauzanensis. GTDB lineage: Bacteria > Actinomycetota > Actinomycetes > Actinomycetales > Microbacteriaceae > Agromyces > Agromyces bauzanensis. Next base: position 121,705 of record NZ_BMMD01000009.1, on the reverse strand, counting down.
CGACCCTCGTCCCACCCGGCCCCGCCCGGCTCCTCGTCCTCCCCCACCGCTGCGGGCCGCTCCAGCCCCGACCGCTCCTCCTCCCCGACCCCGACTCCTCCCCGACCCCGACTCCTCCCCTACCCTTACTCCTCCTCAACCACTGGCGCGCCCTGCATCTTCTTCACAGACGCCGGAACGTGCGTTCCGATGTCGGTGGTTCTGGCGAGAATGAGACATGCCCGATTTCCCGCCTGACCTGGCCGACATCGCCCGTCGGCTGATCGGTCGCGAGGTTTCGACGGGCACGTTCATCCCGCTCGACGACGCGGCGCTCCTGGCCGTCGTCGAAGAGCTCACGCTGCTACGGCACGAGGTCGAGCGCTGTCAGGCGATCGCGGTCGCCGAGGTCGCCAGGCGATCGCGTGTGCCCTTCGGAGTCCGAGGACTCGCCCAGCGCACCGGGCATGCCGGCACCGGTCAACTTGTGCAGTCGATCACGCGATCGTCGAAGCGAGAGGCTGTCGCCCTCGTGCGCGTCGGGCAGATGATGGCCGAGACGGATGCCGCGGCCGCACTCGAGGCGCAGCGTTGGTCCGACCCCATGGTCTCCGAGACGACTCCCGCACCGACGACGCCGTGGTTCGCTGCGCTCGGCGCCGCCGTCGCGGAGGGCGTTGTGACCGTCGAGGTGGCGGGCGCGATCCGCTCGGGCCTCGGCGAGCCCGGCGGTGATGCCGATGAGGCGGCGCTGGTGGCAGCACTGCCCATGCTGGTCGACGAGTGCCGTTCATTGCATGCGGATGCCGCGCGCCGGGCCGCGAGGCAGACCCGCGACCGCATCGACGCGGCGGGCGTCGTCGCGCGAGCCGAGCGGCAGCGGCACCACCAGTACTGGCGGGTCTGGGTGAAGCCAGACGGAATGGTCCGGGGCGAATTCGAGCTCGAGCCGCAGGCCGGCATGCTCGTGAAGGCGGTGTTCGACCAGCTCACGCATCCGCGCCGCCTCGATGCGAAGACCCGCAGAGGGTTTGGCGACCACGCGCTCGGAGACGCGAGATACGCCGACGCGCGCGCCACTCGCGAACGCGACGCGGCCGAAGGGCTGGTGCAGCTCCTGCGTGCGGGGGCGAGCGTCGACCCGAGCCGGCTGCTCGACGAGCGCAAGCCGTCGGTGCGGGTCGTCGTGAACGCGCACGCGCTTGCGACTGGCGAGGGCACGGGCATGATCGAGGGCCACCCCGACCGCATCCCGGTTGCCGACATCCACCCGGGGCTCTGCGAGGGACACCTCCCCGTCAAGTTCGGCGATGGCACCGTGCTCGACCTGGGGCGCGACGAGCGGCTCTTCACCGAGCGGCAGAAGATCGCGCTCACCGTTCGAGACGGGGGCTGCATGGATCCCGACTGCACACGGCCGCCGTCGTGGACCGAGGCGCATCACATCGATCACTGGCATCGCGACGGCGGCCGCACCGACCTCGCCGACGGCATCCTGCTCTGCCGCGGAGATCACCTCCGATATCACAACGAGGGATGGGAGGTCCGTCGCGAGGGCGCCAGATACTGGCTCATTCCCCCGCCTGGGGTCGACCCCGAACGCACCCCTCGATCGATGCGATCGAAGACGCCGTCCGACATCCTGAATCCGGTCGATCCGACGCGGCTGCCGATGCCGGGAGCTCCGCCCGTGCCCCGGCTCGTCGCGGCGGCAGGCGAACGAGAACCGGCTCGGCCCGCGGTGTAGGCGTGTGCCCGCCGCGGGCAGAAGTGCGCCCTGGCTGGGGCGCATGCGTGCCCGGGCGGGGCGCACGTGCGCCCGAGGTGGGACGCGAGTGTACTGAGCGGGGGCCGCGAGCGTGTGGGGCGCGAACGTGCCATGGGGGTCGCGGGCGTGCCGTGGGGGGGCGCACGAGCACCCGGTCGGCGCGGCTACGCGCCGATGAGTTGCGTCGCCAGGTAGCCCTCGAGCTCGTCGATCGGCACGCGCTCCTGCTGCATGCTGTCGCGCTCGCGCACGGTCACGGCGTTGTCGTCGAGCGAGTCGAAGTCGACCGTCACGCAGAAAGGGGTGCCGATCTCGTCCTGGCGGCGGTAGCGACGGCCGATCGCGCCCGCGTCGTCGAAGTCGACGTTCCAGTTCCGCCGCAGCGTCGCCGCGATCTCGCGAGCGAGCGGCGAGAGGCGCTCGTTGCGACTGAGCGGCAGCACCGCGACCTTCACGGGCGAGAGGCGCGGGTCGAGCCGCAGCACCGTTCGCGTGTCGACGCCGCCCTTCGCGTTGGGCACCTCCTCGACGTCGTACGCGTCGACGAGGAAGGCCATGAGCGAGCGGGTGAGACCGGCCGCCGGCTCGATGACGTAGGGGATCCACCGCTCGTTCTTCGACTGGTCGAAGTACGAGAGGTCCTTGCCGGAGTGCTCGGCATGGGTCGAGAGGTCGAAGTCGGTGCGGTTGGCGATGCCCTCGAGCTCACCCCACTCGCCGCCGGTGAAGCCGAAGCGGTACTCGATGTCGATCGTGCGCTTCGAATAGTGCGAGAGCTTGTCGGCCGGGTGCTCGAACAGGCGCAGGTTCTCGGGGTCGATGCCGAGGTCGGTGTACCACTTCCACCGGTAGTCGACCCAGTAGTCGAACCACTCGTCGTCGCTGCCGGGCTCGACGAAGAACTCGAGTTCCATCTGCTCGAACTCGCGCGTGCGGAAGATGAAGTTGCCGGGCGTGATCTCGTTGCGGAACGACTTGCCGATCTGGCCGATGCCGAACGGCGGCCTCATGCGCGACGCCTGCAGTACGTTCGCGAAGTTCGTGAAGATGCCCTGGGCCGTCTCGGGGCGCAGGTAGTGCAGGCCGGACTCGTCCTGCACGGGGCCGAGGAACGTCTGCAGCATCATGTTGAAGTCCCGCGGCGGCGTCCACCGGCCACGGGTGCCGCAGTTCGGGCACACGATCTCGGCCATGCCCTGCTCAGGCGCCCGGCCCTTCTTCTCCTCGTACGCCTCGAGCAGGTGGTCCTCACGGAACCGCTTGTGGCAGTGCAGGCACTCCACGAGCGGGTCGGTGAAGACCCCGACATGACCGGATGCCACCCACACCTGCTTCGGCAGGATGACGCTCGAGTCGAGGCCGACGACATCGGCACGGCTGGTGACCATGTACCGCCACCACTGCCGCTTGATGTTCTCCTTCAGCTCGACGCCGAGGGGGCCGTAGTCCCACGCTGACCGGGACCCGCCGTAGATCTCGCCCGCCTGGAAGACGAAGCCCCGGTGCTGGGCGAGCGCGATGACGGATTCGAGACGGCTGGGTGCGGCCACGGTGGCTCCAATGGTCCTGAGATCGGGGGATTGCCGGGAAACAACACGGTGCCCCCATCCTACGGGCGCTACGCTGTGCCCCAAGACGACGCCGGAGCCGAGGGGGCGAGGTGTGGGATCTCCTGCTTGACATCGACATCGTCGATGGCCCGTTCCTCACCGCGATGTACGTGATCGCCTCAGCGTTCTTCGTCTACCTCCTGGGCCGCGGCGACGGCTGGTCGTGGGTGCTCACGGTGATCGTGCTGCTCGTCGTGGGCGCGATCATCGGCGGCGCCGCGTTGTGGATCGCCGTGAATGTGCTGAACCGGTTCGGCGGCCCGGTCATCGATGCGACGTGGTTATGGGTGGCCGCGGCATCCGCGGCCATCCTGCTCGCGATCTGGAACCTCTGGCACTCGAAGTGGTGGCGCAAGCTCATCGCCGTCGTCGCCATGCCGGTCTTCGCGTTCACCGCCATGCTCGGCACCAACGCCTCATACGGACTCGACCGAACGATGGGCGCCCTGCTCGGCCTCACCACGGTCGACGAGATCGAACACGCCCGGCCCGAGGCGACACCCGGCGCCGACCCCACCGAGCCGCTCTACCTGACCTGGACACCGCCCGCCGACCTGCCGGCGACCGGGACCATCGGCATCCCCGACCCCGGCGTGACGAACACCGTCTCCGGCTTCGACGCCCGGCCCGCCCAGGTGTACCTGCCGCCGGCAGCGCTGGTGACGGATGCCCCGCGCCTCCCCCTCGTGATCATGATGATGGGCCAGCCGGGGGAACCCGACGCGAGCTTCATCGGCGAGGTGCTCGACGCCTACGCCGCGGAGCACGACGGGCTCGCCCCCATCGCCCTCGTCGTCGACCAGCTCGGCGACCCCATGAAGGACCCGCTGTGCCTCGACACCGCGATGGGCGACGTCGAGACCTACCTCATGCAGGACGTCGTGCCGTGGGCGCGCGCGAACCTCGACGTGCTGCAGGGCCGGCAGTTCACGACCGTGGCCGGGTACTCGAACGGCGGCGGTTGCGCGGCCTACCTCGGCGCGAAGTATCCAGAGGTGTTCGGCAACATCCTCGCCGTCTCGCCCGTCGAGTACGCGGGGGCGGACCGGAGCGAGCAGGTGCTCGACACGGTCTTCGACGGCGACCAAGCAGCCTACGATGCCGTGATGCCCGCGAACATCATGGCCGCGAAGGCGCCGTACCGCGGCACCACCGGGATCTTCACCGCCGGCGAGAACGACCCCGGATACGCTCCGGGCGCCGAACGGCTCGCGGACGCCGCGCGCGGCGCGGGCATGCTGACGACCTTCGCACGCATCCCCGGCGCCGACCACGGCAGCTCGGGACTCATGGGCGGATTGGAGGCCGGGTTCGCGTTGCTGTACCCCCGACTGGGACTCTCGGCGCCGTGACCGGAGCCGACGGCATGGAACGCGTGCCGAGTGACGAGGTCGACGCCGAGCCGTCGGGCCGGCTCCGGTCGACCGCCGATTCGCTCAGGGGATTCGTCCGCCGCATCCCGTTCAGCATCGCGTTCGCCACCCTGCTCGTCGCTACCTCGATCGTCACCGGCACCATCGTCGGTGGCGCATCGGAGCCGACGACCGGCACGCGGGCCGCCGGCGTGGCCACGACCGTGGAGGCGGCGAAGTGGTGGACGGTCGGGACCGCGCTGCTCATTCCCTGGGATCCGTTCCAGCTCGTGTTCGGCGTGCTCGCCACGATCGTCCTGCTCGGCATCGCAGAACGGCGCATGAGCACCCAGCGGACGACCGTGGCGTCCTCGTCGCCGGCGTCGCCGGGGTCGCGCTCGGCACGCTGCTGCAGTGGCTGGGCTCGCTCGCGGGCGAGTGGCGGGCGACCGGCACGGCCGTCGACCTGACGCTCGACCCGCTGACCGGCGTGGTGGCGCGCTCATCGCGGCGACCGCGTTCATGCGGGCGCTATGGCGCCGACGCATCCGGATCGTGACCTTCGCCGTCGTCCTCGTGTTCGTGCTCTACGACGGCGACTCGTCGAACGTGTACCGTCTCATCGCCGCGATCGTCGGACTCCTCCTCGGCGCACGCTGGAACCCGCGTACGGGTTCTCGTCGCTGTTCCGGTTCAAGGCGAAGTTCAACCCTGAGTACGAGACGCTCTCGATGGCCTACCCCGACCCGCTCGCCCTGCCCGTAATCGTCCTGGCCATCGGCCGGGCGTACCTTCCCGACGTCACGCCGAAGGAAGCCGTGGCCATCGTGCGGAGGCTCACGAGCTAGGCGGAAGCACATGACGCAGATCCCGAGGCGCACATTGCTCGCGTTCGGTGGGTCCGCGACCCCGCCACGTTCGGCAGGTTGTCGGTGAGGCCCACGGATCGCTGGCGAGAGCGCGGGCTCGCCCGCGTGGTCGGTCGTCGAGTACAGGATGCGCGAGGCCACGGCGTCGTCGGGGATGCCGCGCTTGAACCGCTCTGCGCTGATCAGCCGGCCCGGTTCCTCCGGCACGCCGCCGATGACCAGCGCAAAACGCGTCCAGGATCGGCGCCCCCGCTCGGAGCTGGGAGCCGGCGAGCGCGGCGACCACGGCGAGCGCGAGCGCGATCACGGTGAGCCCGTGATGCGCCCGGACCGCGCGAGCCCGCCGGGGCGCGCGGGCGTGGCATCCGCTCGACCTTCTCGGCCTCGACCGCGCGCGAGCGCGATGCCGCGCCACCTCGCGCACGCCGAAGAACACCGTGCGTGCTCCGAACAGCACGGCGATCACGATGAGGGTCGCGTCGGGCCACCACAGCGCGAGCACGCCGGACACGATGTCGGCCACCGCGAGACGTGCGGTCGTCACGAGTTCGTCGGCGGTTCCGCGCACGGCCCGTACCAGGCGGATGCCGCCGCCGATGAGTGCGACCGCGATCACCGGAGCGAGGAGGTCGATCGAGCGCCCGAGCCATGCGACCACGGCGACGCCGAGGAGCGCCCAGGCGAGTCCGAGCGCGACGCCGGCCACCGGGGTCGCGGAGTCGCGCGCGTCGAGGGCGTCGGAGGCTCTCGACACGATGAGCGAGAGGGCGATGTACACCGCGAGCACGGCGAGCGACGACAACGGGCGCGTGATGAGGAGCACGCCGAGCACGATCGCCACAGCGCCCACGACGCGTCGCACCCACCAGGCGCGGGAGCGACCAGCCCCGGCAGTGCGCGGACACGGCGCCAGGCGTTCCCCCGCGACATCCGCCCCCCAGCCCTCCCGCGCCCGAATTCACGACCATTGTGCCGCTCGCCGCGCGGCCGGCGCACCTAGACTGCCGTGATGGCGACGACCCGCGAGTTCCGCAGCGGTGACGGCGTGGTGCTCATCCGCGAGTCCGGCATCCCCGACGGCCCCGACTACGTGCTCGTGCACGGGCTGGCCATGGCGCACGACTACTGGAGCGGACTCGCCGAGGCGCTCGAGTCGAGCGGCACGGTGCACGCGCTCGACCTGCCCGGGTTCGGCGACGCCCCCGAGCCGCCCCGTCCGCTCAGCCCATGCTCGAGCACCGCCTCGAACTCAAGCTGCCGCGCATCGCCGCCGACACGCTCGTGGTGCGCGGCGAGCACGACCACGTCGTGCCCCGCTACTGGGCCGAGGAGGTCACCTCGCTCGTGCCCGGGGGCCGGTTGGCCGAGGTGCCGGGCCGAGGCCACGACACGATGGTGGTCGCGGGGCGGCAGGTGGGCGAGCTCATCGAGCGCCACGCCCGTGGCGAACCCGCCGGGAGCCCGGTCGCGATGCCGGAGGAACCCCTGAAGGCCGCTCGGATGGGCGCGCTTCGCGCTGCGGGCTGGTGGGCCCGCGACTACGTGTATGCGGGCATGCGCCAGCTGGCGGTGTTCGGCGCCCGGCGCGAGCCCGCGCACTGGCGCACGGGCGAGTCCGGGAAGCCTGAGGTCGTGCTGCTGCCCGGCGTGTACGAGCACTGGTCATTCGTCCGGCCGCTCGGTGACGCGCTGAACGCGGCCGGGCATCGCGTCGTCGTCGTGCACGGCCTCGGCGCCAACCGTCGGCCCATCGTCGAGACCTCGTCCCGCGTCGAGCGCGCGCTGGGCCGCGTGCGCGTGCCCGACGCCGGACGCGTGATCGTGGGTCACAGCAAGGGCGGGCTCATCGGCAAGCACCTGCTGCTCGACGGCCGAGCCGAGGCGCTCGGCATCCGGGGGCTCGTGGCGGTGTGCACGCCGTTCGGCGGGGCCCGGCGGGCGCGCCTGTTCAGCGACCCGAGCATCAGGGCGCTGCTGCCGAACGACGAGACGATCGTGATGCTCGGGAGCGCGGCATCCGTGAACTCGCGCATCGTGTCGGTATTCGGCACCTACGACCCGCACGTGCCCGACGGCAGCGTGCTCGACGGGGCGACGAACGTTCGCGTGCCGGTGGCCGGGCACTTCCGCGTGCTGGGCGCGCACGAGACCACCCTCGCGGTGCTCGACGGCATCGGGATGCTCACCTCGCCGCCTGCGGATTGAGAATGCCTCGCACTGCGGGTTGAGGAGGCCGCCCGCGGCCGTCTCCAAGCCCACCCGCTCCCCGAACCGCTCCTCGACCCGCGGTGCCCTCAGCGCATGGCGGCCGGCGCGACGAGCTCCTCGAGGGTCGCGCCCCGGGCCTCGGTGCCGTAACGCCACCAGATGGCTCCGGCCCCCGCGCCGATCAGCCAGAACAGGGCGAGCATGGTGAACATCACGCCGATGCCCCACTCGGTCGCCGCGACCGCCAGCACGACTTGGCCGATGACCGCGCCGACGCGTCCGACGCCTACGCTCGCGCCGATGCCGGTCGCGCGCAGGTGCGTCGGGAACAGCTCGGAGAAGGTCGGGTAGGCCGACACCCATGCGCAGGTCGCGAAGAAGGCGGCGATCGTGAACGCCACGAGGACGACGATCGACGAGCCGGTCGCCGCCGCGCCCGCGCAGCCGATCATGCTCGCCGCCGCGAGAGCGTACGAGAACGTGACGCTCGGCTTGCGACCGAGCCGGTCGAGCGCGAACGAGATGACGATGCCGCCGGCAAGGGCACCAGCGTTCGCGATGAGGAAGTAGTACGGGAGCACCGCGTCGTCGATCGGCACGGCTCCGGTGCTCGCGGAGAACACCAGGATGCTCATCGCGGTGAAGAGCCCGTAGTACCCGGCGGCCTCGGAGAAGTCGAGCGCCATCCCGAACGCCAGACGTCCGCGGTAATTGCGCCAGAGCTCGACCAGGCGAGCGCGACCGGAGCCGGGGACGGGCTGATGGTGGTATCCGTCGGTGCTCGCGACGCTGGTGATGTCCGTCACGATGGCGTCGGCTTCCTCGAGCCTGCCGCGGGAGGCGAGCCAGCGAGGTGACTCGGGGATGAGCCGGCGTGCGAGCAATCCGTACGCCGCGCTCACGACACCGAACAGCAGGGTGTAGCGCCAGGTCAGGCCGAGGGTCGAGATGACCAGGATCGAGACGAGGCTCGCCAGGATGCCCCCGGCCGCCCAAAACGTCATCACGAGTCCGTTGCTGAGTCCCCGGTTGCGTGCGGGGGTGAACTCCGCAATGGCGGAGGTGACCGCGGAGTACTCGCCTCCCACGCCGAGCGCGGTGATGAAGCGGAACAGGATGAACCACTCGAAGTTCGGCGCCGTCGCGGTGAGGACGGCGAACACCGAGTAGAGGATGAGCGTGGCGACGAAGAGCCGTTTGCGCCCGACTCGGTCGGCGAGGTATCCGAAACCGAGGGCGCCGAGGGCGACCCCCACGAACCAGACCACGTTGATGGCGACCGATTGGTCGCTGTCGAGGCCGAACTCCGCCTGGATTCCGGGGATCACCGAACCGATGATCTGGACCTCGAATGCGTCGAGCATCCATCCGATGCCGAGTGCGACGGCGATCCGGGTATGGATCGGGCGCCAGGTCGACGCGTCGAGTCGATGGGCCACGGTGATCTCCTCTGTCTGGAACGTCTTGAACATCTGGAACGCCTGGAAACGCCTGGAACGCACGCGGCCGTTCGAGGCGATAGTAGGAGCCGCGCCGCCGTCCCGACAGCGCGCGGCCGACCACGTAAGACATCGGTAAGCAGTCGGTGGATGCCGCACCCGCATGTCCTCGGCTCGTCAGACTCACCCGATTGCCCCCATCCGGTCGCCGGTGCTCGATGAGCGAGTCGAGCGGAGAATGACTGTGACGATGACAAACCCCCCGTCCACCGGGCGGCCCACTGGGCGATCTCGCGCGAGCGACGTCGTGTCGGCGGTCGTCCGCGTCGGGGTCGCGCTGATGTGGATCCACTCGTCACTCGCGAGATCTTCCCGCTCTTCGAGGCGATCGAGGAGGTCCGGCGGCGCTTCATCGAGCATCGGTTGCAGGCCGAGGCCATCACCGAGTGGTTCCCGTGCGCGTGACCGCGACGGCGGCGATCGCCCGCGGACGGTGTGAGCCACGCCTCAGGTCGGCTGACCGGGCTGCCCCGGTTGCTCGGGACCGATGCGATACGGCCGCATCATCTCGTTGTCCTCGTGCTCGACGATGTGGCAGTGCCAGACGAACTGGCCCGGACGCGCGAACGTGAGCCGCACGCGCGTGACCTCGCCCGGGTAGGAGATCACCGAGTCCTTCACCCCGGTCTCCCACGGCTCCGGGGGCCGGACCGACCCGTCGGGCAGCACGGGCACGGCGACCTCGCCCTCGTCGTCGAGGACGAGCCCTTCCCGCCCGACCACCTCGAACGCGGCCTCATGAATGTGCATCGGATGCGCGTCGCCGGTGGTGTTCACGAACTCCCACACCTCGGTGTCGCCGACCTGCGGGTTGTCGGTGACATCGTCGTCCCAGTCGCGTGGCACCGGCACGCCGTCGTCGACGATGCCGAGCACCGCCTCGGACGGACCCTCGACGGGCTGGCCGTCCGCGTCGAATCCGATCGCGGACTTCTCGATGAGGGCGAGCGGCCTGGTGAACGTCTCGGCCGGCAGCGGCGTCCGCGCCGGGAGGACGAGATACTGCGGCGGCGTCGTCGGATCCGGTTCGACGGCGGGGACGACCCGGAACTCCATGACCTGTCCCGTAGAGGCGGCATCCGAAGGCTCGAAGTCGACGCCGGGAACCCCGCCGCCGAACGGCTCATCCGGGCCGACATTGCCGAGGATGTACGACCCGACCGGGACGCCCGTGAAGTCGACGATCAGGTCGGCGCGCTCCGAGAGACCCATCAGCAGCCGGCCGCCGTGATCGGCGGTCAGGTTCACCGGCGCGGCGAGGTACCCACCCTCGTTGCCGATCTGCCAGACCTCTGCGCCGGGGATCGCGGAGAAGTCGAGGATCAGGAACCTCGACTGGCATCCGTTCAGGAACCGCAACCGGTACCGGCGCTGCTCGACGACCTGGAACGGCCAGGTGTTCCCGTTGGCCATGATCATGTTCCCGAAGAACTCCGGATTCCAGATGGGCGAGAACTCGCCGAGTGGGATGTAGTCGCCGACGATGCCGTCGAAGAACACCCGCGTGTCGGGATAGAAGAGCGACCCATCGGCGTTGAACGAGCGGTCCTGCACGGCGATCGGGATCTCGTAGTACGTCTTGTTCGGCGGGAACTTGTCATCCTCCTTCGGGGCGGGACCCGGGAGTACGGCCGTCGCACCCGAGCGGCTGTCGAGCACGGCATCCGAGCCCTCGGGACCACCGCGCACGAGGAAGAACCCTGCTGGGCCGGCGTACACGTTGAGCCGGGTCATCCCCAGCGTGTGGTCGTGGTACCAGAGGGTCGACTCGCGCTGATCATTCGGATAGTGGAAGACCGCATAACCAGGCCCCCAGTCCACCGCGTGCTCGGCGCTCGCCTTGCCGGCGAAGAACTCGTACCACGTGCCCTCGGTCGCGAAGCCGGCCGGGATGTCGCCGGTGGCCGGCAGGTACCACGCTTCGGGGTACCCATCGCTCTCGTCGCCGACGCCGGCCGCGCCATGCAGGTGGGTGACGATCGGCACCGGACCGTCGTAGGCATCCGGGGTCGAATCGAACGTGGGCCGTGAGTCCCGCCCGTCCACACCGCCGGGCGGGTTCGCCCAGTGCAGCGTGGGGTCGACCGGCAGGAGGTGCTGCAGGTGGTTCCCGTGCTCATCCACGAGATCGTTGATCCACTTGATCCGGACCGGGCGATTCCACCTCGACTCGATCGTGAGCGACGGCGCGTTGTGGAGGAGCAGTCCGCGCTTCTTCGCCGCGGCCACCGCACCGTAGCCCCACACGGTCGTTGCGGGCAGGCCCGCGGGCAGGATCTGCTGCGGGAACTGCCGCACCGAGATCTCGTAGTAATCGACGTTCTTGCCGCCGCGCGCGACGATCGTGCCGGCCTTCGGCATGACGGGCGGAATGAGCAGCGGCGTCTGGAACTTCGGCACCGCCTCGGGCAGCAGCGTGCCGCCCGGGATGTCGGCCACGGCGACCCGTTCCCCGCCGGGGAGCACGGCGTAGAGCACGAATCCCGCGCCGGCGGCTCCCGCGGCCGCGATGAACGCGCGGCGACTGATCGGCCGGTGCGCGCCCGCTTCATTGCGAATCTCTGTCACGGCTCTCACCCATCCGCTCGCGACGCCGAGCGCCCCCTTGCGTTCGGCCGCCGTATTCCTGAGGCGTGCTCAGTTTGACGTGGATCCGGTGCCGCCTCAAGTACCATTCCGGGTGACACCGCCGACGGATGCCACGGCGCCGGATGCCACGGCCGCGGGCCGCCACGCACGGCACGACCGCACGCCGCCGGGCGTGGCTCAGTGCACGTACTCCAGCAAGTCCAACCCGACCTGGTGCATGCCGTCGAGCACCGCGAGCCGCGACGACAGCATGGTGTCGGCGAAGTACATCGACACCGCGTAGGCCACGCTCGAGCGCGGTCCGCGGAGGACCCCCACCTCGCTGCGCACGCCACCGTCGGTGCCGGTCTTGTTCATGAGCAGCACGTTGTGGTCGGGCATGCGGTGCGCGAGCGGGTCGAGTCCGAACGCGCTCGCGACGAGCGACAGGTCGGAATTGAGCGAGAGCCAGCCGACCACGCGCTGCGACACCTCGGGGCTCACGATCTCGCCGCGCGCGATCGAGGCGAACAGCCACGTGAGCTCCTTCGCCGAGCCGATCGACAACTGCGGAGCGTCGTCGGGTCCGCGGTGGTCCCGCACGAGGTCGAGGAGCGCAGTGCGGGTGAGGCCCAGCGCCTCGGTGCGGGCGCGCACCGCCTCGAGTCCGATGTAGCGGATGAGCACGTTGGTGGCGAGGTTGTCGCTCGTCGCGCCGATGAGTGCGGCGAGATCGGCGATCGGCAGCGACGGCGACTGCAGGTGCTGCCAGATGCCGGAGTCGCCCACGGCATCGCGCGGCGCACGATCGAGCACCGTGAACGACTCGGGCGTCGTGCCCGACAGGCGGGAGGCCACCTCGACGAGCAGCAGCACCTTGCCGATGGAGGCCGTCGGCATCACGACGTGGTCGTCGACGGAGAAGAGCACCTTGCCGGTCGCGAGGTCGGTGGCCCGAGCCGACACCTGCACGCCCGCGAGCGCGAGTTCGCCGAGGACGTTGAACCCTCGCGTGAAGTTCTCGTTCGGCTCCTCGGTGCGATGCCGACCGCGCCGAACCGAAGCGTGGCGCGCGCGTCGCTCCGATTCCTGCGACGACGTCACCACGGTGGTTGCACGCTCTTCCTCGGACGGTCGGCGCTCCCCCACCGCGGTCTGCGGCGCGCTCGAGACGGGTGGACTCTACGGTTGCGGCGGGTGGGCTCCCAGACCGTCACCCGCTCGACCGGATCGAGCCGGAGGGCGTCGTCGGAAGTCACTCCGAAGCCAGTGTAGAACGCACGGATGCCGCTCCGAACGCACGGGCGGAGCGTGGCGCGGGCCGGCCCCCGGCCGCGCGTGCACGGAGGCACGCCCGTGCTACCAGATGGTGACGCGCTGGGCCTGATCGAGCCACAGCGCGTCGCGCTCGGTCACCTCGAACGCTCCGTAGAACTCGTCGATGTTGCGCACGATCTGGTTGCACCGGAACTCGTTCGGCGAGTGCGGATCGATTGCGAGGAGGCGGATGACCTCCTCGTCGCGACCCTTCATCTGCCACGCCTGCGCCCACGACAGGAAGAACCGCCGCGCGCCGGTCAGGCCGTCGATCACGGGTGGCTTCGCCGTGCCGAGCGAGAGCTGGTAGGCCTTCCAGGCGATCGCGAGCCCGCCGAGGTCGCCGATGTTCTCGCCGATGGTGAGTGCGCCGTTCACGTGGTGGTCGTCGCCGTCGAGCTGTTCCGGCTTCAGGGCGTCGTACTGGGCGATGAGTGCCTTCGTGCGCTCCTCGAACGCGGCCCGGTCGGCCTCGGTCCACCAGTCGACGAGCCGGCCGTGGCCGTCGTACTTCGAACCCTGGTCGTCGAACCCGTGCCCGATCTCGTGCCCGATGACGGCGCCGATCGCGCCGTAGTTCGCCGCGGCATCCCGCGTGGCGTCGAAGAACGGGTGCTGCAGGATCGCGGCCGGGAACACGATCTCGTTGAACCCCGGGTTGTAGTACGCGTTGATGGTCTGCGGCGTCATGAACCACTCGTCGCGGTCGATGGGCTTGCCGATCTTGCCGAGCTCGCGATTGAACTCGAACTCCGCCGTCGCCCGCACGTTGCCGATGAGGTTCGAGGGGTCGATCTCGAGCGATGAGTAGTCGCGCCACTTCACCGGGTAGCCGATCTTCGGCGTGAACTTCGCGAGCTTCTCGAGGGCCTTGGCGCGCGTCTCGTCGCCCATCCACTCGAGCGCCGAGATCGACCGCCGGTACGCCTCGACGAGGTTCGCGACCAGGTCGTCCATCGCAGCCTTGGCGGCGGGCGGGAAGTGCCGCTCGACGTAGATGCGGCCCACGGCCTCGCCCATGGCGCCCTCCACGAGCGAGACGCCGCGCTTCCACCGCTCGCGCAGCTGCGGCGTGCCGCTCAGGGTGCGGCCGTAGAAGTCGAAGTTCGCCTCGACGAAGTCGTTCGAGAGGTAGGCGGCGCTCGAGCGGATCACCTGCCAGGCGAGCCAGTCCCTCCACGCCGGAAGCCGCTCCTCAGTGAGCAGCGCGCCGAGCCCCTCGACGAACGAGGGCTCGCGCAGCACGAGCTCGTCGAACGCGCCTTCGGGCACACCCATCGAGTCCCGCCACACCAGCAGGTCGACGGATGCCGCGGCCGCGGCATCCGGCCATTGATACAGGTTGTACGTCTTGTGGCTGTCGCGCGTGTCGACGTTGGTCCAGTGCGCCTTCGCGAGGTCGGCTTCGAGCTCGTGCACCCGGGCGGCGCGCGCGGCCGGATCGTCGAGCTGCGCGAGGCCGAACATGCGCTCGAGATGCGCCCGGTAGGCCTCGCGGATGGCCTCAAAGCGCTCCTCGCGGAAGTAGCTCTCGTCGGGTAGGCCGATGCCGCCCTGCTCGACGAACACCAGGTAGCGCTCGGGGTCGCCCGGGTCGTTGTCGACGTACAGCTGCACGAACCCCGAGACGCCCTGCCGTTCGAGCCGGCCCAGGGTGCCGAGGAACGACTCGATCGAGCCGATCAGCGCCACGTCGACGAGTTGTCCGGCGATGGGCGTCGCGCCGAGCAGGTTCACGTGCTGCTCGTCCATGAAGCTCGCGTAGAGATCGCCGACCTTGCGGGCCTCCGTGCCGGGCTCGGCCTGCTGCGCCTCCTCGATGATCTCGCGCACGGCGTGCTCGGCCTCCTCGTGCAGCACGAGGAACGAGCCGTAGCGGGCCTTGTCGGCGGGGATCTCGGTGCGCTCGATCCACTTGCCGTTGACATGCCGGAAGAGGTCGTCCTGCGGACGCACCCCCTCGTCGAGTTCATCCAGCGCGATGCCTGAGGGGAGCTTCGTCATTCCCACAGCCTACGTGGGCGAGGGCTCGAGGCGGATGCCGCGACGGCGCGCCTCTGGGCCGACTCGCAGCGTCGGGGTCGGGGTCGGGGACGTCGCGGGCACGCGACGAGACCGCGGCGGAATCCCCTACCGCAGCTGCGCGAAGTTCTCGGCCGAGGAGGTGGGCCCGACCACGAGGATCTTGTCGCCCGCGGCCAGCACGGTGTCGGCATCGGCGTTCGTCCAGCCCTGGTCGTCGCGCTTGAAGGCGGCGATCGTGACCCCGTAGGCGTGGCGGAGCCCGGTGTCGCCGAGGCGCTTGCCGAGCAGCACCGCCGGAGCCGACGCCTTCACGAGCGCATAGCCGGGGTCGACCTCGATGTAGTCGAGCGCCGCGCCGCGCACGAGGTGCGCGACACGTTTTCCCATGTCCTTCTCGGGGTAGATCACGTGCTGCACGCCGAGCTGCTCGAGGATGAGACCGTGGCGGTCGTCGAGCGCCTTCGCCCAGATGACGGGCACCCCCATGCCGAGCAGCACCGAACACGTGAGGATCGACGCGGAGATGTCGTCGCCGATGGCGACGACGACGCGGTCGAACTCGTCGACCGCGAGCTGACGGAGCGCCTCCTCCTTGGTGGAGTCGGCGCGGACCACCTGCGTGAGCACGCCGTTCAGCGCCTGCACGATCTCCTCGTCGGCGTCGATGCCGAGCACGTCGGTGCCCTTGGCCATGAGCTCGAGCGCGAGCGAACGGCCGAACCGGCCGAGGCCGATGACGGCGACCGAGTCGGCTTCGGCGATGCGGCGCGACACGTCGCCGCCGAAGATCGGGAATCTAGCCAATTGCGGGCCTTTCCTTCGGGTACTCATACAGGATGCGGCGCTCGCGGAGCGCGATCGCCGAGCCGAGGGTCAGCGGGCCGAGCCGGCCCAGGAACATGAGGACGACGAGCACGAGCTTCGCGGCATCGGGGAGCTGCGCGGTGATGCCCGTCGACAAGCCGACCGTGCCGAACGCCGACACCGCCTCGAAGAGCACACGGTCGAGGTCGAGGCCCGTGATGAACATCAGCGCGACGACGCCGGTCATGACCGCGCCCAACGCGATGAGCGCGACCGTGATCGCCTGGCGGTGCACCGCGCGCGACAGCCTCTTGCCGAAGATGTTCACCGCGCCCTCGCCGCGCAGTTCCGTCAGGATGATGAAGAAGAGCACCGCGAAGGTCGTGACCTTGATGCCCCCGGCGGTGCCGGCCGGGCCGCCGCCGATGAACATGAGCACATCCATGCCGAGCCACGTCTCATCGTGCATCGCGCCGATGTCCAGGGAGTTGAAGCCTGCGGTGCGCGCCTGCACGGAATGGAAGAAGCCGGCGAGCAGGCGCGCCCCGGGGTCCAAGGCGCCGAGCGTGTCGGGGTTCTCCCACTCGATCGCGGTGATGTAGACGGTGCCGCCGACCAGCAGCACGAACGTCGCCCAGAGCACGAGCTTCGTGTTCATCGACCAGTGCAGCGGCTGGCGGAACTCGCGGCGCAGTTGCATGATCACGGGGAACCCGAGCCCGCCCAGGATGACCGCGGCCGCGATGGGCAGGCAGATGAACGGGTCGTCGACGAAGCCCATGAGGTTGTCGGTGTACAGCGCGAAGCCGGCGTTGTTGAACG
The DNA here is from genome assembly GCF_014645655.1 of Agromyces bauzanensis. GTDB lineage: Bacteria > Actinomycetota > Actinomycetes > Actinomycetales > Microbacteriaceae > Agromyces > Agromyces bauzanensis. The sequence goes on along the minus strand of NZ_BMMD01000009.1, from coordinate 104,884 downwards.
ACGAGACCGCGTGGAACATCCCGTGCCAGGCCGCTTCGCCGAGGTCGTAGCCATAGCCGAACAGGAACCTCGGGAAGAGCAGGAGGAAGGTCGCGGCCTCGATCGTCAGCGAGATGAGCACGATGCCCCGCACGAGGCCCCGCACGTCGTCGAATCCCACCGCCTTCGCCTCGGCGGCGGTATTGAGCCTCGAGCGCACGCTCATCTTGCGCGCCAGAACGAGGCCGATGAGCGATGCGAAGATCATGATGCCGAGGCCGCCGAGCTGGATCAGCAGCATGATGACCACCTGGCCGAACGGGCTCCAATCCGACGGTGTGTCGAGCACCGTGAGGCCGGTGACGCAGACGGCGGAGGTCGCGGTGAAGAGGGCGTCCACGAGGGACGGCGAGCGACCGTCCGTCGAGGAGACCGGCAGCCACAGGAGGATCGTGCCGGCCAGGATCGCGCCGGCGAAGCCGACCACGACGGCCTGCGCCGGGTGCAACGAGAGCGACCGGCGGCGGAGCATCCGTCGACCCGATCGCAGGCCCTCGCGAATGGTCACGGAGACACACTAGACCTCGGATGCCGGTGCGACGTGATTGGATGGAAGCCGACATGAACACCGTGCTGAACATCATCTGGTTCGTGCTCGCGGGCGTCTGGCTGTTCATCGGCTACGTCGTCGCCGGGCTCATCATGTGCGTGCTCATCGTCACGATCCCGTGGGGGCTCGCGTCGTTCCGAATCGCCTACTACGCCGCGTGGCCGTTCGGTCGCGAGGTCGTCTCGAAGCCCACGTCGGGCGCGTGGTCGTTCCTCGGCAACGTGGCGTGGGTGATCCTCGCCGGCTGGTGGCTCGCGCTCGAGCACCTGTTCACCGGCATCCTGCTGTGCCTCACGATCATCGGCATCCCGCTCGGCATCGCGAACTTCAAGCTCATCCCCGTCTCGCTCGCGCCGCTCGGCAAGGAGATCGTCGACAAGGGCTGAGCGGATGCCCCGCCCGCGCACCATGAGCACCACCGCCGCCCGCCGCGCGGTCGACCGCGACATCCTGCGCCTCGCCGTGCCCGCGCTGGGCGCGCTCGTCGCGGAACCGCTCTTCCTGCTCGCCGACACGGCCATGGTCGGCCACCTCGGCGCGACGCCGCTCGCCGGGCTCGGGCTCGCGAGCGCGATCCTGCAGACGATCATCGGGCTCATGGTGTTCCTCGCCTACGCGACGACGCCGGCCGTCGCGCGACGGCTCGGCACGGGTGACGAGCGCGGGGCGGTCGCATCCGGCATCGACGGCGTGTGGCTCGCACTCGGTCTCGGCGTGGTGCTCGCGGTCGCCGGATGGTTCGCCGCGCCCGTGCTGGTGGGCGCGTTCGGGGCGCCCCCCGACGTCGCGGCCGAGGCATCCGCGTACCTCGCGATCTCGATGGCGGGCCTGCCGGCCATGCTCGTGGTGTTCGCGGCGACCGGCCTCCTGCGCGGGCTGCAGGACACCCGCACGCCGCTCCGGGTGGCCGGCATCGGGTTCGCGGCGAACGTCGCCCTCAACTACGTCTTCATCTACGTCGCCGGGTGGGGCATCGCGGGGTCGGCGATCGGCACGGTCGTCGCGCAGTGGGGCATGGTGTTCGTCTATGTCGTCGTGATCACCCGGCACGGCGCTCGGGTCGGGGCGAGCCCATGGCCGCACCACGCGGGCGTGCTGCGCGGTGCGACGTCGGGCGGGTGGCTGTTCCTGCGCACCGTGAGCCTGCGCGCCGCGCTGCTCATCGCGACCTGGGCGGCGACGTCGCTCGGCTCGAACGAGCTCGCGGCCTTCCAGGTGGCCATGACGCTGTACTTCACCATCGGGTTCGCACTCGACGCGCTCGCGATCGCCGCGCAGGCCCTCATCGGTCTCGGCCTGGGCGCGGGCGACCTGGCGTCGGTGCGCGCGGTGCTGCGTCGCTGCCTGCAGTGGGGCACGGCGAGCGGGGCGGTGCTCGGAGCGATCGTCATCGCCACCGCGTGGGTGGTGCCCGCGGTGTTCACGAGCTCGTCCGAGGTGGCGGCGCTGCTGCCGCCCACGCTCGTCGTGCTCGGCATCTCGGCGCCGCTCGGTGGCGTCGTGTTCGTGCTCGACGGCGTGCTGATCGGCGCGGGCGACGCGCGATACCTCGCGTGGACGGGCCTCGTGAACCTCGCCGCGTTCGTGCCCCTCGCGCTGTGGGTCGTGGCGGTCGCCCCCGCCGGCGCGGCCGGTCCGGCGTGGCTCATGGCCGCGTTCGCCCTCGGCTACCTCGCGGCGCGGGCGGCGACCCTGTCGTGGCGCGCCCGCGGCAGCGCGTGGATGGTGACGGGCGCGCCGGCCTGAGCCGGCCGCCCGCCCGCCGCTCAGTCCGTCGCGAGCCACTCCCTCGCGGCCGCCACCAGGGCGGCGACACCCGTGGACAGCGTGGGCTCGATGAGCGGCGCGAAGTGCGGCGAGTGGTTCGAGGGGATGTCGTCCGGCATGCGCCCCGTCTGCAGCGCGTCGCCGAAGAACGACGGATCCATTCCGCCGAGCAACCAGTAGACCAGCGGAACACCGGCTGCCGACGCCAGCACTCCCACGTCCTCGCTGCCCGAGACGGGGCCCGGGTCGATGACACGCTCCGCGCCGAGTGCGGCGCGCAGCGCGCCGGCCGTGCGCTCGGTCGCGGCCGGGTCGTTGACGGTGACCGGGAATCGCTCGTCGTACACGATCTCGGGCTCCTTCGGGGCTCCGGATGCTGCGGCCTCGGCCCTGACGATCCGCTCGATCGACGCCAGCACCTTCTCGCGCACGACCTCGTCGAAGCTTCGTACGCTGAGGCCGAGCATCGCCTCCGACGGGATGATGTTGTGCTTCGTGCCCACGTGCAGTTGGCCGACCGTGACGACCGCGGCATCCGTCGCCGCCACCTCTCGCGCGACGATGCCCTGCAGGCGCACCGTCGTGGATGCCGCCAGGTAGACCGGGTCGACCGTGGTCTCGGGCCGCGAGCCGTGGCCGCCCGTGCCGTACAGGCGGATCGTGAGCGAGTCGGCCCCCGCCATGGCGGGCCCGGAGCGGACGCCGGCGAACCCGGCGGGGAAGGGCGCGACGTGCTGGCCGAGCACGATGTCGGGCTTCGGCACGCGGTCGAACAGCCGGTCGGCGATCATCGCCTCCGCCCCGCCGCCCCATTCCTCCGCGGGTTGGAACAGCGCGACGAGGGTGCCCGACCAGGACGCACTCTCGGCGACGAGGCGCTCGGTCGCCCCGAGGAGGCAGGTGACGTGCACGTCGTGGCCGCAGGCGTGCATGACCGGCACGTCGTTGCCATCGGGGTCGGTGCCGCGCGCGGTGCTCGCGTAGGTCAGGCCGGTCGCCTCCTCGACGGGCAGCCCGTCCATGTCGGCGCGCAACAGTACGGTCGGTCCATCGCCGTTCTCGAGCACGCCGACGACGCCCGTGCCGGCGATGCCGGACATGACGGCCAGCCCGAGCTGGTCGAGCGCGCCGGCGACGATGCCAGCGGTGCGGTGCTCCTGGAACGAGAGCTCGGGATGAGCGTGCAGGTCGCGGTAGACCGCGGCGAGGTCGAGGGTCATCCCGCCAGCCTACGAGCGAGCCCCGACCTGCGCCGTCATCTCGGCGGAGCCGTCGTGTCGCCCACGTGCAGCGTGCTCGTGAAGCACCGCGACGCGGGCGGCTCCCCGGCGAGCATGCTCACGACCGCCTCGCCGGCCGCGCGCCCCTTGTCGACCGACGGCTGCTCGAGGGTGGTGAGGTCGTGCTGCAGTCCGTCGACCCGGATGCCGTCGAAGCCGAGCACGCTGAGGTCGCCGGGCACCGAAAGCCCCAGCTCCTCGGCGGCGAGCACGACGCCCGTCGCCAGCAGGTCGCTCTGCGCGATGATGGCGGTCGGCCGGTGCGCCGGAACGGTGAGCAGGACCTTCCCCGCCTCGCGGCCCTCCTCGATGGAACTCGTCGCGGCGACGCGGCCGCTGATCTCGGGGAACACGTCGCGCGCACCGCGCAGCCGCTCGCTCGCGGTGTCGGCCGTGCTGCCGCGCTCGAGCTCGGGCGTGAGCGGCCCGCGGGTCCGGGCGGCGTCGAACGGAAGCGTGACGATCGCGACGTCCGTGTGACCGAGGTCCCGCAGGTACTCCGCACCGCGCCGTGTCGCCTCGCGGTTGTCGATGGAGATCTCGGGGATGTCCTCGCCGACGGCGCCCTCGATCGCCACCGACGGGATGCCGCGGCGCCGCAGCACCTCCACGGAGCGGCCGACGCGGGGGCTGCAGCCGATGAGCACGACGGCGTCGACCGGCGCGCTCTCGATGCCGACGGCGTTGCCGCCCTCCTCGCCCGTGTCGGTGAGGAGCAGGAGGCCCGCGCCGAGCGGCGCGATGCCCTCGGTGATGCCGTCGAGCATCTGGATGTTCACGGGGTCGAGGAATGCGGCCCGCACGCGTTCTGCCAGGACGACGGCCACGATGCCCGAGCGACCGCGGCGCAGCGAGCGGGCGCGCGGGTCGGGCCCGCCGTAGCCGAGCTCGGCGGCCGCGGCGAGCACGCGCTCCTTCGTGGCATCCGACACCGGACCCGAGCCGCTGAAGGCGAGCGACGCGGTCGACGCGGACACGCCGGCCTTGGCGGCGACGTCGGCGAGCGTCGGGCGCATGATGGCACTGGTCGTGGTGGCGGGTTCGCGGGTCACGCCTTCGATTCTACGGTCGAATCGATTCGAGCCGCCCCCGGCGCCGACGCACTCACGTTCACCCGCGCCCCTTCACCGGTTGAAGGACGATTCGGACGACACGCCGGCGCCCCTCGGGGCGGCGCGACGATGCTCCTGCGACTCGCGAACCCCGGACGTCACAGCACCGCGTCGCGCGCCCCGACGAACGCCGCGACGCAACGCCGGATCTCGTCCTCCGAGTGCGCCGCCGAGAGCTGCACGCGGATCCGCGCCGCGCCCGTCGGCACCACGGGGTAGCTGAACGCGGTCACGTACACGCCGCGCTCCAGCAGGGCGTCGGCGACGCGCGCCGTGAGCGCCGCGTCGCCGAACATGACCGGCACGATCGGGTGTAGGCCGGGCAGCAGGTCGAACCCCTCCGCGTCCATGAGCGAGCGGAACAGCGCCGCGTTCGCGGTGAGCCTCGACCGCAGCTCCCCTGAGCCCTCGACGAGCCGCAGCGCCTCGATCGTTCCCGCGACGATCATCGGTGCGAGCGTGTTCGAGAACAGGTACGGGCGCGCGCGCTGGCGCAGCAGGTCGACGATCTCCTGCCGGGCCGCGACGTAGCCGCCGGATGCCCCGCCGAGCGCCTTGCCGAAGGTGCCGGTCGTGATGTCCACCCGGCCCTCGACGCCGCAGTACTCGGGCGTGCCCCGGCCGTGCTCGCCGACGAAGCCGACGGCGTGCGAGTCGTCGACGAACACGAGCGCGTCGTACGTGTCGGCGAGGTCGCAGATCTCCCGCAGCGGCGCGATGTAACCGTCCATCGAGAACACGCCGTCGGTCACGATCACGCGGCGTCGGGCGCCGGATGCCGCGACGAGCTGCGCCTCGAGGTCGGCCAGGTCGCGGTTCTGATAGCGGAGGCGCTGCGCCTTCGAGAGCCGGATGCCATCGATGATCGACGCGTGGTTGAGCTCGTCGGAGATGATCGCGTCATCTTCGCCGAAGAGCACCTCGAAGACGCCGCCGTTCGCGTCGAAGCACGACGAGAACAGGATGGTGTCGTCGTAGCCCAGGAACTCCGAGACCCGTCGCTCGAGTTCGAGGTGCAGTTCCTGCGTGCCGCAGATGAAACGCACGCTCGCGAGGCCGTATCCCCACTCGTCGAGGCCGCGGTGCGCGGCTGCGACGATGCGCGGGTCGTTCGCGAGGCCCAGGTAGTTGTTGGCGCAGAAGTTCAGCACCTCGCGGCCGCCGACCTCGATCTCCGAGGACTGCGGCCCGTGGATGCCGCGCTCGCGTTTCGTGAGCCCCGCCGCCTCGATCTCGTCGAGTTCGGCGCGCAGCCCGTCCTTCACCGATCCGTACATTTCCTACAGCTCCGTCCAGTCGAGGATGACCTCGCCGACGCCGCCCGACCCGGCGGCATCGAAGGCGGCGCGCCACTGGCGCGTAGCGTAGCGGTTGCTGATGATCGACGCGATGCTCGCGCGCAGCGTCTCGCTGTTCTGCAGCATGGCGCGCATCGAGTTCCACGTCTCGAACATCTCGCGACCGTAGATGCCCTTCAGGGTCAGCATGTGCGTGACGACCTTTGCCCAGTCGACGGCATGGGGCTCGCTCGGAAGCCCGAGCAGGGCGATGCGGCCGCCGTGGTTCATGTTCTCGATCATCTCGGGCGGTGCCTTCGCAGACCCCGACATCTGGAAGCCGACGTCGAATCCCTCGCGCATGCCGAGGCGAGGCTGCACGTCGGCGATCCGCTCGCGAGACACGTCGACCGTGGCATCCGCCCCCATCTTCGCCGCCAGCTCGAGGCGCGCCGGACTCACGTCGCTCGCGACGATGAACCGGGCGCCGACGTGGCGAGCGACCGCGATCGACATGAGGCCGATCGGCCCGCAGCCGGTGACGAGCACGTCCTCGCCGACGACCGAGAAGGCGAGCGCGGTGTGCACGGCGTTGCCGAACGGGTCGAAGATGGCGCCCACGTCGGGATCGACGCCCGCGTGATGCACCCAGACGTTCTCGCCGGGGATGATGACGTACTCCGCGAAGGCGCCGTCGCGATGCAGGCCCACGCCCTTGGTGCGGATGCACATCTGGCGCCGGCCGGCACGGCAGTTGCGGCACATGCCGCAGACGATGTTGCCCTCGCCCGAGACGCGATCGCCGACGGCGACGTCGTGCACCGGTTCGCCGACCTCGACGACCTCGCCGGAGAACTCGTGGCCGGGGATGAGCGGCGCCCGGATCCCGGCGGCGGCCCAGTCGTCCCACCGCTCGATGTGCAGGTCGGTGCCGCAGATGCCGGTGCGGAGCACCGGATCCTCACCTCGGCCGGACCGGGCTCCGGCTCGGGACGGGCGACGTACTCCAGGCCGGCGCGGGGCGCGGGTTTGTACAGGGCCTTCATCGGCGGGTCCGTTTCGTCCGGGCACCGCGGGGTCTGCGGCGCCGAGCTCGCACACCGCGGTCACGGCGCGCGCGAGGTGACCCGAACATCGTAGTCACGAGCCCGAGCGGATGCCGCGTCGCGACGCACCGGGCGAGCGGATGCCGCGCGCCCGTGACGCGCGAACGGCCGGTCCGGGATCCCGGGCGAGCGGATACCGCGCACGCGCGCTGCGGGCTGGACCGTCCCGGCGGCATCCGCCGCTTGCAGGACGGGGCCACCCTCAGTATCATGGTCGAATCGATTCGAGTCGAATCGATTCGACCATCCGACCCCGCCACTCCCCGGGCCCGACTTCGACGACGAGGCAGCAATGTCGCAGTACGGAGACACCGCACCCGCCATGGCCGAGCGCCAGACCACCGAGCCCCGCACGCGGCGCGAACTCGTCGCGTGGCGGAACGCGATCTTCGCGGTCTTCTTCGTCTCGGGCTTCAGCATGGCGAGCTGGATGGCGCGCATCCCGGCGATACGCGACCACGCCGAGCTCACCACGCAGGGCGTCGGATTCGTCATCCTGAGCGGCTCGATCGCCTCCATCGTGGGACTCATCGCCGCGCCGTGGCTGCTCGCCCGGCTCGGTGCCCGTGTCGGCATGGCGGGGGTGATGGCGGTCGTCTCGGTCGGGCTCGTGCTCGTGGGACTCGGCGGCTCGGCGATCTCGTCGGTGCTGCTCGTGGTCGCGGGCCTCGCGCTCTTCGGATTCGGCAACGGCGCCGTCGACGTCATGATGAACGTCGAGGGCGCTGAGGCGGAGCGCGAGATCGGCCGCACGCTCATGCCGCTCATGCACGCCTTCTTCAGCTTCGGCACGGTAGCCGGCGCCGGGCTCGCGGCCGCGGCATCCGCCCTCGGCATCCCGCTCTCCTGGCACCTCGGCGCCATGGCGCTGCTCATCGCGCTGGCCGTCGTGGTGGCCGTGCGGTTCGTTCCGGCGCAGGCGCCCCACCACGACGAGGGCGAGGATGCGCCGCACCTTCCGCTTCGGCAGCGCGTGCGTGAGAGCCTCGCCGTCTGGACCGACGTGCGGCTGCTCCTCATCGGCGTCATCATGCTCGGCATGGCCTTCGCCGAGGGCAGCGCAAACGACTGGCTCGCGCTCGCGGTGGTCGACGGGCACGGATACGACGCGACGACGGGCGCCGCGGTGTTCACCGTATTCACGGTCGCCATGACCATCGCCCGGATCCTCGGCGGACCCGTGATCGACCGGTTCGGGCGCGTGCCGACGCTGCGCGTGCTCGCCGCGACGGGCGTCGCCGGCCTCGCCCTCTTCATCTTCGGCACCGACCCGTGGATGCTCATCGTCGGCACGGTGCTCTGGGGCATCGGCGCCTCGCTCGGGTTCCCCGTGGGCATGTCGGCCGCCGCCGACGTGCCCGAACGGCGGCTGGCCGCGGCGCGCGTGAGTGCGGTGGCGATCATCGGCTACTGCGCGTTCCTCGTCGGGCCGCCCGTCCTCGGATTCCTCGGGCAGCAGTTCGGGATCCTCAACGCGCTGCTCGCGCTCCTCGTGCTCATGGTGATCGCCGGGCTCGCGGCGCCGGCCGCGCGTGAGCGCACGGGGCCGCACGCCGGATCGGGGGTTTGACGGCGGGGCATCCGCCCGGCCGGCCCGCCGACGCCGCCCGGCGCCTCACGCGTCGGCGGCTCGCCGTACACTCGACAGGTGCGCCTCGTCATCGCCCGTTGCTCCGTCGACTACGCGGGGCGACTCTCCGCTCACCTGCCGCTCGCGACCCGGCTGCTCATGGTGAAGGGCGACGGCTCGCTGCTCGTGCACTCCGACGGCGGCAGCTACAAGCCGCTCAACTGGATGAGCCCGCCGTGCACCCTCGCGTCGATCGAGCCCGACGACGACCAGCAGGCGGCCGGCGTCGTCGAGGTCTGGAAGGTCACCCACCAGAAGACGGCCGACCAGCTCGTGGTGTCCATCCATGAAGTGCTGCACGACACGGCGCACGAGCTCGGCGTCGACCCCGGCCTCGTCAAGGACGGCGTGGAGGCGCACCTGCAACAACTGCTCGCCGAACAGATCGAGCTGCTCGGCGAGGGGCACCGGCTCGTGCGCCGCGAGTACATGACGGCCATCGGCCCCGTTGACATCCTGGCGACGGATGCCTCGGGCGCCTCGGTCGCCGTCGAACTCAAGCGACGCGGCGACATCGACGGCGTCGAACAGCTCACCCGGTACCTCGAGCTCATGAACCGGGACCCGCGGCTCGCGCCCGTGAAGGGCGTGTTCGCCGCACAGGAGATCAAGCCGCAGGCGCGCACGCTCGCCGAGGACCGTGGCATCCGCTGCGTCGTGCTCGACTACGACGCGATGCGCGGCATCGAAGGCGGCCACGCGCGCCTGTTCTGAGACAGCTCTTGCCTTCGCGGCGTCGGCATGAGAGCGTTCTTCTCCTGAGAAGGTCTCAGACTCCCTACCCGTAGGATGTCACGGTGACTTCCACTCTGCCCACCCAGACCATCGCGCCCCCGCGCACGTGGTCGCCCGTGCTGTTCGACCTCGACGGCACGATCGTCGACTCGGCATCCGACATCACCACGTCGCTCACGCACATGTTCACGGAGATGGGACTCGAGGCGCCGGCCGAGGAGGTGCTGCGCTCCTACGTGGGCCCGCCGCTCCTCGACAGCCTGCGCATGACCGCGGGGTTCACCGACGCCGAGGCGTGGGAGGCGCTCAACGTCTATCGCGACCACTACGGCGAACACGTGCTGCGCTCGCCCGTGTTCCCGGGCGTCGGGCACGTCATCGAGCGACTGCACGCCGCTGGCGTCCCGGTCGCGCTGGCCACCTCGAAGCCCGAGTCGATGGCGCGAGCGGTGCTCGATCACCATGACCTCAGCCGGTACTTCACGGTGATCGCCGGTGCGAGCGACGACGAGGAGCTGAGCACCAAGGCCGACGTCGTCGCCGAGGCACTGCGGCGCCTCGAGGATCTCGATATCGACACCGCCAACGCCGTCATGATCGGCGACCGGGGCTACGACACGCTCGGCGCGCTCGCCAACGGCGTGCCCACCATACTGGTCGAGTGGGGCTACGGCGGCCCCGATGAGGCGGGCGACGCCATCGCGACCGTGCACTCGACCGACCAGCTGCGCAACCTGCTCCTGGGCTGAGCGGCCGGCGCCGCCGCGGCGCCACGGTTCGACGACCCGCGGCGCGTCTCCGAGCGGATGCCACGCCCCCGCGTCGCACGGTGGCGCGGGTTAGCGGCACCCGGTACCTACTCGACGAAGCGCTGCACGAACGCGAGCGCCTCGTCGGCGACCGCGCGCCATCCCGAGTCGATCGTGAGCGAATGTCCCCGGTTCGGGATCGTGATCTCCTCGGCGGTGCCCGGGTTCTTCGACTGGATCCGGTAGCTGGCGTGCGTGATGGCCGGCGGCACGGCGTGGTCCTGCTCGCCGCCGATGATCAGCAGCGGGCCGCGCTCGGGGTTCTTCGAATCCACGGCGGTCTCGCCGCCGTAGGGATTGAAGTTCGCGAGCGCGGATTGGAAGAGCGGCGCCCCGGCCGCCGGAACGTGGAAGGTCATCACAGCGCTCGACCGCAAGTTCAGCCAGGGCAACCCGACGGCGGCGCGCGGGCTCGCCAAGCTCGAGGCGAAGTCGATCGAGACCGGCAAGAGCCCCAAGGAACTCAAGAACCTGAAGAGCTCGAAGTCGACGCAGGAGGCGAAGCTCCTCACGATCCTCGTCGAATTCAGCGAGGACGCCGCCGATGACTTCACCGGCCTGCAGGTGCCGACCGAGTTCGGGGCCACCGAGTGCAAGCCCGGCGACGTGCAGAGCGGTCCGCTCCACAACAGCATCCCCGATCCGGCCACGTACGAGCTCGAGGACAACAGCACGATGTGGGTGCCCGACTTCTCGTCGGAGCACTTCAACAAGATGCTCTTCACCGACGAGGGCATCACCGAGCGTGTACGCCTCGACCTCACCGGCCCCGACGGGCAGCCCGGCATCGACATCTCGGGCTACACCATGAAGGCCATGTACGAGGAGATGTCCCGCGGCGCCTACACCGTGACCGGTGCGGCGACCCCGTGGGTCACCGTGCCGCACTCCGAGGCGTACTACGGTGCGAGCCTCTGCTTCCAGAATGAAGCGGGCGAGTACGAGGCCGGCGCCATCCAGGACATGCAGGGTCACCCCGACAACCCGCTCGGCCCGGGCCAACTGCCCATCGACGCGGTTGCGGCGCTCGCCGCCGCGCAGCCCGAATTCCCGTGGTCCGACTACGACGTCGAGGACCAGGCGGACCGCGACGGCGACGGGAACTTCCTCGAGCCCGACGACGTGATCGACCACGTCGTGCTCGTGCACGCCGGTGAGGACAAGTCCGGGGGCGGCGGCGCCGAGGGCACCTACGCCATCTGGGCGCACTCCTCGGCGGTCGCCGGCGGCGCGCCGATCCCCGGCACCGACCTCACGCTGTCGAACTACATCGTGCAGCCCGAGGACTCGGGCGTCGGCGTGTTCGCGCACGAGTACGGCCACGACCTCGGCCTGCCCGACCTGTACGACACGTCTGGCGCCGGCAGCTCCGACGTCGACTTCTGGGACCTCATGTCCACCGGGTCGCACTCGGGACCGATCTTCCAGTCGATACCCACGCACATGGGCCTCTGGGACAAGTGGGTGCTCGGCTGGGCCGACCCGCTCGTCATGAACCCGGGCGGCGAGACGCGCGACGTGAAGGTCGGCCAGACCTCGCGGCCCAAGAAGGGCACGCAGGACGGCGTCAAGATCAACCTCCCCGACAAGGTCATCACGCTCACCGAGCCGCACAGCGGCGAGAACATGTGGTACACCGGGGCGGACCAGGACTGGGCCGACATCCGCCTGGGCCGCACCATCGTGGACGTGCCGGCCGATGCGAAGTTCTGGATGTGGAACGACTACGTGATCGAGGCGGACTGGGACTACGGCTTCGTCGAGGTCTCGACCGACGGCGGGTCGAGCTGGACCGAGCTAAAGGTCTACGCCGAGGACGGCACCGAGGTCTCCACGCCCGACGGCTACGCCGACCCGAACGGCCGCATGGCCGACTACGGCGGCAAGAAGTACGGCCTCACGGGCGACTCGCACGGTTGGGCGCACCACTACGTCGATCTCGCCGCCTACGCCGGCAAGACCGTCGACCTGCGCCTGCGTCAGGCGACCGATGCCGCCTACCTCGACCGCGGCTGGTTCAGCGACGACTTCTCGCTCACCAGCGGCGCAACCGCGGTGTGGGCCGACGACGTCGAGGGCGGCGAGAACGGCTGGACGACCGAGGTCGCCTCGTTCACGACGACGACCGGCCCCGGCTGGCGCATCGACACCGGCACCTCGGTGAAGGCACAGTACTACCTGGTCGAATGGCGCAACTTCGACGGCTTCGACGAGGGCCTGAAGTACGCCTACAACTCGGTGTACAGCGTGGACGCGTGGAAGGTCGAGAAGCTCGCCTACAACGCGCCAGGCGCCCTGGTCTGGTACCGCGACACGACGTACGGCAACTCGAACCAGATCCTGTCGAACGAGACCGCGCTGCCGAGCTTCGGCGCCAAGGGCGGCCTGCTCATCGTCGACAGCCACTTCGATCCGCTCCAGCGCACCGGGGCTGCAGCCGACGCCGACCCGACGACGATGAACGCGATGCCCTCGCGTGCGCAGTCCTCGAACGCCGCGTTCGGGCTCTCCGAGACGTACCCGTTCACGGAGTGCTTCACGGGTGCGGACGTCACGGTCGAGTACTGCACGGATGTCGCGGCGCAGGCGCCCGTGAGCACCTTCACCGACGACCAGGGCTGGGTGCCAGGCTTCGCCCTGCGCGAGTCCGACGGCGCGCTGTTCTACCGCGACCGTGACGCTTCGGCCGTGGTGCCCTCGGTCGGCAATGCGCAGTACTCGACGCCGCTGTACGACCTCGAGGGCAACCGACTCCCGGCGTACGACGGGCTCGACATCGGGCTCGGGCCGTTCGGGTCGGGCAACCCCGCCGACTCGGGTGTCGGCTACGGCACGGTCGTCGAGGTCCTGCAGGCCCTCAACGGCAACCGGGCGGCGATCATCCGGATCACCCCGCCGACCGCGGGGTGAGCTGACCCGCTCCACCGGCGAGGCGCCGGCCCCTCATGGGTCGGCGCCTCGTCGCGTCCGGCGGCAGCGGCGCACGCGGGTCCGGCCACGTGCGCGCACCCGCGATCAGGTGTACCCGATGAGATCAGGCTGACCTGACGAGATCAGGCGCGATCGACCCGGATCCGGCCTGATCCGGCGCCGTCGACCTCATCTCGAAGCCGTCGAGCAGCCGGTCGAGTCCCCAGTCGAGGCCGTCGCCGGCGAGGCCCGTGGTCGCCGCGGTGAGCGGGAATGCCGCAGCATCCGACCACAGCGTGTCGCCGGCCGCCGACGGCGACGCCCCGGCCGGACCACCCGCACGCTCGGCCGCGTCGAGCACGGCGACGCCGAGCACGTAGGCCCGCACGGCCCGCGCCGCGCGTGCGGCGTCGGCGTGCGGCATCCCGTCGGCGACGAACCCCGCGACGAGGGACTCGTTGAGGCCGAGCGCGTGCGGTCCGTCGAGGGGGCCCCTCGTCACGAGCACGATCGCGCCGACGTGCTCGGCGAGCCGCGCGCGCAGGGCGGCGGCGTGCGCGTGCACGCGGTCGCGCCATGCCGCGGCGACTCCGGAACGCCCGTCGACTCCGGAGCCCCCGTCGACTCCGGAACGCCCGTCGACCTCGGATGGCCCGTCGACCTCGGATGCCGCGTCGATGTCGACCGTCGACAGGAGCTGCTCCACCATGGCCCGCAGCAGCGCGTTCTTCGACGGGAAGTACGTGTAGAGCGCCGTCGGCGTGAGGCCGACCGACGCCGCTACCCCGCGCACCGACACGGCGGAGAAGCCCTTCTGCTCGACGATCTCGAACGCCGCGGCGACGATGTCGGTCTGGCTGATGCTGCGCCTCGGTCCGGGTCTCATGTGCTCCTCGTGGTCCACCCCACCGTACCGGCTCGGCCTCCACCGCACGCCGCGGCGGACGCCTCGCCGCTGGCGCACGCGCGCCCCCCTCTGCGATGATCCGGGCGGGAACCCGAGAAGGCGACGTGGGCGATCCCGGCACGAGGACGCGTGAGCGCGAGCTCACCGAACCCGTGGCGCGGCACCCGGTATCGAACGCGGACGCCGCCTCGGCCTGCAGCTCGGCGGCCTCTGGACCCGCGGCACCGGTCGACCGAGAACGCGATCTCGATCGACGGGCGACTGCACAAGCTCGGCGACGAGCTCGACCCGTGCTTCGACGCCGGCGACTGGCTCGCCCCGTGGTCGATCAGCGACCCGCGAGTCGACCTGCGGTTCCAGCCCTTCCACGATCGCTTCGCGCGCACTGCGCTCGCGGCCGTCGACCGCGCTTGGCCGGCTCATGCGGCGGCCGCGCCGGTCATGATGGCGACGGCGTCGGTCATGGGGTGCGACTCCGGCGTGATGGTCGCCGCCCGCTTTCCGAGCCGCCGGATGTGGATGCGGTCGGCCACGTCGAAGACGTGCGGCATGTTGTGCGAGATGAGGATCACGGGGATGCCGCGGTCTCCGCCCAGGCGGCCGAGTTCGAGGCGGCCCGAGCACGCGGCCGGAGGATGCCGCGCTGGAGCTCGCACTGGGCACCGGCGTTGTGGAAGCGGCGACGTAGCATGGGCCGTGCAATGAAGCTGACGTCAGGTCACCGTGGCGTCGCGGGAGAACGGCGTGCGCGGTCGTACGATGTGCCCATGCCAGCAGCTACGACGGCGGCCCCGGCCGCCGAATCCCACGAAGCCCCACCGCAGCGGCGGGTCGCCGTCGAGACCGAGGCCCTGGTCGCCGGCGCCATCGCCGCGGCCGCGAGCGGCATCGTCGCGGCGTTCATCTTCGCAGGTGGGCTCTGGCCGCTCTGGGGAGGGCTCTCGGTCGGGATCGTCGCCGCAGTGGCCGTGCTCGTCGCCGGCATCGCGCTCGGCGCGACCGGGTACTGGCGTGCTCGCAACCTGCCCGGCCAGGAGTGGCGGCACACCCTCCGACCCTGGAAGTTCACGATCGACATCGCCACGGTCTCGGCGGTGCACGCGATCATCGCCGCGATCCTCTCCGTCACGACGTTCGTGCTGCTGCAACGCAGCTTCGAGGGCCTGGTCGTCGATGCGTGGGTCGGCACGGGCGCGACCGCCGCCGCGGCGGGCCTCCTCGGGTACTGGACCTATCTGTCGGTCTCGTCGATCACCACGAACAAGCTCGCCACCCTCCTCGTCGTGTTCATGGCGACGTCGACCCTCGCGAGCATGGCCACGTCGCAGGACCCGCAATGGTGGGAGTACCACTTCAGCCAGCTCGGCATCTCCGACGACTTCTCGAGCTCGCTCTTCAACCTCGCACTCATCATCGCCGGCGCGTTCGTCACGACCTTCGCCATCTACGTCGACCGCGACCTGTCGACCCTCGTGCGACAGGGCGTGCTCGCGCACGCGTGGGCGCCTCGCATCGTCTCGATCGTGTTCATCGTCATGGGCGTGATGCTCGCCTGCGTCGGCCTGTTCCCGCTCAATGTCAGCATCCTGCTGCACAATTCGTCGGCCATCGGCATGTCGCTGTCGTTCCTCGGCCTGCTCATCTCGTCGCCGTGGGTGCTGCGCGGGATGCCCCGACGGTTCTTCGTGTTCTGCGGCGTGAGCATCGCCGTACTCCTCGGCGGTGCGCTGCTCTTCGAACCCGTGGGCTACTGGAACCTCACGGCGTTCGAACTGCTCGCGTTCTCGCTCATCTTCGGCTGGATCGCGGTGTTCATCCGATTCGTCGACGCGCTCGCGGCGACTGGCGGCGTCCCCGCCGAGGACTACGCGGTCTGAGCCCTCGGCGGTTCCACCGGTTGGCGGTCGGCGCGCATCGGGCGTCAGAGTGCAGCCAGAACGCCGGCACGAAGCTCACGAGCGCAGCGGGTCCCGACGGCTGCCGGGCGACGAGGGCGGTGACGGGGATGACCACGACGGCACCGGCGAACGCCGAGAGCACGCCGCCGAGGAAGACATCGCCGATGACCTGCGCGCCGTAGGCGACGTAGAAGACGAGCAGGATCCACGGGATCGAGCGGCGCGGCGCGCACTGGTGCACGGCGATCCCCACGCCGAAGACGGCGACGGCAATCCACGGCGCGATCGGGCCGAGCGCCTCGGGTTGCTCCGCGAAGTCGAAGTCGGGCACGCCGACGAGTGCACCTGCCGTCAGGATGCCGGCGGCGAGGAGCACCACGAGCGGCGCGATGAGCGCCGCCAGGATGCGCGGGCCGAACCCCGCGTCGAGCAGCAGGAACACCACGAGGGACACGGCCAGGGCCACGCCCACCGTGATGAGAGCGCCATAGCGGCTCGGCATCCGCTCGCTCACGAGGAGTGCCGCGCCCACCATCGCGCCGAGCACGACGGCGACCGCGACGCCGGTCCACGTCGTGCCGGGCATCACCGCGAGGGCGCCGCTGAGGAGCGCGTAGCCGATCACCCGCAGCGCCCGGCCGTACGGCGGCGCCATCTCGCGGATCCGCCGGATGCGGTCGATCGTGGATGCCGGGTCGAGTACGCCCAGGCGGGGCGGTGTCGACGGCGCACTGCAGCTCGTCGACCTGCTCGAGGAGCAGGGGGATCGCTCCCGCGAGCACCACAAGCACGCCCGCTCGCCAGACCCAGACGAGGGCGACCACCGGGAAGATCGGGTTGGTCGCGGTGCCGGAACCTGTCGCCTCGGGCAGCGAGAGCATCGCGATCCCGAGCGTGAGCGCCCCGATCGCGACCGTCGCGATGACCGAGATCCGGAGCAGCTTGGGCAGCGGCACTCGCGCAAGCGCCCAGACGACCATGCCGAGCGCGATCGCGACGAGCAGGGAGATGCCTCCCTCGAGCAGGTCGATCAGGCCGAACACCAGCAACGGCACGGTGATGAAGGCCGGCACGATCGCGATGATCCGTCGGGTTCGCATGTCAGGCGCCTTTCATGAGGGGAATCATGCGCCAAGCATCGCCGCACGCCCGCCGTCGGCGGCCCGGGACCATCGACCCAGGGTGTTTCGGCCCACCCCGCTGATCAGCGCAGTGCGCCGGCGCGATACGCCGCCTCGGTGCGGGTGGCCGCTCCGAGCTTGCGCAGGATCGCCGAGACGTGCACGCTCGCGGTCTTGCCGCTGATGAAGAGCCGCTCGCCGATCTGCCGGTTGCTGAGGCCCTCTGCGATGAGCTCGAGCACCTGCCGCTCGCGTGCGGTGAGCTCAGCGGTCGCGGCCGCGTCGTCGGATGCCACGGAGTCGGCGATGCCGCCCGACGGGGCGACGAGACCCGCGCCCCCGCCGACGCCCTCGAGGCCGATGCCGGCCGCCGCGGCGACGCGGAGGATGCGGTCGCGCACGGCTTTCACCCCGCCGGACTGCGCGACGTCGAACGCGGCCTGCAGCGAGGCACGGGCACCGATGCGATCGGCCGCGGCGAGCTCGGCCTCGCCCTGCCGGAGCAGCGCGTAGGGAGCCAGGAAGCCGGGCGCGCTCGGCGCCGCCGTCGCCGCGACGGCGGCCTTCCAGGCGTCGACGTCGGTGCCCGCGACGCCGGTGCCGGCGCCCTCGGATGCCTCGGCGAGCTCGGCCTCGAACATGGTCGACCACATGGACGCGGTCGGCCAGTACGCGAGCCGCTCGAGCAGGGCGCGGAATTCGGGCACCGCCGCCTCGACCTCGGCACGCACGGTATCGGTGACGGCGCCCGGGCGTGCGCGCAGGGCGGCCACGACGCGAGCCGCCACCCACAGGTACGGCTCCGCGTAACCGGGCAGCGGAAGCAGTTCTTCGTCGAGAATGGCTCGGGCCTCCCGCCACGCGCCCGGCAGGTCGTCGTTGGCGAGCGCGAGCTCGGCGGCGAGGCGACCCGAACCGAGTCGCGTCTGCATCTCGACCTCCATGACGCTCACGATCGACGTGCGCGCGCTGCGGTACAGCTCCGTGGCGGCGTCCGTGTCACCCTGCCAGAGCAGCGACCAGATCTTGCCGCGCAGGAGGTAGACCGCGAACGGCGTGGGCGGGTCGAGCGCCAGGGCGCGGTCGACGAGGGCCGCGGCGCGCTCCCACTCGTTGAGCGCGAGCAGCGGTTCGACGGCATTGGAGGCGAGGATGACGCCTGAGCTCCGCTCGACGCCCTGCTCACGCGACTGGGCGAGTCCCTCCTCGGCGAGGCGGACGGCCTCCTTGTGGTTCCCGATGAGGTGGTGCAGGTCGGAGGCGTTCACCCAGTACCGCAGCAGGGCGGCGCCGTCGCCGTCGGCGAGCTCGCGCGCGCGTTCCATGAGCTCGATCCCGAGCTCGACCTCACCCCGCGTCGCTCTGCTGCCGGCCGCGATGTTCAGTGCGATCGAGGAGTAGCGAGCGGAGCCGATCGCGGTCGCGGCCTCGAACGCGCGCTCGGCGACCTCGACCGACTCGTCGAGGCGTCCGTCGATCATGAGTCGACCGGCGAGGGCCGTGAGCGTCGTGGCGCGCAGCTCATTCGGGCCCGGGTCGCCCAGTGCGTCGAGCGCCGCGAGTGCCTCCTCCAGCACCTCGATCGATCCGGGCTTGCCGACGCTGGCGAGGTACAACGCCTTGTCTCGCAGCAGTCGCGGGTAGTTGGGGTCGTCACGGGGGCACTCGGCGAGCGCCGCCTTGACGAGCGCGAGGCTGCGCTCGCCCTCCCCGGCATTGCGCAGGTGCGAGGCCGTGCGCCCCATGAGTTCGAGCTTGGTCGTGCCCGAAGCCGCGACCGGGTCGGGCACGACATCCCAGAGGCCGAGGGCGCGCTCGCCGAGCTGCGCAGCGGTGGCGTATGCGGTCGCGGCTCGTGCCTCGCGCATCGCCTGCATGGTCGCCGGGAAGGCTCGACCCGCGTCGTGCGCGCCGAGCCAGTGGAACGAGATCTCGGCGGCGAGTCGGCGCGTGCCGGCGGCCGCGGCGGCCTCATAGGCCTCGGCGTACCGTGCGTGGAACCGCGCTCGTTCGCCCGGCAGCAGGTCGGCGAGGATCGCCTCGCGCACGAGCGCGTGCCGGAACGTGTAATCATCGCCGTCGATCATGAGCACACCGGTGAGCACGCTCTCGCGCGCGGCTTGATCGAGCTCGTCGGCGGTGCCCGTGTAGACGGCGGAGAGCATCGAGTGCGAGACGCACACGCCGCCGATGGAGATGAGCCGGAGCAACTCCTGCGCCGGCTCGGACAGGCGCTCGTAGCGGGCGAGCAGCAGTTCGCGGAGCGTGTCGGGCACGTCGCCCTCGTCGCGGCATCCGTCGATGCCCACGAGCTCCTCGACGAAGAAGGGCACGCCGTCGCTGCGGCGGAACACCGCGTCGAGCACGGTCTCGCTGGGGATCTTGTCGACGATGAGCGACTTCGCCATCTTGCGCACCTGTGCCCGCGAGAGCCGGCCGAGGTCGCGACGCTCGACCCACCGGTCGCGCTCGGCCTCGGACAGGAACGGGCGAACCGGATGCCCCCTGGTGACGTCTTCGGTGCGATAGCTCAGCACCGTGAGCACCCGGCTGGAGCCGAGGGCGCGCATCAGGAAGCGGAGCAGGGCGAGCGTCGCCGCGTCGATCCAGTGCAGGTCCTCGATGACGAAGACGATCGGTCGCTCACGCGAGAACGTCTCGAGGAGCACCGCGATGGCCTCGTGCAGCTGGCCGGTGGCGGCGCCCGCCGCGGCCTGCGCTGCGGGTGGCGACGCGCCGACGTCGGGCGAGGCGAGTTCGGGAAGCAGTGCGACGAGCGCGGCTCGCCCCGGCCCGACGGCGTCGAGCACGCGATCGGCGCCCTCTTCGGAGACGAGGGTGCGCAGGGCCGCCTTCACGGGCGCGTACGGCGCCGCCACGGTGCCGAGGTCGACGCACTGCCCGGCGAGCAGTCGCACATCGGAGGGAAGCCCGGCCTCGAACTCGCGGATGAGCCGCGTCTTGCCGATGCCTGCCTCACCTCCGATGATGACGGTGAAGGGCGCACCCGCGCGGACCTCGCCGAGTCGCTCGTACAGCTTCGCGAGGTCGGCGTCCCGACCGATCATGGCCGGCGCTGACGTGGTCACCATCCCATGGTGCCACTCACCGCCGACACCCCGCACAGGTGCGCCCACCGCGGCCGCGACGCTCACCGGAGGAGGGCGAGGCGCGGCGCGCGGCGATGGCTGCGGCGGCGCTCCGGAGCGGCCGTGGACGACGTCCCGTCGTCGTCGTCGCGCCCCTCGGCTCGCTTCCGCAGGCCGATCTCGTGCTCGGCGGCGCGCACGTCGGACTGGTACGTCCCGAGCGCGATGAAGTCGGCCGAGTGCTGCATGATTCCTCCTGAGCTGTCCGATACGTCCGACCGGATGCCTACAGCGTGCTCGCTAAGGCACCCGGCCTTCATCGGGCGATCGCCCTATTCCGGGCGGATGACGCTTCGAGCACCCGAGGTGCCCCGAGCGGTCCGGGCGGCAGGGGCCCGGACGTGCCGAACGACGGATCGTCGATCGGGAGGCGCGGTGGTTCGTCGGGTCGTGTGGGCTCAGCGCAGCACGGTGGGCGTACGGCCGTAGCCGTCACGCCGCAACTGCACGAGCGCGGTCGTGATCGCCGTAGCGGCGAGCAGTCCGAGCACGAGCAAGGTCGCGAACATCTCGCACCTCCTATCCATCAGTGAAGTCTGTGCTCGCCGGGGGGGCGGGTCCTCAGTGCGACCACGGATTTCCGGGTCGGGGTCGGCTCGCCCGTGGAGCGGGTCATGCGTGCGACCACGGAGTCCGGGATCGGCGTTCCCGCGGGCGTGAGCGCCGAGGCGCTGGGCGGTCCCCAGCTGCGAACGAGCGGCACCACCCCAGCCCAGGCGATGTGGTCCTCGCCGTCGTCGGGATCTTCGGATGCCCCACCCGCGCGGGCCTTCATGACCACGTCGTCGAGCGCGAGGCGAAGCACGCGGGTCGCCGCGGTCTCCTTGCGGGTGGTGCCACGTACCTCGGCCGGTCGGCCCGGCATGAGGCGCTCGGAGAGCGCGATCAGCGCGGCATCCGTCTCGTCGGCCGGAACCGTCTCGAGCACGCCGTACACGACGGCGCTGCGATAGTTCATCGAGCTGTCGAAGAGCGACCGGGCGTAGACGAGCCCGTCGAGCGCGGTCACCGCGAAGGCGACGGTGGCCCGCTCGTCCGCCGCGCGCAGGGCGAACCCGCCGCCCGTCGAGCCATGCAGGAGCAGGTGCTCGCCGTCGCGGGCGTAGCCCATCGGTACGACCACCGGCTCGCCGTCGACGACGGCGGCGAGGTGGCCGACGAGCTCGTCGTCGAGCAACGCGAAGAGGTCGATGCGGTCGGCGGTCTGCCGCTCGGGGAGTCGGCGGATGCGTCGGGGGGACGTGGCGTTCGTCGGGGTCACGCTGCTAGTCTCACGAGCACACTGGTTCGCCGAGTAGTCCAGTTCCTGCAACTTCCGGCAGTCCAGTTGACGATCTCGGGAGGACGCATGGACGGGCCGATCCTCGCCATCGACCGCGAAGCCGACCGACCGGTGGGCGTGCAGCTGGTCGAGGGGCTGCGCCGCGGCATCCTCGGTGGCGTACTGCGTCCCGGCGACGCGGTGCCGTCGACCCGCGCGCTCGCGACGGAACTCGGCGTCTCGCGCAGCGCGGTCGTCGCCGCCTACGAGCACCTCGCCGGCGAGGGCTACCTCGAGGTGCGCCAGGGGGCGCCGACCCGCGTCGCCCCGCTCGCGGAGGCCGGCCCCGATGCCGCGAGTCGTCACGGACGGCGGCCTCCGGGCCGGACGACCCAGCCACCCGTGACGACTCGACGACCAGTGGAGGCGTCCGATCCGCGCATCGACCTCCGACCCGGACGGCCCTCGACCGCGCGCATCGACACCCGAGCCTGGCGTTCGGCGTGGCGCCACGCCGCGGCGCTGGAGATCCCGTCCGACTCGCCGCCGCTGTTCGGCGTGCAACGCCTCCGCGACGAGATCGCCGACCACCTGCGCCAGGCCCGCGGAGTCGCGTGCGACGCCGACGACGTGGTCGTCACGGCGGGCACGAGCGAGGCGCTCGCACTCGCGGCATCCGCGCTCGCCCTCCTCGCCGGCCGTGCACCCGTGATCGCCGTCGAGCACCCTGGCTATCCGTCGGCCCGGCGCACCCTCGAGCGACGCGGTGCCCGGACCGTGCCGACGGCGGTCGATGCCGACGGGCTCGTCGTCGACGCACTGCGACGGATGCCGCACCCGCCCGACGCGGTCATGGTCACGCCGAGCCACCAGTACCCCCTCGGCGGACGCCTCCCGGTCGCCGCGCGACTGGAACTGCTGGAGTGGGCCCGTGCCGCCGACGCGATCGTGTTCGAGGACGACTACGACAGCGAGTACCGTCACCTCGGCCCGCCGCTGCCCGCGCTCGCCTCGCTCGACGAGGGCGCCCGGGTGGTGCTCGTCGGCAGCTTCTCCAAGGTGCTCACGCCGTGGCTGCGGCTCGGATACCTTGTGCTGCCGCAGAACCCGGCGCTTCGCGACGCTATGGCGCTCATCCGGACCGACGAGCGCTGCCCGGTACCCGGCGTCGCGCAGGATGCCGCGGCCGACCTACTCGCGAGCGGGGCGGTGCGGCGGCACATCGCGGTGACCCGCCGCGACTACGGGCACCGGCGCCGGCTCGTCATCGAGGCGCTCGACGGCATCCCCGGCGCGCCGCTCTCGGGGCTCGACGGCGGATTGCACGCCGTGGTGCGGTTGGCCGACCACGGGGCATCCGAGGCGGTGGTGGCGCGGCTCGCGCGCGAGGGCGTCGCGGTCGCGGCCCTCGCCGAGTACTCGGCCGTGCCCGGCGAGGTGGAGCCCGGGATCGTGTTCGGCTATGCCGGCGCGGCCGACACGCAGCTCGTCGAGGGGCTCGCGCTGATCCGCGCGGCGACCCTCGACGTGACGTGATCCGCCCTGTGGAATGGGGCCCGATCGTGTCCGGCGGGGTCGCTAGGCTGGCACGATCGGCACCCTGCGGACGGGGTGCCGTGAGGCACGTCGATGGGGAGGCTCGATGGCGCGTGGTATCAGCCTGGTGGCTGCATCCGCAGGTCTCGCGGCCGTGCTGCTGAGCGGATGCGCTGCGGCTCCCGTTCCCACCCCGCCGCCGGTCACGGTCACGGTCACGGTCACCGCGACGCCCACGGCCACACCCACGCCCCCGCCGCCGCCGCCGCCCCCGCCGCCGCCGCCGCCCGAGCCGGTCCCCAACGCACCCGCGCCCGTCGTGGAGTGGGGTCCGGCCTACGACACGGGCGTGCGGCCCGGCGCCACCGGCACCCCGGTACTCGACACCGCCGGCGTGCCGGCCAGCTACGCGGTCGTCGAGGGCGACAGCTTCTTCGACATCGCGCAGCGATTCGAACTGCCGCAGCAGCAGCTCCTGCGCATGAACCCGCAGGTGCACGACTTCGGCGAGACCGTGTACATCGGCGACGTCATCAACCTCGACTGGACGAAGACGGGGTAGGTGCATGGACGTCGCGACGGCGATGGTCACCATCGAGCCGTGGAACCCGTGGCCGCTCGCTTTCCCGACGATCGTCGTCATCGCATCGGTCATGGCATCGGTGGTCGGCTCCCGCTGCAGATCGCGACCGGTGCGGGAGGCCGGGTACGCCGGGTTCGTCGTCGGCACCCTCGCGGTCGTCTGGATGACGTGGTCGTTGTCAGGCCTCTGGGATTCCAGCGCGCGGGAGACGGCTTTGGCCTCGGCTGGCTACGAGTCGCCGACCTTCTCGGGCGGCACCGACGTGATGGCCGGCGAGCTGACGCCGCTGGCCTGGCAGGCGGTCCGCGACGGGGAACGCGTGCACGGAGTGCTTCGACCGCTCGGCGGCGACGGGTGGGAGCTGCGCGAGGCCGGCGACTGACGCCGGCACCTGCCCGACCACACCGAGGGCGTAGCGTGGATGCGTGCTCACTCCTCCCGTCACCGAGAAGCGACCGAACGAACGCGTGCACCACGGCGACGTGGTGCACGACGACTACGAGTGGCTCCGCGCCAAGGACGACCCTGCCGTCATCGCGCACCTGCACGAGGAGAACGCCTACACGAAGGCCCGCACCGAGCACCTCATGTTCCTCCAGGAGCAGCTCTTCGAGGAGATCAAGAACCGCACGAAGGAGACGGACCTCTCGGTGCCGACCCGCGAGGGCGACTGGTGGTACTACACGCGCACGGTCGAGGACATGCAGTACGGCATCCACTGTCGCGCGCCCATCGCGGCATCCGACGACTGGGAGCCGCCAGTGCTACCCGGAACGCCATCGCCGGCTGAGCCTGTCGAAACCCTGACGGATGCCTCGTACGAGCCGCTGACGGGCGAGCAGGTGCTGCTCGACGACAATGTCGAGGCCGACGGCCACGACTTCTACGCGCTCGGCAGCTTCGACGTCACGGCCGACGGCTCGACGCTCCTCTATGCGATCGACACCGACGGCGACGAGCGCTACACGCTGCGCCTGCGCGCCATCGACGGATCGGGTCGCGAGTACGACGACCTCATCGAGGGCACGGCCGGGGGCGCGGTCTTCGACCCGAGCGGGCGCTACGTCTTCTACGCCACGGTCGACGAGTCGTGGCGCCCCGACACGATCTGGCGGCACGAGGTCGGCACCGCGACATCCGACGACGTCCCGGTCTTCAAGGAGGAGGACGAGCGCTTCTGGCTCGGCGTCGGCCTCACGCGCAGCCGCCGGTTCATGGTCGTCGAGGCGGGCTCGAACGTGACGAGCGAGACGTGGCTGCTCGACGCCGACGACCCGACCGGCGAGTTCCGCGTCGTGTGGCCGCGCAAGGACGGCGTCGAGTACGACGTCGACCACGTCGTGGCCGGCGGCCGCGACCGCCTGCTCATCGTGCACAACGACGGCGCCGTGAACTTCGAGCTCGTGAGCGTCGCGGCATCCGACCCCCAGGGACCGCGACGGATGCTGCTGCCGCACAACCCCGCCGTGCGCCTCGAGGGCGTCGAGGCGTTCCGCGACTTCGTCGCCGTCGAGTACCGCCGCGAGGGCCTGCCGCGGGTCGCGATCGCGAAGGTGCCGCCGAGGGGGATACCAGCGGATGCCACTCCCGACGACACCCTGCACGAGCTGCCGTTCGACGAGGCGCTCTTCTCGGTGGGCGTCGGCGGCAACCCCGCCTGGGATCAGCCGACCCTGCGGATCGGGTACACGAGCTTCGTGACCCCGGCGACCGTGTACGACGACGTCGTCGCCACGGGCGAGCGGCGGCTCCGGAAGCGGCAGCCCGTGCTCGGCGACTACGACCCGGCCCGATACGCCCAACGCCGCGAGTGGGCGGTCGCCGACGACGGCACGCGGATCCCCGTGTCGCTCGTGTACCGGCCCGACCTCGTCGAGTTCGGCACGCCGGCGCCGACCCTGCTCTACGGCTACGGCTCGTACGAGCACTCCATCGACCCGGGCTTCGGGATCCCGCGGCTGTCGCTGCTCGACCGGGGCATGATCTTC
The DNA here is from genome assembly GCF_014645655.1 of Agromyces bauzanensis. Taxonomy (GTDB): domain Bacteria; phylum Actinomycetota; class Actinomycetes; order Actinomycetales; family Microbacteriaceae; genus Agromyces; species Agromyces bauzanensis. The sequence goes on along the minus strand of NZ_BMMD01000009.1, from coordinate 79,226 downwards.
GCGGTCGCACACGTGCGCGGCGGCGGCGAGATGGGCCGGCTCTGGTACGAGCACGGCAAGAAGCTCGCCAAGCGCAACACGTTCACCGACTTCGTGGCCGTGGCGCAGCACCTCATCGACAACGACATCACCGCACCCGACCAGCTCGTGGCGCAGGGCGGCAGTGCCGGCGGATTGCTCATGGGAGCCGTCGCCAACATGGCGCCGAAGTACTTCTCGGGCATCCTCGCCGAGGTGCCGTTCGTCGATCCGCTGACGTCGATCCTCGACCCGACGCTGCCGCTCACCGTGATCGAGTGGGACGAGTGGGGGAACCCGCTCGACGACGCCGAGGTGTACGCGTACATGAAGGCGTATTCGCCGTACGAGAACGTGCACGGCGGTACTGACGGGGGTGGGCACTACCCGCCGATCCTCGCCGTGACGTCACTGAACGACACGCGCGTGCTCTACGTGGAGTCCGCGAAATGGGTGGCCCGCCTGCGCGACGCCGGCGCCGACCCGCTGCTGAAGATCGAGATGGCCGCCGGGCACGGCGGCGTCTCGGGCCGGTACTCGGCGTGGCGCGAGCGGGCGTTCGCATATGCGTGGGTCATCGACCGGGCGAAGGCGCACCCGAGCGGCGAGTAGGGACCGGGCCGCATCGGCGCGAGCGCCACGCCCACGGCTCGCGCAGGAGAGCGAGTAGCTCGCGCAGGAGAATGGGCCTCATCCCCCGCCCTGAGGCGGGTTGAGTGCAGTTTTCCTGCACAACGTTTGGTGAGCCCGGCGTGCACGGGCTGCCCGGGCCGGGGCTGCACGCGACTCAGGCGAATGCGGCGATTCCGTCCTGAGCGAGGGCCACTGCCGGATCTCGTACGCCGGCGGCGGCGGCAACTTCGGCGGCGCGTTCTCACGGGTACGCCCCGGGCACGCCGTCGGCGACGAGCCCGTAGCCCGGGTCATCCGCCGGCAGGAACGGGGACCCACGCGACCGCCAGAACGGCGGTCAGACCGTGACGAGCGGCGCCGCAGCGGCGTCGAGCGAGCCCGGCACCAGCTTGTAGTATGCCCAGGTGCCACGCTTCGAGCGCGTGAGGAACCCGGCGTCCATGAGGATCTTCAGATGGTGCGACACGGTGGGTTGACTGAGCCCCACGGGTTCGATGAGGTCGCATACGCACGCCTCCTGACCATCGGATGCCGCGACGATCGACACGAGTCGCAACCGCGCCGGGTCGGCCAGCGCCTTGAGGCGGCGCGCGAACACCTCGGCGTCGGCCGCGCTGATGGTCTCGCGCGTGAGCGGGCCGCAGCACGCGACGGCCGCGGGCGCAGCTGCCTCGTCGCGGGTCACGAGCGTCAGGTCGGTCAGGGTCACGAAAGCCACTCTACCCTGAATATTGACAAACTTCGATGCAAGCGTGAACCTCGGTATATCGATGAACGTCAATATCGACGTCGCGACGACCACGACCACGACCACGACCACGACCACGAAGGATGACGGATGACCCTCCTCGACCTCACTCCCCCGAAGCTCCTCGCCTCCCGCCTGCAGGGCTTGCCCGTGGCGATCATCGGCGCCGGGCCCATCGGGCTGGCGACGGCAGCGAACCTCGCCGACCGCGGCATCGATTTCGTGCTGCTCGAGGCCGGCGACCGCATCGCCGACAGCATCGAGCAGTGGGGCCACATCCGCCTCTTCTCGCCGTGGCGGCACCTCGTCGACCCGGTGTCGAAGCGCCTCCTCGCCGAGACCGGGTGGCCGGAACCGCCCGCCGACTCGCTCCCGACGGGCGCCGAGCTCGTGCACGACTTCCTGATCCCGCTCGCCGACCTCCCGGCGATCGCCGCGCGCACGCGCCTCGGTGCAACGGTCACCGACGTCTCGCGGGAGGGCATGGACCGCACACGCACGAAGGGCCGCGCCCAAGCGCCGTTCCTCCTGCGTGTCGCGACCGCCGACGGCGTCGAGGAGCTCACCGCTCGCGCCGTGATCGATGCGTCGGGCACCTACCGCACGCCGAACACCCTCGGCTCGTCGGGCCTCGACCCGCTGGGGCTGGCCGAGGTCGCCGAGCTCGTGAGTCCGGCCATGCCCGACGTGCTCGGGCGCGAGCGCGACGCCTTCGCCGGCCGCCACACGGTCGTCGTGGGCGCCGGCCACTCCGCCGCCAACACGCTGCTGAACCTCGCGGACCTCGCCGACGAGGTGCCCGGCACGCGCATCACGTGGGCCATCCGCAACATCCAGGCCGTGCGCGTCAGCACCTCGCCCGACGACGAGCTGCAGGCACGGGCGTCCATCGGCGCACGCGTCGTCGCGCTCGTCGCCTCGGGTCGCATCGAGGTCATCGACCGGTTCGAGATCGTGCGCCTTGCCCGAGCGGGCGCCGGCGACCCCGAGGCATCCGGCGTTCGCATCACCGGTCGCCGTGGCGACGGACTCGAGACCGTCGGGGCCGATCGGGTGGTGAACGCCACGGGCTTTCGCCCGAACCTCGCGATGCTCCGCGAGATCCGCCTCGAGCTCGACGAGATCGTCGAGGCGCCGAAGCGGCTCGCCCCCCTCATCGATCCCAATGTGCACACGTGCGGCACCGTGGAGCCGCACGGCTTCGCCGAGCTCACCCAGCCCGAGCGTGACTTCTTCATCGTCGGCATGAAGAGCTATGGGCGTGCGCCGACGTTCCTGCTCGCGACCGGGTACGAGCAGGTGCGCTCGATTTCGGCCTGGCTCGCGGGCGACACGGCCTCGGCCCGCAACGTGGCCCTGACGCTGCCCGCGACGGGCGTGTGCTCGACGGGGGCGCCCGGCGCTTCGGGGTCGAACTGCTGCAGCTGAGTGGGGCCAAGGGCTGCCATGTCGCCATGGCTACGAGCTCACGGACTCCGGCAGGAGCATCGTCACGGCTCCGAACCGCCCGCGGCATCCGTGACCACCGCGGTACGTGCGTTCAAGGCGCGCTGCCCCGCGATCGCAAGCAGGAGGTGGACGACGGCGAGCGGGCTCCAGTGCCTGGTCATGGCCCCCAGTGTGGCGGATACCTCGCGGGAAGGCGCCGGCCCGCCGCGCGAATACCTCGGTCTATGGATGGGATCGAAACGGCACGCGGCATCCGGGTGCTGACCGACCCCACGAGGCTGCGCATCCTCCGGCCGCACGGGCCGTGGCGAAGGTCATCGGCTATCGGCGGGCTGATCGAGCGTCTCGACATCACTCACCCCGGCGTCTTGCTCGACGTGCATCCGCGTCCACGACTGGGCGGCGACCTGCACGGCGTCCCACGGCGACCCGAGGGGCGGGGTATATGAGAGGTCGAGTTCGGTGATGGCGGCGACCGTCATCTCGTGGTGCAGGGCGGTGGCGAAGACATCGACGCGCTTGGCGACTTCCGTGCCCCAGGAGCCGACGAGCTGCGCGCCGAGGAGGCGGCCGGTGCCTGCGTCACCGGTCACGCGCATCGTGATGGGCCTCGCCCCGGGGTAGTAGGCCTTGTGGTCGTCGGCGGCGGCAGTCGAACTCGCCGGCGTGAATCCGACCGCGGTCGCCTCGCGCTCACGCAGGCCGGTGCGGGCGGCGATCAGGTCGAAGACCTTGACGACCTGGGTGCCGAGGCTCCCGGCGAACCGCGCGTCGCCGCCGACGGCGTTCTCGCCCGCGACCCGGCCCTGCTTGTGGGCTGTGCTGCCGAGCGGGAGGTAGGTGGCACCGAGCTGTCGGTGGTGCGTGACGACCCCGTCGCCGGCCGCGTACACGTGCGGCAGCCCGGTGCGCATCGCCTCGTCGACCACGACGGCCCGCCCTGCACCGAGCGTCGCACCGGCACGTTCGAGGAGCCCGGTGTTGGGCGCGACGCCCACCACGACGAGCACCAGGTCGGCCATGCGCGAGAACGCCACACCGCCCGCGCCGGTGCCGGTGACCGTGAGGCCGTCGCTGGTGCGCGCGACCCGCTCGACGCGGCTTCCGGTCACGACCTCCACGCCGTTGCGTACGAGTTCGGCACGGATGAGCCCGCCGAGCTCTGCGTCGAGCGTCGAGAGCACCTCGGGTCCGCGCTGCAGCTGGGTCACGCGGATGCCGCGGACCGTGAGCGCCTCGGCCATCTCGAGGCCCACGTATCCCGCCCCGATGATGATCGCCGTCTGCGGGTCACGCTCCTCGAGTGAGCGCTCCAGCGCGAACGTGTCGCCCATCGAGTGCAGCACGTGCACCCCATGTTCGGGCCCGAGCTCGTCGAGACCGGCGATGCCCGCGGTCGACGGCGAGGCGCCGGTGCAGACGATGAGCTCGTCGTAGCCGAGCTCGGATTCTGCGCCATACCGGTCGCGGACGGTCAGTCGCCGACCCGCGACGTCGATGCGGGTCGCGAGCGTATCAAGCCGCAACTGCATTCCCGTGGCCGCGAGGTCGGCGTGGGTGCGGTGCGCGAGCGACTGCCACGGACGCACCTCCCCCGAGACGTAGTACGGGATGCCGCAGATCGAGAAGTTCGGGTAGGCGTCGGCGACGACCACGGTGACGTCGACCGACGGGTCGAGCTCGCGGGCGCGGAGGCCGGCGGAGATACCGGCGTCGCTGCCGCCGATCGCGACGATGTGCATGAGCTGCCTCTCGGTCGGGTGCTCTTCCAGCGTATTGGTCGAATAGACTTCGGTCTATGGATGTGATCGACACGGCACGCGGCATCCGGGTGCTCACCGACCCGACGCGGCTGCGCATCCTCGAGCTCATCAGCGAGAGTCCCGACGGCCGAGCGCTCGTCGGCCGGCTCGCCACCGAGCTCGGCCTCCGGCAGCCCACCGTGAGCCACCACGTGAAGACGCTCGTCGACGAGGGGGTGCTCGAGCGCGAACCCGAGGGCCGGCAGGTCTGGTACTCGATCGCACCCGACGCGGTCGAGCGCGTGAACGAGCTGTTGCCGCCGGATGCCGCGGCGCCCGCGTCCGACGAGGTGCTCGAGCGCGTGGCATCCGACCTCTCGGCGCGCTTCGCCGGCGTGTTCTCGCCCGAGACCGTGGAGCGCTACGTGCGCGAGAGCCACGAGTTGCTCGCCGGGCGCGCGCACATCACGCGACACCTGCCGTCGCTGACGTCGGCGTTCGCCGTCGACCGCCTGGACGCGCTCGCCCGCGAGGAGGCGCCGCACGGTGCCGAGCCACCCGAGGTGCTCTTCGTGTGCGTGCAGAACGCCGGCCGCTCGCAGATCGCAGCGGCGATCCTGCGGCATCTCGCAGGCGACCGGGTGCGCGTGCGCACGGCCGGATCGGAGCCCGCGAGCGCCGTGAAGTCGACGATCGTGCAGGCGCTCGACGAGATCGGCGTGCCGATCGGCGGCGAGTTCCCGAAGCCGCTGACCGACGAGGTGGTGCGCGCCTCCGACGTCGTGGTCACGATGGGCTGTGGGGACGCGTGCCCCATCTACCCGGGCCGGCGGTATCTCGACTGGGAGCTCGACGACCCGGCGGTGCTCCCGCTCGCTCGGGTGCGCGAGATCCGGGACGACATCGAGGCACGTGTGTGCGCGCTGCTGAGCGAGCTCGGCGTGAACGCACCTGAGAAAGGCATGAACGCTCGGTGAACGCGTGCGGCCACGGCATCCATTCGCTGGATAATTGATAGAGCACGGTCTATGCTTTCAGTGTCGGAAGTGAGGGACCATGTCTGAGAAGCCCACCGTCCTGTTCGTGTGCGTGCACAATGCCGGCCGGTCGCAGATGGCAGCCGGCTACCTGCGGGAGTTCGCGGGCGACCGCGTCGAGGTGCTCTCCGCCGGCTCGGAGCCGAAGGACCAGATCAACCCGGTCTCGATCGAGGCCATGGCCGAGGAGGGCATCGACATCGCGGGCAACACGCCGAAGATCCTCACGGTCGAGGCCGTCAAGGAGTCCGATGTCGTGATCACCATGGGCTGCGGCGACGCGTGCCCCGTCTTCCCGGGCAAGCGCTACGAGGACTGGGAGCTCGAGGACCCGGCCGGCAAGGACCTCGAGACGGTGCGCCGCGTGCGCGACGACATCCGCGGCCGCGTCGAGGCGCTCATCGCCGAGATCGCACCTGCCTCGGTGGCGTAGCCATGAACGATCTCGACAGCGCCACGGCCGGGCGTCGGGCGCTACCCGGCCTCAGCTATCCTGAGCGTTACCTGCGCGACCTGGCGCTCGAGCTCACCGAGCGGTACGACGGCACGTTCAACGCGGAGACCGTCGAGCGATACGTGCTCGAGTCCTATACCGCACTGCTGCGCACGGCGACCGTGAAGACCCACCTCGCGAACCGGGTCATCCGCTTCGCGAACGACCGACTCAAGGCGCTCGCCCAGGCCAAAGGCGCGGTCGTCAGCGGTGTGCCCGAGGTGCTCTTCGTCTGCGTGCAGAACGCCGGCCGATCGCAGATGGCCGCTGTGCTCACGCAGGCGCTGGCCGGCGATCGCGTTCACGTCCGCTCGGCCGGCTCCATGCCCGCCGCACGCCTCAACCCGGCAGTGGTCCAATCGCTGGAGGAACTCGGCCTCGACGTGACGCAGGAGTTCCCGAAGCCGCTCACCGACGACGTGGTGCAGGCCGCCGATGTGGTGGTCTCCATGGGCTGCGGCGACGCGTGCCCCGTCTACCCCGGTAAGCGGTACCTCGATTGGAAGCTCGACGACCCCGAGCAGCTCCCTCTCGACGAGGTGCGGCGGGTGCGCGACGAGGTCCGGGCGCACGTCGAGGCGCTGCTGGGCGAACTCGGGGTCGCCGCGCGCTGATCCGGAGTCGCGCGCCGTCGCCCAACCGCCTACCCGACGGCCGAGGCTCGTTCCCGCTCCTCGCTCGCCTCACCGACCGCGGCCGGAAACAGCAGCGAGGTGATGACCACGCCGATGGCGGCGCCGAGGAGCTGGGCGAGCACGAACCCGATCGCCGAATCCGGGGAGATCCCGGCGAAGGTGTCGGAGAAGATCCGCCCCACCGTCACCGCCGGATTGGCGAAGGACGTCGAGCTCGTGAACCAGTACGCGGCGCCGATGTAGGCGCCGACCGCAGGTGCGACGATCGCGGTGCGACCGGTGCGCACCAGTGCGAAGATCACGACGATGAGCCCGGCGGTCGCGACCACCTCCGCGACCAGGCTGCCGGCGCTCACGCGCTCGGTCGCCGAGATCGAGGTCTGCACGCCGAACATGACGTTGGCGAGCACGGCCCCGGCGACGGCGCCCAGCACTTGCACGGCGATGTACGGGCCGAGGTCACCGGCGGCCAGGCCGAGTCCGCCGCGGGCGCGCCGTCCCAGGAACCAGTCGGCGATCGACACCACCGGGTTGAGCTGGGCGCCCGACACCGGTGCGAGCACCGCGATGAGCACGCCGAGGCCGAGCGCCGTCGAGAAGCTGTTCTCGAGGAGCTGCAGCCCGGTGTCGTCGGGCGAGAGCGTCGACGCGGCAATGCCCGACCCGACCACGACGGCGACCAGGAGACCAGTCCCGATGAACTCGGCGAGCAGCCGGCGTGACAGCGGAATCGACGGGGCGGGGCGGGGCTCGGATCCGGCGCTCATGTCGCGGTGACTCCATTCCATAGATACGGGTCTATGGAATAGTAGCGCGATCAGGTCAGCCGCGCCGTCGCCCCCGCGACCACGGCCACGGCCACGACAGCCATGACCGCGGCCATGCCCGAGAAGGAGCCGACGCCGGCAGCGACGGCCGGCCCGATGGCTGGGGAGAGCGCCGCCGCGATGGTGATCGGCGCGGCGAACGCGCCGTTGATGGAACCGTAGTTGCGGGTCCCCCACCGATCCGCCACCGCCGACGCCTGCACGAGTGTGCACGCGCCTCAGACAGCGCCTGCGACGATGACGAGCGACGCCGGACCGGTCACGAGCGCGAGTGCGGCAAGCGCGGCCACCGTCGTGTCGAGCGCCCACGGCGGTGCGCGGTGCGGCCGCACGACGGAAAGCCGCCGGCCGATCAGCTGGCCGGCACGGAACACAGGCTGTATCGACGGTTGTCGATTTCCCGTGGGCACAAGGCTTGTTGAGACGTACGTCTCTGTGACACCGGACTGTGCCGCACTGTTCACCCCGAGTTCACTTAGACGATCTTCTATGTGTTGAGCCGGACGTCGGCATCACATTCAACCGAGGCCCCGCCTCCCCCGGAAGGATCACCGTGTCTTACCGTTCTCTGAAACTCGCAGGGCTCAGCGCCACCATCGCTGCCGCCGCCCTGCTGCTCACTGCATGTGGCGGCCAATCCGCCGACGGCGGCGGCTCGACCGAAGGGGCCGGTCTCAGCGGCTCGGTCGTCGCTGACGGCTCGTCGACAGTCGCCCCCCTCACCGAGGCCGCTGCCGACCTTTTCCGCGACGTCGAGCCCGACGTCAACGTCACCGTCGCCACCTCGGGCTCTGGTGGCGGATTCAAGAAATTCTGCGCCGACGAGACCGACATCTCCGACGCCTCGCGTCCGATAAAGGACGAGGAGGCCGCTGACTGCGAAGCGGCCGGCGTCGAGTTCACCGAGATCGTCATTGCGAACGACGGGCTCTCGGTCGTCGTGAACCCCGAGAACGACTTCGCCGAGTGCCTCACGGTCGAGCAGCTCAACACCATCTGGGCGCCCGAGGCCGAAGGCACGGTCACGAACTGGAACCAGGTCGACCCTTCGTTCCCCGACCTCCCGCTCACGCTCTTCGGCGCAGGCACCGACTCGGGCACATTCGACTACTTCACCGACGCCATCAACGGTGAAGAGGGCGCCATCCGCGCCGACTACAGCCCCTCGGAGGACGACAACATCATCGTCCAGGGCGTTGCCGGCGACGAGGGTGCCATGGGCTTCCTCGGTCTCTCCTACGTCGAGGAGAACCCCGACTCGCTGAAGGCCGTCGAGGTCGACAGCGGTGCCGGTTGCGTCGCCCCGAGCGCAGAGACTGTGCAGGACGGCTCGTACACGCCGCTCGGCCGGCCGCTGTTCATCTACGTGAACAACGCCTCGTACGCCGACAAGCCCCAGGTCAAGGCCTTCGTCGACTTCTACGTCGAGAACGAGGCCGAGGCCGCCGAGGCCGCACTCGTGATCGGCCTCACCGAGGAGCAGAAGGCAACGGCTCAGGACGAGCTCGCGACCCTCGGCTGACGACGCTGATGCTGGCCAACACCACAGCTTCGAAATCCGAAGCGGCAAGGACCGCCAGCACGGGTGGCCCGACGGACTCGTCGGGCCACCCGCCCCGGTCGATGTTCGCCGGGCGCGCGCGCCCCGGCGAAGCCGTCATCAAGGTCGTGCTGCGCGTGGCCGCAGCCGTCGCGATGGTCACGACCATCGGGATCGTGTTCGCACTGATCGTGCCGGCGATCGGCTTCTTCCGGGAAGTCCCGATCTTCGACTTCCTGCTCGGCGATCGTTGGGCGCCGAGGTTCGCGGATGCCTCGTTCGGCGTCGTGCCTCTCGTCACCGCAACGTTGTGGACCACCGCGATCGCACTGCTCGTGTCGGTACCACTCGGCCTCGGTGCCGCGCTCCTCCTCTCCGAGTACGCGACACCGGGCCTCCGCAAGACGCTCAAGCCCATCCTCGAGATCCTCGCCGGTGTGCCGACCGTCGTCTACGGCTTCTTCGCGCTCCAGTTCGTCCAGTCGACGGTCTTCCGCGAGTGGCTTCGACTCGACACAGGGGCCTTCAGCGTGCTCGCAGCCGGCCTCGTGATGGGCATCATGATCATCCCGACGGTTGCCTCGATCTCCGAGGACGCCATGTCGGCGGTACCCATGTCGCTTCGGCAGGGTTCTGCCGCGCTCGGGGCGAACCGAATGCAGACGAGCCTGCGAGTCGTCTTCCCGGCCGCCCTCTCGGGCATCATGGCCGCGATCGTGCTTGGGATCTCTCGCGCCGTCGGCGAGACGATGATCGTCGCGATCGCCGCGGGCAGCCAGGCGCGCATCGTCGGCGGCCCGCTCGAGCAGGGCCAGACGATGACGGGATTCATCGCCAGCGCCGCGCTCGGCGACTCCCGCGTCGGCTCACTCGAGTACAACACCCTCTACGCCGTCGGACTGCTGCTGTTCGCGATCACACTGACCGTGAACTTCATCAGCATCCGCCTCGTCCGCCGATTCCGACAGGCCTATTGACCATGATATCTCTCCAAGACTCCCTTGCCGGGGCCCCGACGATGCCGCTCAAGACCGGCGAGACACCGCGCGAGCGGCGACCGGCCCCGATGATCTTCCTCGTCGTCCTGTGGCTGAGCCTGCTCATCGCGATCCTCTCCCTCCTCACCCTCATCGTGAACATCGTCCTCGAGGGCGGGAGCAGGTTCGGCCTGCCGCTGTTCACGGAGTACCCCGCGTCGTCTCCGGATCGGGCCGGGGCGCGCCCCGCGATTCTGGGGTCGATCTGGGTGATCGGCGTGACGGCCGTGCTCACCATCCCGGTCGGCGTCGCCGCCGCGGTGCACCTCGAGGAGTTCGCTGACAAGAAGCACTGGTTCAACCGCGTGATCGAGCTGAACGTGCAGAACCTCGCCGCGGTCCCATCGATCATCTATGGTCTGCTCGCGCTCGCGTTCCTCGCGCTCATCGGCGTTCGCGACAAGAACATCGTGATCGGCGGAGCGCTCGCACTCAGCCTCCTGATCCTGCCGGTGATCATCATCGCGACGCGTGAGGCGATCCGCGCGGTGCCGTCCGAGATCCGCGACGGCTCCCTCGCCCTCGGTGCCACGCGGTGGCAGACCACCTGGCGGCAGGTTCTCCCGGCATCCGTGCCCGGCATCGCGACCGGCTCGATCATCGCGCTCTCCCGCGCGCTCGGCGAGGCCGCGCCCCTGCTGCTCCTTGGTGCGCTGGTGTTCGTGAGCTTCGACCCCAACGGACTGCTCAGCGGCTTCACAACGCTCCCCATTCAGATCTTCAACTGGACCGGCCGCCCGCAGGAGGGCTTCCACGAGCTTGCCGCCGCCGCGAGCATCATCCTGCTCGGGCTCCTGCTGCTCATGAACGGGCTGGCCATCTACATCCGCAATCGATACCAGAAACGGTGGTAATCCCCATGTCCAGTTCCGCAGATGCGGCGCCGATGCACCTGCGCGCGACAGGTCAACACCAGGTCGCGCCCGAGGTCATGCGACCCATCATGGAGGTCGAGAACGTCGACGTCTACTATGGCGACTTCCGGGCGGTCAGCGAAGTGAACCTCGACTTCGGCCTGAATGAGATCACGGCTCTGATCGGACCGTCGGGTTGCGGCAAGTCGACGATCCTCCGATCGCTGAACCGCATGAACGACCTCATCGAGGGCGCTCGCGTCGAGGGCGAGATTCGCTTCCACGGCGAGAACATCTACGGCAAGGACGTCGACCCCATCGAGGTGCGACGACGAATCGGCATGGTCTTCCAGAAGCCGAACCCGTTCCCCAAGTCGATCTACGACAACATCGCCTACGGGCCTCGCGTCACCGGCATGAAGGTCCAATCGATGGACGACCTCGTCGAGGACTCGCTCACGCGCGCCGCACTCTGGGACGAGGTGAAGGACAAGTTGAAGCAGTCGGCGCTCGGGCTCTCAGGTGGCCAGCAGCAGCGCCTGTGCATCGCCCGTGCCATCTCAGTGCGGCCCGACGTGATCCTCATGGACGAGCCATGCGCCTCGCTCGACCCCATCGCGACCATGCGCATCGAAGACCTCATGCAGGAGCTGCGCGAGCACTACACGATCGTGATCGTCACGCACAATATGCAGCAGGCCGCCCGTGTCGCCGACCGCACGGCGTTCTTCACGGCCCAGCCATCCGAGGGCAACGGCGATCGAACCGGACTGCTCGTCGAGTACGGCACGACGGCCCAGATCTTCGAGGACCCGCAGGACAAGCGCACCGAAGACTACATCTCGGGCCGCTTCGGATGACCACCGGGCACCCGGGCCTCCTCGGTTCGACGCCGGGGGAGCTCGCCTACGCGCATCTCGGCGCGACCCGCGTGGCCGGTTCGGCACCGAGGTGGCCGGCGCGACTGCTGTTCATCGAGTCGCCGTCCGCCCCCGGACATCCGGGCGACGGCCTCGCTCCGCACGGTCTGGAGGTGCGCGGGTACGATGACGGCATCGGCGCCCTCCTCGCGCTGGCCGAGGAGGACCCGGTTGCGCTCGTGGCGCCCACCGACCTAACGCACGTGGACTTCCTCAGTTTCGTCGAGGGCGTGACGGCCATGACGGAAGTCGCGGTCATCGTCGGCCTCGGCAATCACGATGCCGCGCACGAGCTCGCCTACCAGGCCCTGCAGCGCGGGGCCCGGTCGATCCTCGCGCTGCCGAGCACATCCGAGCAATTGCTGTCGGCGGTGAGGTTATGCGGCATCCGGGCCGTCGCGGCAGGCCGAGCGCTGGAGATCGGCGAGCTCCGGCTCGATCCGCAGTCGTTCCGCGCCGCGGTCGCGGGGCACGTCGTCGAGCTCACGCCGCGCGAGTTCCTGATGGTGCAGCACCTGATGCTCGAGAGCCCGCGCGTGGTCTCGGTCGAGGAGCTCTCGCGGGCGCTCGCCACCTATGACGACGGCAGCGTCTCGGCGACGCGCGTGCTCGTGACGCGGGTGCGCAAGAAGCTCGAGCGGGCTGCACCGGGCTCGGGCAAGGTCATCGAGACGGTTCGCAGCGTCGGCTACCGCATCAGCACCGACTGAGCGGATGCCCCGCGCCGGGCCCGTGGCCGCGGCATCCGCGCGATCAGGTTGACCGGCTAGCATCGGGAATGACGACCGCCGCCATCGCAGACGAGTGCAGCGCGACGCGCTCATCGGCTTCGGCCTGGACTCGGTGATCGAGGTGCTCTCGGCGGTCGCCGTCGCCTGGCAGTTCACGCATCGGGATCCCGAGCGCTGGGAGAAGCCGACCGTGCGCGCGATCGGCATCGCGTTCTTCGCCCTCGCCGCCTACGTGATCGTCGACGCGCTGCTCACGCTCGCGGGCGTGCAGGAGGTCGAACACAGCCCACTGGGCATCGGCATCGCGACCGTCAGCTTGCTCGTCATGCCGGCGCTCGCGTGGCTCGAGTTCCGCACGGGCCGCGAACTCGGCTCGCGCAGCGTCGTCGCCGATGCGAAGCAGCTGTTGCTCTGCATGTGCCTCTCGGGCACGGTGCTCGTCGGGCTGCTGCTCAACTCGCTGTTCGGCTGGATGTGGGCTGATTCGGTGGCCGCCCTGGTCGTCGCGGGGCTCGCGATCCGCGAGGGCGTCGAGGCGTGGCGTGGCGACGTCGAGTCGCCGCTCGAGGTGCTGGAGGCGCTCGGCGAGCGTGAGTCGCTCGATGAGCACTGACGGTTACGGGCGAGCGGATGCCGCGAGCCCGAGCTCGTCGACGAGCTCGTCGACATGGCGCGCGATCTGGTCGCGGATGGCCCGCACCTCGTCGATCGAGCGGCCGGCCGGGTCGCCGATCTTCCAGTCCAGGTAGCGACGACCCGGGTACACGGGACACGCGTCGCCGCACCCCATGGTGACCACGACGTCGGCGGCCTGCACGACCTCGTCGGTGAGCGGCTTCGGGAATTCGCTCACGATCGGCACGTCGATCTCGTCGAGCACGCGCACCACGAGGTCGTCGACGGCGGCGGCGGGCTGGGAGCCCGCGGTGCGCACGTGCACGCGATCGCCCGCCCGTCGTCGCAGCAGGCCCGCGGCGAGCTGCGAGCGTCCGGAGTTCTGCACGCACACGAACAGCACCTCGGGCGTGCCGGTGAGGTCGAAGCCCCGGGCGGCGGCGAGCGCGGCGAGACGCTCGCTCGCGAACCGGCTCGTGAGCGATGGCAGGTGTCGCGTGGTCTTGGCACGGGATCGCAGCAGTTCATAGCTCTCGGAGACGTACCGCTCGACGGTCTCGCGGGCGAAGTGGGCGCTGAAGCGGTACGCCAGCCGGTCGGCCGTGCGCCGGATCGGCGGTGGCACGTCGGCGATGGAGGTCGCCGACGCCGGAGAGGACATCAACGGCTCGACGTAGGCGGTCTTCCCCGCGAGCAGCCGACCGAACCGTACCCAGGCATCGGGCGAGGGGCCGAACCGCACGTCGGTGCCGCCCGGCCGCGTGACTACGAGGCCCGCCCCGGCCAGCGCCTCGAGGTGCGCCGCCACCACGGGCGCGTCCAGCTCGACGAGCGCGGCGATCGACGGCACGGTGTTCTCAGCGTCGGGCCGGTTGGCGAGCACGCTCATGATGCGCAGCCGGTCGGGGTCGGCGAGCGCTGTCACCTGGGCGGCGCGTTCGACTGCGCCCGCAGCGTCGAGCGGGGCCGGCCGGCCGGATGGCGCGGTCACCGCTCAGCCCAGGAGGTCGTCGATTTCCGCGATGCGTTCTGGCGCGACCGAGTACCACGCGAACTTGCCGCGCTGCTCCCGCACCACGAGGCCGTCGTCGGACATGAGCCGGAGGTGGTGGCTGATCGTCGGCTGGCGAAGTCCGAGGCGCTCCGAGAGCTCGCCGCTCGTGGCCTCACCATCGGGCGAGCTGCGGATGATGCTGAGCAGCTGCAGCCGGGTGGGATCCGCGACCGCGCGCAGCGTGCGGGCGAGCGACTCGGCCGCCGCTCGGTCGAGCCGGTGTCCGACGGGTTCTCGGGAGACTCCGTGCACATCGCTCGCTGCTGCCGCCATGCGTCGGAGTCTAGCCGAGGCGTGCGAACGGTTGTCATCCCGCTCCGAACCATAGATGGTAATCAATGGGAAATGCTATCGCTGTCGCATCCGCCGGTCAAACCAAGGCCGAAGCCGACTCACCACACCCCGAACGAGTCGTCGAGCTCGTCGCGCTCCTCGCGCCGGCGCACCACCTCGCGCAGGTCGCGCTCGAGGTCGAGCAACACGTCGCGCATGCGCTCCTCGCGCTCGCGCAGGTAGGCCTCGTCGACCTCGATCTCGGGCCACTCGCGCGCGAGCCGCTGCTCGATCACCCCGGCGATCTCGCCCCAGGCATCCTCCCGCGCCCGTTCGGCCAACCCGGCCAGGTACGCAGGGTCGCCCCGGAGCTCCGACAGGCGCGCGGCGACGGCCTCGTTCACGCGTTCGCGAAGCCGCAGATTCCTCGAGTCGGTGCGGTGATAGTCGTGCTGGTGTCGCGCACGCCCCTCGCGCCGCGCGGCCTCCTCGCGCTCGTGCGCCGACCACTCGGCGACCTCATCCATCTCCTGCACGAGCTCGTACAGCACCTCGCGGGCCGCCGCGGCCGTGCGGTCGGCGTCGAACGGCTCGTCGCCACGCAGCGCCATCACGATGATGCGGTTCTTCAACGCCATGCGGGCCGCGGACTCCGCGACGAGCAGCCCCTCGGCGAAGGACTCCTCGAAGGTGAGGGGCTCGGGTTCCGGCAGCTTCGCGCGGTCGAACGGCGTGAACTCAGCGCCCCTGCGCTTCCGCCGCCACTGCCAGATGGGCATCCGCTGCTTGCCTCTCGCCTCGAACGACCGTGTCCGCCGCCGCCGTGCGGTCGGAGATCGAGCCTATCGCGAGGCCGCGACCGGGAGGCGCTGTCAGCGGACGCGCGTAGCCTGCCCCCATGGGTGAGGCCGAGGTCGACGGACGCCGCTGCGGCATCGTCCAGGCCGACGGTCGCGCCTGCGCGCGGCCGGTCGAATCCGGCGCGCCCGTGAACCTCTGCACCGAGCACCTGCTCGTCGCCCACGACTGGGTCGCACGTGAGGCGGGAGTCACCGACCTGCTGCCGACACCGTGCGCGGCGTGCGGCTCGCCGGTCGGCGTGCGGTACGCGTCGGGATGGGTCTGCGCCGAGTGCGAGTGGCGGGTCGGCAACCGGCCCGACGACGAGCTCCTGCGGCCCGTGGTCGAGGTGGTCTACTACATCCGGTATCGCGACCAAGTGAAGATCGGCACGTCGACGAACCCGCGGATGCGGCTCGCGACCCTCCCCCACGACGAGCTGCTCGCGTTCGAGCGCGGGGGCCGCACGCTCGAGCAGCGTCGGCACGCGCAGTTCGCCGAGCACCGGTTCCCGGGCACCGAGTGGTTCGCCGTGCACGACGCGCTGCTCGCGCACGTCGGCGAGCTGCGCGAGGGCGTCGACGACCCGTGGTCGCAGTACGGCCGTTGGGTGAGCCGTGCGCTCGCGCGGGACGGGGCGTAGCGCGCCGCCGGTTCTTTGCCGACGCGCGCCGGCGAGTGAGCCCGGTCAGCTCGCGGCCAGCGCCGCGGCGCCGAACGACACCGCGAACTGCACGCACCACAGGTCGACCGTGGGGTACGCCGACAGGTCGACGTCGGCCGGGATGTCGTACACCTGGTTGCCCTGGTTGCCCTTGATCATGCCGAGGTCGACGTAGGGGTGCCCGCCCGCGGTGAACCAGCCGTCGAACCCCTCGACCACCGCGCCGGCGCTCAGCCACACGTGCACGTCGGGGCCGTTGGTCGTGTCGAGGTTCTCGAGCGCGAGCTGGCGCGAGCCGTCGGGCAGCTGGATCACGCGCACCGTGCCCGTCGTCTCGTGCTCGTGGCTGATGAGCGTGCCACGCGAGAGCTCCACCGGAGCGGCGGGCGCGGACGGCGTCGAAGGCGCGGGCGTGCCGCTCGCGCTGGGCGGCGCGGACGCGTTCGCACTCGGCTCCGACGTGGGCGCCGCCGACGCGATCTGGATATCGTCGTCGACGCGGACGTCCACGAACAGCAGCCACGGCTGGAACACGAGGGCGGCGGCGATGGCGAGCGCGACGAGCGCGCCGCCGCCGATCCACCACCAGAGACGGCGGCGACGCGCAGGCGCAGGCGCATCCGTCATCGTCGCTCCTCAGATGCCCGGATCGAAGCCGGCGACGTGACCGTCGCGCGGGACGAACTTCACGACCAGGCTGCAGTCCTTCTCGCCGTAGCCCTCCTCGATGAGCTGGTCGAACTGCCGCAGCGCGAGCCGTGCTGCGGGCGTGTTGAGCCTGCCGTGTTCGGCTGCCGCGAGCGCGAAGCGCAGGTCCTTGTCGGCGAGCTGCGTCGTGAACGTCGCGTCGAAGTTGCGGTTCGCCGGGCTCGTGGGCACCACGCCCGGAACCGGGTACCACGTGCGCAGAGGCCACGAGTCGCCCGACGAGACCGAGGCGACCTTGAAGAACGTCTCGGGGTCGAGCCCGAGCTCTGCCCCGAGCTGCGTGCCCTCGGCGACGCCGAGGAGCGACACGAAGAGCATGAGGTTGTTCGCGAGCTTCGCCGCGATGCCCATGGTCGGACCGCCGACCTGGAAGACGTGCCCGGCCATCGGCTCGACGAGCGTGGCCGCCTCGGCCACCGAGGCCTCGTCGCCGCCGAGCATGAAGGTCAGGCTCCCGGCGTGTGCTCCCGCGATGCCGCCCGAGATCGGTGAGTCGACGAAGCGGAATCCGCGCTCTGCCGAGCCGTCATGGCACCAGCGCGAGGTCGCGACATCCACCGTCGACGTGTCGAGCAGCAGGGCAGAGGCCGGCGCGTTCGCCCAGATGCCGTCGTCGCCGCCGTACACCGACCGCACGTGCTCGTTGCGCGGCAGCGAGGTGAGGACCGCATCGACGCCCTGCACCGCCTCGGCGATCGAGTCGGTGAGCTGCACGCCGCGCTCCGCCGCCGCGGTGCGCGCCTCGGCGACGGGATCGACGCCCCTGACGGTGTGGCCCGCCGACACGAGATGGCCCGCCATCGGACCGCCCATGTTGCCCAACCCGATCCAGGCGATCGTCGCCATGGCCCCTCCCGACGTCGTCGACGCGAAGCGCGTGCCCTGCGGGACCGACCGGTGCCCGCGCCTCCCACCCTACGGACGGCACCACGAGCGGGCAACGGAACCAGATGACAGAAGGATGACGGCGGCCGCGGACAGCGTCGGCTCGCGTCAGAACCGGATGACCTGCCGGATCGCCGCACCGTCGGCGAGGGTGTCCATGGCCGCGTTCACCTCGTCGAGCGCGATGTGCGACGCGAGGAGCGCCTCGGCGGGCAGCCGTCCCTGCCGCCAGAGTCCCGCGTACCGCGGGATTTCGCGCGACGGCACCGCCGAGACGAGGTAGCTGCCCACGATCGTGCGCACCTCGGCGGTGATCGTGAGCGGCGAGACCTGCGAGCGGGCGTCTGGCGGCGGGAGCGGTGGATGCCCCGAGCACGGCCGCGACATCCGGAGCCACATCCGCGCCCACCGCCACGGCCGAGCGGTGATCGACCACGGCGTGCGTCGCGAACCCCGAGACGCCCAGGTGGTGGTGCAGGGGCTCGACGCCGTCGGCGCGGCATCCGTCGCACTCCCGGCAGCGGGGAGGAACGCCGTCACCACGCGGTCGCCGACGGCGAAGCCCGCAGCGGAAGCCGCGGCGCCGACCTCCTCGACGACCGAGAGGTCGGAGTGTCGCGCCGGAGTTCCTCGAGCACCGCCCCGGTGATGACCCTCGACATGACAGCGGTCTCAGTGCGTCGGGAACCCGAGGTCGATCTGGCTCTCGCTCGGCTCGGGCCAGCGGGTGGTGACGACCTTGCGTCTCGTCGAGCGTCGGCAGGCAGCCCGTCAGGAAGGTCGTGACGCCCACCAGGATGATCGCGAGCTGCAGCAGCTCGCCGGTGAGCGTTTGTGCACATCGCTTACCATCGAGGAATGCCGCGCAATCCGGACATCCCCGACGCGTTCGACGTGTACACGGTCGTGGTCCTGCGGCGGCCGGCCGATGCGCCCGAGTTCTCGGACGAGGAGCTCGACGCGCTCCAGGCACGTCACCTCGCCTACCGCGCCGAGCTGGTGCGGCGGGGCGCCGTGGTCGCGAACGGCCCCTTCGACGAGCAGAGCGATCCGTCGTATCGCGGGATGTCGATCTTCGCCTGCGATCCCGCTGAGGCGGCCCGCCTCTCGGACGCAGACCCGCCTGTCATCGCGGGGCGCCTCGCCTACGACGTGATGGAGTGGTGGGTCGGGGCCGGATCGCTGGCATTCCCGCGCAGCGAGCGCCAGGTCGGCGACCGCCGCGCGATGCCCGACGACTGACGCCCCGCCTCACCGCACACAGGAGCGGATGTCGCGTGCACTATGCCAGGCCCGCCGCCGTCCGCTCGAGGTCGCTGCTCGGACGCTCGCGCTGAGTGGCGATGGCGGTGAATGCCGCTCCGCAGACGATGAGGATGGCCGCGATCTCCACGATCGTGAACGTCTCCGCCAGCACGAGCCATCCGAACAGCGCCGCGATCACCGGGCCGAAGCTCGTGATGATGGCGAACAGCCGCGGCGTGATACGGCGGAGGATGAACGTGTCGAGGCTGTACGGCAACGCCGACGCGAGCACCCCGACGCCGAGAAGCAGGCCCGCGACCCGCCAGTCGACGGCGGCCGGGTCGAAGGTCACGACCGCGAACGGCAGCAGCAGCGCGAGGCTCACGATGCTCGCCACGGTGAGTCCCTCGAGGCCCGGCAGCCCCACGGCGACGCGACGCGTGAGCACGATATAGGCCGCCCAGCTCGCCGCGGCCGTCAGCGCGAGTGCGAGGCCCCACGGATCGATCGCCGAGGCATCCGAGGACCCGGGGCCGATGAGGAGCATCACGCCACCGCCCGCGGCGAGCACGCACACGACATCGAGGAGGCGCCTCGATGTCGCGAGCGCCAGGACGATGGGCCCGAGGAACTCGATGGTCGCCGCGATGCCGAGCCCCAACAGGTGCACCGACTCGTAGAACGCGAGGTTCATGACCGCGAGCACGACGCCCAGCGCGAGCGCCGGCCAGAGGCGCCGCCAGGTGAGCTCGGCCCGCTTGGGCCGGTAGAACGGCAGGATCGCGAGCACGGTCACGAGCTGCCGCGCGGTGACGACGACGAACGATCCGACGATCGGAATGACAAGACCGGCCAGCGACGATCCGAAGCCGATCGACACCTCGGTGCCGATCTGCGTCGCGGCGCCCGTGAACCTCCGACGGCGGAGCGTGGCATCCTGGTCCTGAAGGTCGTTCGACGGCACCACACGACGATACGCGCCACGGGTGACGCGCGCGGCATCCGTGGCATCCGTTCGGTCCCTGCCCGGCGAATGTTTCCGTTCGCGCGCGATGTGCCCCGCACACCGGGAGCATTGCGCGCGAACGGAAACATCCGCGCCGGGAACGCGTGCGCCTCCAGGCCGAGCGAGTCGGGCGATCGCCCGCACCTCGGCTCGGGCTCGTACGAGCCGTAGCCGTGCACCTGCCACGTCATCGAGCGCAGCGCACCGAAGTTCGAGCCCGACCACTGCAGGCGGCGACCCACGACCCGGTCGCGGCGGCCCGCGGCCCGGGCGAACCGGGACTCCGACGTCACCTGGCCGAAGGGCCGATCGGTCGTGGCGACCAGCGTCCTGCCGACCGGGCGCCGTTCGGCCTCGTACCGGTCGAGCCGGCGGTCGGGCATGCCACCGACGGCCACGTCGGCGATGGCGCACGCGAGGTTGTGGGCCTCCTGCAGTCCCGTGTTCATGCCCTGCGCTCCCACCGGCGAATGGATGTGCGCCGCGTCGCCCACGATTAAGCACGGTCCGTCGCGGAACCTCGCGGCCAGCCGGTGGGACACCCGGTAGGTGGTGAACCACGACGCCTCCGAGTACTCGACGCCGAACTCACGGCGCACCAGCGACCGCACGTTCTGCTCGGGAAGCCGCCCGTCGTCGTCGAGGTCGACGTCGCGAACGACGCCGAGCAGGCGCATCCGCCCGCCGCCCATCGGGAAGACGAGCAGGAAGTGGTGTTCGGTGAACCGCATGTTGATCGATCCGTCGACCAGGCCCGTCACGTCGGCGGCATCCACGATGTAGAACGTGTACCGGGCGCGCACGACGGTCGCGCCGTCGAGTCCATCGAGCGTCGCGATGACGGATGCCGCGTCCGCACGGTCACCGCCCACGACCTCGAGCCGTTCGAGCCGGTGCCGCCACCGCACCTCGCGCCCGGACTCGGCGAGCGCATCGACGAGGAGGCGCTCGTTGCGGCGCCTGCACGCCGAGTGCGCACGACTCGCGCGTGGGCCCGTCCTTGCCGTCGGCGACCGTCACGTCGACGCCGAGCCTCGCCAGGCAGACCGCGAGCATGAGCCCGCCCGGGCCGGCACCCACCACGAGCACGTCGGTCCGGAGCTCCTCACCCGCCGCATCGGCGATACCCCAACTCCCGCACCACGCGGCATCCACTCGCTATGGTAGGCACGAGCGCGGGTCGGGGCGGCTCTCGCGGATCGGAGTCCTCATGTGGTGGACCAGGAGACGATCGGCGAACGAGGCGTCTGCGGCGAGGGCGGCCGACGAGACGATTCCCCTCGAGTCCGAGGGCCGCGAGCACCGCAACGCGTTCCTCCTCGCGGGGCTCGGCGGCGCGGTGCTCGCGGCGTTCGGGATCGCCGCCATCGGTTCGATCTTCGCGCCGGTGTTCTTTGCCCTCGTGCTCACGATCTGCGTGCATCCGCTCCGGGTCGCGCTCGAGCAACGCGGCATCCCCCGTGGCCTCGCCACCGGTTCGGTCATCACGACGGTGTTCCTGCTGCTCCTCGCGTTCGGGTACGCCGCCCTCGTGGCGTTCGGCCAGTTCGCCGACCTGCTGCCTCAGTACGCACCGCAACTCCAGTCGGCGGCCGAGGCGTTCGCCGTGTGGCTCGAGACGATCGGGATCAGCGCTCAACCGGTCGCGGATGCCGCGGCCGAGTTCGACCCGCTCGCCATCGTCGGGTTCGTGGGCGAGCTCTTCGGAAGCCTCACCGGCCTGATCTCGGTGCTCGTGATCATCTTCACGATGCTGCTGCTGATGGCAATGGATGCGGCGTTCCTGCCGACCCTGCTGCGGCAGATGCAGCCGTACCGCCCACTCGCAGTCAGGGCGCTCTCGGACCTCGCGGCGAACGTGCGCCGCTACATGGTGGTGACGACCCTGCTCGGGATCGCCCAGGGACTCATCAACTGGTTCGCGCTCGTGCTACTCGGCGTACCCGGCGCGTTCATCTGGGGGCTGCTGTCGTTCCTCTGCAGCTTCATCCCCAATGTCGGCTACTTCATCGCGATCATCCCGCCGATCGTGTTCGGCGCGCTCGAGGGCGGTTGGCCCACGGTCATCGCCATCATCGTCGTCTACGGCATCGTGAACGCGGGCGTGCAGTCCGTCGTGCAGCCGCGGGTCGTCGGCAACGCCGTCGCGCTGAGCCAGAGCATCACCTTCTTCTCGGTGCTGTTCTGGGCGATCGTCATCGGCCCGATCGGCGCGATCCTGGCGATCCCGCTCACCCTGCTCGTGCGAATGCTGCTGGTCGACTCCCATCCATCGATGCTCTGGATGCGGCCCGTCCTCGGCGACCTCGGCGAGACGAAGGTGATCATGGCCGAGTCGGACGCGGAGCTGAAGGCCGCCCGCAGGGCGCGGAAGGCCGGGCAGCTGCCGGCTGGGCAACCGCCGGCTGGGCAGCCGCCGGCCGACGAGGGCTGACCGACGGGCGCTCGAGGCGGAGCTCAGAGCAGGATGTCGCCGGGCTGCTCGATGCGCCGCCAGCCGACCTCCGCGATCGCGGAAGGCATCCGGTCGGCGACGACGAGGTCGGGCATCACGAGCCCCGTGAGCGCGGCGATGTCGGCGATCGGCACCTGGAACGTGCGGAACGGGCCGAGCGGAGGCGCCTCGCCGGGCTCGGGCTCTCGCGCCTCGGCGGTGTCGACGAGCGGGGCCTGGTCGACCACGAATCCGACGGAGGCGAGCTGGGCGCCCGTGCTCTGGACGCCCGTGCTCTGGGCACCCGTGTTCTCGGGGCCCGTGCGCTCGGCGCCCGTGCTCCATGCGGCGATCTTCCAGAACCTCAGGGGCACCCGGATGCCGCGGTACGGCGGATCCCCGGCCGCGAGCACCGGGGCCGTGAACACGCTGAGCCGCATCCGGTGCGCACGGGCGTGCTCGAGCACGTGGTCTTCGAGGCCGAGCCACAGCTCCTTCGACTGGTTGAAGTCCGACGCCTGCGGCGCCGCGTTCGGGTAGCGGAACGTGTCGGCGTTCGCGCGCGTCGCCACCTCGGGGCTTCCCCACACCGGGTCGCGGCGGCGCACGAGATGGCCGCGGTCGAGGTCGTTGGCGGCGTAGATCTCAGGCCCCGCCTGCCAGTCGGCCGGGATGCGCTCGTCGAGCTGCCAGCGATCGCCGCGCTCGATCTCCACGAGCTGAGCGCCATCGACGTTCACGCCCGTGACCCGCGCGAGTCGCCGAGCGCAGTCGAGCACCACGGTGAAGTGCAGGTAGTCGAGTTCGCCGGATGTCGCGGCATCCGCTTCATCCACCCGCGGCATCGCCGCGGCCACCCCCAGGAACTGCGCGTCGAAGCCCATGCTCACACTCGACCATGGACCCCCGACACGGGCGCGACCAGCAACTGCGGCGTGCGCCGGAAACCTGCGTGCGGCAAGCAGGGAGCGCACGATCAGTGCGCCTGTGGCAGCATCCGTTGGCCGATCTTGCAGCCGCGGCATCCCTCGTGCGACCCTTCTCTGGGCCCGCGGGCGTCCACGCCCCCGCCCCCGCCCCCGCCGACCCGCCGCCACGCCGCCACGCCGCCACGCCGCCACGCCGCCACGCCGCCACGCCGCCACGAGAGGATCACCCCATGGAATCGCAGGCCACCCGCATGCACGCGGTCACCGCCGAGACCGCGAAGATCGTCGACCTCGTGCTCGACTACTCGCGCCGCCGCATCCTCGCGAGCGACACCCCGCTCGACAAGCCGATCTCGGAGTTCGAGCTCGACCGGCTCGCCGGCCGCACGATCGACGAAAACGGCATCGGCGCCCGGCGCGCCCTGGCGCTCTTCGAGCACGTGCTCGCCCCGGCGTGCATCACGACCGACCACCCGCAGTACCTCTCCTTCATCCCGACGGCACCGACGAAGGCCGCGATCGCGTTCGACCTCGTAGTCTCGGCGAGCGCGCTCTACGGCGGGTCGTGGCTCGAGGGCGCTGGCGCGGTGCACGCCGAGAACGAGGTGCTGGCCTGGCTCGCGAACGAGTTCGGGCTCCCGTCCACGGCGGGCGGCGTGTTCGTGCAGGGCGGCACGCTCGGCAACCTCTCGGCGCTCGTCGCGGCCCGCGAGCAGGCGCGCCTCACCCTGCGCGAGGCGGGCACGGATCACCCGGGCCGCTGGAAGGTCGTGTGCAGCGCCGAGGCGCACTCGTCGATCGCGTCCGCCGCGCGCGTCATGGACGTCGACGTGGTACCGGTGGACCCGGGCCCCGACGGCGTTCTGCGGGGCGACGCCGTGCGGGCCGCGCTCGAAGAGCACGGGGCATCCGTCTTCGCCGTGGTCGCCACCGCGGGCTCGACGAACTTCGGCATCGTCGACGACGTCGCGTCCATCGCCGCCCTCAACGACGAGTTCGGCTTCTGGCTGCACGTCGACGGCGCCTACGGCCTCGCGGCCATGCTCTCGCCGCTCGCGCGCGACCGCTTCGCGGGAGTCGAGCGCGCCGACTCGCTCATCGTCGACCCGCACAAGTGGCTGTTCGCGCCGTTCGACGCGTGCGCGCTCATCTACCGCGACCCCGAGACCGGGCGCCGCGCGCACACGCAGCACGCCGAGTACCTCGACACGCTCACCGAGACGAGCGAGTGGAGCCCGTCGGATTACGCCGCGCACCTCACCCGGCGCGCGCGCGGCCTGCCGCTGTGGTTCTCGCTCGCCACCTACGGCGGTGCGGCGTACCGCGACGCGATCACGGGGTCGCTCCAGCTGACGCAGGACATCGCCCGCGAGATCTCGTCGCGCGACGGCGTGCGGCTCGTGCGCGACCCGCAGCTGTCGGTCGTGGTGTTCGAGCGCGAGGGCTGGTCGCGTGAGGACTACGCCGCGTGGTCGGCGCGGCTCCTCGACGAGCAGCGCGCCTTCGTCACGCCGAGCTCGCACGCCGGCCGGCCCAACACGCGGTTCGCGATCGTCAACCCGATGACCACGTTCGAGCAGCTCGTGGGCATCCTCGACACGATGGCGTGAGCCGAGCTGATGCCGCGGGCTCCCCGCCCCTGTTCAGAATTCAGGACCTCGCACCCGACTTCCCGCACTGCGGTGCTCCGAAACCCCGCCTGACCGCTCGGTACGCGCCTGTCCTTCCCGAATTCTGAACACGGAGCGACCGTGATATTGAACATTTCGGTTCAGTGATATACACTGAACCAGATGGTTCAGCAACAGGCACTCGATCGGGCGTTCGCCGCCCTGTCCGACGAGACGCGCCGCGGCATCCTGACCCGCCTCGGCGACGGACCGGCGACGATCACCGAGCTCGCGGATCCGGCGGGCATGACCCTCACCGGCATCCGGAAGCACGTCGACGTGCTCGAGGCCGCTGGCCTCGTCACGACCGAGAAGGTCGGCCGCGTGCGACAGGTGCGGCTCGGCACCGAGCGTTTGGACGACGCGATGGCATGGATCACCTTCTATCAACGGCTCTGGGAGCGTCGACTCGACGGTCTCGAGACCTACTTCACCCTCCGGAACGGAACGAAAGGAACGGAATCATGAGCGAGACCAGCGAGACGACAGAGACCATCGGCCTGCGGCTGCAGCGACAGCTGGCCGCCACGCCCGAGGAGGTCTTCGACGCCTACACCGACGCCGAGAAGCAGAAGATCTGGTTCTCGATCCTCGACGAGGAGCCCGGCGTCGTCGAGATCGAGGTCGACCTGCGGGTCGGCGGCACGCAGACCGCCGTCTGGGGCCCCGACCGCGACACGCTCTTCCGCGAGACGCAGACGTTCCTCGAGATCGATCGCCCGAACCGGCTCGTCACCGAGTCGACGGGCAGCGAGCCCGATGGCAACTCGATGACGACGCACATCGTCATGACGTTCGAGGCCAACGACGGCGGCACGCTCGTGACCGTCGAGCAGACCGGATTCCCGACGCCCGAGGTGCGCGACTTCTTCGAGACGATGGCCTGGGTCGGCGGCTTCGACCGCCTCGAGGTGTACCTCGTGCGCTACGCGGGGGCCTGAGGCCGCGGCATCCGCTCGCCTGGGCCGGGCGGCGACGCGCCCGCGCGGGTCTCAGCCGAGCCGCTCGGCGAGCCCGCCGACATCGTCGAATACGCGTTCAACGAGCACGAGGGCGGCGCGGCAGCGCACTGGCTATGGCAACCGGTCGGTGAGGCCGACCGAACGCTCGACGTGGCACAGGAACGGCACCTCGGGCATCGCCGCCAAGAGTCCCTCCGAGAGGCCCGCCGCGGCGATGGCGATGCCGCCGCCCTGGCTGCCGCCGCACACCGTGACGTGCGCGGCGTCAACCCGGTCGAAGGTGCGCGGCGTCGACCGCCGTAGACGCGGAGCTCATCGACGGGCAGATCGAAACGGGGCACGACTCATCCTTCCGGTCGGGGCGCGGCGGGACACGCGCTGCGGCGGTGTGCGGCGTCGCTCAGCGTAGCGGAGGTCACCGTTGCCGGTCGACGGGATGCCTGCCACCCCCGAGCGCCGGCGTCGCGCGACGCACGACCATCGTGCCGCTGATCCGGTCGTACGGCGTGCGCCCACCGGCGACGAACAGCGACACGATCCAGACCAGCGGGATGACGTAGGCCGCGGCCGTGAGCACCCAGGCACCCACCGATACGCACGACTCGACCCTACCGGCGCCTGGACATCGGCGTATCGTGGCGCGATCGTGGCGCGCATCCGGCTCTAACGAGGAGGGAACCCATGCTGTTCATGCGCGAGCGAGCGGATGCCTCGACCGACGACGTGGACTGGAACGAGACCGCGGTGGACCGCGCCCGAGTCCGGATCGATCGCCGTGACCGCCACCCCGGCCCGAGGCCCGGCCACGGTGACCACGTTCCAGGTGGTGCCGCCCGATTCGATCCGGATGACCCGGGCGGTCGTGAATCCCATTCCCGCCGGACAGGCGGGCGCCGACATGCTGACCGATGTCGACTTCGGCCACCACGAGGTCAGCTTCTCCCGGGTGCAGTGGTTGGAGGTTCCCGGCCCGCCCAGCGCCGTGCACGGCTACTTCCGCTTCGGCAACGGCACGGCCATGGACCTCGAACACCACCCGAACCCGAACTTCGTCACGCTCCGCCCCGACAACCACTTCCTCCACGACCAGTGCGGCAGCGGCTTCCCACTCGCGCCGCCCTTCCGACGGTTCTTCCCGCCCCCGAGGTTCTTCGGCGGGGGATGGTTCTGGTCGATCCCCAATCGGTTCAGGATCGTGGGCGGCGCTGGCGGCGGCACGCCGTTCGTCACCACGATCCAACTCTTCCTCGTGGATTCCTCAGGCACCACGACGGTGAGCAAGCAGGGTGCGAACACCACCCGGACATCGGTGGGGGCGGTGACGTGAACAAGTCGAGGGGGCTCGAGCTCGACCTGCACGTCGAGATCGCTCGCGGAGCGGGGCGCCGCACGCTGCTCGAGGTCACGTTGCGCCTCACCAATACCGGCGGGACCCACCGCATCGCCGTGCGTCTCGGCGAGCAAGTCAGCCCCACCGTCGAGTTCGAGGTGCAGCAGGCGACAGAATGATCGGGTGACCGATCACATCTTCATCGCCTGACCCGCCTCCTGGAACCACATCGTCGAACTCGACCGGCTGCCGGAGCCCGTGCCGCACATGCAGTTCGCACTCGGCGATTGGGAGACGGTGGGAATTCCACCGTCCCTTCATCGAGGCGGCAGACGCGATCTTCATGAACACCGACCGCATCGGCGACGACCCGCTGCCGTTCAGGGGGCGGTGCATCGAGGGCGACGCGTCGCTCCTGGTCTGCACGCTGGGGGCCGACGGCGCGATCGCGGTCGAAGAGCGGATGACCCGCCACGCCGTCGCCGCGGCCCCGTCGAAGTGCTCGACACCAACGGTGCGGATGACGCGTTCATGGCGGGCGTTCTCGATGCGACGCTCGCAGGGTCGCCGCTGCCCGAGGCGTTGCAGGCGGGGGCACGGCACGCGGCATCCGTGCTCACGACGCGGCACCTGCGCCCGCGCCTCGACGCGCTGATCGGCGGAGCGCCGGCGAGAGTCCTCCATTCCGAAGTGCCGACACTCCGGCACCCCGGCACCCCGGCACCGACATCCGAAGCGAAACAGTCGACGACTAGCGAACCGCGTTACATCGGCCGCACGTTCGCGTTGTCGCGGAACAGGTTGTCGGGGTCCACCTCCGCCTTGATCGACCGGAGCCGCGCGAGCGTCGCGGGCGGGAACACCGCCTCGACCTGCTCGTCGTCCTGCCGGGTGTCGAAGCTCAGGTAGGCGCCGTCGACGTGCGGGGCGATCAACTCGCGCCACAACTCGTCGGTGCGAAGGCGCGCGGTGCCGAGCGCCACCACGGAGAACTCCGACGAGCGGTGCGCGAAGGCCGTGGCATCCGCCGCCACGTCGTGCACCGCGCCGCCGACCGCACGCAGCTGGAAGAAGTACGTGCCGCCGTCATCGAGGAACCGCGCGGCGTCGCGGGCGAACTCGGGCGTGACTCGGCCGATGAGGCCCGAGAGCGACAGTGGCTCCCCCTCGGCGCCGTGGGCATCGTCGGAGGAGTTCGAGATGACCTGCCGATAGCTCGTGATGCGCACGTCCTGCGCAAGGAGCGGCGCCACCTCGGCGAGCGGCTGCAACCGCTCGAGCACCGTCGCGGGGTCATCGGAGTCGACGACGGCCATGACCTGCGCCACCCGAGTCTGCCCGGGAGCCGCGCCGCCCATGATGAGGAAGCTCGTCAAGTCGCGCGGCGCGTCGACGACCCAGTCGCCCCACGCCTGCAGGAACCCGACCGTGTCGCTCGCGTCGAAGGCGAGCTGGGCGAAGCCGACGTCACCGACCTCGTCGACCTCGAACTCGAACGCGGTGACGATGCCGACGTTCGCGCCGGCGCCGCGCACGGCCCAGAAGAGCTCCGGATGCTCCGCGGCATCCGCTCGCACGATGCGACCGTCGGCGAGCACCAGCTCGGCGGCGCGCAGATGGTCGATCGTCAGGCCGTGCTCGCGCACGAGCCAGCCGATGCCGCCCGCGGTCGCGAGTCCCCCCACGCCGACCCCGCCGTAGTCGCCCGACGAGAGCGCCCAGCCGTGCGGGGCGAGGAACTCGGCGACGTCCTTCCATCGTGCGCCCGCACCGATGCGCACGAGCCGCGACGACGCGTCGAGTACCTCCATGCCGTCGAGACGCGACACATCGATGACGATCCCACCGTCGTTGGTCGAGCGGCCGCTGATCCCGTGGCCGCCGCTGCGCACGCCCAGAGGCAGGCCGCGATGCGTGCGTGCGTACCCCACGGCGAGTGCGACCTCCTCGGGGGTGCGGGGCCGGAGCACGAGTCCCGGTGAGCCGCCTCGCAGGTACGTCGACCGCACCCGCGTGTAACCGGCGTCGCCCGGCTCGATGGCATCCGCGGCGAGCGCGGGCGGGAGTCCGTCGTAGTCGATCCCGTCGCGGCGCTTCGCGCGCACCGCCGAGCTGCGGGCGACCCAGGTGGACGGCGCGACGACGGTGGCGGCATCCGATCGCCTCAGCTCTCGGGCGACCGCCTCCCGGAGGGCTGGCGCCACCTCCACGGCGAAGTGCTGGATCGTGCCGGGATCGTCGCTCGCAAGGATGAAAGTGCCGACGCCGTCGTCGACCACGTACGGCAGCAGCTGGTCGACCCACTGCTCGGCCGGTCCGTCGAGGAATCCGCCGCCAGAGCCCGCCGAGAACCGCCCGCCGACGTTCACGATGCGGCGGATCTCGCGGGGGTCGCGCCCGGCCGCCCGGGCGGCCTCGTCGATGGTCGCGTTGCCCTTGGCGAAGTCGCCCGGCTGCAGGTACGCGAGCGAGGGGAGCCAGCCGTCGCCCTTGCGCCCGACGAGGCGCAGCATCCGGGGCTTCAGCGCGCCGATCCAGATCGGGATGTTGTGCGCGGGTGCCGGTCCACGCTTCGCACCGCTCACCCGGTGGTACCGGCCGTCGACCTCGAAGCGCGTGCGGTCGCCCTGGTCCCAGATTCCGCGGATGATGTCGATCGCCTCCGACAGTGCGTCGACGGCCTGCCCCGGCGTGAGCCGGCGACCACCCATGGCCTCGATTGCGTCCCAGAACCCACCGGCCCCCAGCCCCAGCTCGAAACGACCGCCCGAGAGCAGGTCGAGGCTCGCCGCAGCACGA
This sequence comes from Agromyces bauzanensis, assembly GCF_014645655.1. Lineage (GTDB taxonomy): Bacteria > Actinomycetota > Actinomycetes > Actinomycetales > Microbacteriaceae > Agromyces > Agromyces bauzanensis. The sequence continues at coordinate 49,148 of NZ_BMMD01000009.1, read as the reverse complement.
GCGAGCACGGCGGGCGGGCGAAGCGGCACGTTCGCGACGTTCGCCGAGAGGTGGATGCGCTCGGTGCGTGCCGCGACCCACGTGAGCAACGTCTGGGTGTCGTGGAACGCCGGCTGGTAGGGGTGGTCCTGGAAGGTGACGAGGTCGTAGCCGGATGCCTCGCTCAGCTCCGCGAGGCGAACGGCCGCATGCGGCGGGCCGTTGCGCGGCGTGATGAAGGTGCCGAACTGCAACTCGTGGCCGTAGTACATCGTGCTCCGATCGATTCGTGGCGAGTGTGCGCTGCTCCCATGGTGGTGCACCGCGGTCGGCATCGCGAGGCGGTGGCTAGCCGCCGCAACCGGAACGGCGCGACGCGGGGCTTGAGTCGACGGGCTCAGCCTCTGGCCTCCGGCCTCGCGACTGCGCTACGTTGACGCCAGGGGACCGGGCCACCCGGCTCGGCGGGACGAGAATGGACTCCACATGAACTTCCTGCAGGGCATCTGGGACTGGTTCTGGCTGCTGTTCTGGATCTTCGCGTACATGGTCTACCTGTTCGCGCTCTTCTATGTCATCTTCGACATCTTCCGCGACCGATCGCTCAACGGCTGGCTCAAGGCGGTCTGGCTGATCTTCCTGGTGTTCGTCCCGTTCATCACCGCGCTCGTCTACGTCATCGCGCGCGGCAAGGGCATGGCGGAGCGGTCGGCGCGCAAGCAGGTGGAGTACCAGGAGTACAGCGACGCGTACGTCCGCTCGGTGTCGTTCGCGAGCCCGACCGACGAGATCGCCAAGGCGCAGGCGTTGCGCGACCAGGGCGTGATCACGCAGGGCGAGTTCGAGGCGCTGAAGGCGAAGGCACTGGGCGACAAGTACTGAGACGACCGTGCCGGCGTTCGACCGCCGCACGTTCCTCCTCGCCGGAACGCTCGCCGTAGCCGGCGTCGGGCTCGCGGCGTGCACGGACCGCCGCTCACCGTGCGCGGGGGCGGCCACAACTATGCCGGGCTGTCGACGACGACCGGCCTCGTCATCGACCTGTCGCGGCTTTCGTCGGTACGGGTCGGATCCGACGGCCGCATGACGGTGGGCGGCGCTGCGACGAACGCCGACATCCTCGCCGCGACGCGCGACGGCGGGTGGCTCCTGCCCGGCGGCACGTGCCTCAGCGTCGGGGTCGGCCGGCTCGTGCACGGCGGCGGCATCGGGTTACCACTCGCGCTGGGCGGGCCTCACGAGCGACCGTCTCCGTTCGGTATCCAGGCGACCCCGGCCGGCGACGACGGGCCGCGAAAGACGTCTTCGTACGCGGCCAGTTCCTCGGCTCCGAGGACGACTTCATGGCGATCGTGGCGCCGCTCCTCGACGAGGCCACTCCCCCGCCGTCGAGCCGCGACATCCGCGTTGAACCGTTCTGGGAGGTTGCACCCCGGTTCACGAATCCCGAGTCCGAGGACCACTCGTGGGGTGACATCTCGCGGTACGCCGATGCACCGTTGCCCGAGGCGGCGCTGCAGCGCATCGTGGATGACCGAGTTGCTGCGTCCGACGCCGGTCTGGGCGAACCTCACGGATGCCGCGCTCGTCGCCGACCTCGAGGGGTGGACGAGCGCCGCGACCGATGTGCTCGAGGCGCACACCCCCAGAGAGAGTTACCAGAACTTCCCGAATCGGGCCATCGAGGACTGGCCGCAGCAGTACTTCGCCGAGAACCTCGGCCGGCTTCGCGCGGCGAAAGCCGAGTGGGATCCTGCCGGGGTCTTCACGTCCGCCCAGGCGCTGACCGGCGGCGACTGACGGCGAGGTCCGACCGACGGAGCCTGACCGGCGCGGACCCGCTTCGGCCGGAGGGTCGGCTCAGATCGCGCGGTGATCCACGAACGGCATGCGCGGCCCGCGCCGCGGCCGGTCGCGAACCCCGGCCGCGCCGAGCAGGCGCACGACGCGGTATCGATGCCCGGCCCACGGCGCCATGGCCTCGACCATCTCGGCATCGGTCATGTCGCGGCCCCACAGGGCGTGGCCCACGTAGTTCGACAGGTGGTAGTCGCCCACCGAGAGGGCATCCGCGTCGCCGAGAGCGCGCTGCGCCACCTCGGCGGCCGTCCAGGCCCCGATGCCGGGCAGCAGGGTGAGGCGCGCCGCGGCATCCTCCGGGCTCATGCCGACCGCCTCCTCGAGCCGGGCCGCGTAGCGCGCTGCGTTGACGATCGTGCGGGCCCGACGCGGGTCCACGCCGGCGCCGTGCCACTCCCACACGGGAATGGATGCCCAGCGCTCGGGGGTCGGGACGACCACCATTCGGCGCGGTGTGGGCCCGGGCGCGGGCTCGCCGAACCGCCACACGAGTCGCCGCCACGAGTCGTGCGCCTGCAGCGTGATGACCTTCTGCTCGAGGATCGCGGGCACCAGGGCGTCGAGCACGCGCCCGGTGCGCGGGATGCGCAGGCCGGGATTGCCCCGGTGCGCGTCGTCGAGCATCCGGATGCCGGGGTCGAAGCCGGTCGGATCGTCACGTTCCCCGAGGAGCTCGGGCGCCGACGCGACCGCCGCGCGCGCCCCCGCGCCCCAGCCCTCGCAGCGCAGCTCGTCGGGGGCCGGCTGCGTGTACCGGAGCGCGGCCGCGCCCTCGTCGGTGCGGGTCGTGCGCCATAGCCCGCCGGCGGCGTCGACGTGGAAGGTGGGGTCGCCGGGCCCCCGCCGCAGCGACCCGATCGTCTGGTGCAGGTCGGTCGGATGCCGCGGGCTCCAGGTCAGGGCATGCTCGGCGATCACTGCTCCAGTGTGCCCCACGCGCCTGACAGCGACCGACGGGCATATGCCGCCGCAATCGTCACTTCCAGTTGTGGCGAACCGACTTCCGGCGCGGGTACTGGGCCTGAATGAAGGCCATCACGATCCCCGCTGCGATGAGGGCGGCGCCGAGCGGCGGGAGGATTCCGCGAACGAACAGCAGGGCGAGTTCGAGCGCGATGCGGATGGTCTGGCCCAGCCCGACGGCGCCGAGATCCAGCTGGTCCAGGAACACCGGCCCGAAGACGAGCAGCAGCGCCCCGACCACGGCTACCACGATTCCCCACCAGAGCACCTTCGCCGGCGCCCCCTGCATGGAGAACTGCTTCGGCTTCTCTGCGATGGATTCGGTGTCGATTGCCCCCATGATCCAGCACCATACCGGGCGAAGCGACCTGCTGTCACCGAATCGGGGGGCGGACGACCGGCGGCCGAACAGGCCGAGCAGCAGCATCACGAACCCCAACTCCTCGAGGCCGAGCGCGAAATACACCGCCAGCAGCACGCTGAACGGGATGAACACCATCTGACACGAAGATCCGGATGAGCGTCGGGAACCCGGCCGCAGCGGCCAAGAACAGGGCGCGGGGCATCCGTCGGGAGAGCTGCCGTCGCGCTCGCGTCGTCCTGCGCCCTGGGCATTGCCGTGGCGTCGGTGGCCCCCTCGGCGCGCACCGCCGAGATCGTGTCGGTGGCGGCCGTGTTCCCCCTCGTGCACGTGCAGCACGGGCTCACCGCCGCATGAATAAGGATGCCGCGACGGTGCCGTGGTTCGACCTGGCCGTGCTCGCGGCGTGGGGCGCGGCGGCCGGCGCCGGTGCCCTCCTGCTGGAGCGGCGACGCGTCAGGCGGTGACGGGCGCGGCGGCTCGGAACGGGACGATCATCACCGGTCCGCCGGCGTTCATGAGCAGATCGTTGTTCGTGCGCCCCAGCGGCCGGAAGCCCTGCACGCCGGGGGCGGTCGGCCGCCCGCTCACCGTGACCACGGCGCGGCGTGACACCGCGGCGAGCGCCTCGCCGGGCGACGAGGTCGACCGGCGCACCACGATGCCGGCCTCGAGCTCGCTCGTCTCGGGGAGTTCCCGCACGAGGCCGAGGGCCCGTTCGTCGTCGGTCGAATCCGGCCCGCCCGAACGGATGAGCATGAGGCGCTCCCCGAGTCGCACGGCCTCGTGCGCGGCGAAGCGCACCGGGTCCATCCAGCCGGGCTCGTCGCCGACGCCCACGGCCACGCCGCTGCGGCCGGGTGACGCCGAGACGGGAACGATCGTCGTCGGCACGGGCGCCATTGCCGCGAGCTGCAGGCTCCGGGAGCCCAGCGCATGGCCGTGGAAGGACCCCGCCTTGTGCGTGCCGATCGCGACCGATTCGAACGCGGACGCCTCGGAGGCGAGCACCAGCATGGGCGCCCCCACGGCCACGCGGGCGCTCACGGCGACGGCACCGGCCTGCTCGCGCGCGTACTCGAGCTCGCGCGCGGCGGTCTGCTCGGCAGTGCTGCGGAGTTCCGTGAGGTCCCGATCGCTGATCGTGCCCCACTCGTCGTCGACCACGAACAGCAGCGTGACATCCGCCCCGATGTCCTCAGCCCGTTCGATCGCCCACGCCACCGCCGCCCGGCTCGCGATCGAGCCGTCGACGCCGACGAGGATCGCCCGTTCCATGCTTCACCGTCTTTCCTGCGATGCGACGCGGCGAAGGCGCTGCCGCGATGTTACCGATCGCTTCGTCCCAGCATCACCTGATCGCGCATCGCGCATCGGGCCATTGGTCCCTCCGATGCCCGGCCGCGCCCTCGTGCGTGACGCGAGACCGGTGATAGCCTGCGGACAACCCGCGAATCGGAGGGGGAGCCGTGCCGGAGCGGATGCTGCCGCCTTCCGACCAGCCGAGGTCGGAGCTGGACCGAGCGCTGCACGATCTCGTCGACCGCGCCGACGACGTGACCGCCACGCAGGGCCGCCTGCGGGCGTTGCTGCACGCCACCCAGGCCGTGGTGGAGCCCATCGAGCTGCCCATGGTGCTCGAGCGCATCGTCCGGGCCGGCGTCGAACTCGTCGACGCGGAGTACGGTGCGCTCGGCGTCGTAGCGCCCGAGGGCGGGCTCGAGGAGTTCATCCACGTGGGCATGGCTCCCGATGCGGTGGCGCGGATCGGTCACCTTCCCGAGGGCCACGGCGTGCTCGGGGCACTCATCGACGACCCGCGTCCCATCCGGCTGCGGCACATCTCCGACGACCCGCGCTCGGTGGGCTTCCCCAAGGGGCATCCGGCGATGGAAGCATTCCTCGGCGTGCCCATCCGGGTACGCGACGACGTCTTCGGCGACCTCTACCTCTCGAACCCGCGAGCGGGCGAGTTCACCCTGGAGGACGAAGACCTGGTCACGGCTCTCGCGGCGACCGCGGGCTTCGCGATCGCCAACGCCCGGCTGTACGACGAGACGCGCGTGCGGCAGTCGTGGACCGCGTCGTCGGCGCAGATCACGTCGGCGCTGCTCGGCACGGCGAGCGCCGCGGCGGTGCCGATGCTCGCAGACGAGCTCATCGCGCGCACCGGGGCCGACCGCATCTGCATCGTCGTTCCGGGCCCCGACCCGCTCACGGTCCGCGTCGCCGAGGCGCGCGGCCTCGGTGCCGAGACGCTCGGCGGTGCGGTGATCCCGTGGATGCGCACCGCCGCCGCGGTGGTGTTCGAGAGCGGGGAGTCCCGCGCGCGACCGGGCGGGCGGGCGGGAAGCACCAGCGATGCGTTGGCCGTCATGGACGGCGACGGCGTCGGACCGACGATGTTCCTGGCCCTGAAGAACCCGTCCTCGGCTTGGGGCGTCGTGGCCGTGGGCCGGGCCCCGGGCAAGGGGCACTTCACGCCGGCCGAGCTCGGCATCGGCGACGACCTCGCCAATCAGGTGGGCCTGGCGATCGAACTGGCGCGCGCCCGCGAGGAGCGCCAGCGGGCGCTGCTCGCCGACGACCGTTCCCGCATCGCGCGCGACCTGCACGACCACGTCATCCAGCAGCTGTTCGGCGCCGGTCTCGAACTCCAGGCGCTCGCGGGCTCGACCCCGGAACGGGAGCTCGCCCGGCGACTCCAGTCGGCGGTCACGACGCTCGACGACACCATCACGCAGATCCGCACCATCATCTTCGCGATGTCGCCGCGCCCCGAGGCCGACAGCTCGCTCCGCCGCCGCCTCCTCGACATCGCGGCCGAGTGCTCGCCATCGCTGCCCCAGCCCATCGCGGTGAGCTTCAGCGGACCCGTCGACCTCATCGTCACCGGCGATGTCGCCGAGGACGTCGCCGCCGTGTCGCGGGAACTGCTCACCAACGCCGTCCGGCATGCCTCTGCCTCCACCGTGCGGCTCTCGATCGTGGCGAACGAGACCGCCGTGCGCGTCACCGTCGACGACGACGGCACGGGCATCCCCGCCTCGGGCCGGCGCAGCGGCCTCGCGAACGTGCAGACCCGCGCCGAACGCCGCGGTGGCCGCCTGCACATCGATTCCGAGCCCGGTCGCACCACGGTGCGCTGGACGGTTCCCGCGGACCCGGTGGATGGAGTCGACGCATGACGCGCGTGTTCCTTGTGGACGACCACGAGATCGTGCGGCGGGGGGTCGCCGAGCTGCTGCGACGCGAGGACGACCTCGAGGTGGTCGGCGAGGCGGGCGACGTCGCGCGGGCCCTCTCCCGCATCGACGCCACCCTGCCCGACGTCGCGCTGCTCGACATGCGGCTGCCCGACGGCGACGGCGTCGCGCTGTGCCGCGAGATCCGGTCGCGGCATCCCGAGATCCGGTGCCTGATCCTCACGGCGTACGACGACGACGAGGCCGCGATGAGCGCGGTGCTCGCGGGGGCGTCGGGTCACGTGCTGAAGGACATCAACGGCTCGAAGCTCGTCGACCACGTACGAGCCGCCGCGGGGGGGCGGAACCTGCTGCATGCCGCCGCCACGAAGCGGGTGGCGGCGAGCGCCGCGGCCGAGGATCGTGACGACCCGCGCTTCGGCTCCCTCAACCTGCGCGAGCGGCAGGTGCTCGCCCTCATCGCCGAGGGCCTCACCAACCGGCAGATCGGCGAGCATCTCGACCTCGCCGAGAAGACCGTCAAGAACTACGTCTCGGGCCTGCTCCGCAAGCTCGGGTTCGCACGGCGCACGCAGGCAGCCGTCTACCAGCTCGAGCACCGCGACCAGCCGCGGTGAGCGGATGCCACGAGGTCGACCCCGCGGCATCCGTCGTCCGGGCCACGCGGTCAGCCGACCGGCGCGACCCGCCGTCGCTGGAACGTGCGACCACTCACCTCGCGTGGGGTGATCCGCACCCACCGGGTCTTCTCCTCGGGAGCCCACGGGGTGACGCCGAGCTTCTCGGCGGCCTCGACCTCGCCCCGACGGTCGAACTGCTCCGCCGTGCCCTTGACGACCACGCTGAACGCCTCGGCGTCGGTGAACCCGTCGACCTCGAATGCGACACCCTCGTGGATGGTCAGCTCGATGAGCTTGGTGCCCGGCGACGTGCGGAACACGATCGTGCGGGCATCGGCGCCGTGCGAGTCGACCGCGTGATTCACGGGGAAGATGTCGACCTCGCCGGCCGCCGCCGCCGCGACACGCCCGAAGGATGCCTCGGCGATGCGTTGCCAGCACTCGTCTTCGGTGAGGGCTCGAGTCGGCGGTCGGTCGTCAACGTCGTCTGTCATTCCTCGAGTCTCGCGGGCGGATCATCCGTCGGCAAGGCCCAAGGTCCCGAGACCGGGCCGGACAGGCCCAGGACCCCTGTCAGGCCCGCGAACGTCACGAGGCCGCGCCACCTCCGGCGTCGGACGGCCCGCCGCGGTTGATCGAGATCTTCCGCGGGCTCGGCAGTTCCTTGAACGGCACCGTCACCCGCAGCACGCCCGTCTCGAACAACGCCGTCACGGCGTCCTCATCGGCCTGCTCGGGCAACTGGATGCGGCGGTAGTAGCTCGAGCTCGATTCGCGCACGACGTACTTCTTGCCCTTGTCCTCTTCCTTCTCGTGCTTCTCGGCGCGGATGACGAGCGCGCCCTGGTCGACGTCGATCTCGATGTCGCCCTCCGCGAATCCGGGGAGGTGCGCCTCGACGGTCAGCTTCGAGTCGTCCTCCGTGAAGATGTCGGTGGTCGGCAACGGCCGTCGGCCCAAACCGAACAACCCCTCGGAGAAGAGTTGCTTCTGCAGCGCCGAGAGCTCGGCGAACGGGTCGAAGCGGCTGAGTGATCCAGCCATGGTGGCTCCCTTCATGAGCGATGCTCAACCGGTGTGCTTCGAACGTACGAGCCCACGGATGCCGGGGCCGGGCCGAAGGTCCCTCGTCGGCGCCCCTGGGCCAAACCCATGTGACCTTCGACCCGATGTCGGCGCCGCCTGCTGGGGCAGCCTGCCGTCATGTTCACACGCATCGTGGTCGGCTGGGACGGCACGCCGGAATCGGAGGCCGCACTCGAGTGGGCGGTCGCCCGCGGAGTCGGAACGCCGCTGAAGATCGTGCGTGCGATCGGCGGCACGGCCACGTCGGGCGAGTACCAGCGGGCGGGCGGCGAACTGTCGACCGAGCGCGTCCGACTCATGGAGGTGGCCGAGCGGCTTCGTGCCGGCCGGCCCGACCTGAGCATCACGACCGAGACCGAGCATGGCTCGCCGAGCAGCGCGCTCGCCGAGGAGCTCGGCCCCGACACGCTGGTCGTCGTGGGCGCACCAGCGACGCATCGGGGCTCCCGCTGGACCGTGGGATCCCGACTGGCCGGCCGTCACGGCGGGGGAACCGTGGCGGTCATCCCGTCGGCTCCGACGACGGGCGCACGTTCCGCCGTCGTCGTCGGAGTCGACGGCTCCCCCGCGTCGATGCGAGCCGTCGAGACGGCCGCCGCCGAGGCGAAGCGCCTCGGCGCCGACCTCGAGGTCGTGCACGCGTGGAGCATCCCACCCGGGTGGAACGCGGCCTACGGCGAGTACGTGGGCGACGTCGAGGCCCTCGAGGACATGCACCGCGGCGTCCTCGACGAGGCGGTCGAGTTCGCCAGGGGCCTCCACTCACGCGCGACCGGCCGGCTCGAGCCCGGGCCTGCCGCCGAGGTGCTGCAGCGGGTCGCGGAGGGCTCGGCGCTGCTCGTGGTCGGCAGCCACGGCGGTGGCAACGTCGTGAGGTTCCTCCTGGGCTCGGTGAGCCACGAGCTGCTCGTCTCGCTACCGGTGCCGCTCATGATCGTCGGGCCGCGGGACTGACCCTCGCGTCACATGAGGTCCTCATCCTCGAGGCCCGGCGACACGTCGATCGGCTCGGCGGGCACCGGCGCGACGGCGACGGGCACCGACGACCTGGCGAGCACGTGTTCGCTCACCGACCCGAGGAACAGGTCCTCGAGCGGGCCCCGACCGCGCGATCCCACCACCACGAGGGCGGCGCCGCGCGCGGTCTCGAGGATCGCGTCGGCGGCCGACCGCTCGTTCGGCACCACGTTCACCGGGGTTTCGGGGTGACTCGCGCGGATCCGCTCGGCCGCGAGTTCGAGGTCGCGTGGCAGGTCGCCGTGGCCGGCGTGCACGATGGTCAGCGCGGATGCCGCGTGCCGCGCCTCGCGGGCGGCGAACGCCATGGCGGCCTCGCCGGCGGCATCCATATCCCACCCGGCGACCACGCCGGTGCCGCCGCCCTCCCACGCGGTCGGGACCACGACGAGTACGCCCTTCGTGCGGCCCGCGAGGCGCAGTCCGAGCGGCAGGTGCGCGAGCTCGTCGATGGCGTCGACATAGGTCATGCCGATGACGACGAGGTTGGCCGACCTCGAGGCGTCGAGGAGCTCGTCGACGATGTCGCCCTGGCGCATGACGACGCGCACCGTGGCATCCGGAAGCCGCTCGCGCAACCGCTCGGCGACGCGATCCAGCCGCTCCCGACGTCGGTCGCGCTCGACGTCGGGGTATCCCGCCGCCAGCGGCACGTGCTCGAGCACGGTCGTCACCTCGACGTCCACGCCGAAGTGCCGCCACCGCTCGGCCACCCAGCGTTCGGCGACCGCGTTGGCGGCGCCGCCGTCGAGGGCGAGGATCACGTGATCGGTCATGATGCGACCTCCTGTCGTTCGGGTGCGTCGATCCGCACGCGTTCCAGGTGCTCGGGCACGCGCACCTGCCAGTGGAGCTCCCGCTTGATGCGGGCGCGAAGGGTGTCGGACGCGACGGCCTCGCCGTGCGTCACGTAGACCATGTCGGGCGGCTCGTCGACGGTGCGCATCCACGCCATGAGCTCGTCGGCGTCGGCGTGCGCGGACATGCCGTCGATGGAGACGACCTCGGCGCGGATCGGCACGTCCTCGCCGAAGATGCGCAGCGACGTCGCACCGCCGAGGAGCGTCGAGCCGCGGGTGCCGCCCGCCTGGTAGCCCGTGAGCACGATCGCGTTGCGGCGATCGGGTCCGTAGGCGACGAGGTGGTGCAGGATGCGGCCGCCGGTCAGCATGCCGCTCGCCGAGACGATGATCATCGGTCCGCCGCGAAGGTTCAGGAGCTTCGAGTCGTCGACCGTGTGCACGGGCGTGGCGAGCCCATACATGCGCGCGAGCTCGTCGGAGTCGAGCCGATGCTCCTCGGGGTGGCGTCGGTAGATCGCGGCGGCGTCGACCGCCATCGGGCTGTTCAGGAAGATGGGGAGGTCGGGGATCTCGCCGCGATCCCGGAGGCGCGACAGGTGCAGGAGCACGGTCTCGGTGCGGCCGACGGCGAACGCCGGGATGAGCACGACGCCGCCTCGCTTCGCGACTCGGCGCACGACGCTGCCGAGCTCTTCCTCGACGTCGGCCGGGGGATGCAGTCGGTCGCCGTAGGTGGACTCGGCCACGAGCACGGATGCCGACTCGAGCGGACGTGGAGGGTGCATGAGCGGGTCGTTCGGCCGGCCCAGGTCGCCCGTGAAGTGCACGACGGATCCGCCGACCCGCACGCGGACGCCCGCGGCCCCCAGGATGTGGCCGGCCGGCACGAGGGTGAATACGAGCTCTCGCCCGATCCGGCGGGTCTCGTCGAAGTCGACGGGGACGAACCGCTCCAGCGACCGCGTGGCATCCGCCGCCGTGTACAGCGGAGTCGGGTCGCGGTGGGAGGACCAGCGGCCGGATGCCGCGTGCCTGGCCTCCTCCTCGAGGAGGTACCCGCTGTCGGGCAGGATGACCCCGCACAGCTCGGCGGTGCCGCCGGTCGTGTACACAGGTCCGTGGAATCCGTTGCGTACGAGCGCGGGAAGGTACCCCGAGTGGTCGAGGTGGGCGTGGGTCAGCACCACCGCATCGATGGACTCGGGCGGCACGGGGAACGGCGCGCGGTTGCGCTCGCGGAGCACCTTGAAGCCCTGGAACAGCCCGCAGTCGACGAGCACCCGGGTGTCGCCGGTGTCGATGAGGAACTTCGAACCGGTGACGCTGTCGGCCGCGCCGAGGAACCGCAGGCGTGCCGCCATCGGGATCAACGCCCGTGCACGACCAGCACCGGGCAGTGCGCGTGCTCGGCGCACGCGGCGCTGACCGATCCGAGGAGCAACCCGGCGAACCCTCCGTGTCCGCGGCTGCCGACGACGAGCATCTCGGCGTACCTCGACTCGTCGATGAGCGTCTCGGCCGGGCGCCCCAGACGGATGCGGGTCGCGAACCACTCGGGCAGCTCGGTGCCGAACACCTCCTCGGCCGACCGCGCGACGATGCGCTCGGCGTCGTCCTCGGGCGTCCAGTCGATCTGCGGGTAGTACCCGCCGTAGATGAACACCGGGTAGTTCCACACCGCGAGGGCACGCACACGGAGGCCCAGCTTCGGCGCCAGGTCGGCCGCGTACCGCAGGGCCGCCACCGACGACTCGGATCCGTCGACGCCGACGATCACGCCCGGGGGACCCGGTTCGGGCTCATGGCTCGGCTCTGGTGGATTCGGATCCCTCGGTGTCTCCGCCATGTCCGAATCATCGCCGCAGGGGAGCGTGGGAGATCGGGCCGAAGGTCACATGGGGTTCCCGGTCAACCCCTGCGGCGCCGGGCGGCGACCTCCGTACGGTGGGGGCATGACCGACCGAGGGGGCAGTCATGACCATCACCCGACGACCGAAGGGCTCGCGGCATCCGTGGACCTGCTCACCGACGACGACGTGCAACTCGCCCTCTTCCTCATGTACGAGCTGCACTACGGCGGGCTCGAGGACGTGTCCGACTCGTGGGAGTGGGATCCGCGCCCGCTCGCCGTGCGCGTGCCGATCGAACGCGAGTGCGAGTTCGAGGAGACGCTCCGGCGCTCGGTGCGGCAACCGGTCGCCACGCGTGGCGTGCCCGAGGCCCTGTTCGCGCTCGTGGGCGACGACGGATCGCCGGGCCTGTCGGCGTTCGTCGAACGGGATGCCACCGCAGCGCAGGTGCGCGAGATCCTCGCCTGCCGCTCGATCGGTCGCTGTTCGGCCTGCACCGGCGGCGCTTACGCGGCGCGATCGTCGGCCACCTCGCCGCATACGAGATGACGTCGTCGTTGCCCTGCCGCGCCTACGCGAACGGCTTGCGGCGGCTGGGCTTCGGCGAGGACGTCGCCGACCACTTCGACGAGCACGTTGAGGCCGACGCGGTGCACGAGCAGCTTGCCGCTCGCGATCTCGCCGGTGCGCTCGCGGAGGAGGAGCCGCACCTGGCCCGCGACCTCCTGTTCGGCGTGGCGGCGTGCCTCTCGGTCGACGGGCGGCTCTGGGGCGGCCTGCGCGAGCGGTTCGAGCGTGGCGAGTCGGCGCTGCGGAGGCCGCTGTGACGGGCGCCGAGGCATCCGCTCGCTAGGCATCCGCTCTGCACGCTCGCCCCGCTGGCCCGTTCTCGATCACGGCGTGCCCCGACGGGCCGCTGCTGGTGCGCGGGCCGAGCCGGGCGTCGATCCCTGACTGATTGCGACACGGATGCTGTCCTGGCATCAATGCCGGAGTCCACCCCAGCGGCTCCATCGATGACGGGCCGTGAGGTGGGCAGCCGGCGGTTCGCGAACGAGGCGCGAGGGCTGAGCGGCATCCGTCGTACGCTGAAGCCACCATGCGCTTCGGAACGCTCGAGTTCGCTCCCGCCCGCGAATCCCCCTCGCTCCTCGCCGCGCCCACCGCCGCCGCCCTCGAGACCGCAGCGGCCGCGAGCGGAGCGGATACCGCGAGCGGAGCGGAGGTGCTGCCGATCGCCCGGCCCGGCTGAACCCGAGGCCGTGCGCATGTCGGCGGACGGGTGCAGACTGGCAGCATGTGCGGACGCTTCGCCAACGACGCCAAGGTCGACGAGATGATCCAGGAGTTCGTCGCACAGGGCGGCGACTACCGCGACTGGCGGCCGCAGTACTCGATCGCCCCCACCCAGGTCATCCCGATCGTGCGCGAGCGCCAGAATCGCGACACCGGCGAGGTCACCCGCTCTGTCGATGCGGCCGTGTGGAACTTCCACCCGTCGTTCATGAAGGAGTCCAAGCGGCCGCAGTTCAACACCCGCATCGAGACGGTGGCCAGCAACGGGCTCTGGAAGGGCGCGTTCGCGTCATCGCGCTGCCTCGTGCCGATGCGGGGCTACTACGAGTGGACGGGCGAGCCCGGGCACAAGCAGGCCTTCTTCCTGCACGGCGAGCAGCCGATGCTCGCCGCGGCCGGTATCTACACGGCGCGGAAGGTGGGCGACGGGTGGGAGGTCTCGACCTCGATCGTCACGCGCGAGGCCCGGGATGCCTCGGGCGAGGTGCACGACCGCATGCCCGTGTTCCTCGACCGCGACGCGTGGGACGAGTACCTCGCGCCCGTGAAGCTCGACGACGCCGGCAAGGAGCACATGGTGGCGCTGCTCGATGCCGAGTCCGAGAAGGTCGCGTCGACCATCGCCAGCTACGAGGTCGACCGCAAGGTCAACAACTCGCGCACCGCCGACCCCGAGGATCCGTCGCTCATCGAGCCGCTCGACTGATATGTAGCTCGTTTTGTCAGGGGCAGGGTGAAGCGGCGGCCGGGCTGGCTGCTCGGCGGCCGCTTCGTCGTTCGTCTCGGGGGGTCCCGGTGAACGAGTCTTCGGTCGGTCCATGCTGGCCAGGGACCAGCACCAGCCGGCGAGCTCGCGCGCGATCGCGGTGTTCGCGACGGTGTGCTTCTTGCGGGACGAGGTCAAGACCTTCCAGCGGTGGTGCAGGCGCCGGTTCCCGGCGTCCCCGCGTGCGGCCGCGTCGTGGGTGCTCCTCGCCCACCGGTCGGTCATCGTCTTCCCGGCGACGTCATCGCGGCGCCGGTCCATGCTGACCAGGAAGTCACCCTCACTCATCTGGCACGACGCCACCGCCATCACCAGCCCGATTCGCCCCGGCGGCGGACCTTCACCCCCCCGACAGCGAACGGCGGTATCCCAAGGTGCCACCGTTCCGTTGTGGTGCGCGAGGGGGGACTTGAACCCCCACACCCTTGCGAGTACTGGCACCTGAAGCCAGCGCGTCTGCCAATTCCGCCACTCGCGCACGTGGGGCGCACCGGAGTGCGCCAACCAACCGAGGTTATCACCTCGACCCGGGCAATCGCCATTCGGCGACCGGCAGGCGGCGGCCCGCGACATCCGCCGCTCGCCCGATGCTTCCGTTCGCGCGCAGTGCGACCGCTACAACGAGCACCCCGCGCGGGAACGGAAACATGGGGTGACAGGGGTGAGGTACAGGCCCGGCCCCGGTGACCCTTCAGGATTGCTTCGAGTTCCACTGCCACTTGCGCTCGCCCCGTCGCACGGGAATAGCATCGATCAGCGGGTCCGGTGCCCCGACCGACACGACGAGAGGACGACCGTGACCGCGCACGACACCTCCCCCCATTCCATGAACCCCCCTTCCGAGTCCACCGTGCCCCAGAACCTCGACCTCAGCGGCATCCGCGGCTACCTCTTCGACCTCGACGGCGTGCTCACGCCGACCGCCGTCGTGCACATGCACGCCTGGTCGCGCCTGTTCACGCCGTACCTCGAAGAGCACGGCGCCGCGCCGTACACCGACGCCGACTACTTCGCCCACATCGACGGCAAGCCCCGCTACGACGGCGTGCGCAGCCTCCTCGCCAGCCGCGGCATCGTGGCGCCGGAGGGCGAGGTGACGGATGCCCCTTCCGACGACACCGTGCACGGCCTCGGCAATCGCAAGAACGACGCCTTCAACGCCACGCTCGCTGAAGAGGGCGTCGAGGCCTACCCCGCGAGCGTCGCGTTCCTCGACGCGGTACAGGCGAGCGGATGCCACGTGGCCGTCGTCTCGAGCTCGAAGAACGCGCCCGCCGTGCTCAAGGCCGCCGGCCTCGCCGACCGGTTCGAGGTCGTCGTCGACGGCGCCGTGGCCGCGCGCGGGGGCCTCCCCGGAAAGCCCGAGCCCGACACCTTCGAACGCGCCGCCGAGCTCCTCGGCCTGCCCACCACGGCCTGCGCCGTCGTCGAGGACGCCGAGTCGGGCGTGAAGGCGGGAGCTGCCGGCGAGTTCGGCATCGTCATCGGGGTCGATCGCGGTGTCGGACGCGATGCCCTCGAGAAGCTCGGCGCCGACGTGATCGTCGACGAGCTCGACGAGCTCATCCCCGCCGTCGAGCGCGCCGCCGCGACATCCGCGGATCTCGATACGCGTCCGGCTGCGCCGGGCGGCGCTACTCGACCAGCGAACGACCCCTCCCCCAGCACCGCCCGAGAGGAACCCGCGTGAGGTTCGCCGACCACGACCCCCTGAACCGCACGCGGTTCCCCATGGATGAATGGGCGCTCGTCGAGCACGAGTTCGGCGTCGACGACATGGGTCGCACCGAGACGCTGTTCGCCGTTGGCAACGGCTACCTGGGCCTCCGCGGCAACGTCGAGGAGGGCCGCGACGGCCACTACCACGGCACGTTCGTGAACGGATTCCACGAGACCTGGCCGATCCGGCACGCCGAGGAGGCGTTCGGGTTCGCACGCGTCGGGCAGACGATCGTGAACGTCCCCGATGCCAAGATCATCCGGCTCTACGTCGACGACGAGCCGCTCGTGCTGACCGAGGCGGAGCTCCTCTCCTACGAGCGACGCCTGGACTTCCGGCTCGGGGTGCTGAGCCGGTCCATCGAGTGGCGCACGCCGTCGGGCAAGCGCGTGCTCATCACGAGCCGGCGCATGGTGTCGTTCACCGACCGTCACCTCGCGGTGCTCGACTACGAGGTGGAACTGCTCGACGCGGATGCCGCGGTCACGCTCACGAGCCACATCCTGAACCGTCAGGACGGCCGCGACGAGTACCGGTCGGGTGTGCCCGAGACCGCTGCCGGGTTCGACCCGCGCAGGGCCGAGCAGTTCAACGAGCGCGTGCTCCAGCCGCGATTCAAACGGGCCGAGAACGCCAGGTACGTGCTCGGCTACCAGACCACGAACTCGAACATGACCCTCGCGGTCGGCGCCGAGCACTCGATCGCGACCGAGAATCCGTACACCGAGACCGGCTCGATCGGCGACGACCTCGCGAAGCACATCTACCGGGTGCACGCGAGCCGCGGCAAGCCGATCCGCATCACCAAGACGATCAGCTACCACACCGCCCACAAGGTGCCCTCCCGGGAGCTCGTCGATCGCTGCGATCGCACCCTCGACCGCGCGGCCGAGCTCGGCGTCGCCGAGGTGTTCGACCAGCAGCGCTCCTGGCTCGACGACTACTGGACCCGCTCCGACGTCGAGATCGAGGCGCAGCCGGCGATCCAGCAGGCCGCCCGCTGGAACCTGTTCCAGCTCGCGCAGGCCACCGCCCGCACCGACGGCGGCGGCGTCGCCGCGAAGGGCGTGTCGGGCTCGGGGTACGGCGGCCACTACTTCTGGGACAGCGAGATCTACGTACTCCCGTTCCTCAGCTACACCGCCCCGATCGTGGCACGCAACGTGCTGCGCTTCCGGCAGCGGATGCTCGACGCCGCCCGCGGCCGGGCGATGGAGCTGAACCAGCACGGGGCCCTGTTCCCGTGGCGCACGATCAACGGCCAGGAGTCGAGCGCGTACTACGCGGCCGGAACCGCGCAGTACCACATCGACGCCGACATCTCCTATGCACTGTGCCAGTACGTCGCAGCCACCGGCGACGAGGATTTCCTCGCCCGCGGCGCGATCGACATCCTCGTCGAGACGGCCCGCATGTGGGAGGACCTCGGCTTCTGGCGCTCGAACGCCGACGACGTGTTCCACATCCACGGCGTCACCGGGCCCGATGAGTACACCACGGTCGTCAACGACAACCTCTACACGAACGTCATGGCGCGTGCGAACCTCGCCTCCGCCGCGAGCGCGGTCGACAACCTGCAGATGCTCGACCCGATCGCATACCACAAGCTCGTCGAGCGCCTGGGGGTCACCCCTGGCGAGGTCGCGAGCTGGCGTCGCGCGGCCGCGCACATGCACATCCCCTACGACGAGCAGCTCGGCATCCACCCCCAGGACTCCGCGTTCCTGCAGAAGGAACTCTGGGACCTCGAGAACACGCCCGAGGACCGCCGGCCACTGCTGCTGCACTACCACCCGCTCGTCATCTACCGCTTCCAGGTGCTCAAGCAGGCAGACGTCGTGCTCGCGCTCTACCTGCAGGGCGACCGGTTCTCCAGCGAGGACAAGCGCGCCAACTTCGAGTACTACGACCCGCTGACCACGGGCGACTCGACGCTCTCGGCCATCGTGCAGTCGATCATCGCCGCCGAGGTGGGCTACCACGAGCTCGCCATGCGGTACTTCCGCTCGGCGCTGTTCGTCGACCTCGCGGACCTGCACCACAACGCCGCCGACGGCGTTCACGTCGCGTCCACTGGCGGGGTGTGGAGCGCCCTGGTCTCGGGCTTCGGCGGGTTCCGCGACCACAACGGCGTCTTCACGATCGATCCGCGGCTCCCCGACGACTGGACGCGTCTCACCTACCGCGTCACGCTCCGGGGCACGCGGCTCCGCGCCACGCTCGAGCCCGAGTCGATCACGTTCACCGTCGAATCTGGCGACGGCGCGCACGTGAAGGTCCGCGGCCTCGATGTCGTCATCGGCGCCGGTGCCCCCGTGACCGTGCCGCTCGAGGGGCAGGGGCCGCGCCTCTACGGCGCCCCTACCATGCGAGACGTCACCGGATCGCGCCGCGCCGACGGCACGCTGCTCACGGCGTCGATCCCGACCCTCTCGCTCGACGTCGACGAGGAGGAACTGCCGGTCGCGGTGGACTGATCGCGGGTGTTCCCAGCCGCTCGGGCTACCATGTCACACAATCACGGAAACCGGATCGGGAGACCTGTGGGCCTACTGGACAACTTCGAGAAGGGTCTCGAGCGCGCCGTCAACGGCGCATTCGCGAAGACCTTCCGCTCGGGGCTGCAGCCCGTCGAGATCACCGCGGCGCTCAAGCGCGAGATCGACACGAAGGCGGCGGTCGTCTCGCGTGACCGCGTGCTCGTGCCCAACATGTTCTCGGTGCGGATGTCGCCAGCCGACCATGACCGGATGGCCGGGCTCGGTCCCGCGCTCATCGACGAGCTCACCGACCTCGTGCAGAAGCACGCCGCGAGCCAGCGCTTCCAGTTCGCGGGCGGCATCTCCATCGCGCTCCAGGCCGACCCCGGCCTCACCGAGGGCATAGTGCAGGTGGACTCGCGCAACGTGAAGGGCCAGGTCGCGTGGACCCCGGTCCTCGACGTGGGCGGCACCCGCCATCCGATCCTCAAGGGCCACACGGTCATCGGCCGCGGCAGCGAAGCCGATGTCACGCTCGACGACTCCGGTGCTTCGCGGCGCCATGCCGAGGTGCAGTGGGACGGCACCCGCGCCCGCGTCCGCGACCTCGGCTCCACGAACGGCACGCAGCTGAACGGCGCCCCGGTGAAGGAGGCCGTGCTCGAACCCGACTCCGTCATCACCATCGGAAGCACCCGCATCGTCTTCCGCGTGCTCGCCCAGGCATCCGCTCCGGCCCCCGGTGGCCGACCCGACCCGGCAACCCAGCGCCACGACATGGGCGGATTCTGGGGGCCCGGCGAATGAGCGAACTCACCCTCCTTGTCCTCCAGCTCGGATTCCTCCTGCTGCTCTGGGTCTTCGTGTTCGCGATCGTGTACGCCCTGCGCAGCGACCTCTTCGGCCAGCGGGTGCGCAAGCTCCAGCCCGATGCTTCCGCCGCGGCGCCGGTCGCGGCATCCGTCTTCCCCACCGCCGGCACCTCCCCGGGGGCTCCGACCGCGGCCGCCTCGCACCCGGCTGCGCCCGCATCCGGTCCGGGCGGCGAGACCGCGTCCACCGAGAACGCGACGCGGCTCGTGATCACGAGCGGCCAGAAGTCGGGCGCCGAGTTCCCGCTCGGCCGCGACGAGATCACGATCGGACGCTCCAGCGACTCGGCGATCATCATCCGCGACGACTACACCTCCACCCACCACGCCCGACTCATGCTGTGGAACGGCCGCTGGATGATCCAGGACCTCGACTCCACGAACGGCACCTTCCTCAACGGCTCCCGAGTGACCGTGCCGACGCCGATCCCGCTCGGAGCCACGGTGAAGGTCGGAGCGACGACATTCGAGCTGCGGCGGTAGCCCATGGCGACGGTCAAGGCGAGCGCCGCGGTCTCGCACGTCGGGCGAGTCCGCTCGAACAACCAGGACTCCGGCTACGCCGGGCGCCACCTGTTCCTCGTCGCCGACGGCATGGGCGGTCACGCGGGCGGTGACGTGGCGAGCGCGATCGCGACGAGGCGCATCGCCGAGGCCGACGACGAGTACCCCTCGGCACCGGATGCCGCGGCGGCCCTCGAGGGCACACTGGTCGCCGCCAACCGCCGACTCGCCGAGACCGTCGCCGAGCACTCCGAGCTCACCGGCATGGGCACCACGGTGAGCGCGCTGCTGGTTCAGGGCGACCGCGTGGTGATCTCGCACATCGGCGACTCCCGCATCTACCTGCTGCGCTCGGGCGAACTCAGCCAGATCTCCACCGACCACACGTTCGTGCAGCGGCTCGTCGACGCCGGACGCATCACCGCCGAGGAGGCGATGGTGCACCCTCGGCGCTCGGTGCTCATGCGCGTGCTCGGCGACGTGGAGAGCTCGCCCGAGATCGATTCGATGGTGCTCGACACGCGCCCGGGCGACCGCTGGATGCTCTGCTCCGACGGCCTCTCCGGCGTCGTCTCGTTCGAAGACCTGCACGAGTTCCTCTCGGCCGACGCCGGCGCGAAGCAGGTGGCCGACCGGCTCGTGAAGGCCTCGCTCGACGGTGGTGCGCCCGACAACGTCACCGTCGTGATCGTCGACATCGGCGAACCGCCCGCTCCGGCCACGCCGCCCCTCGTGGTCGGCTCGGCGGCAGCCCCGCTCGCGTTCGGTGCGGCGGCGGAACCGGTGCGACCCCGCGGCATCCGTCTCGCCCCGTTCCGGCCGCACCCCGTGCAGGAGACGCACTTCGAGCCCGACTCCGAGGACTACTTCGACGAGCTCATCGAGGAGGACGAGCGCCGCCGCCGGCGTCGGCGCTGGGTGTGGACCTTCTGGATCGTGCTGCTCATCGGCGCCATCGCGACCACGTTCGTGCTCGGCTACCAGTGGACGCAGACCCGCTACTACGTGGGCGAGTCGAACGGCCGCGTCGCGATCTTCCAGGGCATCCAGCAGGACCTCGGTCCCATCTCGCTGCACGAGCTGCACACCGAGACCACGATCGACGTCGCCGACCTGCGCACCTACGACCAGCAGCGCGTCGAACAGACCATCAGCGCGGGCTCGTTCGCCGAGGCCGACCGCATCGTGCAGCGACTGGAGGAATCCGTTGACTGACCAGCGAACCGCGGGCGGAGTCTCCACCGGCACGCCACCGGGCGGCGTACGCCGCATCCGACTCCCCCAACGACTCCGCAACACCGAGTTGTGGCTCCTGCTCCTCGCGAGCCTCATCAACATCGGCGCCATCCTGCTCGTGCAGTTCGGCACCCTGGGCCACGTCGACACGCAGGTCGCGCTGCTCGGGGTGGGCCTCGCGGTGCTCGCGTTCGGGCTGCACATCGCGATGCGGTTCGTGGCGCGCGATGCCGACCCGTTCCTGCTCCCCGTGGCGACCGTGCTCAACGGCCTCGGCATCGCCATGATCTACCGCATCGACATAGCCGACAACGAGGCCGGGTGGGAGAGCGCGTCGGTGCGCCAGATCGTGTGGAGCGCGATCGCGATCGCCGCTGCAATCGCGACGATCCTCCTGATCCGCAACCACCGCGTGCTGTTCCGCTACACGTACCTCTCGGGGCTCGTCGCGATCGTGTTGCTGCTGCTCCCCCTCGTGCCCGGAATCGGTCGCGAGGAGAGCGGCGCGCGGGTGTGGATCGGGATCGGCGACATCGCCACCTTCCAGCCCGGCGAGATCGCGAAGATCGCCCTCGCGGTGTTCTTCGCGGGCTACCTCGTGCGCAACCGGGACTCGTTGTCGATGGTCGGCAAGACCTTCCTCGGCATGCGATTCCCGCGCGCTCGCGACCTCGGGCCCCTGCTCGTGGTGTGGGCGCTCTCGATGGCCGTCATCGTGTTCCAGCGCGACCTCGGCACCGCGCTGCTGTACTTCGGCCTGTTCCTCGTCATGCTCTACGTCGCGACCAGCCGGCTCTCGTGGGTCGTGCTCGGGCTCGGCCTGTTCGTCGCCGGCGCCCTGGTGGCGAGCCAGACGCTCGACTACGTGGGCAACCGCTTCGCGAATTGGCTCGACCCGTTCAACCCCGAGCGGTTCGACCAGGACTTCGGCGGGAGCTACCAGCTGGTGCAGGGCATGTTCGGCCTGGCGAACGGCGGCCTCATCGGCACCGGCTGGGGACAGGGCCGGCCCGACATCACCCCGGTGCCGCAGAGCGACTACATCATCGCGAGCCTCGGCGAGGAGCTCGGCCTCGCCGGCATCTTCGCGATCCTCGCGCTGTACGTGCTGTTCGTCGCCCGCGGCTTCCGCATCGGGTTCGCCGGCCAGGACGACTTCGGCAAGCTCCTCGGCGTCGGTCTCGCGTTCGTCATCGCGCTGCAGGTCTTCATCGTCGTCGGCGGCGTCACGCGCGTCATCCCGCTCACGGGCCTCACGACGCCGTTCCTCGCGGCGGGCGGTTCCTCGCTCGTGGCGAACTGGATCATCGTCGCACTGCTGCTCAGGCTCTCCGACACCGTTCGCAACCATCCGAGGCTGGTGATCGAAGGATGAACCGCGAACTCAAGCGCGTGACGATCGTCGCGCTTCTCATGTTCCTCGCCCTGTTCGTGTCGACGACGATCATCCAGTACGTGCAGGCCGAGAACCTCGCCGCCGACCCGCGCAACTCGCGCACGCTGTACGAGAGCTACTCGGTCGAGCGTGGGCCGATCCTCGTCGACGGCACGCCCATCGCGTTCTCGCAGCCGTCCGACGACAACTACAAGTTCCAGCGCGTCTACGCGAACGGCCAGCTCTTCGTGCCCGTCACCGGATACATCCCCGTGAACGGCGAGGCGACCGGCCTCGAGGCGTCGCTCAACGATTACCTCAGCGGCCAGTCGTCGAGCCAGTTCTTCGACCAGCTGAACCGGCTCATCTCCGGGCAGGATCCGATGGGGGCATCCGTGGAGGTGTCGATCGATCCGGTGGCGCAGCAGGCCGCGTGGGACGCGCTGGGCGGCTACACCGGCGCCGTGATCGTGACCGAGCCGGCGACCGGCCGCGTCATCGCGATGGTCACGAAGCCCACCTTCGACCCGAACTCGATGGCGGTGCACGACGGGTCCCAGGTCGAGGCCACCTACGAGGGCCTCCTGGCAGACCCGAGCGACCCGCTGTTCAACCGCGCGACGGGCGGCGACATGAACCCGCCCGGTTCGACCTTCAAGCTCGTCGTGACCGCCGCCGCGCTGGAGTCGGGTCGATACACGCCGCAGTCGACCTTCCCGAACCCCGCGACGCTGACGCTGCCCGGAACCGACACGGTCGTGCGCAACTCGGGCGGCGGCACGTGCGGCGGAGGCGCGGAGGTGACGCTCGCCGACGCGCTGCGGCTCTCATGCAACATCCCGATGGCAGAACTCGGCATGGAGCTCGGCGACGCCGCCATTCGGGAACAGGCCGAGAAGTTCGGGTTCAATACCGAGTTCGAGATCCCCAACGCGACCGAGGCCAGCACCTACCCCCGCGTCCTCGACGAACCGCAGACCGGACTCAGCGCATTCGGCCAGGGCGACGTGCGCGCGACGCCGCTCCAGATGGCCATGGTGTCGGCCACGATCGCCAATGGCGGCATCGTGATGAACCCCAATCTGGTCGACGCCATCACGGCCCCCGACTTCACGCCGCTGCAGGAGTTCTCGGCCTCGGAATTCGGCCGCGCCATCAGCGAGCAGACTGCCGCCGCCATGGTGCAGATGATGGTGAACGGCGTCGAGAACGGTGCCGCGAGTAATGCAAGAATAGACGGCGTCAGCGTGGCCGGTAAGACGGGTACAGCAGAGAACGGTGAGAGTGACCCCTACACTCTCTGGTTCACGGGTTTTGCCCCCGCCGACGACCCTCAGTATGCGATCACGGTACTCGTGGAGGATGGCGGGGGACTTGGTCAGGAGGGGTACGGCAATCTCATCGCCGCACCCGTCGCAAAGCAGGTACTAGAGGCGGTGCTGAACAAATGAGACCGAGCGCAGGGCTCACCTTCGGTGGGCGCTACGAACTGCAGTCCCGGATCGCCATCGGCGGCATGGGCGAAGTGTGGCAGGCCACCGACCTGGTCATCGGCCGTCAGGTCGCGATCAAGATCCTGAAGGACGAGTACCTCGGCGACCCGGGCTTCCTCGAGCGCTTCCGCGCCGAGGCCAGGCACGCCGCGCTCGTGAACCACGAGGGCATCGCGAACGTCTTCGACTACGGCGAGGAGGAGGGCAGTGCCTACCTCGTCATGGAGCTCGTGCCTGGCGAGGCGCTCTCGACCATCCTAGAGCGCGAGCACGTGCTCTCCACCGACAAGGTGCTCGACATCGTGGCGCAGACCGCGGGCGCGCTGCAGGCCGCCCACGCCGCCGGCCTCGTGCACCGCGACATCAAGCCCGGCAACCTTCTCATCACCCCCGACGGGCGCGTGAAGATCACCGACTTCGGCATCGCGCGCATCGCCGACCAGGTGCCCCTCACCGCCACCGGCCAGGTCATGGGCACGGTGCAGTACCTCTCCCCCGAGCAGGCATCGGGACACCCCGCCTCGCCGACGACCGACATCTACTCCCTCGGCATCGTCGCCTACGAGGCGCTGGCCGGCCGCCGGCCCTTCACGGGCGAGTCGCAGGTCGCGATCGCCATGGCGCAGATCAATGAGACTCCGCCCGACCTGCCGGTCACGGTGTCCGAGCCGGTGCGGAATCTCGTCTACTCGTCGATCGCGAAGAACCCGGCCGACCGACCGCAGTCGGCGGCGCATCTCGCGCGTGCCGCGACGGCCCTCCGCCGGGGCGACGTGCAGGCCGCGGCCGCGGCCGTCCCCGCCGTGCTCGGCGCCGCCGGCGCCACGGCGGCGACCATGCTCATGCCCCAGCAGGGGGCCACGGCGGCGACCACGGTGCTGCCTTCGGCCGCCGGCGGTGCGGGCGGCATGAGCACGACCGAGACCGAGGAGGAGGAGGAGATCGAGCGCAAGCGCAGCCCGTGGACCTGGCCGCTCATCGTGCTCATCGCGATCCTCGCGATCGTACTCATCGGCACGATCATCGCGCTCGCACTCAACCAGGGCGACCGGAACGACCCCCCGACGACCACGACCCGCCCGACTGCGACGGCGACGCCGACGCCGACGCCGACCACTCCGCCCACGACCGAGGCGCCGCAGACGATCCAGATCGACCGGAACTCCTACATCGGCATGAACATCGACGAGGCGGCCGCTGCGATCGAGGGGCTCGGCCTCCCGGTCACGCGCCAGGCCGGTTCTCCCGCCACCGAGCCCGGACTTGCGAACACCGTCTCGGAGGTGAACCCGAGCGGACCGGTGCAGCCCGGCACCACCATCACGCTCACCTACCTCACCGATCCCGTCGCCCCGAGCGCCCCGAGCGCCCCGCCGACCACCGACGTCAACCCGGTCCCGGCAGACGTCGGGCAGATCACCGTCAGCTGGAACGTCCAGTCGTGCCCCTCCGGGCAGACCCTGAGCGGGTACGAGGTCGCCGTCACGGGCGACGCGTCCGTGCCGAACAACCCGGTCTTCGGACCCGGCACGACGAGCGCGCAGATCAACGTCGACGACGCGCCCGGCGGTTCGTTCGACGTCACCTTCCGCTACTTCTGCGGCCAGCTCGACTCCCCGTTCTCGCCTGCCCTCACGGTGCAGATCGAGCAGGCCAACGGGAACGGCTGACGGGGACGGGTCGGAGCGGAGCTGCAGGATGAGCGATGAAGGACGCGTGCTCGCGGGTCGATACCGCGTTGGTGCGCTCATCGGTCGCGGCGGCATGTCCGACGTGCACGTCGGAACCGACGCCCGTCTCGGCCGTCAGGTCGCGATCAAGCTCCTGAAGCCGCAGCTCGCGACCGATCCTGCGTTCCGGATGCGGTTCCGCCAGGAGGCTCAGTCGGCCGCTCGCATGGCGCACCCGACGATCGTCCGCGTCTTCGACGCCGGCGAGGAGACGGTGGTCGATTCCGCCGGACACGAGGTGCAGTTGCCGTTCATCGTCATGGAGTTCGTCGAGGGCCGGCTCCTGAAAGACATCGTCCACGACGGTCCCCTCGAGCCGATCGCTGCCGTGCGCGTGATCGACGGCGTGCTCACCGCCCTCGAGTACTCGCACCGTGCGGGAGTCGTGCATCGCGACATCAAGCCCGGCAACATCATGATCACGTCCACCGGACAGGTCAAGGTGATGGACTTCGGCATCGCCCGCGCGGTCTCCGACTCGGCGACGACGGTCGCCCAGACCACGGCCATCCTCGGCACCGCGTCGTACTTCTCGCCCGAGCAGGCGAAGGGCGAGACCGTCGACGCCCGCACCGACCTGTACTCGACGGGCGTCGTGCTCTTCGAGATGCTCACCGGTCGACCGCCGTTCCGCGGCGACACTCCCGTCGCCGTCGCATACCAGCACGTCAGTGAGCGGCCGGTCAAGCCCAGCGTCATCAACCCGAAGGTCTCCCCGGCTCTCGACGCCGTCGTCATGCACGCGCTCGCGAAGAACCGTGACGAGCGCTACCAGACGGCCGCCGAGTTCCGCGCCGACGTCGACGTCGCGGCGACCGGTCGGGTCCCCGTGCACCAGCAGCCCGACGAGGCGACGCTGCTGTTCGGCGCGCCGACAGCCGCCCTCTCGACATCGGAGCTCGCGCTTCGCCAGCTCACCGAGGACGAGACGATGACGCGCACCCAGCGGCGTCCGCCTGCGATCTGGATCTGGTCGGGCATCATCGGCGTCGTCGTGATCGTCGTCGCCGTCATGTACTGGGCGTTCAACCTGCAGCCGAGCGACGACCTCCCCTCGAATGCGCGCGAGATCCCGGCCCTGGCCGGCGTGACGTACGAGGAGGCCGTGCAGCAGCTCCAGGAGCTCGGCCTGCCGGCGAGCCGCATCGATGAGACGAGCGAGACCGTTGCGGCCGGCCAGGTGATCCGCACCGACCCGCCCGCGGCCGAGATCGTCGACGCCGGGACGGCGGTGACGATCTGGGTGTCGTCCGGTCGCGAGGCGGTGACGGTGCCCGACGTGCGCAACAAGTCGCTCGAGCAGGCGAAGGCCGACCTGCAGGCGGTGGGGCTCACGCCCGGCGCCGAGACGCGAGAGAACTCCCCCTCCGTGCCCGCCGACACCGTGCTCGGCACCTCGCCCGAAGGCGGCAGCTCCGTCGAGGCGGGGTCGAGCGTCGACTTCCGCATCTCGAGCGGCATGGTCACGCTCACCGACCTCACAGGGCAGACGCTGTCGGCGGCGTCATCCTATCTGTCGGCCGAGAACCTGCAACTCAACCCGATTCCGAAGCCCGACCCGTCGTGCAAGTCGCAGCCCGGCTCCCCCGTGACGCAGCAGTCGCTGCCGCCGGGCGATGTGCCGCAACGATCCGACGTCGAGCTCACCTACTGCGCCGGCTGACCGCGGCGACACCTGGGACAGACGAGCCGCGAAGCGGCGTTCGAAATCGGGCACGATACGCGGGCGCCCCGTTCAGCTTGCGCGCACCAGCGGGTTGAGGTGCTTCGAGCGCTCGCGCGCGTCGGGCAGCCCGGCCACCGCGAGCCAGTTGCCGAGCATGCGATAGCCGCCTTCGGTGAGCACCGACTCGGGGTGGAACTGCACGCCGTAGATGGGCGCCGACTCGTGCCGCAGGCCCATGATCACGCCGCCCTGCGTCCGGCTCGTGACCACGAGCTCGGGCGGCACGGTGCCGTCGACGACGGCGAGCGAGTGATATCTCGTGGCGGTGAACGGCTGCGGCACGTCGGCGTAGAAGTCACTGGCGTCGTGCGTGATGCTCGAGGTCTTGCCGTGCATGAGCTCCTCGGCGTTCGTCACGACGGCGCCGAACGCTTCAGCGATCGCCTGGTGCCCGAGGCACACCCCGAGGAGCGGCTGACCCGTCGCGAGCGCGGCCTCGACCACCGGGATCGACACCCCGGCATCCGACGGCTTGCCTGGCCCGGGTGAGATGAGCACGGCGTCGTACTCGGCGATGCGCGCCGGAACATCCTCGGGCGCGATCGCGTCGTTGCGCACGACCTCGGTCTCGGCGCCGAGCTCCTGCAGGTAGCCGTTCAGCGTATAGACGAAGCTGTCGTAGTTGTCGATGACGAGTACTCGGGTCATTCACTCCACCGTGACTTCGAACGGATTGACGATGCCGTCGACCCACGGGAACACCCACGTGAAGAGTGCGAACACGACGGCCGCGGCGATCAGCAGCAGCAGGATGACCCGCAGCCGCGCGGGACCGGGCAACACCCGCCAGAGTGCAGCGTACATCTCAGGACTCCCAGCTTGCGACGACGTCGGTGATCTCGGCGGGCGGTCCGGTGCTGCTCGGCTGCCATGACTCCAGCACGCCGTACGCGATGATGCGCTCCGCCGTCGAGTACAGCGGATAACAGCTGGTGAGCGTGATGAGGCGATCAGTCGGCTGCAGGTCGGGGATGTTCGGCACCGGAGCGAGCACCTCCACGGTCTCGGGCGTCACGTATTCGAGGTCGCGGAACCGGTAAGTATACCAGTCATCGCGGGTCCGGATGTAGATGGCGTCACCGAGTCGGAGCTGCTCGATCTCGTGCATGCCGCCGCCGTAGGCGCTGCGATGCGACGCAATCGCGAAGTTGCCCACCTGACCCGGCATCTGCGTTCCGGGGTAGTGGCCGACCGCGAGCTCGAAGCTGTTGAGCACGTCGAGGCCGGTACCCTCGGCGATGCTGTGTTGCGAGCCATCGCCGAAGCGCGGCACGTACATGACGGCGAAGGGCGTGCCGTTGGCGTATGACTCGGGACCCACCACGGGCTCACCGGAGTCCGTCGGCTCGGCGGCCGGAGCGTCGGTGCGGTCGGCCCGGGCCTCCTCGAGGCATCCGGTGCTGAGGTCGGATGCCGCGGTCGGCTGCTGGCCCGGCATGATCGCGTCGTTCCACCACAACCGCCAACCGAGGAACTGCAGGATCAGCGCGCCGGCCATGAGGAGGAGCTCGCCCAGCGCGCCGACCACGCTGATGCGCCGACGTTCGCCGGCGGTCGATGCGCCAGGCGCAGCAGGCTGCTCGGGCTGCTCGACGGACATGGGAGCGATTCTATTGGCGCCGCCCCGAACCCGGCTGGGAGTCCCCAGCCCACTCGGATAGAATCGCCCGCATGGCACGTACGAAATCCACGAAGCCCGCGCGCGCAGAACAGGTGAGCGGCGAAGATGCCCCGAACCCCGTCTGGTTCAAGCCGGTGATGTTCGGCTTCATGCTCGTCGGTCTCGCCTGGATCATCGTGTTCTACGTGAGCCAGGGCCGGCTGCCCGTCGCCGACCTCGGCTCGTGGAACATCCTCATCGGCTTCGGCATCGCCTTCGTCGGCTTCCTCATGACGACACGCTGGCGCTGAACCGGCTGATTCCGACCGGTCGGCGGGTGCTGTGGCATCCGCCCACAGCCGTGTTCTCCACAGGTTCTGCACACCTCGCCCACCGGGTGTCCCCTGAATGGGCGTCAACTACAGGCGTGTAACTCTCCCCAACTGTGGACGGTGTTGTGGATAACTCAGCCGGCGGCAGGGCGGCCGGACCCCGCCTCAGGCGATCGGAAGGTAGAAGTAGCGCAGGCTCAGCACGACGAGCACGGCGACGAGCGCGACGAGGAGCCACACCTGCAGGGCCTGCTGCGAGCGCTTGCGGGTCTCGACGTAGATGAGCCCGATGAGCGCTCCGGCCACGAGCCCGCCGAGGTGGGCCTGCCAGGCGATGTTGAAACCCGGCACGAACCCGATGACGAGGTTGATGCCGAGCAGCACGAACAACTGCGTGGTCTGCCCTCCGAGCCGTCGCTGGATCACGAGGAACGCCCCCATGAGCCCGAAGATGGCACCGGATGCCCCGACCACGCCCGTGCGCGGGTCGCCGAGCCAGAGCACCCCGACCGACCCGGCGAATCCGGCGATGAGGTAGAGCGCCAGGAATCGCCAACGGCCGAGGAGCCCCTCGAGCAGTTGGCCGAAGATCCAGAGCGTGTACATGTTCAGCAGCACGTGGAACAACAGGGCGGTGGAGTGCACGAACACCGACGTGAGCATGCGCCACGGTTCGAAGTTGAACGGCAGTGAGTAGACGCCGGCGTAGAGCAGCCGCTCGGTGACCGCGAGACCCGGGATCAGTTGCAGCAGGAATACCGCGAGCGTGATGCCGATGAGCGTATACGTCACGACCGGTGCGCCCCGGCCGGCGGCCGAGCGGGCGCGCGTGATGACTGCCGGCTTGGTGCGAGGCGCGGCGGAGCGCTGCTCGCGCATGCACTCGGGGCAGATCACCCCGACAGGTGCCTGCGTCTGGCATTCGGGGCAGATCGTGCGCCCGCACCGCTGGCAGAGGATGTAGCTCGGCCGATCGGGATGCCGGTAGCAGAATCCCGTGCGGCCGGCGTCGGCGTCGCTCACCGCGGCGTCAGGCCTGCTCGACGGTGACGCTCTCGATCACGACGTCCTCGAGGGGGCGGTCGCGCCCGTCGGTCGGAATCGAGGCGAGCTTGTCGACGACGGCCTGGCTCGCGGCATCCGTCACCTTGCCGAAGATGGTGTGCTTGCCCTGCAGCCACGTGGTCGGGCCGACCGTGATGAAGAACTGCGAGCCGTTGGTGCCGCGGCCGCCCTGGATTCCGGCGTTGGCCATGGCGAGCATGTACGGCTCGGTGAAGTCGAGCTCGGGATTGATCTCGTCGTCGAACTGGTAGCCGGGGCCGCCGATGCCCTGTCCGAGCGGGTCGCCGCCCTGGATCATGAAGCCGGGGATGATGCGGTGGAAGACCACGCCCTCGTACAGCGGGTCGGTCGTCTTGGCCCCGGTGCCGGGATGCGTCCACTCGATCTCACCCGTCGCGAGGCTGACGAAGTTCTTGACGGTCTTCGGTGCGTGGTGCCCGTAGAGGTCGACCTTGATCGATCCGTGGTTGGTGTTGAGCGTCGCGACTGCGGTGTGGATGGGCATTCTCCTATTCTGTCACGCGCGGATTCGTCAACCGGCATGCAGGTTTCTCACTCCCACCATGTTTCCAGCCGTTTCGGTGGCAAGATGGAGGGGTTCGCTGCACAACGATGGAGGTCGAGATGAGCCTGTCACGCAAGCGCCGGAAGGAACTCAAACGACTGCGCAGCAGTGCGGAAGAACTCTGGGAGGACCAGCAGCGCGTGCTCGCGGAGGCGAACGCCGTCGCGCGGGATGCCAGCCGTGCGCTCGGCAACCTCACCCGCGAGGAGGTCGTTCCACGTGTGCGCACGGGCTACGAAAGCTATGTGCGTCCCGGCGTCGAGCAGGCGCGGGGCGCGATCGAACGCACGTTCGGCAATGCGCTCGGCTCGGTGCTGTCGATCGGCGACGTCGCGAACGACACCCGGGTGCGTCGGGCGCTTGCGCGGGTGTCGCCGCGAGCGGCAGTGGTCGTCGAGCAGAAACGAGGGCCGGGCGTCGGCACGTACCTGGCGATCGGTGCCGCAGTGGTCGTTGCGGCCGGCGTCGCCTACGCGGTGTGGCAGACGTTCCGCGCCGACGACGAACTCTGGGTCGCTGACGACGAGCCCATGCCGACTGCTGCGCCATCGGCCGCGCCTCCCGTCGCCTGACCCCGGGTTCCTCAGCGATTTTCGCGAGGCCCCGCCCCTCCTCGGGGCAGGGCCTCGTCTCATCCGCGCGGTTGCGGTGACTCAGGTCACGGATGGGAGAGCCACCTGGTGCGATGGTCGGCGAGCGCGACTCACAGGGCTCTGGCCGTCGCCTCGCCCGCGGCGAGGAACTGGTCGTCACGGCGGAGTCCGAACTGATCGGGCAGGAGGCGGATGTCTCTGATCCTGTCGATCCTGAAGGTGCGAACATCGTCGCGCAGTCGATCCCACGCGAGCACGTACCAGACCGGCACGCTGTAGTAGGGGTACTGAAGCTCGATCTCACGGTCGGTGATGCTGGCCTGCTGATCCTGATACCTGATGATGGCGATCCGTCGGTTGGCGAAGGCGTCGAGCAGCGGCCCGGTGACCGAGTCCGGTGGCGCGGCGTGACTCGCGAGCACCGCTCCCGACGCGTGGGAGCCGACCAGGATCCGAGATCGGACGGCACGGATACGTCGCGCCTGCGCGGGCGCGAAGGACGTGGCGATCTTGCGCGCGATCGCACGCGTGTCTCCCAGGAGGGTGGGTGATCCGACCTTCTCGGCGACGGTCAGGCTCACCAGCAGGCCGATGGCTTCGAGCTCGTTGAGGTGCACCCGGCCGAGCGACCAGCCGTGTTCCAGTCGCAGCCCGCCGCCTCGTCCACGATCGCCGTCCACCGGAATGCCCTGGTCGCGAAGGAACGCCAGGTCCCGGTGCAGCGTCCGCACGCTCACGTCCAGCTCGGAGGCCAGTTCGGCGACGGTCGCGTGATCCCGACCGCCCAGCAACGACTTCAGAACCTCCAGCCGCTCGGCTCTGCTCGTGTGACGGTGGCCGCCCATCCCATATGACATTGAACGGAATATTCACCGATACCATCCCGGTGAAGACGAAAGGAGAAGCCATGCAGATCGCACTGGCGCGGTTCACGCTCAAGCCCGGGGTCACCGAGGAGGGGTTGCTCAGTGCATCGGACGAGTTCGAGGACGGATTGGTACAGCACCAGGACGGGATCATCCGACGGGTCCTCGTCCGCGACCTCACCGGCGGATACGCCGACATCGTGTTCTTCGAGAGCAGCGAGGCGATGGAGCGGGTCATCGCCGCCGAACAGGACGACGAGGTGTGTGCGCGGTACATGTCGATGATCGAAGACGGCCAGCCGGACGAGTTCGAGATCCTCAAGACCTACGAGTGACGGCCCCGCCGCGGGTCGTGTCGAGGGATCGGCTCGTCAACCGCGACGGGTCGCCCTGATCGCGGTCCGATCTCGGCGGGCGGTGGGCCTCGGTCCCAGGTTCACCGCCCGCATCCCCGCGCCGGGCGACCCATCCGCCGCCACCTCGCCGTCGTCCGCGATTTCGACGAATCTGGGAAATCACCTTGCGTTCGCGCTGAGATTCCCGCTAGTGTCTTGATTCGGCAGTTTGAGCCGAAACCAGAGAGGAGTTGACACCCATGATGACCAGCCACATCTTCGTTGAGCCGCACACGGGAGTCCTCCTCGCGTACACGGCGGCCTGCTAGCCCGCTCCGACGTCACGCGCTTCGGCGCCTGATCGTCACTCCGCCCCCTCGGGTGTGACCAGCGGCTTCAGCTGCGGCATCCGACGACCTCGTCGTCACGGTCGAACCGGCCACGGATGCCGCGACCGCATGAGTCTCGCGGTCCCGCAGCCCATCTCGCGGCGCGCTCTCGCGCGCCCTCGCCAGCCTCACCAACGCGCGCCTGCGCTGATCCGTCCGGACGCACGCTTCTCGCTCCACCGCTCCACCGCTCCACCGCGGATCGCTCCATCCCGAACCGGCACCAGCCGTTCGGACCATCCACATCACGACATCCGAACCAGAAGGAATCATCGTGAACGCGAATCCCCTCACCGCCGGCACGACCCGCGTGGGTCGACCCGTCGAACTGAGTCCCCAGGCGCCCCAGCTGTACGGACGCCTGGCACGGCGCGCAGGCCTCGCGCTGCTCGCGTGGAGCCGGCGCCAGGACGAGCGCCGCACCTCCAGCGCCATGCAATTGCGTCGGCAGGCCGAACTCGCGGGCACCCGCGCCCGTGACGACCAGTTCCAGCGGCTCGCCCTGCTGGGCAGCCCGATGGCGTGACGGCCATGGGCACCGACACCACCGAACCCCCGTGGCACGCGACCCCGTCGACGATTGGGATCGCTCCGCGGGGGCCTCGGCTGCACACGGCGTCGTCGGGAGCGCATCGACCATCCGGTCGCTGCGTTGTCGTCGTCGCCGTGCTGCACTGCTGAGGTCGCTCAGGATGCCGCAGGCGGCACCCCGTCGGGCGGCTCCTCGGCGTTCAGGCGAAGCGCGATGTCGAGCAGGCTCACCCGATGCAGGTTCGGCACCTGCTCGAGCGGGAACCACCTTGCCTCGTCACTCGAGCCGCCGATCTCGCTGCGCGGTTCACCACTGACGACGCTCGCGCGGTAGACGACGCGCATCGCGTACAGCGGCGCCCGGCCGGTGTGCCGCTTCGTCGCGGGCACCACCAACGTGTCGATGCCGAGCAGGCGGTCGATGGCGGGCACGTAGCCGGTCTCCTCGAGGATCTCGCGCCTGGCGGCCTGCACCGGATGCTCTGCGCCGTCGACTCCGCCGCCTGGCAACGTCCATCCGGAGCGACCGTGTTCGTTCCAGTGGGACAGCAGGATCCGCCCGTCACGGATGATCACCCCGTACGCGGCGATGCGGATGTCCATCTCGTCACTGTACCCCGCAACCTGCGGCGCGCCGGCGTGATCCCCCGGAAGCCCGCTATCACAGCTTGATCGGCTGGATCATCGTCTCGGCTGGATTCATCGTGATCTGAATGTGGAGCCTAGGAGAATCGAACTCCTGACATCCTGCTTGCAAAGCAGGCGCTCTACCAACTGAGCTAAGGCCCCGAGGACGGAGGCCGCGGCATCCGCCGGTGTGGAATTGTTCGGAGTGGGGATACGAGGACTTGAACCTCGGACCTCTTCGTTATCAGCGAAGCGCTCTAACCGCCTGAGCTATATCCCCGAATTCGGCCGAAGGACAGACTACCCGACCGTGGGGCGATCTCCGAATCGAGCCGACGCGCGGGTCAGCTGTTCGTGAAGCCGACGAGCAGGCCACCCGTGATCTTCACGCTGAGGTTGTACAGCACCGCGACGATCGCGCCGAGCGCGGTGGTCACGACCAGGTTGAGCAGCGCAGCCACGACCGCGAAGCCCATCACGTTGCCGAGCGAGAGCACCGCCGTGAGGTCGCCGCTCGAACCGGCGACATCCTGAACGAGCGAGTTGACCTGCTCGAAGATGCCCGTGGAGCTCAGCACCGTGTGCACGAGGAACGTGACGACGATGCTGATCACCGCGAGGGCCACCGCCACGAGGAAGGACAGCTTCACCGCCGACCAGAAGTCGATGTAGACGAGGCGCAGACGCACCTGCTTCGCCGGGGGTCGGCGGTTCGACTTGCGGGCCAACTTCTCGGCGACGCTACTCATGGACGGTTACTCCTCTCCCGCGGGCTCGGCCGCTTCGGTGTCTGCGGCGTCCTCCACGAGATTCCGTTCGGAATTCTTCGCGATGGCGATGATCCGGTCGTCATCCGCGAACTTCGCGAACACGACGCCCATCGTGTCCCTGCCCTTGGCGGGAACCTCGGCGACGTCAGAGCGTACCACCTTGCCGCTGGCAAGAACCACCAGCACCTCGTCGCCGCTGGAGACGATGAGGGCGCCCGCGAGGTCGCCGCGGTCCTCGCTCAGCTTGGCCACCTTGATGCCGAGTCCGCCGCGCTGTTGCTTGCGATACTCCTCGACCCGGGTGCGTTTGGCGTAGCCGCCCTCGGTGACGACGAACACGTAGGTGTCGGTCGCACTGAGCTTCTGGCCGTTGTCCTCAGGCGTCGACCCTGCGGCATCCGCGTCTGCCGCGGCATCCGACCGATCGACGACGGATGCCTCGAGCAGGCTGTCCCCGTCGCGGAAGCTCATGCCCTTCACACCCGAGGTCGAGCGCCCCATCGGGCGGAGCGCGTCGTCCGTCGCCTCGAACCGGAGCGACATGCCCTTGCGCGAGACGAGCAGGATCTCGTCGTCGTCGTCGGCGAGCATAGCGGAGACGAGCTCGTCGCCCTCGCGGAGGATGATCGCGATGACGCCGCGCGAGCGGTTGGTGTCGTACGCGGTGAGGTCGGTCTTCTTCACGAGGCCATCGCGCGTCGCGAGCACCAGGTACTTCGTCACCTCGTAGTCGCGGATGTCGAGGATCTCGGCGATCTGCTCATCGGGCTGCATCTCGAGGAGGTTGGCGACGTGCTGGCCCTTCGCGTCGCGGCCGCCCTCCTGGATCTCGTACGCCTTCGCGCGGTAGACGCGACCCATGTTCGTGAAGAACAGCAGCCAGTGGTGCGTCGTGGTCACGAAGAAGTGTTCCACGACGTCATCGGCGCGCAGCTGCGCGCCCCGCACGCCCTTGCCCCCGCGGTGCTGCGAGCGGTAGTTGTCGCTCCGCGTGCGCTTGACGTAGCCGCCGCGCGTGACGGTGACCACCATCTCCTCCTCGGGGATGAGGTCCTCGACCGACATGTCGCCGTCGTACCCCGGGAGGATGTGCGTGCGGCGCTCGTCGCCGTACTTGTCTACGATCTCGGCAAGCTCCTCCGAGACGATGGTGCGCTGGCGCTCGGGCGAGGCGAGGATCGCCTGGTAGTCGGCGATCAGTGCGGCGAGTTCCTCGGACTCGTCGATGATCTTCTGGCGCTCGAGCGCGGCCAGCCGGCGCAGCTGCATCTCGAGGATGGCGCGCGCCTGCAGGTCGTCGATGTCGAGGAGCTTCATGAGTCCCTCGCGCGCGTCGTCGACGGTGGGCGACCGGCGGATGAGCGCGATGACCTCGTCGAGCGCGTCGAGCGCCTTGAGGTAGCCGCGCAGGATGTGCATTCGCTCCTCCGCCTTGCGCAGGCGGTACTGCGTGCGCCGCACGATCACGTCGACCTGGTGGTCGACCCAGTGCGCGACGAAGCCGTCGATCGAGAGCGTGCGCGGCACGCCGTCGACGATCGCGAGCATGTTCGCGCCGAAGTTCTCCTGCAGCTGCGTGTGCTTGTACAGGTTGTTCAGCACGACCTTGGCGACCGCGTCGCGCTTCAGCACGATCACGAGGCGCTGTCCGGTGCGGCCGGACGTCTCGTCGCGGATGTCGGCGATGCCGCCGATCTTGCCGTCCTTCACGAGGTCGGCGATCTTGATCGCGAGGTTGTCGGGGTTCACCTGGTAGGGCAGCTCGGTGACGACGAGGCAGGTGCGGCCCTGGAGCTCCTCCACCGAGACCACGGCGCGCATGGTGATCGAGCCGCGTCCGGTGCGGTAGGCGTCGTTGATGCCCTTCACGCCGAGGATCTGCGCGCCCGTCGGGAAGTCGGGTCCCTTGATGCGCCGGATCAGCGCATCCTGCAGCTCCTCGCGCGACGCCTCAGGGTGCTCGAGGTACCACTGCGCACCGGATGCCACTTCGCGGAGGTTGTGGGGCGGGATGTTGGTCGCCATGCCCACCGCGATGCCGACCGAGCCGTTGACGAGGAGGTTCGGGAACCGCGACGGCAGGATGGACGGCTCCTGGGTGTGACCGTCGTAGTTGTCCTGGAAGTCGACGGTGTCCTCGTCGATGTCGCGAACCATCTCGAGGGCGAGCGGCGCCATCTTCGTCTCGGTGTATCGGGGGGCCGCCGCCCCGTCGTTGCCGGGCGAGCCGAAGTTGCCCTGGCCGAGTGCCAGCGGGTACCGGAGGCTCCACGGCTGCACCAGGCGCACGAGCGCGTCGTAGATCGCGGTGTCGCCGTGCGGGTGGTACTGACCCATGACATCGCCGACCACACGGGCGCACTTCGAGAACGCCTTGTCGGGCCGGTAGCCGCCGTCGTACATGGCGTAGATGACCCGGCGATGCACCGGCTTCAGCCCGTCGCGCACCTCGGGGAGCGCGCGGCCGACGATGACGCTCATGGCGTAATCGAGGTACGACCGCTGCATCTCGAGTTGCAGGTCGACTTGGTCGATCCTGCCGTGCACGCCGAAGCCCTCGCGGTCGTCGTCGGCGCCTGGGTTGATCACGTCAGATGTCAAGGAAGCGCACGTCCTTCGCGTTCTTCTGGATGAAGTTGCGACGACTCTCGACGTCTTCGCCCATCAGGGTCGCGAAGATCTCGTCGGCCGCGGCCGCGTCCTCCATGGTGACCTGCAGGAGCGTGCGGGTCTCGGGGTTCATCGTGGTCTCCCAGAGCTCCTGGTGGTTCATCTCGCCGAGACCCTTGTAGCGCTGGATTCCGTTCTCCTTGGGAACGCGCCAGCCCTTCGCGGTGCCGTCGGCGACGAGCAGGTCGCGCTCCTTGTCGGAGTAGACGAACTGGTGCTCGGCGTTCGACCACTTGATGCGGTAGAGCGGCGGCTGCGCGAGGTACACGTAGCCGAGCTCGATGAGCGGGCGCATGTAGCGGAACAGGAGGGTGAGCAGCAGCGTGGTGATGTGCTGGCCGTCGACGTCGGCGTCGGCCATGAGCACGATCTTGTGGTACCTGGCCTTCTCGGCGTTGAAGTCCTCGCCGATGCCGGCGCCGAACGCCGTGATCATGGCCTGCACCTCATTGTTCGCGAGTGCCCGGTCGAGGCGCGCCTTCTCGACGTTGAGGATCTTGCCGCGCAGCGGCAGGATCGCCTGCGTCTCGGGGTTACGGCCCTGCACGGCCGAACCGCCGGCCGAGTCGCCCTCGACGATGAAGATCTCGGAGACCGACGGATCCTTCGACGAGCAGTCCTTGAGCTTGCCTGGCATGCCGCCGGACTCGAGCAGTCCCTTGCGGCGGGTGGCCTCGCGCGCCTTGCGGGCGGCGAGTCGGGCCGTCGCGGCCTGGATCGCCTTGCGGATGATGTCGCGCGCAGGACCCGGATTGCGCTCGAACCAGTCGCCGAGCTGGTCGGCCGTGACCTTCTGCACGAACGACTTCGCCTCGGTGTTGCCGAGCTTCGTCTTCGTCTGGCCCTCGAACTGCGGCTCGGCGAGCTTCACCGAGATGACGGCGGTGAGGCCCTCGCGCACGTCCTCGCCGGAGAGGTTGTCGTCCTTCTCCTTGAGGATCCCCTTCTCGCGCGCGTACCGGTTGACGAGGGTCGTCAGCGCCGCGCGGAATCCCTCCTCGTGGGTGCCGCCTTCGTGTGTGTTGATGGTGTTCGCGTAGGTGTGCACCGATTCGGTGTATGCGGTGGTCCACTGCATCGCCACCTCGAGGGCGATCTTGCGCTCGGTGTCCTCCGACTCGAAGGAGATGATCTCCTCGTTCACGAAGTCGGACTTCTTCGAGCGGTTGAGGTACTCGACGTAGTCGACGAGCCCGCGCTCGTAGCGGAAGGTGTCGGTGCGCGGGTGGATCGTGATCGCACCAGTCGTCGGCGTGTCCTCGGGCTCGATCTCCTCCTTGCCCGCGCGAAGGTCGGTGAGCGTGATGCGCAGGCCCTTGTTGAGGAAGGCGTACTGCTGGAACCGGGTGCGGAGCGTCTCGTAGTCGAACTCGACGGTCTCGAAGATGTCGGGGTTCGGCCAGAAGGTGATGGTCGTGCCCGTCTGGTCGGACGCGCCGCCCTTCGCGAGCGGGGCATCGGGCACGCCGACGGTGTACGACTGCGTCCACACGAAGCCCTGGCGGTGGACCTCGACGTCGAGCCGCGACGACAGGGCGTTGACGACGGATGACCCGACACCGTGCAGACCTCCCGACACTGCGTATCCCCCACCACCGAACTTGCCGCCCGCGTGCAGCACCGTGAGCACGACCTCGACGGTCGAACGGCCCTCGGTCTTGTGGATGTCCACCGGGATGCCGCGGCCGTTGTCGATCACGCGGACTCCGCCGTCGGGAAGGATCGTCACGTCGATCGCGGTGGCGTAGCCGGCCAACGCCTCATCGACGGAATTGTCCACGATCTCGTACACGAGGTGGTGCAGGCCACGCGGACCGGTGGAACCGATGTACATGCCCGGCCGCTTGCGAACCGCTTCGAGGCCCTCGAGAACCTGGATGTCATCGGCGCCGTACGCCGGCTTCTGTTGGGCCTTCGCGGGTTCGGCTGTCATGTGTGAATCGGGCTCCTGACCGTCATTCTGTCGACCCTTGATCCTATCAAACGGAGGCTCGCCCCCGGCCCGGAAGCGCCGATCTGAGGCGATGACGCAGGCACGGTGACCGAATTTGCCGTCTCAGCCGTAGGTATCGCGCGGACCACGCCCTGGAACCGATCTGGGACCCCTTTTCCAGGTGGGGGCATCCGGGCCCTGGAAGCGTATGGTCTCGACGCCCGCCTCCGGGCTCCGGTCGAGGATGCGCGTGACGAGTTCGGTACGCATCAGGCGCAGCTGCGTCGCCCACGCCGTCGACTCGCAACGCACCTGCAGCACGCCGTTCTCGATCGCGATCGCCTCGGAGTGCCTGGCGATCTCCTCGCCCGCGACGTCGGCCCACGACGCGAGCACCTCGTGCTGCGAGAGCGGAGCCGTCCACCCGAGCTGGGTCGTGAGCCCGTCGATCGCGTCGCCGAGCGGCCGCGGGTCGCGGCCCGGTGTGAAGGGCTCGCTTCCGGATGCCTCGCGCACCCGGTTCCGGGCGCGACCCGGGCGCGGGCGGGTGTCGCCGAAGATCTCGCGGAAGTGCTGGTAGACCCGAGCCGCCTCAGACATCGGTGGTCTCACTCTCGACGATGCGGCCGGCGTCGATATGCACGATGCGCTTCGTGAGCGGCTCGGGCACGTCCTCGAGCACGGCCGCCGTGACGAGCACCTGCTCGAATCCGCCGACCGCAGCGGCCAGACGCTCACGGCGCAGCCGATCGAGTTCGGCGAACACATCGTCGAGCACGAGCACCGGGTCGCCCGTCGACGAGTCGCGGCGAAGCAGCTCGGCAGAGGCGAGTCGCAGGGCGAGCGCGAACGACCACGACTCGCCGTGGCTCGCGTAGCCCTTCGCGGGCAGGCCGTTGAGGAGCAGCACCACGTCGTCGCGGTGCGGCCCGGCCAGGGTGACACCGCGATCGAGCTCCTTCGGCCGCAACCGGCGCACGGCCTCGGCGAACCGTGCCGCGGTGCCGGCGGGCTGCTTCACCGTGTCGCCGCCGGTGGTCGAGTCGGCGTGAAGCGCGGTATCGAGATCCTCCCCATCAGGGTCGCCCCCGTCGACCGACAGGAGCGGCCGGAGCTCGGGCCCGTGGTCGGCATCCACGATGGAGCGATAGGCCGCCGCGAGCGGAGCACCGAGCTCACCGATGAGCGCCACGCGCTGGTCGATGATCTCCGAGCCGAGTCCGACGAGGCGTTCGTCCCAGATGTCGAGCGTGGGCAGCTTCGCGGCCGCGAGCCCCCGGGCACGGGCGCTCTTCAGCAGCGAGTTACGTTGCTTCAGAACCCGCTCGTAGTCGCCCATCACGCCGGCGAGTCGCGGCGTGCGCTGTACCAGCAGCTCGTCGAGCATGCGGCGCCGCACCGACGGCTCGCCGCGCACGATCGCGAGGTCTTCGGGCGCGAAGAGCACGCTGTGCGCGTACCGCGGCAGCTCCCTCGTCTTCACCGGCGAGCGATTCAGTTGCGCGCGGTTGGCGCCCTGGCGGTTGAGCTGCAGTTCGACGAGCACCTCGCGGCCGCCGTGCGTCAGGAGTGCACGGATGATCGCGGCATCCGACCCGGCCCTGATGAGCGCCTGGTCGCCTGAAACGCGGTGCGAGCCCAGCGTCGAGAGGTAGCCGATGGCTTCGACGAGGTTGGTCTTGCCCTGACCGTTCCGCCCGACGAACACGGTCGCGCCCGGCCCGAGGTCGAGTTCGGCGCGCTCGTAGTTGCGGTAGTCGATGAGGGAGAGGCGGGCGACATGCACGGCTGGACTCCCTTCGATCACGCGGCATCCGGGGCTTCCCACGCTACCGGCCACCGCCGACCTCCCGGTGGTCGAGGAGCCGCGAAGCGGCGTCTCGAGAACCCTCCGGTCAGCGAAGGAGGAGATTGGGCTGCAGCAGGTATCGGTACGTGTCGGAGCCGGCCTGGTCGCGCGACGACTGGCTCGTGATGAGCACCGGGCCGGGCTTGTTGGGATTCTCGGTCTTCGTGAACGAGATGCGCACGAACTCGGAGTGCACCGCACCGAGCCCGTCGAGCAGGAACTGCGGCTTCAGCGAGACGACGGTGTCGTCGCCGGTGAGGATCGCGTCGATCGACTCGGACGCCTGCGCCTGCTCGCTGCCGATGGCCTCCAGCGTGAGGCCCTCGGCGGTGAACGTGTACCGCAGGGCGGCCTCGCGCTCGAGCACGAGGGCGACCCGGCGGGTCGCCTCGATGAGGTCTGCCGTGCTCATGACCGCGTAGTTGTCGACCGTCTCGGGGAAGAGCCGTCGAACGGGCGGGAAGTTGCCCTTGATGAGCAGTGAGGTGACCGTCTTGCGGTCGGCGCTGAACGCGATGAGCTCGCGATCGTCGCGGCTGGTGATCGAGATCGAGATCGTGCCCGAGTGGCCGAAGGTCTTGCCGACCTCCTGCAGAGTGCGCGCGGGAACGAGTGCGGTGAGGGTCTCGTCGCCGGCGACGGCTCCGCCGTCCCAGTCGATCTCGCACACGGCCACACGGTAGCGGTCGGTCGCGACGAGCCCGAGGTGGTTCTCACGCACCTCGAGTTGCACCCCCGTGATGACCGGCGTCACGTCGTCACGGGATGCCGCGACCGCGACCTGTGCGACGGCGGTGGCGAACTCCTCGGCCGGCACGACTCCGGTCTCGCCCGAGATCTCGGGGATCGACGGGTATTCCTCGACCGGCATCGAGAGCAGGGTGAAGTTGGAGGAGCCGCAGCTCACTGAGATGCGGGCATCCTCGGTGGTCACGCGCACGGGTGCGTTGGGCAGGCGGCCCGCGATCTCGGCGAGGAGGCGGCCGGAGACGAGCACCGCGCCGGGCTCCTCGACATCCGCCTGGATCTCGGTCTGGGACGACACCTCGTAGTCGAAGGACGAGAGCACGAGCCCGTCGGCGTTCGCCTGGATGAGGATGCCCGAGAGGATCGGCAGCGTCGTGCGCTGGGGCAGCAGCTTGACGGCGAAGGAAACGGCCTCACTGAAGACGTCCCGATTGACCTGGAACTTCACGGTTCTCCCGTCGTGGATGGCGCAGTCGTGGGTTCCCATGCTATCCGCAGGCACCCTGCCGCGCCGGGAGATTCGGCGCCACGGAACTCGGGCGGCCCGGCCGCCGACTCGAATGTTGTGGGGTCCCCTGGTTAACCGGTTCTCTCTTAACGGTGTTAACCGCTGTGGAAACTGTGGATGGCGCGCAGCGATCGGCGGAATGAGGCCCGAGACGGGGCATCCGATCTGTGCACAGTGTGTGGGTTTCGCAGCGGATGACGCGTACCGCTGGTTCGTTCGATCGCGAGTTGTGCACAGGGTGCGACGTTGTCTCAACAGCGTTGACGGGGTTGCTCGCGAATAATCCACAAGTTCTCCACAGCTGTGGGAATCGCCGTCAGCGCGGCTCCAGGGCGTCGGAGAGCAGGGTCGGCGAGGGGATCGAACGCGCTCGCGCCGAGGGCCGACCGTGCCGGCCGCGGCATCCGATCAGCGGTAGCGGCTCGTCTGCTTGATGCGCGCCGTGAGCTCGGTGACCTGGTTGTAGATCGACCGGCGCTCCTTCATGAGCTCGGAGATCTTCTTGTTCGCGTACATCACCGTGGTGTGGTCGCGGTTGCCGAAGAGTTGGCCGATCTTCGGCAGGCTCAGGCTCGTGAGCTCGCGGCAGAGGTACATCGCAATCTGGCGGGCTGTGGCCACGGCCTGCGAGCGGCTCGAGCCGTAGAGGTCGTCGACCGTGAGCTTGAAGTACTCGGCGGTCACCGTGATGATGTCGACCGGCGCGACGACGTTGTCGGAGTCGTCCGAGATGAGGTCCTTCAGCACGGTCTGCACGAGGGGCATGTCGACCGGAGTGCGGTTGAGGCTCGCGAAGGCGGTGACGCGGATGAGGGTGCCCTCGAGTTCACGGATGTTGCTCGACACCTTCGAGGCCATGTACTCGAGGATCTCGTCGGGCACCTGCAGGCGCTCGGACTGCGCCTTCTTGCGGAGGATGGCGATGCGGGTCTCGAGGTCGGGCGCCTGCACGTCGGTGATGAGGCCCCACTCGAACCGGCTGCGCATGCGGTCCTCGAAGCCCGTCAGGTGCTTCGGCGGCACATCGCTCGTGATCACGACCTGCTTGTTGTGATCGTGCAGCGTGTTGAAGGTGTGGAAGAACGCCTCCTGCGTCTCCGCTTTGCCCTGCAGGAACTGGATGTCGTCGATCAGCAGGATGTCGATGTTGCGGTACCGCTGCTGGAAGAGGGAGCCGCGATTGTTCGCGATCGAGTTGATGAAGTCGTTCGTGAACTCCTCGCTGGAGACGTACCGCACCCGGATGCCGGGATAGAGGCTCATCGCGTAGTGGCCGATCGCGTGCAGCAGGTGCGTCTTGCCGAGTCCGGAGTCGCCGTAGATGAAGAGGGGGTTGTACGCCTTCGCCGGCGCCTCCGCCACGGCCACCGCCGCGGCATGTGCGAAGCGGTTGGACTGGCCGATCACGAAGCTGTCGAACGAGTACTTCGGGTTGAGGCGCGCGTCGCGCGGCCGATCGGGACTCGTGTTCCCGAACACCGACTGCGGCGACGCGGGCAGCTCGACGGGGTTCGGATAGTCGCCGAGCGGGATGGACTGCGGCTCGGGGGTCCGCGCCTCCTCGAGCTCGGGATTCACGACGACGTAGAACGATGTCACCGCGGACGGGGACTCGATGACGCTCATGGCCGACAGCAGGGAGACCCGCATGCGTTGGTTGAGCATGCTGGCCGTGAAGTCGTTCGGCACCTCGAGGTAGAAGGTACCGGCGGCGATGCCCTTGGGCTCGACGAGGCTCAGGAACCCCTGGAGCATCGGCGTTATGGCCTCGTCGTCCGAAAGCCGGTCGAGGACGGTGGCCCATGTTTCCGAGATGGGCTGCTCTGTCATCGTTCCCCGCAATCGTTCCGGTGCCGTCGTGTGCCGCCCATCGATCCCCCGATCGACATGCGAGCGGCGCGACGCGAAGTGTTCACTGCGTTATCCACGTCCTGTGGGCAGATTCGGAGAGAGGCCCGAGATTCTGCGTGCGAAGCTGGGGATAACTGGTCTCACACGGTAGCGAATCCAGCCCCCGGGGACAAATGCCGGAGCAGGGATTCGACGGGATGGGCGTGTCGGTCCACAGGGGATCCGGAGGGAAGCGGGATACTGTCGTGTTTGCACTATGGTCGGGCGCGAGGTGCGCCCGGTTTGACCCCGGCACTCCGAGGCCGTAGTTTTAGTAGGTTGACCCAAGCCCAATGGGCACCCAGTTTTCCCGTCGGCGCATCGCATGGCTGCACGACACGGAGATCCGAAAGCCGGAGAAGAAGAATGAGCAAGCGTACGTTCCAGCCGAACAACCGTCGTCGCGCCAAGAAGCACGGCTTCCGCCTTCGCATGCGCACCCGCGCCGGCCGTGCCATTCTGTCGGCACGCCGCGCCAAGGGTCGCACCGAACTCTCCGCCTAGTCGCTCGGTGCTCGCCAAAGCCAATCGCATCACGAGCGCGGACGACTA
Organism: Agromyces bauzanensis; assembly: GCF_014645655.1. GTDB lineage: Bacteria > Actinomycetota > Actinomycetes > Actinomycetales > Microbacteriaceae > Agromyces > Agromyces bauzanensis. The sequence goes on along the minus strand of NZ_BMMD01000009.1, from coordinate 4,383 downwards.
CCGAGTCATCGTGCGCAGAGGTGCGAAGGTCGCCGGTGCCCACACCGTGAGCTATCTGCGCTCACGGGAGTCGGGCACCGACGCGCGTTTCGGCTTCATCGTCTCCAAGAAGGTCGGCACTGCAGTGCGGCGAAATCTCGTGCGCCGCCGCCTCAAGGCAGCCTGTCACGAGGCCGTCGTCGACGGCGTTCGAGGTGTGGACGTCGTCGTTCGTGCACTTCCGGGCGCGTCGGATGCCGCGTGGCCAGTGCTGCGGGCCGAGGTGCTCGACGCGCTTCGCCGGCGGCCGCCACACGCCGGTGCGTCGACGCTCGTCTCGAAGGGCGCCTGAGATGCGCAACCTCCTGCTCTTCCTGCTCCTCTTCCCCCGCAACCTCGGCGTGCTGCTGCTCCGCGGCTATCGCGCGGTGATCTCGCCACTGTACGGCGACGTCTGCCGGTACTACCCATCGTGCTCCGCGTACGGCCTGGGCTCGGTGCAGCAGAGCGGACTGCTCGTCGGGTCGGCACTCACGGCTTGGCGCATCCTTCGGTGCAACCCGTGGACGGCCGGTGGCATCGACGACGTTCGCCCCGCTCGCCACGGCCGTTACGCGGTGACTCCGTTCGGCTGGGTGGTGCCGCGCGGCATGTTCCCGAAGGCCGAAGCGGATGCCGCGGCCGCTCGACTTGTGCACGAGCACACGCATCGCGCCGCCGATCATGCTTCAGCCCCTGCGCCGGCAACGGAGACCACGAACTCGTCCCCCATCCTGTCCCGAAAGGACTGATCCGCACCCATGGACTTCATTGGTCTGATCCTCTGGCCCATCAAATGGGTCATCGAGCTGATCCTCGTCTCGTTCCACTCGATGTGGACGTTCTTCGGGCTCGATCCCGACTCGGGCATCACCTGGGTGTTGTCGATCGTCGGACTCGTCATCGTCGTGCGTGCGGCGCTGATTCCCATCTTCGTCCGCCAGATCAAGAGCCAGCGACGCATGCTCGAGGTTGCGCCGCAGCTGAAGAAGATCCAGGACAAGTACAAGGGCAAGAAGGACCAGTTCTCCCGCGAGGCGATGTCGCGCGAGACCATGGAGCTCTACAAGCGGACGGGCACCAACCCGCTGTCGTCATGTCTCCCGTTGCTGTTGCAGATGCCGATCTTCTTCGGTCTGTTCTCGGTGCTCAACGACGCGTCGGTGAAGGACCAGGCCGGTGTCGGGGCGTTGAGCCAGGACCTCGCCGATTCGTTCGCCAACGCGGTCTTCCTCGGCGCGCCGCTCAACTCGACCTTCATCAACGCCATGAACGCCGGTGGGCCGTGGCAGGTCATGGTGGTCGCGGCCATCATGATCGTGCTGATGACCGCGTCGCAGTTCATCACGCAACTGCAGATCGTCTCCAAGAACATGTCGCCCGAGACCAAGGCGAGCCCCATGTTCCGGCAGCAGCGCATTCTCCTCTACCTGCTTCCCCTGGTGTTCGCCGTGTCAGGCGTCGCTTTCCCGCTCGGCGTGATGTTCTACTGGCTCGTCTCGAACTTCTGGACGATGGGCCAGCAGTTCGTCGTGATCCGCAACATGCCCACGCCCGGCAGCGAAGCGGCGCGCGCTCGGGAGGCGCGTCTCGCCAAGAAGGGCAAGCTGGTGGTCGAGGAGAAGCAGGACAGCGCCGTCGCCGTCGAGGAACCGAAGAAGACCCAGCGCCAGCAGCCTATGGGCAAGTCGCGTGCGAAGAAACAGGGCGGGAAGTAAGCCATGACGAACGTTCACCAGGACGAGGACCGTTCCATCGCGCAGCTCGAGGAGGAAGGCGACATCGCCGCCGACTACATCGAGGAAGTCCTCGACATCTGCGATCTCGACGGTGACATCGATATCGACGCTCGCAACGGCAGGGCGTACGTCTCGGTGAATGCCGGTGAAGGGGCGAATCTCAACGTGCTGTCGAAGCCCGAGACCGTGAGCGCGCTCCAGGAGCTCACCAGACTTGCGGTGCAGACGAAGACCGGCGTGTTCTCTCGCCTGATCCTCGACATCGGCGGGTCGCGCGATGCACGCCGCAACGAGCTCGCGACGCTGGTGTCGCGGGCAATCGAGCGCATCGACGGGGGCGCCGCCGAGGCCGCGCTTCCGGCGATGTCGTCGTACGAGCGCAAGCTCGTGCACGATCTGGTGAGCGAGCGCGGCTTCCACTCCGAGTCCAGGGGCGAGGGTTCCGAGCGTCACGCGGTCATCACGCGCGGTGCCTGACGTTTCACGTGAAACAATGACCGACGCACTCGAGCCGGAGCCCGCGGTCGCACTACGGATCTTCGGTGAGCATCTGGAGCGCGGTCGCGCGTTCACAGAATCGCTTGCGCGCCACGGCGAGGAGCTCGGGCTCATCGGTCCACTCGAGCTCCCCCGGCTGTGGACTCGCCATATCCTCAACAGCGCGCTCGTCGCACCGTTGCTGCGCCCGGGTCGGGTCGGCGACATCGGCTCCGGTGCCGGGCTTCCCGGCCTGGTGCTCGCGATCATGCGACCGGATGTCTCGTTCACCCTGATCGAGCCGATGGAGCGGCGAGTGGCGTGGCTCGAGCGTCAGGCCGGGGAGCTCGAGTTGGCCAACGTCGACGTCGTGCGCGCGCGGGCGGAGGAGGCGAAGCTGAAGGGCGCTTTGGATCAGGTGACCGCGCGCGCGGTCAGTGCCCTGCGCACCTTGATCCCGATCAGCGCTCCGCTCCTGCGGCCGGGAGGTGAGCTCGTGCTCATGAAGGGCGCTGGCGTGGACGCCGAGATCGCTGCCGCCGAGAAGGCGATCCGTAAGTTCCACGTCCATGACCACGAGGTGCTCGTGCTCGGCGAGGGTGTGGTCGACGACGTCACCAGGGTGTTCCTCGCGACCGTCGGCTGACGCCGTTGGCCACCTGCGTCGATGTTCGCGTTGACGAGTGGTGTGGACGAGCCGAGAGTGTGCTTCGAACGCCTCCGTTCAGGTTCCGTGACAACTCGGCAGTGTTGCTGACAGCTGACGTCTGCCGGGTGGCTTGTGGTTCGGCTCCGTTGAACGCTGCACCGAGCCACGGCAGGTGGGGACCATGCGCCTCGCGCGAGAGTCGGTCAGACCGACTCGAGGCCACCCACTCCCCCGATTGAGCTCGCCGCGCCGCGCATCTTGACCCACCTTCGTCTGACCCAGATCCGCGAGTAGTGCTTGGCGGGTCGTGACGGGCAGATGCCCTTTGCCTTGGAAGTATGAGGTTTGTCGAGGACTTCATGTATCCAGGCGAAGGGCATCTGTTCGGTGGCAACTCTACGCAAGGGCAAGCAGGGTGGGAAGCAGCGGTCGCGGGCGCGTCGGGTGCGGGTCGGCGCGCCGGACGCGCGGCTGACTTCGTCCGCGGGTGTGGGGGCGGTCCGTGAGCTGGACCGGGTGTTGGGGATCACCGCGGCGCTCGAGGAGGGCATTGGCGCGGTGAAGGTCCGCCGCCGGGGCGTATCGGGCGGCGGGCTGGTGATGGCGGTGGCGTCGTGCCAGATGAGCGAGGGTGACTTCCTGGTCAGCCTGGACCGGCGCCGTGATGACGTCGCCGGGCAGCTCCTTGAGCCGGTCCCGACCCCGGCGGCGACGACCGCGACCGGGATCGCCCGGCGGTTCCCCGACGAGCAGTTGCGCGGGATCGAGACCGCGATCGGCGCGATCAACACCCGAATGCTGGGATTGGTGGGGCCGGTGCGGCGGTTGTCGTTGTTGAAGGTCGCCACGATCGACGGGGACACCACCGACGTGGAGGTCTACGGGCGGACGAAGGAGCGGGCGGAGTACAACCACACCGGCCAGCGCAATCTGCGCCCGCACATCGCGCACTGGGCCGAGGCTGGGGTGCCGCTGGCCGCGGAGCTGATGGCCGGCGCGGCGGACCCGCGGTCCAACAGCGTGGCGATGCTCGACCGGGCCATCGCTGCCCTCCCAGCCGGGGTGGGGCAAGTGCGGGCCCGGTGGGACGCGGGCTACTTCGCCAAGGACCTCGCCCACGCCTGCGTGGAGCGCGGGGTGCAGTTCGCGATCGGGGTGACCCGCACCGCCCCGGTCTTCGCGGCCGCCTCCCATATCCCCGATCACCAGTGGACGCCGGCGATCGGGATGGAGAACACCGAGCTGGCCGTGATCGACTACCTGCCCGGCGCCTGGCCAACCGAGGGCGTGGTGTGCATCGCGCGGCGTACCAGGATCACCGCGGACAAGGTCCCGACCGGGCGGGCCCGCAAGCGCCGCACCATCCCCAAGGACCAGCTGACCCTGGCGCTGGGCGGCGGCAATCCCCTGAAACCGTAGAGACATGATTTTGGGGGATCCTTCCCCCCCGATAGCGGCCGCCTGGTGGCGCCCGGAGCCGGCGTCAAGGCTGGCCGGAGG
>NZ_BMMD01000008.1 GCF_014645655.1 Agromyces bauzanensis | reverse complement strand
CGCCGCCGAGATCAGAAGACCAGAACAAGCGCGGGAGTACCAACTAGCCAGAACCTCGGTACCAGGTCGCTGGACTATCGGTACCGAGAAGCGCTACGCGCCATCCGGCTTCGACATCCACGTCGAGGCCCGCTCCGGGCTCGCCGCCCTCGATGTGACCGTCTCTCTGCCCGAGGTGCCCCGCTCGGGCTTCACGATGCCGAAGGAGTCGTTCCTGGAAGCAGGTCTCGGGCTCGTCCAGCGCATCGAGAACCGCGTCAGCGGCATCCCCTCCCTCCTCGACCAGGCCCGCACCGACCTGGAGGAAGCCGAGCAGACCGTCGCCGACACCCAGCAGCGCCTCGGCCAGCCCTTCCGCCACGCCCAGGCCCTTTCCGACGCGGAGGAAGACCTCGCCCGCGTCGAATCCCAGCTCGCCTCGATGCAGGACGAACCTGGCCCTGAGCCTGCGGCGCCGGAGTCGGAGCGGGTCGAGCTGACCATCGAGGCCGTGCGGGCCTACGAGCCGAACCTGGGATCGCGGGAGACCGCGGGGCGAGAGCTCGCAGCGCCGTTCATCCCCGCAACGCCCGCGCCTACGTCGCCGAGCAACGCCCCGAGGCTGTAGCTCAGCGGCACTCCGGGCCGAGCCCGTCGATGATCGCAGTCGGGTCGGCGACGATCCGCTCACAGCGCAGGCAGCGCGTGCCGCGGAAGATGACAGCGGGTTCCGAATGCACGCCCCGCTCGGGCGCGATGTCGTAGAGGTCGGCGTGCGCGGCGAACAGGCGCGGGTGCTGCTTGGCGATGGCGGCATGGAACTGCGCGGGCGTCGTCGGTGGATTCACCTGGAGTTCCACGAACCGCAGGATGACCACGCCGTATGCCTCGCGCGTCAGCCGCTCGGCGAGGAACAGATCAGGGTTCACCGCCGAGATGCCGCCGCTGGCAAGGTCTGCCAGTCCGTAGTCGTCCACGTCCTCGGTGATGAGGAACCGTGCACCGGCGGCTTCGGCGTCGGCGAGGAGCTGCCGGTCCTTGGGCTCGGTGGCCTCGAACCGTCCGGCCATTTCCCCGGTCGGCGTGAGTTCACCGCCGTAGCGCCTGCGCACGTCCGCGGGCGTGGTCGCCCGCTGACGCATGTGGCGTGCGGCTTCCGCCTCGGCTGTCGCGCTCCATCCGACGGAGAGCCCGCTGCGGGCCGCGCCGACCATCAGGATGGTGCGGGTGACGGGCTTGGCGACAACGTTGGCGTCGAGGAAGACGAAGGTCACGTCAGCGCGTGCCGAAGAGGTCTTCCCGGAGGTCATCGCGCACCAGTTCCACAACGTCGCCCATCGCCTGATCCCACCACCGCATGTACTCGTCGAACGGGATTCGGTTGCGGTTGCCGACCTTGACGGCGTGGATCTCGCCCGCCTTGATCTTGCGGGAGATGGTCGAGCGCGACACCCCGGTGAGCGCGGCGACCTGCTCGGGCGTGAGCATCCGCTGCTTCGCGGTAAGCGTGACCGTCTCGCCCTCGGAGGCGGCGCGCTGGACGTACTCCGCGACCTTCTCCAGCCAGGCCGGGCGCGCCGAGGCGTCGCGCGCGCTGGCGCGCACGTCCTCGGGGTCGATGGTCAGGGTTGCCGGTGTCATGGTCACATTCTACCTCCCCTTGCACAGTCATCCAAGCGTATCTGTGCATCACGATCCTTCCTTGGCCAGCACTCGGTCGAGCAGCTCGGCCGTGGCGGGATTCACCATCTCGTTGCGGCGGATGTAGTGCTGGATCGTGATCTTCGTGTTGGTGTGCCCCAGCAGCTCCGCGGCGAGGTCAACGCCCGCCTGCTCATTGATGACCGTGGCGACGGTGCGGCGGAACATGTGCGGGGTGACCCCGGTGATGCCCGCGAGCTTCAAGACGTGTCGGAGCTGGCGGCGCACGCTGTTGGTCGTCAGCGGGTTTCCCTCGCGCGTGGTGAAAAGTAGCGCGTCGAGGGAGGGGTTATTCACGCACACCAGGCGCTTGCGAACAGCCTCTGCGGTGAAGGTCGGGATTGCCACCGTGCGCCGGGACTTCGCGGTCTTGGGGTGATCCTGCCGCGAGGTCGCCTCGCCCTTGTGACTGACGATGGTGCCCGCGATGCGGATCGACGGGGTGGCGCTGGTGATATCGATGTCGCGGCGGCGGATCGCCAGCACCTCCCCGATGCGCGCGGACGTGCCGAGCATGACCTCCACGATCACGCCGAGCTGCCCGTCTGGCTTCGGCCCCGAGACGGCACGCCCCGCCTCCCACGCGGCGATGGCAAGGCGGATCGCGTTCACCTCCACGGGCGTGAGCGCATCCGGCGTGTGCGGAGGACGGTGAAGGCGCGACACCGAATCGACCGGGTTACGCGGCAGCACCTCATGCCGCACTGCGAGGGCCAGCGCCAGGCGCAGCACGAGCCGCGCCTGCCGCGCCCGACTGTAGCTCTTCTTCGCCATCTGCTTCAGGAAGTGGTCGCAGCGCGCGACGCCGATCTCGCGGAGCGTGAGATTCTCGAACGCGGGCAGCACGAGCGTGCGCATGTTCCGCTCGTACAGCAGCCTCGTCGTCCGCGAGAGCCGGTCTTCCAGGTCGAGGTCTTCCAGCCAGTACGCGACCAGCTCACCGAACGGGCTGTCGGGGCTCAGCGCGGTCGAGGAAGGCTGGAACAGGGCTCGGCTCGTGAGCTTCTGCTTGAGCGCCTGAGTCGCGGCCTTGCTCGCGTCCGCGGTCGCCTCGACGAGCCGGGTCTTGCCGTCCCAGTCACGGTAGCGAGCGCGGGCGGTGTGCCTCCCGCCGGGCGTGCGCACGACGCCGATGTCGCCGAACGTGCCGATAGCCAGGCGCGGGCGGCTCATCGGGTCACCTCCCCGCCTGCTCGGGCGTGTCGAATTCGCGCTGCTGCTCGATCCAGATGCGCACATCCGAGACCGCGAACTTCAGGTGCTTCCCGAAACGGTACGCCCGCGGCCCGAGGCCGCGGGTGCGCCAGTCGTAGACGGTCGAGACCGGCACGCCGCGGTACGCGGCCAGCTCGCCCACGTCGAGCAGCGGCTCCAGCCCCCAGGGGTTCGATGCGGTGTCGGCTCCCTACCGAACAGGTACGACGGCACCGCCGGGGCAACGAGAGCTATCCCGAAACAACCTGGCGCTGCCGGAGCGCCGGGTTGCCAACGCGGTCCGGCAGCAGCCATTGAGATGGGTTTTCGATGACTGGATCAAGATCCACGACCTTTCGAGTCATGGAAACCCTTGATATTCCGGGTGAAACTGGTCGGGGCGACAGGATTCGAACCTGCGGCCTCCCGCTCCCAAAGCGGGCGCTCTACCAAGCTGAGCTACGCCCCGAGTCGCTGACTCAACTCGTCGAACCATCCCGCACGGGCACGCCGAAGCAGACCGAAGCACGGATGGACCCCCGAAAGTCTACTGCACGGCCGACCCCGCCGATGCGGCAGGACGCCGACAACAGCGATGGCCCCCGAATCGGCACGGTGGATGATGCGTCACGGCGACACCCGCACGTGGGAGAGTGTGCCCATGACCAACCGTCTCCCTCGCGACGGGGCCGGGGACCTCCGTCGCTGGCCGTCCGATCCGGCGTGGTTCGTAGACACCACGCGCTGCCCCGCGTGCTTCGCCACCCTGTACTCCTCGCGCTGCATCGAGTGCGGACTCGACCTCCGAGTGCCCGAGTCGGCGGACCTGCTCGCGGCGTCCAGGAGGGTCTTCGAGGCGGAGGCGGCGAGGCAGCAGCTCATCACGCGCATGCGCGAGGCGCAGGCGGAACGTGAGTCGCGCCAGGTGCCGACATCCGAGTCGATCGCTGCCATGGCCATGGCCGTGGCAGCGGCCGCGCCGGCCTCGAGCGCCGATCCGGCCGTCGCTCCAGCGCGCCCCGGTGCCGTCACCCCGCCTCCGGCGCCGGCTGCCGAAGTCGGCACGCCACAGACGCCGCCGGAGACGCCGCAGCCGATGACACCGCCGGCACGACGCCGCTCGGGCGTGCAGGTCTTCCTCCTCACGCTCGGCGTGGTGCTCATCTCGGTGGCGGCGATCGTATTCCTCTTCGTCGCATACCTCGTGGCCACCCTCGAGGTGCGGTCGGCGATCATCGCGGTCGCCAGCGTGGTGGTGCTCGGCGTCGCATGGCTCCTTCGCGCACGCCGTCTCCCGGGCACCGCCGAGGGCGTGGCCTCCGTCGCCGTCGTGCTGCTCCTGCTCGACGTGTGGATCGTGCGCGCGAACCGGCTCTTCGGCACCGAGGCACTCGACCCAGCTGCGTATACCGGCTTGTCGTTCGCGATCGTCGCCGCCGTGCTGGCCGCGACGCGCGTGGCGAGCGACATCCGTGTTCCGGGCCTCGCGGCAGCGGCGCTCGCGCCGACCGCAGCGTTCCTGCTGGGGTACGCGATCGACCCCCAGACCGCGACGGGCGTGTGGCTCGGCGGGTTGGCGGCGCTGGTCGTCGGTGCGGCGGCGATCGCCACGGCGCCGCGGTCGCTCGAGCGCGCGATCATGGCATCGGCCGGGTTCGCCGGCGGGGTCGCCTCGCTCGGGGCCGCCTTCTGGGCCCTACCCGATCTGCGATGGGGCGAATCCTGGACCCTCCTCGCGGTCGCCGCGGGGGGCATCCTCGTGATCGTCACGACGCGCCTCGCTCGGGAGGAGATCCCGCCCGAATGGGGTGCCGCTGCGGCGATCGGCGTCGGGATCGCCGCGACCCTCGTCCCGGCGGCAGGCATCGCCGCGGAGCTCGACCGAGGGCTCGCGATCTGGCTCGCTCCCGCCGCATCCGGCGTGATCGCGGCGCTTGCGGCGGGCGTCGTGCGTCGTCCCGCCCCGCTCCGCGCCGAAGCCCGCGCCGCGTTCATCTCGTCGGCGGCGGTGGCCGCGGTCGCGGCGGTGCCGGGCCTGCTCGCCGGCGTCGCCTCGATCGGCTGGCGGGTGATGGCGAGCGTCCCCGCCTGGCACGTGGAGCCGGATGCTCGCGTGGCGCGGATGCCCGCGGAGCTCGACCTCGGCACGATGCTGGTGCCGTTCGTCGTCGCGGCGGGCACGTGCGTGGTGTCCCTCATCCTGGGTCGGGTGCGTCGGTTCGCCGCCGTCGAGATCGCCGCCGTGATGGCCGGGATGCTCGTGATCGGGGCGACGCTTCCCGGTGCGGCGGCGCCGGCAGCGATCTTCATCGCGATTACGCTGTGCGGCCTTCTGGTGGCGTCGACGCGGTTTCCCGCGCACCTGCCGGGACTGACGCCGACCCTCGCCGTGCTCGGCGTCGGCGGCGCCGCCCTGGCGGTGCTGGCCGCGTATTCGAACGCGATGGTCTGGCCGTGGGCGTTCGCTGCGGTCCTCGCCGTCACCGTCACCGGCCGGCTGCTCGCGCCGCGCCTCCCGACGGCCGGCGCGGCCCAGGGCTTGGGCGTGGCTCACCTCGTCGTGGCGGTGCTCATGGTGGCCGCGGCGTCACTCAGCCTTCCGAGCTGGTTCGTCGCGTCGGGGACGCCCGTCGCGCCGCCGTGGGACTCCCCGTGGATGTGGCTCGGCACGGTCGGCGCGGCGCTGCTCGCGGTTCCACTGTTCGCCCCCCGACTCTCCGACGTGGATCGCCTCGGGCTGTTCCTGCCGGCCCTTGCCGCGACGATGACCGGTGCGGGCGCCGTGGCGCTCGTCGGGTCCGATTCGCTGCGGTGGCTGCCCGCCGCCGCCGCGACCGTGGTCATCCTGCCCGCGCTGCGCCGGCCGCTCCCCACGCTCGTCCGCGTGCTGTCGGCCGCGGCCGGTCCGATCCTGCTCGTCATCGCGCTGGAACGCATCGTCGCCGACATTCCCGAGGCGCCGCCCTCGATCCTCGGTGCGGCGGCCGCCGTGCTGGTCGCCGCCGCCATCACCCCGGTCGTGATCGGCCGCGGTGAGCGCGCCGCGCGACTCGCGTGGTGCGCCGCTCTCGGCATCGCCGGTCTCATCACCCTGATGGCCGCCCCCGCCGCCGGCGACCAGGTGTGGCTGCTCCTCCTGATGCTCACCCCGGTGCCGTTGCTCGTCGCCGCACTCGACGGGGACCCCATCGGCGGCTCGTCGCCCGGCCGGCATCTGTCCTGGCTGAGCCTGGTGCTCGCGATCGCGACCGTCTGGACCCGGCTCGTGGGCGATGGCGTGGACGACATCGAGGCCTACACGCTGCCCCTTGCGGTGGGACTCGCCGCCACGGCCGCGCTCATCACCTGGCGCCGCACCGCACCTGCAGCGGCGGCCGGCGGACGCACCGCGCTCGTCGCGTCCGCGGCGGCTGCCGCCGTGCTGCCGAGCGTCGGGTCGAGCGCCGACTCCGAGCTGCGCACGCTCGTGCTCGTGGCGACGGGCGCGGTGATCGCGATCGCGTCGGTCTTCCTCCCCGAGGCGGCACGCGGTGTGCCCATCCGCGTCCTCGGCGTGGCGACCGGCTGGGTCGCGTTCACCGGCGCCGCGCTGGTGCGCGGGTCGGCCGTCGCGGCGGGCGAGCGCAGCGCGCTGCCCATCGAGTTCTGGCCGGTGCTCGCGCTGGGAGCCGGAGTCGTGACCGCCGTGGCATGGGCTCAGACCGGGTCGCGGCCCGCCGTCGTCGCGGAGACGATGCTCGCGGCATCCGTCGTCTCGGTCTCGATCCCCACGACCATCGCGATCGTCCTCGGCGACGAGCCGACACTGCGCGCCGCTGTGCTCTTCCCGTTGCTGGCGGTCCTGCACGTGGCCGCGGTGGCGCTCAGCGTGCGGCCGATCGCCGGGCCGATCCTCGGATGGAGCACCCTCGGCGTGCTCGTGCTCGGCGGCATCATCGTGCTCGTGGCGAGCAGCGTCGAGCCGTTCGACGTCGTGACCGTGCCGGTCGGTGCCGCCCTCATCGGCGCTGGGGCGTTCCGGATGCTGCGGTCCCCCGCCCTGCCGAGTTGGCCGGCGCTGGGACCTGGTCTCGCGGTGCTCCTCCTGCCCGCCCTCATCGCGGACTTCACCGATCCCGTGCTGTGGCGGCTCATCGCGCTCGGGATCGTCGCCGCGGCGGCCGTGGTGGTGGGTGCGGTACGCCGCCTGCAGGCCCCGTTGCTCCTCGGCGGCGTCGTGCTGCTCGTGCACGCGGTCGACCAGCTCTGGCCGTGGATCACGGGGCTCTACGAGGCGGTGTGGTGGTGGCTGTGGCTCGGGATCGCGGGCGTCATCCTCGTGGCGCTCGCGGCGACCTACGAGCGACAGCTGCGCCTGGCGCGCAGGGTTGCGCGCTCGATCGCCGAGCTGCGGTAGCGACTCGATCAGCGCGGTTGCCTCACCGCACCCGTCAGGTGCGCTCGACCCACTGGGCACGCCAGTCGGGCGCCGGGAACGGTTGCGACCAGTACGCCGTCTCCTTGGCGATCTCCCCGTCGCGCATCTCGAAGATGAACACGGTCTGGTAGATCGCGCCGTCACCGTAGTCGAGGTCCGCCTCCGCGACCCAGAGGTCGCCTTCTGCGATCACACGATGCGGCGTGATCTTCGGCAGCCGCGGAAAGGCGTGACAGACACCTCGCCGGTTGTCGCCGCCGACGATGCGTTCGCCCGACTGGGGCCATTCCATGACGGCGTCCTCGTGGAACACGGCATCCATGCCGTCGATGTCTCCGGCGTTCAGCGTTGCGATCAGCGCCTCGACCGTCTCCCCCCGTTCATGTGGCTGGTCCTTCGAAGGGACGCCGCGTACGTACCGTGACGGGACCGACCCCTGCCGTGTACTACGATGATCCAGTGCCCGAACGCGGGCGCTCGCGGATGTAGCTCAATGGTAGAGCCTCAGTCTTCCAAACTGATTACGCGGGTTCGATTCCCGTCATCCGCTCCACGTGAACCCGCCCCGTTCTCGATCGGGAGTGTCCAACGAGTGCCGAGGCATGCGTTCCCGGTGAGAGACCCGCTACGGTGCAGGTGTGACGTCATCCGTGAGCAGCCACGCGAACATGCTCACCGAGCTCCGAGCTCCCGGCCCGCATCCCGACCACCACGCGGCGGTCATGCAGTTCGGCCAGTTCGTGGGCACCTGGGTGGGCTGCGCCGCTGGCCGGCAACTTCATCGTCATGGAATCGGAATCCGCGGTCGGCGACATCCGGATCACGGGGCTCGACATGGACGGCAGCCACCTCGAGTGGGCGTTCACCGACGTCACTGCCGACTCGTTCACCTGGACGGGACGAACATCGACCGATGGAGTCTCGCACTGGCGGGTCGAACAGCGGATGCAGGGCCGGCGCCGCATTCCCGAGCCCGACGCCTGAGGCATCCGTACGTCGTCGCTGTCAACCCCGACCCAGTCGACCCTTCCCTTCCTTGAAATATGCAGGCGCCCGCGTAGCGTTACCAGAGGACAGACGCTCCGGGGAAGGTGGACAGGATGACCGACACGAAGACCGCACCGAAGAAGACCACGAAGGCGGCCGACGCGCCCAAGGCCACCAAGGGCTCGAGCGCGGATGTCGCGGCCGGCGTCGCCCAGTACCTCACGCCCGTCGTGCAGGAGCTCGTCGCGCTCGCCGTGAACGGCAAGCAGGCGCACTGGCACGTGCGGGGCGTCAACTTCATCGCCGTGCACGAGCTGCTCGACGAGGTCGTGGCCCACGCACAGGGATGGGCCGACGAAGCCGCCGAGCGGGTCGTCGCCCTCGGGCTGCCCGTCGACGGCCGACTGAAGTCGGTTGCCGACAGGAGCGGCGCCGTGAACCCGAAGCTCGGCTTCCAGCCGTACGACGAGGCGATCGCCGACGTGATCGCGCAGATGGACGTCGCCACCGAGAAGGTCAACGACGCGATCGAGGGCCTCGAGGAGCTCGACCCCGCCAGCCAGGACGTCGCGATCGAGATCCGTCGCGGCCTCGACAAGGACCGGTGGTTCCTCTTCTCGCACGTCGCGGTGAAGTAGTCGCCGAGACCGGCGATTCGACGCCGCACGGGGGTCATGCCAGAATCGCGGCACGACCCCGCCGCGTTCCTCGCCTTCTGCGGATTGGCGCTCATGACGACGCTGCCTGGCGCGACGCTGACGGCGGTCGGCGGAATGTACCTGGTGCTGCTCGCCCTGGTCGCCGCGAAGGCCAACGCGTGGTTGAACCGGCCGCGCGTGAGCCGCAACCTCGAACGCACGTCGGGCGGCGTCCTCGCGGCCCTCGGCGTCGGCACGATCGCGTCCGCGGCGCAGCTCTGACGCCGCACGACCACCGGCGCCGCCGTCAGGCCGAGGCCCGACACCGCCGGCGCCTACCGCTGCAGCCAGGTGAGCACCGCCAGCACGCGCCGGTGGTCGGTGCCCGAGTCCTCGAGTCCGAGCTTCTGGAAGATCGACGTCACGTTCTTCTCCACGGCGCCGACGCCGATGTAGAGCTGCTTCGCGATGCCCGCGTTGGTGCGCCCTTCGGCCATGAGCGCCATGACCTCGCGCTCGCGCGGCGTCAGGGTCGCGAGCGGGTCGCTGCGGCGTGACAGGAGCTCAGCGACCACCTGCGGGTCGAGCACCGTGCCGCCCTGGCTCACCCGCTCCACGGCGTCCTCGAGCTCGTCGAGCGAGGCCACGCGATCCTTCAGGAGGTAGCCCATGCCGCCGTCGCCCGACGAGAGCAGCTCCTGCGCGTAGGTGCCCTCGACGTACTGGCTGAGCAGGAGCACGCCGAGCCGCGGCATCCGACGTCGCAGTTCGATCGCCGCACGCACGCCCTCGTCGCGGAACGTCGGCGACATGCGCACGTCGAGCACCGCGACGTCGGGCCTCCCCGCGTCGATACCGGCGAGCAGCGACTCGGCGTCGCCGTACGAGCCGACCGTCTCGAACCCGGCCTCGTCGAACAGCCGCACGAGCCCCTCGCGCAGCAGCACCGAGTCCTCGGCGAGCACGATGCGCAAGGGGCGGCGCGCGGCATCCGTCATGCCGTCCAGACTATCGACGGACGTCAGGCGGTGCCGGGTGTCGCGAGCGGCACGAACGGCACGTGCGCGCCGATGGAGGTCGGCCCGCCGGCCGGGCTGTCGATCACGAGCATGCCGCGCAGGCCGCGGACGCGTTCGTCGAGCCCGGCGAGTCCGTGACCCGGCACGGCGGATGCCCCGCCGCGTCCGTTGTCGGTGACCCACACGTCGATCCAGTGACCCGCGGCGCCCTCGTCGCGCGTGCCCACCCGCAGCCGGATCGCGCTCGCCTCGGCGTGCCTGGTCGCGTTGGTGAGGAGCTCGGCGGCGATGAAGTACACGTTGCGCTCGATGGGCGCGGGCAGCGTGACGTCGTCGAGGTCGACCTCGACCGTCACGGGGACGGGGCTGCGCAGCGCGAGCGACTCGAGCGCGACGGCGAGGCCGCGATCCTGCAGGATCGGTGGCGCGAAGCCGCGCGACAGTGCACGCAGCTCGTCGAGGGTCTCGCGGGCCTGGTCTCGGGCTTCGCCGAGGAGTTCGCGCGCTGCCTCGGGGTCGCGCTCGAGCTTGCGCTCGATGGCGGCGAGGTCCATCTGCAGACGTACGAGCCGCTGCTGCGGGCCGTCGTGGATGTCGCGCTCGAGTCGGCGCAGCGAAGCGTCCTCGGCCTGCACGGCGGCGCCTCGGGAGGCGGCGAGCTGGGCCACCTCGACCTCGAGGGCCTCCGATCGCCACGAACCGAGCAGGCCCCGGGCGATGACGTCGTGCAGGAGCGTGAGGCCGCGGAACACGAACGGCAGCAGCACGAGGAAGAGGAGGCCGAGGACGAACTCGAACACGCGCTCGCCGACGATCGGGTCGATCTCGAACGTGTTGCCGGGGAATACCCAGTCGAGGACGACCTCGTGAAGCCAGAAGTCGCGGTCGTTCTCGGGGATGAAGCGCTGCCAGATCCAGCCGGTCATGCCGCCGAGCGCGACCGACGTCCAGGCGACGGTGACGGCCCACGTGACGATGCTCACGATCGGATTGATGACCATGCCGTGCAGGAGGTACAGCCAGTAGTGGCCGTCGACGAACGGCGCGAGCACCGTGCGCCAGAAGCCCTGCTCGCCGCCGGCTCGCTGCCAGCGCGGCGGGGTGATCGCCGGCCGGCCGGCCCACCGCAGCCGCACGAGCTCGAGCGTGCCGAACCCGCGGGCCGCGAAGAGCGCCCCCACGATGAAGAAGACGCCGAAGACGATGAAGATGCCGCCGAGGCCCGTGAAGAACACGGTCGACAACACCGCCAGCGAGATGATCGCGATCGGCATCGTGAGGATGAGGAACCCGAACTCGCGTGGCACGCTCGCCCAGAGGGCGCCGTAGCCGCGACGCCGCGGCGGGGCATCCGCTCGCTCGGTGGTGGTGGTGTCGCCGGTCATGCGATCGATGCTCGAGCTCTCAGTGCTCATGGTGGGTGGTACCTTCTGTCATGGTGGCAGACGAACCCGGTTCGACGACGGCGAACTGGCCCATCATGCCCTGGTCCTCGTGCCACAGCAGGTGGCAGTGGTACATGTACGGGCTGTCGGGATCGGCGTAGTCCTCGAAGCGGAGGATCAGCTCGAACTCGGTCTCGGGAGCGGCGAAGATGGTGTCCTTCCAGCCCGCGAGGTGCGGCGGCGGCGGGGAGCCGTCGATCGACGCGATGCGGAACTGCACGTCGTGCACGTGGAAGCTGTGCGGCATCTGGCTCGTGTTCTCGACGACCCAGCGCTCGGTCGTGTCGACCGTGACGGTCTCGTCTATGCGACCCATCTCCATCTGGTGGCCGTTGACCTCGAAGCCGTCGAGCGTGAACCGGCGCGTCGCGGCGACCTCGCCGGCATCCACCGGCGGCAGCTCGGCGAGCTGGTCCGGCACCTCGGCCGACGCGTCGAGCTCGTCGGCGGCACGCAGCTCGAGCACGTCGAACGAGTCGGTTCTGCCGTTCATCGCGGCGATCGAGCCGATCATGCCCGCGGCCTCGGCGGTCATCTCGGAGCGAAGCACGAGCCGCTCGCCCGGCGTCACCCGTACGAGCACCTCGGCGCGCTCACCGGGCGACAGCATGACGAGGTCGAGTTCGACGGATGCCTCGAGCATCCCGCCATCGGTGGCGATGAGCTCGACCGGCCGGCCGTCGCTCCACGTGAAGGCGTAGCTGCGGGCGGTCGACGCGTTGAGGAGGCGAAGTCGCACCACCTCGTCGGAGACCTCGAGGTACGGGCCGCGCATTCCGTTCACGAGGAGCTCGTCGCCGAGCCGGCCCGCGAACCCGCGCTGCGAGCCGTCGCGCACGCCGCCGTCCGAGAACCCCGTGTCCTGCACGATGACGGGCACGTCGTCGACGCCGTACTCCCGCGGCAGCGGCAGCGCCTGCTCGACGTCGTCCTGGATGAGGAACATGCCAGCGAGGCCGCGCGCCACGTGCGACTCGGTCTCGCCGTGCAGGTGCGGGTGGTACCAGAGCGTGGCCGCCTGCTGGTCGATGTCCCACTCGGGCGACCACGTGGCATCCGGGTCGACCATCTGGTGCGGTCCGCCATCCATCTCGGCCGGCAGGTGCATGCCGTGCCAGTGCACCGTCGTCGGCACCTCGAGCGCGTTCGTGACGTCGACGCGCACGTGTTCGCCGAGCTTCGCGACGAGGGTCGGGCCGAGGTACGAACCGTTGAAGCCCCAGGTGTCGCTCGGAGCGCCGGGCGTGAACTCGGTCGTGCCCGACTGCGCCTCGAGCGCGAGACGCGCGTGCCGTCGGGGTCGACCGTCGACTCGGCGAGCGGCGGAATCCTGAGCGGCGTCTCGAAGTCGACCTTGTCGACCGTGGAGACCGGCGTCGGGCCGGCGAGGCCGCAGCCGGCGAAGGACACCGACACCAGGGCTCCCGCGGCGAGCGCGGTGGCGACGGCGCGTGGCCGGCGGATCGGACTTGGGATCGATCCTATGGAAGGCATGGTTCCAGCGTCGCGATGCCGGCGCCGGCGTCCCAGCCGGTGTGCGCCCGGATCGCGGCGGGGGTTTTCCCCCGCCCCGTCCCCCGCCCGTTCGTTGCCCGTTCCCCGGTTGTCCCCCGCGCGTCAGCGCCCGTCAGCGCGTGTCGTGCGTGAGGCGCCCGCCCAGGAGCGTCACCGCGACCGGCATCCTGCGGAGTTCGTCGGCGGATGCCGCGAGCGGATCCCGCTCGATGACGGCGAGGTCGGCCGGACCGCCGACGACGATCGCGGCGCCGTGCCCGCCCGTCGACGCGGCGAGCGCGATCCTCGCCTCGATCGCCTGCTCGGGATGCCACGGCTCGCGCCCGTCGCGGGTGCGCCCCACGGCGGCGGCGATGGCGACCCACGGGTCGAGCGGCGCGACGGGTGCGTCGGAGCCGAGGGCGAGCTCGACGCCGGCCGCGGTGAGCTCGGCGAGCATGAATGCTCGGTCGGTGCGTCCGGCCCAGTACCGGTCGGCGACGTCGCGGTCGTCCATGGCGTGCTCGGGCTGCACACTGGCGACGATCCCGAGCCGGGCGAACCGCGCGACGTCCTCGTGGCGGAGCAGCTGCGCATGCTCGATCGAGCCGCGCCCGTTCCAGCCGGCGGGGGCGACGGCCTCGAAGGCGTCGAGCACCGCGGCGTTGGCACGGTCGCCGATCGCGTGCACCGCGGGCGCGATGCCGGCCCGGTGCGCGCGGCGCATGAGGGGCACGAGCTCGTCGTAGGCCACGGTCGCGAGCCCATACGGGTGCTCGGCCTCGTCGAGGCCCGGATACGGGTCGAAGCACCACGCGGTACGGGTGTTGAGCGACCCGTCGGTGATGACCTTGCAGCCGCCGACGGTGACGAGCCCCTCGGTCCCCGGCACCTCGTCGCCCGTTCGCATGCCCTCGTCGACCGCACGGTCGAGGTGCTGGGTGTACACGCCGAAGGACGCGCGCAGCGTGTCGAGGCCCGAGCCGGCGCGGCGCGCCCAGTCGTCGCGGTTCCAGCGCATCTCGTAGTCGGTGATGCCAACCACGCCCCGCGCGGCCGCCGCGGATGCCGCCTCGGCGACCCACGCGTCGAGCACGTCGTCGGCGACGTCGTCGAGCTCACGCGTGAGCCGGAAGCAGTCGTCTTCGCGCAGCACGCCGCTGTCGCCGGCGAGGTACTCGACCCCGTGGCGGCGGGCCGCGGCGGTGTTCAGCCAGCACGCATGCAGGTCGCCCGCGATGAGCACGACCGGCACGTCGCCCGACACCGCGTCGAGCAGCGCCCTGCTCGGGGCATCCGGCCAGAGTCCGTCGCGGTAGCCGCCGCCCACGACCTCGGCGTCGCCCCGGCCGACGGCCGCCGCGACGAGCCCCGCGGCCGCGGCGGCCGACTCGACGCCGGCGAGATCGAGGCGGCGCGACCACATCGCCCACTGCGAGAAGTGCACGTGCCGGTCGTGGAGGCCGGGCACGATGAAGCGGCCGTCGAGCTCGATGCGCTCCGCGCCTCCCGATGCCGCCGTGCCGGCCGGCGTGATCGAGGCGATCGTGCCGTGCGCCACGTGCACGTCGACGCGCCCGTCTCGCCCTGGGATCCGCGCGCCGGCGAGGACCATCGGCGCCGCGGCATCCGTCACCCGATCGCCGTCGTGTGCCTTGCCGCTCATGCCCGAGCGGCCCGCAGCGCCTCGTGCGTGCGACGCATCTCGGCGGCGAGCGCGGGGCTTGCGTACGGGCCGTCGCCCTCGAGCTCGGCGATGATGCGGTCGACCGTCTCGGCGGGCCGGTTCTGGCTCATCTTGTTCTTCGCGACGAACCGGGTGATCGGGATGCGGAGGCCGACCGTGCCCACCGCGATGCGGTCGGCGTAGGCCGAGTCCTCGGGTGTGCCGCGCATGCGCCGCGGTTCGGGCATGCGGTCTTCGAAGTGGTCGACGAGCCCCTCGAGCACCCGGAGGTTCTCGGCGTCGGAGAGGAGCTCGGGAGTGCCGTACAGGTGCGCGGTGACGAAGTTCCACGTGGGCACGGCGGGGTTCGCGTCGTACCACCCGGGCGAGATGTAGCCGTGCGGACCCTGCACGATGACCATGAGTTCGTGGCGGCCGAGCTCGTGCACGACCTCGTCGGGGCGGCCCACGTGCGTGAGCAGCACGATGCCGGAGGCATCCTCGTCGAGGAGCACCGGGTAGTGGGATGCCACGAGGCCCGCGGCATCCGCCCGGCTCACGATCGTCGCCCACGGGTGCTCGCGGATCAGGCGCTTCACGCCCTCCTCGCTCGCCATGGAGAAGCTCGGGTTCTGCCGCATCGGCGTCCTTCCGGTCGGATGCCTCCACGCTACCTTCGGCGGGCATGGCACCGGGTGCCGATAGGCTGGCGCCGATGAGCACGCGTGGCGGGGACGAACGGGCGAGCCTCAGCAGAACCCCGCCGACGTGGCCGATCGTCGCCGTGCTCGCGTTCGCGGGCGCGTGCTCGTCGTTCATGTTCACGATCGTCGTGCCGATCCAGGCCGAACTGCCCGAGCTGCTCGGCGAGAGCCGCGAGGCGACCGCCTGGGTCTTGACGGTCACACTGCTGACGGCCGCGGTCACCACCCCGATCGCGGGCCGGCTCGGCGACCTCTACGGCAAGCGGCGCATCGTGCTGGCGCTCATCGCCGTGCTCGTGGTCGGCAGCGTGATCGCCGGCGCGTCGCAGTCGCTCCCGGTGCTGCTCGTCGGCCGGGCGCTGCAGGGCGCCGTGGTCGGCGTCATCCCGCTCGGCATCGCCATCCTCCGTGACCACCTGCACGAGGACCAGATCGGCGGCGCGGTCGCCCTCGTGAGCGCGACGCTGGGGTTCGGCGGCGCGCTCGGGCTGCCCGTGAGCGCACTCATCGCCGGCAACTCCGACTGGCACCTGCTGTTCTGGATGGCGGCCGCCCTCGGCGTCGTGCTCTTCGCGCTCGTCTCGTGGCTCGTGCCGGTCAGCACTCTCCGTGCGCCCGGCCGGTTCGACCTCCCCGGGGCGATCGGACTGGCGATCGGCCTGTCGGGCCTCCTCGTCGCGCTGTCGCAGGGCGACGCATGGGGGTGGACCTCGGCAGGCACGCTCGGGTTCGGTCTCGGCGGCATCGTCGTGCTCGTCGTGTGGGGGTTGTTCGAGCTCCGGCTCGACGATCCCCTCGTCGACCTGCGCGTCGCGGCCAGGCCGCCCGTGCTCATCACGAACCTCGCGTCGATCGCGATGGGGTTCGCGTTCTTCTCGTCGAACATCACGCTGCCCCAGCTGCTCGAGCTCCCCGCCGGGACCGGCGTTGGGCTCGGCCTCTCACTCCTGGCGGCGAGCCTCGTGGTCATGCCGGCCGGGCTCGTGATGATGGCGATGTCGCCCGTGGCCGCGCGCCTCACCCGTCGCTTCGGCGCGAAGGCGCTCCTCGTCTCGGGCGCGGGCGCCATGGTCGTGGCCTACACCGTCGCGGTCGTCGCCTCGTCGGAGGTGTGGCAGATCGCGCTCGTCAACGCCCTGATCGGCGTGGGCATCGGGCTCGGCTACGCCGCCATGCCGATCCTCATCATGCACGCGGTGCCCGCCACCGAGACCGGCGCGGCCAACGGGCTCAACGCCCTCATGCGCTCGCTCGGCACGAGCATGGCCGCGGCCGTAATGGGCGCCGTGCTCGCGGCCACCGCCGTCGACGTCGACGGCGTGCTGGTGCCGACCCGGGCGGCCTTCGACCTCACGTTCCTGATCGGCCTGGCCGCCGCGATCGTGGCGGGCGGGCTCGGCCTCGCCATCCCGAAGCCGCGACGCCTCCCCGGCGAGCACCCGTCACTGCCCGACGACGTCGCCTGACTCGCCGGCCTCGGTACGCCTGCTCCTCGGCGGACGAGTTCAGGCTTGGCAGTACGGGCACCAGTACAGCTTCCGGCCGCCCAGTTCCTCGACCACGATGTTCGTACCGCACACCCGGCACGGCAGCCCCTCGCGCTTGTACACCCAGTGCCGGTCGGCGCGGTTCGCCATCGCGGCCCTCCACGCGTCGTCGTCGAGATCGTCCATGGTCATCATCTGGCCGGTCTCGACGCCGATGCGCAGCAGCTTCGCCCAGTCCCGCCACAGATGCCGCGCGTGCTCCTCTGGCACCAGCCGACCGGGCGTGTGCGGGTTCTGCCGGGCGCGGAACAGCAGCTCGGCGCGATAGACGTTCCCGATGCCGGCCACGACGCCCTGGTCCATGAGCAGCAGTCCGATCGGGGTGGACTTCCTCCCGACGGATGCCGCGAAGCGGTCTTCCGCCCCCTGTCCGGGGTCGATGAGCGGGTCGGGACCGAGCTTCGAGACGACGGCCTCGACCTGGGCGGGGTCGAGCACCTCGCACGCCGTCGGACCGCGCAGGTCGGCGACGACCGCGTCGGTGAGCAGGCGCACGCGCACCTGCCCGATCGGCTCGGGCGGAAACGTGTCGATCCCGCCGCCCTCCTTCTCGGACTCGGACATGCGCAGCCGGGTGCGCCGGGGCGCGCCGATCGAGGCGAGCGAGTTCTCGTCCGCCGAGTCGAAGACCACGGCGTCGGGGTTCGGCCCCTCGAGGAAGGTGCCGCGCTGGTTCGTCTGGCCCATGCGGCCGTTCGCCGAGGCGATCGTGGCATCCATCAGGATGTCTCCCGCGAAGTCCCACGCGCCGTACATGCCGAGGTGCACCCGCAGCCAGCGGTCGCCTTCGAAGCCGAGGAACATCTGCTTGCCCACGGCGCGGGCGTCCGTCATCCGTCGCCCGTCGAGGTCGGCCGCACCCGCGGCAAACCGGCCCTGGGGGCTGGAGGCACGCACGACGTGCCCGACGAAGTTGCGTTCGAACTGCCGGGTGATGCGGTGGACGGAGTGACCCTCGGGCACCGCGGCTCCTACGCCTGGTCGGCCGCGGGCGGCTCGACGTCGACGCCCCTGCCCGCGATGTCGCCCGTGGTCTCGTATTCGCCGAGCTGGGCGATGCGCCGCACGTGCCGCTCGTCGCCCGAGAACGGCTCGGCGATGAACGCGTCGATGTAGCGGATCGCCTCCTCGACGGTGTGCTGGCGCGCGCCGATAGAGATGACGTTGGCGTCGTTGTGCTGCCGGGCGAGGATCGCGGTGTCCATGCTCCAGACCAGGGCCGCGCGGATGCCGCGCACCTTGTTCGCGGCGATCTGCTCGCCGTTGCCCGAGCCGCCGAACACCACGCCGAGCGTCTTCACGCCCGCGGCGTGGTCGCGCGCGACGCCGAGCGCCGCGTTGATGCAGAACGCCGGGTAGTCGTCGAGCGGGTCGTACTCGACGGGTCCGTGGTCGACGACCTCGTGACCGCCGTTGGTCAGGTGGCCTGCGAGCGTGCGGCTGAACTCGAGGCCGGCGTGGTCGGTCGCGATGTGGATGCGCATGCGCCAAGTCTAGGGATCCGGCACCCACCGGATGGCGCGTCCGTGCGGCTGCGCCCACGCGAGCTGTACCCCGTCGAGCGCGAGCACGAGGTCGGAGCCGTCGTTCGGCACGTCGTCGCGCACCCGGATCGCCGGGAGCACCGAGCGCGGTTCGACCGACAGCCAGTGACCCGGAAGCGCCTGCACCGTCTCGGCGAACCGGTCGCGCTCGGGCTGGTCGAGGTACATCAGCACGACGGTGTGGAAGACCACGAGGGTCGCGCCGTCGGGAAGCTCGGCGGTGAGCGCGACGAGCCGGTCGTTCAGGTCGCCCGTCACGATGCGCGGCGGGTCCGCCGCGACGATGGCGGCCGCCGCTCGAAGGCGAGCCCTGCGGTCGTCGTGCTCTGGCCACACGAGCGCGTCGAGCCACGCCAGGTCGTCGGGATGGCGCACGTCGAGCGGGTTCAGGTCGATGCCGCCGCGCCAGACGACCTCGGGCAGGCGGTCGGGCACCGGCACCGGTCCGCTCGCCGTGCAGTCGATCACCACCGGGCTGGGACCGGTGGCGGGGTCGAGCTGCGGGTGCCCGCCATAGCGGTAGCTGTACCGATCGGGGTAGAGGCACAGACCCGCGGATGCCCCGACCTCGAGCAGCGCGATCGGGCCCTCGGGTCCCGCGAGCGCGGGCACGTGCAACGCGCACCTTGCCGCCTCGTTGGTCTGCGTGGCGTGCGTGAGAGCCGTCGCCCGCACCTCGACCCAGTGCGCGCGCAGCCACTCGCGGAACACGTGATATGGCCCCATCGGCGCGCCCTGGCACCGGGCGGCCGAGAACACGAGGTTCGGCTGGCGCTTCGGCGACGGCAGCTCGTCGATGAGCGCGATCGTGCCGGGATCGCCGGCGACGCCGAGCGCCCACGTCTCATAGGCGGCCGACATGCCGTGCGCCTCGACGTCGGCGAACACCCGGTACCGTTCGGCGGTCGGGGCACCGGAATCGACGCTCATACTCATGTCGTCACGGTAGGCCCGAGGACTAGGCTGGTCAATCGTGCGACGCGCCACGAGCGCCCACCCAACGCTCACTTGAGAGGAAGACCAAGTTGCCAGGAGAGAACCTCACGAGGCTCGAAGCCGAGGAGCGCGCCGCGCTCGTCACGGTGCACGACTACGACGTCGTGCTCGACGTGACGGCCGGCCCCGACGTGTTCCGGAGCACCTCCACGGTGCGGTTCGCCGCAGCCGAGGGCGCCTCCACGTTCATCGATGCGATCATCGCCGCGGTGCACTCGGTCACGCTGAACGGCGTGGCCCTCGACCCGGCCGAGGTGAGCGACGGCGTGCGCATCCAGCTGCCGAACCTCGCCGCCGAGAACGAGCTCGTCGTCGTCGCCGACGGCCGCTACATGCATACCGGTGAGGGCCTGCACCGGTTCGTCGATCCCGTCGACGGCGAGGCGTACCTCTACACTCAGTTCGAGGTGCCCGACTCGCGCCGCATGTTCGCGGTGTTCGAGCAGCCCGACCTCAAAGCCTCGTTCCGGTTCACGGTGACCGCCCCCGCGCACTGGGAGGTGGTCTCCAACTCGCCCACGCCCGAGCCGGTCGACGCCGTCGCCGGTGACGGCAGTGACGCCCCCGCGAAGACCTGGGCGTTCGAGCCGACGCCCCGCATCTCGAGCTATATCACGGCCCTGATCGCGGGCCCCTACGCCGTGGTGCGCGACGAGCTCACGTCGGCCGACGGCCGCGTCATCCCGCTCGGCGTGTTCAGCCGCAAGACCCTCTCCGAGTTCCTCGACGCCGACTACGTCTTCGAGAAGACGAAGCAGGGCTTCGAGTACTTCGAGCGCAAGTTCGGCGTGCCCTACCCGTTCGCGAAGTACGACCAGCTGTTCGTGCCCGAGTACAACGCCGGCGCCATGGAGAACGCGGGCGCGGTGACGTTCACCGAGTCCTACGTGTTCCGGTCGAAGGTGGCCGACGCCGTGCGCGAGCGCCGCGTCGTCACGATCCTCCACGAACTCGCCCACATGTGGTTCGGCGACCTCGTCACCATGAAGTGGTGGAACGACCTGTGGCTCAACGAGTCGTTCGCCGAGTGGGCATCCACCATCGCCGCGGCCGAGGCCACCGAGTGGACGGAGGCGTGGACGACCTTCAACGCGATGGAGAAGAGCTGGGCGTACCGTCAGGACCAGCTCCCGTCCACGCATCCGGTGGTCGCCACCATCAACGACCTCGAGGACGTGCAGGTCAACTTCGACGGCATCACCTACGCGAAGGGCGGCTCGGTGCTGAAGCAGCTGGTCGCCTGGGTGGGCGTCGATGCGTTCTTCGCGGGCGTGTCCGCGTACTTCCAGAAGCACGCGTGGGGCAACACGACCCTCGCCGACCTGCTCGCCGAGCTCGAGGTCGCGAGCGGACGCGACCTCTCCGACTGGTCGGGCCTGTGGCTCGAGACCGCAGGCGTCAACACGCTGCGCCCCGAGCTCGAGTCGGATGACACGGGCACGATCACCTCGTTCTCGGTGCTGCAGTCCGCCATCGAGGAGCACCCGACGATCCGCCCGCACCGCCTAGCCATCGGGTTCTACAACCTGCACGACGGCAAGCTCATGCGCGACCACCGGGTCGAGCTCGACGTGGCCGACGAGCGCACCTCCGTGCCCGAGCTGATCGGCCTCGCGCGGCCCGACCTCGTGCTGCTCAACGACGACGACCTCGCCTACGCCAAGATCCGGCTCGACGAGCCCTCGCACGGCGTCGCCCTCGCCAACCTCTCCGAGATCGCCGACCCGCTCGCGCGAGCCCTCGTGTGGAGTTCGGTCTGGGATGCCACGCGCGACGCCGAGACCCGCGCAAGCGACTACCTCGCCCTCGTGCTCGGCAACATCGCGAGCGAGACCGAGTCGACGACGCTGCGCATCGTGCTCGCGAACGCCGTGCTCGCCGCGAGCGCCTACACCGCCCCCGAGCGCCGCGCCGAGGCGCGCCGCAGCCTCTCCGACGGGTTCTGGCGACTCGCCCAGGAGGCCGAGCCCGGCAGCGACGCGCAGTTCCAGTTCGTCACGAACTTCGCGGGTCTCGCCGAGGCCGGCAGCCACGTCGACGAGCTCGAGGCGCTGCATGACGGGTCGCTCCGCCTCGAGGGCCTCGAGATCGACACCGACCTCGGCTGGGAGCTGCTCATCGCGCTCGTCGCCGCGGGCCGAGCGGGCGATGCCGAGATCGATGCACGCCTCGCCACCGACAACACCGCCACCGGGCAGCAGTCGGCCGCGAATGCCCGCGCCGCCATCCAGACGCTGGAGGCGAAGGAACGGGCCTGGTCGTCGCTCGTCGACGTCGACACGGCGACGAACACGATCGTGCGCGAGACCGCCGAGGGCTTCCTTCGGGCGAGCGACCCCGCCCTCCTCGAGGCATTCGTCGACCGATACTTCGCGATGCTCGAGCGCGTGTGGGACGAGCGCAGCTACGCCATCGCCGAGAAGCTCGTCGACGGTCTCTACCCGTCGCCGCTCGCGAACCGCGCCCTCGCCGACGCCAGCCGCGCCTGGCTCGACTCGCACCCCGACGTCCCGGCCCTGCGTCGCCTCGTGGTCGAGCGGCTGGCGGGCATCGACCGGGCGCTCGCCGCGCAGGAGCGCGACGCGCAGCAGTAGCCCGACCGGCCTTCACGGGGCAACCATGCCACCGTCCGATTCGCGGCGGACGCGGCATCCGTGGCGTCGAAGACATGATCACCGCAGAAGGACTCGCCAAGCGCTACGGCGCCAAGACCGCCGTCGACGGACTCGGCTTCACCGTGCACCCGGGACGCGTCACCTGATCGCGTGCATCTCGAGATCCTCGCCAACGAGCACGGCCTCATGTCGGCGGGTCCGACCGGCGACCGTCGGTAGGCTGGCCGGGCACATCACTCGAAGGGTTCCTCCATGCCTGCTGCCAACCTCACGCGCCTCGAGGCGGTGGAGCGCGCCGCCGTCGTGCGCGCCCCGTCGTACGAGGTCGCCCTCGACCTCGCCCGAGGCGGGGAGACGTTCCGCAGCGAGACGGTCGCGCGGTTCACCGCGGTCGCGGGCGGCTCGACCTTCATCGAGGCGTGCACGGACGCCATCCACGAACTGACCCTGAACGGCCGGCCGCTCGACCCGGCCGCCGTGAGCGACGGCACGCGCATCCGGCTCGACGACCTCGCCGCCGAGAACGAGGTGCACGTCGTCGCCGACGCCCGGTACACGAACACGGGCGAGGGCCTGCATCGTTTCGTCGACCCCGTCGACGGCGAGACCTACCTGTACACCGAGTTCGCCGTGGCGGAGGCGAATCGCGTCTTCGCAGTGTTCGACCAGCCCGACCTCAAGGCGTCGGTGCGCTTCACGGTGACCGCACCGGCGCACTGGAGCGTGCTGAGCAACGCGCCCGCCCCCGACCCCGAGCGCGCGCCAGGCGCGGCATCCGCCACCTGGTCGTTCGAGCCCGGACCCGTGATCTCGAGCTACATCGTCGCCATCATCGCCGGGCCGTACGCGGCCTGGCACGGCTCGGCGCGCAGCGTCGACGGACGCGACGTGCCGCTCGGGCTCTTCACGCGTGCCTCGCTCGCGCAGTACGCCGAGCCCGACGTCATGTTCGAGACGGTACAGTCCGGACTCGAGTTCTACGAGACCACGTTCGGCGTGCCCTACCCGTACGGAAAGTACGACCAGGTCTTCGTGCCCGAGTACAACTGGGGCGCCATGGAGAACGTCGGCGCGGTCACCTTCAACGAGAGCTACCTGTTCCGGGCGCGCGTCTCGGACGCCCGCCGCGAGCAGCGCACGATCGTCGTGCTGCACGAGCTCAGCCACATGTGGTTCGGCAACTCCGTGACGATGAAGTGGTGGAACGACCTCTGGCTCAACGAGTCGTTCGCCACGTGGGCGTCGACCCTCGCCACGGCCGCGGTCACCGAGTTCACGGGCGTGTGGGCCACGTTCGCGAGCGACGAGAAGACGCACGCGGCTGAGCAGGACCAGCTGCCCTCGACGCACCCCGTCGTCGCCGAGATCCGCGACCTCGCCGACGTCGAGGTGAACTTCGACAAGATCACCTACGACAAGGGCGCGTCGGTGCTGAAGCAGTTGGTCGCGTGGGTGGGGCTGGACGCCTTCCAGCGCGGCGTGGGCGCGTACCTCACGGCGTACGCGGGCGGCAACGCCACGCTGCGCGATCTCCTCGACGAACTCGAGCGGGCGAGCGGGCGCGACCTCACCCGCTGGTCGGAGCTGTGGCTCGAGGCCGCGGGCGTGAACACCCTGCGGGCGATCGTGGAGACGGATGCCTCGGGCACGATCACCGCGACTCGCGTCGAGCAGTCGGCGGCCCCGACGCATCCGATCCTCCGCCCCCATCGGCTCGCGATCGGCTGCTACTCGGGTGACGAGCACGGCGCGCTCGTGCGCACGCACCGCATCGAGCTCGACGTGGCCGGCGCGTCGACCGACGTGCGCGAGCTCGTCGGGCTCGCCCGCCCCGACCTGCTGCTCGTCAACGACGACGACCTCACCTATGCGAAGGTGCGGCTCGACGACCCGTCGTTCGCCACGGCCGTGGCGCAGCTCGCGGACCTCCCCGACCCCGTCGCGCGGGCGGTCGTGCTCGGCTCGGCGTGGGACGCCGTGCGCGACGCGGAGCTGCCCGCAGGCGACTTCGTGCGGCTGGTGCTCGGCAGCATCGGCCACGAGACGCAATCGGCGGCGCGTGGCCTCACGCTCGGCCGGCTCGAGCTCGCCCTCTCGCGCTACCTCGCCGTCGATCATCGCGACGCGCTCTCGGTCGAGGCCGGTGATGCCGTGTGGGCGCTCGCCGAGCTGGCGGGCACCGGATCCGACGCGCAGCTGCAGTTCGTCAAGGCGTTCACGCGCATCGCCGCGAGCCAGGCGCACGCCGATGTGCTCGGGAGCCTCCTCGACGGCTCGATCAAGCTGGCCGGACTCGAGGTCGACCTCGACCTGCGGTGGGAGCTCGTGATCGCGCGCGCCGCCCTCGGTGCGGCATCCGACGCCGAGATCGACGGCGCGCTCGAACTCGACGACACCGCGAAGGGGCGCCAGCTGGCCGAGACCGCGCGCGCCGCGCGCCCCGACCAGGCGGTGAAGGATGCCGCGTGGCGGCGCGTCGCGACCGACACGGGCCTCCCGAACGACCTGGCCCGTGCGATCGCCGAGGGCTGGCGGCGCACGACGCTGCCCGAGCTGCTCGCCTCGACGGCGACGGACTACTTCGCGATGCTGCAGGACGTGTGGGCGACCCGGAGCTTCACCATGGCCTCCCTCGTCGTGTCGCGACTCTTCCCGTCGCCGCTCGTCGACGAGGAGCTCGCGGCCATGGCGCGTTCGTGGCTCGACGCGAACCCCGGGCCGGCACCGCTGCACCGCCTCGTGTCGGAGCAGCTCGACGAGCTCGAGCGGGCCCTGGCGGCGCGTGAGCGGGATGCCGACGACCTCACGGGCGCCGCTGAGTAGACTGTCGAACCATGCTCCGATTCGAGCCCGCCCCCGACGAGACCACCCTGTGGGAGCAACTCGACGCATTCTGGGCGACCCCGTGGGGCTCGATCGTCGGCAAGCTGGTGGCGATCGCCCTGATCATCGCGGTCGCGTTCCTCGTCAGCTGGGTGCTGCACTTCGTGATCGAGCGCGTCGTCACGCGCATCGTGACCGGCGTGAAGCAGAAGCAGCAGGTAACCGACACGCAGGCTCTGCAGGCCTCACCGCTCGCGGCGGTGCGGATCGTGCAGCGCACCCGCACGCTCGGTTCGCTGCTGCGGAACGTCGTGAACGTGACGCTCGTCATCATCTTGACGCTCCTGATCGTGAACGTCATCGATCCGAGCATCCTCGGCTCCTTCGCGCTCCTGTCGGCCGCGATCGGCGCCGGCCTCGGCTTCGGCGCGCAGAACATCGTGAAGGACGTGCTGAACGGCCTGTTCATGGTGGGCGAGGACCAGCTCGGCGTCGGCGACGTCGTCGACCTCGGCCCGGCGACGGGCATCGTCGAAGACGTGCAGATCCGCATCACCAAGGTTCGCGACGTGAACGGCACGCTGTGGTTCGTGCGCAACGGCGAGATCCTGCGCGTCGGCAACATGTCGCAGGGCTGGGCCCGCGTCATCCTCGACCTCGCGGTACCCTACGACGCCGACGTCGACGCCGTCGAGGCCGAGATGTTGCGCACGGCCGTCGAGCTCTCGCAGTCGGGCAAGTGGCGCTCGCGCATCCTCGAGAAGCCCGAGGTGTGGGGGCTGGAATCGATCTCGAACGACGCGATGGTGATCCGCATCGTCATGAAGGTGCGCACCTCGTCGAAGGACGACGTCGCGCGCGAGTTGCGCATGCGCCTGAAGCGTACGCTCGACGCCATGGACGTGAAGCTGCCGAGCCTGTCGAGCGTCGTGCTCTCCGGGTTCGACGGCGCCACCCGCGTCAAGGGCGCGAAACCGCCGAAGACCGCGCCCAACCCGACGGTCGAGGACGCCTCGGCACGCGCCGCGAAGAAGAACCGGGCGCCTCGCGCGCCCACACCACCCACCACGGGAGACACACCATGACGGATGCCGCATTCGGGCCCTCGTTCTACGAGACCGTCGGCGGGCGCGCCACGTTCGAACGGCTCGTGGCCGAGTTCTACCGCGGTGTCGCCGACGACCCGGTGCTGCGCCCCATGTACCCCGAGGAGGACCTCGGGCCCGCCGCCGAGCGTCTCACGGGGTTCCTCGAGCAGTACTGGGGCGGACCGGGCACCTACAGCGAGCAGCGCGGGCACCCGCGGCTGCGCCTGCGTCATCAGCCGTTCAAGGTGAACCCCGACGCCCGCGACCGCTGGCTCGCACACATGCGCCGGGCCCTCGACTCGCTCGAGCTCCCGCCGCTCGCCGAGGAGACCCTCTGGGACTACCTGCAGCGGGCCGCGTTCGCGATGGTCAACACGTTCGAGGACTGAACTCCGACCCCGCAGCATCCGCTGCCGCTGCACCACCCGCCTGCCCCGCCCCGCCGCCCCACCCGAGACGAAGGAGTCCACGTGGCCGCCTCCCCCGCACCCCGCACCGAATCCGACGCGATCATCGTCGGGGCCGGCCTCTCCGGCCTCGTCGCGGCCGCCGAGCTCGTCGACGCCGGAAAGCACGTCGTGATCGTCGACCAGGAGCCCGAGGCGAGCCTCGGCGGGCAGGCCTGGTGGTCGTTCGGCGGCCTGTTCCTCGTCGACTCGCCCGAGCAGCGGCGCATGGGTGTGCACGACTCGCTGGAACTCGCCCGGCAGGACTGGGCCGGCACCGCCGGCTTCGACCGCGACGAGGACGAGTGGGGTCGCCGCTGGGCAGAGGCCTACCTCGAGTTCGCCGCCGGCGAGAAGCGCGCCTGGCTGCGCGAGAAGGGCGTGCGTCTCTTCCCCGTCGTGGGCTGGGCCGAACGCGGGGGCTACGGTGCGATCGGCCACGGCAACTCGGTGCCGCGTTTCCACATCACGTGGGGCACCGGGCCCGGCGTGCTCGCCCCGTTCATCGCGCGCGTGCAGGCCGGCGCCGCCGCGGGGCTCGTCGAGCTCCGGCACCGGCACCGCGTCGACGAGCTCGTCGTCGATTCGGGCGCCGTGGTCGGCGTGCGCGGCACGGTGCTCGCCGACGACCCGGCGAAGCGCGGCGAGCCCAGCAACCGCGACGCCGCGGGCGAGTTCGAGCTGCGCGCCGCGGCGGTGGTCGTGGCCTCCGGTGGCATCGGCGGTGACCACGACCTCGTTCGGCAGTACTGGCCCGAGCGCATGGGGACGGCACCGACGGCGATGCTCTCGGGGGTGCCGGCGCATGTCGACGGGCGGATGCTCGGCATCGCGGAGCAGGCCGGCGCGCGGCTCGTGAACCTCGACCGCATGTGGCACTACACCGAGGGCATCGCGAACTGGGACTCCGTGTGGCCCCTGCACGGCATCCGCATCCTGCCCGGCCCGTCGTCGCTGTGGTTCGACGCCGAGGGACGTCGGCTGCCCGCGCCGCTCTTCCCCGGGTTCGACACGCTGGGAACGCTCGAGCACATCGTCGCGACCGGCCACGCACACTCGTGGTTCGTGCTCACCCAGAAGATCATCGAGAAGGAGTTCGCGCTCTCGGGCAGCGAGCAGAACCCCGACCTCACCGGCAGGGACCTCAAGCTCCTCGCCGACCGCCTCGGCTCCGGGGCGCCCGGCCCTGTCGAGGCGTTCAAGGAGCACGGGGTCGACTTCGTGGTCGCCGACACCCTGCCTGAGCTCTTCGACGGCATGCGCGCCCTCTCCCCCGACGTGCCGCTCGACACCGAGAACATCGAGCGCGAGATCGTCGCCCGCGACCGCGAGCTCGACAACGAGTTCTCGAAGGACCTCCAGCTCATCGCCGTGCGCGGTGCGCGCAGGTACCGCGGCGACAAGCTCATCCGGGTCGCGACGCCGCACCGAATCCTCGATCCGAAGGCGGGTCCGCTCATCGCCGTGAAGCTGCACCTCCTCACGCGCAAGACCCTCGGCGGCATCCAGACCGACCTCGCCTCTCGTGCTCTGGGCGCCGAGGGCACTCCGGTGCCCGGCCTCTACGCGGTCGGCGAGGCCGCGGGCTTCGGCGGCGGCGGCATGCACGGGTATCGCTCGCTCGAGGGCACCTTCCTCGGCGGATGCCTCTTCACCGGCCGTGCGGCCGGACGCGCCATCGCCCGGGGCTGACGGCGGCGGGCGACGCCGGGGCGACTACGCCTTGAGGGTCCAGGGCTTCCGCCGCACGAGCACGTGGCCGCGTCTCGACGAGAGCCGCGTCCAGGGGCCTGTCTCGAAGAGCCGGATGGGGTCGTCGCCGAGGAAGCCGAGGCTGAAGGCCGCGAACGCGGCGCCCGCGGGCACGTACTCGAGCCCCTCGATGCCGCGGCCCCACACCTCGGAGCGCACGCGCTGCACGAGCTGCTCGCCGGTGCCCTCGGGGATCGCGGCGGCGACCTCCTCGATGCCGCCGCGGGCCGCGCGCTCGAGGGTCGCCGAGTCCGTCTCGCCGAGCGGTCGCCATCCGCCGCGCGGCGGCGAGATGCCCGCCCAGGTCACGGTGTTCACCTCGGGCGGCCGGGTCATGGTGACCGGACGCGACTCGTCGTCCTCTCCGAGTTGCCCCCTTGCCCGCACGATCCGGTCGACGACCGAGCGCATGGGCACCACGACATCGAAGTCGTCGGTCTCCCACAACTGGAAGGTGCGCAGGCCCAGCACGGTTGGGCTCTCGTCGAGGATGCCACGCGGGTACAGGATCGCCGTGTACACCGCGAGGATGCCCGAGCCCGCCACGAGCCGCACGGAACCGTCCTCGACGCGCCCGGCGCGCTGCAGGTAGGTGTGCAGGTCGCCGAGCGAAAGGCTGTCCGCGAGCGTGAATTGCTGAACCATCTACTGTCTAAACTACCAAGGGAGCGCCGCCGCCCCGGCGGACCGCCCTTCCGCCGGTGTCGGGCGGCCTCGCCCCACTGACTCGGAGGAACGATGAACGGTCCCATCGACGGCCTGCTCAGCACCCTGCACCTCACCGACACTGGTGCACGCACGACCGAGGACATCTTCACGGGGCCGTCGCAGTGGATGCCCCACGGTCGCGTGTTCGGCGGCCAGGTGCTCGCCCAGTCGCTCATCGCCGCGATGCACACGGTGCCGAGCGACCGCACCATCCACTCGGCGCACGGCTACTTCCTGCGCCCGGGCGACGTAACGCATCCGATCACCTTCTCGGTCGACCGGCTCTACGACGGGCGCTCGTTCTCGACGCGGCGCACGCACGCCTTCCAGAACGGGGTGCCGATCCTCTCGCTCATCGCGTCGTTCCAGCACGGCGACGACGGACTCGAGCACCAGGTCGACATGCCCGACGGCATCCCCGATCCCGAAGGGCTGCCGACCGCCGCCGAGGTGCTCGGCGAGGTCGATCACGACGTCGCACGCCACATGTCGAACGAGCGCGCGTTCGACATGCGGCACATCCCGTCCGCGATCTACCTGTCCGCCGACGGCGACCGCGAACCGCGGCAGGCCGTATGGATGAAGGCCTTCGGGCGGTTGCCCGACGACCCCAAGCAGCACCGCGCGGCCCTCGCCTACGCGAGCGACTACGCGATCCTCGAGCCGGTGCTTCGGGCGCACGGCGTGGCGTGGGCGACCCCGGGCCTGAGGGTCGCGAGCCTCGACCACGCGATGTGGTGGCACCGCGACGCGCGGGTCGACGAGTGGCTGCTGTACGTGCAGGAGTCGCCCTCGGCGAGCGGCGGCCGCGGGCTCTCTCTGGGGCGCATCTACACCCGTGACGGCGTGCTCGTGGCGAGCGTCGCCCAGGAGGGCATGATCCGCGTTCCCCACGTCGATGCATTCGACTGAATGAATTCTGTGGGTTCGCGCCCACGCGGCTCGGCGTCCTCCAGGACGGGGCTGGACGCGCACGGGGCGCGAGCGAGGCGAACGAAGGAGCTCAGGGTGTGACGGATCCCACGGGCCTCACGAGGCGCACGATGCTGGCGCTCGGGTCGGTCGGCGTCGTGGGCGGCGCGCTGACCCTGGCGGGCTGTGCTACGGATGCCCCGTCCGGAACGGATTCCCCCGGTTCGCCCACCCCCTCCCTCACCGACGAGCCTGGCACCGGTCCCGGTGCCGCTCCCGACGCGCCCGCCGTCGGCGGCGACATCGCGGCACTCGCCGACGTCCCCGTCGGCGGCAGCATCGACGCGACCATCAACGGTGAGCCGGCGCTCATCGCGCAGCCGACCGCCGGCCAGGTCGTCGCGTTCAGCGCGATCTGCACCCACCAGCAGTGCGTCGTCGCGGCGGCGGGCGACGAGTTCCACTGCC
This sequence comes from Agromyces bauzanensis, assembly GCF_014645655.1. Lineage (GTDB taxonomy): Bacteria > Actinomycetota > Actinomycetes > Actinomycetales > Microbacteriaceae > Agromyces > Agromyces bauzanensis. Next base: position 130,027 of record NZ_BMMD01000008.1, on the reverse strand, counting down.
CGTGCCACGCGTCGAGGTTCGACGCGGCGACGGGCGACGTGATCCGGGGACCCGCGCTCGAGGCGCTCGCCGAGATCCCCGTCGCCATCTCGGGCGACCGCATCGTCGCGGCATCCTGACGATGGACTACACGTTCGCCGGCCTGCCGCTGCACGTCCTCCTCGTGCACGCAGTGCTCGTCCTCACGCCCCTCGTGACCCTGGCGCTCGTCCTCGTCGCGGGGTGGCCCGCTGCCCGCCGCATCCTCTGGATTCCGGCGTTCACTGCGGCGGCGCTCCTGCTCCCGCTCGGACTCGTCACGATCGAGGCCGGCAAGTGGCTCGAGCAGCGCGTGCCGCCGGCACCGCTCATCCAGGAGCACACGGCGCAGGGCGAGGACATCGTGCCGTGGCTCTACGGGATCGTCGTGCTGGCCGTCGTGATCGCCGCCTGGGCGGTCGTCGAGCTCGTCGCGGCGCGACGCGACGCGGGGGCCGGCGCCACCGCACGCCCAGGCCGCGCGGTGCGCATCGTCGTGGGCATGGTGCTCACGCTCGCCGCGCTCGGCGTCGCCGCGGGCACGACCTGGACGCTCGTGCAGATCGGCGAGGCGGGCAGCCGGGCGGTCTGGGAGGGTTCCTTCAGCGACGAGCCCCTGGAGCGCTGAGCGGGCGCGTCAGCGCCGGCGGAAGGCGAGCCGCTCGCCGAGGTACGGCTCCCACGCGGCCCGCTCGGCGTCGCTGATGCGGCGCGGGCGCTCGGATGCCGCGTCGACCAGCACGATGGTCGTGGTCGCGCGCGTGTACAGGGTGCGCGGTTCGACGCCGGCCGGCGAGAACACCTCGTAGCAGACGTCGAGGCTGGCCCCGCCCATGCGGCCGATCCACAGCTCGATGTCGAGCGGCTGACGATGGTACGGGATCGGCGCGAGGTACTCGATCTCCTGCCGTGCGATCAGCGTGATGGTGTCGGAGCCCGACGTCGCATCGATCACGGCGGTCGTGGCGCCGACCGCATGCTCCGACGTGTCGTCGCTGGCCCAGAACGCCTGGATGCGAGCCTCCTCGAGGAGGCTCAGCATCCGGGCGTTGTTCACGTGACCGTAGGCGTCGAGGTCGGACCACCGAAGCGGCGTTGGCACGTGCAGGCGCATGTCAGTCCCTCGTGAGCTTGCGGTACGCGGAACGATGCGGCTTCGCCGCCTCGGGACCGAGACGCTCGATCTTGTTCGCCTCGTACGCCTCGAAGTTGCCCTCGAACCAGTGCCAGTACGACGGGTTCTCGTCGGTGCCCTCGTAGGCGAGGATGTGCGTCGCGATGCGGTCGAGGAACCACCGGTCGTGCGTGATGACCACGGCGCAACCGGGGAACTCGAGGAGCGCGTTCTCGAGGCTCGAGAGTGTCTCCACATCGAGGTCGTTGGTCGGCTCGTCGAGGAGCAGCAGGTTGCCGCCCTGCTTGAGGGTGAGCGCGAGGTTGAGCCGGTTGCGCTCGCCGCCGGAGAGCACGCCGGCGGGCTTCTGCTGGTCGGGACCCTTGAAGCCGAACGTGGACACGTAGGCGCGGCTCGGCACCTCGGTCCTGCCGACCTGGATGTAGTCGAGCCCGTCGGACACGACCTCCCACAGCGTCTTCTTGGGGTCGATGCCGCCGCGGGACTGGTCGACGTACGAGATCTTCACGGTCTCGCCGATCTTCAGGTCGCCGTCGTCGAGCGGCTCCATGCCGACGATCGTCTTGAAGAGCGTGGTCTTCCCGACGCCGTTCGGCCCGATGATGCCGACGATGCCGTTGCGAGGCAGCGTGAAGCTGAGGCCGTCGATGAGCGTGCGGTCGCCGAACCCCTTCTCGAGCTTCTTCGCCTCGAGCACGACGTTGCCGAGTCGAGGCCCGGGCGGGATCTGGATCTCCTCGAAGTCGAGCTTCCTCGTACGCTCGGCCTCGGCGGCCATCTCCTCGTACCGCGCGAGGCGGGCCTTCGACTTGGCCTGACGCCCCTTCGCGTTGGACCGCACCCAGTCGAGCTCGTCGGCGAGTCGCTTGGCGAGCTTGGCGTCCTTCCTGCCCTGAACGGTGAGCCGCTCCTGCTTCTTCTCGAGGTAGGTCGAGTAGTTGCCCTCGTATGGGTAGAGGCGACCTCGGTCCACCTCGCAGATCCACTCCGCGACGTGGTCGAGGAAGTACCGGTCGTGGGTCACGGCGAGCACGGCGCCGTGGTACTTGGCGAGGTGCTGTTCGAGCCACAGCACGCTCTCGGCATCGAGGTGGTTGGTGGGCTCGTCGAGCAGGAGCAGGTCGGGCTTCTGGAGCAGCAGCTTGCAGAGCGCGACGCGACGCTTCTCACCGCCCGAGAGCACCGACACCTTCTCGTCGCCGGGCGGGCAGCGCAGGGCGTCCATGGCCTGCTCGACCTGGGAGTCGAGATCCCACGCGTCGGCCGCGTCGATGTCCTCCTGGAGGCTGCCCATCTCGGCGAGGAGCGCATCGAAGTCGGCGTCGGGCTCGGCCATGGCCAACGAGATCTCGTTGAACCGGTCGACCTTCGCCTTGATCGGGCCGACACCCTCCTGCACGTTCTCGAGCACCGTCTTCGTCTCGTCGAGCTCGGGCTCCTGCATGAGGATACCGACCGAGTATCCGGGCGTGAGTCTGGCATCGCCGTTGGACGGCTGGTCGAGGCCGGCCATGATCTTCAGGATCGTCGACTTTCCGGCGCCGTTCGGGCCGACGACGCCGATCTTCGCGCCGGGGAGGAACGCCATCGTCACGTCGTCGAGAATGACCTTGTCGCCGACCGCCTTGCGGGCGCGGACCATCGAGTAAATGTAGTCAGCCATATCCGTACCAGTCTATGGGCGTCCCGGATGCCTCCCTCACCGCCGGGCGCCTCACCACGCGGCACGCCCTAGCTGTCGATGGGCCGCGTCTGGCCGATGAGGTATCCACCCGTTCCGAGCGGCGGCCGGACCGCGCTCTGGTATCCGTCGGAGCCGGAACCGTGCTGCCCGATCAGGCACTCGCCCTGGAAGAATACGGCGAACTGCACGGAGTCGGGCTGCAGGGCGACGGTCGTGCGATCGTGCGTGACCTGCATCTGGGACTTGTCGAAGCCGGCGGCCACGCGCGCGTCGATGAAGTCGCGTCCGCCGGCCGAGGAGCTCGCCGCCACCACGGCCAGGTTCACGGCGGAGAAGTAGGCGAGGCTCTCCTCGGCCGACAGCGTGGGTCGCAGGATCGGCGGTGCGCTCGGTGCGGGCGTGGCCGACCCCGACGCCGGCGCCGAGGACGGCGATGCGGACGCCGTGAGCTCGGGATGGCGGGTGGGAACCGGCGATGTGGCGGTGCATCCGGCGGTGCCGAAGCCGATCGCGGCGCCGGCGAGCGCCAGGACCGCGGTGCTGCCGAGACGGCTGGTCATCACTCCCCTTTCGGCGGGTGGCGACCGCCCGAGGCGAGTCCATGCCGCAGCGCAGGCCGGGTCGGGCGGTCGACCCGCGGTCCGATCAGAGGACGACCTCGAGCCTCGCCTCTTCGAGGTCGGCCCCCTCCTGGGCAGTCGTCGAGTCGACGCCGGGCCAGTCGCCGATGCCGGCCGCACCGTTGCCCTCGTGGCTCACCAGGTCGCCGTCGCGCGCCGGCTGGCCCTCGCTCCCCGACGACTCGCGCGCGAGGCGCACCTTGGTGAGCTCCGTGGTGCCCCAGGTGAGGTCGTGGCCGATCGCGTCGGCCTCGATCTCGACGGCCGTGCCGGACTTCTCGCCGTTCTCCCACGCGCGGAGCCGCAGCCGGCCGTGCACCACGACCCGTTCGCCCTTCTTGATGGACGCCAGTGTGTTGTGCGCGAGCTGCCGGAACGTCGAGACGGTGTACCAGTTGGTCTCGCCGTCCTCCCAGCTGCCCTTGGCCCGGTCGAAGTACCGCTTCGTCGATGCGAGACGGAACGAGGTGATCGCAAGTCCTTGCGTGGTCACGTGCAGACTGGGGTCGGTGCCCACCACGCCCGTGACGGTGATGCTGTCGGTCATTTCCACTCCTCGGCTCGTGCGCCGCCGCGGATCGGCGGCTCGCGGCATCCGGAGCTGCTCGTGCCGGACCAGGCCCCGGATGCCGCGTCGCACCAGCATCCCGAGCGAGGGTGGCGCAGCGGATGGCAGAGTGCATCACTGTGCACGATCCGCGCCACGAGGCCGTTGGCGAGGACGAGTCGTCAGGCGAGCACGTAGTCGGCGTACGAGCGCCGGATCTTGTTCACCTTCGGCAGCGCCACCGCGAGGCAGTACCCCTGGCCGGGATTCTTCGCGAAGAAGTCCTGGTGGTACTCCTCGGCGCGGAAGAAGTCTCCGAGCGGATCGATCGCAGTCACGATCTCACCCGGCCACCAGTCGGCCGCGCGAGCGCGAGCGGCCTCGAAGGCCTCGCGCTGCGCGTCGTCGGCGTAGAACATCGCCGAGCGGTACTGGGTGCCGACATCCGCGCCCTGGCGGTTCAACTGCGTCGGATCGTGCAGCGTGAAGAACACGTCGAGGATGACCTCGCGCGGGATCACGTCGGGGTCGAAGTCGACGCGAACCGCCTCGGCGTGGCCGGTGAGGCCGGTGCAGACGGCCTCGTAGCTCGGATTCGCCACCGACCCGCCCGTGTAGCCCGAGACGACGTCGGCGACCCCTCGGAGGGTTCGATACACGGCGTCCAGGCACCAGAAGCAGCCGCCGGCCAGAACGTAGCTTTCCATCGCCATAGAGTAGCCGCATGACCTTCGTCGCCTCTCAGGATCGCTATGACCGCATGCGCTTCAACCGGGTCGGACGCAGTGGCCTGAAGCTCCCGGCGCTCGCGCTCGGCCTCTGGCACAACTTCGGGCACGGGCGCCCGCTCGACACGCAGCGCGCGATCGTACGGCGAGCATTCGACCTCGGCGTCACGCACTTCGACCTTGCGAACAACTACGGCCCGCCCGCCGGAAGCGCCGAGGAGAACTTCGGCCGGCTGCTCGCCGCCGACCTCGCGCCGTACCGCGACGAGCTCATCATCTCGTCGAAGGCCGGGTACGGGATGTGGTCCGGCCCGTACGGAGACTTCGGGTCGCGCAAGCACCTGCTCGCCTCGCTCGACCAGAGCCTCGGCCGGCTCGGACTCGACTACGTGGACGTCTTCTACTCGCACCGACCCGACCCCGAGACGCCCGTCGAGGAGACCATGGGCGCGCTCGCGCACGCGGTGCGCCAGGGCAAGGCGCGCTACGTCGGCATCTCCAACTACGACCCCCAGCAGACCCGCGCGGCCGCTGCGGCGCTCGAGGCCGAGGGCCTGCCGCTCACGATCCACCAGCCGCGCTACTCGATGTTCGACCGCCACATCGAGGACGGCCTGTTCCCGGTGCTCGAGGAGGCCGGCGCGGCGAGCATCGTCTTCTCGCCGCTCGCGCAGGGCCTGCTCACCGATCGCTACCTCTCGGGCGACGTGCCCGCGGATTCGCGTGCGGCGACCAGCCGGTTCCTCTCGGCGGATCGCATCAGCCCCGACTACCTCGAGCGCGTGCGCGGCCTCGACGCGATCGCGAAGGAGCGCGGGCAGACGATCGCCCAGCTCGCCCTCTCGTGGGTGCTGCGCGAGCCGCTCGTCGTGAGTGCGCTCATCGGCGCCTCGAGCGTCGCCCAGCTCGAGCAGAACGTCGCCGCCCTCGACGCGCCGGCTCTCACCGACGACGAGATCTCACGCATCGAACCGTTCGCCGCGCGTGACGCAGTGCTCGTCTGAGTGGGCTACCTCTTCGCGCTCCTCGCCGCGCTCCTGTTCGGCACGAACGGGAGCGTCACGAAGGTCATCATCGAGGCGGGGCTGACGCCCACGCAGCTGACCTTCTTCCGCGTGGTCTCGGTATGCCTGATCGCGGGCGTGTGGCTGGCGATCGGCAACCGGGCCGCGTTCCGCATCTCGGGGCGCCAGCTGGCGGTCATGGCGCTCCTCGGCGTCGCGGGCGTCGCGCTCCTGCAGTGGACGTATGCCGTCGCGATCAGCCTGCTGCCCGTCGGGATCGCCCTGCTCCTCGAGTACCTGGCCGTGCTCGCGGTGGCGGTGATCGCGCGCGTCTTCTTCGCGGAACGCGTGAAGCCCCGCCTCTGGGTCGCGATCGGGCTCGTGCTCGTGGGACTCGCGCTGGTCGCCCAACTGGGCGCCGGCGGCGACCTCTCGGTGCCGGGCGTGCTCTTCGGGCTGGCCGCAGCGGCCACCCTGACGATCTACTTCATCGTCGGCGAGCGGCAGGTCACGGCGACGTCGCCGATGGCCGTCGCGTTCTGGTCGATGGGGTTCGCCGCGCTCTTCTGGGCGATGTCCAGCGGCTGGTGGCAGGTCGACCCGGTCCTCCTCGTCGAGCCCGTCTCCCTCGGCGGCTCGCTCGAGGCGATCGTCGTGCCGTTGTGGGTGCTCCTCGCGTGGAACGGCGTGCTCGGTTCGTTCGCACCGTTCCTGCTCTCCTTCCTCGCGCTCAAGCACCTGCGCGCCACCGCGGCGGGCATCGCGGCGTCGGCCGAGGTGCTCTTCGCTTTCGCGGTCGCCTGGTTGTGGCTCGGCGAGGGGCTCGACGCACTCCAGCTGGCGGGCGCGGCCCTCGTGCTCGTCGCGATCGTGCTGGCGCAGACCGCTCGGCCGGCCGGCGCCGTCGACGCCGACCTCGCGAGCCAGGAGATGGCCAGGCGCGAGTCGCTCCCGTGAATCGGCTGCACTTCGGTGCCTTGGACAGCGTCGGATGTCGGTGGGTCCGCCTACCGTCGATCAGACGCAGGGCCGGCTGCACGAGGAGAGGAGCGACGATGTCCGCCACCACGCTCGCACGGCCCCGCGAGAGCTTCCCCGCCCGCGTGCCCGGGCTCACGATCACACCGGTCGCGGCGTCCCTCTGGCGCGTCTCACGCCCTGGCGGCGCCGTGCTGGGGCACATCGAACGCCACGAGCTCGGCGGGCTCGAGCGCTGGTCGGCGCGCCGACTCATGAGCGGCGGCATCCGGTCGATGCCTCTCGGCGAGTTCTGGTCGGCGTCGGACGCGGCCGAGTGCTTCCGCTGAAGCGCCCGCCCCCGCGCATCATGCGGGCACGCCGTGCCGTATCGTTCGCGCGGGGCATCCGCGACGATAGCCTTCGCGCATGGACCTGTGGAACGACCTCATCTCGTGGCTCACGTCTCACGCCGCGCGCCCGACCGTCTTCGCCGCGGCCGTGCTCTTCGTCGCGGTGCTCGCGTCGGGACTCCTCGCGGCGTGGATCGCCGGCGCGGCGATCCGCCGGGTCCTTGCGCAGCGCGACCGCGAGGCGAGGAGCGCGGCGATCGCGGCGCTCGTCGACGCCGCGACCGAGGCCTCGGTGTGGAACTCACTCACCCCGCAGGAGCAGGTGCTCGCCGACCGCATGGTCGGGCAGGCGGACATCCAGGTGCGGCTGCTGCCGATGCGCGGGTCGGATGTCGCCGCCAACTGGGCGGCCCACCAACTGCATGAGCTGAAGCGCGCGTCCGCGACGTTCGGCTACCAGCTCGACCCCGCCGTCGTCGAGTTCCGCGACCGGCTGCTCGAGTGGGAGCGCCATCCGGCTCGTACCCGCAAGCAGTTCCAGAACGACCTCGTGCGGTGGCGCACGCAACGACAGGAGCCCGAGCAGGCCGCGGTCGAGGCGCAGGACGCCTGGGTCGCAGAACAGCACCGCGCGCGCTACCAGGGCGCGGCCACGATCGAGCCGCCGCCTCGGGCGGGCATGGAGTCGGCGCACGGGCCGAACGACACCGCCCCGACACCGACATTCGACGACGCGCGCGCCTGAGCGACGCGCGCGCCTGGCGGCTCAGGCGGTCAGATCCACCAGTCGTCGAACATCGAGACGGGCACCGCCCGCTTGTGCCGCGTCTGCAGGAAGCGCGCCTCAATGCGATCGGCGATCCCCGCGTCGATCTCCTCACCCTCGAGGTAGGCGTCGATGTCGTGGTACTTCAGGCCGAGGTTCGCCTCGTCGGCCTGACCGGGATCGTGGTCGAGAAGATCGGCCGTGGGCACCTTCAGGTAGATCCGCTCGGGCGCGCCGAGGTGCTGGAGCAGGGCGCGCCCCTGGCGCTTCGTGAGACCCGTGAGCGGCAGGATGTCGGCGCCGCCGTCGCCGTACTTCGTGAAGAAGCCCGTGACCGCCTCGGCCGCGTGGTCGGTGCCCACCACGAGCAGGCGGCCCTCGCCGGCGATCGCGTACTGGGCGATCATGCGCATGCGGGCCTTGACGTTGCCCTTGCCGAAGTCGGTGAGGGCGACGCCGGTCGCCTCGGCGACCTCCTCGGCGAGTTCGTCGACGGGCTCGATGATGTTGAAGACCATGGTCTCGGCCGGCTGGATGAAATCGAGCGCCAGTTGCGCGTCGGCCTCGTCGTGCTGCACGCCATGGGGCAGACGCACTGCGACGAAGCGCGCCGGGTCACCCTCGGCGGCGAGTTCCTCGACCGCGAGCTGGCAGAGCCGGCCGGCGAGCGAGGAGTCCTGCCCGCCGCTGATGCCGAGGACGAAGCCCGCCGCACCACTGGTGCGCAGGTAGGTCTTCAGGAAGTCGATCCGGGCACGGACCTGCTCGGCTGGGTCGATGCCCGGGCTGACATTGAGTTCTTCGATGATTCTCGCCTGCAGGTCGCGCATCCCACGACGATACCGCTGCGATGTTTCACGCACGAAACGCGTGGGCCAGACACCGGCATCCCGGCTCGGACGCTCCGATAGCATCGCGGCAGGCGCACGTGAGTGCGTGCGAGATCCGGGGGTGCGCGGTGGACTACTCGATCGGGACACTGGTGCTGTTCCCCGCCGTCGCGGTCGCGGCACCGCCGCTGGTGCGTCTGCTGTCCCGGTGGGTCGCGATCCCACTCGTCGTGTTCGAGATCCTGCTGGGCCTCGTGCTCGGTCCGGCCGTGCTCGGCTGGATCGTGCCCGACGACCTGACGGCGTTCTTCGCGGATTTCGGCCTCGCAATGCTCTTCTTCCTCGCCGGCAACGAGATCGACTTCCACGCCATCCGGGGCCGGCCGCTCACCAGGGCGGCGATCGGCTGGATCATCTCGCTCGCCGCCGGACTCGGCATCGCCACGCTGTTCGCCCACGATCTCGCGGCCGCCGGCTTCATCGGCATCGCGCTCACGTCGACGGCGCTCGGCACGATCATGCCCGTGCTCCGCGACTCCGGCGACCTGCGCACGCCGTTCGGCGTCTCGGTGGTCGCGATCGGCGCCATCGGCGAGTTCGGCCCGCTGCTGGCGATCTCGCTCTTCCTCAGCGGGCGTTCACCACTCACGGCCGCGCTCGTGCTCGTCGCCTTCGCCGTGATCGCCGGCGCCGCCATCTGGCTCGCCGCACGCGGCGAGGGGCGCCGCCTGCACCGGATCATCAATGCCACGCTGCACACGAGCGGCCAGTTCGGCGTGCGCCTGGTCGTGCTCGTGCTGGTGGCGCTCGTCGCGCTCAGCGTCGAGCTCGACCTCGACATGCTGCTCGGTGCGTTCACGGCTGGCGTGCTCTACCGCCTCATCCTGTCGGGCGCCCCCGAGCACGACGTCGAGGTCATCGAGGGCAAGGTCGAAGCGCTCGGTTACGGGTTCCTGGTGCCGATCTTCTTCATCGCCACGGGCGTCACGTTCGACCTCGAGGCACTCGTGAACGACATCCGCACCCTCGTGCTCCTGCCGGTCTTCGTGGTGCTGTTCCTCGTCGTGCGCGGCGTGCCGTCGATGCTCGCGGCACCGCGCGGGTCGAGCCGCCGCGATCTCGCCGCGACGGCGCTGTTCGGCGCCACCGGCCTGCCGATCATCGTCGCCGTCACGGCGATCGGCGTCGACCGGGGCGAGCTCTCGAGTGGCCTCGCGGCCGCGCTCGTCGGCGCCGGCATGCTCTCGGTGCTCCTGTTCCCCCTCACTGCGCTCGCGCTGCACCGGCGATCGGCGGACGCCGCGAGTCGCCGCGCCGACGACGAGCACGTGCCCGCCGAGGGTTGACGACGGCGCTCCGCCACCCCGGTCGATATGCTGTCAGTGCGTCGCTCCACCACCCCCCGTAGCTCAGTGGACAGAGCAGGTGGTTTCTACCCACTTGGTCGGGAGTTCGAATCTCTCCGGGGGGACCGCCGCCTCGGTGACCACGGCGGCCGTGTCCGACCGCCCCGGTAGACTCGCCGCATGGCAACCTCGAGCGACCGACTGGTCTGGATCGACTGCGAGATGACCGGGCTCGACCTCGAGGTCGATGAGCTCGTCGAGATCGCGGTCGTCATCACGGACTACGACCTCAACCCCGTCGATGCGGGCCTCAGCATCGTCATCAAGCCCGACGCGAGTGCCCTCGAGTCGATGGGCGAGTTCGTGCGCGCCATGCACACCGAGTCAGGGCTCATCGAGGAGATCCCCAACGGCGTGAGTGTCGCCGAGGCGGAGTACGAGGTGCTCGAGTACGTGCTGAAGCACGTGCCCGACGAGCAGCGGGCCCCGATCGCGGGCAACTCGATCGGCACCGACCGGGCGTTCCTCGCCAAGTTCATGCCGCGACTCGACGGGCACCTGCATTACCGTAGTGTCGACGTGTCCTCGATCAAGGAGCTCGCCAAGCGCTGGTACCCGCGCGCGTACTTCAACTCCCCCGCGAAGAACGGCGGTCACCGCGCGCTCGCCGACATCCTCGAGTCCATTCGTGAGTTGCAGTACTACCGCCGCGCGGTGTTCGTGGCCGAGCCCGGCCCGTCGAGCCAGGAGCTCCAGACGCTCGCCGCCGCCGTCGTGGACGAGTTCGAAGCCAAGGTGTAGTACTCTTTTTGGGTTGCCCGATCGCTCCGGCGGTCGACGCATGGTGGGTATAGCTCAGTTGGTAGAGCGCCTGGTTGTGGTCCAGGAGGTCGCGGGTTCAAGCCCCGTTACTCACCCCAATTCACTCAGCGATCGGAATCTCGTGCACCTCGATGCCGAAGCGTTCGAGGCCATCGTGGTGGACGAGCTCGATAGGCTGCCCGACGACATGGTCGACGGACTCGAGAACGTCGTCTTCGTCGTCGAAGATCGACCAGAGGACGGCTCGCTCGACCTGCTCGGCCTCTACGACGGATTCGCCCTCACGGAACGCGATCGGTACGGTCTCGGCGAGATGCCCGACCGGATCATCCTCTACCGCGAGCCGCTGCTCGCGATCGCCGACGACGAGGCGGAGCTCCGCGATGAGATCCACGTCACGCTCGTGCACGAGATCGCGCACTTCTACGGCATCGACGACGACCGGCTGCACGACCTGGGCTGGGCGTGAAGCGCGCCGCGTTACGCTGATGCCATGACCTCCCCCGGCCGCATCGTCGGCATCGTCGTCGGCGCGCTGGCCATCCTCGTCGTGGGCGTGTACGGCCCCGCGATGCTGCTGGGCCCCCTCCCCGAGGTCGACGTACGTCTCGAGCCGGCGGCGACCGCGACATCCGAGGTCCCAGCACTCCTGCTGCCCGAGACGGGCGCCAGCGCGCTGGCGGTGCTGGCCGACGACGGCACCGCCGAGACCGTCGCGATCGCCGGCGAAACCGCTGCCGTGCCGATCGGCGGCGCGGCGAAGCTCGTGACGCTGCTCGTGACCCTCGACTCGCTCCCACTTCCCGCCGAGGGTGCCGGTCCCGACATCCCCATCGGACCTGCGGATTACACCGACTACCTGCGATACTCGGGCGAGGGATCCCGCGTGCTCCAGGTCTCCCCCGGCGAGACCTGGAGCCAGCGCGACGTGGTGCGTGCCGTGCTGCTCGCGTCCAGCAACAACCACGCCGACACGCTCGTGCGGTGGGCGTTCGGCGCCGTGGCGCAGTACGTCGACGAGGCCAACGCGTGGCTCGAGGAGCACGGATTCACCGCGACCCGCGTCGGTGACGCGACCGGTCTCTCAGGCGACAACGTCGGCACCGCCGACGAGCTCGCCCGGCTCGCGGGACTCGTGCTGGCTGATCCGGCGCTCGCGGCGATGCTCGACGACCCCGATGAGACGCCGTCCGGCGCCCGCCGCGTACCCGACGTGGTCGACCGGTCGGAGAGCGGAGGCGTCCGCGCCATCACCCGCAGCTTCACCGACCAGGCGGCGCTGAGCTATGTGCTCACGACCGAACTGCCGGTCACCGAGGGCGCCGAGGGCGGGCCGACGCGCATCACGGGCGCCATGCTCCTGATGCCCGACTACGAGACGCTCGACCCCGCCGTCACCGCCGCGGTCGAGTCGGCGATCGCCGCGTCCGCACCGGTCGCCGTCATCGAGGCCGGCACGCGGTATGCCCGAGTCATTGCGCCATGGGGCGACCGTGCCGACGTGGTCGCATCGGTGAGTCGAATGGATGCCGCGTGGGGCAACGCGTTCGGCGAGGCATCCGTCGACGTCGACGCATTCTCGACCGCCCCCGACGGCCGCGACGTGGGCCGCGTGACTGTCGCGACCTCGACCGGGGAGCTGGCGTCGCCGCTGATGCTGTCGGGCGACATCCGCGACCCAGGTCCGGTGTGGCGGCTCACGAACCCCGCGCCGCTCATCGGCGCGTTCCTCGCCGGCCAGGACGGCTGACGGGGCGCGTCCGGGTCACGACGCGCAGGCGACGTGTGTTCGTCAGTCGTTGTCGTCCTGGTCGAACTCCACCGGGTCGGAGTCGTCGGCGTCGAACTTGAAGCGCACCCGCATCTGGCCGTTGACCTCGCGCTGCTCGACGGCGTCGTACCAGAAGAGGGACTCGAGGCCGTCGACCGCCGCCATCATGCCGACACGGGTCTCGGGCTTGCCGCCGACGAGGGCCCGATGCTCGAAGTCACCCTCGAGGGGGCCGTCGATGAACTCGGCGACGTAGTCGGTCCTTGCCGTGTCTGCGCTCATGCGTCTACGTTAGCGCGGCGGCGCGTCGGGCACCGCACGCACGCGCACGTCGGCGCGGCGCTCGGGCGACGTCCGGTGCACGTACCGCCGCCACTGGTGCTCCCAGAGCTCCCAGAACGCGTCGTACGCGCCGTCGTCGCGGTCGAGGGCCCGCCGCTTGCGCAACGCGTCGGGCGCGTCGACCCAGACGCGCACGACCTCGGGCGCCCCGTCGCCGACGACGAACGCGCCGCAACCCTCCACGATGAGCGGCCCGCCGGGGCGGAGCCGCTCGAGCGCGCCCGGCCTGGCCCGCGCCCAGTCCCACCGGCGCCAGCGGCCCACCCCGCCGCGGCGCACGGGCGGCACGAGGGTGCGGGCCAGCACGGCGCCTGCCCGTTCGAGGCCCGACCAACCCGGATACACGTCGTCGAGGCGCACGAGCCGCGGCGCGCTGCCCGGCCATGCCACGCGCACCGCGTCGGCGAGGGTGCTCTTGCCCGCTCCGCTCGGCCCGTCGATGAGCACGAGCGGACGGCGGACGCCCCGGACCTGCTCGAGCACGGCGCCCACCGACGCCGTCGCGACCCGATCGACGCCGACCTCACGCCCAGACAACGTTCCAGCTTCCCGCGAGGACGGCCGCCGTCGCCGCGATCGCCGCGACGAGGCATCCGACCGCGATGACCGCCCACTCGGCCGCGCCGAACCGTGCGACCCTCGCCCAGGTGCGTTCCCCCGGCGCGCCGAAGCCCCGGGCCTCCATCGCGGTCGCGAGCGTGGAGCCGCGACGGATCGCGAGCACGAGCAGCGCGAATGCCTGCCCGAGCCCGCGCCGGACGACGCCGTGGTCGGCGACACCCCTGGCACGCCGCGCGAGCCGGAGCGTGCGCCAGTCGTCCACGCTCGAGCCGACGAGGCGGAGCCCCGCGAGCGCCCCGAGCACGAAGCGAGCCGGCAGGTGCAGCGTCTGCGCGAGCCCGTCGGCGAGGTCGGTGGGGTCGATCGTGAGGAACAGGACCACGGCGGGAAGTGCGATCGCAATGACGCGCGTCATGGTGGCGAGGCCGATGAGGAGCGACCCCTCGGTGACGAGGATGACGCCGAACTCCCAGTACGTCTCGCCCGACGGGGCGCCGTAGAGCACCATGCTGAGACCGGTGAGCGGTGCGGCGATCCAGATCGGCAGCGTCCGGGGCGACCACAGGAGCGGGCCGAATCCGACGAGCGTGAAGACCAGCAGTTCGCAGGCGATGGCGACGGCGGCCGAGACCGGATCGAGCGTGAGCACGAGCACGATGCTGAGCGGCACCGTGGCGGCGACTTTCGCGACCGGGTTCACGGCCGCGAGCGGCAGCCCGGGCCGCACCGAGGCGATGCTCATCGAGGAGCCTCCACCGAGCTCGTTCCCGCGGGCGTGTCCGATTCGTCGACCATCGTGCGGTGCAGCTCGAGGCGACGGTCGGCGACGGCCTCGACGAATGCCTCGTCATGCGTCATCGCGACCACCCCGACGCCGTCGTCCCGCAGGGCGACGATGAGCCGCGCGAGTTCGCGCCACGTGTTCGCGTCCTGGCCGAACGTGGGTTCGTCGAGCACGAGCATCCGCGGCCTCGTCGCGAGCGCGGTGGCGACCGAGAGCCGCCGTTTCTCGCCGCCCGACAGGGTGAACGGGTTCGCGGCGGCGAGCCGCTCGAGGCGCAGCGACTGGAGCAGCGCGTCGGTGCGGGCGTCGCGCTCGGCCGGAGGAAGCTTCAGCGCGCGCGGGCCGACCTCGAGTTCGGCACGCACCGTGCCCGCGATGAACTGGTGCTCGGGGCTCTGGAAGACCGTGCCGATGCGGGTGAGGAGTTCGCGCGATCGCCAACGCCACGGTTCCCCGCGCGCCCCCTTCGCGAGCTCGGGATCCGCGATGAGCCGGCCGGCCTCCGGACGCAGGAGCCCCGCGAGCGTCAGGGCGAGCGTGGTCTTGCCCACACCGTTCGGCCCCGTCACGGCGAGGATCCCGCCACCCACGACCTGCGCGTCCACGCCCCGGAGCACGGGCCTGCCGTGAACGCGGGCGACGTCGAGACGGTCGGCGGTGAGCAGCGGATGCCTCGCCGCGACGTCGGGGGCGGGCGCGTGCCACGGCACCTCCGAGGGCAGCCACACGCCGGCGGCGCGCAACTCCGCGGCGTGCGCGTCGAGCACGCCGGCCGGCGCCCCATCGGCGAGGAGCGCGCCGCCCGCGCCGAGCACGATCACGCGGTCGACCACCGGAAGCCACGTGGACACCAGGTGCTCGATCACGACGAACGTCGCGCCCGACTCGTCGGCCACTCGGGCGACGGCGTCGCGGACCTCCAGCACGCCGGCGGGATCGAGGTTCGCCGTCGGCTCGTCGAGCAGGATCAACCCGGGACGCATGGCGAGCACGCCCGCGAGCGCGAGCCGCTGGCGTTGTCCGCCCGAGAGCTCCGCGGTGGAGTGGTCGCGCGGCAGGTCGAGTCCCACCGCGTCCAGCGCGGCGTCGACGCGCGACCAGATCTCCTCGCGTGCGACGCCGAGGTTCTCGAGGCCGAACGCCACGTCGTCGCCGACGCGAGCCATGACGACCTGCGCGTCGGGGTCCTGCAGCACCAGCCCCGACCGGCCCCGGGCCGCCGCGGCCGGCCGACCGTCGATGAGCAGCCGGCCGGTCGCATCGCCGTCGTCGTCGTCGCCCAGGACGCCGGCCAGGCCGTGCAGCAGCGTGGACTTGCCGGATCCGGACGCGCCGAGTAGGAGCACCCGCTCGCCGGGCGCGATCTCTAGGTCGAGGTCGTGCACGGCGGGCGTGCGCCGCCCGCCGTGCCGCCAGCCCCAGCCCCGCGCGGAGATCGCTGCCGGACGGGTGCGGGGGGCCTCGTGCGGAGGCACGTCAGACCGACCGGAGCTCGCGTCCCGCGGCGAACCGATCGAGCGCGCCCGTCCGCGCGAGCCCGCGCACGGCGAGCCACGACAACCCGCCCGCGATGAGCGCACCGCCGGTGACCGCCGAGATGACGTACACGATCGCGAAGGTCGGCGCGGCGCCCACGTACCAGAGGATCAGGTCGTTGACCGCCATGCCGAGACCGGCGACGGCACCGGCGAGCAGGGCCACCGGCAGGCGCCAGTTCCGGTAGAGGAAGATCGCGAAGACGAGCTCGGCGCCGAGTCCCTGGACGAGTCCGGCTTCGATGGTGAGGAGGCCGCCCCACTGGCTGCCGATGAGCGCGGAGACGATCGCCGCGACGAGTTCGGTGTAGAGCGCGGCGCCCGGCTTGCGGATGATGAGCGCGCCGAGCACGCCCCCGACGAGCCAGACCGCGGCGGGCGCGGCCTGAAGACCCGGCAGGAGCGCCTCGATGGGTGCCGAGATCGGCCCCCACACGGCGCCCCAGGCCCAGAAGACGACGCCGACGGCGACGCCGATGACGCTCGCGACGACGATGTCGACCACCCGCCAGCGGAAGCGGCGCGAGCCGCTCGTGGTCGATTCTGATGAGGTGACGGTTGCGTGCACTGTTCGTGCCCTTTCTGTTCGTTGAAAGAGGCACGGGATCGAGAAGTGATGCCCTCCCTGCGCTGGCATGACCCAGATCAGGTTCGACGGTCGAAGGTTGAGAACCTTCCTCTCAGCCCGGTTCACCGGACTCCCGTGTTCGCCACTGAGTATACGCCGGAGCGACCCGGCCGTTGCCGCTCTCAGCGCTTCAGCGCGCGGATGACCACCTTCAACGCCTTGCCGGTCACCCAGACGAGCGGCGTGACCACGAGCAGTAGTCCGATGAGATTCGGTTCGAACCGGACGTCGCCGCCACGGCCGACGTATGCGCCGAGCGGAATCGAGGCGCCCCCACCGCCACCGCCACTGCCCACGTCGCCCTTCTCGTCTTTGCCGCCGCCGCCCCCGAAGCCGTAGTAGCCGAGGGCCACGGGCACGATCTTGGTGCCGTCGATGTCGACCGTCTCCCCGTACGAGGTCTTCACGCCGACGCCGGCGACGGTCTCTGCGAGTTCCAGTACGAGTTCAGCCATGCGGACCACGCTACTCGCCCGTGCTGCGGGCTACCACCCCCACCCGGCAGCGGCGGCCGCGGCGTCATCGTCGTCGAGGTCGGTGCCGGGGCGCGGCCGTTCGCCGCGGCGCTCGCCGCCGGGCTGCACGAGCGTTGCCGGGCGCACGGCGCCCTTCCCGAACTTCGCGGTGACCTCGTCGATCGTGCGCTCGGCATCGCGCCACCCCTCGTCGGGATCCCACAGCATCGCCCCGCCACCCGACGGCCGCAGGTGCTCGGCACGCACACCGATGAGGCGAACGCGCTCGCCGTGGCCGACGAGCTCTGCCAGGGCGTCGGATGCCTCGTCGTAGATGCGGCGCGCGACATCCGTCGGCTCGGCCAGCGTGCGCGACCGCGTGATGGTGCGGAAGTCGCCGTAGCGGAGCTTCAGCGTCACGGTGCGACCGAGCAGCCCGGCCTTGCGCAGCCGCACCGCCACGTTGTTCGAGAGGCGGAGCAGTTCGCGCCGGATCTCGTCGGGGTCGGTGAGGTCGTGGTGGAAGGTGTTCTCGTGGCCGATGCTCTTCTCGGCGCGTGTCGTGTGCACGTCGCGCGGGTCGATGCCATTCGCGAGCCGCCCGAGTCGCGCCGCGAGCGCAGGGCCCACGGCCCGCTCGAGCGCGTCGTGGGGCATCGCGGCGACGTCGCCGACGGTGCGGAGCCCGAGCCGCAGCAGCGACTCCTCGGTGACCCGGCCGACGCCCCACAACGCCGAGACGGGCAACGGGTGCAGGAACGCGACCGTGTCGGCGGCGGGCACCACGAGCATCCCATCGGGCTTCGCCCGGCTCGACGCGACCTTTGCGACGTACTTCGTGGCCGCGACCCCGATCGAGCAGGTGAGCCCCGTCTCGGCGCGCACTCGCTCGCGGATGGTCCAGGCGATCTCCGCAGGGCTGCCGTGCAGGCGGCGGGCACCCGAGACGTCGAGGAACGCCTCGTCGATCGACAGCGGCTCCACGAGCGGCGTGATCTCGCCGAAGATCTCCATGACCCGCTTCGAGTACTTCGAATAGCTCGCGTAGTCGCCGCGAAGCACCACGGCGTTCGGGCACCGCTGCAGGGCGATCGACATGGGCATCGCCGAGTTCACGCCGAACCGGCGCGCTTCGTAGCTCGCCGCGGCCACGACGCCGCGCCCCGCGGTGCCGCCGACGAGCACCGGCTTGCCGCGGAGGTCGGGCCGGCTGAGCAGCTCCACCGACACGAAGAACGCGTCCATGTCGACGTGCAGGATCGGCGTCGCCGAGTCGTCGACGGGCCCCGTCGTCACCTGGCGCGACGAGCCGTCCTGCTTGCTCATGCTGCGACCATAGCCCGTGCCGCCGTCATCGCCGGACCGGGCCGGCGTCAGAAGCCGAAGTCGCCGCCGAAGTCGCCACCGCCGAAGTCGCCACCGCCGCCGAAGTCGCCACCGCCGTAGTCTCCGCCAGCGTCACCACCCGACGCTTCGGCACCGGAGGCATCCGCCCCGGCGTCACCCGCATCGCCGCCTGCTTCGAATGCGGAGGGATCGGGGAGGAACGCCTGCGCGATCGCGGAGCCGATGACGACACCGGCGATGGTGCCCAGCAGCGAGCTGCCGAACATCTGGCCCATCGAGGGGCCGCCGACGCCACCGCGTCCGTTCGCGGCATTCGCGCCCGCGAAGGCGCGCTCCATGGTGCCCGGCGAGCGCATCTCGGCGCGCGTCGCCGCGCGGGCGAGC
Source organism: Agromyces bauzanensis (assembly GCF_014645655.1). Lineage (GTDB taxonomy): Bacteria > Actinomycetota > Actinomycetes > Actinomycetales > Microbacteriaceae > Agromyces > Agromyces bauzanensis. The sequence goes on along the minus strand of NZ_BMMD01000008.1, from coordinate 111,410 downwards.
GCCGCCGGATCGTCGGAGACGACACGCTCACCGGCGGGCGCCTGCTCGGCGAGAGTACGGTACACCTCCGCCCGCTGCTCAGGCGTGAGCTTGGCGAAGGCCTCGGCGTGCACCGCCTCGATCGACTCGGGCGGGGCGGTGCGCAGCAGGTAGCGGTAGCGCTCGATGGCCAGCTCGTCCTCGCTCAGCCGGCGCGCGAGCGGGGCGGGCCGGGACGGCGGGGCCGTGCGCTCGTCCGACGAACCGAACAGTCGGTCCAGGAAACCCATGATGTCCTCGTCAATCGCTCAGGGACGACCAAATCTACGGTCGCCGCCATCGAACCGGCTGTGAATGCGCCGCGTGGCCGCTACGCGCCGGCGTCGGCACCCGCGGCGCGCTCGAGCACGAGTTCGCGAACCCGCGCGGCATCCGCCTTGCCCTGCATCGCCTTCATGACCGCGCCGATGACGGCGCCGGCCGCCTGCACCTTGCCGTCGCGGATCTTCGCGAGCACGTCGGGCTGCGAGGCGAGCGCCTCATCGATCGCCGCGACCAGTGCCCCGTCGTCGGACACGACGGCGAGGCGCCGGGCGTCCACGACCTGCTTCGGGGAGCCCTCGCCCGCGGCGACGCCCTCGAGCACCTGCCGGGCGAGCCGGTCGGTGAGCGTGCCGGCCTCGACGAGGGCGGCGAGTTCGGCGACTTCGGCGGGGGTGACGAGCGACGCGGCATCCGTGTCGCGGGCGTTCGCGAGCCGGGTGAGCTCGCCGGTCCACCACTTGCGGGCGGCGGCCGGCGAGGCGCCGGCCGCAACCGTCTCCGCGACCTCGACGAGGAGTCCCCCGTTCAGGACATCGAGGAACTCGAGGTCCGTGAAGCCCCACTCGGTCTTCAGGCGGCGGCGGCGGGCGGCGGGCGGCTCGGGCAGCGCGGCCCGCAGCTCCTCGACGAGCTCCCTCGACGGCACCACCGGCAGCAGGTCGGGCTCGGGGAAGTAGCGATAGTCGTCGGCGTCGGACTTCGGCCGTCCCGGGCTCGTGGTGCCGGTGTCCTCGTGCCAGTGCCGGGTCTCCTGCGTGATGGTGCCGCCCTTCGCGAGGATGGCCGCCTGACGCTGGATCTCGTGCCGCACGGCCCGCTCGATCGAGCGGAACGAGTTGACGTTCTTCGTCTCGGTGCGCGTTCCGAGGGGTTCGGCAGGCTCACCCGCCGCAGCGCGCGGGCGCAGCGACACGTTCGCGTCGCACCGGAGGTTGCCGCGCTCCATGCGCGCTTCGGAGATGCCGAGCGAGATGACGATGTCGCGGATGGTCGACACGTAGGCGCGCGCGAGCGCGGGGGCATCCGCCTCGCCGCCGAAGATGGGCCTCGTGACGATCTCGACAAGTGGCACGCCCGCGCGGTTGTAGTCGACGAGCGAGTACTCCGCGCCGTGGATGCGGCCGGTCGAACCGCCCACGTGCGTGAGCTTGCCGGCGTCCTCCTCCATGTGCGCGCGCTCGATCGGCACCTGGAAGACCCGCCCGTTCTCGAGCTCGACCTCGACCGAGCCCTCGAAGGCGATCGGCTCGTCGTACTGCGAGATCTGGTAGTTCTTCGCGAGGTCGGGATAGAAGTAGTTCTTGCGGGCGAAGCGGCACGACTCGGCGATGCCGCAGCCGAGCGCCAGCCCGAGCGAGATCGAGTTGCGCACGGCCTCGCCGTTGACGACCGGGAGCGAGCCCGGCAGGCCGAGGTCGACCGGAGCGACGAGCGTGTTCGGCTCGGCGCCGTGGAACTCCGAGTTCGCCGGGTTCGGGGCCGCCGAGAACATCTTCGTACGCGTGTTCAGCTCGACATGCACCTCGAGACCGATGACCGGCTCGAACAGCTCGAGCGCCTCGTCGAAGTCCATCAGTTCTGCGCGCGCCATCAGACGACACCCTCCTCGGCCGCGGCCATCTCATGTGACGAAAGATCGGGGGCCCGGTCGAGGAGCGGACCGCCCCACTGCTCGACGAGGAGCCGCTCGAGGGCGGCGCCCACGTTGTACAGCCGCGCGTCCTCGCGGGCCGGCGCGAGGAACTGGATGCCGACGGGCAGCCCGTCTTCGGGTGCGAGGCCCACGGGCACCGAGATGCCTGGCACGCCCGCGAGGTTCGCCGGGATCGTCGCGACGTCGTTGAGGTACATCGCGAGCGGGTCGTCGAGCTTCTCGCCGAGCTTGAACGCCGTGGTCGGCGCGGTCGGGGTGGCCAGCACGTCGACCTTCGCGAACGCCGCGTCGAAGTCGCGTTGCACGAGCGTGCGCACCTTCTGGGCGCTGCCGTAGTACGCGTCGTAGTAGCCGGCCGACAGGGCGTAGGTGCCGAGGATGATGCGGCGCTTCACCTCGGGGCCGAATCCGGCCTCGCGCGTGGCGCCCATGACCTGCTCCACAGTGCCGCCGCCCTCGGGCGTGACCCGCAGGCCGAACCGCACGGAATCGAACTTCGCGAGGTTCGAGGATGCCTCGGCGGGCAGGATCAGGTAGTACGCGGCGATCGAGTACTCGAAGTGCGGAGCGCTCACCTCCACGATCTCGGCGCCGTTGCGCTCCAGGAGCTCGAGTGCCTCGTGGAAGCGCGAGCGGACGCCCGCCTGGAAGCCGTCGGAGTCGAGTTGCTTCACCACGCCGATGCGCAGGCCCGCGACATCCGCTCGCCGCACCGCCTCGGCCATGGACGGCCATGCCTCGGGGATGGACGTGGAGTCGAGCGGGTCGTGGCCCGCGATGACATCCTGCAACAGTGCGGCGTCGAGCACGGTGCGCGTAACCGGGCCGACCTGGTCGAGCGAGGAGGCGAGCGCGATGGAGCCGTAGCGGCTCACGGCGCCGTAGGTGGGCTTCACGCCGACCGTGCCCGTGACGTGCGCGGGCTGGCGGATCGAGCCGCCGGTGTCGCTGCCGAGGGCGAGGGGCGCTTCGAAGGCGGCCACGGATGCCGCGGAGCCGCCGCCCGAGCCGCCGGGGATGCGCTCGAGGTCCCAGGGGTTGTAGGTGGGGCCGTAGGCCGAGTGCTCGGTCGACGAGCCCATGGCGAACTCGTCCATGTTGGTCTTGCCGAGCGGGATCATGCCGGCCTCGCGCACCTTGCGCACGGGCGTCGCGTCGTACGGCGGCACCCAGCCCTCGAGGATGCGGGACCCGGCCGTCGAGGGCATGCCCTCGGTCACGAGCACGTCCTTGATGGCGATCGGCACACCCGCGAGCGGGCCGAGCGACTCGCCGGCAGTGCGACGACGATCGACAGCGGCGGCGGTCTCGAGCGCACGCTCGCCGTCGACGTGCAGGAACGCGTGCACCGCGCCGTCGACGGCGGCGATGCGGTCGAGGTGGGCGCGCGTGGCCTCGACCGAGGAGACGTCGCCCGATGCGAGACGCTCGCCGAGTTCGGCAGCGGTGAGGCGGACCAGGTGCTCGCTCACTGCTCCTCCCCCAGGATCGCCGAGACGACGAAGCGCGAACCGTCGGACTCGGGTGCGCCCGAGAGCGCCTGCTCGACCGTGAGGACATCACCGACGACGTCGTCGCGGAAGACGTTCTGCATCGGGATGGGGTGACTCGTCGGCGGCACGTCGGGCGTGGCCACCTCGCTCACCTTCTCGACCGCCTGCATGATCTGGCGGAGCTCCGCCGTGAGGTGCTCGATCTCTTCCTCGGTGAGCGCGATGCGGGCGAGGTTCGCGAGGTGGGCGACCTGCTCCGCATTGATTTCGGACATGCTGCTCCGTCGTGTCGGGATGGGGATCCCACCGATTCTACCGGGGTGCGCCGAACAGGCCGATGCCGTAGCGACGCAACAGCTCGTACGCGTCCGCGTACGTCGCGGGCTCCTCCGCGTCGGGCGTGCCGTACTTCGCCGGCAGGAGCCCGAGGAGCCCACGCGCGGACGGACTCGGCGGCTTGTCCTGGTGCGCGTGGGCCGGGTGCGGCGCCTCGGCCTGCGGATTCCAGCACCTCGGCCCGCGTCATCCGTCATCGATCGCTCCCCCGCTCGCGGTCACGCGTCGAGCGCCGCCGGGCCATCGGTCACGAGCCGAGCGAACTGTGCCGCGTCGATGATCCGGATGCCGAACTCCTCCGCCTTGGCCAGCTTCGACCCGGCTCCCGGGCCGGCTGCGACGAAGTCGGTCTTCTTCGATACGCTCGAGGCCGCCTTGCCGCCGGCCGCGATGATCGCCTCCTGCGCACCCTCGCGGGTGAAGCCGTCGAGGGAGCCGGTCGCCACGACCGTGAGTCCGGCGAGCACGCCGCCGCCTTCCGCGGCGCGGCCCGGTCCCGGATGCCCCGGGGTTGCGAACTGCACGCCCGCGGCGGCCCAGCGGTCGACGATCTCGCGGTGCCAGTCGACCTCGAACCACTCGATGAGGGAATCGGCGATGATCCCGCCGACACCCTCGACTTCGGCGAGCTCGTCCCGGCTCGCGGCGCGGATGGCGTCGAGCGATCCGAAATGGTCGGCGAGCGCTCGCGCCGCCACCGGGCCGACATGGCGGATGTTCAACGACACGAGGATTCGCCAGAGCGGCTTGGTCTTGGCCTTCTCGAGTTCGTCGAGGAGCTTGATCGCGGGCCCTGACGGACCGTACTCGGCCGGCCGGGACCTGGTGCCTTGACGGATGATCTTCTGGAACGGCGCACGCCGAGCCGGTTCCCCGGTCTGCTCGTCGACCTTCGGCTCACCGGTCTCGGGGTCTCGCACGACGACCACGATCGGCACGAGCTCGTCGATCGTGAGTTCGAACAACCGCGCCTCGGTTCTGAGCGGCGGCACCTCGGGGAACTCGGGCTGGGTCAGCGCGGCCGCGGTGACCTCGCCGAGGGCCTCGATGTCGAGCGCGCCCCTCGACCCGATGTGCTCCACGCGCCCGCGCACCTGCGCCGGGCACGACCTCGCGTTCGGGCAACGGAGGTCGATGTCGCCCTCCTTCATGGGCCGTAGCGGCGTTCCGCACTCGGGGCATTCGGCGGGCATCTGCCATTCGCGCTCGGTGCCGTCGCGAAGCTCCTCGACCGCACCGAGGATCTCGGGGATCACGTCGCCCGCCTTGCGGAGCACGACGGTGTCGCCGACGAGTACGCCCTTTGCCCTCACGACCTCCTGGTTGTGCAGCGTCGCCTGCTGCACCGTGCTGCCCTGCACCTTCACCGGAGCCATGACCGCGTAGGGCGTCGCACGCCCGGTGCGGCCGATGGCGACACGGATGTCGAGGAGCTTCGTGTGCACCTCCTCGGGCGGGTACTTGTAGGCGATCGCCCAGCGAGGCGCTCGGCTGGTCGCGCCGAGTTCGGCGTGGAGCGCGAGCTCGTCGACCTTCACGACGATGCCGTCGATCTCGTGTTCGACGTCGTGGCGGTGTTCGCCGTGGTGCGCGATGAAGGCGGTGACCTCGTCGATCGAGTCGAACACCCGCGCGTGCGGGGAGACGGGCAGGCCCCATCCGGCGAGGAGGCTGTAGACCTCGGACTGGCTCGAAACGGGAGGGTTGTCCCACGCGCCGATGCCGTGCAGGTACAGCGAGAGCCTCCCCAGGCGCTCGCGCATGAGCTCGAGCGCCTGCGGCGACTTGTTCTCACGCCGCTGGCGGAGGCTGCCGGCCGCGGTGTTGCGCGCGTTCGCGAACTCCGGGAATCGCGTGGGAATCGCGTCATCCGCCCTGCCCCTGGCCCGCTGCTCGGCCGCGAACTCGGCCTGCAACGCATGCTGCCGAGCGTTGAGCGCCTCGAAGTCCTCGGATCGGAGGAACACCTCGCCGCGCACCTCGAAGAACGACGGGTAGCCCTCGCCCTCGAGGCGCCGCGGGATCGCCGGGATGAAGTCGACGTTCTCGGTGATGTTCTCTCCCACACGGCCGTCGCCACGAGTCGTCGCCGTCTCGAGCACGCCGTCGCGGTACGCGAGGCTGATCGCCAGGCCGTCGATCTTGAGCTCGGAGAGCCAGCGCACCGGCCGGCCCGCTGCGGCCTGGGCTTTCGCCGCCCACTCCGCGAATTCGTCGAGGGTGAAGACGTTGTCGAGGCTCAGCATGCGCTCGGCATGCTCGTGCGGCGGGAACCCGGCCGAGACGAGCGCCGCACCGACCTGCTGGGTGGGACTGTCCTGCCCGGCGAGCTCGGGGAACTCCCGTTCGAGGGCTTCGAGCCGGTGGAAGAGCACGTCGTACTCGGCGTCGCTGACGAGGCTGACGCCTTCGGCGTAGTAGGTGGTGCGATACCGCTCGATGCGCTCGGCGAGCTCCTCCGCTTCGGCGCGGGCGGTTTCGAAGTCGGCTGGGATGTCGCTCACAGCCGCAATCCTATGGGCGCCCCCCGACGCCGCCACGGACGCCGCGAGTCATCCCGCTCCGATCCCGGCCTCATCGTTCACGAGTCGAAGGACGATCCCGACGACACACCGGCGGACGCCGGCGTGTCGCGTCGATCGACCTGCGACCGGCGAATGGATGCTACGGCAGCACCCACTTCGCGGACCGTCGCGCGCGTCGCATCGCACCAGGGAGGAGATCCGCGCATCCGAGGTCGATCTCGCCGGCGGGTTCACCCTCAGATCCCCGGATCTTCTCGGAAACGCGAAGGGGGCGGGACGCCGACGCGCCCCGCCCCCTTCACCGCGGTCTACCGCTCGGGCACCAGGCCCGCGCGGTCCACCTTGCGGTGGTAGTGCGTACCGGCCTTGCCGCCGAGGATCGCGCCGCCGAGGCTCGCGATGATCACGACGATCGTGGTGATGATGCCGGCGACGGTGAGATCGCCCTCGGCCACGGGGAACCGCGGGAAGACATTCAACTCGCCGAGCACGTCGTACTGGCTCCCGACGACGACGCTGATCAGCGCCACGATGATCGCGATGACGAGCGCCCACACCCAGACGGCGATGCCCTGCAGGATCCCGTTGAAGCGCGCCATCCGGCCGGCGACGTATCCGCCGGCGTAGTACGCGACGAACAGGATCACGAGCAGCGCGATCGCGCCGACCCAGCCGACGGTCTCGGCGTCGACGGCGGCGTCGACGGCGGCGTCGTCGACGGTGGTCTCGGAATCGACGATGCCGAGCCCGAGCGCCGCACCGGTCGCGGCGAGCAACGCGGTGAGGATCACGGCGGTGCCGGTTGCGGTGAGCCAGCCGAAGAACGCCGACCCCACCTTCACGCCGCCGAACGCCTCGCGCTCGCGGGCGACGACCTCGTTGCGATCGACGAGGCGGCGGTCGCGATCCGCGACCTCGCGCCGGTCGTCGACGCCGTCACGGTCGCGGTCGACGACCTGGCGACGGTCGTCGACGCCGTCGCTGTTCCGGTCGACGACCGGTTCCGCGGGCGTCGCCGCAGGCGTGGTCGCCCGGTAGGGATCTCGGCCCGGCCGGTCGGATGAGGTGCTCCGGTCGGATGAGGTGCTCCGGTCGGATGAGGTGCTCACGGTGGTCCCCTCTCGTCGTGCGCCGCTCATGGGTCATGCCTGCGACGCCGATGCGACCCTACGACGATGCCGGCGTCGCGGCAGGGGCCTTGACAGGCGCATGATTTCCGTACTCGCGACGTGCAGCCGACACTCGGCGCGTGTTCAGGATCCACGCGCCGGCCGCGGGGCCGCGCCCTACGCGTCGAGCGCGACGCGGTCCACCCTGCGGTGGTACCGCATGCCCGCCATGCCGCCGAGCATGGCGATGCCCAGGCTCGCGACGGCCACGACGACGACCGTGATGATCCCGGCGATCACGACGAAGTCCCCGGGAACCAGGAGGCGTCCGAAGCCGCCGACACGGTCGGTCACGTTGTCGAACAGGCGTCCACCGAGCAGGAAACCGGCGACGCCCGCGAGGATCGCGATGACGAGCGCCCACGCCCAGACCGCGAGCCCCTGCACGAAGCCGCTGAAGCGCGCCATGCGCCCCGCCACGTACCCGCCGCAGTAGAACGCGACGAGCACGATCGCGAGGCCCGCGCCCAGGACGATCCAGCCGACCAGCTCGGCATCGAATGAACCGACGCGCGCCGGCACTCGCGGAAGCAGCAGCGGGCCCAGTCCGAGCGCCGCCCCGGCGCCGGCGAGGAGCCCGCCGAGGATGGCTCCCACGGCCAGGGCGATGAGCAATCCGAAGAACGCGGAGCCGACCTTCACGCCGCCGAACGCCTCCCGTTGGCGTTCGACGATTTCATCGATCGTCAGCGGGCGGGCATCCACGGCCGGCGCCCATGCACCGGGTCGTTGGCCGACGGTCGACACGGGACTCGTCATCGGTCCCGTGTCGAGCTTGCGAAACGGCTCGGCGGGGTCTGCGGTCGGATCGGCGGGGTACAGCGGGTAGGACACTGGTATCTCCTCGTCACGTGCTCGGCGCCGGGGGTAGCGCCAGCCGCGAATCTACGCGAATCGGCTCGCGGCGGCGAGAGCCCGCACCGAAGCTGGGGAATACCCTCAGGTGATTCCGGCCACGAGTTCGACGGATGTCGCGGTCGCCCGGCGCGACACCACGCTCAGGCGTCGACGGGAACCGCGCTCACCGTGCGGTCGATGGTGCACTGGCCGAGCACGCGTGTGCCGACGTACACCACCGCGGTCTGCCCGGGTGCCACGCCGTCGAGCGGATGCTCCGGGGTGACCACGAGCTGGCCGCCGGCGACGACCGCCGTCGCGGGCACGGGGTCGGCGTGCGCCCGGATCTGCACCTCGCACGCGAACGGCGTCGCGGCATCCTCGGGCGGCTGCCCGGCCCACGTGTAGCGCGACCCGGCGATCTCGGCCGTCGCGAGCGCCACTTTCGGGCCGACGACGACCGTATTCTCCTTGGGGCGCACCTCGAGCACGAAGCGCGGCTTGCCGTCGGGGGCGGGCGTCCCGAGCCGCAGCCCGCGGCGCTGGCCGACCGTGTACGCGTGGGCGCCCTCGTGCGAGCCGACGACCTCGCCCGCGCGATCGACGATGTCGCCGTGCGCGGTGCCCACCTTCTCGGCGAGCCAGCCGCGCGTGTCGCCGTCGGGGATGAAGCAGATGTCGTGCGAGTCGGGCTTCTGCGCCACCGACAGGCGGCGTCGGGCGGCCTCCTCTCGCACGAGCTGCTTCGAGGGGGTGTCGCCGAGCGGGAAGTACGCGTGCGCGAGCTGCTCGGCGGTGAGCACGCCGAGCACGTACGACTGGTCCTTCGCCCACGCGCTCGCGCGGTGCAGTTCGCGGTTACCCGCGGCATCCGTCACGATCGTCGCGTAATGGCCCGTGCACACGGCGTCGAACCCGAGCGCGAGCGCCTTCTCGAGCAGCGCTGCGAACTTGATGCGCTCGTTGCAGCGCATGCACGGGTTCGGGGTGCGGCCCGCGGCGTACTCGGCGATGAAGTCGTCGACCACATCCGCCTTGAAGCGCTCGGAGAAGTCCCACACGTAATACGGGATGCCGAGCACGTTCGCGGCGCGCTGGGCGTCCATCGAATCCTCGATGGTGCAGCAGCCGCGACTGCCCGTGCGGAGCGTGCCGGGCATGCGGCTGAGCGCGAGGTGCACCCCGACCACGTCGTGCCCGGCGTCCACGGCGCGCGCGGCCGCGACGGCGCTGTCGACGCCGCCGCTCATCGCTGCCAGGACTCGCATCGTTCCAGTGTACGAAACCGATGCTGAGCGGATGCCGCGACCCGCGGATCAGCGGTCGAGGAGGCGCTCAGCGCCGTCTCGGACCAGCCGCCGCTCCCCCGTTCACGAGTCGCAGGAAGATCTCGCCGACACGCCGAGCGACACGCCGCCGCGGGCACAATTCCTCCGTCGACCCTGGAACCCGAGGCCTCGAGCGAGCGGATGCCTCGCGGCCGCGCGCGTCAGCGGTCGAACGAGGTCGCCCGGGCCGCGAGGCCGGCGCGAGCCGCCTGCTCGTACGCCCCCGGCAGGGCCGCGAGGAACGCGTCGACGTCGGCGTCGGTGGACTCGTGCCCGAGCGTGATGCGCAACGCGCCGCGCGCATCGGCCTCCGAGCGACCCATCGCCATGAGCACGTGCGACGGCTCGGGCACGCCCGCCCGGCAGGCCGACCCCGTCGACACGGCGACGCCCGCCATGTCGAGGAGGAACAGCAGCGAGTCGCCCTCGCAGCCGGGGAACGAGAAGTGCACGTTCCCGGGCAGCCGTCCGGCCGCGTCGGGGTCGCCCGACAGCACCGCCGAAGGCACCGCAGCGGAAACACGGGCGATGACCCGGTCGCGCAGCCGCGACATCCGCTCGGCATCGACGTCGAGCCCTTCGTGCACCGCGGATGCCGCCGCAGCGAACGCCGCGGCCGCCGCGACGTCCTGCGTGCCCGACCGCACCTTGCGCTGCTGCCCTCCGCCGTGGATGAGCGGCTCGATCGTCGCAGAGCGGTCGAGCACGAGGGCCCCGATGCCCACGGGTCCGCCGATCTTGTGCGCCGAAACGCTGAGGGCCACGAGACCGGCGCCGGCCGGGGCATCCGTCGCCCGCCGCAGGTCGTGGACGTCGATGGGCACCTGCCCGTACGCGGCGATCGCGTCGACGTGCAGGGGCACGCCGGCACGCGCGGCGAGGCGCGCGACCTCGGCAACGGGCTGGACGGTGCCGACCTCGTTGTTCGCCCAGATCATGGTCACGAGCGCCACGGATGCCGCGTCCCGCTCGAGTGCCGCAGCGAGCGCGTCGAGCCGCACCCGCCCCACCTGGTCGAGCGGCACCTCCTCGACGACCGCGCCCTCGTGCTCGGCCAGCCACTCGACGGAGTCGATCGTGGCGTGGTGCTCCCCCGCGGGGACGATGATGCGCGGGCGGGGCCGCGGACTCGCGAGCAGCCCAGCTGCCGGGCCCGCGCCCTGCCGGCTCCACCACAGCCCCTTGATCGCGAGGTTCACGGCCTCGGTGCCGCTGCCCGTGAACACGACCTCGATGCCGTCGGCGCCGAGGGTGGCGGCGACCCGCTCGCGCGACTCCTCGAGCAGGCGCTTGGCCGCCTGGCCCGCACTGTGGATCGACGACGGGTTCCCAACGACGCGCAGGGCGGCGGTGAGCGCCTCGATCGCCTCGCGACGCATGGAGGTCGTGGCGGCATGGTCGAGGTAGACCATGACCATGACGACACCTCCTCCCGGGAGCACCGAACACCCGGTGCGCGGCACGAGACACCGCGGCGCGGGCAGCGCCTCCACACAACTACTGTAGATCGCATGCCCGCGCCCGACCCCATGCACGACCTCGGCGTCCGCACGGGTCCCGACGGCGGCACCGTCCGGGTCTGGTCCGAGCATGCGAGCTCGATCGAACTCGAGGTGTTCGCCGACGGCGACCTCGACTGGGCGACGTCGCGCACACCGCTCGTGCGCGACGAGCACGGCGTGTGGGAAGCGGCATCCGCTGCTCTCGTGCCCGGTGCCCGCTACGGGCTGCGCGTCGACGGCCCCGCGGGGCTCGAGCACGCGTTCGACCCGGCGCACACATTGCTCGACCCGTACGCGCGGGGCCTCGCGCCGGCGGCCGACGGATCCTGGCGCTGTGTCGCACTCGAGTCGCTCGCCGAGGGCGGCTTCGACTGGTCGGGCACGGCGAAACCCCACGTGCCGCTCGACCACACCGTCGTGTACGAGGCACACGTGCGCGGTTTCTCGAGGCTCAACGAACGCATCCCCGAGCCGATCCGCGGCACCTACGCGGGGCTCGCCCACGACGCCTCGCTCGAGTACCTCACGGGGCTGGGCGTCACGACCGTCGAGCTCCTGCCCGTGCACGCGTTCGTCTCCGAGGAGCGACTCGTGCGGCAGGGCCGCCCGAACTACTGGGGCTACAACACGCTCGCGTTCTTCGCCGCGCACGCGCCGTATGCCACGGCTGCCGCGCAGGCCGAGGGCGCCCGCGCGGTGCGGCGCGAGTTCGCCGGCATGGTGCAGCGGCTGCACGGGGCCGGTCTCGAGGTGGTGCTCGATGTCGTCTACAACCACACCGCCGAGGAGGGACGCCAAGGACCGACATATTCCTTCCGCGGCATCGACAACGTCGCCTATTACCGGCACGACGCGCACGGCCGCTACGTCAACACGACGGGCTGCGGCAACACGCTCGACTTCGGCGGCGAGCCGGCCCGGCGCCTCGTGCTCGACTCGATGCGGTACTTCGCCGACGAGCTGCAGGTCGACGGGTTCCGGCTCGATCTCGCAGCGACGCTCGGCCGCGACGACCACGGTGGCTACACGCCCGAGCATCCGCTGCTGCAGGAGATGCTCGACGACCCCGTGATCGGCGACACGAAGCTCATCGCCGAGCCGTGGGACGTCGGCCCCGGCGGCTGGCAGACCGGCAACTTCCCGGCGGGGTTCAGCGAGTGGAACGACCGGTACCGCGATCGCATGCGCGACTTCTGGCTGGGCGACCTCCGTCGCGAGCGCGAGACGGGCACCGCGGGCAGCGGCATCGGCCGGTTCGCGACGCGCCTCGCGGGATCGTCGAACACCTTCTCGACCGAGCGCGGTCCGCTGGCGTCCGTCAACTTCGTCACCGCGCACGACGGCTTCACGCTCGCCGACCTCACCGCGTACGACGTGAAGCACAACCTCGGCAACGGCGAGGCCAACCGCGATGGCACCGACAACAACAACTCGTACAACCACGGCATCGAGGGCGACACGGACGACGCGAGCATCCTCTCGGCGCGCCGGCGGAGCATCCGGAACCTGCTCGGCACGCTGCTGCTCTCGGCGGGCGTGCCGATGCTCACGGCCGGCGACGAGTACGGGCGCAGCCAGCGCGGCAACAACAACGCGTACTGCCACGACTCCGAGCTGACCTGGCTCGCGTGGGGCGACGCCGAACGCGACGCGGGACTCCTCGCGACCACGAGGCGGTTGTTGCGCCTGCGGGCGGAGAACCCGGCGATCCGGCCGGTGCGGTTCGGGCGGTTCGGCGAGACGACCCCGAGCGCGTCCCAGATGGACTGGTTCAACGCCGAGGGCGCCACCATGACCATCGACGACTGGCACTCCCCCGAGCAGCGCACGCTGCAGTACCTCGCCGCGTCGACGCCCGAGTTCGAGGCGTTCAACCGCATCCTCCTCGTGGTGCACGCGCACGAGACCCCGACCGATGCGGTGCTGCCCGCGCACGAGGGCGTGACCGCCTACACACGGCTGTGGGACTCCGCGGGCGACGAGGCCGTCGACGTCGGCGCAGACCACGTGCCGGGCGAGCGCATCGCGGTGGCGCCGCTGTCGATGGTGCTGTTCCGCGCGCACGGTGAGCGATGATGGCCAAGCGAGCGGATGCCTCGGCCGGCACGCCCGCGACGGTCGCGCTCGCCAGGGCGGGCATCGCGTTCACGGTGCACGCCTACGAGCACGACCCGCGCGCCGCGGCATACGGGCTGGAGGCCGCTGAGAAACTCGGCCTCGACCCCGATCGGGTGTTCAAGACCCTGCTCGCCAGCGTCGACGGCACGCTCGCGGTGGGCATCGTGCCGGTCGCGATGCAGCTCGACCTCAAGGCGCTCGCGCAGGCCCTCGGCGGCAAGCGCGCCGAGATGGCCGACCCGGTGGTGGCCGAGCGCAAGACGGGCTACGTCGTGGGCGGCATCAGCCCCATCGGTCAGAAGACGGCGCTGCCGACCGTGCTCGACGAGTCGGCGATCCTCTGCGAGACGATCTACGTGTCGGGCGGCCGGCGCGGCCTCGACCTCGAGCTCGCGCCCGACGACCTCATCGCCGTCACCGCGGGCCGCTACGCGCCGATCGCCCGCGCGCGCTGACCCGCGGCGCGCCGCGCGCGCTGACCCGCGGCGCGCGGCGCGCCAGCGCTGTCTCGAAACCCGCCCACGCCAAGCTCAGCCCGCGACCGCCACCAATCCGAACTCGGCGGCCGAGAGCATGAGCGGATGCCGCGGCACCACGCGCACCGTGTACCCGAACGCGCCCGCCCGGTCGAGCACGACCGTGCCGGTGTACAGGCGCGGACCCGACGTGTCGGCCGCGGCATCCGGAACCGCCGGCTGCAGTGCGACGCGCCGGGCGCCTTCGATGGACTCGTCGACGCGACTGCGGCCGTAGACCACCTCCACCGTGACGTCGTCGGGCGCGAGACCGTCGAGCTCGACGTACGCGCGCAGGCGCAGCTCGTCGCCGACGTGCGGCGACTCGACGCCACCCGACTCGACGTGCGTCACGTGCACGCCGGGCCACGCCTTGCGCACGCGGCCGCCGAATGCGGCGAGCTCGCGGGCACCTCGGTCGCCGTCGGCCTCGACGCGGCCCGCCTGCTCGGCCGCGGGCCGGTAGAGCCGTTCGACGTACTGGCGCACCATCCGGTCGGCGCCGAGCTCGGGGACGAGCGTCGCGAGCGTCCGCCGCACCCGGCGCACCCACTCCACGGGCACGCCGTCGCCGTCGCGCTCGTAGTACCGAGTCGCGACGCGGTGCTCGAGCAGGTCGTAGAGGGCGGCCGCCTCGAGGGCGTCGCGCTCACCGGCGTCGCCCGCGGCATCCGCCGACGGAATGATCCAGCCGTAGTCGTCGCCCGCGTACTCGGCCCACCAGCCGTCGAGGATCGACAGGTTCAGGGCGCCGTTCATGGCTGCCTTCATGCCCGAAGTGCCGCACGCCTCGAGCGGGCGCAGCGGGTTGTTCAACCACACGTCGCAGCCCGGGTAGAGCAGTTCGGCCATGCCCATGTCGTAGTCGGGCAGGAACACGATGCGCTCACGCAGCTCGGGCTGCTGCGCGAACTGCACGAGCTGCTGAATGAGGCGCTTGCCCTCGTCGTCGGCCGGATGCGCCTTGCCGGCGATCACGAACTGCACGGGCCGATCGGGGTTCGTGAGGATCGTCTTCAGGCGATCCGGGTCCTGCAGCATGAGCGTCAGCCGCTTGTACGTCGGCACGCGGCGCGCGAAGCCCACCGTGAGCGTGTCGGGGTCGAGCACCCGCGCCACCCACTGCGGCGGCTGGGTGCCCCCGTGCTGCTCCGACCACGCCGCGGACAGCCGGCGCCGCGCCTCCTCGACGAGCTGCAGCCGCATGCGCCGTTTGACCGTCCAGAACTCGCCGTCGGAGAGCGCGCCGCTCTGCCAGTCGGCGTGTTCGGAGTCGCCGGTGCCGAGCGTGGCCTCGGCGAGGCCGAGCAGGGCGGGGTCGGTCCAAGTGGGCGCGTGCACGCCGTTGGTGATCGACGTGATCGGCACGTCGTCGGCGTCGAAACCGGGCCAGAGGTCGCCGAACATGCGTCGGCTGACCTCACCGTGCAGCTTCGAGACGCCGTTGGCGTGCTGGGCGAGGCGCAGCCCCATGACGGCCATGTTGAAGGCGCTCGTTGCGGGATCGGCAGCAGGCTCGACGCCGAGCGCCATGGCGTCGGCGGGCTCCACGCCGGGCAGCAGCGAGCTCGTGAGGTACCGCTCGACGAGTCCGTGGTCGAAGCGGTCGATGCCGGCGGCCACCGGCGTGTGGGTCGTGAACACCGTGCCGGCGCGCACGACCTGCAGCGCCTGGGCGAACGAGAGCCCCTCGGCGATGTGCGTGGCGATGCGCTCGAGCCCCAGGAAACCGGCGTGGCCCTCGTTCATGTGGAACACGTCGGGCGCCGGCAGGTTCGCGAGCTCGGTGAAGGCGCGCACGGCACGGGCGCCGCCGATGCCGAGCAGCAGCTCCTGCAGCAGCCGGTGCTCGCCCCCGCCGCCGTAGAGCCGGTCGGTGACCGAGCGCAGCTCGTCGGTGTTCGCCGGGATGTCGGTGTCGAGCATGAGCAGCGGGATGCGGCCGACATCCGCCTTCCACACCCTTGCGTGGAGCGACCCGTCGTCTGGCAGGGCGAGGGTGATCTGCACGGGCGCGCCGTCGGGGCGGCGCAGCACCGACAGCGGCAGCCCATCAGGGTCGAGCACCGGGTAGCGCTCCTGCTGCCACCCGTCCGGCGAGATCGACTGCGAGAAGTACCCGGCCTTGTAGAACAGCCCCACGCCGACGAGCGGAACACCGAGGTCGGATGCCGCCTTCAGGTGGTCGCCCGCGAGGATGCCGAGCCCGCCCGAATACTGCGGCAGTGCCGCCGTGATGCCGAACTCGGGCGAGAAGTAGGCGACGAGCCGAGGGGCATCCGCGCCGAGGGACTGGAACCAGCGTGGCTCTGCGAGGTATTCCCGCAGGCCCGCCCGCTCGCGCTCGGCCCACTCGACGTAGGCGCCGTCGGCAGCGAGCGCCTCGAGGCGCGCCGGATCGACCTCGCCGAGGAAGGCCACCGGGTCGCGGCGGGAGCTGCGCCACAGCTCGGGATCGATGTGCTCGAACAGGCGCTTCGTCGGCTCGTGCCACGACCAGCGCAGGTTTCCCGCGAGCTCTTCGAGGGCCGAGAGCGCACCCGGAACGACGGCACGAACGGTGAACTTGCGGATGGGCTTCACGGGTTTCACCCTAAGGCGGACTCGTGACGAACGTGTGAACGTCGGGTTCCGGATGCCGCGACGCCGGCTTCGGGGCATCCGCCCCTGCCGGCTCCGGGCCGGCGGCGGCCTCGCGGCGCTCGGTGTCGGTGCGGCATCCCGTCGCGACGGGCGCCCCGCTGGATCCGCGCGGGCCTGACCCGCGGCACGCGGGCTTGATCCGAGCATCCTCTGGCCGTGAGCCGCCGGCGTCGTGCTGTCTCGTGCGGGGAATGAGGGTTCTCGGCCGATCGAGGCTCGTCCGGCGCCGAATCGTCCTCAGTCGACGGTATCTCCTCAGATCGCAGAGGGGTGCCGGGCGCTCCGCACGGAAGCGACCGATCCGCGCTACGGTCGGAGCGTGACGACCAATGCAGTGCTGGCCGGCCGGATCCCGGTGACCCGGGTCACCCCCGCCCTCCCCGACGGTCGATGGAGACCCAAGGCCTATGAGGGCGAGGTCGTGCCCTTTCGCGCCACGGTCTTCCGCGAGGGGCACGACATGGTGGGCGCCATGCTGGTGCTCACGAGCCCGTCGGGCAGCGCCATCAGCGAGCGGATGTCTCCGCTGGCGGCCGGCACCGACCGCTGGGAGGCCAAGGCACTCCTCGACGAGCAGGGCGTCTGGCGCTGGCACGTCACGGGCTTCGACGATGAGGTGGCCACGTGGCGTCACGACGCCGCGCTCAAGATCGACGCGGGCGTCGACGTCGAGCTGATGTTCGAGATCGGCGCGCGGCTCCTCGAGCGGGCCGCGGCCGAGACATCCCGCACCCGCGCCGTGCGGGAGCAGCTCACGACGCTCGCTGGCGCCCTCCGCGATGACGGGGCATCCATCACCGACCGCCGCGCCCTCATCGACGACTCCAGCTTCGACGAGTTCGGCCCGCGCCCGCTCATGCGGCTCGCGACCGACTCCCCCGAGCACGAGATCCTCGTCGAGCGGCGCCGGGCGGGCGTCGGTTCCTGGTACGAGTTCTTCCCGCGATCCGAGGGAGCACGGCGGTTCAAGGACGGCCGCTGGCGCAGCGGCTCGTTCCGCACGGCCGCCCGGCGACTCGACGGCGTCGCCGCCATGGGCTTCGACGTCGTATACCTGCCGCCCATCCACCCGATCGGCGTCACGAACCGCAAGGGGCGCAACAACACCTCCGACCCCGGCCCCCAGGATCCCGGTTCGCCGTGGGCCATCGGCGGGCCGATGCGCGACGGCACCCCCGGCGGCCACGACGCGGTGCATCCCGACCTCGGCTCGCTCGCCGACTTCCGTGCCTTCGTGCGGCACGCCGCCGGCCTCGGCATCGAGATCGCGCTCGACCTCGCGCTGCAGGCCTCGCCCGATCACCCGTGGGTTACGGAACATCCGGAATGGTTCACGCAACTGCCCGACGGCACCATCCGCTACGCCGAGAACCCGCCGAAGAAGTACCAGGACATCTACCCGATCAACTTCGACGAGGACTTCGAGGGCCTCGTCGTCGAGGTCACGCGCATCGTGCGGCACTGGATGAAGCAGGGTGTGCGCATCTTCCGAGTCGACAACCCGCACACCAAGCCGCTCGCGTTCTGGGAGCGGCTCATCGGCGACATCAACGCCACCGACCCCGACATCGTCTTCCTCGCCGAGGCGTTCACGCGGCCGGCGATGATGCGCGCCCTCGCGATGGTGGGCTTCCAGCAGTCGTATTCGTACTTCACGTGGCGCAACACCAAGGCCGAGCTCGAGGAGTTCCTCACGAGCGTCTCGCAGGAGACGGCCGACTTCATGCGGCCGAACCTGTTCGTGAACACGCCCGACATCCTCAGCGAGTACCTGCAGTTCGGCGGTCCCGCCGCGTTCACGGTGCGCGCGACCATCGCGGCGACCGCGGCGCCGACCTGGGGCGTGTACTCGGGGTTCGAGCTCTTCGAATCGGTCGCGCGGCCGGGCGCAGAGGAGGCCATCGACAACGAGAAGTACGAGTACAAGCCGCGCGACTTCGCCGCGGCCGAGCGCGAGGGCCGCTCGCTCGCGCTCTACCTCGGCATCCTGAACCGCATCCGCACCGATCACCCGGCCCTCGGGCAGTTGCGCAACCTCAGCATCCACGCGAGCGAAGACGACGCCGTGCTCGTCTACTCTAAGCACCTCGAGGGGCGCTTCACCGCCAGCGGCGTGGACGACACCATCATCGTCGTCGCCAACGTCGACCCCCACTCCGTCAGGGAGACCACCGTGCACCTCGACCTCGCCGCCATCGGCCTCGAACCGGGCGCCCGCTTCGAGGTCGCCGACCTCGTGACCGGCGACCGCTGGACCTGGGGCGCCGCCAACTACGTGCGCCTCGACGCGTTCACGCAGCCCGCGCACGTGCTGAACGTCGTGCGAGGCGCAGATGCCTGACCGGAAGCCGCGTGAGCGGAAGCCTGACCGGGGGCCGCAGCGGATGCCCCGCACCGGCCCGCAGGTGCACGGCGACGTGCTCGCGGCCGTCGCCGGGGGCCGGCACTCCGACCCGCACTCCGTGCTGGGCCAGCACGGGTTCGACGTGGCCGGCACGCCGGGCGCGCACACCGTGATCCGCGCCCGCCGACCGCTCGCCGACGCCGTCGAGGCGCTCCTCGACGACGGCCGCATCGTGCCGCTAGGCCACATCGGGTACGGCGTCTGGGCGGGCGCGGGCGACTTCGGGCCGACGGGCTACCGGGTGCGCGCGCGCTACGGCGACGACGAGTGGACGAGCGACGACCCCTACCGATTCGCCCCCACGATCGGCGACCTCGACCTGCACCTCATCGGCGAGGGCCGGCACGAGGAGCTCTGGCACGTGCTCGGCGCCCACCACCGTGAGCACTGGGGCGCGGGCGGCGGCGTGCGCGGCACGGGCTTCACCGTGTGGGCACCGCACGCTCGCGCGGCGCGCGTCGTCGGCGAGTTCAATCGCTGGGACGGCGCCGGGCACGCCATGCGCAGCATGGGCGGCACGGGCGTGTGGGAGCTGTTCGTGCCCGACCTGCCGCCCGGCACGATCTACAAGTTCGAACTCCTCACGGGCTCGGGCGACTGGGTCATGAAGGCCGACCCCATGGCCCGCCAGGCCGAGGTCGCACCGGCCACCGCCTCGGTCGTGAGCACCAGTTCGCACGCTTGGGGCGACGACGAGTGGATGTCGCGGCGGGCGCACGCGAACGCGCACGAGCTGCCGATGAGCATCTACGAGCTCCACCTCGGATCGTGGCGGCCCGGCAGGGGCTACCGCGACATCGCCGACGAACTCATCGAGTACCTCGACTGGCTGGGCTACACGCACGTGGAGTTCATGCCGCTGGCGGAGCATCCGTTCGGCGGCTCGTGGGGCTACCAGGTGACCGGCTACTTCGCCGTGACCAGCCGCTTCGGCAGCCCCGACGACCTGAAACACCTCATCGACCGGCTGCACCGGGCCGGCATCGGCGTGATCATGGACTGGGTGCCCGGCCACTTCCCGAAGGACGACTGGGCGCTCGCGCGCTTCGACGGCGAGCCCCTCTACGAGCATCCCGACCCGCGGCGCGGCGAGCAGAAGGGCTGGGGCACGCTCGTCTTCGACTACGGCAACCCGCGCGTGCGCAACTTCCTCGTCGCGAACGCGCTGTTCTGGCTCGAGGAGATGCACGTCGACGGCCTGCGCGTCGACGCCGTGGCATCGATGCTCTACCTCGACTACTCGCGCGAGGACGGCGAGTGGCTGCCGAACATCCACGGCGGTCGCGAGCACCTCGAGGCGATCGGATTCCTGCAGGAGGCCACCGCGACGGCCTACAAGCGCAACCCCGGCATCGTCATGATCGCCGAGGAGTCGACGAGCTGGCCCGGCGTGACCGCACCGACGAGCTCGGGCGGGCTCGGCTTCGGCTTCAAGTGGAACATGGGCTGGATGCACGACACGCTGCAGTACATCCAGAAGGACCCGATGTACCGCTCGCACCACCACCACGACCTGACGTTCTCGTTCCTGTACGCGTTCAGCGAGCACTTCGTGCTGCCCATCAGCCACGACGAGGTCGTGCACGGCAAGGGGTCGCTGCTGCGCAAGATGCCGGGCGACCACTGGCAGCAACTCGCGAACACCCGCGCCTACCTCGCGTACATGTGGGCACATCCCGGCAAACAACTGCTGTTCATGGGGCAGGAGTTCGGGCAGCTCAGCGAGTGGAGCGAGGAGCGCGGGCTCGACTGGTGGATCCTCGACCAGCCCAGCCACCGGCAGCTCGCAGAGTTCGTGGGCGCACTGAACCGCACCTACCGGTCGATCACGGCGCTCTGGCAGCTCGACGACGACGCCGCGGGCTTCGAATGGGTCGAGGGCGGCGCCGCGGCCGAGAACGTCGTCGCGTTCCTGCGGTACGACCGCGAACGGCGGCCGCTCCTCTGCGTCGTGAATTTCGCGGGTCGCCCGCACGACGGCTTCCGGCTCGGGCTCCCGTCGGCCGGGCGTTGGCGCGAGGTGCTGAACTCGGACGCCGTGGAGTTCGGCGGTTCGGGCGTCGGCAACCTCGGCGGGATCGACGCGACGGATGCCCCGTGGGCGGGCCGCCCCGCGTCGGGCACGTTCACCCTGCCGCCGCTCGCGGCCGTGTGGTTCACGCCCGGAGGCTGAGGGGCGGCATCCCTCGCCCTTCGATACCGATCAGTACAGCAGGTTCGTGAGCCGGCGACGGGCGGCGCCGACCCGCGCGTCCTCGGGGCCGGCCACCTCGAAGAACTCGACGAGGCGCTCGCGCACGCGCTTCCTGCCGTCGGTGTCGAGCTTCGGGAACAGCGTGAGGAGCCGGTCGAACGCGTCGTCCACGTGACCGCCCGAGAGGTCGAGGTCGGCCACGTCGAGCTGCGCGTCGAGGTCCTCGGGGGCGGATGCCACGGCACTCCGGATCTCGTCGAGCGTCTTGCCCTGCAGGCGCGCGAGCAGGTTGACCTGGGCGAGGCCCGCCACCGCGAGCGCGTCGCGCGGGTCCTGCGCGATCGCCGTGCGGTACGCGGATGCCGCTGCCTCGTAGTCGCCGCGGTCGATCGCGTCGTACGCCTCCTGGTGGAGTGGCGGCAGCGGCGGCTCTGCGCGTTCGGCCGAGTCCACCTCGGCGCCGCCCTCGGCAGCGCCCGACTCGACGCGACCGGACACGCCGTGCTGGGCGCCGAGTTCGAGCAGCTCGTCGAACACCTGCTCGATCACCTCGTCGGGCTGGATACCGGCGAACAACGGCACGGGCTGGCCGGCCACCACGGCGACCACCGTGGGGATGCCCTGGGCCTGGAAGGCCTGCACGAGTTGCGGGCTGCGATCGGCGTCGGCAGCGGCGAGCACGATACGCCCCTCACGTTCACGCACGAGCCGCTCGAGCGTGGCGACGAGCTGCGTCGACTGCTCGCTCCACGACGCCCACAGCACGACGACAACCGGAACGCTGCGCGAGAGCTCGAGCGCGGAGCCGAACGCCGCATCATCCGTCTCGAACACGACGGCGTCGCCGTTCCCCGGACGCTGCGCCGGTTGTGCCTGCTGGGGCTGCTGCTGTCGCTGCACGAGCGCGGAGAGGTCGACGGCTCCGCGCAGGCCACTCGGCGGTGTGGGATCGGTCACGGTACCTCCGATGCTGCGATCAGGTTCTCGGACCAGCCGAGAAGTCGGATCTTCTCCTCCGAGCCGACGCTCGGCACGTAGAACAGCAGTTGCACGCCGATGACGCGCTGCACGCCCTTCGCGCTCTTCTCGGTGAAGCCCGAGAGGGCGGCGCCCGGGGCGCCCTCCTGGAAGCCGATCGTACCGCCGTCGTTCGGCGTGACGTTCTCGGTCTGCTCGATCGAGACGGTCACGAGGGCACCAGAGTCGTTCGTCGCGAGCGCCACGGTGGGCGTGTCGCCGACCGCGTTCGAGAACGCGATGTCGGCCGTCTCGGGGAGGTCGGCGTCGGCCGCCTGCTGACCGGCGACGCCCAGCTGCTGCTGCAGCATGTCGCCCTCGGTCTCGAAGAGGGGGTAGGACTCGGATGCCTCGCCCTTCAGCAGCACGTCGGCGTACGCCGCGGCGACCTGGCCGGGCGGAAGCACGAGGCCCTTGAACTCGGGCGAGATGAGCGGTGCTCCGATGGATGCAGGCGCCACCTCGGGCACGTCGGCGTCGGGCGCGAGCGACATCGCGTAGACGATCTTGTAGTTGTCGCGCGGCGTGGCCTGCTGGAGCACGAGCGCCGTCGGCGCGATCGTCGGGTCGGAGTTCTGTGCGATGGTGAGCACGGTGCGTCCGCTCGTCGGCCATCCGGCGACCTGCTGCGGCAGGGTCAGCGTGAGCGGCGAGGCCGGCACGGCCACGGGCGCGGCATGGTCCGGCAGCGCGCCACGGATCGTGTAGTTGGCAAGTCGTGCCTCAAGGGCGGGACCCGTGAACCGCTGTTCGACGGCCGACGCGTCGCGGGCCCCGTCGACCTCGGTCGTGAAGACCGCGACCCGGCGCATGATGCGCTCCATCTGCTGCACGGTGACGGCGGGCTCCATGACCGCTTCCTCGTCTTCGGCTGGCGCGTCCGTCGGCGCGGGTGTCGACGTCGTCGCCGGGGCGGTCGACGCGGGCGCCTGATCGAAGCTCGGCCAGTAGTCGGGGGAACAGGCCGTCAGCGCGATGGCCGGCACGGCGATCAACGGCACGATGGCGATACGCCTCGCCCGGCCGATGGCGCGACGGTTCCCGCCCGTCACCTGGCTGCGCCGGATCGACGGCGGCTTGGGTGCGCTGGGGAGCTTGCCACGCCGACCGCCCGGCAGGTTGCGGCGCGGGCCGCGTGAGCGGCGGTGGTGCATGAAGCCAGCGATGAGCAGGGCGGTGCCGACCAGGAACACGAGGGCACCGCCGGCGATGAGCGGGCCGGCCATCGGCGTGGAGTTGTCGAGCGGCCACGAGACGGTGAGATCGGTCGGCGCCGGCGCCGCGCCGTCGCTCGCGAGCAGTACCGAGATGCCATCGGGCACGTCGATCGTGGTCGTCAGGGATCGCTCGTCGGTGAACTCGTCGAGCCAGAGATCCGATCCGGCCGGGGATGCGGCCGGGTCGGGCGCGGCCTCCGCCTCGGGGGTCGCGGGCGGCGTGGTCGGCGTGGTCGGCGTCGCGGTGGCGGTCGTGCCGTCGTCGTCCACGGCCGCGGTCGTCACGACCTCACTCGCGAATTCCTCCGCCTCGGCGTCGTAGCGCACGGCCACGTACGGCTCGTCGCCGAGCCAGGCCTCGACGTCGGAGGCGCGGCCGTAGGCCATGAACACCGTCTCGGAGCCCGACACCGTCAGCGTCTGCTTGCCGGAATGCGCGCCGAGCGCATCGGGCTCGACGACGACGTAGGCCGCCTGCCCCTCGAGTTCGCTGGAGAGCGTCACCCGATCGGGGTCGAGGTAGACGGTGCGCTGGGCGATGCCGAACCCGATCATCACGGCCGCGGCCACGAAGGCCACGATGGCGAGAGCAAAGCGCACGAACAAACCTCCGGTGCCGCCGATGGCGGCTTCGAACAAAGACATTCCACACTACCGGCGGTGTCTGGGAGTCTCCTAACCACAGCCTGTGGGCAGCGTGCACGCGCGGCCCTCCGTGCCCGTACAATCGACACATCCCGCATGAGCCCCCACGAACGCGGGACCGAGCCCGGAGGAAGAATGGCCGTCGAAGAGACCGAGTTCACGCAGGTGTTCCGCGGATACGACAAGGACGAGGTCGACAAGAGCATCAATGGGCTCCGACGCGACATCATCAACGCGAACAACCAGCTCGCCGAGCAGGCGAAGGAGACCAAGCGCCTCCATGCCCGCATCGAGGAGCTGACGGCTGAACTCGAGGAGGTCGGGAGCCCCACGTTCTCCGGCCTCGGCACCAAGCTCGAGAACACCCTCCGCGTCGCCGAGGAGCAGTCGACCCGCCTCATCGCGCAGGCGGACATCGACGCCGAGAAGCTCCGCCGCGCCGCCGAGGACGAGGCGCACCTCATGCGCTCCGACGCGCACGAGGTCGCCGAGCGGTCGCTCAGCGAGGCCCGCGCCCAGGCGAACCGCGTGCTCGAGAACGCCCGTGCCGAAGCCGACGACATGGTCTCCCGCGCGCACGAGGCGAGCGAGCAGCTCCGCCAGGAGGCCGCCCGCGACGCCGCCGCGATCCGCGGCGCAGTGGCGACCGAGTCGGCCGAACTGCGGTCGAGCGCGAAGCGCGAGGCGGCGGCCACCGTCGCGTCGGCCGAGCGCAAGGCCTCGGAGATCCTGGTCGCGGCGAACACCGAGGCCAATGACGCCCGCGCCACGGCAGCCGGACTCGCACAGGAGACCGAGCAGACGCGAGCCGAGGTCGCCATCGAGCTCGACCGGGCGCGCGCCGAGCTCGCCAAGGAGACCGAGCAGGCCCGCATCGACCTGGCCCGTGAGACCGAGCAGGCGCGTCTCGACCTGGAGCGGGAGACCACCGAGGCCCGCGCCGGCATCGACGCCGAGATCGCCGAGCGCCGCGCGGCCCTCGTGCACGAGCTCGAGCAGGCCCGCACCGATCTCGACCACCAGCTCGAGGCCAGCCGTGCGGAACTCGCGCAGCAGAAGGAGCAGGCCAAGGTCGACCGCGACCGCGAGGCGGAGGCCGCGCGCCTCAAGCTGCAGCACGAGCTGGAGCGCATCCGCGCCAAGCACGCCGCCGACCTCGACCAGATGCGCGCCGACCTCGCGCTCGAGCAGGAGCAGGCCCGCGCCGACTTCGAAGCGGAGGCCGAGCAGGCCCGCATCGACCTCGACAACCAGCTGACCTCCATGCGCAAGAAGACCACGCACGAGGTCAACCGCATGCGACGCGAGATCGAGAAGGCCCACCTCGACCTCGAGGCCGAGCTCACCCGCAAGCGCGACGAGGCCGAGCAGGAGTTGCTCACGGCGCACCAGGAGGCCGCCGCGCAGACGCAGAAGTTCCTCGACGACGCCAACGCCGAGCTGGCCGAGGCCGTGGCCCACACGGCCGGGAGCCGCGCCGAGGCCGAGCGACTCGAGACGAAGGTGCGCAGCGAGATCGCAGCGGTTCGCGACCGCGCCGACGAAGAGGCGCGCGAACGCATCTCGGCCGCGCACGACCAGGCGCGCAAGCTCATCGCCGACGCCGAGGAGCGCACCCGTGCCCTCGTCGCCGACGCGGAGGACCGCCTGTCGCAGATCAAGATCGAGCGCGATGCGGTCGCTGGGTACTTCGAGAGCCTGCGCGGCGTGCTGACGCAGGCCGAGCAGGTGGCCGCCGAGTCCCGCCGCTAGTCCGGGCGACGCGCGTCAGTCGATGAAGATCCAGAACGCGTTCCGAATCGGTCTCGTCGGAACGCTCGGGGTCGGCGTCGGCCTGCTCATCCTCTCGGCCATCGCGACCCTGTCGACGATCATCGCGTACGTCGGCGCGGCGCTCTTCCTGGCCCTCGGCCTCGACCCGGCGATCAGCTGGCTCGAGCGCCGAGGGCTTCCGCGCTGGGCGGCGATCGTCATCGTCATGACGGGGGTCGGCCTCCTGGTCGCCGCACTCGTGCTCGCGGTCGTGCCCATCATCGTCGACCAGGTGAGCCAGCTCGTCGACGAGATCCCGGCCATCTTCGAGCGCGTGAGCAGCTTCGACTGGGTCGAGTCCCTCGAGGAGCAGTTCCCGCAGCTCGCGATCAGCGACCTGCAGCAGCAGGTCTCGGCGGCGATCACCGACTTCTTCACCAATCCCGAGAAGCTGAGCGAGCTCGCCGGCGGCGTGCTGCAGGTGGCGATCGCCGTCGGCGCAGGAGTCTTCGCTATCGTGATCGTGCTCATCCTGACGCTCTACTTCACGGCTTCCCTCAACAGCATGAAGCGCGCGAGCTACCAGTTGGTGCCCGCCTCGAAGCGTGCACGATTCGCCGACCTGACCGAGCAGATCACCCAGTCGGTCGGCCGTTACGTGCTCGGCCAGGTGTCGCTCGCCGCCGTCAACGGCATCCTGAGCTTCGTCTTCCTCTCGATCATCGGGGCGCCGTTCCCGGCGGTCCTCGCGTTCATTGCGTTCCTCTTCTCGCTCGTTCCGCTCGTCGGCACGCTCTCAGGCTCGATCCTGATCGTGCTGGTGTGCCTCATCCCGGGCCTCGGCTCGTCGCTCACGGCGCTCGCGGCCGCGATCTACTACCTCGTCTACATGCAGGTCGAGGCGTACGTGTTGAGCCCGCGGATCATGACGCGTGCGGTCAAGGTTCCCGGGGCGCTCGTCGTGGTCGCGGCCCTCGCGGGCGGTTCGCTCCTCGGCATCCTCGGCGCGCTCATCGCCATCCCGTTCGCGGCGTCGATGCTGCTCATCATCAAGCAGGTCGTGATCCCGCGTCAGAACGAGCTCTGACCCTGTTCGACGAGGAAATCAGTCCGTGGCGGATGCCGCGGGCCAGGTTGTCGGCAGCGGCAGCGCCGCCGGATTCACGGCCGCGACGATCTCCTCGAGCACCCGACGGGTCTGCGCCTCGCCGACCCACAGGTGCTTGCCGCCGGCCACGTCGATGCGGCGCACGCGCGGCAGCACCGCGAACCGCTCCGCTGCGGCGTCGGGCCTCAGGTAGTCGTCGTGCTCGGGGATGAGGGCGACGATGGGCGCCGACGACGCGTTCCAGCGCCTGAGCTCCTCCTCGCTCGTGCGGTGCAGCGGCGGCGACAGGAGCACGGCTCCGGCGATGCCGTGGTCGAGCCCGTACTTGAGCGCGAGCTCGGTGCCGAACGACCAGCCCACCAGCCACGGGTTCGGCAGGCCGCGCTCGGCGACGAACGCCATCGCGGCCGCGACATCCGCTCGCTCCTCGATGCCCTCGCCGAACGATCCCTCGCTGGTGCCGCGCGGCGAGGTGGTGCCGCGGGTGTTGAACCGCAGCACCGCGAGGTCCGCCAACGCAGGCAGTCGGGCGGCCGCCTTCCGCAGGATGTGGGAGTCCATGAATCCACCGGCGGTCGGCAGCGGATGCAACGTCACGAGCGTCGCGACGGGCGGCCGGTCGACCGGGGTGGCCAGCTCTCCCACGAGCGTGAGCCCGTCGGCGGTGCGCAGCTCGATCTC
The DNA here is from genome assembly GCF_014645655.1 of Agromyces bauzanensis. Lineage (GTDB taxonomy): Bacteria > Actinomycetota > Actinomycetes > Actinomycetales > Microbacteriaceae > Agromyces > Agromyces bauzanensis. Next base: position 83,969 of record NZ_BMMD01000008.1, on the reverse strand, counting down.
CTCGCGGATCGCCGGCAACTCGACGCCGGCCCTGATCTCGATGTGGTTCTCGTGGGTCACTGGGTGACGATCCTCCAGCAGTGGATGTGCCAATGGCGGCGTGCGGCGAGGTCGGCGGCGTCGCCGAGCACGCCGTCGGCGCGCCAGACCACGAGGTGGGCGACGCCCGGCGCCACCTCGAGTCCGCAGCCGGGGCAGAGGTACGGCTTCACGGCCTGCAGTTCGGAGACCGGCTGGACGTTCCATTCGCGTCCGCCCCGGACCTCGATGCGCCGCCAGCTCGCCGTCATGCGCTCGATGTCGAGCTCAGGATGCGGCTCACGCGCACGGGCCGCACGTCCCCGGGATCGGTTCGAGCGCGCCATGGTTCCAGTCTAGGGTCGCCCGTGGGCGCCCGTTCACGGGCACGGATGACCCGACAGGAATTCAGTACCAGCCGGCGTCCTGCGAGTGCGCCCAGGCGCCGCAGGGGGTGCCGTAACGGCCCTGGATGTAGCCGAGGCCCCATTCGATCTGGGTGGCGGCGTTCGTCTCCCAGTCGGCGCCGGCGGTCGCCATCTTGGAGCCCGGAAGCGCCTGCGGGATGCCGTAGGCGCCGCTCGACGGGTTGTAGGCGTTCACGCGCCAGCCCGATTCCTTGCCCCAGAGCGCGACGAGGCAGTCGAACTCCGTCGAGGGCCAACCGCGCGCGGCCACGGCACCTGCCGCGTAGGCCTGCGCCGACCCGGGGTCGGGCGTGATGGCAGGCGGCGCCCACCCGCTGGCCGACGTCGAGGCGGGCGCGAGCCTGACCTCGGGCTTCTTCTCGACGACGTAGCCTTCGCGGGCGACGCCGATGGTGTAGTCGCCATCGACGTCGTACGCCTGCACCTCTGCGCCGCCGAACCGATCGCCGTCGCGTGCGAAGTCGGGCGAGGCGGTCGCGCCCGAGAAGGGGTCGACGACGTTCACGAGGAGGAAGCTGACCGAGGCGGCGAATGCGAACACCACGACCGCCGCCTGCTTGACCGGACCGCGCGTGCGGGTGCTCGTCGTATGCGGGCGCACGGCGACGGCCGCCTCATCCGATCCCATATGCCTGCCCACGATTCGTCGAGTGTATCCGAGCCGCCGCGGCCCCGTCGAACCGACACTCACCGCACTGCGAGCATGACATCGACGACGGCGTCGAGCACGAGATCGACCTGGGATTCGCGGTAGCCGCCGCGTTGCGTCGTGAACACCACGGTGCGCACGTCGTCGATCGAGATGGGCCATCCGTCGCGGAAATAGCGGGTGAGCTTGTCGGCGAACCGGTCGACCTCGCGCACGCGGTAGCCGAGGGCGAGGGGGCTGACCCGATCGAAGCGCTCGCCCTCGGGACGGGCGAGCCGGTTCGTGATCACCTGGGCGGTCGTGCGGGCCTCGGCGAGCCACGCCTCCGTGCCGTGCAGCCGGGCGGCCACCTGGCGTTCCTCGGCGGCGAACGCGTCCTCGAGCCGTTCGAGCGCGGCATCCACGTGCGCGGTCGAGTACCCGCGCTTCTGCATCGCGAAGGCGGCGAGCCGGATGCGCTCCGCGCTCAGCGGCGGATCGCCGGGTCGGGCCGTGCCGTCATAGGCACGACGTGCGACCTGCAGGAACTCCTCGACCTGTTCGATGTTGTACCCGAGGTGAGGCTTGCGTGCGCGGGGGAAGGTGGAATCCACCGCACCATTATCCCGAACGCTCAACCGAAGATCCGGAACGCCACGAACGCGACGGCCGCAGACGGCAGGATCGAGTCCAGCCGGTCGAGGAATCCGCCGTGGCCCGGCAGCCACGAGCTCATGTCCTTGATGCCGATGTCGCGCTTGACGAGCGACTCGGCGAGGTCGCCGAGCGTCGCCGTGAGGAAGATGGCGGCGCCGAAGATCAGGCCGAACCACCATGTGTTGCCGAGCATGAGCGTGGAGAGCAGCACGCCCGCGACGAGACTCGCCGCCGCTCCCCCGGCGAAGCCCTCCCACGTCTTCTTCGGGCTGATCACGGGCGCCATCGGGTGCCTGCCGAACATCAGACCCGTCGCGTACGCGCCGGTGTCCGCCGCCACGGCGATGACGATGAACGCCAAAGTCCACCACTGCCCGCCCTCGGCCGCCGTGAGCACGACGGCGAACGTGGCGAGGAACGTGACGTAACCCTGCACGAACGCGCCGGCGATGAGGTCCCGCACGAGGCTCGCGCCTGTGCGGCGCAGGCTCGGCACGACCTGCTCGGCCAGCCGCCACAGGCTCACCACCACGATGCCGACGATCACGGCGACGAACTGCCCGCCCGCACTACCGTAGTAGGCGGCCGGCACCGCGGCGACCGCGACCGCGACGGTCGGGATGCGGGGCACGCGGTAGTCGTCCTTGCGCAGCGCCTGCGCGAGCTCGTAGCTCGCGAACCCCGCGAGCACCACCGCGAAGAGCATGAACAGCTCTTTGATGACGAGCAGGCTCAGCAGCAGTGCGCCGCCGAACACGAGGCCGATGATGATCGCGAGGATCAGGTTGCGACCGGTGCGCGCCTGGATCTTCTCCTGTGCCTCGTCGAACTGCGCCTTCGAGGCCTCGAACTGCCGCTCGAGATCGGCCTTGCGCGCATGCACCTGCGCGCGGAAGTCCTCACGCGCGGTTCGGTCATGCCCCCCGGCGTCCGACTGATCCTCCCTTGGGACGCCCGACATCGTGTGCCCCTCAGACCTCGAGGAGTTCGGCTTCCTTGCGCTTCAGCGCGTCGTCGATCGCGTCGACGTTCGTCTTCGTGATGTGCTCGAGCTCCTTCTCGGCGCGCGACACCTCGTCGTCGCCGACCTCGCCCTTGAGCGCGTCGAGGTCGTCCTTCGCCTTGCGACGGATGTTGCGCACCGACACCTTGGCGTCCTCCGCCTTCGAGCGCACGATCTTCACATACTCCTTGCGGCGTTCCTCGGTGAGCTCGGGAAGCGTCACACGGATGATGTTGCCGTCGTTGGAGGGGTTGGCGCCGAGGTTGGGCGTGTCGCGGATGGCCTGCTCGATGTCCCGCGTGGCGCTCTTGTCGTAGGGCGTCACCACGAGCGTACGGGCCTCGGGGTTCTGCAGCGAGGCGAGCTGCGACAGCGGCGTGGGCGTGCCGTAGTAGCTGACCATGATCTTCTGGAAGAGCTGGGGGTTCGCGCGTCCCGTGCGCACCGTCGCGAAGTCGTCCTTGGCGACTTCGACGGCCTTGTGCATGCGTGCAGTGGCATCGGACAGTACATCCGCGATCACGGGAGCTCCTTCTGGTTCGCTACTCGGGACAGTCTATCGAGTGGACGCGGGCACGCCGTTGCTCACGACGGTGCCGAGGTCGGCGCCGAGGATGGCGGCCGTGACGTTGCCTCTCGGCTCCACGCCGAAGACCTGCATGGGCATGCCGTTGTCCATGCAGAGGCTGAACGCCGTGGAGTCGACCACCTTGAGGCCGCGTTGCAGCGCCTCCTGGTAACTGATCCGGTCGATCTTGTGCGCGTCGGGGTTGGTGTGCGGGTCGTCGGAGTACACGCCGTCGACCCCGTTCTTCGCGACGAGCACGACGTCGGCGCCGATCTCCAGCGCACGCTGTGCGGCGACCGTGTCGGTCGAGAAGTACGGAAGTCCGGCGCCGGCGCCGAAGATGACGACCCGGCCCTTCTCGAGGTGGCGCTCCGCGCGGCGGGGGATGTACGGCTCGGCGACCTGGGTCATCGAGATCGCCGACTGCACGCGCGTCTCGGCGCCCGCCTGCTCCAGGAAGTCCTGCAGTGCGAGCGAGTTCATCACGGTGCCGAGCATGCCCATGTAGTCGGCACGTCCGCGGTCCATGCCGCGCTGCGAGAGCTCGGCGCCCCGGAAGAAGTTGCCGCCGCCGACGACGATCGCGACCTCGACGGTGCGCGCGGCGTCCGCGATCTCCCTGGCCAGCGCGGCCACGACGTCGGGATTGACGCCGAGTGCCCCACCGCCGAACGCCTCGCCCGACAGCTTCAGCATGACCCTTCGCCTGCGTTCCGTCATCCTCGACCCCGTTCCTTCATGCCCGTGTCAAAACTAGTGGAAGAAGCGCGCCGCGCACGGATAAGGGAGCCCGGATCGCCTGCGCGAACCGGGCTCCCTCACCTTGGCTAGGCGCCGACCTTGAAGCGAACGAAGTCGCTCACCGTGAGGCCCGCGTCCTCGACGACCTTGCGCACCGACAGCTTGTTGTCCTTGGCGTAGTCCTGCTCGAGGAGCGCGACCTGCTTGAAGTAGGCGCCGAGGCGACCCTCGATGATCTTCGGGAGGGCGACCTCGGGCTTGCCCTCCTCGCGCGAGATCTGCTCGACGATCGCACGCTCCTTCTCGACCGACTCGGCGGGGACGTCGTCACGCGAGAGGTACTCGGGGTCGGCGAACGAGATGTGCTGCGCGATGCTGCGCGCCGTGTCCGCGTCGTCGCCCGAGTAGCCGAGCACGACGCCGACCTGCGGCGGCAGGTCCTTCGACGTCTTGTGCAGGTAGATCGCGAAGTGCTCGCCCGTGACGAGGCGGATGCGACGCAGCTCGACCTTCTCGCCGAGGATCGCGGCCTCCTCGCTGATCACGTCGGCGACGGTCTTGCCCTCGGCCGGCGCAGCCAGGGCGGCCTCGACGGTCTCGGCACGAGCTGCCGCGACAGCGGCGAGCACGCGGTCGGCCAGCGCGACGAACTTGTCGCCCTTGGCGACGAAGTCGGTCTCGCAGGCGAGCTCGATGAGGGTGGCGGTGCCGTCGCCATTTTCGACGGCGGCGACGAGGCCCTCGGCGGTGGAGCGGTCGGCGCGCTTGGCGTTGCCCTTCGCGCCCTTCAGGCGGAGGAGCTCGACCGCCTTCTCGAGGTCGCCGTCGGCCTCGACGAGCGCGTTCTTGGTATCGACCATGCCGGTGCCGAGGCGCTCGCGCAGGGTCTTGACGTCTTCGAGAGTGAAGTTGGCCATGTTGTGGAAGTCTCCTGGACTCGTGGTCGTGTGTGGAGGGGTGTTACTCGGTCTCGGCAGCGGCGGCGCCCGAGGTATCCGCCTCGGACTCGGTCGCGGCCTCCGCGGTGGCATCCGCAGACACCACGTCGACGACCTCTTCGATCTCGGCGGCCTCGGCGGTCGCCTCGTCGACCTTCGCGGTCTCGGCGGAGGACTGCTCGGGCGTCTGCGCCTGGAGGAGCTCCTGCTCCCACTCGGCGAGCGGCTCGACGGCCGACACGTTGCCCTCGGCCTCGGGCTTCTGGTGGCGCTCGATGAGGCCCTCGGCGGCGGCGTCGGCGACGATGCGGGTGAGCAGGCTCACCGAGCGGATCGCGTCGTCGTTGCCCGGGATCGGGTACTGCACCTCGTCCGGGTCGCAGTTCGTGTCGAGGATGCCGATGACGGGGATGCCGAGCTTCTTCGCCTCGTCGATCGCGAGGTGCTCCTTCTTGGTGTCGACCACCCAGAGCGCCGACGGGGTCTTCGACAGGTTGCGGATGCCGCCGAGCGACTTGTGCAGCTTGTCGAGCTCGCGCTTCTTGATGAGCAGCTCCTTCTTGGTGAAGCCGCTCGTGGTGCCCTCGAAGTCGAGCTCCTCGAGCTCCTTCATGCGCGCGAGGCGCTTGGACACCGTGGTGAAGTTCGTGAGGAGACCGCCGAGCCAGCGCTGGTTGACGTAGGGCTGGCCGACGCGCTTGGCCTGCTCGGCGATGGACTCCTGGGCCTGCTTCTTCGTGCCGACGAAGAGGATGGTGCCGCCGTGGGCGACCGTCTCCTTGACGAAGTCGTACGCCTTGTCGATGTAGGCGAGCGACTGCTGCAGGTCGATGATGTAGATGCCGGAACGCTCCGTGAAGATGAAGCGCTTCATCTTCGGGTTCCAACGGCGGGTCTGGTGCCCGAAGTGCACGCCGCTGTCGAGCAGCTGGCGAATGGTGACGACGGCCATGAGCCGTACTCCTTCTGTTCTCAGTTGTCGCTCCGACCGGCGGTCGGGAGCCCTGGTGCCCGGCACGGCTCCGCCCGCTCTTCCGAGCGGGACTGAGTGGAGTCGTCGGCCGAAATGGCACGCGTAGTCGCCCCGGCAGGCCGAGGCGCTCTCGACACTCTACCATCGGCACCGGTCCTCCCCAACCGCGCGGGCTTCCGAGGCGTGCACGGATTCACGCGGATCGGGCGACGGATGCCTCGGCCGGACCGAGCATCGAGGCATGCCCGCTTCCCGCCGACTCCGCGCACCCGGCCGACCGCCCACCTCAGACCGCTCGCCTGCTGCCCCGCCGCAGCGCCACCGGATCGTGGTCGCCGTCGTGGCATCCGCCCTGCTGTTCGCGGCCGCGGTTGCGGCTGCGTGGCTGATGCCCACGGCGGCGCACGGCGAGCCGGCGCCCGCGACCACGGCGATCGGGCCCACCGAGCCCTGGGTGTGGCCGGTGCCGCCCCCGATCGCGGTGGTGGCGCCGTTCCGGGCCCCGCCCACTCCCTACGCGGCCGGGCACCGCGGTATCGACGTCGCCGCATCGCACGGGGACGTCGTGGTCGCACCGGCTCCCGGCGTCGTGCGCTTCGCGGGACCGGTCGCCGGGCGAGACGTGGTGTCGATCGACCACGGCGACGGGGTCCTGAGCGCCATCGAGCCGGTCGAGGGCGCCGTGGCGGCCGGCACGGCGGTGACTCCGGGCCAGGTGATCGGCACCGTGGCATCCGGCGGCCACTGCGACGCGGTGTGCGTGCACTTCGGCGTCAGGATCGACGGCGAGTACGTGTCGCCGTTCCTGTTCCTCGGCGGGCTGCCGCGCGCCGTGCTGCTGCCGATGGGTTCTTCGTGACTCAGGCGCGCGGGTGCGCGGTCCGGTAGCTCTGCTTGAGACGTTCCGCCGAAACGTGCGTGTAGATCTGCGTTGTGCCGAGGCTCGCATGTCCGAGGAACTCCTGCACCGCCCGCAGGTCGGCGCCGCCGTCGAGCAGGTGCGTGGCGGCGCTGTGGCGCAGTGCGTGCGGTCCGCTGGGGCCCGCACCCGGAATCGACGAGAGCATCGCGGCGATCTGTCGGTGCACGCTGCGCACGCCGAGGCGGCCGCCCCGCACGCCGAGGAACACCGCATCGGATGCCGCTCCCCCGGCTGTTCCCGGGTGCTCGACCGCGGCCGCCAGGATCGCCGGCCGCGCCACCTCCAGGTAGCGGTCGAGCGCGCGGGCGGCCGGCGCCCCGTAGGGCACCACGCGTTCCTTCGCGCCCTTGCCGGTCACGCGCACCGTGCGACGCCGGCGGTCGACGTCGGCGAGGTCGAGGCCGACCAGCTCCGACACGCGCAGCGCCGACGCGTACAGCAGCTCCGCGATCGCGGCGTCGCGCACGGCCACCGGGTCGCCACCCGCCGCGCGGTCGGCGAGCGCGGCGAGTGCCTCGGCGAGGGCACGCTCGGTCGCGACGCGCGGCAGCGTGCGCTGCGCCCGCGGCGCCTTGAGTCGCACGCCCGGATCGGCGACGATGAGCCCGCGCCGATGTAACCACGCCGTCCAACCGCGGGCGGATGCCGCGCGGCGGGCGATGCTCGTGCGGGCGAGTCCGCGCTCCGTCGCCGCCCACAGCCAGTCGCGCAGGAGCGCGAGCTCGACCCCGGCGGGATCCTCCACCTGACGCTCGGCGGCGAAGCCGACGAGCTCGACGAGGTCGGCGCGGTACGCGGCGACGGTGTGCTCGGAATACCCGCGCTCGGTACGCACGTGCGCGAGGTAGTCGTCGACCAGCCCTTCGAGTGTCATGGCTCGCTCACGGGCTCGGCGGTCGCTTGCGCGAGAATCGCTCGAGTCGCCCATCGGGCGACAGCCGCTCGACCTCGGCGAGGAACTCCGCGCCGAAGCTCGTCACGAGCGGGAACGGCCCGACCGGCACCACCGACGTGACGATCGAGTCATCGTAGACGTGCACGAGCGTGAACGACCGGCCGCCGTCGATGCCCTCGAGCTCACCGGGCGGCGTGGAGAGGTCCATCGTGTAGGAGGTCGCGCCCGCGACCGAGACGGGGATGCCGGCGAACATGCCGTTCGCGGCGTAGTGCAGGTGTCCGCCGAGGATCATCCGCACGTCGCGTCCGCGCACGATGTCGGCGAGTTCGTCCTGGTCGCGCAGCTCGAGCACGTCCATGAGCGAGAGCGGCGTCGCGATGGGCGCGTGGTGCATGGCGATCACGGTGCCCTCAGGGGCGGGATCGGCGAGCACCGCGTCGAGCCAGGCGAGGGATGCCGCGTCGAGCGCGCCGTGATGGTAGCCCGGCACGCTCGTGTCGAGTGCGATGACGCGAAGCCCGCCGACCTGCACGACCTGGTGCACGGGCTGTTCGGTGGCGGGCTCGTCGAGGAGCTCCGAACGGAACGCTCCACGCTCGTCGTGATTGCCCATGACCCAGATGAGCTCGGCGCCCGTCTCACGGGCGAGCGGCTCGAGCGCGGCCCGGATGCGGTGATAGGCGTCGGCCTCGCCGAGGTCGGTGACGTCGCCGGTCACGACGATCGCGTCGAGGGTGCCGCCGAGCCGCGCCAGTTGGGTCGTGGTGCGTTGGAGTGCCGTGACCGTGTCGGCCACGCCGCCGAGCGGCGCGCCCTCGGCGAGCAGGTGCGTGTCGCTGACATGGGCCACGACATGTCGGGCCGCGGGGTATCGTCCGAGCTGCATCCAGGCCTCCTTGCGCGCAGGCATCCTCGCCCAGCATATGGTCGCGCCCGCGATGCATGATGGAGGCATGGCGGGTGTCCTGCTGGATCTCGATGGCGTCGTCTACGTGGGCGACGAGGCGCTGCCCGGTGCCTCCGAGACGATCTCGTGGCTTGCGCGCGAGGGCATACCGCACCGCTACCTGACGAACACCTCCTCGCGTCCACGGAGCGCGATCGTCGAGAAGCTGGCACGCATGGGCATCACCGCGGACACGTCGAGGATCCTCACGCCCGGCGTCGTCGCGGCGGCGTGGTTGCGCCGGGAGGGCATCGAGCGCCCGGCGCTGTTCGTGCCGGATGCCACGGCCACCGAGTTCGCGGGACTCGAGCCGCTGCCCGGCGCGTCGGAGCAGGGCGCCGGTGCGGTGATGGTCGGCGACCTCGGCAAGGGATGGGACTTCGCGACGCTGAACCGCGCCTTCCGCCTCCTCATGAGCGACCCCGGCACGCCGCTGGTCGCGCTCGGGCTGACCCGGTACTGGCGTGCCGTCGACGGCCTCCGCCTCGACGCGGGTGCGTACGTTCGCGCACTCGAGTACGCCAGCGGCCGGAACGCGGTGGTGCTCGGCAAGCCCGACCCGGCGTTCTACCGCGCGGCCGTCGAGGACCTGCACCTCGCGCCCGACCAGGTCGTGATGGTCGGCGACGACATTCGCACCGACGTCGAGGGCGCCCAACGGACCGGCCTCGTCGGTGTGTTGGTGCGCACCGGCAAGTTCACCGAGGCCGACCTCGCGGGCGACATCACGCCCGACGCCGTGCTCGACTCGATCGCCGACCTGCCGCGCTGGTGGGCAGGGCGCTGAGCTATCCCCGATCACTCGCGCAAACGAGCGGCCCGAGCGGCCCGAGCGCTCCACCCACGAGCGTCCAGCTCCCCGGTGACAGGAGCGCTGCGACTTCGAACAACAGCTCGTACTCACCGGATCGGTCGTCGACGGTGATCAGGTGCCGCTTGTCTGCCACGCTGTGCGCATTCGCTCGATCGCGTCGAGACCCGCTCGGCGCACGCGGGTGTTGGGGCTGCGAAGGCAGTCGGCGGCAACGAGCGCGAGCGGTGTCGCGCCGTGGACGCGGGGCTCGCCGCTTCGGAAGCCATGCACGATGATTTCGCCCGTGAGCGATTCGATCAGGTCGTACTGCGAGATGACCGCATCGATGCCCGCGGGTGCGTAGCCATGGATCATGTTCGAGTCGCCGACCACACGCACCGTCGATCGTTCGTGGAGCCGATCGAGCGCGCTCTCGCCGGTGAGGGCAAGCGCGTCGCGAACGAGGTCCGGCCGGCGCGCATCGAAGCGCGCGGTGATCACGGCGGCGGCGATGCGCCTGCCGAGGGAGAGCGCGTCGTTCGACGCGATTCTTCGGCGAACCTCCGCATTCGAGCCGGCCTCCGCCCCGGAGAGCGACGTGATGACACCCCAGACCACATCCTCCGCCCACGGCCTTCCCTCGATCGGCCCGATCGCCTGGCGTTCATGCACGCTGCTGAGTTCGATCAAGAGGCCCGATGAGTACTTCCGGCCGCGGAGATCGCCGGCACCCCACAATTCGGCGATCCGCCGACGCGTGACGCCGAGTTGCGCCGCGGCATCCGCCGCCGTCACCATGCTCATGGTAAACCCTTCTCGATCGAGAATAGTTTAGCGAATTGCACCGCATCCGACCAAGACTCACCCCCGAACGCGGCGGCGCAGCCACCCGTCGGCGTGCCGAAGCGCGACGCCGTGGAGTTCGAGCGGCCCGAGCACGCCCATGACCTCGAGCACCGACATGCCCGAGCGACGCGCGATCTCATCGATGCTGCGGGGACTCCGCGTGCTCAGTGCATCGGTGACTCGCAGCACGTCGGGTGAGAGCGCCGCGTCATCCTGATCCACTTCGGTGGCACCCCCGCGTCGCTTCGCCCCGCTCGGACGCACGTCGCCACGTGCCCGCACCGGCACTCCCCCGCCCGCGAGCTCCGCCATCTGCTCGGCGTCGACGACGCACACGGCGTCGTACTCCCGGAACAGTCGATGGCACCCCGCGGAGGCCGGGCTCGTCACCGGTCCGGGGACGGCGCCGAGCGGCCGGCCGAGCTCGGCAGCGTGCCCAGCCGTGTTGATCGACCCCGAGCGCATGCCCGCCTCGAGCACGACCGTGGCGTCGGCCGCCGCCGCGATGAGCCTGTTGCGTTGAAGGAATCTCCACTTCGTGGGCGCCGCGCCGCACGGCAGTTCGGAGACCACGGCCCCGGTCTCGGCGATGCGGCCGAGCAGCGCCTCGTGCCCGAGCGGATAGAAGCGGTCCACCCCGCCGGCCAGGAACGCCACGGTGACCCCGTCGCTTGCGAGGGCGGCGCGGTGCGCCATGCCGTCGATGCCGTAGGCGCCGCCCGAGACGATCGTGAAGCCGCGATCGACGAGACCCGCCGACGCCTCCATGGTGACGTGTTCGCCATAGCCCGTCGCGGCCCGCGCGCCCACGAGCGAGATCGAGCGGATGTCTCGTGCCAGGGCATCCCGGCGGCCACGCACCCAGAGGCCGATCGGGGAGTGCGCGCCCAGTTCGTCGAGCTGTGCCGGCCAGGCACGGTCACCCGGCACGACGAAGCCGGCGCCGACCCGTGCGGCCTGCCCGAGCGAGCGTACGAAGGCCGCATGATCCAGTCGTGGCAGCCAGCGATCCAGGCCCGTGGCGGCCTCCCGCTCGTCGAGGTCGCCGCGGGCGCCGGCGACGGCGCCCGAGAGCGTCTCGCCCGTGACGCGCTCCAACAGCAGCTCCGCGGTGCGGACGGCCCCGATCGCCGCGATCACCCGCCCGAGGACCCCGTCGCCGGGCTCGGCGACGAGCCCGAGCACCGCCCTCGCGAACGCGTCGAGATCGCCCGGTTCCGTATCCACCACGCCGCGACGCACCGCCGCGAACTCGGCCTCCGACTGCTTCGCCGAGCGTTCGACGACGTTCATGCCGTGATCCCCTTCCGGAACAGCAGCGCACGGCCGACGTGCCCCGCGTCGGGCGCGGTCACACCGTCGAGGTCGGCGAGCGTCCATGCCGTCTTCAGCACGCGGTCGTAGCCGCGCATGGTGATGCCGCCGCGTTCGAGCGAGTAGTCGAGCGAGGCAGTGGCCCGGCCGCCGGGATGGAGGCGCCCGGCACCCCGGAGCCACGGCCCGGGCATCTCGGCGTTCGTGCGCCACGGCGTGCCTCGAAGCCGCTCGTGCGCAACGGCGCGAGCCTCGACGACCCGACGCCGCGCCTCGACGCTCGTCATCCCGGGTTGCTCGCCCGCCATCCGCAGCGAGGCGGCGGTGATGCGCGGCACGGGGATCTGCAGGTCGATGCGGTCGAGGAGCGGCCCCGAGATGCGGGCGAGGTACCGGCGCCGCATCATGGGCGTGCACGTGCACGTCGAGTCCTTCACGCCCGCATTGCCGCAGGGGCAGGGATTCGCGGCGATCACGAGCTGGAACCGGGCCGGGAACGAGGCGACCGCGTTCGCACGGTGGATGGCGATGGAGCCCGACTCGAGTGGCTGCCGCAACACGTCGAGCACACTGGCGGGGAACTCGGGAGCCTCGTCGAGGAAGAGCACGCCGTGCGAGGCGCGCACCACGGCGCCCGGGCGGATGACGCGGCTGCCGCCACCCACCATCGCTGCCGCCGAAGCCGTGTGGTGCGGCGCCTCGAACGGCGGGCGACTGGACAGGCCACCGTCGAGCGGCAGGCCAGAGAGCGACCGGATCGACGCGACTTCGAGTGCGGCATCGGCGTCGAGATCGGGCAGGATGCCCGGCAGCCGCGACGCGAGCATGGTCTTGCCGGCGCCCGGCGGCCCGAGGAGGAAGAGGTGGTGGCCGCCCGCGGCCGCCGTGAGCAGGGCGTCGACGGCCTCGTGGTTGCCCGCGACATCCGCGAGATCGCCGACGGCGACCGGCCCTGCGTCGGACCGCGCGAGCGCCGGCACCGGATCGACCGGGCGCTCGTCGAACCGGCCGCCGTGCCTGATCGCGGCGTCGAGGAGCGAGGCGACGCCGATCACCTCGACACCCGGCACCAACGCCGCCTCGGCGGCGTTGGCCTCGGGCACCATGACGGTGTCGTGCCCGGCGCGCGCGGCGGCCAGCACCGCCGGCAGGATGCCGTCGATCGGGCGCAGCCGGCCGTCGAGGCCGAGCTCGCCGAGGTGCACGACGCGATCGATCGACTCGACGGACACGTCGCCGGACGCCGCGAGGCAGGCGAGCGCGATCGCGAGGTCGAACCCCGACCCGTGCTTCGGCAGTGCCGCGGGCGACAGGTTGATCGTGAGCTTACGCTGCGGCAGCGGGCAGCCGGCGTTCGTCGCAGCGGAGCGCACGCGCTCGCGCGCCTCGCCGAGCGCCGCATCGGGCAGGCCGATGATCACGAACCCGGGCAACTGGCTCGACAGGTCGGCCTCGACCTCGACGATCGATCCGGCGAGTCCGAGCAGCGCCACGGAACGGGTGCGGGCGACCGGCATCAGCTGATCCCCTCGAGATGCTCGATGAGGGCCGGCGCCTCGGTGGGGGCGAGTACCGCGACCGCGTCGATGCGGATGCGCGAGACGGCCGCATCCGTCGCCTCGCACCACGCGATCGCGAGCCGTCGCAGGCGCGCGAGCTTCACGGGCGTGATCGACTCGAACGGATGCCCGTAGTCGTGGGTGGTGCGCGTCTTCACCTCTACGAAGACCGTGTCGTGCCCGTCGCGCGCGACGATGTCGATCTCGCCGAGCCGGCACCGCCAGTTGCGGTCGAGCACCTCCATGCCACGACCGAGCAGGTGGTCGACCGCGAGTTGTTCGCCGCGCCGACCGAGTTCCGCGTTGTGGGCCATCCGCACCACCTCCGCGAACAGCGTGGCGGTGCGCGGCGGTGCCTCATGGCCGGCGGAGGCGATCCGTACAGGGATCCGGCTTTCCACAGGCCCGCTGCGGGAGAGTCACTCGTCGAGCGCGAGCTCCTTGGGCAGCTCGAACTCGCGCGTCGCAAGCTCCTCGACGTTGACGTCCTTGAAGGTGAGCACGCGCACCGACTTCACGAACCGGTCGGCGCGATAGACGTCCCAGACCCAGACGTCCTTCATGTTGAGCTCGAAGTAGAAGTCGTGCTCGGTGTCGCGACGCACGAGTTCCACCTCGTTCGCGAGGTAGAAGCGGCGCTCGGTCTCGACCACGTATTGGAACTGCGACACGATGTCGCGGTACTCGCGGTACAGGGCCAGCTCGACCTCGCGGTCGTAGTCTTCGAATTCGTCCTCATCCATCGGCATTCATCCTACGCCGAGGTCAAAGAGCGTCGGCGCCTCGGCCGGACGCTCGTGCAACCACGTGGTGCGGTGCAAGGCGCTCGGGCCGTGCTCGTCGAGGGCGGCGAAATGACCGGGGGTCGAGTAGCCCTTGTTCTCGTCCCAGCCGTACAGCGGCAGCTCGTCGTGCGCGCGGCGCATGCCGCCGTCGCGGTGCACCTTGGCGATGACGGATGCCGCGGCCACCGACGCGCAGTCGCGGTCGGCCTTGATGCGCGTCGTGACCCGCACGCGGCGCTCGATCGACGCGCTCAGCCAGTCGTGGTTGCCGTCGAGGACGAGCGGCGCGTCGGCGGCCACCTCGACGGCCGCGGTCAGCGCCTGGAACGCGCGCGCTCCCGCTAGGCCGAGGCACGCCATGATGCCGTGCTCATCGATCTCGGCGGCGGATGCCTCGCCCACGGCCCACGCGTGCACCCAGGACAACGCCCTCGGCGCCATCGCCTCGCGCTTGGGCTCGGGCATGAGCTTGGAGTCGCGGAGGCCGGCGGGCATGCGCCGCACGCTCGGGTCGATCAGCACGATCCCGACCGTCACGGGGCCGGCGAGCGCGCCGCGGCCCACCTCGTCGCAGGCGAGCACCATGGATGCCCCCGAGCCGAACAGCTCGCGCTCGAGCTTCAACGACGGAACCGGGACGGGCGGCGTCATGGTCAGCCCGCTCCCTCGTCGACGCCGGCGAACGTCTCGGGGTAGTTGCCGAGCCAAGACCAGTGGTCGACCGGCCAGCTCACCACGAACGCCCGGCCGACCACGTTGTCGATTGGCACGAAGCCCTCGAGCGGCGTCTCGCCGTTGTAGCGCGAGTCCTTCGAGTTGTAGCGGTTGTCGCCCATGACCCACAGCGAGTCGTCGGGCACGACCTCGTCGAAGTCGTCGCGCGACACCTTGGTCTCACCGGGAGGCAGCGCCACGTACGGCTCGTCGAGCGGCACGCCGTTGACGCTCAGCTGCCCGAGCGCGTTGCAGCAGACGACGTGGTCGCCCGGCAGGCCGATGATGCGCTTCACGAGGTGGTCGTTCGAGTCGGGCGCGGAGAGGCCGACGAACGCGAGGAACCAGTCGACCGCGGCGATGAGCGGCGGCTGCTGAGCCTCCTCGCGCGCGGGGAGCCAGCCGCCCGGGTCCTTGAAGACGACCACGTCGCCGCGCGTGATGGGCGTGACCTCGGGCACGAGCTCGTTCACGATGATGCGATCGTCCATCACGAGGGTCTGCTCCATCGACTGCGACGGAATGAAGAACGACCTGATGAGGAACGTCTTGATGAGGAATGAGACGAGCACCGCCACCATGAAGATGACGAGCAGGTCCCTGAGGAAGAGGAGGGTGCTCTTCTTCCTGCGTGCCGATACCGAGCCCGCGCGGTCCATGTCCATCCGCGTGGTGCTTGCCTTTTCTGTCATTTGACCGCCCGAACTCCCCACCCAGTCTAGGGGTGGGGAGCTCGGTGACGATGACGAGCCGCTCGCGACGCGCGGGCGGCGGCGTCGATCGGATCAGCTCCCGCGCTTCTCCTTGATCTTCGCCTTCTTGCCGCGGAGCTTGCGCAGGTAGTACAGCTTCGCGCGACGGACGTCGCCGCGGGTGACGACCTCGATGTGGTCGATGACCGGCGAGTGCACCGGGAACTTGCGCTCGACGCCGACCTGGAAGCTGACCTTGCGAACCGTGAAGGTCTCGCGCACGCCCTCGCCCGAGCGGCCGATGACGACGCCCTGGAAGACCTGGATGCGCGAGCGCGCGCCTTCGACGATGTTGACGTGCACCTTGACGGTGTCGCCGGGGCGGAAGTCGGGGATGTCCGACCTCAGGCTCGCGGCGTCGACGTGGTCGAGGATGTGCATGATGGTTCGCTCTCTGCGCCCGCCACCGGTCGAACGCGGATCATGGATGGAATGTCCGGTGCCGCCTGCGCGATCGCTCGCGTCGTGCGTTGCTCCCCGGAGGCAGAGACCTGCGGCGGCACAATCGTCTATTGTGCCATGCCGCAGCCCGGCGCGCCAAAGCGCTCCCCGAAGCACAGGCGAACACGGTGGGATGCCCTGTCGCGGTCACTGCCCGCTGTCGGTACGCTCCCCGCCACCGTCGGTGCGCTCGGTGCGCTCCGTGCGCTCCTGGATGACGATGATCTCCTCGTCGACGCGGGTGAACGGGCGGGACGCGGTATCCCCGCTGCCTTGCCCTGTCTGCTCGGCGGCAAGGCGCTCGAACTCGACCATGGTGGCCTCCATGCGCTTGGCACCGTCGGAGATGAGCTGCCACACGGAACTCCAGAACGCGACGATCGCGAGCAGGATGGCCATGACGCCGAAGAAGGCGCCCGAGTCGCCGTAGAACCCGATGCCGATGACGGCGGCGTGCAGCGCTCCGACCACGCCGACGTCCATCCACGAGGCTGCCCGGTCGGCGCGCACGGTCGGACGGATCCTCACGAGGAGCGCGACGACCGCGAGCGTGATGAAGGTGATCGGTACGGTGATCACGAGGCCGAGGGTGCCCCAGCCGCCCCGGCCGAAGGTCACCCAGCCCACGCCCAGCCAGATCGGCAGCACGACGGCCGCGGCGACCAGCCACCAGAGGAACGCACGCCGGATCAGCATGGCCACAGCGTAACCCTGGCCGCCTTCGAGCGGGCCGGGTGTTCACTCAGGGCGGAGCCGCCAGAATGGACTCGGAGAGGATGAGCGTGATCGAACTGAGGACCCCCGCCGAGATCGAGGAGATGCGACCCGCGGGCCACTTCGTGGCCAGCGTGCTGGAGGCGACGTCGAAGGCTGCCGCCGCGGGCGTCAACCTGCTCGAGCTCGATGCCCTCGCGCACGACATGATCCGCGACGCGGGCGCCGAGAGCTGCTACATCGACTATCACCCGTCGTTCGGCGCGAGCCCGTTCGGCAAGGTGCTCTGCACGTCGGTGAACGACGCGGTGCTGCACGGCCTCCCCCACGACTACCGGCTCCGCGACGGCGACCTGCTGAACCTCGACTTCGCCGCCGAGGTGAACGGCTGGGTTGCCGACTCGGCGATCTCGGTGGTCGTCGGCACGCCGCGCCCCGAGGACCTGCGGCTCATCGACACGACCGAGCGCGCACTGGCCGCGGGCATCGCCGCCGCGCGCCCCGGCAACCGCATCGGCGACATCTCCCGGGCCATCGCCGACGTCGCGAAGGCCGAGGGCTACCCGATCAACACCGACTTCGGTGGGCACGGCGTGGGACGCACCATGCACGGCGACCCGCACGTCCCGAACAACGGCCGCCCAGGGCGGGGCCTGCCCCTGAAGCCCGGCCTCGTCATCGCGATCGAGCCGTGGTTCCTGGCGACCACCGACCGGATCTTCACCGATCCCGACGGCTGGACGCTGCGCAGCGCCGACGGGTCGCGCGGCGCGCACTCCGAGCACACCATCGCGGTCACCGACGGCGACCCGATCGTGCTCACGCAGCGCGGCTGAGCGCGCGGGCCGCGGCGAAGCGGTCGAGCACGAGTTCGACGAGGGCCGTGGGCGGCGGGGCATCCGGCCGCAGGAGGGGCGCGGTCATGACGGTCGCACCGGCGGCGACCGCGCGATCGTGGAACGTCCCGGGGCGAGCAGGTAGCTCGCGACGCACCACGCGTGACACGTGCCGCGCGATCGCGTCGGGCTGCGCCGGTCGCGCCGCCGAGATGAAGCCGACGGCCACGGGGCGCCCGATGCGCTGCGCGAGGCGCCGGCCGACGTCGCGGCAGTCGGCGACGGCGCGTGCGTCGCTCGATCCCGCCGGGCAGGGTCGGGCCGGATGCCCCGGCCGCCGTCCGCGCGAGGTCCACATGCACGTGGTAGCCCGCCGACAGCAGGAGCGGCACGATCACCGGGTCGTGGCCCGTCACCAGCGAGCCGAGCACGGATGCCACGTCGGGCGCCTGCACGTCGACGAACGCGTCCTCCACCGCGAGGTCGGGCGCCGCGCTCTGCGCCGATGCCACGAGCGCCGCCACGGCCGCGCTCGCCGACGTCGTGCTGCCGGTGACGCAGTGGGCCGAGGAGGAGGGCACCATGACGAACCTCGAGGGCCGCGTCATCCGTCGTCGCCGGGCGGTCATGCCGCCGACGGGGGTCCGCGACGAACTGCGGGTGCTCGCCTACTGGCCGTACCCGCGCGGCAGCGCCGGCACGCCCCGGCTCTTCGCCGACCGGTTCGCACACCCCGACGGCCTCGCCCGCCTCGTCGCCGTGTCGGTACGGGAGTCCGTGCGTCGGCGTCCCGCCGAGGGCGAGCTCACGCTCGTCACCGGGCGGCTGCTCGAGCACTACCAGAGCGGCACGCAGACCCGCCGGGTGCCCGAGTCCATCGGGGCGCGCCCCGAGGCGGTCGCGTCGATGCATCCGTCCACCGCCGAACGGCTCGGGGCCCCGACTACGACCCCGCCGAGGACGCCGACGCGTTCGCATCTGCCACCACGGTGTGCTGGTGCAACGGGGTCACCGTGGGACGCATCGAGGAGTCCGCGGCGTGCGGCAACACCACCGTCGAGGGCGTCGGACGCGACACGCGGGCCGGGACCGGCTGCGGCGGGTGCAAGGGCCGCATCGCCGACGTGCTCACCGGGGCCGCCGCGGCCGACGGGACGCCGAGCCTCACGGCCTGACCGGAGCGACCCGCTCGATCGAACCGCCCTCAGGCCCGCTCGCGGCTGTTCGCGTCGGCCTCGTCGTAGCGCTCGAGCACGAGATCGACGAGCTCGGGCGCGGCGGGTTCCTCGGGAAGCAGCAGCGGGTCGGCGATGGCGTCGGCGCCGGCGACGGATGCGGCGTCGTAGAACGTGCCGGGGGCGAGCAGGTACGAGCCCACCACCACGCGTGCGCCAGGGTGCACCTCGCGGATCATCTCGATGGCGTCGGGGAGCCGCGGGATCGCGGCCGCGATGAAGCCCACGGTCACGGGCCGGCCGAGGCGCTGCGCGAGCCGTCTGGCGGTCTCGAAGCACTCGCGCACGGCCCGCGGGTCATTGGAGCCGGCCGCGGCGAGCAGCACGGCGTCGCCGTCGGCGAGGCCCAGGCGAGCCAGTCGCGCCGCGAGGACCTCGACGATGCGATCATCGGGCCCGAGCTCGGCGGCCAGCTGCGCACCGCCGCCCAGGCGGTCGAGTCCGAGAGAGAGGCCGGTGCGCACGTGGAACCCCGCCGAGAGCACGAGCGGCACGATGACCGCACCGGGCTCGGCGTCGGCCGCCAGCGCGGCGGCGACGTCGGCGTTGGACGCGTCGACGAAGCTGATCGAGACGTCGAGATCGGGGCGGGCGGATGCGACGCCGTCGACGAGGCGGATGATCGCTTCGCGGTTCTCACCCGACGGCGCCCCGTGCGTCACCGCGACCAGCCGGAGCGGAGGAACGCCGAGATGGTCCGTCGGGACGCCCGCACCAGTCGACCCGACCATCTCCAGACCCGCGCTTTCCGGCGGTATCCGGTCTCACCCGCCGGTTTCGACGCTATGCACGGTGTGTTTCGCGAACGGCACTCGGGTGTTTCCGACAGGTGAAGAGTGCCTCACGCGGGCGTATCGCCGGGTGCGTCTCCGAGCAGTTCGGGCCGCACTCGGGCCGTGCGGTCGAGCTGCTGCTCGCGACGCCAGGCGGCGACCCGGCCGTGGTTCCCCGAGAGCAGCACGGGCGGCACCTCGTGCCCGCGCCAGACGGCGGGCTTCGTGTAGCTCGGGTACTCGAGGAGGCCGTCCTGGTGGGACTCCTCGACGAGGCTCTCGGGGTTGCCGACGACGCCGGGCACGAGTCGTCCGGCAGCCTCGATCATGGCCATCGCGGCGACCTCGCCCCCGTTCAGCACGTAATCGCCGAGGCTGATGAGGCGCACGCGCATGCGGCCCGCGTAGTGGTCGACGACGCGCTGGTCGATGCCCTCGTACCGCCCGCACGCGAACACGAGGTGCTCCTCTGCCGCGAGCTCGCGCGCGATGGCCTGCGTGAACGGCTCGCCGGCGGGCGACGGAACCACGAGCAGCGCGTCGGATGCGCCGTCGCCGACGATCGCGTCGAGGGCCTCGCCCCACGGCTCGGGCTTCATGACCATGCCGGCGCCGCCCCCGTAGGGCGTGTCGTCGACGGTGCGGTGCCGGTCGTGCGTGAACTCGCGCAGGTCGTGCGTGACCACCTCGATGAGCCCCGCCTGCCGGGCCCTGCCCAGCAGCGAGATGTCGAGCACCGAGAAGAACCCGGGGAAGATCGTGACGATGTCGATCCGCATCGCGCCCGCCTACTCGCTGCGCTCGTCGGGCTCCGCGGATGCGTCGCCCGCCGCCTCGGGGAGCTCCTCGAAGAGCCCCGACGGCGGCGTGACGGTGACGGCGCCGGCCTCGAGGTCGACCTCGGGCACGATCGCGGAGACGAACGGCACCATGACCTCGCCGCCGGGCGTCTTCACGATCAGGAGGTCCTGCGCGGGGAGATGGTCGACGTGCGTGATCTCGCCGACCTTCTCGCCGTCACGGAGCACGGTGAGCCCCACGAGCTGGTGGTCGTACCACGCGTCGGGCTCGGGCGCCTCCTGGTCGACGTGGTCGACCCAGAGGATGGCCTTCACGAGGCTCTCGGCGGCGGTGCGGTCGTCGACGCCCTCGAAGAACCCCACGGGATGCCCGTTGTACCACCGGAGCTCGCGCAGCCTCAGGTGCTTGCCGTGCCACGGCGAGTCGGCGGGCACCTGCAGCGAGAACTCGGCCCCGGGCACGAAGCGGCGCTCGGGGTCGTCGGTGTAGAGCTCGAGCTTGAGGGCGCCCTTCAGGCCGTGCGCCTTCGTGAGGCGGCCGACCCGGAGCTGCGTTCGGGCTGCGGCGCTCACGTCAGTCGTCGGTGTCGACGACGTCGACGCGAACGCGGCGGCCGTCGGCGAGTGCGGTCACGAGGGTGCGGAGCGCCTTCGCGGTGCGGCCGGCGCGTCCGATCACGCGACCGAGGTCCTCGGGGTTCACGTGAACCTCGAGGACCTCGCCGCGTCCGCTCGAGGCGGCGACGACCCTGACGTCGTCAGGGTGATCGACGATCCCCTTGACGAGGTGTTCGAGCGCGGACTGGAGCAAGGCCTAGGCCTCGTCCGTGGCGGCCTCGTCGGCGGGCGCCTCCTCGGCGGGGGTCGC
Organism: Agromyces bauzanensis; assembly: GCF_014645655.1. Classification (GTDB taxonomy): domain Bacteria; phylum Actinomycetota; class Actinomycetes; order Actinomycetales; family Microbacteriaceae; genus Agromyces; species Agromyces bauzanensis. The sequence continues at coordinate 62,819 of NZ_BMMD01000008.1, read as the reverse complement.
GTCGGCCTTCGCCGGCTTCTCGGCCTTGGGCTTCAGCACCGGCTTCTTGGCCTCGTCGGCGACGAAAGCGGCCTTGGGCTCGGCGACCTGAACGCGGGAGACCGCGTTCTCGTCGCCCTTGAACTTGCCCCAGTCGCCCGTGAGCCTGAGGATCGCCGCGACCTGCTCGGTCGGCTGCGCGCCGACCGAGAGCCAGTACTGGGCGCGGTCGGAGTCGACCTCGATGAACGAGGGGTTCTGGGTGGGGTGATACTTGCCGATCTCCTCGATCACGCGACCGTCGCGCTTGGTGCGCGAGTCGGCGACGACGATGCGGTAGTACGGCGCACGGATCTTGCCGAGGCGCTTGAGACGGATCTTGACAGCCACAATTCTCCTGATGATGTGATGAGGTTGGCGAACTGACAGCCGTGAGCGTGGGGTGCACACTCGGCGGAAGCTCTCTGGGGTCCTGCGCGCCGGATAGAGGGTCGGGCGGTACAGAACTCGACTGACCATTCTTGCAGATTTCGCGTCGTAAGGATAATCGCCGGGCTCGCGTGCCAAGATGGGCCGACATCGGTGCATCCGCCCGTCCGGAGGGGGTTCGCATGGAGATCGAGTTCGCCCGATCCGCCCGGTCCACGGTGGGCCTCGAGTGGGAGATCGCGATCGTCGACCGCCCCACCGGCGAGCTGGCCTCGATCGGCGACCGCGTGCTCGAGGTGCTCGATGCGCGCAGCGAGGGCGGGCGGCATCCGTGGATCACCTCGGAGCTGCTCACGAACACCGTGGAGCTCGTGAGCGACGTGCACCGCACCGTCGCCGGCGCCGTCTCCGACCTCGAGCACCAGCTCGCCGAGGTGCGCGCCGTGATCGACGAGCTCGGCGAGTACGAGCTCGTCTGCAGCGGATCGCACCCGTTCAGCCAGTGGTACGACCAGCACCTCACCGACAAGCCGCGCTACCACAAGCTCATCGATCGCACGCGCTGGTGGGGGCGCAACATGATGATCTGGGGCGTCCACGTGCACGTCGGCATCGAGGAGCGCGAGAAGGCGCTGCCCATCCTCGACGGGTTGCTCGCCTACCTTCCCCACCTGCAGGCCCTCTCGGCGTCCAGCCCGTTCTGGGCGGGGGTCGAGACGGGCTACGCCTCGAATCGCGCGCTGATGTTCCAGCAGCTGCCCACGGCGGGACTGCCCTACGCGCTTCCCGACTGGGCCGCCCACGAGCGCTTCGTCGACGACCTCGTGCGCACGGGCGTCATCGAGGACCACACCGAGGTGCGCTGGGACATCCGCCCGTCGCCACGGTGGGGCACCGTGGAGGTCCGCGTGTGCGACGGCGTCTCGACGGCCGCCGAGATCGCCGCGATCGGCGCGCTCGTACAGTGCCTCGTCGAGTGGATGTCGACGCGGCTCGACGAGGGCGGCACGCTCACCGTGCTACAGCCCTGGTACGTGCGCGAGAACAAGTGGCGCGCCGCGCGGTACGGCATGGAGGCCGAGATCATCACGGATGTCGCGGGCACCGAGCGCCTCGTCACCGACGACCTGCACGACCTCATCACGACGCTCGTGCCCGTGTCCCTGCGGCTCGGCTGCGCCGCCGAGCTGCAGCAGGTGCGCACCATGCTCGACGGCGGTGCGAGCTACCAGCGGCAGCTGCGGATCGCCGAGGCCGCAGGGGGCGACCTCACCGCGGTGGTCGCGCATCTCGCGCGCGAGCTCCGCGGGCTCAGCGCGGTATAGCGCGCGTGTGGATGAGCTCCGCGTACCACTTCGCGCTGTCCTTCGGCAGCCGCTCGAACGTGTCGTAGTCGACCCGCACGATGCCGAAGCGCTTCGAGTAGCCGTAGCCCCACTCGAAGTTGTCGAGGAGCGACCAGACCTGGTAGCCGCGCAGGTCGACGCCCCGCGCCATCGCCCGATGCGCCGCCGTGAAGTGCCTCCGCAGGTAGTCGAGGCGATCGAGGTCGTGCACGGCCGGTCCGTCGGCCTCCTCGGTGACGACGTCGTCGAACGCGGCGCCGTTCTCGGTGACCATGAGCGGCAGCGACGGGTAGGCCTCGTGGAGGGCGACGAGGAGGTCCTCGAGGCCGGACGGGTCGATGTTCCAGCCCATCGCGGTGTACGGACCCGGCTGCAGGAGGAACTCGACGTGCTCCGACCCCGGCCACGGCGTGCCGCCCATGTCCTTGTGCCCGTCGGCGCGCACGCGCGGCGAGACGCCGTCCCACATCTCCACCGTGACGGTCGAGTAGTAGTTCACGCCGAGCAGGTCGATCGGCTGGGCGATGAGGTCGGCGTCGCCCGGCTTCACGAACGACCAGTCGGTGATGCCGGCCGTGTCGGCGATGACGTCGGCCGGGTACTCCCCCTCGAGGAGCGGGCCGAGGAAGACGCGGTTCGCGAGGCCGTCGATGCGCCGGGCCGCCTCGGCGCCGGTCGGCCCGGACTGGCGGATGACGTGCAGGTTGAGGGTGATCGAGTACCCGGGATCGTTCGTGACCACCTCCCTGAGCGCCGCGACGGCCAGTCCGTGCGCGAGGTTCAGGTGGTGCACCGCGGCGAGCGCGGCGGCGCCGTCGGTGAGGCCGGGCGCGTGCGCGCCGGAGCCGTACCCGAGGTACGCGCTGCACCACGGCTCGTTGAGCGTCGTCCAGACGGCAACGCGGTCGCCGAGCCGCTCCCCCACGATACGGGCGTAGTCGGCGAACGCCTCGGCGGTCGCGCGGTTCGCCCACCCGCCCTCGTCCTCGAGAGCCTGCGGGAGGTCCCAGTGGTAGAGCGTCGCGATTGGCCGGATGCCTCGTGCGATGAGTCCGTCGACGAGGCGCTCGTAGAACGCGAGCCCGGGCTCGTTCGCCGGCCCCCGGCCGGTCGGCTGGATGCGCGGCCAGGCGATCGAGAAGCGGTAGGCCTCCAGGCCGAGGCTCACCATGAGGTCGAGGTCGGACTCCAACCGGTGGTAGTGGTCGCACGCGGTGTCGCCGTTGTCGTCGTTCCACACCTTGCCGGGCGTGTGGCTGAACGTGTCCCAGATCGACGGGCCGCGCCCGTCCTCGTTCGCGGCGCCCTCGATCTGGTACGAGGCGGTCGCCGAGCCGAACAGGAAGTCGTCGGGAAAGGCCAGGCCCGCGTCGCGGTAGTCGGCGTTGCCGGTCGTCATCGTGGTGCTCCAGTCGTCGGTCGCGGCATCCGCTGCCGCATCCGCATCCGCATCACTGTAACGCGCTCGGCCGACGGTGCCACGATCGGCGTCGCACGATGACGCCGCTCAGTACCAGTAGTCGCCCATACGCGCGCGGTGTGCGGCGATGAACTCGCTTTCGCCGCGGCGCCACGCCTCGGCGCGCTCCTCGTGCGGGAGGAGGAACGCGGGCATGTACTCGAGCACGTCGCGCGCGAACGCGCTCTTGAACGTGAGCACGCCCTGGCCGGGGGCGTCGGGCTCGGCGGGCGGCGGCACGTGACCGAGGTCGTAGCGTTCGATCCCCGATGCCGCGAGGTCGCGGATGATCTCCCACTGCAGCAGGCGCGACGCCATGAGCTGGGGCCGATCGCGCAGCGAACCGCCGTCCTTGTACCAGGCGTTGCGGCCGTACCGGGCGACGAACGCGCCCGCCACGACGCGGCCGTCGTGCCACGCGAAGTAGAGCTGACCGCGCTCGTGCTCGCTGAACGCCGTCCACACGCGTTCGAGGTAGCACGCGCCGCGGAAGAACGCGCCCGTGCGTTCCTCGGTCTTGCGCACGAGGTGGAGCATGCGCCGGCGGTTCTCCTCGGTGAGCTCAACGCGGCCTGCGGTGACGCCGTTGCGCTCCGCGACGCGGATCTCGGCGCGCGCGCGCTTCTTCATGGCCGCGAGGACCTCGTCCTCGCCCGAGCCCGTCTCGACGACGACCGCGTGCCGGTACTGGGAGGCGCGCGTGGGAAGCCATACGCTCGATTCGAACGCCGCGACGAGCGCGTCGTCACGGGGCTGGTGCACCTCGATCTTCGTGGCGAACGCGTTGCCCCGCTCCGCGCGGATGCATTCCGTGAGTGCGGGGATGTCGGCCGGCGCGAGCCCGCTCACGCGCGGAAGGTGCTGCAGCGTGCCGAATCCCTCCGCGTTCCGTTCGAACACGAGCACGGGGAAGTCCGGGTCGGCGCCGAGCACACATCGCTTCACCTGCCACGGGCCGTCCGACCGGATGCGCTCCCACGTGCTGGATTGCATGAAGTGCGGCAGCGTGTGCGTGCTGAGGATGCGATCGTCCCATCCGATCGTGACATCCGTGTGCGCCGACTGCACCGTCTGCACTGCGCCTCAATCCCTCCGGAATCCCCAGCGCCGCCCTCCGCCGTCGGATTCCGCTCTTGGCGCACATCATAGGCGTACTCGGGGTCCGATCAGGGCATTTCCGCCCGTGGCATCCAATCTCGACGCGCCGTCTGGCCTGTCGCGTGCCGCCGACCTATGGTGGGACGCATGGGCGATCGGCGACTCGAACTCGACGGCGAGCACGTGAGCGCGCGGCTGCTGCCTGGGCACGGAACGAAGGGCGGGTACACCCTCGTCGTCGACGGCGTCACCCAGTCGCACGTGAATCCGAGGGACCCCCGCGACCTGCAGCTCGAGTACACGCGCATGGTCGCGTCGGTGATCGACGGATGCCGCGAGCCTGCTGGGCCGATCCGGGCGCTGCACCTCGGCGCCGGCGGACTCACGATCCCGCGCTACGTCGGCGCGACGCGGCCCGGCTCGGTCCAGCACGTCGTCGAGCTGCACCGGGTGCTGCTCGAGTTCGTGCTCGGCGCGCTACCCCTCGGCGACGACGTCGACCTCACGATCCAGTACGACGACGGTCGCGCCGCGGTGGAGCGCGCGACGCGCACGGGGGACGGCTACGACGTGGCCGTCGTCGACGTGTTCTCGGGCAGCATCTCGCCGCGGCACATGTCGACGGCCGAGTTCTTCACCGCGCTCGGCGGGCTCCTCGCTCCCGGCGGCGTCATCGTCGTCAACACCCTCGCGACCCGGGCGCTCTCGATGAGCCGCGAGGTCGGTGCGACGCTCGCGTCCCTGCAACTCGAGGTCGTCGCGCTCGCCGCGCGCGCGGTCGTCGCGGGCGAGAGCCTCGGCAACGTCGTGTTCGCGGCATCCGACGCCCCGCTCGACGGCGACGGCTTCATGCGACGCGCGAACGACGGCCAGCGGCCCATCGACCTGCTCCGCGGTCCGACGTACGACGACTTCGTCGAGGGCGCATCGGTCCGCCGCGACGGCGACGCCGCCGCCTGACGCCATGCGCGATCGCGGCAGGCTTCGAACGTGGCCGGCCGCCGCGGCGACGTTCGCCGTGCTCGGCGCCGCCGTGCTCCTCGCCCCGCCCGCCGTGTCCACGCCCTCAGCGGCGCAACCTGCCGACCGCGAGCCCTCGATCGGACCGGGTCTCGAATGGGTGGCGCATCGCGACAACCCGTTCCGGCAGGGCGACGACCCCGACTTCATCAATTCCGATCTCGCCTTCACGGGCGACCACCTGGTGCAGGGCAACTACGCCGGATTCTCCATCTGGGACATCGCCGATCCGACGGCGCCCGAGCTCGTGAGCGCGGTGTCGTGCCCGGGCGGCCAGGGCGACATCAGCGCCGTAGGGAACCTCGTGATCGTGTCGGTCGACGAGACCATGTCCGACGACTCCTGCGAGGCGGGGCGCGTGCCCGAGACGGAGGACAACTGGGAGGGCATCCGGATCTTCGACATCAGCGATCCGCGGCAACCGCGCTTCGCCGCCGCCGTGCGCACGCGCTGCGGGTCGCACACGCACACCATCGTGCCCGACCCTGCGAGCGCCGAGCGCGTGTTCGTCTACGTCAACGCGTACAGCCGCGGGGCATCCCGCAACTGCACGGGCCGAAACCCGCTGCAGGTCGTCGAGGTGCCGCTCGATGCCCCCGAGGACGCGGCAGTGGAGAGCGAGCTCGACCTGTTCGAGGACGCGACCGCCTTCGGGCCTGACGACCGCGTCGCCGGCGGCGCCGAGACGCGATCGACGACCGGATGCCACGACATCACCGCCTTCCCGGCCAAGGGCCTCGCGGTGGCGGCATGCCGCGGCGACGGCCTGCTGCTCTCGATCGCCGACCCGCTGGCGCCCGTGGTGCTGCAGCGTGTGCGGGATCCTGCGGTGGCGTTCTGGCACTCGGGGATCTTCGACAACGAGGCGACGCGCATCGTGTTCCAGGACGAGCTCGGCGACGGGTTCATCAACACCTGTTCGCCGGCGTTCGGCGCCGACCGCGGCGCCGACGCGGTGTGGCTCGTCCAGCCCGACGGTCTCGCGAAGGCCGGCACCTATAAGCTGCCGCGCACGCAGTCCGAGCTCGAGAAGTGCGTCGCGCACTCGGGCGGCCTCGTGCCCGTTCCCGGCCGCTTCATCGTGGCGCAGGCGTGGCTCGAGGGCGGCGTCTCGGTGATCGACTTCACCGATCCTGCGGCACCGGTCGAGCTCACCTGGTTCGACCGGCCCGACTACGGGTACTCGATGGACTACACGGCGGGCATCTGGTCGGTGTACCCGTACCGCGGGTACCTCTACGCGAGCGACATGTACGAAGGGCTCGAGGTGCTGCGCCTCACCGATCCGCTGTTCGCCGACGCGGCACGGTACGACGACTCGGGCCTGAACCCGCAGACGCAGCCCGAGTTCGCGTGGGTGTGGCGCGACGCGCCGGTCGTACCGGCCTCCGACGCCGAACGCGCGTCGCTCGAGACCCTGGTGGTCGACCCGGCCACGATGGAGCCCTCCACCACGGCGACCGTGTCCGTGTCGCTCCCGCCCGGGTCGCTCCAGCCCGGCGAGACCGCCGACGTCTGGTGGATGCCGACGCAGGCGGTGCTCGCGACGGTCACGGCCGCGGCCGACGGTTCCCTGGCTGCGACCGAGGTGACGCTTCCGGGCCCCCTCGAGGTCGGGCGGTACGACCTCGTCGTGCGCGGCGACGCGTCGGCGCCGCGGCTCGCGATCGGGATCGTCGACGTGGTGACCGACCAGCGCGCCCGCGCCGACGAGGCGACCGACGACGACGGCCTGCCGCGGTGGCCGTTCCTCGCGGCCCTCGTGCTCCTCCTCGTGGGCGCCGGCGCCTTCGCCGTGCTCGCCCGCCGTCGGGCGTCGTCGTGAGCGAGCGGATGCCCCGGCCGCGCCGCCCGGCGGACGGCGCCGGCCTCGCCGGGCTCGCAGCACTCACCGGCTTCGCGGTGCTCACCGCGCTCACGCTGTCGGCCTGCACGACCGCGCCCGACGAGCCGGCGGGGACCGCGTTCGTCACGCCGTCTCCCCCCGGTGGGTCGTCGTCCTCGGCCGACGGCGGCGACGCCGCACCCGCGCCCGACGAGGACGCCACAGCCGCCGACGTCGCGTTCCTCGAGGCGATGGTCGCGCACCACGAGCAGGCCGTCGAGCTGGCCGGGCTCGCCGCAGCGCGCGCGGCCGACGTCGAGCTGGCCGACCTCGCGAACCGCATGCACGTCACACAGGCCGCCGAGGCGGCGTCGATGCAGTCGTGGCTGGAACGGCGCATCCGCGACGGGGGTTCCGCCGATCACGATCACGACGTGACGATGCGCGGCGAGATCAGCCGGTCGACGCTCGACCGGGCGGCCGAGCTCGACGGGCCCGCGTTCGACGAGTTGTTCCTCGCCGTGATGGTGGCGCACCACAGGGGCGCCGTCGAGATGGCCGAGGCGCGGCTCGCCGAGGCGGGCGACCCTGCCCTCGCCCGGTGGGCTCGCGCCATCGCGACGGCGCAGGCACTCGAGATCGACCGCATGCTCGATATCAAGGCACGCCTCTCCGACTCGGGAAGCTAGCTGGTGGCCGAGGCTCGAGACGTTCAGCGGCCGAGGAACTTCTGCAGGGCGGCGAGCTCCTCCTCGTTCGGGGCGCCCTTCGCCGCGCCGCCACCCAGGCCGAAGCCCGATCCGGCTGGAGCCGGACGCTGGCCGACCGGCGACCCGCCCGACGCGATCGCGGCGTTCTCGGCGGCGCGCTTCGCGGGGTTGCCCGAGCGCGAACCCGACTTCTTCTTGCTGCCCTTCGTGGCCTGTCGCTTGCCGCCGCCGACGCCGGAGCCGGGGATCGGCCCCATGCCCGGAACCTGCGGCATGCCCCCGCGGGCGACGGTCTTCATCATCTTCGCGGCCTGCTCGAAGCGCTGCACGAGCTGGTTCACGTCGGTCACGGTCATGCCCGAGCCTCTCGCGATGCGCAGGCGCCGCGAGCCGTTCAGGAGCTTGGGATTGCGCCGCTCGGCGGGGGTCATCGACTGGATGATCGCCTCGGTGCGCACGATCTCGCGCTCGTCGAAGTTCTCGAGCTGCTGCTTCATGCCGCCCGCACCCGGCAGCATGCCGAGCATCTTCTTGATCGAGCCGGCGCCGCGCAGCTGCTGCATCTGCGCGAGGAAGTCCTCGAGCGTGAACTGCTCGGTCGCGAGCTTCTCGGCGACCTTGAGCGCCTCCTCCTCGTCGAAGGCCTGCTGGGCCTGCTCGATGAGCGTGAGGATGTCGCCGAGGTCGAGGATGCGGCTCGCCATGCGGTCGGGGTGGAACGGCTCGAAGTCGTCGAGTCCCTCGCCGGTGGACGCGAAGATGATGGGACGTCCGGTGACGGATGCCACGCTGAGCGCAGCGCCGCCTCGGGCGTCGCCGTCGAGCTTGGAGAGCACGACGCCCGTGAAGTCGACGCCGTCCTGGAACGCCTTCGCCGTCGTGACGGCGTCCTGGCCGATCATCGCGTCGATGACGAACAGCACCTCGTCGGGGTTCGTCGCCTTGCGGATGTCGGCGGCCTGCCTCATCATCTCGGCGTCCACGCCGAGCCGACCCGCGGTGTCGATGATGACGACGTCGTGCTGTGCCCGCTCGGCCTGCTTCAGGGCGTCCTTCGCCACCTTCACGGGGTCACCGACCCCGTTGCCGGGCTCGGGCGCGAACACGGGGACTCCGGCCTGGCCGCCCACGACCTGCAGCTGGTTGACGGCGTTCGGACGCTGGAGGTCGGCCGCGACGAGGACGGGCGTGTGGCCGTCCTTCACCAGCCACTTCGCGAGCTTGCCGGCGAGGGTCGTCTTGCCCGCGCCCTGGAGGCCCGCGAGCATGATGACGGTCGGCGGATTCTTCGCGAACTGCAGTCGGCGCTGCTCGCCGCCGAGGATCGCGACGAGTTCCTCGTTCACGATCTGCACGACCTGCTGTGCCGGGTTCAGGGCGCGGTTGACCTCGTCGCCGAGGGCGCGCTCGCGCACGTGGGCGGTGAACTGCTTGACCACGTCGAGCGCGACGTCGGCGTCGAGCAGCGCGCGGCGGATCTCGCGAACGGTGCCGTCGACGTCGGCGGCCGACAGCTTGCCCTTGGTGCGGAGGTTCTTGAAGGTCTCGGCGAGGCGGTCAGACAGGTTTCCGAAGGTAGCCATGGTTGTTCGATTCTAGGCGAGAGCAGATGCGTCCCCGCTGAGCGGGGCGGGGTCAGCCGTCGAAGCGAACGTCGACGATCTCGCGCCCGATGTCGATCGCGGCGATGAGCCGCTCGTCGGTGTCCTCGGGCGCGAGCGCGTACTCGAACTCCGCGAACGGCTCCCCCTGGTCGTCGGCCTCGGGCCGCAGGTCGACGCGCAGCAGCGACAGCGAACGCAGCGCGTCCACCTGCCGGTCGCCCGAATCACGGCCGATCGCCGCATCGATCTCCTCGGCCTGCTCGAGCTCGGGGTCGAGCAGCACGTCGAGGAACCGCATCACGGGCGTGCCGCCGGAGTCGAGCTGGCTGACGAACGCCGACCGCAGCTCGTCGTCGACGAGCTCCAGCTCGCCGACGAGCACCGCCGAGGCATCCAGCGACGCGTTCGACACCATCTCGTCCCCGGCCTCGAGCACGACCTCGACCCGTTGGTCGCCGTACTCGATCATCTCCGACCAGTAGTCGCCGACGATCCCGAAGTAGTCGTGCTCGGTCGCCATGGTTCCCCTCCTCGTGGTCAGCCGACGAGCTGCTGTGCGAAGACGTGCGGCGTGAACCCCGTGAGGTCGCCGATGCCCTCGCCCTGTCCGATGAGCTTGATCGGCAGTCCGGTCTTCTCCTGCACGGCCAGCACGAAGCCGCCCTTGGCGCTGCCGTCGAGCTTCGTGAGCACGAGCCCCGTGACGCCGCCGTGCTCGATGAACGCCTCGGCCTGCGCGAGGCCGTTCTGCCCGGTGGTCGCATCGAGCACGAGCAGCACCTCGCTGATCGGCGCCTGCTTCTCGAGGACGCGCTTGATCTTCGACAGCTCGTCCATCAGCCCGCCCTTCGTGTGCAGCCGCCCGGCGGTGTCGATGATCACGATCTCGATGCCGTCGCGCTTGGCCTGTTCGACGGTCTGGAAGGCGACGGATGCCGGATCCTGGCCCTCGCGCTCGGGACGCACGATGCCCGCGTCCGCGCGCTCGGCCCACGTCGCGAGCTGGTCGACCGCGGCGGCGCGGAACGTGTCGGCGGCCCCGACCAGCACGGTGCGGTCGTAGTTGCGCAGGAATCGCGCGAACTTGCCGATCGTCGTGGTCTTGCCGACGCCGTTCACGCCCACGACGAGCACGACGGCGGGGCGTTCGGTGAGCTTCAGCGTGGGGTCGTACTTCGCGAGGCGCTCCTCGATGAGCTCACGCAGCATCCGCTGGACGTCCCGAGGGTCGGTGGTGCGGTACCGGTCCACCTTCGCGGTCAGGTCCTCGATGACCTCCTCCGTGACGGCGGGGCCGAAATCGGCCCGGATGAGCGCCGACTCGAGGTCCTCCCACGTGTCCTCGCCGATCGTCTTCGCCCCGAATACCCCGCGAAGCGCTGCACCGAGCGACCAGGACGCGTGTTCTGCCATGCGTCCAGCCTATTGCGCCCGGTACACCGCCGATGCCTGACCGGCAAGGGGTTGCCGGCCGGCCGGCGCCGCGCGACCCTCGAACCGAACGGAAGGAGTGCGCATGACGATCGTGGGATTCCACGCCTCGCACGAACAACTCCCGCCCAGTGCCCTGCTCGACGCGGTGAAGCTCGCCGAGGAGGCGGGCTTCGATGCCGCGATGTGCAGCGACCACCTCGAGCCGTGGAGCGTCCGCCAGGGCCACTCCGGGTACGCGTGGAGCTGGCTCGGCGCCGCGCTGGAGGCCACCCGGTTCTCACTCGGCGTCGTGACCGCGCCGGGGCAGCGCTATCACCCGGCCATCGCCGCGCAGAAGATAGCGACGCTCGGCGAGATGTACCCGGGACGGTTCTGGGCCGCCATCGGCAGCGGCGAGGCCGTGAACGAGCACGTGACCGGCGACCCATGGCCCGGGAAGGAGGAACGCGACGCGCGGCTCGCCGAGACCGTCGACGTCATGCGACGCCTCCTCGCCGGCGAGGAGGTCACGGCCGATGGCCTGGTCCGCGTCGACCGGGGTCGCATCTGGAGCCGTCCTGAGGTGCCTCCGCCGCTCTTCGCCGCCGCGGTGAGCACCGAGACGGCCGGCGACGCCGCCGCGTGGGCCGACGGCATCATCACGATCGACCAGTCCCCCGACGTGCTCCGGGAGGTCATGGACGCCTACCGCGAGGCCGGCGGCGATGGGCCGGTCGCCGTGCAGGTGCACCTCAGCTGGGCGCACACGGACGAGGAGGCGCTCGCGATCGCGCACGACCAGTGGCGGCAGAGCCTCGTTCCCGCGCACCTCGCGTGGGAGCTCGCGCGTCCCGAGGAGTTCGACGAACGCACCGCCGACGTCACGCCCCAGCAGGTGGCCGAGACGCTGATCGCATCCGCCGACACGGCACGTCACCTCGACCACCTGGCCGGCATCGCCGCGCTGGGCGTAGATCGCATCTACCTGCACCACGTCGGCACCGAGCAGCACGCGTTCATCCACGCCTTCGGCGAGCGCGTGCTGCCAGGGCTCGAGGAGGCGGGCCGATGAAGATCACGGATCGGAGCGACCTCTGGTGGAAGACCGCGGTGGTCTACTGCCTCGATCTCGAGACCTTCATGGACTGGAACGACGACGGCTACGGCGACTTCGAGGGGCTTGCGCACCGCCTCGACCACCTCGCCGAGCTCGGTGTCACGTGCATCTGGCTGATGCCGTTCCAGCCGACGCCCGATCGCGACGACGGGTACGACATCACCGACTTCTTCGGCGTCGACCCCCGCCTCGGCTCGCTGGGCGACGTGGCCGAGCTCACCCGCTCCGCCCGCGACCGCGGCATGCGCGTGATCATCGATTTCGTGATGAACCACACGTCCGACAGGCATCCGTGGTTCAAGTCCGCCCGGCGCAGCCGGACCGCACCGTTCCGCGACTTCTACGTGTGGGTCGACGAGCCGCCGAAGCAGCAGGCGCAGACCGTCTTCCCCGGCGAGGAGGACAGCGTGTGGGAGCTCGACGAGCGCACCGGGCAGTACTACCTGCACAGCTTCTACCGGCACCAGCCCGACCTCAACATCGCCAACCCCGCGGTGCGCGACGAGATCGCCAAGACCGTCGGCTTCTGGCTCGAGCTCGGGATCTCCGGCTTCCGGGTCGATGCCGTGCCGTTTCTCATCGAACCGCCGCACGGCGTCGACATCGGCGACCCGCACGAGTTCCTGCGCGACCTGCGCCGTTTCCTACAGCGGCGTTCGAGCGAAGCCGTGCTGCTTGGCGAGGTGAACCTGCCGTTCGACCAGCAGCTCGACTACTTCGGCCGTCCGGGAAATCCGCCCGAGCTCACCATGCAGTTCGACTTCCTGGGCATGCAGGCGCTGTACCTCTCGCTGGCCAGGGAGGACGCCCGACCGCTCGCCGAGTCGCTCGCGAAGCGTCCGCGGCTCGAGCCCGAAGCGCAGTGGGCAAACTTCGTCCGCAATCATGACGAGCTCACGCTCGACAAGCTCTCCGAGTCCGAACGCGAGGAGGTGTTCGAAGCGTTCGCGCCCGAGGAGTGGATGCGCGTCTACGGACGCGGCATCGTGCGTCGCCTGCCGCCGATGCTCGACGGCGACCCACGCCGGATCCGCATGGTCTACAGCCTGCTGTTCTCTCTGCCGGGCACGCCCGTGCTGTTCTACGGCGAGGAGATCGGCATGGGCGAGAACGGCGGGCAACCGGGGCGTCAGGCGGTACGCACGCCCATGCAGTGGACCGGCAAGGTGAACGGCGGATTCTCGCGGGCGACGCCGCGCAAGCTCACGGCGAGCCCGCCGACCGACGGCTACGCACCCGAGCACGTCAATGTCGAGGCGCAGATGCACGACGTCGACTCGCTGCTCGCATTCATCCGCGAGCTCGCCGTACGCTACCGCAGCTCCCCCGAGATCGGCTGGGGCGAGCTCGAGGTGCTCGAGACCGGCCAGGCCGCGGTGCTGGCGCACCGCATCACGGCAGATGTCGGACGGTTCGTCGCCGTGCACAACTTCGCGCCGAGACCGACGGTCGTGTCGCTCGAGCTCGGTGCCGTGGCATCCGACACCGTGTTCTCGGACCTGTTCGCGATCGACACCTTCCCGCTCGACGAGACGGGCCGCATCGACGTGCACCTCGACGCATACGGCTACCGGTGGTTCCGTATCGTCGAGCCCGACGACCGCCGGCTGACCTGAGGTCGGTGCCGGTCGCCGCGATCGGTGCCGCGGGTCGACTGACGGGGCGGATGCCGCGGGGCGCACCCTGCGGCATCCGTCGCCGCAGCCCTCAGCTCGCGCGCGCCTCGCGCTCCTCGCGCACGCGCTGCCCGACCACGGCAGACACGCCGTCCTGGCGCATGGACACGCCGTAGAGCGCATCCGCGATCTCCATGGTGCGCTTCTGGTGCGTGATGACGATGAGCTGGCTGGAGTCGCGCAGGTCCTCGAGCGTCGTGAGGAGCCGGCCCAGGTTCGCGTCGTCGAGCGCGGCCTCGACCTCGTCCAGGATGTAGAACGGGCTGGGCCTCGCCTTGAAGATCGCGATGAGCAGGGCCACCGCCGCGAGCGAGCGCTCGCCTCCCGAGAGCAGTGACAGGCGCTCGATCTTCTTGCCCGCGGGCTTCACGCTCACCTCGATGCCGGTGGTCAGCAGGTTCTCGGGGTCGCTGAGCGAGATGCTGCCGGTGCCGCCGGGGAAAAGGACGGGGAACACCTCGGCGAACGCCTCGCGTGTGTCCTCGAAGGCGCCGCGGAAGATGGCCTCCATCTTGCCGTCGATCTCCTCGATGATCGTGAGCAGGTCCCTGCGCGTGTTCGCGAGGTCGGTGAGCTGCTCGGTGAGGAACTGGTGGCGCTGCTCGAGGGCGGCGAACTCCTCGAGGGCGAGCGGGTTGACGCGGCCGAGCTGTGCGAGCTTGCGTTCGGCGCCGGCCAGGCGGCGCTGCTGCTCCTCGCGGAGGAAGGGGCGAGTCTCGCCGTCGTCCTGCTCGGCCGGCACCGGGATCTCGGGTCCGTACTCGACGATGAGCACGTCCTCGGTGAGCCCGAGCTCCGACTCCGCACGCTCGACGAGGCCGGCGGCGTGCAGCTTCTTCTCATAGATCCGAAGCTCCAGGCCGTGCACGTCCTCGGTCACCGCATGCAGGCGCTCGCGCACGACGGTCTCCTGTCGGCGCACGCGCTGCAACTCCTCGCTGTGGCTCGCCCGCTCCGCCTCGGCGCGTCCGAGGGCGACGCGCGCCTCGGCGACCGACGCGTCGACGGACGCGAGGGCCGCAGGCAGCGACGCGGCGACGCGGGACGCGGCCTCGAGCTGGGCCCGGCGGACGACGGCGCGGCGCGCGGAATCCGCTGCGGCCTGCTGCTCTGCCTCGAACTGGCGCTCCATGGCCCGCACGCGTGCCTCCTCGGCCCGCACGCGCTCCTTCGCAGTCTCGAGCCGGAGCCGTGCCTCGACCTCTCGCTCGCGCGCCCGCTCGAGTGCGGCGAGCGCGCCGTCACGCTCGGACGCGTCGAGCACGGGGCGCGCGACGGACCTCGCGGCGTCGAGGGCGGCTCCGGCCTCCTCGTCCGCCCGCTCTGCGTCGGCGACGCGTTCCTCGGCATTGGCCGCAGCCTGCCGGAGGCGCTCGGTCTCGGCGTCGGCCGCCTCGGCCTGCACGCGCGCGCGGTTCAGCTGCTCGGTGCGCTGGGCGAGCTTGGCATCGAACTCGCGCAGTGTGGCGAGCGCCGCCCTGGCCTGCTCCTTCGACCGCTCGAGGATCGTGCGCTGCTCGGCGAGGTCGAAGCGGGAACGCTCGATGAGCGTGCGCACCTCCTCGAGCCGGGCGCCTGCCCGGTCGCGCTCGGCGATGAGCTCGATGCGGCCCTGCTCACGGCCCGTGCCGCCGCGGATCACATAACGCCCGACGACCGTGCCGTCCTTGGTGATGACGGTGATGGGGCGGTCGAGGCTCGCGAGCGCGAGCTCCGCGGCCCGGGCGGCCGCAAGGTCGTCGGCCACGAACACCTCCGCGAGGAGCGACAGGACGCCGTCAGGCGCCGTGACGACGTCGCCCGCGGGCACGAGGCCCTCGACGACGTGCGGCGCGCGCCGGGGACGACCCGGGTCGGCGAGCGCAAGCGCGACCCGGCCCAGTTCGCCGCGCTCGGCGTGCTCGAGCGCGCGGAATGCGGCGGCGCGGTCGTCGACGAGAACGGCGTCGGCGACCGACCCGAGCGCGGCGGCGATGGCGGGCTCGTACCCGGGCTCGACCTGCAGCGATTCGGCGAGGAGGCCCCGCACGCCGTCGATGCTCGCCGCGACGAGCGCGGCCGAGCCGTCCCTCTGGTCGAGCGCGAGCGAGAGGGCGGCCGTGCGGGCGGCGAGGGCGCCCTGCTCGCGCTCCCGGCCGTGCAGCTCCTCGCGGATCCGCTCGATCTCGGCCTCGGCCCCGAAGACGGCGGCCTGGGCGAGCTCGTACGCCTCGTCGAGGTCGGTCTCGGCGCTGTCGCCCGCCTCGGCCTCGGCCTCGGCACGCGCGAGCTCTGCGTCGGCGGCGGCGCGCCGACCGGCGGCGGCCTCGAGGGCGTTCGCGTGCCGGAGCACCTCACCCCGTACGGTCGCAAGCCCGGATGCAGCGGTGTCGGCTCGACCGGCGAGCTTCGAGAGCTCGAGGTCGTACGCGGTGACGCGCGCGCTCTGCGCGGCGATCCGCTCGTCGACGGCGTCGAGCTCGCCGCGCGCGGTGCGCGTGGCCGCGACCGCGACCTCGAGACCGGATGCCGCGTCGTCGACCGCTGCGGTGAACGCGTCGAGCCCCGCGGTCGCCTCGTCGATCATCGCTCGTGAGACGGCCGGCGCGGTGTCGGCCGGCTGTGCCTCGGCGCTCAGCAGGGCGATGCGCTGGCGGGCGAGGGCGTCGAGGGCGCGCAGCCGTTCCCGCGCGGACTCGAGCGCGTGGCTCGTCGACCGCGCGGCGTCGACGTCGTCGCCGAGGTAGGCCGACTCGAGGCGCGCGACGCGCGCCTGGTGCTGCTCGAGCTCGTCCTGAAGCACGAGGCGTTCGCTGTGACGTTCGTGCTCGCTGCGGCCGTGCTCCTCGAGCGCGAAGCGCAGCGCCACGACCTCGTCGGCGAGCAGGCGGGCCCGCGCGTCGCGGACGACGGCCGCGATCGTCGCCGCCTCCCGCGCCACCTCCGCCTGGCGGCCGAGCGGCTTCAACTGGCGCCGGATCTCGCCCGCCAGGTCGGACAGGCGCGTCAGGTTCGCCTGCATGGCGTCGAGCTTGCGGAGGGTCTTCTCCTTGCGGCGGCGGTGCTTCAGGATCCCCGCGGCCTCCTCGATGAAGCCGCGCCGGTCCTCGGCGCTCGCGTGCAGGACGGCGTCGAGCTGCCCCTGGCCGACGATGACGTGCATCTCGCGGCCCAGGCCCGAGTCGCTCAGCAGTTCCTGCACGTCGAGCAGCCGGCAGGTCTCGCCGTTGATGGCGTACTCGCTCGTGCCGTTGCGGAACAGCGTGCGCGAGATCGTCACCTCGCTGTACTCGATCGGCAGCGCGCCGTCGGCGTTGTCGATCGTGAGGCTGACCTCGGCGCGGCCGAGCGGACCCCGCGTCGCGGTGCCCGCGAAGATGACGTCCTCCATCTTGCCGCCGCGCAGCGTCTTGGCGCCCTGCTCGCCCATCACCCAGGCCAGGGCGTCCACGACGTTGGACTTGCCGGAGCCGTTCGGGCCGACGATGCACGTGACGCCCGGTTCGAAGGCGAACGTCGTGGGCTGCGCGAAGGACTTGAATCCCTTCAACGTCAGGCTCTTCAGGTACATGGTCCCCCGGGTACGGCTGGCGGTGCGGATGCCTCGCACGAGCGTACCCGAGCGAGCGGCCTGTTCCGGTCCGCCCTCGCCGCAGAAGTGAGGATCGGTCATTGCCGCCCGGTGCGCGTCCCGATAGTCTGGGCGGCTGCCCGCGCGGCCTGTAAGGAGCGATCATGACCGTCGACATCCGTCCGATCCGCCTTCCCCGCCACGTCGGCGCAACCGATGACGCCGAGCTGGCCGCCTACGAGACGCTCCTGCGACGCCTCGACGTCGAGGCGCTCGGCACCTCCGACCTGACCCGCCGGCCCCAAGAGGTGCTGCAGGACCTGCGCCGGGCCGAGTTCACGCGGTACACCGCGATCGGCGCGTTCGACGCCGACCGGCTGGTCGGCCTGGTCGAGGTGCAGTGGGAGCTCGACGCCGACGCCGCCACGGCGTACATCGAAGTCCTGGGTGTCGAGCCCGATCGACGGCGTGAGGGCATCGGCTCGGGGTTGCTCGCCAGCGCGGAGGAGGCTGCGCATGCGGCCGGGCGCCCCGCCATCGTGCTCTCGGCCGACCACCTGATCGGTGCGCAGGATGCGATCAGGCCACGGCTCCACCCGCCGCAGGGCGACGCCGACATCGCGGCCGACGCGCCGCCAGCACGATTCGCGCTCGCGCACGGCTTCGCCCTCGGCCAGCTGTACCGGGTGAGCGCCATGGACGTCGCGGGGAGGGGCGACGCGTTCCGACGACTCCTCAGCACATCGCTGGAGCAGGCTTCCGACCGCTACCGCCTCGTGGGCTGGCAGAACGAGGCCCCCGACGAGCTCATCGACTCGCTCGCGGTCGCCCACGAGCGGATGTCGACCGACCCGCCGACGGGCGCCATCGCGTGGGGGCTCGAGCAGTGGGACGCCGCGCGCATCCGCGACGGCGAGCGCCGCGCGCGCCAGGCGGGCCGCACGCACCTCAACGTCGTCGCGGTGGCCCCCGACGGCGAGGTCGCCGGGTTCACCGAACTGTCGCTCCTGCCCGACTCGCCAGCGGTCGAGCAGTGGGACACGATCGTGCTCGCTCCCCACCGCGGACACCGGCTGGGCATGCGGCTGAAGCTCGCGAACCTGGTCGCCCTCGACGAGCTCGACCCCACCCGGGAGCGCATCTACACGTGGAATGCCGACGAGAACCAGCACATGCTCGCGATCAACGTCGCGCTGGGCTTCCGTCCGTTCGCACTGGAGTCGACGTGGCAGCGCCCGCCCGCGGCATCCGGAGCCGCTGGCAGCGCGGGCACCGGTGCGACGAGCGGTTCATGAACGACTCGCGCACCATGGGCGTGCCGCAGCGCGGACAGGGCAGGCCCGCGCGACCGTAGGCGTTCAGCGAGTGCGCGAAGTACCCGGATGCCCCGTTGACGTTGACGTACTGCGCGTCGAAGCTCGTGCCGCCCTCGGCGAGGGCCTTGCCGAGCACGTCGCGCACCGCGGTGAGCAGCTCGCCGCCCCTGCGGCGCGTCAGCGACGAGGCCGGCTGCTCGCCGTGCAGGCGCACCGCCCACAGCGCCTCGTCGGCGTAGATGTTGCCGACACCGCTCACGAGGCCCTGGTCGAGCAGCACGCGCTTCACCCCCGACGCCCGGCGCGCGAGGGCGTCGAGGAATCGGCGGTCGTCGAAGGCCGGGTCGAGCGGATCGCGCGCGATGTGGGACACCTGGGCCGGGATGCTGCGCGCCCAGGGCCCGGAGACCCCGGGTGAGAAGCCGGCCACCTCGCCGTCGGCGGTCGGCACGAGGCGGTCGACGGCCAGTGAGCCGAACGTGCGCTGGTCGACGAAGTCGATGCGGAGCTCTCCGTGCTCGGGGTGGTCGAGGTGCAGGCGGATGCGCGCGTGACGGTCGTCGCCCGGGTGGTCGGGCGTGCGGAGCAGCAGCTGTCCGCTCATGCCGAGGTGGCCGACGACGGCGCGGTCGTCGCCGATCGGCAGCCACAGGAACTTGCCGCGACGCACCGCCGCCTCGATGCGCGCACCGGTGACGAGCGATTCGAAGTCGCCGGATGCCGCGTCGTGCCGGGTCAGGGCACGGCGATCGAGCACGTCGACCGCGGCGACCCGAGCTCCGGTGACCGCCTGCGCGAGTCCGGCGCGCACGACCTCGACCTCTGGCAGCTCGGGCACGTCAGTGCGAGTTCAGCCTGGTCCAGGCCTCGAGCGCGGCGGACATCTCGGCCTGCTTCTTGCTGGAGCCCTCGCCGGAGGCCTGCACGAGCTCGCCGACCATGACGGTCGCCACGAAGTGCTTGTTGTGGTCGGGCCCGGACTCGACGATCGTGTAGACGGGCGGCGGGGCGCCGCGTCGCGCCGCGATCTCCTGCAGGCTCGTCTTCGGATCCATGGCCGCGCCGAAGCGCTCGGGGTCGCTGAGCAGCGGCGTGATGAGCCGCAGTACGAGTCCGGTTGCCGCGTCACCGCCCGCGTCAAGGTAGACGGCCCCGATGATCGCCTCGACGGTGTCGGCGAGGATCGACGGCTTGTCGGCGCCGCCCGTCATGGTCTCGCCGCGGCCGAGGCGGATGTACGGCCCGAGCCCGATGGCGCGGCCGACCTCGGCGAGGGCCACGCTCGAGACGAGGCTCGCCCGCCGCTTCGCGAGTTCGCCCTCGTCGAGCTCGGGATGGTCCCGGAACAGCTTGACGGTGACGGCCTGCCCCAGGATCGAGTCGCCGAGGAACTCGAGGCGCTCGTTGGTGGGGATGCCGCCGTTCTCGTACGCGAACGACCGGTGCGTGAGCGCGAGCAGCAGCAGGTCGGGATCCACCTCGACCTGCAGCGTCCGCTGCAGGTCGTCGAGCGTGTGCTCAGCGTGTCCCGTCTGCCCCGTTCGCGTCACGACCGGGTCGGATGATGCTGTCGGCCGACTAGACGTCGGCGACCTTGCGGCCCTTGTACTCGAGGAAGAGCGGTGTGCCCGCGGAGTCCTCGACGACCTTCGCACGGTGCGGGAGGCTGTAGGTGACCTTGCCGTTCTCGACGGTCTTGACGAGCGTGGGGACCTCCGCCTTCCACTGCGAACGGCGCGCGTGGGTGTTGGCGCGTGACTTCTTCCGCTTGGGAACAGCCATGACTCTCTCTCAATCTCTCTGCTGGTCGGCCTCGGATGCGACATCCGTGCCCTGGTCTTCGGAAGCCTGGAACCCGGCGAGCGCGGCCCATCGCGGGTCACGGTGCTCATGGGTGACGAGTTCGGGATGATCGGCCAGTCGGACCCCGGTCATAGGATCGAGACCCGGGCAGTCCGGCCGGCACACCGGCTGGAACGGCAGTGACAGCACTACCGCATCTCGTATGAGCGGTTCAAGATCCACGTGGTCGTCTTGAACCTCAACCTCGAAAGCTTCTCCAGAATGATACGCGAAAAGCTCCTGGAACTCGACTCGGACGGGCAGGGCGATGTCGATGAGGCACCGCCCGCACTCGCCCTCGGCGACCGCGTCGACGTCGGCCGAGACGAGGATCCCCTCGTGCACCGACTCGAACCGGAGGTCGAGATCGAGCTCCGCGCCCTCGCGGACCGCCACGAGTCCCTCCCCCATCTGCGCGGCGACGGGGACCGAGAGGTGCGCTTCGCGCATCTCTCCAGGGCGGTTCACGAGGTCGCGCACGTTCACGCGGAACGGCGAATGCTGAGTGGCCACGATCGACGATTCTACGCCCCGGCGCGGGCGCGACCGCCGAGCACCCGGCGCACGCCGTCGACGAGCGAGTGCGGCATGAGGAGCGCGCGTGCCCGCTCGGCGCCCACCGCGTCCGCGAGGAGCGCAGCACGTGCGGTGGCGAGATCGTCGACGAGCGACCCGGATGCCGCAGCACCCGCCGTGCCCCCGCCCGCGGGGCCGTAGCGCTCCCGCTCCACGGCGTCGCGCAGGCGCACGATCGCGGCCCGGGCGCGGGCATCGTCGAACGCCTCCCGCTCGGCCAGCCGGGCCGCGAACTCGCGCGGCGTCTCGCCGCCGTTGCCGCCCGCGCCGAGGTCGAGCGCCGTCGCGGCGAGCTCGTCCCACGCGGCATCCGCCGGTCGTTCATCGCGGCGGATGCGCCGGATGCGCGCCCGACGCTGGCTCAACCGGAACAGCGCCGGCAGCAGCAGCAGCACGGCGACGGCGAGGGCGACGACACCGCTGCGGATCCACAGCTGCGTCGCCGTGGCGACCGGGTCGGCCACCTGGCCCGCGAGTCCTCCGTCGGGGTCGACGTCGGGACGGCCGGTCGAGCCGGGCCCGGTGGGCGGTGCGCTCGCCAGCGGCGGCGCGCCCTCCTCGCCCGCGCCGGGACGCGAATAGCCGGGAACCGTGCCGCGGCCCGGGGTCGGCTCGAACGGCACCCAGCCGACGCCCTCGAAGTAGAGCTCGGGCCACGCGTGCAGGTCGTGCGAGTCGACCTCGATGCGCTGCACGCCGTCCACGCGCTGGTCGGTCGGGGACCCCTGCGTATAGCCGATCGAGATGCGCGACGGGATGCCCGACTCCCGCGCGAGCACCGCCATGGTCGAGGCGAAGTGCACGCAGTAGCCGGCCTTCGTCTCGAGGAACCTCGCGATCACGTCGAATCCGCCGCCGTCGTAGCCGTCTTCCACGGGCGCCTCGGTGGAGTAGTCGAACTCGGCGCCGCGCAGGTACGCCTGGATCGCGACCGCCGCGTCGTACGGCGACGCCGAGGCCGTGAGGGCGACGGCCGTCTCGGCGATGATCGCGGGCATCTCCTCGGGCAGCGCGAGGAACGACGCCAACTCGTCGTCGAGGTCGCGATCGGCGTTGCGGAGCTGCTGCGGCGTGGGTTCGACGTCCAGACGCGTCACCCGATAGCTCTGGCCGCCCGTGTTCGTGTCGACGCTGCGCACGGTGAGGGCGCCGTCGTCCCAGAACCACGAGCCCTCGAGCCCCTCGATGCGTGCCGTCGGATACGGCACCGGCAGCCAGGTCGTGCGCACCTCGTCGACGACGACGTCGATCGGATGCTGCGAGGTCTCGACCGCGCTCGAGAGCCCGTCGGGCCGCGGCATCTGGTCGACCGTGTTGTCGCCGTCGACCGCGGTTTGGGTGGGCGACCAGACCTCGCCCTCGAACCGGTCGAGCGTGAGCAGCGTGAAGTACGGGCGGTCGCCGTCGCGCGCGAGGTAGTGGAAGGCCGGCAGCGGCTCGGGCCGCCGGAGGTCGCGCCCCAGGTCGATGAACGGGCTCACGCCGCGCGCGAAGAGGGTGCCCTGCGACGGACTCCCGAGCAGGAGGCTCGTCGAGACGCTCGGCGTCGACGCCGCGAGCACGGAGGCCGCGAGCAGGCCGACGGCGGCGAGCCCGAGCGACGCGCCGAGCGTCGACACGATGGGCACGCGCTTCGGCGCGATCACGGTTGCCGCCTGATCGCCCTCCTCGCCGGCGGCGAGCCGGGCACGCCGTCGCACCCGGACGTCCACGCGCAGCAGAAGGAGGTAGGCGGCGGCGGTGAGCACGAGCGTCGGCAACTCGGCACCGGCCTCGATGATGAAGCCGGGGATGAGGATCGGCACAAGTGCGGGTGCCGCTGCGAGCGCCGGCATGCGGGCCGTCTGCACGAGGATGTCGACGACGACCGCCAGCAGGCCGATGCCCACGGCGAGCGCGAACGTCAGCGGCGGCACCGGGATCGCGGGCACGGATTGCTGCTCGATCGTGCGTTGCGCGCCCGCCATCAACTCGCCGAACGTCTCGAAGGTCTCCGCCGTGGGCACGATGAGCGCGACGCTCGTGCCGCCGCCGAACAGCAGCGTGAGCAGGAGGAGCAGCACCACGAGCTCCAGCACCGGCACGAGGGAGGGCGGCGTTCGGATCGAGCGCAGCCCGAAGCCGGAGAACAGCGTGCCCGCGGCGATGAAGGCGCACAGCCACCACCACCCGCTGCCCGCGATGAGCGGACCGAGTGCCATCGTCGCGATGACGAGGAACAGGAACGACGTGGCGGTCAGCGCGAGGCGCTGCGCGCGCGAGAGCGGCATGAGGTCAGGGCGCATGCGCCGGCCTCTCGCGAGGCGTCGTCGCGATGCCCGACCACGCCTCGCCGATCTCGGCCGGCCGGCGAACGCGCACGACACGCCAGTCCGCGTCCTCGATGAGGTCGAGGACGAGACGCGAGACGCCGTCCGTGGCGAAGGCGACCGCGGGCTCGAACGACGGACGGAGCGCGACGAGCGCGCGAGCGTCCTGCTCGTCGGGATCCACGAGGACGGCGAACCCGGGCGAGCGCGCCTCGCGGGCACGGGGATGTGCGTCGGACTGCGCCGCCCCCGTTCCGTGCCACGCCGCACGGCCCGGCCGGTCGAGCCTCGCGAGGTCCTCGAGGAGCATCCGGTCGCCGCCCGGCGTCCGGTAGGCACCGCCGAACGCGGCGCCGGGGATCACGCCGCGCTCGGGATCGGCGACCTGCGTGCAGCGCACGCGGAACCCGCGCTCGAGCAGGTGCATCCCGATCGATGCGGCGATCTCGATGCCGAGTTCGAACCCGAAATGCGCCCCCTCGTCGTCGTCCCGGCGCAGCGAGGCCTCGGACCGGCCGGAGAGCGTGGTGTCCAGGAGGATGCGCGCCTCGGGATCGCCGCGCTGCTCCTCCTCCCGCACCATGAGCTCGCCGCGCCTGGCCGTCGCGGCCCAGTTCACCCGGCGGAGGGGGTCGCCGTAGCGATACTCACGGGCGATGAGCTCGTCGGAGTTCGGGTGCGTCCGCCGCCGGAGCCCGTGCACCACGCCGTCGATCGAAGCGGCGCTGCCGAGCGCCGCGTCCAGCGGGGTGACCCTCGGCGTGACGACGACCTCGTGACCCGTGCCGACCTCGCGGTCGATGCGGGCGAGGCCGAACGGGTCCGCGACGCCGATGCGGAGCGGGCCGATCGAGTAGACGCCGCGCCGCGGCATCCGGAGCCGGTACTCGAGCCGTACGGTGTCGTCGCCCGAGGGGAGCACGCCCTCGTACGGCCCGATCGCCGGCAGGATCGACTCGGCCGGACCCATCAGTCCCTCGGGCACCGTGTCGCGCCAGTGCGCGCCGTCGAACGTGCGTCGCGCGCGGTTCTTCACGACGATCGCGACGCGCGTCCATCCGCCTGCTGCGACGACCGCCGGGGCGAACCCACGGGTGACGGCGAGCCTCGGGTTGCGCACCACGACGAACACCGCCGCCGCGAGCGGCGTCGCGATGCCGACGAATGCGAGGAGCACCACGTCGCGCAGGTCGAACCACAGCGAGACGGCCAGGAGCAGCACGCCCACGATCATGAGCGAGCCGCCGCGCCGTGTCAGTCGCGGCCAGGCGGAGACGCGAACGGGACGCGGGCGGAACATGGGTCAGATCCTTCGTGCACTGCCGACGGGAACCGGCGTCTCCCCCACGATGCGACGCACGACGGCGTCGATGAGCGGCCCGCTGTCGCGGTCGTGGGCGCCGATGGCACGGCTCGTCGGCACGAGCCGGTGCGCGAGCACCGGCACGGCGAGCGCGTCGACGTCGTCGGGCAGCACGAAGTCACGACCGTGCATGGCGGCGTGCGCCTTCGCCGCGCGAATGAGCTGCAGCGTGGCGCGCGGGCTCGCACCGAGGCGCAGCTGGCGGTCGTCGCGCGTCGCGCGTGCCAGCTCGACCGCGTACTCCTTCACGGGCTGCGACGTGAACACGTGCTGCACGGCGGCGATCATGGCTCGGAGCTCGCCGAGGGTCACGACGGTGGCCAGGCGATCGAGCGGACTCGACGTCTCCCGCGTCGACAGCATGGCGAGCTCGTCGGCGGGCGACGGATAGCCCATCGAGATGCGCGCCATGAAGCGGTCCCGCTGCGCCTCGGGCAGCGGGTAGGTGCCCTCCATCTCCACCGGGTTCTGCGTCGCGACCACGGTGAACGGCAGGTCGAGCACGTAGGTGGTGCCGTCGGCAGTGACCTGGCGCTCCTCCATGCACTCGAGCAGCGCCGACTGGGTCTTCGGGCTCGCGCGGTTGATCTCGTCGCCGATCACGATGTTCGCGAAGACGGGACCGCGCTTGAACTCGAACCGTCGACTCGACTGGTCGAAGACGGAGACCCCCGTCACGTCGCTCGGGAGGAGGTCGGGCGTGAACTGGATGCGGCTGACGCTGCAGTCCACCGAGCGGGCGAGCGCCTTGGCGAGCATGGTCTTCCCGACGCCCGGCACGTCCTCGATGAGCAGGTGTCCCTCGGCGAGCAGCACGGTGAGCGCGGCCGTGACGGCATCGCGCTTGCCCGCGATGACCGTCTCGACGTTCTGCACGACGGCCGCGGCACGCGAACCGATCTCGTCGATGCCCATGACGAAGTCGGGTGCGTCGTAAGCGCCCGCGCCTCCAACCGTGACCGCAGCCTCGCTCATGGGGTCATCGCCGCCTGCAGGAACTCGGACACCACCTGCGGCACGTACGGCGAGACGTCGCCGCCGAGCGCGGACACCTGTCGCACGAGCGAGCTGGACACGTGCGCATTGGCGGGATCGGTCAGCATGAACATCGTCTCGACGCCGGCGAGGTGCCGGTTCACGATGGCCATGGGCGTCTCGTAGGCGACGTCCACCTGCGACCGGATGCCCTTCACGAGCACGGACGCGCCGACGTCGGTGCAGTAGTCGACGAGGAGGCCCATGCTCCATGACGCGACGACGATCCGCCCGTCGAGGCCGGCGTCGGCGATCGATCGCTCGATGAGCGCCACGCGCTCGGCGATGGGCAGCAGCGCGGACTTGTCGGGATTGTGCACCACGACGACGTGCACCTCGTCGTAGAGACCGGCGGCCCTGCCGATGACGTCGAGATGGCCGAGCGTGACGGGGTCGAACGATCCTGGGACGACGGCGATCCGCTGCATATCCCCCAGCGTAGTGCCCGAGCACGGCACGGGAGGCGCTGCTCCAGAGTCTCAGCCCTTGCTCAGGAATCCGCTCGTCTCGGCGTCGAGACGGCGTCTGACCTCGGCGGCGAGTGCCCGGTGCCGCTCGAGCCCGGGGTCGGCGTCGAGCACCTCCGCCGCGAGCTCTCGCGCGTCGGCGATGAGGTCGCCATCGCGTGAGACGCGCAGCAGCTTCAGCGATGAGCGCCCGCCCGATTGGGTGGCGCCGAGCACGTCGCCCTCCTGCCTCAGCTCGAGGTCCACGCGGGCGAGCTCGAACCCATCGAGCGTCGCCGCCACGGCCTCGACGCGCTGCAGCGCGAGCGAGCCGGGCTCGGCGGCCGTCACGAGCAGGCACAGGCCCGGCACCGCGCCGCGGCCGACGCGTCCGCGCAGCTGGTGCAGCTGCGACACGCCGAACCGGTCGGCATCGACCACCACCATCGCGCTCGCATTCGGGACGTCGACGCCGACCTCGATGACGGTCGTGGCGACGAGCACGTCGAGTTCCCCGGCCGCGAAGGCGCGCATCACGGCGTCCTTCTCGTCGGAGCCCATGCGCCCGTGCAGGGGTGCGACGCGCTTGTCGGCGAAGCGCGGATGCGACTCGAGTTCCGCAAGGACCGATGCCACGGATGCCGCCTGCCCGCCGCTTCGGCCGTCTGCGGCGTCGGGCTCCAGCGCGTCGGGGTCGTCCTCGACGACCTTGGAATCGATCGCGGGGCACACGACGAAGCCCTGGCGACCCAGCTCGACCTCCTCCGCGAGCCGCTCCCACACTCGCGCACGCCAGCCCGGACGCTCGGCGAGCGGCACGACGTACGTCTCGATGCCCGCGCGCCCGGCGGGCAGCTCCCGGATGGTCGACACGTCCAGGTCGCCGAACACCGTCATCGCGACGGTGCGAGGGATCGGCGTCGCGGTGAGCACGAGCACGTGCGGGGGGTGCTCGCCCTTCAGCCGCAGCGCCTCGCGCTGCTCGACGCCGAACCGGTGCTGCTCGTCGACCACCACGAGCCCGAGGTCGGCGAACGACACCGCCTCTCCGATGAGGGCGTGCGTGCCGACGACGATGCGCGCCTGCCCCGCGGCGGCCCGCAGAAGCGCCTTCCGGCGCTCGGCGGCCGGCAGCTGCCCCGTGAGCAGCGTGGGCACGAGCGCAGCCGACAGGTCGGGACCGAGCATGCGCGCGATCGAACGGAGGTGCTGCGCGGCGAGCACCTCGGTGGGTGCGAGGAGCGCAGACTGACCGCCCGAGTCGGCCACCGCGAGCATGGCCCGGAGGGCCACGACCGTCTTGCCCGAGCCCACCTCGCCCTGCACGAGCCGGTTCATGGGCACCGGCTGCTCGAGGTCGGCGGCGATCTCGGCCCCCACAGCGCGCTGGTCGGCGGTGAGCGAGAACGGCAGCGACGCGTCGAACCGCTCGAGCAGGCCCCCGGGCGACGGATGCCGCGCCGTCGTCGTGTGCGCCCGGAGCTCGGCACGACGCAGCAGCAGCGCCGTCTGCAGCACGAACGCCTCGGTGAACCGGAGCGTGCGACGCGCCGCCTTCCAGTCGGCCTCGGTTTCGGGCCGGTGCGCCGCCTCGAGGGCGGCACGCTGGTCGAGGAGGGATCGCGCCTCCCGAACGGCGTCGGGGATGGGGTCGTCGAGCGGGCCCAGGCCGTCGAGGAGCAGCGCGATCGCCTTGGCCAGCTGCCAGCTCGCGAGCGTGCTCGTGGCGGGATAGATCGGGATCGGCGCCTCCGCCCACCGCTTCGCTGCCGCGTCGCCCGCCGAACGCGGCACGTCGTCGTCGAACAGCTCGTAGTCGGGGTGGGCGAGCTGGCGATTGCCCTTGTAGTCGCCGACCTTGCCCGCGAAGATGCCGCGGCGACCGGGGCGCAGGTCGTTCTCGCGCCACTTCTGGTTGAAGAAGGTGAGCGTCAGGATGCCGGTGCCGTCGGAGATCTTCGCCTCGACGATCGACCCGCGGCGGTGTCGCATCTCGCGCACGCGCACCTCGAGCACCTCCGCCACGATCGTGACGTTCTCGTCGAGCGGCAGGCTCGCGAGCGCCGTGAGCTCGCCGCGCAGCGCGTAGCGCCGCGGGTAGTGACCGAGCAGGTCGCCGACCGTGCGGTATCCGAACGCGCGCTCGACGGCCTGCGTGGTGCGTCCGCCGAGCGCGCCCGTCAGGCGCGTGTCGAGCGTGAACCGACCGGCGCCCGCGGCATCCGCTCCTTCGGCCGTCATGCCTCGATCGTAGGCTCCGCCTCGGTCAGGGCGGCGAGCTCGGCCTGCACGTAGGGGTCGTCGGGGCGGGCGCGCGCGAGCTCGCGCTGCAGGTCGAGCGCCTCGTCGGTGCGGCCGATCGTGCGCAGGCACCGCGCGACGGACCAGCGTGCCACATGCTGTTGCTCGGCCGTGCCGTACCGGTCGGCGACCTCGACGGCCTGCTCGAAGTGATGCAGCGCGGCGAGCGCATCGCCCGCGTCGTGCTTGGTCCAGCCGAGGTTGTTGTGGAGCGCGACGCCCCAGCGCAGCACGCGCGGGTCGCGGGAGCCCGCGAGCACGTCGAAGCCCTCTGCGGCCCACTCCTCCTCGTGACCCGCATCGTTCAGGGCGAGCATGTGCAGGGCGTCGAGCACGAGGAACGGCGAACCGGCGAGCGCGGCCTCGCGCGCCGCGCGGGTGAGCACGGGAACGGCCTCCTGCCGCCGCTCCGCGTCGGCGGCGAGGATGCGCCCGCGCTCGATGGCGATGCGCGCGCGCACCTCGGCCGCGTCGCGCTCGGGGTCGTCGGAGGGGATGCCGCCCGACGCGATGGAGTCGAGCACCTCGAACGCCTCGGCGGCTCGGCCCTGGATGCCGAGCGCGCGCGCGCGCTGAGTCGACATCACGGCGCGGAAGTGCGCGGTGTGCGTGTCGTCGTCTGCGGCCTCGCGGAACCGCTCCTCGCTCGCACCGGGATCGCGGAAATCCCAGAGGCGGTCGATCATCTGCTGTTCGTCACCCCGGTGACGAACAGGTTCGGCGGGCACCTGGTCGGTCGAGTCATCCACCCCTCCATCATTGCAGCGGATGCGACCGCCTCGCGGGAGCATGACAGCCCGCGGCGTCGTCGCTAGGCTGCCGGGGACATGACCCGCATCATCGCCGGCGCCGCCGGCTCGCTCACCCTCGCCGTGCCCCGCTCGGGAACGCGTCCCACGAGCGACCGCGTGCGCGAGGCGATCTTCTCGGCGCTCGCGGCGCGCGACGCCATCGAGGGCGCGGCCGTGCTCGACCTGTACGCGGGCTCAGGGGCGCTCGGCCTAGAGGCCGCGAGCCGGGGCGCAGCCGAGGTGGTGCTCGTCGAGCGCGCGAAGGGCGCTGCCGACGTGTGCCGCCGCAACGCCGACGCCGTCGGCCGTGCCCTGCGCGGCCGTCCAGCGCGCGTGCGGGTCGTCCCACGGGCGGTCGCGAGCTACCTCGAGTCGGCCGCCGGCACGTTCGACCTCGTCCTCATCGACCCGCCGTACGAGCTCGGCGAACGTGCGCTCGCGCACGACCTCGCACTGCTCGCACCGCTCCTCTCCCCTGACGCGGTCGTGGTCGTCGAGCGCAGTTCCCGGTCGCCCGAGCCCGACTGGCCCGAGGGCATCGTGGCCGACCGGCGCCGCGACCACGGCGAGACGACGCTCTGGTGGGCGGCCCGGACTCAGCCCGAGCTGCCGTCCCAGCCGGCGTAGGGATCCCAGCCGTCGGCGCCCGCCCGCTCGCCGTCGACGAGCACCTGCCCGGGGTCGTCCACGACGCGGCCGACGACCTGGAACGGCTCGGGCACGCGCGTGCCGGCCTGGAACGTGGCGAGTAGGCCGTGGTCCTCGGCGCCGGCGAGCGCGACGCGCAGGTCGGGACCGAGCGCCCTCGCATCGAAGTCGATGCCGACGCCGCTCGCCTCGGCGATGCGGCGCGCGTCGCGGGCGAGCCCGTCGGAGACGTCGAGCATTGCCGTGGCGCCCGCCACCGCCGCGACGACGCCGGCCGCGACGGGCGGCTCTGGGGCGACCTGCGCCCGCACGAGCTCCGGATGCCGCGCCCGCACCTCACGCGCCGCCTCGGCGTCGGGCATGCCCGCGGGATCCGTGCCCTCCGCGAAGAGCAGGGCGAGTCCGCGTGCCGCCGTGCCGCGTTCACCCGCGTGCGCGACGACGTCGCCGACCCGGGCGCCCGAGCGCAGCACGGGCTCGCGGCCCTCGAGATCGCCGAACGCGGTCACCGCGATGGTGAGCACCGACGACGCCGACAGGTCGCCCCCCACGACGCCCGCGCCGGGGGCGAGCACGGCGAGGCCCTCGCGGAGCCCGTCGGCGAAGCCCTCGAGCACGGCGACGGGCGTCGCCGGCGGCGCCGCGACCGCCACGACGAGCCCGGTCGGCCGGGCGCCCATGGCGGCGACATCCGTCAGGTTGGTGGCCGCCGCCTTCCAGCCGAGTTCGAACGGCGTCGACCACGCCAGCCGGAAGTCGGGACCGTGCACGAGCATGTCCGTCGTCACGACGAAGCGGCCGTCGGTGGCGGCGACCACCGCGGCGTCGTCGCCGGCGCCGAGCAGCGTGGTGTCGCCCGGGGCGAGCCGCGGCAGGATGCGGGCGAGCACCGCGCTCTCGCCGAGCTCCGCGATCGTGGGTCCGCCCGGGCGCGCAGCTCGTTCCATGCCACTCACGGTAGCCTGAGATCGATGCCCCACCCAGCCGCCCGCCGCCCCCGCGGGCTTCCTCGATCCGTGTTCGCGGCCGCGGTCTCGCTGGCCGGCGCCGTGATGATGGCGGGCTGCGCGCAGGCTGTGACCTTCGATGCGGCCCCGTACGCGACCGACCCCGACTGCGCCGCGGTCGTGGTGCGCCTGCCCGACGCCGTGGCCGGCCTCGCCGAGCGTGAGACGAACGCCCAGGGAACAGGAGCCTGGGGCACGCCGGCCGCCGTCCTGCTGCGCTGCGGCGTCGAGCCGCCGGGGCCCACGACCGACCGTTGCGTGACCGTCGACGGCGTCGACTGGATCATCGACGAGTCGGATGCCCCGAGGTTCCTGTTCACGACCTACGGCCGCACACCCGCCGTCGAGGTGCTCGTCGACAACGACGTCGTGTCGGGGTCGACGGCGATCGCCGACCTCTCGCCGGCCGTCGCCGCGATCCCCGCGGAGGGCGGTTGCGTCGGGCTCGACGACGCCGTGCCGACGGAGTCGCCCGAGTAGCGCACGCCGCGCTAGCGCACCCCCCTCGCGTGCCCGACCTCGATGAGCTCGGTGATCAGCTCGGGATAGCTCAGGCCCGAGTTCAGCCAGCAGGTGGGGAACATCGAGATCGGCGTGAAGCCCGGCATCGTGTTGATCTCGTTGACCACGAAGCCCTCTTCGCCGAGGAACACGTCGACGCGCGCGAGGCCCTCGGCGCCGATGGCCTCGAACGCGTGCCGCGCGACGCGCTGCAGTTCGAAGAGCTCGCCGTCGCCGAGGTCGGCCGGGCAGATGAGCTCGACGCCCGGGGCGTCGAGGTACTTCGCCTCGAAGTCGTAGAACTCGCGGCCCGTCACGATGACCTCGCCCGCGACGCTCACGCGCACGGGGGCGTCGGCGCGGCCCTCGAGCACCGCACACTCGATCTCGCGGCCGTGGATCGCCGACTCGATGAGCGCCGTGCGGTCCTCGGCGAACGCGACGTCGAGGGCGGCATCGAGCTCGGCCCAGTCGGCGACCTTCGTGACGCCCATCGACGAACCCGCACGGGCGGGCTTCACGAACACCGGCAGCCCGAGGCCGCGCCCGCGGCGCTCCCACAGCTCCCGGTCGTGCTCCCATGACTCCCGCGTCACCGTGACCCAGGGGGCCACGGCGATGCCCGCGCCCTCGAGCACGGTCTTCGTGACGTGCTTGTCCATGCCCATCGCCGAGGCCAGCACGCCGTTGCCGACGTAGGGCAGGCCGACGAGCTCGAGCAGGCCCTGGATGGTGCCGTCCTCGCCGAACCGGCCGTGCAGGATGGGGAAGACGACATCGACATCGCCGAGCGAACGCTCGCCCGAGGCATCCGTCACCGTCAGCGCTCGTGAGGCAGCGCTCTCGGGCCAGCGTACGCGCGAGCCGTTGTCGACGACCTCGGGCAGGTGCTGCGGATCGAGCGCGAACCGGTCGGGGTCGTCGGACTCGAGCACGTAGGCGCCGTCGCGGGTGATCCCGACCGGGATCACCTCGAAGCGGTCACGGTCGATCGCGCCGAGCACCCCGCCCGCCGTCGCGCAGCTGATCGAATGCTCGCTGGAGCGCCCGCCGAACAGCAGAACCACCCTGAGCTTGTCCATCCTTCGTCCTTTCGCCCTGGGGCTCGTCGTCGGTCGTGAGGTGCGGTGCGATGTCCTTCGGCGCCAGCGTGCCCGCCAGCACCTGGCGGACCTGCTCGATGATGGGCATCTCCACGCCCTTCGCCCGGGCGAGCTCGAGGATGGGCCCCACGGACGCCAGTCCCTCGGTGGTCTGCTGCATCTGGTTCACGACATCGCTCAGGTGGTAGCCCTGGCCGAGGAGTCGCCCGGCGGTGTTGTTGCGCGACAGCGGCGACTGGCACGTCGCGATGAGGTCGCCGAGGCCCGCGAGCCCTGAGAGCGTCTCGGGATGCGCGCCGAAGGCGACGGCGAAGTCGGTCATCTCGACCAGTCCCCTGGTGATGATCGACGCCTTGGTGTTCTCGCCGTAGCCGGCGCCGTCGACGATGCCGATCGCGACGGCGATGAGGTTCTTCAGCACGCCGCCGAACTCGGTGCCGATGACGTCGGTGTTCACGAACGAGTGGAAGTAGCGGTTGCGGGCGACGGATGCCACGGACTGCGCGGTCTCGAGGCTCGTCGACGAGACGACCGCCGCGGTGGGCTGCTCCTTCGCGATCTCGAGCGCGAGGTTCGGCCCGGAGATGACCGCGATCTGCGACGCGTCGACGCGCAGCACGTCGGCCATGACCTCGCTCATGCGCAGGCCGGTCGACTTCTCGACGCCCTTCATGAGGGAGACCACCGTCGGGGAGGCGCGCAGGTGGGGGGCTGCGATCTTGAGGTGCTCGCGCAGCGCCTGGCTCGGCACCGACACGTAGACCTGTTCGGCGCCCGCGAGCGCGAGGTCGAGCCGGCTCGTGGCCCGCAGGTTGAGCGGCAGGTTCACGCCGGCGAGGTAGTCGCTGTTGCGCTTGGCCTCCTGGATCTCGCGGGCGAGCTCCGGCCGGCGCGCCCAGACGACGACGTCGGCGCCGCCGTCGGCGAGGATCTTCGCGAAGGTGGTGCCCCAGCTGCCGGCGCCGAGCACTGCCACGCGCTTGCCGTGGGGCCTTCGGGCCTGGCTCCTACGGTTCAAGGCGACCGGTCTCCTTCTGCCCGTGCGCCGCGGGATCCCAGCGCTCGGCCGGCGCGGGTTCGCCGCGGAGCTCGGCGAGGAGCGCCGCGATCGCATTCATCAACTCGCCCGTCGCCTTCAGCAGCGTGGCCTGGGCGAGCGGCTTGCCGCGGTAGGCGCTGAGGTCGAGCGGCTCGCCGATCGAGACCTGGATCGTCTTGCGCGGGAAGAAGCTGAGCTTCTTGCCGTAGCGCGGCAGCAACGCCTGCGTGCCCCAGTGCGCGACGGGCACGATGGGGATGCCGCGCTCGAGCGCGATGCGCACGGCGCCGGTCTTGCCGCGCATCGGCCACAGGTCGGGGTCGCGCGTGAGCGAACCCTCGGGATAGACGACGACCATGCGGCCCTTCTCGACGAGCTCCTCCGCCGCTCGGAGCGCGGCGTGGCTTCTGCTGCCCGCACGTTCGACCGGGATCTGGCCGGAGGTGCGCAGGAACCACGCGAGCACGGGGTTCTTGAAGAGCGAGGCCTTGGTGAGGAACCTGGGCGCCCGGCCGAGCTTCCAACTCGCCACGCCGATCACGACGGGGTCGATCTCGCTGTAGTGGTTCGGAGCGAGCACGAACGCGCCGCTCCGGGGCATCCGCTCGGCGTGGTGGAACCGGAAGCGGACCGCGAGGTTCATCACCGGAAGGATGATGACGGCGAGGACCCAGAAGAACGAGGGGCGGCGGGTCTCCGAGCGCGGCTTCGCGGCAGCGTCGGACGAGGAGTTCTCGAGTGGCACTCCCCCATTATCCTTCGAGTTCGAAGTCCGCCCCGAGGAGCTCCAGCTTCGTGATGAAGTCCTCATAGCCGCGCGCGATGATGCCCACGTTCGACACGGTCGACCGGCCCTCGGCCGTGAGCGCCGCGATGAGGTGGCTGAAGCCGCCGCGGAGGTCGGGCACCTCGATGTCGGCGCCGTGGAGCTGCGACGGGCCCGAGATGACGGCGGAGTGCTTGAAGTTGCGCTGGCCGAAGCGGCATGGCCGCCCGCCGAGGCATTCCTTGTGCACCTCGATGGACGCGCCCATCTCGATGAGCGCGTCCACGAAGCCGAATCGCTGCTCGTACACGGTCTCGTGCACGATCGAGACGCCCTTCGCCTTCGTCAGGGCCACCACGAGCGGCTGCTGCCAGTCGGTCATGAACCCCGGGTGCACGTCGGTCTCGATGATGACGGGCTTCAGCTCTCCACCGGGGTGGTAGAAGCGGATGCCGTCGTCGTGGATCTCGAACGCGCCGCCGACCTTGCGGAACACGTTGAGGAACGTCAACAGGTCGGCCTGCTTGGCGCCGCCGACGAAGATGTCACCCTCGGTCGCGAGCGCCGCCGCAGCCCAGCTCGCGGCCTCGTTGCGGTCGGAGATCGCCCGGTGCGTGTACCCGCTGAGCTTCTCGACGCCCTCGATGCGGATGACGCGGTCGGTGTCGACCGTGATGATGGCGCCCATCTTCTGCAGGATGTTGACGAGGTCCATGATCTCGGGCTCGATCGCCGCACCCGACAGCTCGGTGATGCCGTCGGCGAGCACCGCGGTGAGGAGCACCTGCTCGGTCGCACCGACGCTCGGGTAGGGCAGCGAGACCTTCGCGCCGTGCAGCCCGTTGGGCGCCGACATCCGGATGCCGGTCGGGAGCTTCTCGACGATGGCGCCGAAGTTGCGCAGCACCTCGAGGTGGTAGTCGATGGGACGGTCGCCGATGCGGCAGCCGCCGAGGTCGGGGATGAAGGCCTCGCCGAGCCGGTGCAGCAGCGGACCGCAGAACAGGATCGGGATGCGGCTGGAGCCCGCGTGCGCATCGATGTCGGCCATGTGCGCCGACTCGACCGCCGAGGGATCGAGGATGAGCTCGCCCTCGTCGACACCATGGGTGACCGTCACGCCGTGCACCTCGAGGAGGCCGCGCACGATGCGGACGTCGCTGATGTTCGGCACGTCCTTCAGGACGCTCGGGGTGTCGCCGAGGATCGCTGCGACCATCGCCTTGGTCACGAGGTTCTTGGCGCCCTTGAGCTCGATCCTGCCGCGCAGCGGCTTGCCGCCGTTGATCGTGATCCGGTCGACGTTCAGTCCGACCGCCGTTCCGTGGTGCCTGGCATCCTGCCCGAGTGTGTTCACAGACTCCCTGATTCTGCCGGCTCCCTGATGGGGAGCGTCTTCGGCCGCCAAGACGCTCGATGCGACTCGAACTCGGCGATCGACTCCTCGTCCCGCAGGGTGAGCCCGATGTCGTCGAGCCCTTCGAGAAGCCTCCACCGAGTGTAGTCGTCGATGTCGAACGACACCGTGAGCGCACCCGCGCTCACCGTACGCCCAACCAGATCGACGGTGACGGGTATTCCCGGGTGGGCCTCGACGACCTCCCAGAGCCGTTCGACGTCCTCGTAGGCGACCTGGGCGGCGAGCAGGCCCTGCTTGCCCGAGTTCCCGCGGAAGATGTCGCCGAAGCGGGAGCTGATCACGACGTCGAACCCGTAGTCGCGCAACGCCCACACGGCGTGCTCACGGCTCGAACCGGTGCCGAAGTCGGGGCCGGCGATGAGGATGCGCCCGCCCCGGTATTCGGGCCGGTTCAGGATGAACTCGGCGTCCTCGCGCCACGCGTGAAAAAGCGCGTCCTCGAAGCCGGTCTTCGTGACCCGCTTCAGGAACACCGCAGGGATGATCTGGTCGGTGTCGACGTTCGACCGGCGCAGCGGAACCGCCACGCCGGTCACGGTGCTGAACTTCTGCACGTCAGCGTCCCTCCCCTTCGCCCTGCAGATCCCACGGGCTCGAGAGCGTGCCCCGGATCGCGGTGGCCGCCGCGACGAGCGGCGACACGAGGTGCGTGCGGCCGCCCTTGCCCTGGCGGCCCTCGAAGTTGCGGTTCGAGGTCGAGGCGCACCGTTCGCCGGGCGCCAGCTGGTCGGGATTCATGCCGAGGCACATCGAGCAGCCCGCGAAGCGCCACTCGGCGCCGAACTCCTCGAACACCTTGTCGAGGCCCTCGGCCTCGGCCTCGAGCCGCACCCGGGCCGAGCCCGGGACGACCATGACGCGCACGCCGTCGGCCTTGCGCTTGCCCTTGATGATCGACGCGAACGCGCGCAGGTCCTCGATGCGGCTGTTCGTGCACGAGCCCATGAAGACCGCGTCGACACGGACGTCCTTGAGCTTCGTGCCGGGCTCGAGCGCCATGTACTCGAGGGCGCGCTCGGCGGCGGCGCGCTCGTGCTGGTCGTCGATCGACGCGGGGTCGGGCACGGCATCGGAGAGCGAGACGCCCTGCCCGGGATTGGTGCCCCACGTCACGAACGGCTCGAGCATGTCGGCGTCGATGAACACCTCGGCGTCGAAGACGGCGCCCTCTTCGGTGGGCAGCGTGCGCCAGTACTCGACCGCGGCGTCCCAGTCGGCGCCCTGCGGCGCGTGCGCACGGCCGTGCAGGTACGCGTACGTCGTCTCGTCGGGCGCGACCATGCCCGCGCGGGCGCCGGCCTCGATCGACATGTTGCAGATCGTCATGCGGCCGTCCATCGACAGCGAGCGGATGGCACTGCCGCGATACTCGAGCACGTAGCCCTGCCCACCGCCCGTGCCGATCCTCGCGATGACGGCGAGGATGATGTCCTTCGCGGTGACGCCGGGACGCAGGGTGCCCTCGACGTTGACCGCCATGGTCTTGAAGGGCTTCAGCGGCAGCGTCTGCGTGGCGAGCACGTGCTCGACCTCGCTCGTGCCGATGCCGAACGCCATCGCGCCGAATGCGCCGTGCGTCGACGTGTGCGAGTCGCCGCAGACCACGGTGATGCCGGGCTGCGTGAGGCCCAGCTGCGGGCCCACGACGTGCACGATGCCCTGCTCGACGTCGCCGAGCGAGTGCAGTCGGATGCCGAACTCCGCCGCGTTGCGGCGCAGCGTCTCGATCTGCGTGCGGCTCGTCGGGTCGGCGATGGGCCGGTCGATCGCGAGGGTCGGCGTGTTGTGGTCCTCCGTCGCGATCGTGAGATCGGGCCGGCGCACCGGCCGGCCGGCCATGCGCAGGCCGTCGAAGGCCTGCGGGCTCGTGACCTCGTGCACGAGGTGCAGGTCGATGTAGATGAGGTCGGGGGTGCCGTCCTCGCCCTTCTTCACGAGGTGGGCGTCCCAGACCTTCTCGGCCAGGGTGCGGGGTCGCGGTTCAGCCGCTGGTACTGCGTTCAACGTTCGCTTCCTCAGAATCTGTGGTCAGCCGACGGCGGACTCCGCGACGGGATCGGCCTAGGACGAGGCCCCGCCGCGGCACAGAAGAAGGAGTCGTGGAGCGCGCACCACATCAGGCTACACCGTGTCGAGCGGCACCCGATCCAGCAGCACGGCGAACTCGCCGAGCAGCACGGTCGCCCCGCTCGGCGCCTCCACGGGCCGTCCGGGCTCGAGTTCGCGCGATTCGCCCTCGGGCGTGAGCACGCGCGTGCCGTTCGTCGAGGAAGAGGTCGGTGACCTCGACGCGGCCGTCGACGACCTCGATGCGCGCGTGCGTCTCGGACCGGATCTCGCCGGGTCCTCCAACCGGATCGCCGCCGCCGCCGGCCGGGTCGGGTCGGGCGCCGGGTCGCGGCCGAGCACGACCGACGCCGACGCACGCGGTAGCGGCTCACGAGGCGCCGGAGGCGGCCCGGCCGGCCGCGACACGGCGCGTACCGCGGCATCCGACGCCGTCGGAAGCGACGTCCGTCACGACGACCTCGACGGCGTCGCCCGAGAGCACCCGTTCGGCCCACGTCGCGATCCCCGCGCCCGAGACCTCGCTGTCGCCGTCACGCACCCTCGGTTCGCGACGACTCCGCCACGCACTGCGGCGAACCATGAGGCCGCCGAGTCAGGACGGTACGTCGCCGTTCCCACCTCCCACGCCACGCGGCGTCGTGTCCTCGTCGGGCCGGGCGTCGGGGCGATCCCGGGTCGCCTCGTCGTCGTCGCCGGCACCGAGCTCGGACTCTACGACGATCACGGTCACGTTGTCGCGGCCGCCGTGTTCCAGCGCGGCGTCGACGAGTTCGCCGGCGAGGCCCGCGGCGTGTCCGGTGTCGCCCGCGAGGATGTGCGCGAGGCGCTCGTCGTCGACCTCCTTCGAGAGACCGTCGGAGCAGATCAGGAAGACCTGTCGGCCCGTCGCGGGAATGAGCCAGATGTCGGGTTCGACGACGGCATCGGCTCCGATCGCCCGAGTGATGACGTTCCGCTCGGGATGCCGATCGGCCTCATCCGCGCGGAGCAGCCCGGCGTCGACGAGCTCCTGCACCGCGGAGTGATCGACGCTGAGCTGTTCGAGCGTACGCCCGTCCCACGCGTACACGCGGGAGTCGCCGATGTTGAAGACCATCCAGTGGAATCCGGCGCCGTCGCCCGCGTCGACGAGCGCGACCCCCGTGAGTGTGGTGCCCGCGACGGCGGTGCCCTCCTCGCCCTCCTCGGTGAGCGCCCGCACGGCGTCGTTCGAGCTGTGGATCGCATCCAGCACCTGCTCGGGCGTCGAGGGCCGCCCCGCTTCGAGGTGGCGGCGGAAGGTCTCGACCACCGTGCGGCTCGCGGCGTCGCCCCGCGCGTGGCCGCCCATGCCGTCGGCCACGAGGTACACGGGCGCCTCGGCCAGGTAGGAGTCCTCGTTGACGC
Source organism: Agromyces bauzanensis (assembly GCF_014645655.1). Classification (GTDB taxonomy): domain Bacteria; phylum Actinomycetota; class Actinomycetes; order Actinomycetales; family Microbacteriaceae; genus Agromyces; species Agromyces bauzanensis. The sequence continues at coordinate 23,674 of NZ_BMMD01000008.1, read as the reverse complement.
TGCGGGCAAGCCCCACGTCGCTCCGGGCGCTGTGCGCGATCACGGCCGAACCGCGCGGAAGTGCGACGACGTCCTCGCCATCATCCGACACGATTCTCCTCGCCGCAGCTCGCCACCGGGCCCGCCGACCCGGGCGCCCCACCCAGGCGCCGCCTCACCACGCTAGCAAGTCACGGCCGGGCGCGCCGACCGTTGTGGAGAGACCCACGTCACGACCGGGGCCCGGCCGGGCAACGACCCTCAGTGCTCGGAACCGCGGCTCTCCTCGGTGAAACGCGGCACCTCGTCGAGCAGCGTGGCGCCACGACGCTGCGAATCGACCCGCGCCTTGACGAGGCTCGCGATCGTCGCGACGGCCATCGACGCGATGATCACGCCGAGCGACATCCACGTCGAGATCTCGGGCGCCCACTCGACGGGCTCGCCGCCGTTGAGGAACGGGAGCTCATTCACGTGCAGGGCGTGCAGCACGAGCTTCACCCCGATGAAGGCGAGGATGAAGGCGATGCCGTACTTCAGGTACTCGAGTCGTTCGAGGAGTCCGCCCAGGAGGAAGTACAGCTGGCGCAGCCCCATGAGCGCGAACACGTTCGCCGTGAACACGATGAAGGCGCTCTGCGTGATGCCGAAGATCGCCGGAATCGAGTCGAGCGCGAACAGCAGGTCGGTCGTGCCGATCGCGATGAACACGATGATGATCGGCGTGAACATTCGCGTGCCGTCCACCGTGGTGCGCAGCTTGATGCCGTCGTAGTCGTCCGAGATGCGCACGCGCTTGCGGAGCATCCGGATGAGCCGGCCCTCGTTCTCCTCGGCGCTCTCCTCGCGGTGCAGGAACGCCTGCTGGATCGCCGTCCACACGAGCCACGCGCCGAAGATGTAGAAGACCCAGCTGAAGTTCTCGATCAGTTGCGCGCCGAGCAGGATGAAGATTCCGCGGAAGATCAGGGCGAGGATGATGCCCACCATGAGCACCTCCTGCTGCATCTTCTTCGGCACGGCGAACCGCGCCATGATGATGACGAAGACGAACAGGTTGTCGATCGACAGGCTGTACTCGGTGAGCCAGCCCGCGATGAACTGGCCCGCGTGCTCCGCATCGCCGAGCAGGAACATCAGCAGCGCGAAGATGAGGGCGAGCGCGACGTAGAATACCACCCAGAGTGTCGACTCGCGGAACGAGGGGACGTGCGGGCGCTTCACGACGAGCAGCAGGTCGCCGATGAGGACGAGCGTCAGGACGACGAGGGATCCGATTTCGAACCAAGCGGGGAGTTCGAGCACAAGTGGCCTTCCGGTGCGGGGTCAGGTGAACCCGAAAGTCTCTCCCGACCGCGCCATCGGCGCGCCGCCACGCCCGGAGCGGCGTCTTCGGCGCTCGTACTGACGATCGTGGCCCGAGGCGGACTCGCCCCGCGGGATACTCCCCTTCGCTCGCACGAGTCTAGCCGATGGTTCGTCGACGGATGCCCCGGGCTGGACCCCCGGGAAACGCCGAATGCCCCCGCGGAGCGAGGGCATTCGTCAGTCGTCGGATGTCGCATGTCGCATGCGTGACCCCAGCGGGATTTGAACCCGCGCTACCGCCGTGAGAGGGCGGCGTCCTAGGCCGCTAAACGATGGGGCCGAAATCGACAACTGGAAGAGTATGACACAGGCGCGGACGAGCCGCAAAATCGAGGCCGCCTCGCCGACCGCGGCCGCTCAGGCGAACACCGAGACGGCTCCCGGCGCCACCTCGACCTCGATCGGCAGCGCGCCGATGCGCTCACCGTCGGCGTAGGCGATGATGTCGTCGGCCTCGATGGTGATCCTCCGGCCGCGCACGAACTCGACTGCCGGGTGGTCGGTGTGCTCGCCCGCGAACACCTTCGGGAACACCCTGATGAACCCCATGCGCGACAACGGATGCACCATGAAGACGTCGAGCATCCCGTCGGCGAGGTCGGCGTGCGGCACGATGCGCATGCCGCCGCCGAGCAAGGGGTTGTTGGCCACCGACACGAGCATGGCTCGCTGCTCCCGGCGTACGCCGTCGATCGTGATCGTGTACATCCGAGGCCGGAATGTCGCCAGCTCGCGGATGAGGGCGAGCGTGTAGCGGCTCGGTCCGCGCGGGCGGGACATCCGGTTCGCCCGCTCGTTCACGACGGCGTCGAAGCCGGTCGACACGACGCACGCGAAGTACGTCGAGAGCCCGCCGTGGCGGATGATGCCCGCGTCGATGCGTCGCGGGGGCCGCTCGAGTGCGGCGACGAGCTCCTCGGTGGCCGCCGCGGGGTCGTCGAACGGCAGGCCGAGGCCGCGCGCCAGGTCGTTGCCCGTTCCGGTGGGGACGATGCCGACCGGCACGCCCGTGCCCGCGACGAGGTTCACGGCGAGGGAGACCATGCCGTCGCCGCCGACCACGATGAGCCCGCCGGCGCCCTGCGCGAAAGCCTGCTCGGTCTCTCGCCGGAGCAGCTCGAAGTTCGGCTCGCGCAGCATGGAGACGTCGTAACCCTCCACGATGAGGCGTTCGGCGACGACCGGCCCGACGGCGCGGTTGCGACCGAACGAGGCGGCCGGGTTGACGGCGACGATGAGGCGCCGAGGGGCACGATCCATGGAGCGATTCTGGCAGGCCGCCGGACTTGCGCGGCAACCGACCGGCGGTGTTGGCTCGACGCATGCGACTCACGAAGCTCGAACATGCCGCGCTCGTCATCGAGGACTCCGGAAACAAGCTATTCATCGATCCCGGCAAGTTCACGACGCCCATCACGGAATCGGCGGGCGCCGTCGCCGTCGTCATCACGCACCAGCACGACGACCACTGGACGCCCGAACAGCTCGGTCGCATCGTCGAGGCGAACCCGGAGGTGCGCATCTTCGGTCCCGCCGGCGTCGCGACGGCGGCATCCGGCTTTCCGATCGAGACGATCGCGGCCGGTGACGAGGTCACGGTGGGGCCGTTCCGCCTGCGGTTCTTCGGCGGACGGCACGCCCTGATCCACTCCTCCATCCCCATCGTCGACAACCTCGGCGTGCTCGTGAACGACCGGCTGTACTACGCGGGCGATTCGTTCACGGTGCCCGAGGGCGTCGACGTCGAGGTGCTGGCGGCGCCCGCGGGCGCGCCCTGGATGAAGATCGCCGAGTCGATGGACTACGTCATGGCCGTGACGCCGCGCCGCGCGTTCCCGACGCACGAGATGGTGCTCTCGCAGGCCGGCAAGGCCCTGTCGAACGCGCGGCTCGGCTGGGCGACCGAGCAGGGCGGCGGCGAGTACGTGCCGCTCGAGCCCGGCGACACGCTCGACTTCTGAGGAGGCGACGGATGTCACGACACCTCGTCATCGGCGCCGGACCCACGGGGTCCTCCCTCGCCGAGCATCTCGTCGCCTCGGGCCAGACCGTGCGCGTGGTCACGCGTTCCGGGCGGATGTCCACCGCCGGCGCGGAGTCCGTCGCACTGGACGCGACGGACCCCGAGGCACTCGCTCGCGCCGCCGACGGCGTCGACGTGATGTACGACTGCGCGAATCCCGGACCGTACCCGCGCTGGGAGACGGGGTGGCCGCCGCTCGCCGCAGCGGCGCTCTCGGCCGCCGAGCGCACGGGCGCCGTGCTCGTGACGATGGGCAACCTGTACGGCTACGGCCCGGTCGACCAGCCCATGACCCCGGCACTCCCCCTTGCCGCGACCTCCCGCACCGGCCGGCTCCGCGCGCGCCTCTGGCTCGACGCGCTCGCCGCGCACGAAGCCGGACGCGTGCGCACCACCGAGGTGCGCGCGTCGGACTACCTCGGCCCGACCGTGAGGGCCGAGCACGGCCTGATCGCGCGATACGGCGCCTCAGTGCTCGCCGGCCGCGCAGCGAGCGTGGTCGGCGACCCCGATGCGCCGCACAGCTGGACGTACGTGCCCGACATCGGCCACACGCTCGAGGTGCTCGGGCGCGACGAACGCGCGTGGGGCCGCGCCTGGCACGTGCCGACGAACCCACCGGTCGCGATCCGGGCGCTCCTCGAGCAGCTCTCCACGGCGGCGGGCGTCGCCTCGCCGGTGGTGCGTCGGATGCCGCGGGCCCCACTCACGGCGCTGGCGCCGTTCGTCCCGCTCCTCGGGCACGTCCGCGAGCTGCGGTATCAGTTCGACCGGCCGTTCGTCATCGACGCCGCGGAGACCACCGAGGCGTTCGGGATCCGCCCCACCCCGTGGGCCGAGGTGATCGACCGCACCGCGGCCGCCTGGGCCGCACGCTGACGAGGGCCCGTCAGATGTGAGCGCGGTCAGTCGTCTCCGCCGTTCCCGCCGCCGTTCCCATTGCCCCCGCCGCCGTCGCTGTTCCCGGGCCCGCCCTCGTCGGGCGCGCCTCCGTCGTCGGAGTTGTTCGAGCCGGACGGCGGCGGACCGGCGGGCCCGAACGATTCGGGGAAGGCGTCGCCGCCGTACTTCGCCGCGGCGACCGACATCACGTGCGGCCACATCCGGTGCCGGGCGGTGGCGGCCTCCCCGCTGTCGAACCGGATGCCGCGCTGGTTCGCCTCGCCGTTCACGCTCACCACCGCCGCTGCGATCGCCACCTTCGTGCTCGCGCCGACCATCCACGTGTCCTTGGCTCCGTCGGTCGTGCCGGTCTTGCCGATGAGCGGCACCCTGGGCTGGGTGGCGCCGTACGAGGCCGTGGCCGTGCCACCCGTCATCACTCGCCCCAGCGCGTAGTACATCGCGGACGCGACCTCCGGTGTCACCGACTGCGTGCAGGTCGACTGCGGCGGCGGGATCTCCTCACCGTCGCGGCCCACGATGCGGTCGATCGCCACGGGCGTGCAGGTGACCCCGTTGTTCGCGATGCCCGCGAACGCGACGGCCATGCTGAGCGGGGCGACCTCGTTGGTGCCGATGACCGACGCCGGCCCCTGCTGGAGCGGGTCGCCGTCGGCGCGGTGCATCCCGAACGCCTCGGCGGTCTTGCGGATGCCGCACAGGTCGAGCCGCTTCGCCATGCCGACGAAGCCCGTGTTGATCGAGCCGATGGTCGACTCCAGGGCGCTGTAGTTGCCGCCCGACTCGTTGGCGTCGTTCCTCGGGTTCCAGTCGCCAGCGAACTGCGGCCCCAGGCAGCTGTCCTGGAAGACCCCCCAGTTGCTCTTCCGGCGGGAGTCGACGCGCTCAGCGAGGCTGTGGCCCTCGTTGAGCCACTGCGCCAGCGTGAAGACCTTGTAGGATGAGCCCGGCTGGAAGCCGCGCGACCCGCCGTAGTCGTAGTCGGTGTTGTAGTTGATGCTCGTGAATTGCGGTCCCTGCTGCAGCACCAACGGATCCTGGCTGTAGGTCTTGTTCTGCGCCATGGCGAGGACCCGCCCAGTGCCGACCTGCACGCTCGAGATCACCGCACCGAGGTCCCACCCCGGGTAAGCCTGCGGCACGTTGTTGCCGATCGCAGTCTCGGCCGCGTTCTGCAGGTCGAGGTCGAGGGTCGTGTAGATCTGGTACCCACCCCGGCGGAAGTTGAGCATGCGCGTCTCGGCGTCCTCACCGAAGATCGGATCGGTCTGCAGGATGTTCTTCACGTAGTCGCAGAAGTACGCGCTGCCGCCGGCGGTCTGACAACCGGTGCTCGGCTCCTTGATGGCAGGCTGCACGGGGGTGGCGATCGCCTCGTCGAACTCCGCCCGCGTGATCTTCCGCTCATCGAGCATCTGCCGCAGGATGTAGTCGCGTCGCCCGAGGTTGTCGGCGTAGCCGTTGGCCGCGCCGTTCGCCTCGTCGTCGGGACCGTCGATCTTGAACTTCGCCGGATTGTTGACGATGGCCATGAGGGAGGCCGCCTGCGCGAGCGTCACGTTCGCCGCGGTGGTCGAATAGTAGTAGTTCGCTGCGGCCTCGATGCCGTACACGGTGCCGCCGAAGCCGGCGATGTTCAGGTAGCCGAGCAGGATCTCGCTCTTGCTGTACCGCTTCTCGACGCCGATCGCCAGGCGCATCTCCTTGAGCTTGCGGTCGATCGTGGTCTCGGTGACCGAGTCGTAGCAGCCGAGCCGCTCATCCTCGATGAGGGCGAACCGCTCGTCGCCGGTCAGTGCCGTCCGCTGCTCGTCGGTCAGGTCCTCGAGCGCCACGGTGGCCGCTTCGCGCTCGCACTCCTGCACGCGCACGTTCTTGACATACTGCTGCGCGATCGACGAGCCGCCCTGCGTCTCGCGGCCGGTCGCCGTCGTCACGGCCGCTCGCACGGTGCCCTGCAGGTCGATGCCCCCATGCTCGTAGAAGCGCGGGTCCTCACCGGCCACCGCGGCATCCTTCACGTACTGGCTGATCTGGTCCCAGCCGACCTCGACCCGGTTCTGGTCGTAGAAGGAGGCGAGTAGTGCGGTCGACCCGTCGGAGCGCGTCGCATAGATGTCGCTCTTCTCCGACAACTCGCCGATCTCGAGGTAGCTGGGGAGGTTCTCGAACATGCCGATGGTTCCGGATGCCGCGATCCCGACGGTCGCGATCGCCGGCGTGATGCCCACCGTCACGAGCGTGGCCGCGGCCGCGCTCGTGACGACGAGGCCGACGAATCCGCCGAGGACGCCGAGCGGCGTACGGGTCTCGGCGAAGTCGCGGTTGCGCTTGTTCCGAGCGTCCACGGTCCCCACCTCCACCTGTCGTCAACAGCGTACGGACTTCGAGTCGAGTCCCGGTCCTCCTCCCCATGCAACCTCAGCGGGTCCCCCCTGTAAAGTGACCGCGGGGGTGAGTCGCGGGTGAGTCGCGGCTGAGTCACACCCCGTGTCGAGATGGCCGGCACAGCGGCGACCCGAGTTCTGGGGGCTTCAGGCGAAAGCGTCGTCGGCGTACGCTGAGCAGATCGCCGCGGCGATCGGACTCCCGCGGCACGCAGGCCCGCCACCCAAGGGGACGAGGGGTGCCGTCCATTCTCCGGGACGGCACCCCTCGCTCCATGCTGTCGTTCACGGCGCTCCTCCGGCTCACCACCCGGTGAAGAGCAGGTGCTGCACCACGAGGGCGAACCCGAGTTGCCCCGCGAAGCCCCAGCGGCGCCACGGCTCGGGCAGCAGCGCGGTGCCCACGAGCAGCCAGGGCACGAACGGCAGCCAGATCCGCTCGACCTCGGCCCGGCTCATCCCCGACAGGTCCGCGAGCATGATCACGACGGCGGCGACCAGGGTGAGCACGACGGCCACCCGGCGCCATCCATCGAACGGTCGGGCGCGGGTCGCGGCGGCCGCGATCGATGCGCCCACGAGCGGCCCCGCGCTGACGGCGAGCACGGCGAGGTTCGCCCAGATCCAGTACTCGGGCGGGCGGATGCCGCCGGCGCCGACATAGTAGCGTTCGACCAGGACGGGGAACGCCTCCCACCACCAGAACCCGCCGAGTCCGAATGCGAGCGCCACCAGGAGGGCCGCGCCCGTCGCGATCGGCAGCGGCCACCAGGACCGGGCGAGGAACAGCACCGCGACGGCGAGCACGCCGAGCAGTGGCAGCCCGTACGACAGGAAGACGCACAGGCCCAGCACCGCGCCGGCCGCAGCGCTCCAGGCCACCATCGCGCGGGTGCGGGTCGCGGTCGCCGCGATCGCGAGCAGCGCCAGTCCCCACGCCGAGGCCATGGTGAACATCGCGTCGGCGGAGGTCGCCATCCAGATCGCAGCAGGCCCCATCACGAGGAACGGCGCGGCACGGCGCGCTGCATCCTCGGCGCCGAGCCGCCGCAGCGCGGTCAGCACTGCGAGCGGTGCGGTCGCGGCGAGCAGGATGATGAGGAGGCCGGCGCTCACCCATGATCCAAGGCCGAGACGGAACAGCAGCCAGAAGAAGAGCGTGGCTCCCGGCGGGTGCCCGGCGACGTGGGTGGCCCAGTTGCCGTCGGAGCCGATCGGGATGCGCGCGATGAAGTCGTCGAGGAAGGCACCGACATCGTCGATGCGCTCGGCCGTCGGCAGGTATTCGTATTTCGACGCGAGGATCGCGCCGATCCCCGAACCGCCGTCGACGAAGGCGAGCGAGAGCATCCATACGAGGCCGCCGATGAACGCCGCCCCGAGCAGTGCGTCCCATTGGAGGCGGGCGGCGAGGCCGACCGCGCTCCGTGCTGCGAGCACCGCGACGGCGATGGCTGGCACCGTGCCCCAGCCGATCCGGGGCATCCACTCCGCATGCAGCGGCGGAAAGGAGTTCACGTACGGGTCGATGCCGGTGATCACCGGCACGAGGATCGCGGCGGCGATCAGCGCGAGCGCGACCGAGGTGCCGATCCACAGCGGCAGCGTCGAATGCGACCTGGCAACCGCGTCCACGGGCCTGGCCGCCTGCTCGTGCTGCTCCATGCGCAAGAGACTGGCACACGCTGGTACCGCGGGCCAACGACCGGCGCGCCTGTCACGGGATCGTAATGAAGTGGCCCCGCGGCATCCGTCGATCGTGCCCGGGCATCCGCAACGCCCGCTCGCGCATTTCGGGCGTGCATCTGCGGTTGTCCGTCGACGACGGAATACCGTCGCTCGTGTTCGCGGCTGATGAGGTCGGACGAGAACACGCGCCGCGAGGATCAGCCGGTGATGCCGATATCGAGAACCGCGATAGTGGGGGGCAGGGTGCGATGCGGGTTCTCCGCGCGTACGACCGCGACCTTTGCCGCGGAATCCTGCGCCTCCTACAGCTGGGTCGTCGAGCTCGGCGCCGTACGGGAAGGAGAGGGTCACATGCGCGGCGTGGACGAGGATCCACGGAACTGCTCGGAGTTCTTCTTCGGCCCGGTTCCGTAGCCCGAGCTGCGCTGCGCCGGCCACACCACCTCGACAGTCTGCGGCAGCACCTCGAAGATCCGCCGCCGGATGGCGAGCGCGATCTCGCGCACGGCATCGGAGCGGCCCTCGAGGGTCTCGCGGAAGTGGGTGGAGTCGGTGGTGAGAATGCCGGCGGCCATGGCGTGACGCTACCAGTGCCCGCGCCACGCGTCGCCGGACCGACCGAGATGCCGCACGCGCACCGCTCGGGACCGTGAGGAAGGCGTGCGGAATACTCAGAAACTCGTGGAACCTGCGTACGCTCACACGCATGGCTGCAGTCATCCACACCCAGGGTCTCGTCAAGCGCTACGGAAAGGTCCGTGCCCTGGACGGCCTCGACCTCGACGTCGAGGCCGGGCAGATCCACGGCTTCCTGGGCCCGAACGGCGCCGGCAAAACCACCACCATCCGGGTGCTCCTCGGCCTAGCGCGAGCGACGTCCGGTGAAGCCACGGTCTTCGGCGCCGACCCCTGGCGCGACGCCGTCGCGATCCACCGCCGCGTGGCGTACATCCCCGGCGACGTGAGTATCTGGCCCAACCTCTCGGGCGGCGAGGCGATCGACCTGCTCGCGCGCCTGCGCGGCGCGAAGCGCCACGACCGGGGATACACCGCCGAGAAGGAGCGGCTCATGGAGGCGTTCCAGTTCGACCCGCGCAAGAAGGGCCGCGCCTACTCGAAGGGCAACCGCCAGAAGGTCGCGCTCATCGCTGCGCTCGCGGTGCCCGCCGAGCTCTACCTCTTCGACGAGCCCACGAGCGGCCTCGACCCGCTCATGGAGGTCATGTTCCGCCGCGAGATCGCGCGCGTGAAGGCCGCCGGCGCGACCGTGCTCCTGTCGAGCCACATCCTCTCCGAGGTCGAGCGGCTGTGCGATCGGGTGTCGATCATCCGCGCGGGCCGGATCGTCGAATCGGGCACGCTCGCCGACCTCCGTCACCTCACGCGCACGGAGGTGTCGTTCGAGGGCACGGATGCCTCCGCCGCCGCGGTGATCGCGGGCGCCCACGACGTCGTGGCCGAGGACGGGCGCGTGAGCTTCACGCTCGACAGCGACCAGGTCGCCGCCGCCCTCCCCGAGCTCGCCCTCCTGCAGGTCGTGGGCCTGCGCGTCAACCCGCCCTCGCTCGAAGAGCTGTTCCTTCGCCATTACGGCGACGACCTCGCGGCCCTCGAAGGAAACGGACGATGACCCAGCTCAGAGTGCTCCTCGCACAGCGGCTGCGCCGGGACTGGCTGCAGCTGACGCTGTGGATCGCCGGGACGGTCGGCCTCGCGTTCGCGGGCTACGGGGGCGTCGCCGACACCTACGGCACGGAACAGGACCGCATCGGCACCCTCGCCGCCGTCATGGCCAATCCCGTCATCCTCCTGTTCCGCGGGCTTCCGTCGGGTGCGGACGAGTCGGCGCTCCTCGTCTTCCTCCTGTTACCCTGGCTCGCGGTCATGGGCTCGTTCATGAGCACGTTCCTCGCCGTTCGCCACACGCGAGGCGACGAGGAGATCGGGCGCCTCGAGCTGGTCGACGCGACGCCCGCGGGCCGGTGGGCGCCCACAGTCGCGACCCTGGTGCACGGGACGCTCGCCGCACTCGCGCTCGGCATCCTGGTCGCCGCCTCCTTCCTCGCGGGCGGGGCCGCGACGGAGGGCGCGCTGCTCGTGGGCGCCTCGGTCGCAGCCGTGACGCTCGTCTTCCTCGCGGTCGGGATGCTGTCGGCACAGCTCATGCGCACGTCTCGAGGCGCGAATTCGCTCGCCGTGTGGATCCTGATCGCGACGTTCGTGCTGCGCGGGATCGGGAACGCCATGGGCACGCCGAGCGACGACCTCACCCGCATGGAGAGCTCGTGGCTCACGTGGGCGTCGCCCTTCGGCTGGGGCGAGAACACGCGCGCCTTCGACGAGAACCAGTGGTGGCCGCTGCTGCCGTGCCTCGCCGCCTTCGTCGTGCTGATGGCCGCCGCGTTCGCGCTGCAGGCGGTGCGCGACGTCGGCGGCGGCATCGTCCCCGAGCGGGCCGGACGCGCGGCGGCAAGAGGCGCCCTCTCGTCGACGACCGTTCTGGTCTCACGCCTGTCGGCGCCCTCGACGGTCGGCTGGATGGTGGGCGGCCTGCTGACGGGCGCCCTCTCCACAACTCTCGGCAAAGTCCTCGACCAGGTCGCGGGCGAGAACCCCACGATCGCCGACGTGCTGAGGTCGCTCGCCGCCTCGGGCGACCTGGAGCAGGCCGTCGTCGTCGTGTTCTTCACGATGGTGGGCCTGTTCGCGGCGTGCGCCGCCGTCCAGACGGTCGCCCGGGCCCGTCAGGAGGAGGCGCACGGCACGGCGGAAGCGGTCCTCGCGACACCCGTCCAGCGCGTGCGCTGGCTCGCCAACTTCCTCGTCGTCGGGTTCATCGCGATCCTCCTGACGTGCGCGGCCGCTGTCGGCGGCGCAGCCCTCGGCGCGACCGGCGACGACGCCGGGCCGGAGCTGCTCCGCGCCGCCGTCGTCGCGGCGGCAGGCCAGGTGGTCGCGGCCTCCGTGTTCCTCGTCCTGACGGCGCTCGTGTTCGCCGTCGCGCCGCATCTGACGATCCCGCTCGGCTGGACGCTCGTCTCGGTCGCGATCGTGCTCGGCCTGTTCGGGCCGCTGTTCGACTTCCCCGACGCGCTCGTCAACCTCTCGCCGTTCGCCGTCACGCCGCAGATCGACGGTGACGGCGTCGATCTCCGGGGGCTGTGGTGGCTCGTGCTAGCCGTCGCGGCAGGCGGCGCGGCATCCCTCGTCCTCATGCGGCGTCGCGAGCTCGCACCAGAGGGGTAGTGCCGTGAGCGACACGTACCCGGGAGCCGAGGCCGCCGAGCAGGCCGCCGCGATGCTCACCGCGGCGGGCATGGCCCGCATGCCGAGCCGTGTCATGATGGCCCTCGTCGGCTCGCCCGACGAGGGCTACACGGCCGCCGAGCCGGCGCTGAACCCGCCTAGTAGTACTTGGTTAGGTTGGTCCGGCGCGTTGGCAGTCCGGGAACAAGGACTTCGGGATCATCGGCCGCATCTCCGGCTTCGACATCCACATCGAAGCCCGCTCCGGGCTCACCTCCCTCGACGTGACCGTCTCGCTCCCAGAGGTGCCCCGCTCAGGGTTCACGATGCCCAAGGAGTCATTCCTGGAAGCCGGGCTCGGGCTCGTCCAGCGCATCGAGAACCGCGTCTCGGGTATCCCGTCGCTCCTCCACCAGGCCCGCGCCGACCTCGAGGAAGCCGAGCAGACTGTCACCGACACCCAGCAGCGCCTCGGCCAGCCCTTCCGCCACGCCCAGGCACTCGCCGACGCAGAGGAAGACCTCGCCCGCGTCGAATCCCAGCTCACCGCGATGCAGGACGAACCCCGCCCCGAGCCCGCCGCGCCCGAGTCAGAGCGGGTCGAGCTGACCATCGACGCCGTGCGCGCCTACGAGCCCCACCTGGGATCGCGGGAGACCGCGGGGCGAGCGCCCACAGCTCCGTTCATCCCCGAAACGCCCGCGCACACGCCGCCGAGCAACGCGCCGAGGCTGTAGCTCAGCGGCACTCCGGGCCGAGCCCGTCGATGATCGCAGTCGGGTCGGCGACGATCCGCTCGCAGCGCAGGCAGCACGTGCCGCGGAAGATGACCGCGGGCTCGGAATGCGCACCCCGCTCGGGCGGTATGCCGTAGAGATCGGCGTGCGCGGCGAACAGGCGCGGGTGCTGCTTGGCGATGGCGGCATGGAACTGCGCGGGCGTGGTCGGCGGGTTGAGCTGACGCTCGACGAACAGGTCGATCACCGTCGAATAAGCATCGCGCGTGAGTCGCTCGGCAAGGAACAGGTCCGGGTTCACCGCCGAGATGCCGACGCTGGCGAGGTCGTCCAGTCCGGAGTCGTCCACGTCCTCGGTGATGAGGAAGTGCGCGCCCGCGGCTGCGGCGTCCGCGAGGATCTGCCGATCCGCGCCCTTCGTTCCGCCAAAGCGTTCCTCACCCTGGCCCGATGGCGCGAGCAGCACGCCGAAGCGCTCCCGGACAGTCGACGGCGGCAGCGCCCTCGGGCGCATATGAACCGTGGCTTCCTGCTCCGCAGCCTGACTCCACAACGCACGGAACCCGCTCGGCACTCCCCCGACGACCAGGAGGGTGCGGGTGACGGGCTTGGCGATGATGTTCGCGTCCAGGAAGACGCGCGTCACCTCACTGCTCGCCGAAAAGGTCGTCGCGGAGCTCATCGCGCGTCAGCTCCACCAGGTCGCCCATCGTCTTGCGCCAGTACCGCTCGAACTCCTCGTAGGGAATGCGGTTGCGGTTGCCGACCTTGACCGCGCGAATCTCCCCGGCCTTGATCTTCCGCGAGATAGTCGGGCGCGATACGCCCATCGCATCGGCGACCTGCTCGGGCGTCATCATGCGACGCTTCGCCGTGAGGGTCACCGCCTCCCCGTCGGCCGCGGCCCGCTGCACATACGCGGCCACCTGCTCCAGCCACGCCGGGCGCGCCCCGGCGCTGGCACGCACGTCCTCCGGGTTGATCGTCAAGCTCGTCATCGTCATGACTCCATCGTACCGCCAAATGCACAGTCTGGACAATACAAGTGTTCATAGCGTATCGCCTCCACTTCCTCCAGAACAGGCCTGCGAAGGCGTCATCCAATGATGTCGGCCGTGATGGGGTCGACCATCTCGGCGGTGACGACGTAGCTGTTGCGGGTGACCTGCTCGCTGGCGTGGCCGAGCAGCCGGGAGGCGATGGTGATGCCCGCGGCGGCTTCCAAGATGGTCGAGGCGGTGCGGCGGAAGATGTGCGTCGAGAACTCGTCCGTGTCGATCCCCGCTGCGCGCAACGCCTGCTCGTTGTCGTCCACGAAGGTGCGCAGCAGCCGCTCGAAGTTGCTGACGGTCATCGGCTTGCCGGTCTTCGTGGCGAACAGGGATGCCTCCGCCTCGGTGCCGGCATGAGCGAGCTGGCTGCGAATCGCGGCGGCGGCGAAGCTCGGCAGGGCGATGCGGCGCTTCTGCCTCGTGCGCTTGGGGGCGGGCTTGCGCTTGCTGCCCCCCATTTTGCTGTACTGGATCGTCGAGTCCACGAGTGCCGTCGGCGGGTTCGCGGTGATGTCCACGTCGCAGCGGCGCAGCGCGAGCACTTCGCCGATGCGCTGGCTGGTGCCGACCATGATCCACATCCCGTTCTCCAGCGCCGTGACGTTGGGCCGCGGCCCGCGCCTGTCTTCGAGCCGCCAGGCGTGGATGAGGCGCTGCACGACGAGGAGCTGCTCCGGGGTGAGCACCGAGGTCTTCTTCTCGGGTAGAGGCAGCCGCCGAGCGTCCCGCACCGGATTCGAGACGAGCACGTCGTACTCGATGCCCGTCAGGCACACCTGCGACAGCACCGACCGCGCCTTGCGCGCAGCCGACAGGGAGCGGCTTTCCAGGATGTCCGCGAGGATGCGGTTGCAGCGCCGCACGGTGAAGTCGCGCAGCATCAACTCTCCGCAGGTCGGCACGATGACGTTGCGGATGGTCGCCTCGTAGACGTCGAGCGTGGAGTCCTCGACGGTGCCGGAGTGCGTCTTGTCGTGCAGGAACACGATGCACGCCTGGGCGATGGTCGAGTCCGGGCTGATCGTCGGCCCGCCCGTCGCGGTGCGGATCGCCTCCGCCTTCGCGCGCAACGCAGCCGTGGCCTCGTCCTCGGTCTCGCCGCTGGCCTTCACCCGCTGCGTCTTGCCGAGTTCGTCGGCCAGGAGTGCGCGGGCCTGGAACCGGCCGCTGGGCAGTTCGATGGTCTGAATCGCGCCGAGTTGTCCGGCGCGCAGCTTCGGCCTAGTCATCGCTGTCGAGGTCCTCGAACCAGACCAGCACCTCGCGGCGCAGGTAGCGGACGTGCCGACCCATCCGACGCCACGGCGGGCCGGTGCGGCTGCGTCGCCATTCCTCCACCGTGCGCGGCGACACCTGGAGCATGGCGGCGACCTGCTCGGGGGTCAGGATCTCGGTGAGGAGTTCCGTGGTGCCGTCGCTCATACCCAACAGGTACGACACGGCTGCACGGTGTCGCTGCCGCCAGCACGGGCTCAGCCGTGGCGGTACGGGCACCCTCTGGGGCAAGCCCCGCCGGAGGGGGTTTACGGGACTGAAAACGGGACTTTGGGCTTGGAGAGCCACCGGGAGCCTCTGCTTCCCGCAGGGCTCCAGATGCATGAAACCCCCGACAATCCGGGGGTTTCAGGGTGTCACACTTGCTGACCTTATTGACATCTGTTCAAACCATGGCATAACCGGTTTTACCCCAGATCAGCTGCGAGAACTCGCAAGCGGGGTTCCGGCGGAAGCCGAGCCGCCGAAAGGTTCGAGCTACCAACCACACGCACTATCCAAGCGACTGGGGCCTCAGAAGGTCGAACAGATCGTCCAGGCATATCAAGCCGGCGAGAGTGCCCGCAGCATCGCGACGAAGCACGGCGTCGCCGTGTCTGCCGTGGTCAACCTTCTGCGCAAAAACCAGGTCGTCGTGACGAAGCGTCGCGTGACCGACGCCGAGTCCCTTCGCATGGCAGACGACTATATAGCCGGCCTTACGATTCGAGAGTTGGAGAAGAAGTACGACCTATCTCACGGCGCAGTCATGCGAGCAATGCAACGCCTCGGCATTGAGATGCGCGCGAAAGCACCGCGCAAGAAGTCCTAGACAGCGAATCGACACTTCTTCTTGGGGTTGTCGGCAGGATCGACCACGGCGTCTGGCACTGACGCAGCGCGTTATTGGTCGGCTGCGATCCGCTCCTCGGCCTTGGGAGAGATCGTTTCCGGGTACTTGTCCTTCATGTACTCGAGGAAGGAGACCGTGCCCGCCTCTTGGCTGTACCCATTGCTGTCGACGGTAGGCAGGTCGAGCAACGTATCGATATCGGCCATGCTCAGCGCGTCCGCCACAAGTTCGAGTCGCATCAGCACAATGTTGCTCTGGTCAAAGCTCCGCGTGAAGTCGGCCTCCTTGAGCCACTTCTCCTTGAGGACTCGTCGCACTGACGGCGAGGAGAGTTCGTCGGGAAGCGTCACGCTGGCAATCCACCGCCCGCCATCGAACACGCGGTAGAAACGCGTAGCGGAGTACGACTGTCGTTCCTTGGTGATGAGGTCCTCGACCTTCTCGATCAGCTCATCGCTGACGTACCGGGTGATCAGGTCGTAGGCAAGACTCGCAAGCGAGATGTAGTGAAGCGCGAGATTGCGCTCGAGCGACGTCGCCAGCGTGTGCGACTTTTCGTTGCGAAGGAACTGGATGGCCATGTTCAGGTACTTCACGCCCTCGAAGAAGTCCTTTTCAGCGAGACTCGCCGGCGCGTGCCCGAAGATGGCCGGCTGATTCTCGGGCTTGAATGCGTCCGTGGCCTTCTCGCTGCCGGTCTTCTCGCGGAGCGCTTCTCGCACCACTTTGTATGACTCCTCGACAGCGTGGAAGTAGTCCTCGGTCGCAAGGTAACGCTTGATGTGGGCGTAGATGTCCTCGTGGATCTCGATCTGGATCTTGTTTTCTGTGACGGTCGCTTCTGTCGTGAAGCTCACCGCCGTGGGCACCTGGTCGTCTACTTGGTGCGCGCCCGCCAGGCGTTCGGCCACAGCGCGCACTCGCTCCATGCTTGCGTCGTTGACCTCGTAACTCAGGAACCCGGTCAGCCGCTTCGCCTCGATGTAGTCGATGAGCGCGCGCAGCGAGGTCGCTACTTCCTCATCGGTGCCGCCTCGCCACAGTGCGCGAAGGCGATTGGCCTTCGAATCGCCAAACCCCGGATACCGCTCGGTGTCGTAGACGTCGATGTTCAGATCGTGGAAGAACTCGGCGAACGAGTCGTTGCTGAAGTCGAGCACGTAGCCGCCAGACATGCCGAGTACCGCTTCGAGCAACACCTTGTCAGCCACGCTCAGGCTGCTCATGGTCGATCTCCCGTGTCCGTCGTCTTCGTCGACTTATCGTCCTCGATCTTCGAGGCCGACAAGGGACGACGGGCGTCCACCGTCGAGTAGTGCAACGCTGCCCCCACCGTGCTCGCCACCGCCGCTACCTCCGCCGGAAGGGACTTCAGCCGCGCGACCGCACCGCGGTTGCTGCGGTACTGCACAGCGATGAACCAGCCTTCGGTGGCTCGGTCAGACTTCAAGTAGCTCAGGAGCTGGTGGCGCACGCCGTTCCAGAACTTGCCGTTGTGGAGCTTCTTGACTTCGATGAGCAGCCGCGAGGACGTCCCGGAGGATGCCTTGAAGTCGACGGATCCGCGACCGAGCTCCACTTCGCGGTCAAGCTCGACGTCGAACTGTCGAAGGTACGGCTGCGCGAGCCCCAGCAGGAGGAGCTGGATGGCTTCCTCGGGCTTCTCCGTTCGGTCGTCGTTCCAGAGCAGACTCCAGCCACGCTGCTCCTCTACGAAGTGTCGGAAGCGATCGACGACCTCCGCGACGAGTCCGACCAGGTCCTCAGTGGTTGCTACAACACGCGTCGGTAACGGGTGCGCTACCGCGAAGCGTGCGGGCTCACGATCCCACTGGACGACCCCGAGCGGGTCCGCGCCGAAGTCGTAGCCCATGAGATCCTTGCGGCTCGTTTGAGCACGCGCCCACTCGCGAACCCGCTCGGGGTGCTGGCGCGCGAACGAGACGATGCTCGCTTTAGACACCGCTTGTCCGACCTTGAGGTTGAGCGAGAGACGGATGTCGTCGTTGAAGTGCGAGTCGAACCAGTCGTCGGCGTTGAGTGTTGGAAGCCCACCGAGAATGAATTCCGGCACCAAGATGATGGGACGCCCCGTGACTGGGTTCGTCGGGAGCTCAACCTCGTCGTCGTGCCACCTCGCAGCGTCGAGCGAGACACGCGCGTGACGAACTTTGTGCGGCGCCAACGGCACGCTGTGCCGCCTGGCAACTTCCTGCGTGTAAGAAATGAGCTGTGCCTTGATGACGTTCGCGGTCGCGTCCGAGATCCGGTCGGCACCGATGCCTTCGTTCAGGATGCCGATCTCCTCGATGTGCTCCGGCTGGGTCAGCCCGGCCGCGATCGCGACCGCGATACCGTCGGCCATCCGCGCGGCGAAGCGGTCGCCGGCCCCCGACCCGCGCGTCCCGACAGCGGTGTAGCCAAGTCCCAGCTCGAACGGCTCCGGAAATGTCAGAAGTCGACGCGCGGCCTGCGCAGACACCGAGGTCGAGCTTGTTGCCTTCGCGACGAGGCCGTAGCAGTGCACGAAATGCGCGACTAGCTCGTGGTGTGCCTGAGCCCAGGCGCCGCCCGCTTCGAGTAGAAGGAGCGGGTCGATGAACAGCTTGGTGTCGACCGTCAGGTGCGGATCGAACCAGTCGTCGGCGGCGGCGCGTTCGATATTGAACGCCTCCGTGAACCTCACAGCTGCACTCCGGCAGTGGGCACCCGTGATGCGGCAATCTCGTAGAGCCCGACGGGTAGGCCGGAGCCGGCGAGGAACGTCTCCTCGTCGACGCCTGCCTCACTCAGTACCTCACGCGCGCGCGGAAGCAATGACGGCATCTCGAGCGACGAGATCCTCCCAGGCTCAGCGCGGCGCCACCCGTTCTGAGACATTCGGATCATCGCGTTCCGATAGGACACGTCACCCATGACGCCGAGCGCGCGCGCACGGTAGAGAAGTGCTGCGAGGCTCACACCCCAGTGCTCCTTGAGGTCCGCAAGCTGCGCCCACGCCTTGCCTGCGGTGGAGGCGGGAAGGAAAGGCGCGATCTCTTCGGCCGGCATCAGGAACTCCGACGCGAACCGGTTGGCCTGCTCCTCCGCGACCTTGCCGCCGGGCTCCGCGTCGTGATGCATGATCAGGTGTCCGAGCTCGTGCGCGACATCGAACCGCTGCCGATAATAGTCATCCTTCACCGGGTTGAGGATGATGATCGGCCTCGTCGAGGACTGCAGAGAGTAAGCGTCGATCGCCGCCACACCGGGCTCGCTGAACACCACGACGACACCCCTGCGCTCGACGAGGCGTATCACGTGCTGGACCGGCCCCGGCGGAACGCGAAAAAACTCCCGGGCTTCGCGAGCGGCCTCCTCAGGAGTCATCGAGCGCTCATCAGGATCGACTGGAAGGTCGGGCAGCAGCGCCTCCGGGAACTCGACCGCGTTCTCCAGCATGCCCGCGATCTCAGCGACAAACCGGCCGTATGCCTCTGCCTCGTCCTGGGCGATCTGTGGTGTTGAGCGCAGCGACCGGAAGTGCGGCTTGTTGACCTTTGGCGGAGCACCGCCACCAAAGAACTGCGGCTCGACGCGAAGCGCCAACGCGAGCTTCGCTACCGTCGCTCGGTTGGGTTGCTTGGCGCCGCTCTCCCACGCGGTCACCGAAGCTGGTGACATCTCGATCAGCGATGCAAGGTGGGACTTTTTTAGCCCCTTGAGCTGGCGCGCCATGGTGAGGCGCTCACCGTTGAAGAACGAAGCTGCGGCGGCGAGCGTCTGCGACGGCCGACGCAGTTCAGCCATTCGCCGAGCCCAACCCCTCGTCCGTGCGCGGCTTCTTGATGCGCACCGGCACATCCTCGACATCGGTCGTGACGCCATCGCCGGGCATAGTCGGCGGGACAGATATGCCCGCAACGCCGAGCGGCGTGCCATCCGAAAGGAGGAGTCGCCGCCAGTGCCAGCACGAGTCCCCCGGGTACTCGGGATTCTTGCTCTGCCCGATGTACAGCTCGAACTGCTTCGTCGTCGGGTTGAAGGCATGCGCCACGACCAGAGTCACTCCGGCGAAGTCATCGTCATCAGGGATGCCCGCTATCGACTCGAGCCCGAACTCCTCGTCGTCAAAGAGCGCGTAGTCGCGGACGAACAGCTGAGATGCGACCCGGCGCTTCGCGTCGCTGCGCTGCACCCACTTGATGTCGTCGATCTTGCCGAACGGGAACGACTGCAGCAGCACCCGGAAGCCCTCGATAGCCCAGCCTGGAGATTGCTTGTAGTCGCTGCGGAAAATCGCATCGGCAGCGAGACTCGGCATCGCGTTGAACACTTCAGGCGTGACGCCGCGCTTGACGACATCATCGCCAGTGCCGTCGACGTCCTGACCCAGCACGAACCGACCGTTCGAGGTCGCCCGGTCGATGAGGTCCTTGAGGTGCTTGAAGTTCAGGTACCCGACGACACCCTGATCGTGGCCCTGGTCCTCGTCGTACAGCTGATCCGTCGCTGCGAATGCCGCGGGCGCCGCCCAGGTCAGGACATTGAGCAGGCCCGAAGCCTGGAGGCTCGAGAGTGCGTCGTCTTCTGCAGTCATGTGACCAAGGTACACGAGACTCAGTAGGTAGCGCGGTCAGTTTTACTCTCGGCGTGTCGCGGTGACTTCTAACCATCCTTGTCCGGCTCGCTGTGAGCCGCGCCGGAGCGTCCCGGGGCGTTGACTGGTCGGGTTGTATGCAGAGGGCTAAGGCGTTCTCGAGCGCCGAGAGCATCTCCATGAAGTTGAGTGCGTCCGCGATCACCTCGTCGATCACATCTGTTGGGACAAACGTCTCCGAGACGACGGATGCCCATGTACTTGCCGGGTGTGTGGGTGAACAAAACGTAGTGGTCGAATTCGCTCAAGATAGCCCTCGCCGATATTGGCGGGCGCTCATGGGAGATCAGCGAGATGCTGGTGACGCGTTCGTCGGCAGCACCTTCTGAAGGATGCTCGATACTTCCTCACGTGCCTCATCCGAGAGCTTTGGCGAGGCGAGGATCGCCTGCTCGTCGATGTCCTCGAGCTCTCCGCTCGTGCTGAACCTGAGCCCAGATCCGTGCTCGGCGAGCAACTCGGTAGCGATCGCGCGGCTGAATCCCACCTCTTGTAGCTGGATTGCGCGGGGGTCGGCAGTGCCGTACTCGACGAGCGTAGCGACATTCAACCCGGACTTCTCGCGGCCAACCGCAGCGACGCTGATGTCGTAGAAGTTCTGCAGGTAACCGATGATGAGGAACCGCAGACCGCCTTCGATGTCTCTGAGGGTCCACTCGATGACGAGGTTGACGTGCTTCGGCGACCTTGAGCTGAACGGCTCGACCACAAGACTCTCCTCGCGCGAGTAGTCGCGGTACGAGATCGAACCTCGGTTGGCGTAGTACGCGATCGCGCTCGAGATCACACGGCTGATCGGGTCGCCGCGAACCCAACCTCGCATGAGCAGTGCCCAGTAATAGAGGCGGCGGTCCGCCCCCTCCGCGGTCGTGTTCTTCGGCAGGAGTGGATCGCGACCTGACGATTCGGTGGTGCGCCAGCTGTAGAGCGCGCTCAGCCTGCGAAGCGCCCCGTGGAAGGTCGCGACATCCTCAAGGTCGGCATCGTCAGCGATGAGCGCGCCGTCGACGCCAGTGGAGAGCTGACGCCAGACGTTGTCCTGGTACTCAGGCAGGATGTTCGGCGATCGGCGAAGGACATCGGCTGGCACCTCGACTCGCGTCGCGGCTTTTCGCAGCAGATCGCGCCCGTCCTTGACCTTGTCGAGGAAGTGGCTGCGAAGAGGGGTTTGCTGATCATCGATCTGATGGAGGGTCAAGATGGATGCGTACTGCTCGACGCTCCGTTGATGGTCGGTCGAAACCGGCCCTGGCAGCGCCTCACCGCGCAGCACCCTCGCGATGTCGGTGTACTCCTTCTTCCGGTTGTTTGCCGGCTTTACAAGGAAGCTCTCTGCTCGAGCGGGCTCCGCCCTTGGGATGAGAGCCTGGGACGCAGCAGACCAGCGCTTCGACTCCTCGCGAACACAGATGACATTGCCCGAGAAGTCGTAGGTCAGGCGCCCAGCTCGACCCGCAAGATTCTCGAAGTCGATCTTGGTAAACGAGCTGTTGCCGTGTTTGTCACTCAACACGAAGATGTTCTTGGCCGGCAGGTTCACACCTTCAAGCAGAGTCGAGGTACAGACGACAAAGCGCACCGGCGAGTTGGGATCGGAGAATGCGCGCTCGACGCGCTCGCGAACGTCTTGAGGCATCTTGCCGTGGTGGTACGCCACACCGTGCTTCAGCGTCTGCGCGAGGAAGTAATCCTTGTGCACGTACTCCTGCACGTGCTTGATCAATTCGTCAATCTTCGGGTCGCTGATCGCCGGGAGCTTCGCTGCGAGGCGGAGTGCAAATGCCGCGGACTTCTCGGAGCCGTTGACATAGATGATGCCCTTGCGGTCGCCACTCCTGCTGAGCACAAGGTCCACGACGTCCGAGGTTTCAGTTGCCGCATCTATCGCCACCGGTTCTTGGTCGAGTCCCGAGAAGTAGTACTGCTTGCGCGCCACCAGGTCAACGAAATACCGCTGCTGCGCGACAGTGCGCTCCTTCACGGTGAGAGCCCCGTTGGTTGCCTTCCCGAAGAGCTCGAGGAACAGTTCCGGGTTCACGATGCTTGGAGAAGCGAATACGAGCTTCGTCGCGAACCGCCGAGTAGCTTCGACGATCGCGTGGTAATAGAGCGAGCTGCGTGCATCGTTCTTGGCGATGATCTTCTGTGCCTCATCGACGACGAGGTAGTCGATCTCACGGACAGGGTTGGCCAAGTAGCGAAGGAGGCGTTCAGGGGTGAGCACGAAGATCGTGCGTCGATAGCGGCGCCGCAGCAAGCGTGGAAGTGAGGGATACGTTGCGACGTTGACCTCGGGAACCTCCTCGAGGAGTTCGCGAAGGTCGGTAGCGGTTTGACCGATGAGGGCTTTAGTCGGCACGAGGACCACGACACAGTGATCATTCAGATCGTCGCGTCGCACGATGTCGTACAACGCGTCCTTGATGATGAAGGACTTCCCGAGCGAGGTCGGACCCGAAAAGCTGAAGAAGTCGGCGCCGCGCATCTGCTCCGCAATGACGTACTGCGTGTCGGTCAACACTGCGTCGCCCCTGCTGGTTTGCTGAAGCACTTCCTTCGCGATTCGCAAGGTGCCGCGCCCAACTGGCAGCGCGTAGCGACTGCCCACGCCCTTCTGAAGAGTTCGAATACCCGGGAAGTTCCCGAGCTGCACGAGTACGGCCTCGGCGACAGCGAGCGCACGATCGCTCAGAGCCTCGTCGAGTCCGATCAGCTCGTCGTACTCACGTAGGAGCGCGATCGTCGTGTAGGCAAGCTCGCGATGACGCGGATCGCTCGCATGGGAAAGGATGTCCGCGTAGCGGAGTGGCGCGTAGCGTGAGTTGGTACTGGTGGTCCAGCGATCTGGTACCGGCGTTCTGGGGGGATGGTACCGGCTCTGGGGTGGTGCTGGTGAGCCGGCACCATCGTTCGCCGGTTACTCCCAGTAGCCCTCGCTGACGCGGGCGTGGTCGTGGCGGAGTCTGCGCATGTCGATCTGGCCGAGGTTGATCGTTCTCGCGTGGTTCGCGAGCCGGTTCACGATGGAGTCCGCGGCGACCCGGTCGGGGAGTTCAGCGACCCAGTGCGCGGGCCCGGTCTGGGAGGCGATCATCGTCGGGAGCCGGTGTTCTCGGTTCGCGAGGACGGCGAACAGGTCGCTGGCGGCGTCACTGTCGATGCCGACGGTGAGGAAGTCGTCGATGATGAGGAGATCGGTTTCCGAGAGCTCGTTGAGCAGTTTCTGGTGTGCGATCCCATCGCTGCGGGCGATGACGAGGCGGCGGGCGAGGTCGTCCATCCGGGCGTAGGTGACGGCGTGGCCGTTGTGGCAGGCGCTGATCCCGAGCGCGCAGGCGAGGTAGGTCTTCCCGCCGCCGGTGGGCGAGCTGATGAGCAGGTTCATGGGGTCTGCGCGCCAGTCGTGGGCGGCGTATCGGCGCATCCGGACCGGGGTGATGCCGCGCCCTTCGCGGTAGTCGACTTCCGCGACCGATGCGTCCGGGATCGGGAACTGCGCCTGCCGGATCAGCCTCTCGACTTTGTGTGCCCGCCGCTGCTCGAG
>NZ_BMMD01000007.1 GCF_014645655.1 Agromyces bauzanensis | reverse complement strand
ACTTGGCACCCAACAACCCCGAAAGGCATCAGGCAAATCTGATCTCAGGCTGAAAAACAATCAAAACTGCTGACTGTCCATCAATCCAAAAAAACCCATCCCCCCCACCCCAAAAGGGCAAAGAACACAGGATACAAAAATTGGCATTGAACATAGTGCACGCTATTGAGTTCTCAAGAAACGGACGCACCCGGTTCGGCGCCGAAACGGCATCCCATCCGAGGCTGGTTCGTTTGTTCCATCCCGGTCATCCCGAAGGACGAGTCCGCATGCTTCAAGCGATCGACCAGAGGTCTGTTCGAGGCTTGGAATCGTTCCGCTTGAGGGCGATGAGCAGGTGTTCGATGAACTCTCTCGCTCGTTCGCACCTTTGGGGCAACGAGTGGATACTCTACGTGTAACCCGGGGGGCGTGCAACTCGATGTTGCATCCCGGGCGTGTCGCGCGTCAGCCCCTCCACTCGGGGCGATCCGAACCCCATCGATGCGGTGCGGCCGGCCACTCCTCGAGCGGCGATTGGAGCACGATCGCTGGGCGGACCAGCCGCAGTTCGCCGATGGCGCCGCTCACCTCTGCGGCCTGCGCCGGGTGCTCGTGGCCGGAGAGCGCCGCGGCCGGTTCGAGCTCGGCTGTGCGCGGCATCGCGAGGAGTTCGGATGCCGTTCGGCGCGGCGTCATCCGCGCCAGCCACGAACCGCCCTCGGAGCTCTGGCGCTCGAGGAGGGTGATCACCGCGGCCGCGAGCAGGTACCCCGTGCCGTGGTCGAGCGCCTGCGCAGGCAGCGCGCCGGGCCGATCGGGCTCGCCTTCGACGAATGCGATGCCGCTCGCGGCCTGCACGAGGCTGTCGAAGCCCGCGCGTTCGGCTTCGTCGCCATCGAACCCCCATGCCGACAACTGTGCGATGACGAGCCCCGGGTGCCACGCCACGAGACTCCACGGATCGAGCCGGTGCCGGGCCAGCGACGCCGGCCGATAGCCGAGCACGACGACGTCGGCACTGCCGAGCAGCATGTTGAACGTCGCTGCGTCGCTCGCCCGGCGCACGTCGAGGATCGTCGAGCGCTTCCCGGCACCCATCAGCACGTGCTGCCAGCCCAGCTCGGCGGGTTCGGGCGGATCGACTCGGAGCACGTCCGCGCCGAGCAGCGCCAGAGTTCGGGTGGCGACGGGTCCGGCGATGACTCGCGTGAGGTCCAGCACGCGCACGCCCGCGAGTGGTGCGGCCGCGGCATCCGTCGACCTCGGACGCCGGCGAGCGGATGCCGCGCCGAGGCTCGTCACCTCGATCAGGGGTCGCTCGAGGAGTTCGGCGTCGACGGGCGGATCCTCGGCGCGAACGACGACGCACAGCCCCTCGGCGGCCGTGACCGCGGCCGAGAGTTCCTCGGCCCGGCGATCGCGGATCGCCGCGGCGACCTCGTCGCTCCCGGCCGACTCGGGGACGCCGAGCACCCGGCGCAGCGCTCGTGCATGATGCGGGTAGTTGCCGTGCGTGCGCACCCACCCATCGGCGGCGCACCAGAAGCCAGAGAGCGGCGCCCGCACGTCAGGCCGCTCCCCATTCCAGCGGAACACCCGGTCCTCCGTGAATGCGGCCGCGATCCGGTCGCCGTCGAGTCGGAGCCTCCCCGCCCCGAGGCCGCCGCCGACCTTCGAGGCGGCGGCGAGACTCGCGGCCGCGACCGCGCCGACCGCGAGTCCCGACACGTCCAGACGGGCCGGCAGCGGCGCCTCGGGCAACGTACCGAGGGCGTCCAGTTCCGAGGGGGCGCGTGACAACTCGGCCCACACGCGACGCACGAGCCGTTCGGCCGAGCCGGTCGCCATCGAGCGGTCCCTCACTCGACGAAGATGCCCGCGAGCGTCTTCTTGCCGCGCCGGAGCACCGCCATGCCGCCGCGCGCGACGCGGTCCTCGATGGTCGCCGTCTCGTCGTCGATCTTCACGTTGTCGAGCGAGACTCCGCCCTGGGCGATGGCTCGCCGGCCTTCGCTCTGGCTCGAGACCAGCCCGGTGTCGGCGAGCAGCTGCGCGATCGGGGCATCCGGCGACGTCGTGGTGTTCGGCAACTCCCGCAGCGCCGCTTCGAGCGTGTCGGGATCGAGCGCCGACAGGTCGCCGCGACCGAAGAGGGCCTCGGACGCGGCGACGACCTTCGCCGTGGCCTCCTCGCCGTGCACGAGCGTGGTCGCCTCGTGCGCGAGCACTCGCTGCGCCTCGCGGCGGAACGGCTCCCGCTCCACGAGCTCCGCGATCTCCTCGATGCGCGCCCGACTGAGGAACGTGAAGATCTTCAGCCGCGACACGACGTCCGCGTCGTCGGTGTTGAGCCAGAACTGGTAGAAGCGGTACGGGCTGCACATCGCGGCATCCAGCCAGATGGCATTGCCCTCGCTCTTGCCGAACTTCGTGCCGTCGGAGTTCGTGACGAGCGGCGTGCCGATGGCGTGCACGTGCTCGCCCTCGACCCTGTGGATGAGGTCGGTGCCGCTCGTCAGGTTGCCCCACTGGTCGCTGCCGCCGGTCTGCAGGACGCAGCCGTACTGTCGGTACAGCTCGAGGTAGTCGAAGCCCTGCAGGATCTGGTAGCTGAACTCGGTGTAGCTGATGCCCACGTCGGAGTTGAGACGCGACGCCACGGCATCCTTCTTCAACATGGTGCCGACGCGGTAGTGCTTGCCGATGTCGCGCAGGAAGTCGATGGCCGAGAGATCGGCCGTCCAATCGAGGTTGTTGACCATCCGCACGGCGTTGTCGCCCTCGCCCGACAGGAACCGACTCACCTGCGCGCGCAGGTAGCCCACCCACTCGGCCACGGTCTCCTTCGTGTTCAGCGTGCGCTCCGCCGTGGGTCGCGGGTCGCCGATGAGCCCCGTCGAGCCGCCCACCAGCCCGAGGGGCTCGTGGCCGGCCAGTTGCAGTCGGCGCATGGTGAGGATCTGCACGAGGTTGCCGAGATGCAGGCTGGGCGCGGTGGGGTCGAACCCGCAGTAATACGTGATCGGCTCGCCCGCGAGGAGCTCCTTCAGCGCAGCCTGGTCGGTCGACACGTGCACGAGGCCACGCCAGACGAGCTCCTCCCAGACGTCCTCGAAGGAGGCGTCGTTCTGCTGGGATGCGAGGATCACTGGGTCTGACACGCCAGCAAGGGTACCAGCGGGCCCCGATGACTTGATTCAGGTTCCAGGATTGATTCCGCCGCATCAAGCACTGATCACTGATATGACTCAGTCAGCTCTGTACCATTGATGCTGACTGTTCAAGGTCGTATCACTCATCGGAGGGCCATACGTGTTCGTCATCACCGCCGACCAGGTCGCGAGCCGCCGCGACACCGACCGAACTGGCGACCTCGTCGAGGAGCTCACCGCGACGTACGGCGACGACCTCGCGCTGCCCGCCGACCAGACGGCGGGCGATGAGATCCAGCTGGTCACCGCGTCGGCCGAGGCGACGATCGGGATCGTGCTCGACACCACGCGCACCGGGTGGTGGAGCGTCGGCGTCGGAGTGGGCGGCATCCGGATGCCCCTTCCCGACGCCGCTCGCAAGGCCACCGGCGCCGCCTTCGTCGCCGCGCGCGAGGCAGTCGGTGCCGCGAAGCGCGCCGACGGCCGCTTCGCACTCCGCGCCGGCTCGCCTGAGCTGACGACCGCGTCCGCGGACGTCGAAGCACTGATTCGGCTGCTGGTACTCCTCCGCGACCGCCGCTCGGAACACGGCTGGGAGGTCGTCGAGCTGATGCGAGCGGGCCATCAGCAGAAGGAGGCCGCGGCGCTCCTCGACGTGAGCGCCGCCGCCGTGAGCGCCCGGCTCAAGGCGGCCAGGTGGCGCGCCGAGGAGGAGGCCCGCCCGGCGCTCGTGCGGCTGCTGGAGCGGCTCCACGCCGATTCCGAACGCACCGCGCGGGAGTGATCGCGTCGCCCGGCGCCGGCTCGCTACACTGCTCGAAGCCGCAGCCGCCGGGCCGCGCCGGAAGGAGCCCCGTGAACCTCGCCGCCGTCGCCGAAGCCGTCTCCTGGTCGACGCTGCTGGCCTCGCTCGTCGCGGCCACGGCGCTGTCGGTGCTCGCCTTCCTCCGGCCCCGCGCGCCCTACCTGTGGTTCTCGGCGGGTACGCTCGCGGTCGCGATCATGGCCGCGGCGACGCTCGGCGAGCCGGCGCGCATGGGCTTCGCCCCCCTCGTCACGATCCTCGGGTTCACGATCGCGGTGTTCGGCGGGAGCCCGGCCGCGGCCACGGCGCTGCGACTCGCGATGGGCACCGTCGCGCCCGGTCTCCACGGTGGCATCATCATCACCGAGCGGCCGACGGCCGACGAGCAGCGCATGGGGGTCACCACGGGGGCCCGTCGAGAGGTGCTCCGCGGCGGCCTCACGATCGGCGTGCTCGAGCGCATCGCGTCGGCCGGTGCCATCATCGCGGGATTCCCCGAGGCGCTCGCCATCGTCGTCGCCGTCAAGGGCGTCGGGCGGTTCACCGAGCTCGAAGCCCCCGAGGCACGCGAGCGGTTCATCATCGGCACGTTCGCGAGCCTCATCTGGGCGTGCGCCGCGGCGCTCGTCGTGCACCTCGCGTTGCGCTGACGCGTCGCGCGGCGCGCGGCGCGCGCGGTCGGCATACCCGACGACGGCGGCCGATACTCGCGCGGGCGGCTCGACCTCCGACCGCCGTCGCGAGGAGGAGCCACCGGGAGACTACGCGTGCGAGCGCGCGTGACGGCGGTAGGGCGACACGCCCGGGTCGCCCGGGATCCAGAACCGCCACGGGAACGCCGCTCCCCCGCCCGGTCCGCTGATGCCGGTGCGCGGCCCGTGCTCGAAGGGCACGGGCTCGGCTGCCACCACGAGCGAGAACGGCGGGGCGAGCAGGTCGGATCCGCCCGCCGAGAGTGGCACTCCCATCGCCACGGCGAGTCGTGCGGGTCCCCGGGCGAGGTCGCGGTCGGATGCCCCGGCCCGCCGCTCGCGGGCGAGCTCGATGCCCTCGACGATCGTGCCGCCGCGCAGCAACACCCCGGCCGAGGTGCCCGGATGCCCCGCCACGATGTTGAGGCACGTGTGCATGCCGTACGTGAAGTAGGCGTACAGGTGCGCGGCCTCGCCGAACATGACGGCGTTGCGCCGCGTCTCGCCGCGGAACGCGTGCGATCCGGGGTCCTCGCCGACGCCCCGGTACGCCTCGACCTCCGAGAGCCGCACGGCCACCGGGCCCTCGTCGCTCTGGTACGCGAGCACCGCGCCGAGCAGCAGCGGGCCGAGCTCCACCGGGTCGCGCGCGAAGTACTCGCGCCCGACGGTGACGAGCCTCGCCGACATGCGATCGGTCAGTGCTTCGACCCCGGGAGTCCGGAGACGAGGTGCCGCACGCGGTCGGTGAGGCGGGCGAACTGCTCGTCGACGCGCACGGGCGCAGTGCCGCCGATGCCGTCCCGGCTCGCGACCGAGCCGGTGATCGTGAGCACCTCGCGCAGGTCGGGCGTGAGGTGCGGCGAGATCGCGGCGAGCGCGGCGTCGTCGACCTGGTCGAGGTCGAGGCCGTGCTCCTCGGCGTATCGCACGAGCGCACCGGTGATCTCGTGGGCGTCGCGGAACGGTACCCGCCGCTTCACGAGCCACTCCGCGACATCCGTCGCCAACGAGAAGCCGGCAGGTGCGAGCTCGGCCATGCGCTCGGTGTGGAACGTGAGCGTCGCGATCATGCCCGTGAACGCCGGCAGCAGCACCTCGAGGGTCTCGACCGAATCGAAGACCGGCTCCTTGTCCTCCTGGAGGTCGCGGTTGTAGGCGAGCGGCAGCGCCTTCAGCGTCGCGAGAAGACCCGTCAGGTTGCCGATGAGCCGGCCCGACTTGCCGCGCGCGAGCTCGGCGATGTCGGGGTTCTTCTTCTGGGGCATGATCGACGAACCGGTCGAGTAGCCGTCGTCGAGCGTCACGAACCCGAACTCGCGGGTGTTCCAGATGATGACCTCCTCGGCGATGCGCGAGAGGTCGATGCCGATCATCGCCGCGACGAACGCGAACTCGGCGACGACGTCGCGGCTGGCCGTGCCGTCGATCGAGTTCTCGGCCGGCTGCGCGAGTCCCAGGTCGCGGGCGACGGATGCCGCGTCGAGGCCGAGCGTCGTCCCGGCGAGCGCTCCGCCGCCGTAGGGCGAGACATCCGCTCGCTTCGTCCAGTCGACGAGCCGCTCGAGGTCGCGCGAGAGCGCCCAGCCGTGTGCGAGCAGGTGATGCGCGAGCAGCACGGGCTGCGCGTGCTGCAGGTGCGTGCGGCCGGGCATGATGGCCGTGCGGTGCGTGTCGGCCTGGGCCGCGAGCGCGTCGATGAGATGCACGAGCTGCTGGCCGATCGTGGCGGCGTGATCTTTGAGGTAGAGGCGCACGAGGGTCGCGATCTGGTCGTTGCGGCTGCGACCGGCGCGCAGCTTGCCGCCGAGGTCGGGGCCGACGAGCGCGATGAGCGCGGCCTCGAGTGCGCCGTGCACGTCCTCGTCGGACTCGGCGGCGACGACCTCGCCCGAGGCCACGCGGGACCCGAGCGTGTCGAGTCCGTCGAGCATGGCGGCGAGCTCGTCGTCGCCGAGGTAGCCGGCGGCGGCGAGGGCCCGTGCGTGTGCCCGGGATCCTGCCAGGTCGTAGGGCGCGAGCTGCCAGTCGAAGTGCGTCGACTTCGACAGGCGGGCGAGCTCGGGCGAGGGGCCGGTGGCGAATCGGGCGCCCCAGAGCGCGCCCTCGTTGGTGCCGTGCTCGTCGGTCATCCGGCGTCCTTCCGCTCGAGGAGCCACACGAGCAGCGCCTTCTGCGCGTGAAGCCGGTTCTCGGCCTCGTCCCAGATGATCGACTGCTCGCCGTCGATGACGTCGGCCGTGACCTCGTAGCCGCGGTCGGCGGGCAGGCAGTGCATGAACACGGCGTCGGCCGCGGCGAGGTCCATGAGCTCGCGGTCCACGCGGTAGGCGCCGAAGGTGGCGACCCGGTGCGCCTTCTCGTCCTCCTTGCCCATCGACACCCAGGTGTCGGTGACCACGACGTCCGTACCCGAGGTGGCCTCCGCGGCATCCGTGAAGAGCGTCACCGAACCTCCGGTCGACGCGGCGATGCGGTCGGCGTCGTCGACGACGGATGCCGCGGGCGAGAACTCCTCGGGCGAGGCGACCCGCACATGCATGCCCGCGGTCACGCACGCGAGCACGTACGACTGCGCCATGTTCGACGCACCGTCGCCGAGGAATGTGACGGTGAGTCCGGCGAGGCGACCCTTGTGCTCGCGGATCGTGAGGAGGTCGGCCAGCAGCTGGCACGGGTGGAAGTCATCGGACAGGGCGTTCACGACGGGCACGGTGGTTCCGGCAGCCATCTCCTCGAGGCCGGCCTGGCCGTAGGTGCGCCAGACGATGGCCGACACCATCCGCTCGAGCACGCGCGCCGTGTCGGAGGGCGTCTCCTTGCCGCCGAGCTGGCTCGACGCGGTCGAGATGATGAGCGGGGAGCCGCCCAGGTCGGCGATGCCCACGGCGAACGACACGCGCGTGCGGGTCGACGACTTGTCGAAGATGACCGCGACGGTCTGGGGCCCGGCGAGCGGCTTCACGGCCCAGCGGTCGCGCTTCAGTCGCTCGGCCAGGTCGAGGATCTCGGCCTGCTCGGCCGGCGTGATGTCGTCGTCGCGGAGGAAGTGGCGGGTCATGCGATTCCGTTCGTGTGGATCGGGTCCGTGGTCAGAGGGCGGCGGCGGCGGCGGCGAGCGCACGCGTGAAACGCTCGGCGAACTCGTCGATGTCGGCCTCGTCGATGATGAGGGGCGGCGCGATGCGGATGGTCGAGTCGTTGGCGGCGTTCACGATGAGCCCGGCCTGCATGGCGGCGTTCGAGACCAGCTGCGCGACGGGCTCCGCGAGCGCGACGCCGAGCAGCAGGCCCCGGCCGCGGATGCCCGCGACGAGCGGCGAGTCGAGCCCCTCGACGCGAGCACGGACTTGCCGACCGCGCAGGGCGGCGTTCTCGACGAGGCCCGCCCGCTCGATCTCGCCGAGCACCGCATTGGCGACGTGCGTGGCGAGCGGGTTGCCCCCGAAGGTCGAGCCGTGCTGGCCCCTCGAGTACAGCGTCGACGCGTGGCCGAAGGTCACGAGGCCGCCGATCGGGAAGCCGCCGCCGATGCCCTTCGCGATCGTGATGGCATCGGGCACGACGCCCTCGTGCTGGAACCCGAACCACTCGCCCGTGCGGCCGGCGCCGGTCTGGATCTCGTCGACGATGAGCAGCACGCCGTGGCGTCGCGTGAGGTCGCGCGCAGCGGAGAGGAAGCCGTCGGGCAGCTCGACCACGCCGGCCTCGCCCTGGATGGGCTCGACGAACAGCGCGGCGACCCCGTCGTCGACGGCGGCCTCGAGCGCCCTGATGGTGGCGTCGATGTGCTCGACCCCGCCGGGCAGCGGCTCGAACGCGTCGCGCATGTGCGGCTTGCCGGTGAGCGCGAGCGAACCCATGGTGCGACCGTGGAACGCGTCGACGAGCGCGAGGACGCGCGTGCGGGCGCCGCCGGAGTTGTTGAGGCGGGCGAGCTTGAACGCCGCCTCGTTCGCCTCGGCGCCGGAGTTGCCGAACCAGGCGCGTCCCTCGTCGCCGGCGCCCGAGAGGCGCGTCACGCGCTCGGCGAGTTCGAGGGCGGGCTCCGACGTGAAGTAGTTCGACACGTGCGCGAGGCGCGCCGCCTGGGTCGAGACTGCCTCGACGAACACGGGGTGCGCGTGTCCGAGCGAGTTCACGGCGATGCCGGCGAGGAAGTCGAGGTACTCGTTGCCGTCGGCGTCCCAGACGCGCGCACCGCGGCCGTGGTCGAGCTTCGCGAGCGGCATGGCCATCGAGCGCATGATTCGGCGATCGAACCGCTGTTGCCAATCGGTGGTGGTGCCGGTCATGCTGGTTGGCCCGGTCATACGGGGACGACCTCCGTTCCGATGCCCGATTGCGTGAACACCTCGAGGAGGATGGAGTGCGGGATCCGGCCGTCGATGATGGCGGCCTTGGCGACGCCGCCCTCCACGGCCTCGAGGCACGCCGTCATCTTCGGGATCATGCCCGACTCGAGGTGCGGCAGCAGCTCGATGAGCTCGCGCACGTCGATGACCGAGACGAGCGAGTCGCGATTCGGCCAGTCGCGATAGAGCCCCGCGACATCCGTGAGGATCACCAGCTTGGCGGCGCCGAGCGCGATCGCGAGGGCCGCGGCCGCGGAGTCGGCGTTGACATTGAGCGACTGGCCCGGCGCGTCCGCATCGGGCGCGATCGAGGAGACCACGGGGATGCGTCCGGCGTCGAGCTCGGCGAGCACGGCGGCGGGATCGACCGCGACGACGTCGCCGACGAGCCCGAGGTCGACCTCGTCGCCGTCGACGAGCGCACCGCGCCGCCGACCCCTGAACAGGCCGGCATCCTCACCCGACACGCCCGACGCGAGCGGTCCGTGCCGGTTGATGAGCGAGACCAGCTCCCGGCTCACCTGACCCGACAGCACCATGCGCACGACGTCCATGGTCTCGGGCGTCGTCACGCGATAGCCGCCCAGGAACTCGCTCTCGATGCCGAGCCGCGCGAGCATCGCCGAGATCTGCGGGCCGCCGCCGTGCACCACGACGGGCTTGATGCCCGCGTAGCGCAGGTAGACCATGTCCTCGGCGAACGCGCGCTGCAACTCGGCGCTCACCATGGCGTTGCCGCCGAACTTCACCACGATCGTCTCGCCGTGGAAGCGCTTCAGCCAGGGCAGGGAGTCGATGAGCACCTGCGCCTTGGCCGCGGCATCCTCGGTCCCTGATCTGGTCGAAGGGTTCGTCATCTCAGCTCGCGTAGGCGCTGTTCTCGTGCACGTAGTCGTGCGTGAGGTCGTTGGTCCAGATGGTGGCGGATGCCTCGCCGGCGTGCAGCTCGATGAGCACGTGCGTGGCCCGTGGCGCGAGGTCGACGAGCTCGCGCGGCTGGTCGGGCCGGCCCGCGTGGCACACGCGCACCCCGTTCATCGACACGTCGACGAGGTAGGGGTCGAACGGCGCCTTGGTGGTGCCGATCGCGGCGAGCACGCGCCCCCAGTTGGGGTCGTTACCGAAGATCGCGGCCTTGAAGAGGTTGTTCCGGGCGACCGAGCGCGCCACCTCGACGGCGTCGTCCTCGCTGACGGCTCCGACCACCTCGATGGCGATGTCGTGGCTCGCGCCCTCGGCGTCGGCCTGCAGTTGCAGCGCGAGGTCGCGGCAGGCGGTCGTGAGCGCCTCGGTGAAGGTCGCGGCGTCGGGCACCACGCCCGATGCGCCCGACGCCATGAGCGTGACCTGGTCGTTGGTCGACATGCAGCCGTCGGAATCGAGCCGGTCGAACGTGACGCGCGTCGCCTGCCGGAGCGCCGCATCGAGTTCCGCCGCGGGCAGGTCGGCATCGGTCGTGAGCACCACGAGCATCGTCGCGAGGCCGGGCGCGAGCATGCCCGCGCCCTTCGCCATGCCGCCGATGCGCCATCCGTCGACCTGCACCACCGCTGTCTTCGGCGTGGTGTCGGTCGTCATGATGGCCCGCGCGGCGTCCTCGCCGCCGTCGGCCCCGAGCCGGTCGACCGCCGAGAGCACGCCTTCCTCGACGACCTCGCCGTCGAGCTGCTCGCCGATGAGGCCCGTGGAGCACACGAGCACGTCGCCGGCCGAGACGCCGAGCGCCGACGCGGCCGCCTCAGCGGTGCGGTGCGTGACCTGGAAGCCCTCAGGCCCCGTGAAGCAGTTCGCGCCGCCCGAGTTGAGCACGATCGCCGAGGCCACTCCATCCTGGATGACCTGCTGCGACCAGATCACCGGGTTCGCCTTCGCCCGGTTGGAGGTGAACACGGCCGCGGCGGCATGCGATGGGCCGCGGTTCACCACGACGGCGAGGTCGAGCGCGCCCGAGCGCTTGAGGCCCGCGGCGATGCCTGCGGCCTCGAATCCGGCGGGGAGCGTGACGGTCACGGTGCGACTCCGTTCACGGGGAGCCCGGTCGACTCGGCGAGCCCGAGCGCGATGTTGGCGGACTGGATGGCGGCACCCGCGGTGCCCTTCACGAGGTTGTCGACGGCCGTGACCACGACGACGCGGCCGGCGTCCTCGTCGACCGCGAGGCCCATGAGTGCCGTGTTCGCGCCCAGTACGTCGGCCGTCCGGGGGAACTGGCCGGCGGGAAGGAGCTGCACGAACCGCTCCCCCGCATAGGCGTCCTCCCAGGCCGCACGTACGGCTGCGACCTCAGTGCCCGGCACGATGCGAGCGGTCGACGTCGCCAGGATGCCCCGCGACATCGGTACGATGACCGGCGTGAACGAGATCGTCGGATCGGCGGCCCCGGCCCACCGCAGGGCCTGCGTGATCTCGGGGATGTGCCGGTGCACGCCGCCCACCGAATAGGGGTTCGCCGAGCCCAGGATCTCGCTGCCGAGCAGGTGCGCCTTCAGGCTCTTGCCCGCGCCAGACGGGCCGACCGCGAGCACCGTGACGAGGTCGCGGCTCTCGATGACGCCCGCCCGGATGCCGGGCGCGAGCGACAGCGCGACGGTGGAGGCGTTGCAGCCGGGCGCCGCGATGCGACGTGCGCCGGTGAGGCGATCGCGTTGCGTGCCCGTGAGGCGCGGTAGCTCGGGTACGCCGTAGCTCCACGCGCCGTGGTGCTCGCCGCCGTAGAACGTGGCCCAGTCGGCGGCGCGTTCGAGGCGGTGGTCGGCGCCGCAGTCGATGACGAGCGTGTCATCGGCGAGTTCGGCGGCAATGGCACCGGATGCCCCGTGCGGGAGGGCGAGGAACACCACGTCATGGTCGGCGAGCGTCGCGGCGGAGGTCTCCTGAAGCGTGAGGTGCGTGTAGGTGCGCAGGTGCGGCTGCACGGCGACGAGCGGCTGTCCGGCGTTCTGGTGCGCGGTGACGGTGCGGACATCGAAGTCGGGATGATCGGCGAGCAGGCGCAGGATCTCTCCCCCGGCATAGCCGGACGCGCCGGAAACGGCGACGGAGTACGTCATGGATCCACCTTAGGGTCTGAGCGGTCGGGCGACGTTCCGGCGACGCCCGCACCGGCCCGACTAGGCCGCAGCAGGGGTCGCCGAGATTCGGCGAGCGCCACGACGTCGGTTGCCGAGCTCGACGACACGCGTGATGCGTGCGGAGGCGGCGAACCGGACGATGGACATGCCAACGACCATATCGAGCCGGTGCGCAGCGGCAAAATCGACGGCCGCCGGTCACCGAGTCCACGCCGCTGCGCAACCCGTTCTGGAGGGCTCGGCCCGCCCGCTACTCGCGGATCCTCGCGCCGTACCGCTCGGCCGCGACGGCCGCGCCGGCGAGCTTCGCCTCGCTGGCCTCGGCGGCGGTCAGCGTGCGGTCCGCCGCGCGGAACCGGAGCGCGAACGTCAGGCTCTTCGATCCCTCAGGGACGCCCTGCCCTCGGTAGTCGTCGACGAGGTGCAGGTCCTCCAGGAGTGCACCCGCGCCGTCGCGCACGACGGCGGCGACGGCCGCGGCCGGCACGGCTCGATCGACGACGAGCGAGAGATCCTGCGTCGCGGCCGGATACGTGCCGATCGCACGCGCTTCGAGGGCGGGATCGGTGAGCTCGATGACGGCGTCCAGGTCGAGTTCGACGACCGCCACCACGCGCGGCAGGTCGGCCTCCTCCGCGAGTGCGGGAAGCAGCTCGCCGGCATACCCGACGGTGCGACCCTCGACCCGCAGCTCGGCGGTGCGACCGGGGTGCAGGGCCCGGTGCGAACCCTGCGCGAACTCGAATTCGGCGCCCGTCGCGAGCCCGATCTGCCGCACGGCGTCCAGCGCGTCGACGATGCCGGCCGGCACGGCGGCCTGGCCCGGCTGTTTCGTGAGGACGTCGCCGACCAGCAGCACGCCCACGTGGCGCGGCTGCGGCGGAATCCCCGCCTGCAGCTCGGCGAGCTCGTCGTCGGACGGCTTCGCGTCGCCGATCGGCAGCCCGGGCGTGCCATAGGTACGACCCGGCTCGGGAAGGAACACGATCCCGACCTCGAAGAGCGACAGGTCGTTGAGGCCACGTGACCGGTTCCGCTGGGCGGCGCCGATGAGACCCGGCAGCAGCGAGCGCCGCATGAGCGCGGTGCTCGCGTCAAGCGCGTTCGCGAGGCGCACGGATGCCACGGGCTCGCCGTCGACGCTGCCGTACCGGCCGTTCTCGGCCTCGGTCGCGAACGGGAACGAGAGCACCTCGGTGGCGCCGGCCGCGGCGAGGGTGTCGGCGACGCGACGACGCACGCGCTGCGAGCGCGTGAGGCCGCGACCGGGAGGGGCGACGGGCAGCACCGACGGGATGCGGTGGTACCCGGCGATGCGGGCCACCTCCTCGGCGAGATCGGCCCTGCCCGTGAGGTCGGGACGCCACGACGGCGGCACTACCTCGAAGCCCGTGTCGGTGACCGTGATCGTGCCACCGATCTCGGCGAGGGCGTCGTGCACCTCGTCGTCGGTGTACTCGACCCCGATCAGCCCCGACACGTAGCCGGTCGGGAGCTCGATCGCCTCGCGCACGGGAGCCTCGTGGATGAGCGAGCCGCCCATGTCGGCCGTGCCGCCCGCGAGGTCGACCATGAGCTGCGCGACGCGGGTCGCGGCGGCCGCGGCGATCTGCGGGTCGACGCCGCGCTCGTAGCGCTTCGACGCCTCGCTCGGGAGCTTGTGCCGGCGTGCCGTGCGCGCGATCGAGACCGGGTCGAAGTTCGCGGCCTCGATGAGCACGTTCGTCGTGGCATCCGACATCTCGGTGTCGGCGCCGCCCATGACGCCGGCCAGGCCGATCGGCCCGCGGTCGTCGGTGATCAGGAGGTCCTCGGGGTGGAGCGTGCGCACCTTGCCGTCGAGCGTCGTCATCGTCTCGCCGGGCGTCGCGCGACGCACCACGATGCCGCCGCGCAGTCGGTCGAGGTCGTAGCCGTGGATCGGCTGGCCGAGTTCGAGCATGACGTAGTTCGTGATGTCGACGAGCACCGAGATCGAGCGGATGCCGGCGAGCTTCAGCCGTGCGACCATCCACGGCGGGGTGGGCTGCTTGGGATCGACGTCACGCACGATGCGCGTGGCGTACACCGTCGAGCCGACGCGGCCGCGGATGGGCGCCTCGTCGCGGATCTCGACGGGGAACGCGTCGCCCGACACCTCCGCGGGACTCATCTGCTCGACCGGGTCGCGGAACCGTGCACCCGTGGCGT
Source organism: Agromyces bauzanensis (assembly GCF_014645655.1). Taxonomy (GTDB): domain Bacteria; phylum Actinomycetota; class Actinomycetes; order Actinomycetales; family Microbacteriaceae; genus Agromyces; species Agromyces bauzanensis. Next base: position 147,284 of record NZ_BMMD01000007.1, on the reverse strand, counting down.
GGGCGTACTCGCGCGCGACGCCGCGGATCGAGAACGCGTATCCGCGGTCGGGCGTGACGTTGATCTCGACTGCGGCGTCGTCGAGCCCGAGCAGCTTGATGGCGTCGGTGCCGACGGGCGCGTCGATGCCGAGGGTCGCGAGGCGCAGGATGCCCTCGTGGTCGTCGCCGAGGCCGAGCTCGCGCGCCGAGGCGATCATGCCGTCGGAGACGTGCCCGTAGGTCTTGCGCGCCGCGATCGGGAAGGGCCCCGGAAGCACGGCACCGGGCAGCGTCACGACGACCTTGTCACCCGGGAAGAAGTTGCGCGCCCCGCACACGATGCCGTGCACGGCGTCGCCGCCGTCGGCCGCGGTCTCACCCTCGGGGGCGACCCGCACCTGGCACCAGCGGATGGTCTTGCCGTTGGACTGGGGCTCCTCGACGAACTCGAGCACCTCGCCCACGACGATGGCTCCCTGCACCTCGAACGTGTGCACGTCCTCCTCTTCGAGGCCCACCTCGACGAGCGCGGCGTGCACCTCCTCGGGGGTCGTGCCGGGCACGAGTTCGACGTATTCGGCGAGCCAGCTGAGCGGCACTCGCATGGGTCAGACCACCATTCCGAACTGCTGGGAGAAGCGGATGTCTCCCTCGACCATCTCGCGCATGTCCTGCACGTCGTTGCGGAGCATGAGCCCGCGCTCGATCCCCATGCCGAACGCGAAGCCCGTGTACACCTCGGGGTCGATGCCCGCGGCCTTCAGCACGTTCGGGTGAATCATGCCGCAGCCGCCCCACTCGATCCAGCGCGCGCCGCCCTTGAAGGTCGGGTGCCAGAAGTCGAGCTCGGCGCTCGGCTCGGTGAACGGGAAGAAGCTCGGGCGCAGACGGATCTTCGCCTCGTCGCCGAAGATCGACTTCACGAAGTGGTCGAGGGTGCCCTTGAGGTGGGCCATGGTGAGGCCCTTGTCGACGGCGACGCCCTCGAACTGCATGAACACGGGCAGGTGCGTCGCATCGAACTCGTCGGTGCGGTACACGCGGCCCGGCGCGAGCACGTAGAGCGGCAGGTCGCGCTCGAGCATCGAGCGGATCTGCACCGGGCTCGTGTGCGTGCGCAGCACGAGGTGCGACTCGGGTGGGTCGACGAAGAAGGTGTCCTGCATCGCGCGTGCCGGGTGGTCGGCGTCGAAGTTGAGCGCGTCGAAGTTGAACCACTCGCTCTCGACCTCTGGGCCCTCGGCGATCTCCCAGCCCATGCCGGTGAACACGTCGCACACCCGGTCTTGCAGGAGGGTGAGCGGATGCCGCGAGCCGGCCCGGTACCGCGACGGCAACGCCGTGACATCCACCGTCTCCGCCTCGAGCTGTGCGGCCGCCTCGGCCTCACCGATCTCGGCCTCACGCGCGGCGAAGGCCTGGTTGACCCGGCCGCGGGCGCCGCCGACGAGCTTGCCGAGTGCGGCCTTCTGGTCGCTCGGTACGTTGCGGAGTTGTGCGTTGAGCTGCGCGAGGGTCGACTTCTCGCCCGTGTGCTCGGTGCGGACGGTCTTCAGTGCCGCGGAGTCGGCGGCCGACGCGATCGCCGCGAGGGCGGCGTCGACGGCCGCTGCGACGGCGTGCTCGGTGATTTCGAGGGGCTCGGACACGAGAGACGAGTCTACCGGTGCGCGACGGGTGGCTTCGTGCCCGCCTCACGACCTCGGTGACGGTCGTGGGTCCCCGCCGGTCGCGTCAGACTGCTGCGCCGCCGCGGTCGCCTGCGCCACGAGGATCGCCTGCGTCGCGTCGTCGGGCGGGAGACGCATACCGCTCGACCTCGACGCCGTGCGCCTTGACAGCCACCGCGCGAACCACGACAGCGAGAGGTTCATGATGAGATAGAGCACCAGGGTGACGACGAAGAACGAGAACAGGTAGCGATTGCCATAGAACGTCGCAAGCTGGTTCATGTTCACCCGCAGCAGCTCGGTGTAGCCCACGATGTAGCCGAGCGAGGTGTCCTTCAACAGCACGACGAGCTGGGCGACGATGATCGGGAGCATCTGCCGGAACGCCTGCGGGAACTCCACGAGCATCTTCGACTGCAACGGCCGCATGCCGAGACTGAGTCCCGCCTCGCGCTGGCCACGGGGAAGGGACGCGAGACCGGCGCGAAGCGCCTCCCCGATGAGCGCGCCGTTGTAGAGCGTGAGCGCGGCGACGACCGCCCAGAACGCACCCGTGTTCAGGACGAGCAGGATGAACAGCATCATGAGCAGCACCGGCATGCCGCGGACGAACTCGAGCACGACTGCCGTCGGCACCCGGATCCAGGCGACATCGGAACTCCGGAGGAGCGACAGGATCACGCCGAGGACGACCGCGAACACGGATGCCGTGAGCGCTGCCGAGAGCGTTCCGACGACACCGACGAAGATGATGCGCTCCCAGACCTCGGGGTCGGCGAAGACATCCCACCTGCTCGGGTCGAAGTAGCCGGGAAGCGTGATGCCACCGCTTTCACGGGGTGCGGCGAGCGTGAGCGCGATCCAGCCGAGTCCGGCGAGGATCAGGACGCCGGAGACGATCGAGGAGATGAGTGAGCGTCGACGCGCCTTCGGACCGGGCGCATCGAAGAGAACACTTGCGCCGCTCATTGGTGCACCATCCACGTGCGTTCGAGTTGGCCCGCGAGGATGCCGAGTGGCACCGTGATCACGAGGTAGAGCGTCGCGGCGCCCAGGAGGATCGCGATGACCGCGTCGCCGTTCGCGTTCGCGAGTTCGCGCGCCGCGGCGAAGAGCTCGAAGACGAAGAAGCCGCCCGCGACCGAGGTGTTCTTCGTGAGGGCGATGAAGACGTTGATGAGCGGTGGGATGGTCATTCGGAACGCCTGCGGCATCACGATCAGTCCGACGGTCTGGCCGAAGCCGAACCCCACGCTTCGAGCGGCTTCCGCCTGGCCCACGGGAACACCGTTGATGCCCGATCGGAGGGCCTCGGCGACGAACGGCGAGGTGTACACGGAGAGGCCGATCATCGCCGCGGTGACGTAGTCGAGCCGGGAACCGAGGTAGGGCAGCACGATCGCGCAGAAGAACAGCACGAGCGTCAGCGGCGTGTTCCGCACGAGCTCGGTGTAGAACGTGGCGAACGCGCGCAGCGACGCCACGGGCGAGATGCGCATCGAGGCGATGATCGTGCCGAGCACGAGTGCGGAGATGCCGCTCACGCCGAGCAGAAGCAGCGTCATGCTGAAGCCGCGCCAGTACGTCGGCAGGTTCTCGATGACGGCGTCCACACGCCTCCGTTCCGGTCGGTTGGGGTGGTCGGGCGCGGCCCGGGCGCTCCGCCCGGGCCGCACTCGATCTCAGTAGCGGTCGACCGCCGGCGGTTCGATGAACGGCAGGACCTCACCGGCCGTGGAGTTCCACGCCTCCTCGTAGCGACCGTCCTCGTAGGCGGCCTCGAGCACGTCGTTGATCCAGTTGCGGAACTCGTCGTCCTCGAGCGCAAGCCCGATGCCGTACGGCTCCTCGGTGAAGGGCTCGCCGACGACCTTGAACTCGCCCTCGTTCTGGGCGGCGAGGCCCGCGAGGATCACGTTGTCCGTCGACACGGCGACCACCTGACCGCTGCGCAGCGGCTCGAGGCAGTTGGAGTACGTGTCGGTGAGGACCGGCTCCGCGCCGATCTCGGCGAGCTTGGCGGCCGGCGTCGAGCCGGTCACCGAGCACACGGGCTGGCCGACGAGGTCGTCTTCGCTCTCGATGTCGTCGTTGTCGGCGAGCACGAGGATGGACTGGCCCGCCATGTAGTACGGACCCGCGAAGGACACGACCTCCTTGCGCGTGTCGTTGATCGTGTACGTCGCGACGACGATATCGACCTGGCCGTTCTCGATGAACGGCTCGCGGTTGGCCGACACGGTCTCGACCCACTCGATGTCCTCTTCCGAGATGCCCAGCTCGCCGGCGATGATCTTCGCGATCTCGACGTCGAAGCCCTCGGGCACGCCCGACGGGCCGATGAGACCGAACAGGGGCTGGTCGAACTTGGTGCCGACCGTGATCGAGCCCGCGTCGGCGAGCTCGGCCATGGTCGTGCCCGCCTCGAACGTGGGGGCGGCTTCCTCGGTGGGCTCTTCCGCGCCATCGCCGCCGCCGGCGCAGCCGGCGAGGACGAGGGCCGACGCCGCCGCCGCCGCCGCGAGTGCGATTCTCATGCGTGTCATGTCTCTGCCTCTTCTCATCTTGGTGTTTCCTCGCCGCTCGTAGCAGCGCAGGCCTAGTGCTCGAGGATCTTCGAGAGGAAGTCCTTCGCGCGATCGGACTGGGGGTGGTCGAAGAAGTCGGCGGGCGTCGCCTCCTCGACGATGCGGCCGCCGTCCATGAACAGCACACGATTGGCGGCCTTGCGGGCGAAGCCCATCTCGTGCGTCACGACGATCATCGTCATGCCCTGCTCGGCGAGGCCGATCATCACGTCGAGCACCTCGTTGATCATCTCGGGGTCGAGCGCGCTCGTGGGCTCGTCCATGAGGATGAGCTTCGGGTTCATCGCGAGCGAGCGCGCGATGGCGACGCGCTGCTGCTGGCCGCCCGAGAGCTGGGCCGGCATCTTCTTGGCCTGGTTCGCGACGCCCACGCGCTCGAGCAGTTCCATCGCCTTCGCGTCGGCCTCCTTGCGCGAGATCCGCTTCACCCGGATCGGCGCGAGCGTGATGTTCTCGAGCACGGTCTTGTGGGCGAACAGGTTGAACGACTGGAAGACCATGCCGACATCGGCACGGAGCTTCGCGAGGGCAGCGCCCTCCTCGGGCAGCCGCTCGCCGTCGATGGTGATGGTGCCCGAGTCGATCGTCTCAAGGCGGTTGATCGCCCGGCACAGCGTGGACTTGCCCGAGCCGCTGGGCCCGATCACGACGACGACCTCGCCGCGGTTGACGACGGTGTTGATGTCGTTCAGCACATGCAGATCGCCGTAGTGCTTGTCGACGTGGTCGATCACGACGAGGGGTTCGCCGCGCCGCACCGAGATGTTCGACGTCGCGGGCGCCTGCTGCGTTGGCTCCATATCCCCAAAACTAGGGTGCATCGAGGCCGCGCGCCAAGGCGCGGCGCGGTGGGTTACCTATTCGTGACCCGCGCTGCGCTGCGCGAACGCGCTCTCGTACAGGCAGACGGATGCCGCGGTCGCGAGGTTCATCGATTCGGCATGGCCGTAGATCGGCACCGTGACGACATGGTCGGCCAGCACGAGCTGCTCATCGCTGAGCCCTCGCGCCTCGTTGCCGAACAGCCACGCCGTCGGACGGTCGAGCACGCCGTCGTTCCGCACGGTCAGCAGGTCCTCGCCCTTGACGTCGGCGGCGATCACCGTGAGGCCCGCGACGCGGGCGCGCTCGAGCACGTCGTCGAGCCCGGCGCCCATCGCGACGGGCAGGTGGAAGATCGACCCGGTCGACGAGCGCACGACCTTCGGGTTGTAGAGGTCGACCGTGCGACCCGTGAAGACGACCGCGTCGGCGCCCGCGGCATCCGCTGCCCGCACGATGGTGCCGGCATTGCCCGGGTCCCGCACCTCCTCGAGGATCGCGACGAGCTTCGGGGATGCGGCGAAGATGTCCTTCACAGCGGTCGGGAACTGGTGGCACACCGCCACGAAGCCCTGCGGCGTGACAGTGTCGGCCATGGCGTCGAGGACCTCCTCGGTCACGGACTCGACGTCGACGCCCGCGTCGACCGCGGTCTGCGCGATGTCGGTGTACCGGTCGAGCGCAGCGGGAGTGGCGTAGAGCTCCACCACGAGCTGTGGACGGAACGTGAGCGCCTCGGCGACGGCCTGGGGACCTTCGAGGAGGAACAGCCCGCTCTCGGCGCGCGCCGGCTTCTTCGCGAGCTTCGCGACCGCCCGGACTCGCGGGGATCTCGGGTTCTCGAGCATGCGGCCAGTCTATGGGCGGGACGGCGAACGGCCCGGCACCCGTGCTGGTTCAGACAGCGGGTGCAGGGCCGTTCGGAGCGGGGTGGTTACGCCGCGCTCTTCGGAGCCGACGTGTCGGCGGGGAGCGCCTGCTTGGCGCTCTCGACGAGGGCCGCGAAGGTCGCGGGCTCGTTCACGGCGAGCTCGGCGAGGATGCGGCGGTCGACCTCGATGCCCGCGAGGGCGAGGCCCTGGATGAAGCGGTTGTACGTGAGGCCGTTCTGACGGGATGCCGCGTTGATCCGCTGGATCCAGAGGCGACGGAAGTCGCCCTTCTTCTTGCGGCGGTCGTTGTAGGAGTAGACGAGGGAGTGGGTGACCTGCTCCTTCGCCTTCCGGTAGAGACGCGAACGCTGGCCGCGATAGCCCTCGGCGCGCTCGAGGATGACCCGGCGCTTCTTGTGGGCGTTGACCGCCCTCTTCACTCTTGCCATGACTCTGTTTCTTCCTTACGGGCCCGAATTGGCTGTGTATGCTGCCGGCTCAGCGGCCGAGAAGCTTCTTGACGACCTTGGTGTCGGGCGCCGACAGCACCTTGTCCCGGTTCAGGCGACGCGTACGCACCGAGGACTTGCCCTCGAGGTTGTGGCGCATACCTGCCTGCTGCTTCCTGATCTTGCCGCTGCCGGTGATCTTGAAGCGCTTCTTGGACCCGGAGTGGGTCTTCTGCTTCGGCATCTCGTGTTTCTCCTTGGTTCTGCCGCCACGGGGTGGCGGACGGGGGTGCCTGGCCTACGCCTCGGTGGTTTCGGCCGCCTGCGCCGGGCCGCCCGCGGCGTCCGCCGCCGGCCGGGCCTTCGCCGCAGCACGCTGTGCATTCGCCTCGGCCTTGGCCTCGGACTTGTTCTTGAGGGGCGCGATGACCATGACCATGTTGCGACCGTCGATCGTGGGGTTGTGCTCGACCGTGCCGAACTCCGCCACGTCCTCCGCGAAGCGCTGCAGGAGGCGGACGCCCATCTCGGGGCGTGACTGCTCGCGGCCGCGGAAGAGGATCATCGCCTTCACCTTGTCGCCTGACTTCAGGAAGCCGACGGCGCGCTTCATCTTGGTCTCGTAGTCGTGCTTGTCGATCTTGAGACGGAACCGAACCTCCTTGAGGATCGTGTTCGCCTGGTTGCGCCGGGCCTCTTTCGCCTTCTGCGCAGCCTCGTACTTGTACTTGCCGTAGTCCATGATCTTGGCGACCGGCGGCTTCGAGTTGGGTGCGACCTCGACGAGGTCGAGATCGGCCTCCTGCGCGAGCCGCAGGGCCACCTCGATCTTCACGACGCCGACCTGCTCTCCGCCGGGACCAACGAGGCGGACCTCGGGAACGCGGATACGGTCATTGGTACGGGGATCGCTGATGCGTGTTCTCCTCTACTCAAGCTGTTGCTCGAACGGGAGGCGGATGCCGCCCGTCGACGAGAGCGGAAGATCCACGCAGGCTGGCACGGACTCACACCGTGCGAGCACTACGGCCCCCTGTCTACTTTCCCGTACTGTGCTGGCTGCTCAGCGGCGGGAAAGCGGAGGGCGATCGACCCGGTAACCTTGATGAAGCGGTATGCGCGGGTGGGAGGAACTCCACTTTCGTACCGGGGACTGGCCCCGGGCCCGCAGTAGTCTAACAGAGGATGTCTGTGAGCAACAGTTCAGACGGGTCCACCGTCGAGGGCGCGACCCGCGACATCGCCGAGGTCCCGGCCGTCGAGATCATCACGACGGCCGCCGTGCATCTCATGAGCGCCGCCGCCGTCAAGGTCGGGCTCGCCGACGACCCCGACGAGCAGCTCGACCTCGACGAGGCTCGCAAGCTCATCAATGCCCTCGCCGGGCTCATCACCGCGGGTGCACCCGAGATCAGCGACATGCACGCACGCTCGCTCCGCGACGGCCTGCGCTCGCTGCAGCTCGCGTTCCGCGAGGCATCCGCGATCGCCGACCCCATCGGCCAGGGTCCCGGCGAGAAGTGGACCGGCCCGGTCAGCTAGTGTACCACCCGGCAGAATCCAGGAGCGCAGCAACTGGCGGGGTCGGTCTGCGCAAGCCCCTTCCCGTAAGCCACGTTGCAGAATTCAGGAGAGAGACAACGGCCGGGCTCAGTCAGCGTGGCGATTCGTTCGGATCCAGTGCGCACGGCGCCGCACGTTCCTGAAACATGAACGAGTTCGAGCCGGCGCGGCAACACCCTACTCGCGTCGTGCGTCCGTCACCGCGGAGCGTTCCCGTCCACGCGGCGGCTCGCGACCCAGGCCCGCCGGCGCTCGAGGAACGGCATCTCACGGCGGTTGATGAGGGCGGTGTCGCGCGCCATCCGCACGGCCGCGTTGTTCCTCGCCCAGCTCTTGAACGGCCGGGCAGAGACCGGCACGTCGAGCGTGGGATCGAAGCGCACGCGCATGCCCGGCTGGAGGTTGATGGTGAGGTCGAGGTCGTCGGCCACGTCGGCGCGCTCGCGATGCACGTGCTCACGAAGCACGCGCCAGGCGGACGCCCGGATCGCGAGGTTCGAGCCGTAGAGCACGTCGTGTCCGAGCACCCATGCCACGAAGTGGTAGTACATCGGCATGTGCACGTGCTCGGCGTACCAGCGGATGAACGCCGTGCCGCCGTAGAACCTGCCGGGACCCGAGAGGGCATCGAGATGGGGGTCGTCGGTGAAGGCGCGCTCGACGCGTTCGACCCAATCGGCCGGCGGGATCGTGTCGGCGTCGAGACGACCGAGCACGTCGCCCAACGCGGCGTCGAAGCCGGCGGCGGTGGCCCCCGGAATTCCGCGAAGCGACTCGCTCACGACCCGCGCGCCGGCCGCGCGCGCGACGTCGACGGTGGCGTCGGTCGAGCGGTTGTCGACCACGACGATCTCGTCGGCGGGCCTGGTCTGCTTGCCGAGCGCGTCGAGGCACTGCTCGAGCATGACGGCGTCGTTGTAGGAGGGCACGACGACGGAGATCTTGAGGGACATCGGGGCAAGGATACGGCCTCGACGGTCACCGCTGGCAGTTCGGGCACCAGAAGGTCTCGCGCAACTCGAGTTCGTTGCGGCCGAGACGTCCGTGCTCGATGCGCGTGCCGCACCGCCGGCACGGCTCGCCGCCGCGGGAGTAGACCCAGAGGCGCTCGCCGCGACGGTCGACGCCCGTCGTCGTGCGGGAGATGCGGTCGCGATTGGCACGGATGACCCGGCCCGCGAGGTCGACGAGCAGGGCAGTTCGACGTCGAACACCGGGCGGGTGGGCAGCAGCCCGCGCAGGAAGCACAGCTCGTTGACGTACACGTTGCCGAGCCCCGCGAGATTCCGCTGATCGCCCAGGGCCACCGCGATCGGCACGTCGGGCGACGCCGCGATGCGCCGCACCGCCTCGTCGGCGTCCCAATCGGGACCGAGGAGGTCGGGACCGAGACAGGCCATGCGGTCGTGCTCCTCGGCCGCCGGAAACACCTCGAGCACGCCGAGGTCGAAGCCGACGGCGACCGCGTCGGACGTCTCCAGGACGACCCTGGACTGGTGGGCGGGGCGCCGCCACCGCTCCCCCGGTCGGAACACGCGCCACTCGCCCTCCATCTTCAGGTGCGAGTGCACCACCCGGTCGCCGATGCGCACGAGGAGGTGCTTGCCGCGGGCCGCCACCGAGTGCACCGTCTCGCCGGCCAGGTCGACGGTCGCGAACGCGGGCACCCGGAAGTCGCTCCTCATGACGATCTGGCCGCTGAGGGCATGGTCGAGCCGCCGCGCCGTCTGGTGCACGGTGTCACCTTCGGGCATCGAAGCGCAGTCCCCTCGGCGTCTCCCGGAATCCCGCCGCACGCAACGGCGCATCGAGCACCGAGCCGTACACCCCGCCGCCGTTCACCGTCTCGATGCGCAGCTTGGGCGAGCCCGCACGCGCGAGCGCTTCGGCGAGCGCGGATGCCGCGGCGGCGAGTGCCTCCTCGTCGTCGGTGAACACGAGCGTCGTCCGCCCGCCCCGCTCGAGGTAGAAGACCGCCCCGCCGTCGACGATGGTGACGAACGCACCCGCCTTGCGGGCAGGCCGGTGCCCGCCGTCGGCCGCCTCGGGCCAGTCGAGCGCCGCGCCGAACGGGTTCGCCGGGTCGGTCGCCGCGAGCGCGACGGCCGCGTCGCGGGGGGCGCTGCGCAGCCGGTCGACCGCCGCCGTCGACGCGAACTGCGCCCCGCCCTGCCCGTCGATGAAGTACCCGCGGCGCACTCGGCCGGACTCCTCGAACGTCGAGAGCGACCGGTAGGCGAGGGCGAAGCCGCCGAGCACGCCCTCGGCCATCACCGAACCCCGGGTCACAACGCCGTAGCGCTCGAGGAGCGTCTCGCCGAGCGCGTGTGCTCGGAGCGTGGCCTGCGAGCTCGCGAGCGGTAGGATCGCCCAGCGGCCTGCGATGCGCGGCGGGTCGGCTCGCGCGGCCGCGGCACGCGTCGACTGGACGTCGGCGGCGAGCGCGCGACGGGTCAGCGAACGACCGCGGAGCCGCGCCCGCGGCGTCGCCGGTGCGGTCTTGTGCGCGCCGCGGCCGGCGACGAGGCCGCGCACGGGCGCGAACGTGTCGTTCGTCACGAGGCCCGCCCAAACGAGGCGCCAGAGCGCGTCGATGACCGTCTCGACGTCGCTGGCGCCGATCGCCTCGACGAGCTGGCGGAAGAAGTAGCCGCCACCGTCGCCGAGCGTGGCGAGGAGCTCGGTCTCGAGCGGATCGAGTGGCGCGGCCGCCGGGGTCGGCAGCGTGATATCGGCGGTGTCGGCCAGGTGCAGGCTCACCCAGCCGTCATCGCCGGCGAGCGACCCGGCGCCCGCCCAGAGCACCTCGCCCGAGGACGTGAGCTCGTCGAGCATGTCGGGCCGGTAGCCGCCGACGCGCGCGGGCAGCACGAACGACTCCCACGCCGACGCCGGGATGCGCGCGCCCTCGAGCTGCTCGATGACCGCCGCGACGCCGTCGACGCCGCGGAGCCGGCCGCCGACATGCTGCCACTCGGGCAGGAACCTGGCGAACTCGCGCGGCGGCACCGGTTCGATCTCGTTCCGGAGCGCGGCGAGCGAGCGACGGCGGATGCGCCGGAGCACATCGCTGTCGCACCACTCGGCGCCGGCACCGCGCGGGAGGAACTCCCCTTCGACGACCCGGCGCTCGGCCGCGAGTCGTGCGAGCGCCGACGCCGCGACCACCTGCCCGATGCCGAAGCGATCGGCGACGGCGGCCGCCGTGAACGGGCCGTGCGTGCGCGCGAAGCGACTCACGAGGTCGCCGAGCGGATCGCGCACGGGCTCCCCGAACACCTCGGGCAGGCCCGGCGGGATCGGCACACCCAGCGCGTCGCGGAGCCGGCTGAGGTCTTCCACGACCGCGAACCGCGCGTCGCCCGCGAACCGCACCTCGGCCACGCGGCGGGCGGCGACCAGCGCCGCGAGGGCGGCCGCCGCATCCGTCGCCTCTTCGGTGCGCTCGGCGACTTCGACCGCAGTGAGGGGTCCGAGCTCGCGGAGGAGGTCGGCGACGCCCTCGTCGCCGCGGGCGGCGCGATCGGGCACGAGCCGCTGCAGCATCCGTTCGGTCTCCTCGACCACCTCGGGGTCGAGGAGCTCGCGCAGCTCGACGGTGCCGAGGAGCTCGGCGAGCAGGCCCGGGTCGAGCGAGAGTGCCGCCGCACGGCGTTCGGCGAGCGGCGCGTCGCCCTCGTACATGAACGCGCCGACGTACCCGAACAGCAGGCTGGAGGCGAACGGGCTCGCCGTCTCGGTGGTCACCTCGACGAAGCGCACCCGGCGGGACGCGATGCGCTCGGTGAGCGCGGTCAGGGCCGGCAGGTCGTACACGTCCTGCAGGCACTCCCGCACCGCCTCGAGGATGATCGGGAAGTCGGGGTAGTCGCGCGCCACCTCGAGGAGCTGCGAAGCGCGCTGCCGCTGCTGCCAGAGCGGAGAGCGACGGCCCGGGTTGAGCCGCGGCAGCAGCAGTGCCCGTGCCGCGCACTCGCGGAACCGCGACGCGAACAGGGCCGAGTCGCCGACGCGCTGCGTCACGAGCTCGGCGAGCTCGGCCGCCTCGAACGTGAACAGCTCGGCGCCGGGCGGCTCGTCGGCGGTGTCGGGCATGCGCAGCACGATGCCGTCGTCGCTGGCCACCGCGTTCGCGTCGACGCCGAATCGCTCCTGCACCCGCGCGCCCGCGGCGAGCGCCCACGGCGCATGTACGCGCATGCCGTACGGCGAGTGCAGCACGATGCGCCAATCGCCGAGCTCGTCGCGGAATCGCTCGACCACGAGGTTCGTCGCGTCGGGCACGATCCGGGTCGCAGCGCGCTGGTCGTCGACGAACGCGACGAGATTGGATGCCGCGCGCGCATCGAGACCGGCGGTGCGGGCGCGGGCGAGGCCCGTGTCGGGCGACGAGCCCGCGATCTCGGCGATGAATCCGCCGATCGCCTCGCCGAGCTCCGCCGGACGCCCGATGCCGTCGCCCTTCCAGAACGGCAGGCGTCCGGGCTCGCCGATGGCAGGCACCACGAGCACCCGGTCGTGCGTGATCTCCTGGATGCGCCAGCTCGTGGCGCCGAGCGCGAAGACGTCGCCCACGCGCGACTCGTAGACCATCTCCTCGTCGAGCTCGCCGACGCGGCGGCCCGGCCCGGCCTCGCCGATCATGAAGACGCCGAAGAGCCCGCGGTCGGGGATGGTGCCGCCACTCGTGACCGCGAGGCGCTGCGCGCCGCGGCGACCGGTGATGGTGCCGGCGTCGCGGTCCCACACGAGGCGCGGGCGAAGTTCGCCGAAGCGGTCGGAGGGGTAGCGGCCCGCGAGCATGTCGAGGGTCGCGTCGAACGCCGAGCGCGGGAGCGTGGCGTACGGCGCCGAGCGGCGGACGAGCTCGAACCAGTGCTCGACATCCCACTCGTCGATCGCGGCGGCGGCGATGGTCTGTTGGGCGAGCACGTCGAGCGGGTTCGTCGGCACGCGCATCGCCTCGATGGCGCCCGCCACCATGCGCTCGGCGACCACCGCGGAGTGCAGCAGGTCGGCGCGGTGCTTCGGGAACACCACGCCCTTCGAGATCTCACCCACCTGGTGCCCGGCACGCCCGATGCGCTGCAGGCCGCTCGCGACCGACGGGGGCGACTCGACCTGCATGACGAGGTCGACGGCCCCCATGTCGATGCCGAGCTCGAGGCTCGAGGTGGCGACGACGCAGCGCAGCCGTCCGGCCTTCAGGTCGGCCTCGACGAGCGCGCGCTCCTCCTTGCTGACCGACCCGTGGTGGGAGCGGGCGAGCACCGGCTCCGCGCCGGCGGTGACGCCCGACGCGCCCGGGAGCTCGGCTGGCGGCCGCGCTGCGGGCAGGAACGGGTCGCCGGCCGCCACCGGAATGGGCGCGAGCACGGGTGCGGGCGGCGACTCGACCGCCTCCGCGGTGCGTTCGGCCCACAGCTCGTTGAGCCGCGCCGTGAGGCGCTCGGCGAGCCGGCGCGAGTTCGCGAACACGATGGTGGAGCGGTGTGCGAGCACCTCATCGAGGATCGCCGCCTCGACGTGCGGCCACACCGACCCCGAGCCCGACTCGGTGGCGAGGTCGGAGAGGTCCTCGACGGGAACCGTGACGCTGATGTCGAACCGCTTGCCGCTCGGGGGCGCCACGATGCTCACCGGACGGGTGCCGGCGAGGAAGCGTGCGACCTCCTCGTGCGGCCGCACGGTGGCCGACAGCCCGATGCGCTGCAAGGGCGCCGCCGTGATCGCGTCGAGGCGTTCGAGCGACAGTGCGAGGTGCGCGCCGCGCTTCGTGCCGGCGAGCGCGTGGATCTCGTCGACGATCACCGTGTCGACCCCCCGCAGCGTCTCGCGGGCGGCCGAGGTGAGCATGAGGAACAGCGACTCGGGCGTCGTGATGAGGATCTCGGGCGGATGTGCCACGAGCGACCGGCGCTCGGCGGGCAGCGTGTCGCCCGATCGCACGCCGACGCTCACCTCGGGCACCTCGAACCCACGGGCCGCCGCCGTGCGGGCGATGCCCACGAGCGGTGCGCGCAGGTTGCGTTCGACGTCGACGCCGAGCGCCTTGAGGGGCGACAGGTACACGACCTTCGTGCCCGACGTCGCGGCATCCGCCCCCGATGCGTGCAACCGGTCGATCGCCCAGAGGAACGCGGCGAGCGTCTTGCCGGACCCGGTCGGCGCCACCACGAGCGCATGCTCGCCACGCGAGATGGCCTCCCACGCATCGCGTTGCACGACCGTGGGCTCGGCGAACGACTCGGTGAACCACGCCCGGGTCGCGGGCGAGAACGCGTCCAACGCCTCCGCCATGCCTCCATTCAAGCGGATGCCCCTGACGCCGGGCCGTGAGCGGCTCAGCCGGCGCCGGCGCGCACCTCGTCGAGGGCCCGCCCGACGGCGTCGACCGTGCGGCGCACCTCGGCGGCGTCCGTCTGCCAGTTGCTCACCGAGAAGCGGACGACGGCCCGGTCGTGCCAGCGCGACGTCATCGCGAGCACCTCCCCGTCGTCCCACAGCCGCCGGCTCAGGGCCTCGGTCGCCTGGTCGTCGTCGAGCGCGATGCACACCTGCGTGAAGACCACGTCGTTGAGCACCTCGACCCCGGGCAGCTTCGCCACGCCGTCGGCGATGCCGCGCGCGGCATCCGCCATCCGTTCGACGAGCGCGGCCACGCCCGTGCGGCCGAGCGAGCGCAGCACCGCCCACGTCGGCAGGCCGCGGGCGCGCCGCGACAGCTCGGGCACCTTCTCGTGCGGGTCGGCGCCCTCGTCGGTGACCTGCAGGTAGCTCGCGTGCATGCTGAGGGCGCGGTGCATGGCGTGCGCGTCGCGCACGATCGCGAGCCCGCAGTCGTAGGGCACGCTGAGCGTCTTGTGCGCATCCGTCGACCACGAGTCCGCGGCGTCCACGCCGGCGACCAGGTGGCGAAGCCGCGGCGAGGCACTCGCCCACAGGCCGAACGCGCCGTCGACGTGCACCCACGCATCCGCCTCGTGCGCGGCCGCGATGGCCGGCCCGAAGTCGTCGAACGCCCCCGAGTGGATGTTGCCCGCCTGCAGCAGCACGATCGTCGGTCCGCCGCCGGCCGTGAGCGTGGCACGCAGCTCGTCGACGCGGATGCGGCCCTCGATGTCGGAGGGCACGACGATCGGCGACCCGAGGCCGAGGTAACGGCCCGCGAGGTCGACGGTGCCGTGTCGCTCCTCCCCCACGATGAACCGGATCGCGGGTCCGCCCGCCATGCCCTGCGTCTCGACGTCCCACCCGGCGCGCCGCAGCACCTCGTCGCGGGCGGCGGCCATGCACGTGAACTGCGCCATGGTCGCGCCCGTGGTGAATCCCACCTGGCTTCCTCCGGGCAGGCCGAGCAGGTCGACGAGCCACGCCTCCGCGATCTCCTCCGCAGCGACCGCGGCGGGCGTGATGGTGCGAAGCCCCGTGTTCTGGTCCCAGGCCGAGACGAGCCAGTCGGCGGCGAGCGCCACCGGCTGGGTGCCGCCGATCACCCACCCGTAGAAGCGCGGAGACCCGATGGCGCTGAGTCCGGGCTCGGCTCCCTCCGCCAGTCGATCGATCACGTCGACGGCGGGTTCGCCCGTCTCGGGCAGCTCGCGGCCGAGGCGCCCCTTGATGTCTTCGGACCCGAGTCGTGGCGGGATCGGGCGATCACGGATGCCCCGGAGCCACGCCTTCGCATGCCGCTCGGCGGTCTCGAGCACCGCGTCGTACGGGCGGTCCTCCCCCCCCTCGTGCCGGTCGGCCATGACACACCTGGATCCTGCGCGTCGGATGCGCCCTCCGATCATGCGCCCGCGCCCGGTGACGGGTCAACGACCGGAACGGGGGTCAGCAGACGACGTCCGCGGCCGTCACGACCCCGTCGAGCAGGTACTGCTCCACGATCGCGTCGACGCACGCGTTGCCGGCGTTGAACGCCGTGTGCCCCTCGCCCTGCAGGGTCACGAGAACCCCGCTCTCGAGCTGGGATGCCACGGCCACGGCCCACGCGTACGGGGTGGCCGGGTCGTTCGTCGTGCCGAGGACCAGGATGGGGGCGGCGCCGGGAGCGGTGATCGGCGCGGGGGCGCGTTCGGAGCGGTGCGGCCACGACAGGCAGGCGAGGTCGCCGTAGGCGAGATACGGTCCGAGGTGCGGCGCGGCCTCGGTCAGCGCCCGCCCCTGCTCCTTCATCACGGCCACGCTGTTCTGGGCCGGGTAGTCGAGGCACCGTATGGCCCGCAGCGCCTCCATCTGGTTGCCGTCGTATTCGCCCTCAGGCGTGCGCCCGTAGTAGCCGTCGACGATCGTCAGGGCGAACTCGGCCTGCCCGGCGACGACGGTGCCGAAGAGCGTGTCGAGTGCCGGCCACGTGTCGGCGTCGTAGAGCGGGGCCGCGATCGCGATGAGCAGGGTGTCCGCGGTGAGCAACCGGCCGTCGGTCGACGCGATCGGATTCTTCGAGACGGCGTCGAGGATGCCTCGAACCGTCGCCATCGCGTCGTCGACCGTGCCCTGGAACGGGCAGGTCGCGGCCGGCATGCAGGCGGCGAGGTACGAGCGGAGGGCGGCCTCGAGGCCTTGGGCCTGGGCGATGGTGATCTGCGCGTCGCCGAGCGCCGGGTCGATCGCGCCGTCCAGCACGATCCGGCCGACCCGGTCGGGATACGTGCCGGCGTAGACGGTGCCCAGGTACGCGCCGTACGAGAAGCCGAGATAGTCGAGGTGCTCCTCGCCGAGGGCGGCGCGCAGCATGTCCAGGTCGCGAGCGGTGCTGACGGTGTCGACGTTCGCGAGTAGCGCACCCGTGTTCGCCAGGCACGCCTGGCCGAAGGAGTGGGTGCGCTCGTTCTGGGCGGTGAGCCACGTGTCGCTGCCTCGGGAGCCGGCGGCGCTGCCGTACAGGAGGCGATCGAGATCGTCGTCCTCGAGGCAGGTCACGGCCGTCGACCGGCCGACTCCCCTCGGGTCGAAGCCCACGATGTCGTACCGGTCCTGGATGGGCTCCGTGACGGCGGTGTCGAGGGCCTCCGCCACGACGTTGTACCCCGAAACGCCGGGTCCGCCCGGATTCACGAGGAGCGATCCGATCCGGTCCTCCCGCGCGGGCTGTCGGATCAGCGCGAGTTCGATGTCACCGGCCGACGGGTCGTCCCAGTCGAGTGGTGCCGTCGCCGTGGCACACTGGAAGTCACCGCACTGCTCCCACCGCAGGACCTGCGAGTAGTAGGGCTCGATCGATGGGTCCACGTCCTGCGGGAACGGCGTGGATTCCTCGACGACCGGGAAGAACAGGGACATCCCGCATCCGCTCAGCGCCAGCGCGGTCAGCGCCGAGCCGACCACGGTCGCCACGACCGCCCTCGGTGAACGTTCCATGATGCCCCCAGTATGACGGGCGCGCGCCCGAGCGCTGTACCCCGAATTGGGCACGTGTACCCCGAAAGAGGGTGGCCCTCGGGGTTGCCGCATCCCCGCTGCCGAGGAATACTCGCGAGTGATCGGCGCGCTACGGGCGATGGGGCCGGCGTGCGATCACGAGGGGGACGATGTGATGCCGTACGTGCTTGGCATCGATATCGGTACGAGCTTCACGGCCGCCGCGATCGGTCGGCGTCGGGCCGACGGGTCGATGGCGCACGAGCCGCTCGAGCTCGGCACGCGCCGGGCCGCCGTGCCGAGTGTCGTGTACCTCGGCGAGGACGGCGGCGTGGTGGTCGGCGAGATGGCCGAGCGGCGAGCGATGGACGAACCCGACCGTGTGGTGCGCGAGTTCAAGCGTCGCATCGGCGACGAGACGCCGATCATCGTCGGCGGCCTCAGCGTGGCGGCAGAGGACATCTTCGCCGTCGTCGCGCAGTGGGTGGTCGAACGCGCCGAGGGGCACGAGGGCTCCGCCCCCGCCATCGTGGCCGTGTCGCACCCGGCGTCGTGGGGCGAGCATCGGCTCGGACGCATCCGCACCGCCCTCGCCGGCGTCGGCCTCGCGAACGTCGAGCTCGTCAGTGAACCGGAAGCCGCCGGCCTGCACTACCTGGACCGCGAGAAGGCCGCGACCGGCGACACCATCGCGGTGTACGACCTCGGCGGCGGCACGTTCGACGTCGCCCTGCTCCGGAAGCAGGATGACGACGCCTTCCACGTGATCGGCGCCCCGGCAGGCATCGAACGCCTCGGCGGCGCCGACTTCGACCAGCGCATCTTCGAGCACGTGAAGTCGCTGATGCCCGCCGCATTCGACGGCCTCGACGAGGAGGTGCCCGAGTCGGCCCTCGCCCTCGCACGGGTGCGACGTGAGTGCACCGACGCGAAGGAGGCGCTCTCGTTCGACTCCGAGACGAGCGTGCCGCTCCTCCTCCCCGGAAGCCACACGCGCGTTCGCCTCGTGCGGCCCGAGTTCGAGCAGATGATCGACGAATCGCTCAGGAGCACCATCGACACGCTGCGGCGTGCGATCGACCATGCCGGAATGGACGTGACGGATGTCGCCACGGTGCTGCTCATCGGCGGGTCCTCGCGCATCCCCGCGGTCGCGCAACTCGTCTCCGCCGAGCTCGAACTCCCGGTCGCCGTCGACGCCGACCCGAAGGCATCGATCAGCCTGGGCGCGGCCGTGGCCGCCGCGCGGAGGCTGGAACCGTTCGTCGTCACCGCTGACCTCACCGGCGAGACGTCGACGGATGCTCCGGCGGCCGAGCCCGCATCCGCGCCGACGGCGGCACCGCCGAGGATCCTCGAGTGGCATCGCATGTCGGTGGGTCTTCGGGCGACCGTGCTGGCCGGGGTCGTCGCGGCCGTGCTGGCGATCCTCATCCCCATCACGCCGCTCGCGATCGGCACCCCGGAGCGGCCCGACGATCAGGATGGCGGGCCAGCCCGGTTGGCCGGGGACCTCCTCGGCCGGTACGCCGTCGGCGCCGCGCCGCTGGCGGAAGGTGAAGGCCCGCTCGCGCCACCGTTCGAACCGAGGTTCGCGCCGCCGTTCGACAGCGCGCTCGATCCCTTCGTCCCGGACGACACGGGAGCCGACGAACCGACGAACGACGCGACGGCTGACAGCACGACGACGGCGGCGCCGAGCGGTTCCTCCGGAACGACGGATGCCCCGGCCGCGTCGACGACCGACCCGGCCACCTCGGTGGACCCGGCCGACGACCCGACTCCCGCGCCCGAACCGGAACCGGCACCGGAGCCCACACCGGAACCCACACCCGAGCCCGCGCCCGAGCCCGCACCCGAACCGGCACCCGAGCCCGCACCGGAACCCGCACCGGAACCGGCACCCGAGCCCGCACCGGAACCGGCACCCGAGCCCGCACCATCGCCCGACGCAACCGAGCCGGCCGCACCGACCCCATGACCGAGCCGCGCTCGTCGGCCGAGCGACGGAACGCAGGTCTGGCCGGGTGGGAGGAGTCCGCGGAGTTGGTGCGGAAGATCCTCGATGACGACGCGGCGGTGCACGCCGGCATCACGGGCCCCGGCGGCTCGGGCAAGACGACGCTGCTCCGCGAGATCGCTGCCGCGCTCCGGGCCGAGGCGATCGAAGTGGCCGACGGTCTCGATGCGCTCGCGCACGTCGACGCGGACGGGCGGCGCATCACGCTCCTGATCGACGACCTGGAACGTCTCGGGGACGATGACATCGCGCGACTGTCCGCTCTCGTCGTCGACGGCGGACCGCACGTCATCGCCGCGTTCCGGTCCTGGCCACGATCGCCGCTCGCCGCAGAGCTCGTCGAGCGACTGGGCCGACAGCGACCGCACCTGTTGCTCCATCCGCTGCTACCGACCCGGGTCCGGGCCCGGACGAGCGAGCTGCTGGGCGCCGAGCAACCGCAGGGGCTCGCCGAACGTATCACCGAACTCGCGGGCGGGAATCCCCGGATGGTGGACCTCGTCGTGGCGGCCGTGCGCGACGAGGGATGGGACCCTCGGGAGGCCGGCCCGCTGCCCGCCACCCTTCTCGAACGGCTCCGACACCGACTGGACCGACACGACCAGGAGTTCCTCGACTACCTGCTGGCGCTCGCCGTCGGATTCGCGGCATCCGGCCCCGTGCTGTCCACGGCACCGCGGTTCAGTCGTTCCGACCTGCACGAACTCACATCCCGGAGCCGGGCGTCGGGTCTCGTCTCCCCCGATGGATCACCGTTGCCGATCGTGCGACTGGGCCTGATGCAGAGCACTCCGGCGCACGAACTCTGGGCAATGCGACGCGAGCTCGTCGACGCCATGGAGGCGGCAGGGCTCCCCCTCGGCGATTCGGCACTCGGACTGTCCGTCGGCGGGTTCCGAGACCCTCGTGTCGCACGCGCGCTGGTCGACCGTGGCGACGGTCTGCTCCTCACCGACCCGGTGGAAGCCTGGCGACACTATGCGGCGGCCATCGATGCCGGCACCGACGCGGCATCGGTCGCGGGGAGGCGGGCCCAGGCCGCATGGTCGGCCGGTGACGTCCGAACCGCCGAGCGACTGGTCGACGACGTGCTGGCCGGAACCGGGCATCCGGATCTTCCACGCGCGCTGAGCGTGGCGGCGGCCACGTGGGCACGCAAGGGGATGCTCGGGCGCGCCGCCGCCGCCTATGCCGGCCTCGACGACGCGGGAGCGTGGAGCGCAGCACCGCTTGCCGCCGTCTGCTTCGCGGCGGTCGGCGACATCAGGCGGGCACGGGAGGCATACGCCGCGGCACCCGACCCCGAGTATCCGGGCTCGTCGCAGGTGGCCGTCTCCCTGATGGCCGAGGGCATGATCGCCGCGCTCGAAGGGGCCGCCGACCGCGGCCTCTCGGCCCTGCTCCAGGCCTCGAGCCTCATGAACGAATCCGGCGAGACGATTCCACTGCCCGAGGTCCCGGCGGTGCTCGCCGCTCACGTCGCGGTCAACGCCGGCGAGCTCGGCATCGCGGCGGAGGTGCTCCACGCGGCCGGGGAGGCCGTGCAGGGTGGACCGGCGTTCCGGCATCGGCTGCGTCTCACCGAGGCCCTGATCGAACTGCGAGCCGACCGCCCGGCCCGGGCACGTGCCCTGCTCACCGGCGTCGAGGAGTCCCAGCGCCCGCTCGGACTGCACTCCGAGGTGCTCGCGCACGCCGTGCGCATCGGCCTCGCCCGCCGCACCGACGACCTCGCGAACCTCGTGAAGGCCTGGCGGGCCGCCCGGCCGACGGTCGCGCGCATGCCGGTCGACCTCATGGGGCTCCCGGCGCTCGCCGAGCTCGTCATCGCCGCGGCACGCCTGCACGAATCGCATCTCGTCGAGGAGCCGCTTGCCGCGGCATGGAAGCTGCTCGACTGCGCCGGCCGGCCCGCGACGTGGTCGATGAACCTGCACTGGGCGGGCATCCAGTCGGCGATCCTCCGGGAGGATCGGGCGGAACTCGAGCGCCACTCGGAAGTGCTGGTCGACGCAGCATCCGCGAACCGGGTCTCGCGGACCCTGGCGGAGGCGGGCCGCGTCTGGGCTGCCGCCCTCGCCGGCCAGGTGGACGTTCCTGCGGTGGAGCGAGCGGTGCGGGAGCTCGCGGCGGCCGGGTACCGCTGGGACGCGGGCCGGCTGGCCGGACACGCCGCCGGCCGGGCGGCGGAGCACGCGGACACGCTGCAACTCCTCGCCCTCGCCCGCAGCCTGCACGCCGACCATCACCGTGATGAGGAGCCCGGTGACCACGACGACGCTTCGGAGCTCGATCGGCCCGACGATGCGGGGCTCACCGCACGGGAGCGAGAGGTGGCGCGTCTGGTGCTCGAGGGGAAGACCTACGCGGAGATCGGCAGCGCCATCTTCATCTCGCCGCGTACCGCCGAACACCACATCGCCCGCATTCGTCGGCGCCTCGGGGTCACCACCCGATCAGAACTGCTCGCCCGACTCCGCCTGGTGCTCGACGAGGATGAGGATCGTTCGGCGAGCCGGCCGGCCCCGGCGCCGGCCCCCATACCCCCTAGGCGGCCCGGCAGCCCGAACCCCTAACGGCGCGGGGAGGGACGGGTATGTGCACCGATGACCGCGGCAACGCGAGACGACAGACTTCCTCGTGAGGGCCGGCACTGACGCCGGTCGACGAATGCACACCTCACTGAGGGGGAACTGATCATGACGAACATCACCACGGCGTTGCTCGACTTCCTGATGGGCCTGCTGAAGAACCCACAGGCCGGCGCGGACTTCGTCGCCGACCCTGACACCGCGCTGCACAACGCCGGTCTCAACGGCATCTGCGCCGCGGACGTCGATGCGGTCCTGCCGGTCGCACTCGACTTCTCGCCGGTCGGCAATCGCGAGTACGACACCGGGGGCAACTCCATCAACGTCGGCGGCGGCGGCTGGGGCGGCGGCGATGGCGGCGGCGGCTGGGGCGGCGGCGATGGCGGCGGCTGGGGCGGCGGCGATGGCGGCGGCTGGGGCGGCAAGGACGACCACGGCGACTACGCCGCGGCCAAGGCCAAGCTCGTGAGCGTCGTGAACACGTACTCGTACATCGACGACCGCGACGTCATCAACGACCAGTCGGTGAACCAGGCCATCTGGGCGAACGACAGCATCGTCGCCGTCGAGAACGACATCGAGAACACTTCGACGACCGTCGGCGACGGCAGCATGGTCGCCACGACCGGCGGCACCATCGTGGCCGGCAACACCGAGTACGACCTCGAGGTCGACATCGAGGACTCCTTCAACGAGGAGAACGAACTCGAGATCGAGGACTCGTTCAACGACAACTCGGACAACTCCACCACCAACGTCACGGTGATCGAGGACTCCTTCCAGGACAACTCCGTCGAGATCGAGGACTCCTTCCAGGACAACTCGACCGAGGTCGACATCGAGGACTCGTTCAACGAGACCGAGACCGAGGTCGAGGTCGACATCGAGGACTCCTTCAACGAGGACAACTCCGTCGACAACTCGACCAACACGGACGTGGACGTCGAGATCGAGGACTCGTTCCAGGCCAACGACAACGTCGTCGACTCGTTCGACGACAACGTGGTGGTCGAGGACTCGTTCCAGGCCAACGACAACACCGTCATCGAGGACAACAATGTCGCGGTCGACTCGTTCGACGACAACACCGTCGTCGAGGACAACGTCGTGGTCGAGGAGTCGTTCAGCGACAACAACCTCGAGACCGGCCCCGGCGACCTGACCGAGGTCGAGGTCGAGGTCGAAGACGTGACCCTGTAGTCACCACGGCGGCTCGGCCCGGCACGGATGTTCCCGTGCCGGGCCGGGTTCGTGCGTGGTCTGCTTGAATGGGGTACAACCTGCGAAGGGGGATCGCGGCGATGCAACACCTGATCGAACTCGTCGACCTGGGCATCGCGCTGGCCGAGCGCAGTTCGCGTGCCGACCTGCGTCGTCGGCTCGAGCAGACGAAGGAACGCCTGCTCGACCCGAGCATCCGCGTGATCATGGTCGGCGAGTTCAAGCAGGGCAAGAGCCAGCTCGTGAACGGGCTCGTGAACGCGCCGGTCTGCCCCGTCGACGACGACATCGCGACGGCGGTGCCGACGAGCGTGCGGCACGGCGACATGCCCGCGGCGTTCGTGCTCACGCAGCGGTCGAGCGATGGCACGGTGGAATCTGGCGCCCCGGTGGAACGGCGAGAGGTCGCGCCCACCGAGCTCGCGGACTACGTGTCCGAGCGTGCCGCACCCGAGTCCGACCGTCAGGTGACGGGTGCCGAGGTCTTCCTTCCGCGGAAGCTCCTGCGCGGCGGCCTCACCCTCATCGACTCCCCAGGGGTCGGCGGCCTGACCTCCGCACACGCGCTCACCACGCTGGCGACGCTCCCCTCCGCCCATGCGATGCTCTTCGTGTCGGATGCCTCGCAGGAGTACACGGAGCCCGAGATCCAGTTCCTCCGCCACGCCATGCGGATCACGCCGAACGTGGCCTGCGTCCTCACCAAGACCGACATGTATCCCCAGTGGCGCCGGGTCGAGGATCTGGACCGCGCGCACCTCCGCGCGATCGATCCCGACATCCCGCTGTTCCCCGTGTCGTCGCACCTGCGCCTCACGGCGGTCGAGACATCCGACCCCGAACTCAATGCGGAGTCGGGGTTCCCGGCGCTCGTGTCGTACCTCCGCAGGGACATCGTCGGGCAGGCCGAGCTGCTGCAACGACGATCGACGGCGAGCGACCTGCTCTCGACCTCGGAACACGTGCGGCTCGCCATCGACGCGGAGCTCGGCGCGCTCGAGAGCCCCGAGAAGACTCCCGAGATCGTCGCCCAGCTCGAGGCGACCAAGGGCCGGGCCGACGAGCTGCGACGGCTCTCGTCGCGCTGGCAGACGACGCTGAACGACGGGGTCACCGACCTGATCGCCGACATGGAGCACGACCTCCGCGACCGGATGCGCTCGATCCAGCGTGAGGCCGAGGACTCGATCGACGAGGGCGACCCGGGGCCGGTCTGGGACCAGTTCGTGGAGTGGTTCGAACGCCGCGTCTCATCCGCCGTCACCGACACGTTCGTGTGGACCCAGGAGCGCGCGACCTGGCTCTCCGAGAAGGTCGCGCGCCACTTCACGGAGGACGAGGTCGCCCTCCCGGTCATCAACGTCGACGACACTCGCGACGTGCTCGACGCCGTCGGCGAGGTCGCGGAGCTCGACTCGGGGCGCCTGGGGCTCGGCCAGAAGTTCTACATCGGGCTCAAGGGCTCGTACGGCGGCGTGCTCATGGTCGGCATCATCACCGGCATCATCGGCATGTCGATCATCAACCCCCTGTCGCTGGCCGCCGGAGCCGTGATCGGGCGGAAGGCCTACAAGGACGACACCGAGGCCCGGCTGCAGCGCCGCCGGAACGAGGCGAAGGTCCTCATCCGCCGACAGGTCGACGAGATCATCTTCCAGGTCGGCAAACAGCTGCGAGACCGGCTCCGGCTCGTGCAGCGAACGACCCGCGACCACTTCACCACGATCGCCGACGAGCATCACCGCTCCCTGGCCGACTCGGTGCTCGCGGCGCAGAAGGCGGCGAGCCTGTACGCCGCCGAGCGCGACAAGCGCGTCACCGCCCTCAGGCGCGACCTCGCGCGGGTCGACGCACTCACCAAGCGCGCCGCCGCGATCGACATCGACGGGAGCGCGCGCCCGTCGTCGGCATCACCGGAGGACCCGAGAACCGTCTCCGCCGTCGGCGCGGCGCGTGCGAAGGCCGGAACGGCCCCGGCGTGAACCTGCGCCTGCTCGACGAGGCGGACGCACTCCTCGACGCCGCCGAGACGGACTACCGCGACGACGCCGAGGCGCTTCGACGCATCCGGGAGTACCGCCGGCGCCTCGGCGAACCGATTCGAGTGGCCATCGCCGGCATGGTGAAGGCGGGCAAGTCCACGCTGCTGAACGCGATCATCGGCGAGGAGATCGCACCGACCGATGCCGGCGAATGCACCAAGGTGATCACCTGGTACCGCCACGGGCCGACCCCGCGCATCACGATGCACGTGCTCGGCGGCGCCGAACGGTCGCTGCCCGTGCGACGCGATGACGGCAGACTGGTCATCGATCTCGGCGGAACGCCCGTCGAGGAGGTCGAACGCGTCGAGGTCCAGTGGCCGTCGAAGCGGCTCGAGGAGGTCACCCTCATCGACACGCCGGGCATCGCCTCGCTGTCGACCGAGGTCTCCGCACGGTCGGCGTCCTTCCTCATCCCGCAGGACACCCCATCGGAAGCCGACGCCATCATCTACCTGATGCGCCACCTGCACTCGGCAGACCTCGGCTTCCTCTCGGCGTTCCACGACACCTCTGTGGGCACGTCGGCCACCGTAAACGCGCTGGCCGTGCTGTCGCGCGCCGACGAGATCGGCGCGGGTCGAATCGACGCCCTGCTCTCCGCGCGGACCATCGCCGAGCGGTACCGGTCCGATGCGGCGCTGCGTTCGCTCGCTCTCGACGTCGTGCCGATCGCCGGGCTCGTCGCCCAGTCGGCGCGCACGCTGCGGCAGCGCGAGTTCGATGCGCTCCGTCAGATCGCGCGGCTCGGCCGGCAGTCGCGTGAGCGGATGCTCGTGTCGGTCGACCGGTTCGTGCGGTCGGACGCCTCGATCGACGTGTCGCCCGAGGATCGCGTCGGCCTCCTCGACCGCTACGGCATGTTCGGCATCCGGCTCTCGGCCGTGGTGATCCGCTCGGGTTGCGACGACTCCACCGAGCTCGCCGACGAGCTCTACCGGCGCAGTGGCATGCAGGACCTGCTGCGGCACGTGTCCGACCAGTTCCGTTCCCGCGCCGACGTGCTGAAGGTGCGGACCGCCCTGACGGCGCTCGGAGCGTTGATCCGGCAGCGTCCCGGTCCGAGCTCCCCCGACCTCGCGAACGCCATCGAGCGCTTGGAGGCGAACGCGCACGAACTGCGCGAACTCTCGCTGCTGTCGGCCGCGCGCACCATCGGGCTGGGGCTCGCGCCCGAGCAGGCCGCCGATGCCGAGCGGCTCATCGGAGGGTCGGGCACCTCGGCGAGGCGTCGGCTCGGCCTGCCCGACGACGCACCCGCCGACGACGTCCACCGGTCGGCGATCGACGCGCTCCAGCGGTGGCGGATGCTGCTCGGAAGCCCGCTGCTCGACCGCGCCGCCCTCGAGGCATGCCAGGTGGTCACGCGAACGTGCGAGGCGCTCGTCGTCGAATCTGCGCCGACGTCAGTCCAGCGCAGCCCGCTGCGCCTCGTCCAGCATCCGGAACCAGCGGTTGGCGGCGGGCGCGAGGCACAGTCCCCACGCGACGACGCAGAGGACGAAGCCGACCATCAGTAGGGCCGCCATGAGCAGGGCGCGGTCGCCGATCGCGAGGAACGCCGACCCCACCAGCGCCGCGCCCGCGTGCAGGACCAGGACGATCAGCTGCAGCCACCGCGCCCCGCCGCGACGTTTCATGAGGGAGCCGAGCAGCACCGCCTCGATCGTGATGATGAGCCCGAGCCCGGCGATGCTCGACCAGTAGACGACGTCGACCAGCGAGGCGATCTCGTCGGCGTCGTAGCCCGGCGCCAGCCGGCCGAGACGCTCGGTGAGCTCGTCGACGATCCCGTCACGGCCGAGGAACGCGATGAAGACCGCGGCGCCGCCGAGCACGAAGCTGAGGATCCAGAGCGTGCGTGCGGTCCTGACCACGCCGGGCGTGGGGATGGCACGCAGTACCGGCGGCTTGGTCTCGTCGGTGAGCGGCGGCCGTGGGGGCGGCGGGGGCGCGGCGTCGTCGAGCGACGGCGGCCGCAGTGGCATCCGTCGCTCGGCCTGCGGGCCCTGGTCCCCCGCCTCGTCGACGGGTCGATCCGATTCGCGTTCCCCCATACCCGCCACCATACGACGCGTCTGCGTCGGGCGCGGTCAGCCGGATGGAGCGTCGGGTGCCGGGCGTGCGCCGCTGAGTCGCACGTTGAGCGAGTCGACGAGGGTCGCGATCGCGTCGTCGGCCGCCCACCGCTTCGCCAGCCGCTGGAGCACGGCGTCGAGCTCGACGCGGGTGAGTCCGTCGACGAGCGAGAGCCGCACGACGAGCTCGGGACCGGCGAGCCGGGCGTCGGGATCTCCCGCCGCGAGCTCGATGCCGAGCACCGAGAGCTCCGTGCGGATCGAGCGCTCGAACGCCGCGCGCACCTCGGGAGCCTCGGACGACGGATGCCACGGCTGCTGCTGCGCCACCGCCCACACCGCAGGCCGGCGCAGCACGAACTCGCCGTCGGAGCCCGGGTCGAGCACCACGAGGTCGGTTCCGTCGTCGGCCGCAGCGAGGGCCACGCGCACGCCGTCCGCCGGGACCGGCCGGGCCGCGGGGTTCCACCGCGTCATCGCGTCGACCGATGCGAACACCGGAAGCACGCGCCGGCCGTCGGGTCCCTCGACCGTCACGATCGACAGCTCCTGGCTCTTGTCGACCGCGAGGCCGTGCGCACCCACCTCGGTGCCGCCGTCGCCGAGTTCGGCGAGGAGCGGGATCAACAGGCGGGAGCGGGCGAATTCGGCGACGACTTCGGCCTGTCCGCCGTCGCCCGCGTGGAAGCGCCGGATCGCCGCGGCCAGGCCCTCGGGTGCGCGACCGTCATCGTCCGCGTGCGGGTTCGGCTGGAACGCCCGCCCGGCCCACGGCACGCCCGCGGAGTCGGCGGCCACGTGTTGCGGGACGTCGCCGCGGCGCGCGGCCGCGGCATCCGTCGCGCCCTCGTCAGGGTCAGTGGCCGGCGACATCCAGCGCCTCGGCCAGCGTGAACGCGCCGGCGTAGAGGGCCTTGCCCACGATCGCGCCCTCGAGGCCGAGCGGCACGAGCTCGCGCAGCGCAGCGATGTCGTCGAGGCTCGACACGCCGCCGGAGGCGACCACCGGCCGGCGCGTGCGCTCCATGATCTGTCGGAGCAGGTCGAGGTTCGGCCCCTGCAGGGTGCCGTCCTTGGCCACGTCGGTCACGACGTAGCGGGCGGCACCGGCCTCCTCGAGGCGGTCCATGACCTGCCAGAGGTCGCCGCCCTCCTTCGTCCAGCCGCGTGCGGCGAGGGTCTTGCCTCGAACGTCGAGGCCCACCGCGATCGCCTCGCCGTACTGCGCGATCACGGACGCCGCCCACTCGGGATTCTCGAGCGCCGCCGTGCCGAGGTTGATGCGCTTCGCGCCGATCTCGAGCGCGTGCTCGAGTGACGCATCGTCGCGGATGCCGCCCGAGAGCTCGACGTTGACGCCTCGCACCTGCCGGATGACCTTCTTGAGCACGCCCGCGTTGGAGCCGCGACCGAAGGCGGCGTCGAGGTCGACGAGGTGGATCCACTCGGCACCCTGCGCGGCCCAGTCGGCCGCTGCGTCGACCGGGTCGCCGTAGTTCGTCTCGGTACCCGCCTCGCCCTTCGTCAGGCGGACGGCCTTGCCGCCCGCGACGTCGACCGCCGGGAGCAGCACGAGGCGCGGGGTCTTGCTGAACTCACTCATCACTGTCCTTGTTCGTCGGCTGTGAACGCCACGTCGGCACAGTCACAGGATCCTAGTCCGAGGCGAACGCCGCCGTTCGCGCATGACGCCGTGCGTTCAGCCGAGCGTTGCCAGCCAGTTTGCCAAGAGGCGGATGCCGGCATCCGACGACTTCTCGGGGTGGAACTGCGTCGCCGACAACGGGCCGTTCTCCACCGCGGCGAGGAACGGGCCGCCGTGCTCGGCCCAGGTGAGCCTCGGCGTCGGGAACGGCGGCATCACGTCGAGCTGCCACGCCTGCGCGGCGAACGAGTGCACGAAGTAGAAGCGCTCGTGCTCGATGCCCGCGAAGAGCGCGGAGCCCTCGTCGGGCGCGACGGTGTTCCAACCCATGTGCGGCAGCACGGGCGCAGGCAACTCGGTGACCGTGCCCGGCCATTCGCCGAGGCCCTCGGTATCGACGCCCCGCTCGACGCCGCGCTCGAAGAGCACCTGCATGCCCACGCAGATGCCGAGCACCGGGCGGCCGCCCGCGAGGCGACCGTCGACGATCCCATCGCCGCGCACGGCGCGAAGCTGGTCCATCACGGCCTTGAACGCGCCGACGCCGGGTACGACGAGCCCATCGGCCTCGAGCGCGGCGGCGCGATCCGCCGTGACCTGGACCTCGGCGCCGGCGTGCTCGAGCGCCTTGGCCGCGGAGTGCACGTTGCCCGAGCCGTAGTCGAGCAGCACGACTCGCCTGGTCCGGCTCACAACGCGCCCTTGGTGGACGGGATCCCGGCGACGAGCGGGTCGAGCGACTTGGCCTGCCGGAACGCACGCGCGAGAGCCTTGAACTCGGCCTCCGCGATGTGGTGCGGATCGCGGCCGCCGAGGACGGTGACGTGCACCGTGAGGCCCGCATTGAACGCGATGGCCTCGAAGACGTGGCGCACCATCGAGCCGGTGAAGTGACCGCCGATGAGGTGGTACTCGAATCCGGCGGGCTCCCCCGAATGCACGAGGAAGGGACGCCCGGAGATGTCGACCACGGCCTGCGCGAGCGCCTCGTCGAGGGGCACGAGTGCGTCGCCGTACCGGGAGATGCCGCGCTTGTCGCCGAGCGCCTCGCGGATCGCCTGGCCGAGCACGATGCCGACGTCCTCCACGGTGTGGTGCACGTCGATCTCGATGTCGCCGCTGGCGCGGAGCGTGAGGTCGGTGAGCGAGTGCCTCGCGAACGCCGTGAGCAGGTGGTCGTAGAACGGCACGGTCGTCTCGATGTCGCTCACACCCGAACCGTCGAGGTTCAGCGACAGGTCGATGCTCGACTCGCTCGTCTCGCGCTGAACGCGCGCGGTACGCGGGGAGCCGGAAGAGGTCATGCGTCCATCCTATTCGCCACGTCGCGCGGCGTTCGCCGGGGCGAACACGGCGATCGCCTCGAGGAACGCGGTCGTCTCCGCCTCGGTTCCCGCCGTCACGCGGAGGCTGCCCGGCAACCCGATCTCGCGGATCAGGATGCCTCGTGCGAGGAGCGCCTCGAACACCGCGTGCGGGTCGTCGACCCCGCCGAAGAGCACGAAATTCGCGCCGCTCCGGTACGGGCGGAAGCCAATTCCCGCCAGCTCCGTCGAGATGCGGTCGCGCTGCGAACGGATCTCGTCGACCATCGCGAGCATCTCGTCGGCGTGCGCGAGCGCGCCCAGGGCCGCCGCCTGGGTGAGCGCGGAGAGATGGTACGGCAGCCGCACCAGGCGCAACGCGTCGATCACTGCGGGATCGGCCGCGAGGTATCCGACCCGGGCGCCCGCGAACGCGAAGGCCTTGCTCATGGTGCGGGAGACGACCAGGCGCGGCCGCCCCTCGAGGAGCGTCAGCGCACTGGGCGTGCCGGGATCGGCGAATTCGACGTATGCCTCGTCGACGACGACGATGCCGCGCGCGGCGTCGGCGACCGCGGTGATGGTGTCGAGGGAGACCGGCGTGCCCGTTGGGTTGTTCGGCGCGCACAGCAGCACGAGGTCGGGGTCGTGCTCGCGGATCGCGGCCACCGCGGTGTCGGCGCCGAGTTCGTAGTCGGCGTCGCGCCCGGAAGTGACCCATTCGGTGCCGGTGCCCGACGCCAGGAGCCCGTACATCGAGTAGGTGGGCGCGAATCCGAGGGCGGTGCGTCCAGGCCCGCCGAAGGCCTGCAGGAGGTGCTGCAGCACCTCGTTCGAACCGTTCGCGGCCCAGATGCGGTCGGAGTCGAGGCCGTGACCGAGGTACTCCGCCAGCGCTTCGCGGAGTTCGGTGAACTCGCGGTCGGGATAGCGGTTGAGGCTGAGGATCGCTGCGGCGACGCGGGCGACGATGTCGTGCGCGACATCCTCGGGGATCGGATGCGTGTTCTCGTTGACGTTCAGTGCGACGGGGACGGACTTCTGCGGGGCGCCGTACGGCGTGCGACCGCGCAGGTCATCACGGATGGGAAGGTCGTCGAGGCTCGTCACCAGACCATGCTAGCCACGCGCGCGAGATCGCCCCGCCCGTGCGGTGTCACGGGACGACCGGCAGGGCGAGGCGCTGGCCGGGCTCGAGCGTCGCTTCGTCGAGGCCGTTGAGCCGCATGATCTCGTCGATCACCACACGCGGGTCGCCCTGCGGCGCGATCGACTCGGCGATGGCCCAGAGCGAGTCTCCCTGGTGCACGGTGACGTACTCGAACGTGCGCGCCCCGACCAGCGCACCGATGTCGGCTGCGGCACCGCCCGAGCCCAGGATCGTGACGACTGCCCAGACCACGAAGGGCAACGAGCCGAGCGCCGTGAACACGATGCGCCCGCGGCGAGTGAGCCGGAGCCGGGTCGGGGCGGGCGTCGGAGACGACGCCGCCACGTCGGCGGGTCGCGACCGACCGGACGTGGCGAACCCGTTGGGAACGATCGCTGCGCTCATGTCACACCTCCGATGGGAGCCGCATCCGGTCCTCGGCCGGGAGGACCGGATGCGAAACTCTGTTCCGAATATATCTTCGACTGTTCGAACTCGCAAGCCTCGCATCCGACGATTCGCGCCACGGATTCCGCGACACACTCGAACGAATGTTTGCCGCACCGGCCGCAGCCGGATACAGTTTCGAATGTCCGACGACAGTCGAACAGACACCCGACAGTCGAACAGACACCACTGACATCCGGTCGCGTGCGACCGCAACGAAGGGCGGAGATGTTGAGCACCGACATCGACGATGCGCGCGAGACCGGCCGGCAGCGACGCCGGAAGAACCTCAGCGCCAAGCAGGTCGCGATCCTCGAGGTGATCCAGCGTTCCGTCTCCTCGCGCGGCTACCCGCCGAGCATGCGCGAGATCGGCGACGCCGTCGGCCTCTCCTCGCTCTCGAGCGTGACCCACCAGCTCAACCAGCTGGAGCTCGCGGGATACCTTCGTCGCGACCCGAACCGACCACGCGCGCTCGAGGTGCTCATCGAGCTTCCCGACACCTCCGACCGGTCGGCGGCCTCGGGAGAGGGCGGCCCCGCTCCGGTGGGCGACGCGGCCATGGTGCCGCTTGTCGGGCGCATCGCGGCGGGCATCCCGATCACGGCCGAGCAGCAGATCGACGAGGTCTTCCCGCTTCCCCGCCAGCTCGTCGGCAAGGGCGAGCTGTTCATCCTCAAGGTCGTCGGCGACTCGATGATCGACGCCGCGATCTGCGACGGCGACTGGGTCGTCGTGCGGTCGCAGCGCACCGCGGAGAACGGCGAGATCGTCGCGGCCATGCTCGACGGCGAGGCGACGGTCAAGGTCTTCCGCCAGCGCGACGGGCACACCTGGCTGCTCCCCCGCAATTCGGCGTTCGAGCCGATCCTGGGCGACCGGTCAGAGGTGCTCGGCAAGGTCGTCGCCGTGCTCCGCGCCGTCTGAGGCACGTCCAGCCGCCGACCTGGCACCCGCCTCACGGGGCCCGATGCGACGTCGCTACGCGGCCACTGCGATCCGGGCCGGCAGGGGCTCCGCCAGGCGCACGTGGTCGCACAGCCAACCGCACACGGCGTCCATGAATCCGGCGTGGTCATCGCGGAACACCGTGTGGCCGGTGCCCGGGACGGTCGCCACCGTCATGCCCCTGCGGCGCAGCTGCCCCGCGACCCGCTCGGTGATGAGCAGGCTCTTCTCAGCGAGCACGACGAGGCTCGGCGCCACGAGGCGAGCCGGCGGCACGAGGTGGCGGGTATCGGAGAATCCGAGGATCGTGCGCTTGTCCCAGTCACGGAGGGTCGCGAGCTCGATGTCGACGTCCGCGGCGCTCCACTTGGGGTTCATCCGTACGAGTGCCGAGCGCTTCGGTCGCGGCGCGATCGCGAAGAACAGCTTGAACGCGAAGCCTCGGATGCCCGACGGGAACGAGAACGCGGGGTCGATGTAGATCGCGGCGCGGGGTGCCAGGCGATCGGCCACGAGGCTCGCGACGAGTCCGCCGAGCGAGTGCCCCATGACCACCTCGGGCGGGCCGTCGAGCAGGGGCTCGAGGGTCTCGACGACATCGTCGGCCCACGCCCCCGGCGAATAGTTCCGCGCCCGCGGGCTGCGCCCGTGTCCGGCCAGGTCGACGGCGAGCACCCGGAATCCGTGCGATTCGAGCTCGCGCGTGACCCGGTGCCACGCACGCGAGTCCGACATGATGCCGTGGATGAGGATGGCCGTCTTGGTGCCCCCACCCGATTCGTGTACCGCGAGTCGCATGTAGACGACGTTACGTCACCTCCCTGAACGATCGCCTGATGCGGCGGGCGGGGCTGCATTCACGGCGACGGTGTGGCATCGGCGGTCCACCGCCGAGCAGCGAGGCGGTCGGATGCCACGTCGCCGCGGCATCCGACCCGCCCATGTCTCCGTTCCCGCGTCACGTTCCCGCTGCGCGGGGAACATGACGCGGGAACGGAAACATGAGACCTGGCCGCCCGCAGCGCCTCGGGTCAGTCGACCGGCACCGGCTCCCGGAGGGTGGCCCGCACCGCACGCGTCGCCTCGATGATGTTCCCGAGCGACGCCACCGTCTCGTCGTAGCCGCGCGTCTTCAGGCCGCAGTCGGGGTTGACCCACAGCCGTGAGGCGGGGATCTCGGCGACGGCGCGCTCGAGGAGCGCCTGCACCTCGGCGGCGCTCGGCACCCGCGGCGAGTGGATGTCGTAGACGCCAGGGCCGATGCCGTGGTCGAACCCGCTCGTCGCGAGGTCGTCGACCACCTCCATTCGGCTGCGCGCAGCCTCGATCGACGTGACGTCGGCGTCGAGGTTGCGGATCGCGTCGATGACAGCGCCGAACTCCGAATAGCAGAGGTGCGTGTGCACCTGCGTGGCCGGCGCGGCACCGCCTGTCGCGAGGCGGAACGAGTCGACCGACCAGTCGAGGTAGGCGGGCTGGTCGGCGCGCTTCAGGGGCAGCAGCTCCCGCAGCGCCGGCTCGTCGACCTGGATGATGCGGATGCCGGCGGCCTCGAGGTCGGCGATCTCGTCGCGGAGGGCGAGCGCCACCTGACGGGCGGTGTCGCCGAGCGGCTGGTCATCGCGCACGAACGACCACGCGAGGATGGTCACCGGCCCGGTGAGCATGCCCTTGACCGGCTTGTCGGTGAGCGACTGGGCGTACGTCGACCAGTCCACGGTCATCGGCGCAGGCCGCGAGACGTCCCCCCAGAGGATCGACGGGCGCGTGCAGCGCGAGCCGTACGACTGCACCCAGCCGTGCTGCGTCACGGCGAAGCCGTCGAGCAGTTCGGCGAAGTACTGCACCATGTCGTTGCGCTCGGGCTCGCCGTGCACGAGCACGTCGAGGCCGAGGTCCTCCTGCAGGCGGATGACCCGGGCGATCTCCTCGTGCATGAGCTCGCGATACGCGGCATCCGTCAGCTCGCCCTTGAGGAGTCGGGCGCGGGCGCGGCGGATCTCCCCGGTCTGCGGGAACGAGCCGATCGTCGTCGTCGGCAGCTCGGGCAGCTCGAGCGTCGCCTGTGCCGCGACGCGCTCGTCGTAGGCCGCCCGGGTGAAGTCGCGGTCGGCGAGGGCGGCGAGGCGGTCGCGCACGCCCGCCACCCGCACGCCGGGCGCACCGGCGCGATCGGCGAGGGCAGCGGATGCCGCGTCGAGCTCGTGCTGGATCGTCTCCCGTCCGGCGACGAGACCGCGCTCGAGCGTCGCGACCTGCGCGACCTTCTGGTCGGCGAACGCAAGCCAGCTCACGAGGCGCCCGTCGAGCTCGCGCTCGTCGGCGACGTCGTGCGGCACGTGCAGGAGCGACGTCGACGTCGACACTGACACGTCGCCCGAGAGCGAGCGCAGCGCCTCGATCCGGTCGAACGCGTGCGCGAGGTCGCCGCGCCAGATGTTGTGCCCGTCGATCACGCCCGCGACGAGCGTCTTCGCGGCGAGCGACTCGGCGGTCGCGGGATCGAGGTGCTGGGGGAGGTCGCCGCGCACGAGGTCGAGGCCGATCGCCTCGACCGGGGTCGCCGCGAGGGCCGGCAGGGCGTCGTCGAGGCCGCCGTACGGCGACGCGACGAACACCGATGGGCGGTGGTCGGCCGCGCCGAGCAGGTCGTAGGCGACGCCGATTGCCTCGAGGATGCGCTCGCGCGGCTCGTCGATGCTCTCGCTCACGAGCCCAGGCTCGTCGAGCTGTACCCACTCGACGCCCGCGGTACACAGCTCGGCGAGGAGCGCGACGTAGACCGGAACGAGGTCGTCGAGGCGATCGAGTGGCCGGAAGCCCGCGGGAGCGCCGTCTGCGGCCTTCGACAACAACAGGAACGTGACCGGCCCGACGATGACCGGGCGGGTGAGGTAGCCGGCCGCCTTCGCCTCGGCGAACTCGGCGAGGAGGCGTTCGGCGTGCAGGGTGAACGGGGTGTCGGGACCGATCTCGGGCACGAGGTAGTGGTAGTTCGTGTCGAACCACTTCGTCATCTCGAGCGGGGCGTCGTCACCCTCGCCGCGTGCGATGGTGAAGGTGCCCGCGAGGTCGACCGCGCCGTGCTCGTCCTGCAGCCGACGGAACCGCTCGGGCACCGCGCCGACGGTGAGGGCGGCGTCGAGCACCTGGTCGTAGGAGGAGAACGACTCGGGAATCGACGAGTCGTCGCGGCCGAGTCCGAGCACGACGAGGCGTTCGCGGGTCGCCGCACGGAGCTCGGCGGCGCGGGCCTCGAGCTCGGCGGCGTCGATGCGGCCGGCCCAGAACGCCTCGACGGCGTGCTTGAGCTCGCGGCGACGCCCGATGCGTGGGTAGCCGAGGATGGTTCCGGTGGGGAAGGCGGGTGCGTTCATGGTGTTCTCGAGTTCCTCTCGGTGCCCGCGTACGCGCGGGTGCGGAGGCCGAGCCGGTCGAGCACGGCGAGTACGGCCTCATGGCGGTTGAAGGTGTAGAGGTGCAGTCCCGGAGCGCCGCCGTCGAGCACGTCGTCGGTGAGGCGTGCGGCGTGCTCGACGCCGATGGCGAACTGCCGGTCGGGGTCGGGATCGGCCGCGAGCGAGGCGGCGAGCCCGCCCGGCGCCGGAACGCCGGTGAGCTCAGCGAGCCGTGCGAGGCGGGCGGGCGTGGTGACCGGCATGATGCCGGGCAGGATCGGCATGGTCACGCCGCCCGAACGGGCACGCGCGACGAAGCCGAGGTAGTCGTCGGCGTCCCAGAACAGCTGGGTGATGGCGAGATTCGCCCCGGCGACCTCCTTGGCGAGCAGCGTGTCGATGTCCTGCTGGGCGTCGCGGGAACGCGGGTGCCCGGTCGGAAACGCCGCCACGGCGACGCGCTCGGGCCGTGGCCGTTCGCGGATGCTCGTGGCGCCCGGGATGCCGGGGATGCCCGCCTGACCGAACGGCTCGCGTTCCTCCTGCACGCGGTGGATGAGCTGCACGAGCTCGGCGGCGCTCCGCAGGTCGCCGAGGCCCGCCTCGGGGTCGGCGCCGGCCGGGGGGTCGCCGCGCAGCGCGAGGAAGCTCGTGATCCCGGCGTCGAGGAACTCGCGCACGAGGCGATTGGCCTCGGCGTGGCTCGAGCCGACGCACGTCAGGTGCGCCATCGGCTCGACCCGGGTGTGCTCGAGCACATGGCGCAGCAGGGTCAGCGAACGGTCGCGCGAGGATCCCCCCGCGCCGAACGTGACCGACATGAACGATGGGTCCACGTCGGCGAGCCGGTCGATGGTTCTGCCCAGCGCGAGCGCCGCGGCATCCGTCCGAGGCGGGAACAGCTCGAACGAGATCGGCGGCCGCGGCCGACAGTCGCCGCCGTCTGGCGCGGTTCCTGTCATGGTGCTCCTGGTGGCGGATGCCGCACCGGGAGGTCGGACACGCGGCACACGCCGCGTCCCGTCCAGCCGTCACGGCGGGTGGGTCTCGCGGGCGGGTGCCGGGCTCGGCGGTCGCTCCAGGCGGGCGGCATCCGGCCGCTCGCCACGATCAGGTGCAACGATACGGCAGTTTCCACGGCCCGGTCACGCGTGTGACTTCGTGTGACACCGGGAGACGCGGAATGTTACGCGGGCACGGATGCCGCGGTGAACTCGGCCAGGTGCGCTGCCCGCTCGGGCGAGGCGAGCGCCCGGACGCGCGTGCCGTCCTCGACGTACTCGACCGAGAGCACCCGACCGGTCTCGTGGAGGGTCGACACGATGTCGCCGCGGTCGTACGGCACGAGCAGGTCGATCTCGACCGCCGGGTCGGGCAGCATGCGCCCGATGGCGTCGAGCACCTCGTGGACACCAGCCCCCGTGCGCGCCGAGACGAAGACCGCGTTCGGCTCGAGGCCGCGCAGCACGAGGCGCTCCTCGGGGGTGATCAGGTCGGCCTTGTTGAAGACGACGAGTTCGGGGATGTCGCGCGCCCCCACCTCGCCGATGACGTCGCGCACGGTGGCGATCTGCCCGGCCGGGTCGGGGTGCGCCGCGTCGACGACGTGCACGATGAGGTCGGCGTCGGCCACTTCTTCCAGTGTCGAGCGGAACGCCTCGACGAGCTGGTGCGGGAGGTTCCGCACGAAGCCGACCGTGTCGGCGATCGTGTAGACGCGGCCGTCCTCGGTGGTGTTGCGTCGCACGGTCGCGTCGAGGGTCGCGAACAGGGCGTTCTCGACCAGCACGCCGGCACCCGTGATGCGGTTCAGCAGGCTCGACTTGCCGGCATTGGTGTACCCGGCGATCGCGACCGACGGCACGGCGTTGCGTCGCCGATTGGCGCGCTTGGCCTCGCGGGCGGGCTTCATACCCGCGATCTGCTTGCGGAGCCTCGCCATGCGCGAGTGGATGCGACGGCGATCGAGCTCGATCTTGGTCTCACCTGGGCCACGCGAGCCCATGCCGGCGCCCGCGCCACCCACCTGGCCACCGGCCTGGCGGGACATCGACTCACCCCAGCCGCGCAGGCGCGGGAGGAGGTACTCGAGTTGCGCGAGCTCGACCTGCGCCTTGCCCTCACGGCTCTTCGCGTGCTGGCTGAAGATATCGAGGATGACCGCGGTCCGGTCGATGACCTTGACCTTCACGACGTCTTCCAGGGCACGCCGCTGGCTGGGCGCGAGCTCAGTGTCGGCCACCACGGTGTCGGCGCCGAGCGCCGCCACGATGTGCCGGAGCTCCTCCGCCTTGCCGCTGCCGAGGTACGTGCTCGGGTCGGGGTGCGGCCGGCGCTGGAGGAGCCCGTCGAGCACGCGTGCACCCGCCGTCTCGGCGAGGGCGGCGAGCTCGCGCAGCGAGTTCTCGGCGTCCTCTTGGGAACCCTGCGCGTACACGCCGATGAGCACGACGTTCTCCAGGCGGAGCTGCCGGTACTCGACCTCGGTGACATCCTCGAGCTCGGTGGAGAGCCCGCGCACGCGTCGGAGCGCCGCACGCTCCTCGCGATCGTACTGTTCGCCGTCGGCCGGGGCCGTGCCTGCGGCATCCGACTCGTGCTGCTGGATCGCGGCGGCGCCCGTCGCTCCGAACCGCGCGACGCCCGCTTTGGACTCGGTGCTGCGCAGCACCCGCGCGACGGCGTCGTCGACGGGGCGGTGTTCGGCTTCGTTCATCGTGTCAACCCTACTTCTCTTCGCGTGCGATAGCTTGCGTACATGAGCTCCGACCACTACTTCTCGTCGTCGCCTCGCAGCGATCCCGGCGCTCGCACCATCCGCTTGCGCCTGGCCGGGCGAGAGGTCGAGCTCGTCACGGCGGCCGGCGTGTTCAGTCCCGAACACCTCGATCAGGGCACTCGCGTCCTGCTCGACACCGTGCCCGAACCCCCCTCGTCGGGCCACCTGCTCGACCTCGGCGCCGGCTGGGGACCCATCGCACTGAGCCTGGCCATTCGGTCGCCTGACGCCACCGTATGGGCCGTCGATGTCAACGAACGCGCCCTCGACCTGGTGCGTCGCAACTCCACCCGTCTCGGCATCACCAATGTCAACGCCGTGCTGCCCGCCGATGTTCCCCCCGATGTCCGGTTCGCCACGATCTGGTCGAATCCGCCGATCCGCGTCGGCAAGCAGGAACTGCACGCCATGCTCTCGCATTGGCTTCCACGGCTCGACGACGACGCCGTGGCGTGGCTCGTGGTGGCCAAGCATCTCGGTGCCGAGTCGTTGCAGCGGTGGCTCGGCGACGAGCTGCACCTCGAGGTCGAGCGGGCCGCGAACTCAACGGGGTTCCGCGTGCTGGCCGCGCGGCGCACGGCGCACGCGTGACCTGCCGCCGCGGACTCAGGCGAGACTGAGGACCCCGTCGAACACGAGCTCGGCCGGTCCGGAGAGCATGACGTGCTCGCCGTGCTCGGCCTGGAAGACCCGCACGCCGAGCACGCCGCCCGGCACCTGCACGCGCCAGTCGTCGGGAGCGCCGGCCCCCGCCCAGTACCGCACGGCGAGCGCGGCGGCGACGGCGCCCGTGCCGCACGACAGCGTCTCACCGGAGCCGCGCTCGTGCACGCGCATGCGGATGCGGCCCACGCCGTCCTCGACGAGCGGCTCGGCCGGCACCACGAACTCGACGTTCGCGCCCGCCTCGGGCGCGGGGTCGAGGATCGGCAGGTACGCGAGGTCGAGGCCGTCGAGCTCGTCGTCGTCGGCGAGGGCGACGACGACGTGCGGGTTGCCGACGTCGATGCCGAGACCGGGGCGTGCGACGGGCAGGTTCTTGGCGCGTACGAGCGGTTCGCCGCCGGCGAGCCGCCACGCTCCGAGGTCGGCCCGGAAGCCTTCGCCGTTCCGGGTGACCGTGCGCACCCCCGCCCGGGTGCCGACCGCCATCGACTCGCCGGGGTGCAGTTCGGCGAGACCCTGGTCGAGGAGGTACTTCGTGAAGACGCGGATGCCATTGCCGCACATCTCGGCGACGTTGCCGTCGGCGTTCCAGTAGTCCATGAACCACGTCGCCCTCGGATCCTCGGCGAGGGCGGCCGCACCGTCATCGAGGTTCGAGGAACGCACGGCCCGGATGATGCCATCGGCGCCCACCCCGAACCGGCGGTCGCAGACGGCGGCGATCTGCGTGGGCGTGAGCTCGGTGTCGCCCTCGGGGTCGCTGAAGAGCACGAAGTCGTTGCCGGTGCCCTGCCCCTTGGTGAATCGCAGATCGAAGGACATTGACTCAGTCTAGGGCCGCCTGGTGGGCCAGCTCGGCGCCCCTGGCGACCCCGTCATCGACGTCGATCGTGCCCGCATCGCGGTAGCGGCCGAACCAGCCGACCTGACGCCGGGCGTACGTGCGGGTGAGCCGCCGCGTCTCGGCGATGGCCTCGTCCTGCGACATCCGCCCCTGCAGCTGCGCGAGCGCCTGGGCGTACCCGATCGCCCTGCGGGCGGTGACCCCGCGATCGAGCCCCAGCGGAACCAGCGAGCGCACCTCGTCGACGAGACCCTGCTCCCACATGCGCGCCACCCTGGCGTCCAGTCGCTCGACGAGGCGGGCCCGTTCGCTGCGGAGATGCACGATGCGATGCTCGCGCCAGGGAACGGGTGTATCGGGCAGGCGCGCGGCCTTGGGCTCGCCCGTCAGCTCGATGACCTCGAGCGCGCGCACGATCCGGCGCCCGTTCTGCGGGTCGACACTCGCGGCCGTCTCGCCGTCGATGGCTCGCAGGCGGGCGTGCAGCAGGCCGGGACCGATCTCGGCGAGCTCGGCCTCGAGGCGAGCGCGGATCGCGGCATCCGTGCCCGGGAACCGGAAGTCGTGGATCACGCTCGATACGTACAACCCCGAGCCGCCGACGAGGAGCGCGACCGCCTCGCGGTCGAGGATGTCGTCGACGGCCGCGCGGGCGTCGCGCTGGTAGGCGGCGACCGAGGCCACCTCCGTCACGCCGAGCACGTCGAGGAGGTGGTGCGGCACGCCGCGCCGCTCGGTCTCCGAGAGCTTCGCCGTGCCGATGTCCATGCCGCGATAGAGCTGCATGGCGTCGGCGTTGACGATCTCGGCCACGCGGCCGACCCGGTCGAACGCCTCGGCGAGGTCCAGCGCGAACTCGGATTTGCCGGTGCCGGTCGCCCCGACGATCGCGATGAACGTCACGTCAGCGCTGGGCGTCGCTCGGGTCGTAGATCGGCATCGTGCCGACGCCGGGCACCACGAGCGGTTCGGTGCCGCGTTCGCGGAGCGTCGGGAGCCCGAGCGAGACCCGGCCGGCGGATGTCCCGGGCGCGGTCGGTACGGCGCAGCTCTCGGCCTCGGCGCGATCCCATGCATCACCCGCCCGGGTGCGGCGGATCTGCAGCGGGGCGTCGTCGAGCGAGTCGGCGAGCAGGTGGAACGGCGCGGCCTGCGTGATCGTGACCGAGACGACGTCGCCCGGACGCGGGAGCTCGGACCCCGCAGGCACCTCGAAGTGCACGAGCCTGCTGTCCTCGGCGCGGCCGCTGAGGCGGTGGGTCTCGGCGTCCTTCTTGCCCTCGCCGGTGGAGACGAGCACCTCGACCGAACGCCCGACGAGCTGCTGGTTCTCCTCCCAGGAGATGCGCTCCTGCAGCGCGATGAGGCGCTCGTAGCGCTCCTGCACGATCTCCTTCGGCACCTGCTCCTCCATGGTGGCGGCGGGCGTTCCCGGGCGGATGGAGTACTGGAACGTGAAGGCCGACGCGAATCGGGCGGCCTCGACCACCCGGAGGGTCTCCTGGAAGTCCTCCTCTGTCTCACCCGGGAATCCGACGATGATGTCGGTCGAGATGGCGGCGTTCGGGATGCGCGCCCGAACCCGGTCGAGGATGCCGAGGAACTTCTCGGAGCGGTACGAACGGCGCATCGCCCGGAGGATGCGGTCGGAGCCCGACTGCAGCGGCATGTGCAGCTGCGGCATGACCGCGGGCGTCTCGGCCATCGCGTCGATGACGTCGTCGGTGAAGGCCGCCGGGTGGGGGCTCGTGAAGCGGATGCGCTCGAGCCCCGGGATCCCGCCGGCGGCGCGCAGCAGCTTGCCGAACGCCTGACGGTCGCCGAATTCGACGCCGTAGGAGTTCACGTTCTGGCCGAGGAGGGTCACCTCGACGGCTCCGTCGTCGACGAGCGCCTGGATCTCGGCGAGGATCTCGCCGGGGCGCCGGTCCTTCTCCTTGCCGCGGAGGGCGGGCACGATGCAGAACGTGCAGGTGTTGTTGCAGCCGACCGAGATCGAGACCCAGCCGCTGTAGGTTGAATCGCGCTTGGTCGGCAGCGTGGACGGGAACACCTCGAGCGCGTCGAGGATCTCGAGTTGCGCCTCGTCGTTGTGGCGGGCGCGTTCAAGCAGGCTCGGCAGCGAACCCATGTTGTGGGTGCCGAACACCACGTCGACCCAGGGCGCCTTCTCGAGGATGACCTTCTTGTCCTTCTGGGCGAGGCAGCCGCCGACGGCGATCTGCATGCCCGCGTGGCGGCGCTTGACGCCGGCGAGATGACCGAGGTTGCCGTAGAGCTTGTTGTCGGCGTTCTCGCGCACGGCGCAGGTGTTGATGACGACGACGTCGGGTTCGGCCCCGTCCGCCGGGATGTAACCGGCTGCCTCGAGCGAGCCGCTCAGGCGCTCGGAGTCGTGCACGTTCATCTGGCACCCGAAGGTGCGGACCTCGTAGGTCCGCGGTGCGGGCGCGATCTCGGTGGCCTCGACGGGCGAGACCTCGTGAAGGGTGCTCATGATTGCACCAGTTTACGAGCCTGCGGCTGGGAGCGCGGCCGTCACCGCCTCGCGCACGACGTCGG
Source organism: Agromyces bauzanensis (assembly GCF_014645655.1). Lineage (GTDB taxonomy): Bacteria > Actinomycetota > Actinomycetes > Actinomycetales > Microbacteriaceae > Agromyces > Agromyces bauzanensis. Next base: position 104,278 of record NZ_BMMD01000007.1, on the reverse strand, counting down.
ACGGGTACCCGCGGCGCTGCAGGAACGCCGACAGGCGCCGTTCGGCGGTCTGCCGGTCGAGCCCGGTGAGCTGGCGTGCCCGACGCTCGGCGACGGCCAGCGCGTTCTGGCGTTCGAGGTCGGGGTCGAGCGACTCGATCGCCGAGCGGGCGGCGGAATCGTCGACACCCCGCCGACTCAGCTCTTGGAGGATCGCACCACTCCCCCGCCCGCGGCGCGAACCGCTCACGTGCACGAGCTGCTCGGCGAGACGGGCGTCGTCGAGGTAGCCGAGCCGCTCGTAACGCTCGATCCACTCCTCGATCTCCGCCTCGTCGAGTCGGTGCTCGGCGAGCACCGCCCTGACCTCGGCGACCGACAGGGCCGAGCGGCGAAGCCGCGTGACCACGAGCCGGTCGATGCGCGCGTCGCGCGCGGGCCCCGTCTCGTCGGGATCGTCGTCGACGATCGTGAATCGGCCGCGCCGGCGTAGGGAACCCGCCGGATGGCGGCCGATGGCGCCACGGTCGCCGCGCTGCCACGCCACGGAACGGGACGCGCGTTCGGGCTCGGGCTCGGGCTCGGGTTCGGGCTCGGGCTCGGGCTCGGGCTCGGGTTCGGACGTGACGGCAGCCTCCGACGGGAGCACCGCCTCGGCGGCGGACTCGGTCGGCGCCACCCACGGCAGGTACGAGACCGGGGCGAGGTGTTCGGCTGCGTCGGTCATCTCACTCCCCTCCCGGTCTCGTCGCTGCATCGGCTCAGGCGCCCTTGCGCCCGAGCTTGGGCTCGATCGACTCGACGTTCGACGGCACCGGCGCGGCGCCCGCGGGCTGACCGATGCCGAGCTTCACGAGGATCTTCTTCTCGATTTCGGCGGCGATGTCGGGGTTCTGGATGAGGAAGTTGCGGGCGTTCTCCTTGCCCTGCCCGAGCTGGTCGCCGTCGTAGGTGTACCAGGCGCCCGACTTCTTCACGATGCCCTGGTCGACGCCGTAGTCGATGAGGCTGCCCTCACGCGAGATGCCGATCCCGTAGAGGATGTCGAACTCGGCCTGCTTGAAGGGCGGCGCCATCTTGTTCTTCACGACCTTCACGCGCGTGCGGTTGCCCACCGCCTCGGTGCCGTCTTTCAGGGTCTCGATGCGGCGGATGTCGAGGCGGACCGACGCGTAGAACTTGAGCGCCTTGCCGCCCGCGGTGGTCTCGGGGCTGCCGAAGAACACGCCGATCTTCTCGCGGAGCTGGTTGATGAAGATCGCGGTGGTCTTCGTCTGGTTGAGCCCGCCGGTGAGCTTGCGGAGCGCCTGCGACATGAGGCGCGCCTGGAGGCCGACGTGCGAGTCGCCCATCTCGCCCTCGATCTCGGCGCGGGGCACGAGGGCCGCGACCGAGTCGATCACGACGAGGTCGATGGATCCCGAGCGGATCAGCATGTCGGCGATCTCGAGCGCCTGCTCACCCGTGTCGGGCTGCGACACGAGCAGCGAGTCGATGTCGACGCCGAGCTTCTTCGCGTAGTCGGGGTCGAGCGCGTGCTCGGCGTCGATGAACGCGGCGATGCCGCCGGCTCGCTGCGCGTTCGCGATGGCGTGCAGCGTGAGCGTGGTCTTGCCCGACGACTCGGGACCGTAGATCTCGATGATGCGCCCGCGGGGAAGCCCGCCGACGCCGAGCGCGACATCGAGCGCGATGGAGCCCGTGGGAATGACTTCGACCGGAGCGCGTTCTTCACTGCCGAGCCGCATGACCGACCCCTTGCCGAACTGTCGGTCGATCTGGGCGAGTGCCGTCTCGAGTGCCTTCTCGCGATCTGCGGGTGATGGCATTGCTGGCTCCTTGGATGCTCGATGCTGCTGCCTCTAGGCTGTCGTTCCACGTTGCGGGCCCCCGACTCTTCGGGGCTGACCCGCGGCGTCTCGCGACAAGGCGGTTGCGGTGTGTTCCGACGCGTCGACCGTATGGCCGACCACCGACATCCGGATCCCGATGAGGTCGGATGTGGAGGGATGCGCCGTTCCTCCTGCTGTCGAGGACGAGCCTAGCCGAGCATCCGAACGGATGTTCGAAGCGGCGCCCGCGTGTCGAACACGTCTTCGGGGCATGGCACGAGAACCGGCGCCGACGTCAGCGCGCGTCGGCGGGCCCGCGCCGCCCCGGCTCGCGGCGCCCCGCGCCGTGCCGGCGCGCGGCCGGGACATCCGTCGCCTCGCACAGGGCGAGCCAGACGTCGCGGGCCGGCACGCCCGCTGCGAGCGCCTCACGGGCGGTGCGGTCGCCAACGGCGGCGAGCACGAGGTCGTTCACCACCACGCTGCCGTAGCCGGCGCCGAACTCCTCGTCGACGGCGACCTGGAACTCGCTCAGCTTCATCGATCGTCTCCGGACATGACATCGGCCGGTCAGAAGACCGGCCGATGCACAACGACGTACTTGGGTCAGCGGACCATCATGTCCGCGTCGAACTCCGCGACGAGCTCGTCGGGCACGCTCTCGGGCACCACGGTCATGCCCTCGAGCACCGCGATGCGGTCGCCGACCTCGTGCATGATCACCGAGATGGGCGTGTCGAGCGCCTCGGCGACGGAGGCGAGGATCTCGGACGAGGCCTCCTTCTGACCGCGCTCCACCTCGCTCAGGTAGCCGAGGGCCACGCTCGCCTTGGACGCCACCTGACGAAGGGTGCGCCCCTTCTGCAGACGGAAGTCCCTCAGAACGTCGCCGATCTCCTGTCGAACCAGAACCATCGGGAACCTCCTTCAATCTGCCTGCGACTCCGCCGGAGCCGGAAACGGGAGCGCCAGCGCAGCTGACTCTCGGTGCTTCCAATCTAGCGTTGCACACTGGGGCTTTCGTGTGAACCTGCCACTTGTAACAGGGTGTTCACGATCGCTATTCCACGTCCGTCACGTGTGCGGCACGTCAGCGTCGGCCGTGCCGCGGCTCCTCGATCGCGGAGATCGCCGATGGCGGCACGAGCTTCGGCGACGCCTCGACCTTCGCCTTCCGGCGTTTCAGCCGGAGGCAGGTCGCGATGATGACCGCGAGCGCACCACAGGCGACGATCGCGAACGGGCTGTGCACCAGGTACAGGATGTCGACGATGTTGAAGCGCAGCGCGCAGGCGCCGAGGCCCGCGAACGCGAGGATGCCCGCGTGAAGATACGGCCGAGGAATCTGCAGCACCTTCACCCACATGCCCACGAGGGGCAGGTCGAGCGCGCTCAGCAACGTCGCCGCCCGGCTCGGCGGCACGGCCGCCGTCGGCGACTCCCCAGCGGGCGATGCGAGCTTCACGGTCGTGCTGCCGTGGGCGCCCACGGCGGGCCGTGACGAGGGCACCCCGCCCATCGGGGTGCGCCGAGGAGCGACATCATCGCCGGGATCGTCGACGACGACTTCGCCGTCGCGCACGTGAACCGGGCGTTCGTCGACGCACAACCGGGCTTCACCCTTGTCGCCGAGGCGCACACGGGCGCCGACGCCCGCGCCGCCATCGAGCTCCACCGCCCGCAGCTCGTGCTGCTCGACGTCTACCTGCCCGACCTCGGCGGCCTCGACGTGCTGCGGCGCCTGCGGGCCATCGGCGACGACATCGAGGTATCGCGGTCACGGCCGCCCGGACCTCGACACCATGCGGCGCGCGAGGCTCCTCGGCGTACGGCACTACCTCGTGAAGCCGTTCTCGGGCGCGAGCCTCGGCGAGCGGGCCGAGGACGTGCGCCGCGGCATCGCCGCCGACCGACTGGCACCCGGCACGACGCTCGACCAGCGCGCCGTCGACCAGGCGCTCGGCGCGGCCGCGTCCCGCCGGGCGACGCTGCTGCCCAAGGGACTGTCGGCCTCAGAGACGCTCGAGCAGCGCCCCGATCGCGGCGCGCACCGTCGCTGCACGGATCTCCGCGCGGTCTCCGTGCAGGTCGAGCGCGATCGCCTCGACGTCGTCGCCGATCGCCACGCCGAGGTACACCGTGCCTGCGGGCTTGCCGTCCTGGTCGGTCGGGCCGGCGACGCCCGTCGTCGCGATGCCGAGGTCGGCCGGGCGGCCGTCGACGGCGAGCACGTGCCGCACCCGGTCGGCCATCTGCCTGGCCACCTCGGGGTGCACGGCGCCCTCGCGCTCCAGCAGCCCGGCCGACACGCCGAGGAGCGAGCGCTTCACGTCGGTGTCGTACGCGACAACGCCGCCGTTCACCACGACCGAGGCTCCGGGGATCCGCGTCAGCTCGGCCATCACAAGGCCGCCGGTGAGCGACTCGGCGACGGCGATCCGGAGCCCGCGGCGCGTGAGCTCGGCGATGACGGCCTCCGCCGGGTCGGCCGGCTGCGGCATCCGTTCGCCCACGTCAGCCCTCGTGACGTGCCCGGGCGAGCTGCACGGCGTCGCGCACGTAGAGCAGGCCCGACCAGACCGTGAGGATCACGGCGGCCGTCATGAGCACGCCGTTCACCCAGTGGATCCAGTCGCCGAACAGGGTCCACAGCGGCGCGAGCGCGAACGAGATCGCGAACGACTGCACCAGGGTCTTGAGCTTGCCGCCCGACGACGCGGGCACGACGTTGCCACGCCCGAGCTCCCAGAACCGCCAGACCGTGATGCCCACCTCGCGTACGACGATGATGGCCGTGACCCACCACGGCAGCTCGCCGAGGATCGAGAGGCACACGAGCGCGCCGCTCGTGAGGAGCTTGTCGGCGATCGGGTCGAGCAGCTTGCCGAGGTCGGTCACGAGCCCGCGCGAACGGGCGAGGTACCCGTCGAGGCTGTCGGTCGAGATGCCCACGATGAAGACCGCCGCGGCGGCCCACCTGAGCCAGCCGTCCTGGCCGCCGTCGGCGAGCAGCATCCAGAAGAAGAGCGGGGCGATGAGGATGCGGACGACGGTGACGGCGTTCGGAAGGTTCCAGTTCGCCGATCGCTCGGAGCCGCCGGCGGGAGAGGTCATGCGACCAAGGATAGCGGGCACCGGATGCCGCAGTGCGGCGGTCGAGTGGGGCCGTCAGGCCCGTATCGAGACCCGGGCCTCGATACGCTCGCTGCGCCCGCTACTCGACCAGCGAGATGGAGGTCGCGTCACTCGCGGCCGGTGAGCCCCCACGCGTCCTCGTCGGAGTCCGCCTCGACCTCGGGAAGCCCGTGCGTCTGCCGCTCGACGGGGTCGTCGTCGTACCGATCGTCGGCGGCGGCCGGTACGCTCCGCGGCGCAGGTGCGGTGGAGGCACCGCCCGGGGACGCAGGCTCCTCGCCGCGAAGGCGCGCGAGCACGCCGGGCAGCTGCTCGGGCGTCACGAGCACGTCGCGCGCCTTCGACCCCTCTGACGGTCCGACGATCTCGCGGGACTCGAGGAGGTCCATGAGCCGGCCCGCCTTCGCGAAGCCCACGCGCAGCTTGCGCTGGAGCATCGACGTCGACCCGAACTGCGTCGACACGACGAGCTCGGCGGCCGCGAGCAAGAGCTCGAGGTCGCCGCCGATGTCCGAGTCGATCTCCTTCCGCTCGACGGCGGCCGCGACATCCTGCCGGTACTCGGGTCGCGCCTGCCGCGTGACATGCTTCACGACGCGCTCGATCTCGGCCTCGGTCACCCACGCGCCCTGGACCCGGATGGGCTTCGAGGCGCCCATCGGCAGGAACAGCGCGTCGCCCTGCCCGATGAGCTTGTCGGCGCCGGGCTGGTCGAGGATGACACGGGAGTCGGTGACGCTCGTGACCGCGAACGCGAGCCGGCTGGGCACGTTCGCCTTGATGAGACCCGTGACGACGTCGACCGACGGGCGCTGCGTCGCGAGCACGAGGTGGATGCCGGAGGCGCGCGCGAGCTGCGTGATGCGCACGATCGAGTCCTCGACGTCGCGCGGGGCGACCATCATGAGGTCGGCGAGCTCGTCGACGACGACGAGCAGGTACGGGTACGGCCTGAGCCGGCGCTCGGAGCCGGCCGGCAACACGATCTCGTCGTTCACGACGGCCTTGTTGAAGTCGTCGATGTGGCGGAAGCCGAACGACGCGAGGTCGTCGTACCGCATGTCCATCTCCTTCACGACCCACTGCAGCGCCTCGGCCGCCTTCTTCGGGTTCGTGATGATGGGCGTGATGAGGTGCGGGACCCCCGCGTACGGCGCGAGCTCGACGCGCTTCGGGTCGACGAGCACCATCCGCACGTCACCGGGCTTCGCCCGCATGAGCAGGCTCGTGATCATCGAGTTCACGAAGCTCGACTTGCCCGAGCCGGTGGAACCCGCGACGAGCAGGTGCGGCATCTTCGCGAGGTTGGCCACCACGTAGCCGCCGCCGACGTCCTTGCCGACGCCGATCGTCATCGGGTGCTTCGCGTTCACCGCAGCGCCCGAGCGCAGCACGTCACCGAGCGTCACGGTCTCGCGGTCGGCGTTGGGGATCTCGACGCCGATGGCGCTCTTGCCGGGGATCGGCGAGAGGATGCGCACCTCGTTCGACGCGACCGCGTACGCCAGGTTCTTCGACAGGGCCGTGACGCGCTCGACCTTCACTCCCGGGCCGAGCTCGATCTCGTATTGCGTCACTGTGGGGCCGCGCGAGAAGCCCGTGACCTTCGCGTCGACCTGGAACTGGTCGAGCACCGCCGTGATCTGCCGCACCACGTCGTCGTTCACGGTCGACCGGGCCTTCGCAGGCGCGCCTGCCGCGAGGGTCGACGCGGCCGGCAGGTGGTACGGCCGTTCGGGCTCGGATGCCGCTGCGTCGTCGCCGCCCGCGCGGCTCGCGCCGACCGCGCCCGACGCGCCGCTGCCGCCTGGCTCGCCCTCGCCGGGCTCGTCGAACACCGAGAGCACGTTCGTGGCGCCGCCGTCGTCGCCGCGGAGCCCCGTGCCGCCGTGCGGCACGTCGCCCGTGAACCGCTGCAGCGCCGTCTCGGCGCGTTCGAGGTCGCCGATCACCTCGCTGCCGTAGGACGTCACCACGCCCTCGATGGGCGACTCGAAGCTGCCCGCCGCGGAGCCCGCACCGAACACCTCGGTGATGCCCTCGACGCCGGGCGCCTGGTACTCGGGCTCCTCCTCGCGGTTCGACGCGTTCCGCCGCCACCACGGCACGAGGCCGCTGCGCCCGGAGTCCTCGTCGCCAGGCGCGTCGATGCCGTCGAGCTCGGTGGGGACGGACCTGCCGCGCTCGCGCCGGGACGGCTTCGCCGCGGCATCCTTCGCCTGCTCGTCGGGCTCCGGCGCGCCGAACAGCCACTCGTACAGCTCGCGGAACCGCGCCGGGATGCGGGTCGGCGGCGTCTTCGTGATGATGAGCAGCGACAGGGCGAGGAGCACGATGAGGACGACCGCGGCGCCCGCCTCGGTGATCAGCAGGTTGAGCGGCTGGGCCAGCATCCAGCCGAGGATGCCGCCCGCACGCGCGAGCACGGCCATGCCCTCGCGCGGCTCGGGCTGGCCGCCGAACAGGTGGCTGAGCCCCGACACGGCCAGCAGCAGCAGCCCCATGCCGATGCCGATGCGCGTGTTGTCGTGCACGGAGCTCGGGTGCCGGAAGAGCCACACGGCGAAGATGAGCATGACCACCGGGAGGGCGAACGCCAGCCGGCCGGACAGGCCGCCGAAGGTCCACGAGTCGAGCGCCTGCGCGACGGGGTCGTTGATGAAGAACCACTCGACGACGGTGCCGGCGATGGCCAGCAGCACGATGAAGAACGGCAGTCCGTCGCGGCGCTCCTCCTTCGCGAGCGTCTCGGGTCCGAGCGCGCGGGCCGCGCCACCGGTGAGGTGCGCGAGCCCCATCCAGGCGCGCACGAGCAGGCCGGGGCGATCGGATGCCGCGGGCTGACGTCTCGGCGCCGCGGATCCCCGCGCGTTCGCCGCCGGGAGCTTCTTCGTGGGGGCCGTCTTCGACGTCGCCTTTCCGCTCGAGCCGCGCGCGGGCGTGCCGGAGGCACGCCCGTTCGACCTGGTGCGCGCAGCCATGCCCACAACGTTACGGCCGAGCACCGACTCCCGGCGACAGGACGGGGCGAGTGTCTCCGATCAGGCGAGCAGGCGCACCATGGTGTCGCGGCCCTGCGCCGTCGCCACGATCGTGAAGCCCTCGGACCGGTAGAGGGCGCGCGCGAAGTTGTCGTGCTCCACGCTCAGCGCGATCCTGGCGAAGCCGGCCGAGCGCGCGGCGTCCGTCAGCGACTGCAGGAGCGCACGCCCGACGCCCTGCGCGCGCCAGAGCGGGAGCACGCCGATGATGAGCTCGGGCACCCCCGTGGCCACGAACCCGCGCGCGGGCTCGTCGAAGGCGAACAGTCGGTACCACGCGGCGCCGACCGGTCGCCCTTCGCCGTCGAGCGCGACCACGCCACGGTCGGCCGGGCGCTGCCAGCCGGCGATGTGGCCGCGAAAGATCGGGTCGGCGAGCACCGCAGGCCTCGGCCGGGTGCTGCCCGCCCGCCAGTTCGCCGCCTCGACCACCATGTCGGCGAGGAACGAGCCGTCCGCCGGGAGGGCCGGGCGGATCGCGAAGTCCGCCATGCCCGGATGTTACGCGCGCTGCGTTTCCGCTGCGTTTCCGCTGTGTTTCGCGGCGCCGATTACGCCTCGATGACGAGCGGCACGAGCATCGGGCGGCGGCGCAGGCGCCGGCTCACCCACGTGCCCATCGTGCGGCGCACGATCTGCTGCAGGCCGTGCTGGTCGCGAACGCCGTTCTGGGCCGCCTCGAGGAGCGCCGCCGAGATCTTCGGCTTGACCTCCTCGAAGACCGCGTCGTCCTCGGCGAAGCCGCGGGCGTGGATCTCGGGGCCGACGATGATACGGCCGGTCGAGGCATCCACCACGATGATGACCGAGATGAAGCCCTCCTCGCCGAGGATGCGCCGATCCTTCAGGTCGGCGTCGGTGATCTCGCCGACCGTCGACCCGTCGACGTACACGAAGCCGAGGTCGAGCTGGCCCGCGACGCGCACCCGGCCCTCGCGCAGGTCGTACACCGTGCCGTTCTCGCCGATGAAGGTATTGCGCTCGGGGATGCCCGTGTCCTGGGCGAGCTTCGCGTTCGCGAACAGGTGCCGGTACTCGCCGTGGATCGGCAGCACGTTCTTCGGCTTGAGGATGTTGTAGCAGTACAGCAGCTCCCCCGCCGCGGCGTGGCCCGAGACGTGCACCTTCGCGTTGCCCTTGTGCACGACGTTCGCGCCGAGCTTGGTCAGCCCGTCGATCACCCGGTAGACCGCGTTCTCGTTGCCCGGAATCAGGCTCGACGCGAGGATGACGGTGTCGCCGTCGCCGATCTCGATCTCGTGGTCGCGATTCGCCATGCGACTGAGCACGGCCATCGGCTCGCCCTGAGAGCCCGTCGACATGTAGACGATTCGGTCGTCGGGGATGTCGCGCGCCTTCTTGTAGTCGATGAGCACGCCCTCGGGCACCCGGAGGTAGCCGAGGTCGGCCGCGATGGTCATGTTGCGCACCATGCTGCGACCGAGGAGCGCCACCCGGCGGCCGTTCTGGTGGGCGGCGTGCAGCACCTGCTGGACGCGGTGGACGTGGCTCGAGAAGCTCGCCACGATGACCCGCCGGGGAGCGCGGGCGATGACCTCGTCGAGCACGGGGCCGATCGAGCGCTCGAGCGGCGTGAAGCCCGGGACATCCGCGTTCGTGGAGTCGACCATGAAGAGGTCGACGCCCTCCTCGCCGAGGCGCGCGAACTCGCGCAGGTCGGTGAGACGGCCGTCGAGCGGGAGCTGGTCCATCTTGAAGTCGCCCGTCGCGAGCACCGTGCCGGCACCGGTCTTGATGGCGACGGCGAGCGCGTCGGGGATGGAGTGGTTCACCGCGACGAACTCGAGGTCGAACGGGCCGATGCGCTCGCGCTGCCCTTCGCTGACCGTGAGGCTGTATGGCTGGATGCGGTGCTCCTTGAGCTTCGCCTCGACGAGCGCGAGCGTCAGGGTCGAGCCGATCAGCGGGATGTCGGAGCGCAGGCGCAGGAGGTACGGCACCGAGCCGATGTGGTCCTCGTGGCCGTGCGTCAGCACGAGGCCGACGATGTCGTCGAGGCGCTCGCGCAGGAACCCGAAGTCGGGCAGGATCAGGTCGACCCCCGGCTGGTGCTCCTCGGGGAAGAGCACGCCGCAGTCGACGATGAGGATCTTGCCGTCGATCTCGTAGCTCGTCATGTTGCGGCCGACCTCGCCGAGCCCTCCGATGGGGATGACGCGGAGCGTCCCGGGTTCGAGCGGGGCGGGATCGATTACGACGTCGGGCATGGGCCCTCCTCAGGTAGTGGTGTTCAGTTCGTGCGAGGCTCGGCCTCGCGGATGCGTGGGGGCGCGCCTCAGCGCGTAGTGCCCGCGACCTTGGGCAGCGCGCCGCCGGCGGCGGCGTTGCGGTCGGGACGGAAGTAGTGGAAGTCGACGCCGGGGATGCCCTGCACGAGGTCGATCTCGTCCTCGATGAGGGCGGCCTCCCACTCCTCGGGCCCGACGAGCGGCAGGCGCACGCGCGGGCTCGAGATGCGGCCGAGGCCGTGCAGGATGTACTTCGTCGCGACCGTGCCCGGCACGTGCGTCATGACGGCGCGCACGAGCGGCTCGAGCTGCATGTGCGCGGCTGTGGCGGCCTTCAGGTCGCCGCGGTTCACGGCGTCGACCATGGTGCGGTACGGGGCGGGCGCGATGTTCGCCGTGACGCCGATGAGGCCGGTGGCCCCGATCGAGAGGTGCGGCAGCACGTTCGCGTCGTCGCCCGAGAAGTACATCAGGTCGGTCTGGTTGAGCACGCGGCTGACCTCGGAGAAGTCGCCCTTGGCGTCCTTGATGGCGAGGATGTTCGGATGCTTGGCGAGGCGCAGTATCGTCTCGTACCTGATCGGCACGCCCGTGCGGCCCGGGATGTCGTAGAGGATGACCGGCAGGTCGGTGGCGTCGGCCACGAGCCGGAAGTGCGTGAGGATGCCGGCCTGGGTCGGCTTGTTGTAGTACGGCGTCACGATCATGATGCCGTCGGCGCCCGCCTCGGCGGAGTGGCGGTACAGCTCGATGGCATGGGCGGTCTCGTTGGAGCCGCCGCCCGTGATGATCTTCGCGCGCCCTGCCGCAACGTCCTTGCCGACCTCGACGAGCTTGATCTTCTCGGGGTCGGTGAGGGTCGAGGTCTCACCCGTGGTTCCCGTGACGACGATGCCATCGGCTCCTGCCTGGATGACGTCGTCGATGTGCTTCTCGACCCCGGGCCAATCGACCTCGCCGTCCGCCGTCATCGGCGTGACGAGCGCGACGAGCACCTGTCCGAAGGGGTTGTCCTGAGCCACGCCCTCCAGCGTATCGGTTCGGGCGGATGCCGCGGCCCGCGCACCCGGACGGCGCCCGCCCGTGCACGTCGCGACGGGCATCGCATGCCATCGTCCGTGGCCCGCCCACTCGTTTACCCAGTCGCAGGACGATTCGCGCGACACGCCGGCCACGGGCGGCGCGTCATCGCGGTCGTCCTGCGACTCGGCGATCCAGATGCAGCCCACGCTCCACCTTCGCGAGGATCGCCGCCTCCACGATCGGCCAGTCGTGCCCCACGAGTGCGTAGTCGAACCGTAGCGAGTCGAACCCGTGCGCGGCCGCGACGACGTCGCGAACGAGATCCTTGTGACGCTTCGACGGGCCGATGTGGTTGGGCTTGCCGTCGACCTCGAGGATGAGTCGGTCGCCCAGCACGAAGTCGACGCGTCCGACGCCGGGGATCTCCACCTGGGAGGCGAGCGCGATGCCATTGGGGCGGAGCCGCAGCCGGAGGAGCGACTCGAGGCCGCTGTCGGCGTCCCACCGTGCGAAGTCGACGAGCCAGCGCCGCCCGGCCGGGATGCGTGCCCGAAGCCGGGCGAGGGCGCCGCGACGCACCAGCCGCTTGCGCATCGCGGATTCGAGGGCGACGAAGAACTCCTCCTCGCCGCGGCATCCGAGCACCTGGGCGAGCGCGTCGACCAACGACGCTGTCCCGCCGCGACCGACGGCCGGCGCCCAGTGCACCACGCAGTCGCATCCGTCGTGTCCGCGACGGCGCCCGGTGCGCGGCATCGCCACGTGGACGGCTGCGGGTTCGACGAGGATCCAGAGCCCGGCCGCGGCGACCCGGCTGAGGCATCCGAGTACGCCGCCGTGCCGCACCGCCGCCCGCACCGCCTCGGATGTCTCCGCGGTCGCGTACACGCCCTCGCGAAGCCGTACGAGCACTCCGTCGCGAACGGCGAGTCGAAGGGAGTACGGGTCGACGCCTGCGGCGGCGAGTTCGTGCGTTCGGGCCACTCCGCCGAGGTCGGCGCAGTGGCTATGCACGGTGAATGCGTCGAGTGGCATGCGCAGAACCTGCCCGCCCGACGACGTGACGGCGGACACGAGCCTGCGCACCGTGGACGCCGCCCACGCAGGGGTTGGTGTGGAGGACGAGTGGCCGGGAGCAGTTTCGCCAGTCGAAGGCGCTTCTGCTCGACACGCCGAGCGCCGTCGGCGTGTCGTGTGGATCGGCCTGCGACTCGGAAAAGGCGGCCGAAGGGTGGGCCGTGCGAGGCGCGGCTCAGCCGCGGACGCAGCGCAGGAAGCGGTAGCGGATGCCGCTCGTCGACGTGTGCCAGCCCTCGGCCGGGTCGACGTCGGCGACCTGCCACGAGCCGTCCACCTCGGGGCCGAACGTGTCACCCTCGACCGCGAGGTCGAGCTCGGTGACCTCGAGCCGGTCGGCGCGGCCGATGACGGCACTGAAGATCTCGGCCCCGCCGATCACCCAGATCCGGTCGGGGTCGCCGCCGCCCGCGAGCGCGAGCGCGTCCTCGACGGAAGCCGCCAGCTCGGCGCCCTCGGCCGACCAGTCGGGCCGCCGCGTCACCACGATGTTCCGCCGCTCGGACAAGGGCCGGAACCGCGGCGGCAGCGATTCCCAGGTCTTGCGGCCCATCACGACGGGTCCGCCGCCCGTGAGCTCCTTGAAGTGCGCGAGGTCCTCCGGCACGTGCCACGGCATGCCGCCGCCCGCGCCGATCACGCCGCCACGCGCCTCGGCCCAGATCATCCCGATCGCAGGCCCGGCGGCATCCGCGGCCTCCGCTCCCCCGCCGCTCATACCGCGACGGCCGCGCGGATCGCCGGGTGGTGCCGGTAGTCCTCGACCACGAAGTCCTCGAATACGTAGTCGAGGATCGAGTCGGGCGTGCGCGCGAACCGCAGCGTCGGCGCCGGATACGGCGAGCGCGACAGCTGCTCGGTCACCTGCTCGACGTGGTTGTCGTAGATGTGGCAGTCGCCGCCGGTCCACACGAAGTCGCCGGCCCCGAGCCCGGTCTGCTGCGCGACCATGTGGGTGAGCAGCGCGTACGAGGCGATGTTGAACGGCACCCCGAGGAACAGGTCGGCGCTGCGCTGGTACAGCTGGCACGAGAGGCGCCCGTCGGCGACGTAGAACTGGAAGAACGCGTGGCACGGCGCGAGCGCCATGCGCGGGATGTCGGCCGGGTTCCACGCCGAGACGATGAGACGGCGCGAATCGGGATTGCGCCGGATCTCGTCGACGACCTCCGTGATCTGGTCGATGGTCTCGCCCGACGGCGTCGGCCAGGAGCGCCACTGCACGCCGTACACGGGGCCGAGCTCGCCCGTGGCATCCGCCCATTCGTCCCAGATGGTGACGCCGTGCTCCTGCAGCCAGCGCACGTTCGACTCGCCGCGGAGGAACCAGAGCAGCTCGTACGCGATCGACGGGAAGTGCACCCGCTTCGTCGTGACGAGCGGGAAGCCCTGAGAGAGGTCGAACCGCAACTGGCGTCCGAAGACGCTCCGGGTGCCCGTGCCGGTGCGGTCGGACTTGGGGGTGCCGTGCTCGAGCACGTCGCGCAGGAGGTCCTCGTAGGGCGTGGGAATCGTCTCGGCCATCGCGTCGATGGTACTCGCGCGAGGCGGCGGGTGGGCGGATGCCGCGGGCGCGCCGTGCGCGTCACGCATCGTCACACGGGGCGCGCGCCGACCCGCCGCGACGTAGCATCGCGACATGGACTGGCTCCCGACGCTCATGGCGGGCCTCGGCCTGCCCGCGGTTGCGACCGCGATCGGCGTGGCCTGGCGCGCCCGCACCGGACGCCTGCGCGAGACGCCGGCCGGGGAGCTCCGCGCCGAGACGGATGCCGCGGCGCTCGACCTCTCCCCCGGCGCGCTCGGCTCGTCTGCGACGCTCGTGCAGTTCTCGACCGAGTACTGCAGCCGGTGCCCGGCGACAGCCAGGCAGCTCGCGCGCGTCGCGGCACGGTACGACGGCGTGCGTCACGTCGAGGTCGACGTCACTCATCGCGCCGACCTCGCCGGCCGGTTCCACGTGCTGCAGACGCCGACGACGCTCATCCTCGACGCGCGGGGACACGCGAGCGCCCGCATCGGCGGCGTCCCTCGACTCGACGCCGTGCAGGAGCACCTCGACCGACTCACCCGGAGGACTCATGTCGCATCCTGAACCCGCCGGCATCGACCCCCGCGGCCCCCGCTTCACGGCCGGCGTCACGGCGGTGCTGCTGCTCGTCACGGTCGTGCTCGGGGTGGGCGGGGCCAGCGTCGCCGCCTGGATCCTGCTCACGGCGATCTGCCTCGTCTTCGCGTGGAGCGCCGTGGCCGGCATCCGCCGGAACCCGTTCTCGGTCGTCTTCCGCACGATCGTGCGCCCGCGACTCCGCCCGCCGGCCGAGCTCGAGGACCCGCGCCCGCCGACGTTCGCGCAGGGCGTCGGCTTCGCGGTCACGATCGCGGGCGTCGTCCTGGGCGCGCTGGGCGTGGCGGCGGCGGTGCCGATCGCCGCGTCACTCGCGTTCATCGCGGCGTTCCTGAACGCCGTGTTCGGGTACTGCCTCGGCTGCCAGCTGTACCTGGTGCTCGTGCGCGCACGAGTCATCCCCAGGACCTGACCGTTGCGGCATCCTCCCGGATAGGCTGGGAACCCGGCTCGAGGAGGAGGATCACCCATGGCACTGACGAGTGAGGCGACGACGATCTGGAAGGGAACGCTCTTCGAGGGATCGGGCGACGTGACCCTGGACTCCTCGGGGCTCGCCACGTTCCCGGTGAACTGGAAGGCTCGCTCGGAGGGTGTCGCGAACATGACGAACCCCGAGGAAATGCTCGCGGCCGCGCACTCGTCGTGCTTCTCGATGGCGCTCTCGCTCGCGCTCGCGCAGGCGGGGCACCCGGCCGAGAGCATCCAGACGACCGCGGCCGTGACGTTCGAGGCCGGCAAGGGCGTGCTCGGCAGCCACCTGCTCGTGAGCGCGCGGGTGCCGGGCATCACGGAGGAGGAGTTCGAGGCGTTCGCCGACGGGGCCAAGCAGAACTGTCCGATCTCGCAGGCCCTCGCCATCCCGATCACGATCGAAGCCGAGCTCGCCTGACGTGCGAGTGCTCATCGCCGGCGCGTCCGGCTTCATCGGGACCGCGCTCGTCAAGCGACTCGGGGCCGAGGGCCACGAGGTGGTGCGCCTCGTGCGTCGCCGCGCCCAGGGGATCGACGAAGCTTCGTGGTCGCCCGGATCCGGCATCATCGACTTCACCGTGATGGACCGGATCGACGCGGTCGTGAACCTCTCGGGCGCGTCGCTGGGGCGCCTGCCGTGGACGAAGGGCTATCGCGGCGAGATCGTCGACTCACGGGTCACCGCCACGCGCACGCTCGCCGACGCGATGCGCAGGGCGAAGCGACCGCCGCCGGTGTTCCTCAGCGCATCGGCCGTCGGCTACTACGGCGACCGTCCGGGCGAACTGCTGACCGAGTTCTCCAGCGCCGGCTCCGGCTTCCTCTCCGAGGTCGTGCAGCGCTGGGAGGCCGCCGCGATGCTCGCCCCGCCGGAGACCCGCACCGCCGTCTTCCGCACCGGGATCGTGGTCGGGCACGGCGGCGCCCTGCAGCGGGTGAACACGCTCACACGCCTGGGCCTCTCGAGTCGGCTGGGCACGGGTGGACAGCACTGGCCGTGGATCTCGCTGGACGACGAGGTGGCGGCGATCGCGCACCTGCTCGAGTCGAGACTCTCGGGTCCCGTGAACCTCGCCGGCCCGACGCCCGCCACGGCCGACCGTGTCATGAATGCGATGGCCGAGCGGATGCGCCGGCCGTACACGTTGGCAGTGCCCGAGCGCATGCTCGGGCTCGCCCTGGGGCGGGCCGCCGACGAGTTGCTGCTCTCGAGCCAGAAGGTGCGTCCGCAACGCCTGATCGACGACGGATTCCGCTTCACGCACGTGAAGGTCGAGTCCGCCCTCGACGCGATGCTCAGCGCTCCGAGCGCTCCGAGCGCTCGAGCGTGATCGCCCGGCGCACGGCGGCTCGCGCCCGACGACGGTCACCCGCCGCGTCGTAGGCGAGACCGAGGCGCAACCACGCCCGCCACGACTCGGGCGCCGCCTCCGCCGCGGCCCGGAAGCCGTCGAACGCGGCATCCGCCGCCGCGCGCTCGGGCCGGCCGCTCGGCAGCACGGGGAGGCCGAGGTCGAGGCCGCCCTCCGCATCGAGACGGCGCACGAGCGCCTGCGAGCGCACGCCGAACGTGATCTCGCGCCAGAGCGCCCATGCCGCGATGAACGGCAGCACGATGAGCGCGAGGCCCATGGCGATCGCAACGGGTTCGCCGGTGGCGAGGAACTGCACCGCCCGCCAGCCCACGAGCGCGATGTACAGCGAAAGCAGCGCCGCCATCAGGATGGCCCCGACCCTGGCGCTCATGCCACGGTGCCGGGAAGTCCCAGGTCGAGCAGCGCGTCGAGGCCGACGACGACGCCCGTCGCCTCGGGTGCCCGGCGGAGCGCCAGGAGGATGCCCTGTTCGTACGCCGATTGCGACCCGGTGGAGTGCGAGATCGTGAGCGTCTCGCCCTCGCCGCCCATGATGACCCGCTGCTCGGCGGTGACGCCTGACAGGCGCAGGCTGTGCACGGGCACCCCCGAGACCAGCTGCCCGCGCGCACGCTGGTCGGCGTGCGGCGCGGCCACCGGGCCCGCGTCGCCGCGCGCCTCGCCGATGAGCTCGGCCGTGCGCACGGCGGTGCCCGATGGTGAGTCGACCTTGCCCGCGTGGTGCGCCTCGACGATCTCGATCGAGTCGAAGTACGGGGCGGCGAGCGCGGCGAAGGCGCTGCCGAGCACGCTGCCGATCGAGAAGTTGGGGACGAACAGCACGGCGCCGGCATCGTCGTGCCCGCGCACGAACTGGGCGATCTCGGTGATGCGCTCGCTCGACCAGCCCGACGTGCCGACGACGATGGGGATGCCCGCGCCGGTCGCGAACTCGACGATGGCGGCACTGGCGGCGGGGTGGGTGACGTCGAGCGCGACATCCGCACCGAGCATCTCGTCGAGGTCCGACCGGGAGGTGAGCGCCGCGTGGAGCTCGAGGTCGTCGGCCTCCTCGATGAGCCGAATCGCCAACCGTCCCATCCTACCCGTGGCCCCGGCCACGGCGACCCGTATCGTCACCCGCCTCACACTAGCAAGGCGAACGAAGGGGGCCGACTCCGTCGGTGGAGCAGTCATAGGCTGGGGACATGCGGTTCCGAGCGGTCGACGTGACGAGTCCCGAGGCGGTGGCGGAGCTCGACGCCTACTTCGCCGAGCGTGCGGCGGGATTCCCGGCCGAGCAGGGCGTGTACCGGCCCACCTACCCCGACTCCCCCTCCTTCACGCCTCCGGCCGGCGTGTTCCTCCTCGTCGAGGACGATGACGGACTCATCGGCTGCGGCGGTGTGCGGCGCATCGACCCCCGACTGGAGACGGGCGCGGCGCGATATGAGATCAAGCACCTGTGGCTCCGGCCGGCAGCGCGCGGGCGCGGCGCGGGTCGGCGTCTGCTCGAGGAGCTCGAGCGCCGCGCGACGGCGTTCGGCGCCGAGGAGCTCGTGCTCGACACCAACGCGAGCCTGGCGGCCGCTGGCGGCCTCTACCGCTCGAGCGGCTACTCGACGATCGAGCCGTACAACGACAACCCGAACGCGACGCACTGGTACGGCAAGCGCCTGCAGCCTCAGATCAGGTAGGGCTCGGGCAATCCCGTCCGTAGTTCGGGCGGCAGGTGCGCGACGTCGTTGTGGGTGAGCAGGCTCCATGGGCGCCCCGACTTCTGCGTGAGCACCGTGAGCCCGCAGTTCGCCTGGTTGATCGAGAGCCAGCGCCAGTCGGGCGCGCCGAGCGCCTCCCGCACGAGCCACGCGATCACGAAGTTGTGCGTGATGAGCAGGTCGTGCCGATCTTCGCGATGCGAGCGCAGGAACTCGGCCGCGGCATCCGCCATCTGCGCACTGCCCGCCTCGATCTCGGCCTCCGTGACGGACCCGAAGAACGGGTCGTACACCTTGGGCGTCTCGGGGGCGGGCCCCGATGGGATGCAGTCGAACAGGAGCGCGGACGGCTCGGGCTTCAGCGCCGGCATCTTCGCCGCGATGATCGCCGCGGTCTCGGCCGCGCGCTGGAGCGGCGAGTGCCATGCGTGATCGAACGGCACGCCGCCGAGCCGTTCGGCGAGGAACTCCGCCTGCCGCCGCCCCCGCGGGGAGAGGGGGCCGTCGGGCATGCCGTGCTCGGCGTCGAGCTGCTCGCCGTGGCGGACGAGGTAGAGGTGATGGGGCACGGTCCTGCTTCCTTGTGCGGCGTCGGTGCCGGCGTCAGCCGACGTCGAGGGTCGATGCGGCCGGTTCGATCGCATAGTGGAAGGCCGACTCGTCGGTCGCACCCACGGCGACCAGCGAGAACGGCCGGGAGACGAGGTCCTGCGCGAGCGACTGCACGTCGTCAACGGTGACGAGCGCCGTGCGCCGGAGGGCCTCGTCGAGGTCCACGAACTCGCCGAGCGTGAGCTCGGCGCGTCCGAGCCGCGACATCCGGGTGTCGGAGTCCTCGAGGGCGAGGGCGGATGCCCCGCCGAGCTGACCGGCGGCCCGGTGGAGCTCGTCGGGGGTGATGCCGTGCTCGGCGACGCGCTCGAGCTCGGTGCGCATGAGCGCGGCGACCGTGCCGGCCTTCGCGGGCGCGCAGCCGGCGTACATGCCGAAGATGCCCGCATCCGAGTACGCCTGAGCGAACGAGTACACCGAGTAGGCGAGCCCGCGTCGCTCCCGCACCTGCTGGAAGAGCCGCGACGACATGCCCGAACCGAAGGCCGTGTTGAGCACGCTCATGGTGGAGCGACGCTCATCGGTCGCGACGAGGCCGGGAACGCCCATGAGCAGGTTGACCTGCTCGATGGGGCGCGACACGACGGTGACGGCCGCACCGGTCTCGAGGTAGGCCGGTTCGGTCGACCGGCGCTCGACCGGTGGCGCCTGGGCGGTCAGGTCCCATCCGGCTCGCGTGAGCGCCCGTTCCAGGTCGCCGACGAGCCGGTCGTGGTCGACCGCGCCCGCGACCGTGACGACCAGGTCCTGCGGCCGGTAATTCGCCTGGAAGTGCGCCCACACCGCGTCGCGGGTCGCGGCCCGGATGGTCTCGGGATCGCCGCCGATGGGACGGCCCAGCGGATGCTCCCCCAGCACGGCCTCGAAGAACCGCTCGTTCGCGACATCGGCGGGATCGTCGCCCGCCATCGAGAGCTCCTCGAGGATGACGCCGCGCTCATTGTCGAACTCGAGCGGGTCGAGCAGCGACGACGTGAACATGTCGGCGAGCGCGCCGATCGCCATGGGGAGATCGCGGTCCTGCACCCTGGCGTAGTAGCAGGTGTACTCCTTCGCCGTGAGCGCATTGTGCTCGCCGCCGACCGAGTCGAAGGAGATGGCAATGTCGAGCGCCGTTCGCTCGGCCGTGCCTTTGAAGAGCAGGTGCTCGAGGAAGTGCGTCGAGCCGTAGGTGGCGGGCAGTGCGCCGTCGGCGTGATGCTCGTCGCGCGAGCCCACGGCAACCCAGAACCCGACCGTGACGCTGCGGCTGCCCGGCACCTGCTCGCTGAGCACCCGCACACCCGACGGGAGGACGCTGCGCCGGACTCGGGCGTCGCCCGCCGCCGTGAAGCCGAGTTCGGACTGGCCGAGTGGGAGGTCGACGGCACCGTTCATCGCACCCAGCCTACGTCACGGCGGGCGCAATCCCACCGGCGATGCCGTTCGCGCGCCGGCTCAGGCGGACGCGCGGTCGAGCTCGACGATCTCCGAGCGGTGCAGTTCGACGGATGCCGCGGCCAGCAGCGCCTCGACCTGATCGGGCCTCGTCGCACTCGCGACGGGCGCCGAGACGGTGGGCTTCACGAGGAGCCACGCGAGCGCGACGGTGGCGGGCTGCACGCCGTGCGCGAAGGCGATCTCGTCGAGTGCGGCGAGCACGCGGTGACCGCGGCGGCCGAGGTGACGCGCGGCCCGCTCGCCGCGGATGTCGCGTCGCACGTCGGAACGCCGCCTGACCTGCCCGCCGAGGAAGCCGTTCGCGAGCGCGAAGTACGGCAGCACCGCAAGGCCCTGGGCGTGCGCGACGAGCTCGGCGGCGCCCTCGAACGGCCGACGCTGCATGAGGTTGTAGGCGGTCGTGAGCGCCTCGAACCGGGGCAGGCCGTTCGCGGCGAGCACCCGCGCCTCGATGAGTCGTTCGGGTGGGAAGTCGGAGGCGCCGATCGAGCGCACCTTGCCCTCGGCGACGAGCGCACCGACGGCCCCGAGGCTCTCCTCGAGCGGGACGGCGGGGTCGTCGCCGTGGAAGAACAGGATGTCGATCCGATCGGTGCGCAGGCGCATGAGCGAATCGTCGACGGCGGCCCGCAGCTCCGCAGGTGCGAGGCCGGGGTGGTCGGCGTGACGACCGACCTTGGTCATGACGTGCACACGATCGCGGCTGCGCCGCGACGCCATCCACGACCCGATGATGGACTCGCTGCGCCCGGCGGCGTAGCTGTCGGCCGTGTCGATGAGGTCGCCGCCCGTGCCCGCGAACCGATCGAGCACGTCGAAGGCGGCGTCGGGACCGAGGGTCCAGCCGAACGTGCTGCCGCCGAGCGCGAGCGGGTGCGTCGCGATGCCGGTGCCACCGAGGCCACGGCGCACGGGCACGGTGATGGGGCCGGACAGCGTGTTCGACTCGACCGTCTCGACCCGCGCCGTCGGTGCCGGCGCCACTCCAGGCGCGTCGGTCGCCGGCGCGTCATCGTGCGCGTCGTCGACGAGCATCGCCCCGGTGACCGTCGCCCCCGCGACGCTCACCGGATGTGCTCGGAAGCTGTGCCGTCGTGCCACGCGCCCCTCCTCCCCAGGATTGATTCCGACAATACGGGCTCGGGGTACGTGTCCCCCGGAACCACGCGTGAACCGTTACCGAATCGTATGCGAATCCCGCGTGTCGTGTCCCCCGAATTGGCGGCGTCCTGGGGTAATGGTCCCCTCAACGGGGGACCGGAACTTGCCGGATTCCTGAACGCGCGTTTAGGATGATAAACGTGCGTTCAGTTCCGCTCGAAGATGCCACCGCGGCAGCCCGCATCCGCGAGGTCGCCATCGTGCGCTTCGGTCGCCAGGGGTTCGAACGCACGAGTGTCCGTCAGATCGCCGCCGACGCCGGGGTGTCGCCCGCCCTCGTCATCCACCACTTCGGTTCGAAGGAGGGCCTGCGCGCCGCGTGCGACGAGTCCCTCGTGCGCCAGTTGATGGCGGAGAAGGCGAGGACCGAGGCACCCGCGATCGGTGCGACCATTCGCGAATGGCTCGACCGCCCCGAGCGGTTCGGCGCCTACATCGACTACTTCGCCACGATGCTCGCCGACGGGAGCGACGGTGGGAACCGGCTGTTCGACCGGATGCTCGGCGAGACCGTCGCCATGATCGAGAGAGGCGTCGCCGATGGCACGATGCATCCGTCGGCCGACCTCGAGATGCGTGCCGTCTTGATCACGCTCAACGGACTCGCGCCCCTCCTCCTGCGCGACCAGCTCGCACGGGTGCTCGGCGTACCGGTCACGAGCTCGGCGGCGCGGCGCATGACGCTGCCGATCCTCGAGCTCTACACCCACGGGCTCTACACCGACAGCCGCATCCTCGACGCCGCACGCGCCGCCCTCCAGGGCGAGCCGTCCACCGGCACGCCGGCGCCGTCCGACAAGGGACCGGGCAACCCGAATCGGAACCCCGACCCCACGAGACCGGAGAGCTCCCCAGCCTGACGGACCGCGCCGCGGCATCCGTCGCCCACCTCTCACTCGGAAGGACCGGCATGACAGAACGCTCCGCCGCCGTCACGACGCGCGGCCTCATCAAGCGCTACGGATCGCACACCGCGCTCCACGGCATCGACCTCGACATCCCGCGCGGCCGCGTGTTCGGGATGATCGGACCCAACGGCGCGGGCAAGACCACGACCATGCGCCTGCTCCTCGACATCATCCGCCCCTCGGGCGGCCAGCTGCAGGTGCTCGGCGAGGACCCCCGCACGGGCGGCTCGAGCCTGCGCCGGCGCGTGGGCTACCTGCCAGGCGAGCTCCACCTCCAGGCGCGCGTGCGCGGGCGCGAACTGTTCGCGCACTACGCCGAGATCTCGGGCACCGTGCGCGCAGGTACGGTCGAGTCGCTCGCCGACCGGCTCGGCCTCGATCTCAGCCGCCCGGTGCGGAGCCTCTCCAAGGGCAACAAGCAGAAGGTCGGACTCATCCAGGCCTTCATGCACGAGCCCGAACTGCTCGTGCTCGACGAGCCGACGAGCGGGCTCGACCCGCTCGTGCAACAGGAGTTCCACGCCATGCTCCGCGAGGCGAAGGACAAGGGCCAGACGGTGTTCCTGAGCTCGCATGTGCTGAGCGAGGTGCAGCAGACGGCCGACGACATCGCGATCCTGCGCTCGGGGCGCATCGTGAAGCTGTCGACCGTCGGGGCGCTCCGCGAGAGTGCGGTGCGCCACGTGCACGTGGTCGTGGCCGAGGCGGATTTCGCGGCCGCGCGCTCCGCGCTCATCGCGGTGCCCGGGATCGGCGAGCTCGCCGAAACCGGCGACGACGGTGCGACCCGAGCCCTGCAGACGACCATCAACTCGCACGTCGACGCGTTCGTGAAGGCCATCGCCCGATTCGACCTCGTCGACCTCACGATCGAGGAACCCGACCTCGAGGAGACCGTGCTCGGCTTCTACGGCACCGACGAGACCGCAACGGACGGGGAGCGATGAGGCGCGTGCTTCCGCTGTTCCGTCGCAGCCTCGCGGACACCTGGCGCGGCCTCGTCGGCTGGACGGCCGGCATCCTCGCCGCGCTGTTCCTCTATCTGCCGCTGTATCCGTCGATCGGCGGCAACGGGCAGATGAAGGACATCCTGGAATCGTTGCCGCCCGAGCTCGTGCAGACCCTCGGCTACGACGAGATCACCTCCGGTCCCGGGTACACCCAGGCGACCTTCTTCGGCCTCATCGGCTTCGTGCTCGTCACGATCGCCGCGGTCGGCTGGGGAACGAGCGCCATCGCGAACGACGAGGAGAACGGCCAGCTCGAGCTCACGCTCGCGCACGGCGTCACGAGGGGGCAGCTGTACGCGGAGCGCACGGCGGCGGTGCTGGCGAAGCTCCTGTGGCTCACGCTCGTCGGCGTCGCGGCGGTGCTCGTCCTGAACGAGCCCGCCGAGCTCGACATCGCCCTCGACGGCCTCCTCGCAACGGCCACGGCCTTCTTCGGGCTCGTCTCGCTCAGTGCCGTGGCCGCGATCGCGGTCGGCGGCATGACCGGGCGCCGCACCTGGGCGCTCGGCGCGGGCACCGGCGTCGCGGTCTACGGGTACGCCGTCAACGCGCTCGGCAACCAGAACGAGGACCTCGCCTGGCTGCACGACTGGTCGCCGTACAGCTGGGCGTACGCCGAGGACCCGATCTCCGAGGGCTGGGTCGGCCTGATCTGGCTGCTCTTCGCGGTGGCGGCGGCACTGCTCCTGATCGGCTGGCTCGTGTTCCGGCGGCGCGACGTGGCGGTGTGAGACGGGGGGATGGCGCGGCCTCGTGTCGCGGCATCCGCTGCGTTCGCCGTCGCCCGCGGGGCTCAGCGCCCCGCGCGCCGCACGATCGCCTCGGCCTGGCGCAGCACGGGCGCGTCGACCATGCCGCCCCGGAACGCGAATACGCCGGGACCGCCCTCGGCCGCGGCGAGCACGTCGCGGGCCCACGCGAGGCGCTCGGAGCTCGGCCGGTACGCGTCGCGCACGACCGCCACCTGGGCCGGATGGATGCACGCCGTCGCGGCGAATCCGAGCGCCGCGGCATCCTCCGCCTCGGACGCGAGGCCCAAGGTGTCGCCGATGCCGAGGTGCACGGCGTCGATTGCGGCGATGCCGTTCGCTCCCGCCGCGAGGAGCACCCGCGAGCGGGCGTGCACGGCGACGTCGCGGTACCGGCCGTCGGCGTGACGGCTCGAGGAGCCGCCGAGCGACGCCACCAGGTCCTCGGCGCCCCACATGAGGCCCGACACGTTCGGCAGCTGCGCAACCTCGTCGGCCGCCACGACGCCGCGGGCGGTCTCGCAGAGGGCGATGACCTCGAGCTCCGCCAGTTCGACGAGATCGGGGGTGCCCTCGCACTTGGCGAGCATGACGGTGCGGTAGTCGGTGGCCCGGAGCGCGGCGAGGTCGTCGGCGAGGTGCGGCGTGGAAGCGGGATTGACCCGCACGATCACGCGCTCGGGATCGAGCGTCGACTCGACAAGGGCGAGTCGCGCCTCGTGCTTGGCGTCCTCGGCGACGGCGTCCTCGAGGTCGAGGATCACCGCGTCGGCCCGCCCCGCGGCCTTCTCGTACCGATCGGGCCGGTCGGCGGGGCAGAACAGCAGCGCGGGCCCGAACCGGAACGGCGGGTGCCTCATCCGTTCGCCCCGCCTTCGGCTCCGGATGCCCCGGCTGCGCCTGATGCCTGCTCGCCGGCCTCGCGCGTCCACACGAGCATGGTGCGCGACGCCGTGGCCACGACCACGCCGTCCTGGTTCCGCGCCGTGTGCGCGAGCACCACGATGCCTTCGCCCGGCCGCGACGACGAGAGCCGCTTCGACTCCACGACGCTCTCGCCGTAGAGGGTGTCGCCGACGAACACCGGGTGCGGGAACGCGACGGCGCCGAAGCCCAGGTTCGCCACGAGGGTGCCGCGGGTGAGCTGGCTCACGGACTGGCCCACGAGCGTCGACAGCGTGAACAGCGAGTTCACGAGCGGCTGTCCGAACGGCTGGCCGGCCGACCACGCCGCATCGAGGTGCAGGGGCTGCGGGTTCATCGTGAGGGTCGTGAAGAGCACGTTGTCGGCCTCGGTCACGGTGCGGCCGGGGCGATGCAGGTAGCGCACGCCCTCCTCGAACTCCTCGAACCAGAGTCCGCGCTCCACGATCTCGCGCATCGGGACGTCCGACATGTCGGGACCTCCTAGCCGATGCCCAGCTCGCGCGCGATGACCATGAGCTGCACCTCGTTCGTGCCCTCGCCGATCTCGAGGATCTTCGAATCACGGTAGTGCCTGGCGACGAGCGTCTCGTTCATGAACCCCATGCCGCCGAAGATCTGGGTGGCGTCGCGGGCGTTGAGCATGGCCGCGTCGCTCGAGACGAGCTTCGCCATCGCAGCCTCCTTCTTGAAGGGCAGGCCTGCGTCGGCGCGACGGGCGGCGTCGTGCCAGGCGAGGCGGGCGGTGTGCACGCGCGCCTGCATCTGCGCGATGGTGAAGGCGATGTACTGATGAGACGCGATGGGGACGCCGAACACGTTGCGCGTCTTCGCGTAGGCGACGGCCTCATCGAGGCATCCCTGTGCGGCGCCCGTGGCGAGGGCCGCGATCGCGATGCGGCCCTCATCGAGGGTGCGCAGGAAGTTGGCGAAGCCGCGGCCGCGCTCGCCGAGCAGGTTGGCTGACGGCACCCGGACGCCGTCGAAGGTCAGCGGATGCGTGTCGGAGGCGCGCCAGCCCGACTTGTCGTAGCCGGGCCCGACCGTGAACCCCGGCGTGCCGTTCGGCACGATGATGGTCGACAGCTCCTTGTCGGTGGAACCGTCGTGGCGGGTCCGCTCACCGGTGACGGCCGCGACCGTGACGAATCGCGTGATGGGCGTGCCCGAGTTGGTGATGAACTGCTTCGAGCCGTTGACGACCCACTCGTCGCGGTCGAGCACGGCGGTCGTGCGCGTGGCGCCCGCGTCGGAGCCGGCCTCGGGCTCGGTCAGGCCGAACCCGGCCAGGGCGCGCCCGGCCAGGAGGTCGGGCAGGTACTCGGCCTTCTGCTCGTCGGTGCCGTGCCGGTAGACCGGCATCGCACCCAGGCCCACGGCCGCCTCGAGCGTGATCGCGATCGACTGGTCGACGCGACCGAGTGCCTCGATGGCGAGGCACAGCGCCAGGTAATCGCCGCCCTGGCCGCCGACCTCCTCGGGGAAGGGCAGGCCGAACAGGCCCATCTCGCCCATCTGCCCGACGACCTCCATGGACAGCGAGTGGGTGCGGTCGGCCTCGTACGACTGCGGGGCGACCACCGTGTCGGCGAAGTCGCAGACCGTGTCGTAGAGCTCCTGCTCCTCGTCGCTCAGCTGGTACTGCATGGGGTGCTCCTCATTCCTGGTCGGATGCTGCGTGCGGCTCGGCGTGCGGCTCGATGCGGGCGACCGCCTGGTCGCGGGCCACGAGGTCGCCGACC
The DNA here is from genome assembly GCF_014645655.1 of Agromyces bauzanensis. GTDB lineage: Bacteria > Actinomycetota > Actinomycetes > Actinomycetales > Microbacteriaceae > Agromyces > Agromyces bauzanensis. The sequence continues at coordinate 77,721 of NZ_BMMD01000007.1, read as the reverse complement.
GCGACGGCGATGCGGACCACCCCGTCGAGCCCCGCGACGACGCGGTGCTCCATCTTCATCGCCTCGATCGCGACGACCGCGTCGCCCTCCTCGACGGTGTCGCCGTCGGCGGCGAACACGGCGGTCACCGTGCCCGGCATGGGCGCGCGGAGCTCGGGCTCGGCGGCGAGGCCGCCGCGCTCGGCGGCATCACGGCGTCGCTGCGCGTGGGTGCGACGGTCGAGGCGCACGAACGCGGCCGCTTCGCCGTCGTGGTGCACCCAGACGACGCCGTCGTCGCCGACGCGCACGATGGCTTCGGTCGCGGCCTCGTCCGCCGCGGATGCCACGGCAGCCGTGCGGACGTCGTGCGGGTGGTCGCGGGGCGCGAGCAGCACCTCGGGTGCGCGCACGACGCCCGGGCGCCAGCCAGTGGCCGTTCGCCAGGCGGTGGGGCCCGCGGCATCCACCATGAGTCGTTCGCGCGCCTCGTCGTCGGCGAATCGCCGGGCCGCCGCCTCGACGAGCGCGGGCGACGGGTCCACGACGCCGGCACCGGCCTCGGGCATGCGGTCGATGAGGCCCGTGTCGAGGCGACCGGCGCGCACGTCGGGCTCGGCGATGAGGCGCCTGAGGAACCCGACGTTGGTGTCGACGCCGAGCACGACCGTGTCGGCGAGTGCCCGGTCGAGTCGCTCGATCGCCTGCACGCGATCGGTGCCGTACGCGATGACCTTCGCGATCATCGGGTCGTAGTGGGCCGTGATCTCCTGGCCCTCGGCGATGCCCGCGTCGACGCGGACGCCCTCGCCCGCGGCCGGGCGCCACGCGAGTACCGCTCCGGTCGACGGGAGGAACCCGCGGTGCGGCGTCTCCGCGTACACTCGCGCCTCGATCGCGTGGCCCTCGAACCGCACGTCGGACTGCGCGATCGCGAGCGACTCGCCCGCGGCGATGCGGAGCTGCTGTTCGACGAGGTCGACGCCCGTGACGACCTCGGTGACGGGGTGCTCCACCTGCAGGCGGGTGTTCATCTCGATGAAGAAGAACTCGTCGGGGGCGACATCCGACACCAGGAACTCGACCGTGCCGGCGCCGAGGTAGCCGACGCTGCGGGCGGCATCGCAGGCGGCCCGGCCGATGTGCTCGCGCGTCGCCGCGTCGAGAAGCGGCGATGGCGCCTCCTCGACCACCTTCTGGTGGCGGCGCTGCAGCGAGCACTCGCGCTCGCCGAGGTGGATCACGGTGCCCGCGGCATCCGCGAGGACCTGCACCTCGATGTGCCGGGGACGCTCGATGAGGCGCTCGAGCAGCAGCGTGTCGTCGCCGAACGCCGCCGTGGCGACCCGGCGCGCGGCGCCGATCGCGGCCGCGAGCTCGGACGCGTCGCGCGCCACCTGCATGCCCTTGCCGCCCCCGCCCGCCGAGGGCTTCACGAGGAGCGGGAAGCCGACGCCCTCGCCTGCAGCGACGAGCGCCGCATCGTCGAGCTCGGGGTCGGAGACGCCGGGCACGATGGGCACGCCCGAGGCCGCGACGTGCAGCTTGGCCCGGATCTTGTCACCCATGATCTCGAGCGCCTCGTCGCCGGGGCCGACGAACACGATGCCCGCCTCACGGCAGGCCCGGGCGAAGCCGGCGTGCTCGGAGAGGAAGCCGTAGCCGGGGTGCACGGCCTCGGCGCCCGTGGCGACCGCGGCGGCCACGATGCGGTCGGGATCGAGGTAACTCTCGGTGGCGGGCGCCGGGCCGAGGTGCACGGCCTCGTCGGCGAGTCGCACGTGCGGGGCATCGGCGTCGGCGTCGGAGTACACGGCGATCGCCCGGACGCCGAGGCGCTTCAGCGTGCGGATGACGCGCACGGCGATCTCGCCGCGGTTGGCCACGAGCACGCGGTCGAACGGTCGCGGCCGGTGGGCGCCGGGCGTGGAGACGGTCGGGGAGGTCGCCGCAGTCGGGGAGATGTCGGGCGTGCTCATGAGCGTCTCCATCCGCCTCTCTGCAGGACCGCGCGCCACGGATCAGTTAGCGCACACTGACCGGACCTGATGTTAGTGCTCGCTAACTGAATTCACAAGAGACCGCGATCCCGAAGCCCGTCGGCGAAGGCGCTCGTGAGCCGGGCGAGGCCGAACTCGAACGCGCGCTCGACGTCGCCGCCGAGCCGGAACGCGCCCGCGAGCTCCATGCTCACGAACCCGGTGAGCCACGCGGTGAACGTGCGCGTCGCGTCGAGAGCGTGCTCCTCCCCCGCGAGACCCGATGCCAGCCGCAGCACCGGGGCGATCGACGCCTCGAGCGCGTCGGTGTCGAGACGCGGTTCCGCGCCCGGCGTGAAGACCAGTCGGAATCCGGCGGGTCGCTCGTGCGCGAAGTCGCGAGCGGCGCGGGCGACGCGGCGGAGCGCTGGTCGCGGATCGCCGTCGGGATCCCCCGCGGCGGCGTCGACGCGCGCGCCGAGCTCACGGACCGTCGCGTGGGCGATCAGGGCGATGAGCTCGTTGCGATTGCGCACCCGCTTGTAGAGCGACGGCGCGCGCACGCCCACCCGGTGCGCGACCGCCTGCATCGTGAGCCCGTCGAGCCCACCGGATTCGAGCAGGTCGCGCCCCGCCCCGACGATCTCGTCGAGCGACGTACGCTCCGGTGTCGGCATCGATGCCCCCTCCTGGACTCGTCCTCCTGGACTCGTCGCTTCGCAAACATCATAGCTATTGACCGTAGCCATCATAGCTATGTATCATAGCCATGATCCCCACGACATCCTGAATCGAGGTCGCATGATGCAGTTCGCGCCCGCCCTCCACCGCATCGGCAACGACATCATCGCCGTCTACCTCGTCGACACGCCCGAGGGCGTCACGATCATCGACGCCGGCCTCGCCGGCCAGTGGAAGGATCTCCTGGCGGAGCTCGCCGCCATAGGCCGCACGCTCGACGACGTGCGCGGCGTGGTGCTCACCCATGGCGACTCCGATCACATCGGCTTCGCCGAGCGGCTCCGCCGAGACCACGGGGTGCCGGTGTACGTACACGAGGCCGACGCGGCACGCGCCCGCGGCGAGGAGTCGACCAGGCCGGCGTGGGGACCCATGAGGATCGGGGCCACAGCGCGGTTCCTCTGGTACGCGATGCGCAAGAACGGCCTGAAGACGACGCCGCTCGCCGAGGTCGTCACCGTGCGCGACGGCGAGGTGCTCGACCTGCCCGGTTCGCCGCGCATCATCGGAGTTCCCGGGCACTCCCCCGGCTCGATCGCGATCCACGTGCCCGTGGCCGACGCCGTGTTCGTGGGCGACGCCCTCACCACGCGACACGTGCTCACGGGGTCCGCCGGCCCGCAGCCCGCACCGTTCACCGACGACCCCGGCGGCGCCGTCGCGTCGCTCGCTCGCCTCGAGGGACTCGGGGCGACGTGGGTGCTGCCCGGACACGGCACGCCGTGGAACCGCGGCGTCGACGAGGCCGTGCGCGAGGTGCGGCGGGCTGCCGCGGCATCCGCCCAGTGAGGCCGGGTCACATCCGGAACAGGCCGAATGCCGGCTCGGGCAGCGGCGTGCGGCTCGCGAGCTCGATGGCGAGGCCGAGCACCGTGCGGGTGTCGGCGGGGTCGATGATGCCGTCGTCCCACATTCGCGCCGTCGAATGGTAGGGGCTGCCCTGCTGCTCGTACTGCGCGCGGATCGGTTCGCGGAACGCCTGCTCCGCAGCCTCCGGCCACTCCTCGCCGCGCACCGCGAGCTGGTCGCGTTTCACGGTCGAGAGCACGGATGCCGCCTGCTCACCGCCCATGACCGAGATGCGCGCGTTCGGCCACATCCAGAGGAACCGGGGCGAGTAGGCGCGCCCGCACATGGAGTAGTTGCCCGCGCCGAACGAACCGCCGATGACGACCGTGAGCTTCGGCACGCGAGTCGTCGCGACCGCGGTGACCATCTTGGCGCCGTGCTTGGCGATGCCGCCGGCCTCGGCGTCCCGGCCGACCATGAAGCCCGAGATGTTCTGCAGGAAAAGCAGCGGGATGCCGCGCTGGTCGCACAGCTCGATGAAGTGCGCGCCCTTCATGGCGGACTCGCTGAACAGCACGCCGTTGTTCGCGACGATGCCGACCGGATGCCCGTCGAGGTGCGCGAACCCCGTGACGAGGGTGTCGCCGTACTCGGGCTTGAACTCGGCGAACTCGCTGCCGTCGACGAGCCGGGCGATGATCTCGCGCACGTCGTAGGGCCGCTGCACGTCGACCGGCACGGCCGCGGTGAGGCCGGCGGGATCGACGGCGGGTGGGCGCGACTCGCGCACCGCCCACGCTCGCGGAGCCGGCTCGGGGAGGGTCGCGACCATGTCCCGCACCAGTTCGAGCGCGTGCTCGTCGTCGTCGGCGAGGTGGTCGGTGACGCCCGAGACGCGCGAATGGAGGTCACCGCCGCCGAGCTCCTCTGGGGTGACCACCTCGCCGATCGCGGCCTTCACGAGCGGCGGGCCGCCGAGGAAGATCGTGCCCTGGTTCCGCACGATGACGGTCTCGTCGCTCATGGCCGGCACGTAGGCGCCGCCCGCCGTGCACGACCCGAGCACCGCGGCGAGCTGCGGGATGCGCAGCGACGACAGCTGGGCCTGGTTGTAGAAGATGCGGCCGAAGTGGTCGCGGTCGGGGAACACCTCGTCCTGCAGGGGCAGGAACGCCCCGCCCGAGTCGACGAGGTAGACGCATGGCAGCCGGTGCTCGCGGGCGACCTCCTGGGCGCGGAGGTGCTTCTTGACCGTCATCGGGTAGTACGTGCCGCCCTTGACGGTCGCGTCGTTGCAGACCACCATGACCGGTCGGCCGTTCACGAGCCCGACGCCCGTGATGATGCCGGCGCCCGGCGAGTCGCCGTCGTAGAGGCCGTCGGCGGCGAGCGGCGAGAGCTCCAGGAACGGGCTGCCCTCGTCGAGCAGTCGGTCGACGCGGTCGCGCGGCAACAGCTTCCCGCGGGCGACATGGCGTACGCGGGATCCCTCGGGCCCACCGAGCGCGGCGGCGGCGAGCTTCTCACGAAGCTCCTCGACGAGCTCGGCGTGTCCGGTCGCGTTCCGACGCGACGGCTCGCTCGCCGGGTCGATGGCCGTCGTGAGGGTCGTCATCCGTCCACCTGTCTCCGTCGACGGCGCGCCCCTTGTGCGGGGCACGCGATTTCGGTTAGTGTGCACTAACTCGATTCCCGATGTTAGCGAGCACCCACCGACATGGCAAGCCCCCTCGACGCGCACGGCTCCGTCGCCGATGGCGACCTGCCGCGCACCGAGCGCGGTCGCCAGAAGGCCGATCGCCGCGCCGCGATCCTCACGGCCGCCGCGACCCTCTTCGCGGAGCGCGGGTACGCTGGCGTCACCATCGAGGACCTCGGCACCGCGGTCGGCGTCAGGGGCCCGGCCGTCTACCGGCACTTCCCTGGCAAGGCCGCCGTGCTCGCCGCCATCCTGCAGGGTGCGAGCCGCACCCTGGTCGACGGAGCCGAGCGCGTGCTCGCGTCGTCGCCCGACCCCGCCGGCGCGCTTCGCTCGCTCATCCGCTTCCACGTCGACTTCGCGCTCGGCGACGCCGATGTCATCGTCGTGCAGGATCGCGAGCTCGACCGCCTCGACCGCGAGGCACGGCACGAGGTGCGCTCGCTGCAGCGACGCTACGTGGAGCACTGGGTCGACATCCTCTCCCGACTCCGGCCCGACCGGGCCGAGGCGGAGCTCAGGTTCCGGGCACACGCCGCCTTCGGACTGCTGAACTCCACTCCGCACAGCGCCCGCATCCCTGGGCGCCGACCCGCCGACGGCACCATCCGCGGCATCCTGGAGGAGATGACATGGGCAAGCCTCATGTCGTGACCCTGCGCGTCACCCGCGACGGGGATCTCGATGCACTGTTCGCGTTCGAGCAGCACGCCGAGGCCGTGCGCATGGCCGCGTTCACGGCGCCCAACCCCACCGACCGCGCGACGTTCGACGCGCACTGGCGGCGCCTGCTCGGCGACCCCGACGTCGATGCCCGCACCGCGCGCGCCGACGGCGAGATCGTGGGCAGCGTCGCCCGCTGGTTCGAAGACGACGAGGCCGAGGTCACCACTTGGATCGACCCGGCGCACTGGCACGGGGGCATCGCGACGCGGACGATGCGCCTCTTCCTCGGCGTCGTGCGCGACCGGCCCGCGCGCCCGTGTGGCGGCCGACAATGCGGCGTCGATCGCGGTGCTCGAGAAGCTCGGCTTCCGGCGGACGGGCAGCACGACGGGCTACGCGAATGCGCGCGGCACCGAGATCGAGGAGCTCAGCTACCGACTCGACTGACCGCATCCATCCGGCCGGCGGTCTCCGGGTTCCGACTCGTTCGCACCCGGCGGCATCGCAGCAGGCAGGTTCGCAGCGGCATGTCCGGCCGGTCAGGCCGGCTTCGCCCCGTGCTTCGCGGCGATCTCGCCGACGCGACGGGCGAGCTTCACGTCGCGCAGCGTGACGCCGCCCACATCGTGCGAGGTGAGCGCGAACTCCACCCGGCCCCAGCCGAGCCGAACGTCGGGGTGGTGGTTCAGCTCGTCGGCGACGACCGCCACCGCGTCGAGCAGGCGCACGGCACTCCGGAAGTCCGCCGTCGCGAAGGCGGCCACCAGGTGGTCCTGCGTATGCCGGAACGCCGTGCCGTCGAGCTCGTCGGCCGTGTCCGCCGGCGAGAGGATGTTGCGTTCGTCCATACGGCCCATCCTCTCGCCGATCGCGGACTCACGCCATGGTCAGGGCGAGACCCGGTTCGCGGAGGATCGCGCCGATGTCGGCGAGGAAGCGCGAGCCCTGCGCTCCGTCGACGAGGCGATGGTCGAACGACAGCGACAGCGTCATGACCTCGCGCAACGCGATCTCGCCCCGGTGCTCCCACGGCTGGCGACGCACGGCGCCCATCGCGAGGATGGCCGCCTCCCCCGGGTTCAGGATCGGCGTGCCCGCGTCGATGCCGAAGACGCCGATGTTCGTGATCGAGATCGTGCCACCCGACAGGTCGGCGGGGCTCGTCTTGCCTGCCCGCGCGGTTTCGGCGAGCGCGGCGATCGCGTCTGCGAGCTCGATGAGGGTCATCCGCTCGGCGCCCTTGACGTTCGGCACCACGAGTCCCCGATCGGTCGCCGCGGCGATCCCGAGGTTCACGCCGCCGAACTGCACGATCTCCTGCGCCGCGTCGTCCCAGCGCGAGTTGACCTCGGGCGTGCGTGCCGCCGCAATGCACACGGCTTTGGCGGCGACCGTGAGCGGCGTCACCTTGTGCCCCGCGAAGGCACGGTCGTCCCGGATGCTCCGCAGGAGCTCCATGGTTGCGGTCACGTCGACCGTGAGGAACTCCGTCACGTGCGGAGCGGTGAACGCGCTCGCCACCATCGCCGCGGCCGTGTGCCTGCGAATGCCCCTGATGGGAATGCGGGTCTCGGCGGGCGCGGTCGCTGAGCCTGTCGAAGCGGCCGCTGCGGGAACGCTCCCTTCGGTGGGCTCAGGGACCGGCGCTTGTGTGACGGATGCCGCCGCCTCCACGTCGGCGCGCGTGATGAGCCCGCCCTCGCCCGTGCCCGTGAGTCCGACCAGGTCGATGCCCAGGTCGCGTGCGAGCTTGCGCACGGGCGGCGTCGAGCGCGGACGCTCGGGACGCATCGGCGGCTCCAGCCGGGTCTCCACCGGGCCGACGGCCGCGACGTCCTCCTGCGCCGGCGCCTCGGGAACGAAGTCGGCCGCGAGCGCCGTGCGGCGCGGCCTCCGCTTCGGGCCGCCCTCGTCGCGGGCCCCGTAGCCCACGAGGTTCGGCTCCGGCGCGGCATCCAGTGCCTCGCTCGCTGAGCCCGTCGAAGGGGCGGCCGCTTCGGCAGGCTCGGCGACCCCGGCCTGCTGGGTCGCCGCTCCCCCATTCGTGTCGCAGGAGAAGAGCGGCTCGCCGACGTTGACGACCTCGCCCTCCTTCGCGTGCAGCGCGGTGATGACGCCCTCGTAGGGCGACGGCAGCTCGACGACGGCCTTCGCCGTCTCGACATCGGCGATGATCTGGTTGAGTTCGACGTGGTCGCCGACGGCGACCCGCCAGGCGACGATCTCGGATTCGGTGAGACCCTCACCGAGGTCGGGCAGTGGGAATTCCTTGATCATCGAGCGCCCGCCTCCACTCCGCTCAGCGAGTTGGGCCGGCCGAGCACCCGGTCGACCCCGTCGAGGATCCGGTCGAGGTCGGGCAGGTGGTGCCGCTCGAGCTTCGCTGGCGGATACGGGATGTCGTGTCCCGTGACCCGCACGGGCGCGGCCTCGAGGTAGTCGAAGCACCGCTCGGTGATGCCCGCGATGAGTTCGCCGCCGAGGCCGCCCTGCTCGCCGGCCTCGTGCGCGACGACGAGGCGCCCGGTGCGCCGCACGGATTCCGCGACCGATTCGTAGTCGATCGGGGCGAGCGATCGCAGGTCGATGACCTCGATCGAGATGCCGTCCTCCGCGGCCGCGATGGCGGCGTCGCGCGCGGTCTGCACGAGCGCGCCGTAGGTCACGAGCGTGACGTCGTCGCCCGTGGCGACGGACGTCGCGAGCCCCATGGGCTTCGCGTCGGCGAGGCTCGCGTCGAGGTCGACCTCGCCCTTCACGTGGTACCGGCGCTTCGGCTCGAAGAAGAGCACGGGATCGTCGCTCGCGATAGCCTGCTGGACCATCACGTAGGCGTCGGCCGGGTTGGAGCACGCGACGACGCGGAGGCCGGCGGTGTGCGCGAAGTACGCCTCGGGCGATTCGGAGTGGTGCTCGGCCGCGCCGATGCCGCCGCCGAAGGGCACCCGGATTGTGAGGGGCATCCGCACGTTGCCGCGCGAGCGGTAGTGCAGCTTCGCGACCTGCGCGACGAGCTGGTCGAAGCCCGGGTAGATGAACCCGTCGAACTGGATCTCGACGACCGGACGGAAGCCGCGGTACGCGAGCCCGACCGCGGTGCCCACGATGCCGGCCTCCGAGAGCGGCGTGTCGACGACGCGGTTCGGACCGAACTCGGCCTTCAACCCGTCGGTCACGCGGAACACTCCCCCGAGCGTGCCGATGTCCTCGCCCATGAGCACGACCCGGTCGTCGCCCGCGAGCGCACGCCGCATCCCCTCGTTGATGGCCCTTCCGAGCGTGAGCGCGGTCATCGGGCACCTCCCCCGGCACCGGATGCCGCGGCATCCGTCTCGTCGTACATGGCGAGGTAGCGCGCATAGCGGTCGCGCTGACGCGCCAGGTGAGTGTTCGGCTCGGCGTACACGTGGTCGAACACGCTCATCGGCTCGGGGTCGGGGATGGTGGTGACGGCGGTGCGCAGCTCGGCGGCGGCGCGAGCGGCCTCCTCGGCGACCTCGTGCTCGAGCGCGTCGGTGTCGGTGCCCGTCGCGGCGAGCAGGGCGAGCACGCGCGCCAGCGGATCGCGCGTGCGCCAGTCGGCGAGCTCGTCGTCGGTGCGGTAGCGCTTGGGGTCGTCGGCGGTGGTGTGCGGTCCCATCCGGTAGGTGACGGCCTCGATGAGCGTGGGGCCCTTGCCGCGTCGCGCGCGGTCGAGGGCGATCCGGGTCGCGGCGAGCACCGCGAGCACGTCGTTGCCGTCGACGCGGATGCCCGGCATCCCGAAGCCGTCGGCGCGGCGCGCGAGGTGCTGCTTCGACTGCAGGCCCACGGGCTCGGAGATCGCCCACTGGTTGTTCTGGCAGAAGAAGACGACGGGAGCGTCGAAGCTCGACGCGAACACGAACGCCTCGTTCACGTCGCCCTCGCTCGTGGCGCCGTCGCCGAAGTAGGCGATCGACGCGGCATCCGACCCATCCCAGGTCAGGCCCATGGCATAGCCGGTCGCATGCAGGGCCTGCGCGCCGATGATGATCTGCGGCACCGCCACGGCGTGCTCGAAGGGGTTCCAGCCGGATGCCGCGGAGCCGCGCCACACGGTGAGGAGCTCGGCCGGGCCGACACCGCGGCACCATGCCACGGCGTGCTCGCGATAGCTCGAGAACACGAAGTCGTCGTCGCGGAGTGCGCGGGCGGAGCCGATCTGGGCGGCCTCCTGGCCGGCGAGGGGTGGCCACAGCCCGAGCTCGCCCTGGCGCTGGAGCGCGGTGGCCTCGGCGTCGAGCCGACGCACGATCGCCATGTCCCGATAGAGGCGCGCGAGCGCGTCGGCATCGATGTCGGCGACCCACGGGTCGTACTCAGGGTCGGCGCGCCGCTCGCCCGTGGGGCTGACGAGCTGCACGAAGTGGTCTGGTCGGGTGAGGAGCCCAGTGGCGTCTCGGTCGGATGGGGTCATCGTCGATCCTCGCGTTTCGGCGGGCGCGCCTCGTGAGCTGCCCGCGCCCGGCGACTCAGCCGGATACTGCGAGCGTACGTCGATCGATCACCTAGCTCAAGCATGCGGTGGACGATTGAGCATGTTGCCCAGTCCTCGTCGAGATCGAGTGCTATCGTGTGGCGTTATGAGGGGCTACGACGCCGTCGACCGATCGCTCTTGACCGCGCTCGCCGCCGACCCGCGCGCGACCGTCGTGGCGCTCGCCGACCGGCTCGAGCTGTCGCGGAACACGGTGCAGGCACGGATGTCACGGCTGGAGGCATCCGGCGCCTTCCTCTCGTTCGAGCGCAGCATCGATCCGGTGCCGCTCGGCTTCCCGCTCGAGGCGTTCATCTCGGTGCACGTGCAGCAGAAGCGGCTCGCCGACGTGGTCGACGAGATCGCCGAGATCCCCGAGGTCATCCAGGCGCACGGCCTCTCGGGGTCGGTCGACCTGCTCGTGCGCGTGGTCTGCCGCGACGCGCACGACCTGTTCCGCATCGACCGCGACATCCTGGCGATCGACGGCGTCGAACGCACCGAGACGTCGCTCGCGATGGGCGAGCTCATCCCGTTCCGGCTGCGGCCGCTGCTCGACCGGAGGGGATGAACCGGATGCGGGTCGCAGTGCTCCGGTGCCGGCGGCTCCCACGATTCGTCACCTGGGAGATCCACGACGTCGATGCGCTGTTCAGCGACGACCGGCTCCTCATCGCGGCGTTCGAGGCGCTCGGCGTCGACGCCGAGTCCGTCGCGTGGGCCGACGCCGACGTCGACTGGGACGACTTCGACGTCGCCGTCATCAGGAGCACCTGGGACTACATCGACGAGACCGGGGAGTTCCTCGACATCCTCGCGGCCATCGAGGCATCCTCGTGCGCCCTGTTCAATTCCGCCGCCGTGGCTCGGTGGAACGCCGAGAAGGGCTACCTGCTCGACCTCGAGCGATGGGGCGTGCCCATCGTGCCCACCCTGCGGGCCTCGGCGGCGGCGCGCGCCGAAGTGCTCGAGGCGGTCGCGCGAGCCGGATGGCGGGACCTCGTGCTGAAACCCGTGATCGGTGCTGGCGCCATGGACGTTCGGCGTCTCCCGGCGGCCGAACTCGCGCGCGCGTTCGAGGTACTGGAGCCCGGACGGGAACTCCTCGTGCAGCCCCTCGCTGGTGCCGTCATGACCGAGGGCGAATGGTCCGTGATCTTCATCGACGGCCGCCGCAGCCATGTGCTCCGCAAGACGCCGGCGTCGGGCGACTTCCGCGCGCACGGCATCTACGGCGGCTCGGTCGCGCCCGATCGCCTGCCCGCCGAGGACCTGGCCGACGTCGATGCCATGCTCGCGTGCATCCCGTTCGAGCTGTTGTACGCGCGGTTCGACCTGCTGCGCGTCGACGGCCGGCTCGCGGTGCTGGAGCTCGAGGCGATCGAGCCGATGCTCTACCTCGATCGCGCGCCCGGCAGCGCCGATCGCCTGGCGCGGGCGATCGTGACACGCCACTCGATGGCATGACGGCACGCAAAGAAACTGTTGCAAACAAACATTTGCAAAGCAAACTTTGCGGCGTTGTCTTTGCAATATGGACGCCACGCCCGAGGACCTCGAGGCCCAGCCCAGTAGCACCAGACACGTCGTCGACCACGTGCTCACGAGCGCGAGCCTCAAGAGCCTCGCCCACCCGTTGCGCGTGCGCATCTACGATGAGCTCTCGGCCTACGGTCCCCTGACCGCGAGCGGTCTCGCCGAACGCCTCGGCGAGTCGAGCGGCGCGACGAGTTATCACCTGCGCCAGCTGGAGCGGGCGGGCCTCGTGCGCGAGGACGAGTCGCGCGGCAAGGGCCGCGAACGGTGGTGGGAGCGCCGTCCCGGCTCGATCGCCATCCCCGACGCCCGCAACCTGCCGCCGGGCAGCGCCGAGCGCCTCGCCGTGAAGCTCGTCGAAGACGAGTGGAACCGCGCGCGCGAGCAGAACTTCCGCGAGTACGCCGCCGAGGCAGAGCAGGTGTTCGGGCCCGAGTGGCTCGATGTGGCCACCTGGGACACCATCAACCTGCGCCTCACGCCCGATCAGCTGCACGGCCTCGTGACCGACATCGACGTCGTGCTCAAGCAGTACATCGACGCGTACAAGCGCACGCCGTCACCGGGCTCGCGCCCGGTGCAGATCCAGATCAACGCGTTCCCGCTCGTGCGCGGCGAGCCCACGGGCGAACCCGCGAGCGAACCTCCGTCGAAGGAGCACCGATGAACTCCGCAACCCTCTCCCCCGCTTCCGGCCGGCTCTCCGGATGGGCCGTGCGCGGCGGCCTCGCCCTCGCCCGTTGGGGCCGCCGCCGCGCTCGCCGAGCGCGACGCCGCCTACCGGGCGACGACCTCCGGCCTCTTGTAGGCGCGGCCGCCGACGGCGCCGAGAACGACGGATGCCCCGCCTCGACCCTTCGACGAGCTCAGGGACCGAGGCGGGGCATCCGTGCGATGCGGCGAATACCTAGACCTCGACGCCCTCCACGGGCGCCTCGGCGTGCGTGCCGGAGGCGTCGCGACCGTTGGTGTCGGCGTCCTCGGCCAGCACCGGGGCGAGCGAGAGCTTGCCGCGGTCGTCGATCTTGGTGATCTCGACCAGGAGCTTCTGGCCCACCGCCAGCACGTCCTCGACGTTCTCGACGCGCTTGCCACCCGCGAGCTTGCGCACCTCGGAGATGTGCAGCAGGCCGTCCTTGCCGGGCAGCAGCGAGATGAACGCGCCGAAGGCGGCGATCTTCACGACGGTGCCGAGGAACTGCTCGCCGACCTCGGGGTTGGTGGGGTTGGCGATCGCGTTGACCTGGGCGCGTGCGGCCTCGGCCGACGGACCGTCGGTCGCGCCGATGTAGACGGTGCCGTCCTCCTCGATGGAGATCTCGGCGCCGGTCTCGTCCTGGATGGCGTTGATCGTCTTGCCCTTCGGGCCGATGAGCTCGCCGATCTTGTCGACCGGGATCTGCACGCTGATGACGCGCGGCGCCGTCGGGGCCATCTCGTCGGGACCCTCGATCGCGGCGTTCAGCACGGCGAGGATCGTCGTGCGCGCCTCCTTCGCCTGCGTCAGCGCGCCGGCGAGCACCGAGGCGGGGATGCCGTCGAGCTTCGTGTCGAGCTGGATCGCAGTGACGAACTCGGAGGTGCCGGCGACCTTGAAGTCCATGTCGCCGAGCGCGTCCTCCGCGCCGAGGATGTCGGTGAGCGCCGCATAGCGCGTCTCACCGTTCACCGTGTCGGAGATGAGGCCCATCGCGATGCCGGCGACCGGCGCGCGCAGCGGCACGCCCGCGTTCAGCAGCGACAGCGTGGATGCGCAGACCGAGCCCATCGACGTCGAGCCGTTCGAGCCGAGCGCCTCGGACACCTGGCGGATCGCGTACGGGAACTCCTCACGCGTGGGCAGCACGGGCACGAGGGCGCGCTCGGCGAGCGCACCGTGGCCGATCTCGCGACGCTTCGGCGAACCGACACGACCCGTCTCACCCGTCGAGTACGGCGGGAAGTTGTAGTTGTGCATGTAGCGCTTCTTGGTGACCGGGCTCAGCGAGTCGATCTGCTGCTCGAGCTTCAGCATGTTCAGCGTCGTGACGCCGAGGATCTGCGTCTCGCCGCGCTGGAAGATGGCCGAGCCGTGCACGCGGGGCACGACCTGCACCTCGGCGTCGAGCGGACGGATGTCGCGCAGGCCACGACCGTCGATGCGCACGCCGTCGTCGAGCACGCGCGAGCGCACCACGAGCTTGGTGACCGACTTGTAGGCGGCCGAGACCTCGGCGTTGGCGGACTCGGGAAGCTCGCCGCCGGCGACCTTCGCGGCGACCTCCTCCCTGACCCGGGCCTTGAGCGCGTCGTCGGCGTCCTGCCGCTCGGTCTTGCCGGCGATCTGGTAGATGCCCTTGAGCTCCTCGTACGCGTACGCGGCGACGACGTCGTACGTCGACTGCTGGTACGGCGGGAAGGTCGGGTAGTCGACGGTCTCCTTCGCCGCGGTGGCGGCGACCTGCTGCTGCGCCTCGACGAGCTGCTTGATGAACGGCTTGGACGCCTCGATGCCCTGCGCGATGATCGCCTCGTCGGGCTTCACCGCGCCGGCCCGGATGAGGTTCCACGCGTTGTCGGGGGCCTCGGCCTCGATCATCATGATCGCGACATCCTGCGAGCCGTCGGCCTCGGTCACCACGCGGCCGGCGACGACCATGCTGAACACGGCCTCCTCGATCTGCGAGTACTTCGGGAAGCCGACCCACTGGCCGTCGATGAGGGCGACGCGCACGCCTCCGACCGGACCCGAGAACGGCAGCCCCGAGAGCTGCGTCGAGAGCGACGCCGCGTTGATCGCGAGGACGTCGTAGTACTCGTCGGGCTCGATGGCGAGCACCGTGACGACGACCTGCACCTCGTTGCGGAGGCCCTCGACGAACGAGGGACGCAGCGGGCGGTCGATGAGACGGCAGGTGAGGATCGCCTCGGTGGAGGGGCGGCCCTCGCGACGGAAGAACGAACCGGGGATGCGGCCGGCGGCGTACATCCGCTCTTCGACGTCGATCGTGAGCGGGAAGAAGTCGAAGTGCTCCTTCGGCTGCTTCGAGACCGAGGTGGCCGAGAGCAGCATGGTCTCCTCGTCGAGGTAGGCGACGGCGGAGCCCTGCGCCTGCTGGGCGAGGCGCCCGGTCTCGAAGCGGACAGTGCGGGTGCCGAAGCGACCGTTGTCGATCACGGTTTCGGCGAATGTGATTTCAGGACCTTCCAAGAGGTCGTCTCCTTTGTTTACCGTCGCACCCCGTGTGGGCGCGACTCAACGTCGGGAGCAGGAACAGGCATTACGAAACGCATCAGTCGACACGCTCACGCTGGCCACCAGTAGAAGTCCACCGCATTCGCTGGTCGAGGAGCGCGAAGCGCGTCTGGAGACCCTCGATTCGGTGATCCACCACAGGGGACCAGCTTCCTGCCGGCCTGCTCCATGGGTGCTCGATGTTCGGTTGTGGCCTGCATCCGAAGGGATGTCGTACCGCTTCGCGGCACATCAGACGACGGCGTCCATCGGACAACCGTGTCAACTCTAGCAGGTGCCGCATTCTCCACCTCGCGGATGTCGGATGTCGCGCCGGCGCCGTGACCGCGGCATCCGTGCCAGACTCGGAGGCATGACGTCCGACGAGCAGAGCACCACGGGCCCCTCCGAGGAGACGAAGCGCAAGTTCCGCGAAGCACTCGACCGCAAGAACGATGCGGCCAAGCAGCGCGAGGGCGAGTCCCACCTCGACGGCGGCGGCGGCGCCCAGCACAGCCAGGGCCCCGCCGAGCACAAGCGCGAGTTCCGGCGCAAGAGCGGCTGAGGCCGTGGGCTAACCCACTCGCACGCCGTGGAGCCCCGGGTCGTCGAGCACGCGCGTGAGCTCGGCATGCTTCGGGTGCATGCCGTCGCCCGCGGTCCTGCCCCGCGCGCGGCGGAGAACCCACGGCGCGGCGTGCCGGACGAGCCATGCGCCGTCGCGAAGGTGCCGGTCGACGCTGTCGTCGTCGTGCATCGCCTGCTCGAGGAGGCCGAGTTCGCCCGCGTCGCGCACCCCGAGCACCTCCGCGGCCCGGTAGGCGAGCACGCGATGCCCGGCCGAGTTGAGGTGCACGCGGTCCTCGGCCCAGACGGCCGGATCGACGAGTTCGTCGAGCTCACGCACGTCGAGGAGCATGGCGCCCCGATCCCGCGCGATCACGTCGAGGCGATCTGCGAAGGCTGCGAAGCGCGACTCGAACCACCTCGACGCCGGCCGCCGAGGCAGGAACGGCGTGATGAGAAGCACGTCGCTTCCGGCATCCCGGACCCGGCCGACCGCCGCGTCGAGCGAGGCCGCGAGGCGACCGGGATCGATGCGAGGCCCGACCAGGTCGTTCGCACCGATGAGCACGGTGACCAGGTCGGCTCCGAGCCGAGCCGCCGCCGGCAGTTGCACGTCGACGGCGTCGGCGACCTTGCGACTGCGCACCGCCACGTTCGCGTACGCGACCGGATCGGTCGCCGGTGCGGTCAGCGCGAGGAGCATCGCGAGCCGGTCGGCCCAGCCGCGATACCGGCCCGCCGGCATCCGGGACGTGTCGCACAGGCCCTCGGTGAGCGAGTCGCCGACGGCCACGTAGCGCCGCCACGGCGGCGCCGGGAGTGCGTTCGCATGCGACGGCTCGGGTGCCTGCGGCGGCCGGTCCGCGAGGTCGAGCGTCGTGCGTCGGTCCGTGGCCCGCGTCGCGACGGCGTCCTCGTAGTGGGCGATGAGCTCGTCGCCCAGCACGTCCCAGCCGCGTCCGCGAACGGCGTGTCGCGCTCGCGCGCCGAACGCGCGACGCTTGGCGTGGTCGCCGACGAGGTCGCGCACGCGCTCGCGGAGCTCGGCGAGATCGCCCGGCCGGTACAGCCAGCCGTCGACGCTCGAGTGCACGAGGTCGAGTGGGCCTCCTCGTCCGGTGGCCACCACCGGCACGCCGCTCGCGAGCGACTCCTGGATGGTCTGGCAGAACGTCTCGCTCTCACCGGGATGCACGAACACGTCGAGGCTCGCCATCGCCTCGGCGAGCGCGTCGCCGCCGAGGAAGCCGGTGAAATGCGCCTCGGGAAGCAGCCGCTCGAGCGCCGGCCGCGACGGCCCATCGCCGATGACGACGAGGCGCGTGCGGGGCAGGTCGGCGATCGCCAGCAGGTCCTCCACCTGCTTCTCGGGCGCGAGCCGACCGACGTAGCCGACGAGCACCTCGCCGTCGCGTGCGATGCCGCGCCGCCAGCGTTCGCTGCGCCGGCTCGGAGCGAAGCGCTCGGTGTCGACGCCGCGCCGCCAGAGTCGAAGCCGGTCGGCATCGACGCCGAGCTCGCCGAGCCGGTGGAGGGCTGAGGTCGACGGCGCGAGCGTGAGCGTGGCGCGGCGGTGGAGCCGGGCGAGGTGCCTCGCGAGCGCGGGCGCCGCGCCCGGAACGCCGTAGCGCTCGGCATACGAGGGGATGTCGGTCTGGTACACCGCGACCGACGGGATCCCCAGCGGCTCGGCGGCCACGAGTCCCCGCCAGCCGAGCACGAACGGCGAGGCGAGGTGCAGCACGTCGGCGCCGTGTCCGCGCATGATCGCGGCGAGCCGGTGCGCGCCCGACAGCACCACGCGGACGTCGGGGTAGCTCGGCAGCGGCACCGATGGCAGGAGCACGGTACGCGCGCCGTGCAGGGGCTGTTCGATGGGCCCCGAGCGGGGGGCGATGACGAGCGCCTCGTGGCCGCGGCGCTCGAGGTGGCGCAGCGCCTGCAGGAGCGAATGCGTCACGCCGTTCATGTGCGGGAGGAACGATTCTGCGAGGAGGGCGACCTTCACGACTCCAGCGTGGGCGCAGCCGGGCGGAGTCGGCGACGGATCTCGGCCCGTCCACCGAGGATTCATCGAATCGTCGGATGCCGTTTGCCGACGCGTCGCCGCAGGGTCGGCGCGCGGCATCCGACCGTCAACCCCTCGCAATCCCGAGCGTATGGGCGGAGGATGGGGCCGAATGGAACACCCCAGGGTTCGAGGAGGAACACCATGTCATCCGTCGCAAGGGTCACCACCATCACCGCCTTCTCCGAGACGAGCTTCGATGACGCCGTCACCGTCGGCATCGCGCGCGCGGCGGCCACGCTGCGTGGCGTGAAAGGCGCCTGGGTGAAGGAGCAGAAGGTCAAGGTCGAGGGCGATCACGTCATCGAGTGGTCGGTCACGCTCGAGGTCACGTTCGTCCTGGACGACTGAGCCTCGTCGCCGGCCGTTCACCCGGGCCGGGTAGAACGGCCGGGTGGATGACGCGTGGCTCTCGACGCTCGCGGCGTCGCCATGGCTCCTGCCCGCGCTCTTCGGGCTCGTCGTGGCCGACGCCTTCCTCGTCGTGCTGCCGAGCGAGACCGTCGTCGTCGCCTTCGGCGCCCTCGCGGCCTCGACAGGGGCGCCCGACCCGGTCGCGGTCATCCCCGTCGCCGCGGCGGGCGCCGTCGTCGGCGACGGGCTCTGCTACCTCATCGGCCGCGGCATCGGACTCGAGCGCTGGCGTTGGCAGCGCGAGGGCCGGGTCGGCGCCGCGCTCCATCGCGCCCGCGCCGGTGTGCACCGCCGCACGGCGGTGCTCGTGTTCACGGCGCGGTACGTGCCGTTCGCGCGCATCGCGGTGAACCTCGCCGCGGGAGCGGGACGCGTGCCGCTCCGGCGCTACCTGCCGCTCTCGCTCAGCGCCGGCGTCGCCTGGGCGGCGTACAACGTCGCGATCGGCGCCGTCGTGGGCACCGCCCTCGACGAGGCACCGTTGGCGGCCGTCGTGATCTCGATCCCCGTCGCGATCACGCTCGGCCTCGTGGTGGACCGGATCGTGGCGGGGCTCGACGCCCGTCGGACGCCGAGCCCCTGACCCGGCCGGGCCGAGCCGCGCCCGGCTTCGGGATTACTCCCCCGTCAGCCCGCCGATGAGGTGACCGGCGGGTCGGTCGAGCGCGAACGGGTCGTTGACGAGCTCGGACCGGTCCGTGCGCTCGACGAGGTCGGCGAACTCCTTCGCACCGCGGAAGATGCGGTCGGGCAGGGAGCGCACGCCGTCGCCGCCGTCGCCCCAGTCGCTCGTGGCGGCATAGACACCGGTCGTGACGGGGATCGCGTGCAGGTAGGTGAACAGCGGACGGATCGCGTAATCGATCGCGAGCGAGTGGCGGGGCGTGCCGCCCGTCGCGCCGATGAGCACGGGCAGGTCGGTGAGCGCCTGCGTGTCGACCACGTCGATGAACGACTTGAAGAGGCCGGCGTAGCTCGTCGTGAAGATCGGCGTGACGGCGATGAGCCCGTCGGCCTTCGACACGGCGTCGAGCACCTCCTCCAGCTTCGGCGGGGCGAAGCCCATGAGCAGGTGGTTCGTGATGTCGTGCGCGAGGTCGCGCAGTTCATACGTCCGCACCTCCACGTCGAAGCCGCGCTCCCGGAGGATCCCATCGGCGTCGGCGGCGAGCCGGTCCGCCAGCTGGCGGGTCGAGCTCGGCGTCGAGAGGCCGGATGAGATCACGACGATGCGCTTGGTGGTCATCGCACGACCGCCTTCCGGGTGGCGGCGGGTCCGAAGGCCGCGCCGGATGTCGTGGTGGCCGCCTCGGTGTCCAGGTAGGGCGAGCCGACCGTCAGGTTGTCGCCGCGGTTCGCATTCGGCGTGGCCTGGCGGGGCGGCCGGTCGCCGTACTTCGCCGTCACGAGGCTCGCGTGGGTCGGGGCGTCGGGCACGTCGGCCGGGCGGTTCTTCGCGAACTCCCTGCGGAGCACCGGCACGACCTCTTCGCCGAGCAGGTCCAGCTGCTCGAGCACCGTCTTCAGCGGCAGGCCCGCGTGGTCCGTGAGCCACAGCTGCCGCTGGTAGTCGCCCACGTAGTCGCGGAAGCCGAGCGTCTTGTCGATGACCTCTTGCGGGCTGCCGACCGTGAGCGGGGTCTGCTGGGTGAACTCCTCGAGGCTCGGGCCGAGACCGTACACGGGGGCGTTGTCGAAGTAGGGGCGGAAGTCCCTGACCGCGTCCTGCGAGTTCTTGCGCATGAACACCTGCCCGCCGAGGCCGACGATCGCCTGCGCGGCGGTGCCGTGGCCGTGGTGCTCGTAGCGCTGGCGGTACAGCGCGATCATGCGCTGCGTGTGCGAGGCCGGCCAGAAGATGTGGTTCGCGAAGAAGCCGTCGCCGTAGAACGCGGCCTGCTCGGCGATCTCTGGGGTGCGGATCGATCCGTGCCACACGAACGGCGGCACGCCGTCCAGCGGCCGGGGCGTTGCGGTGAAGCCCTGCAACGGAGTGCGGAACTCGCCCTCCCAGTCGACGACGTCCTCGCGCCAGAGGCGGTGGAGCAGCTCGTAGCTCTCGATGCTGATCGGCAGCCCCTGACGGATGTCCTTGCCGAACCACGGGTAGACCGGACCGGTGTTCCCGCGGCCCAGCATGAGGTCGACGCGACCGCCCGAGACGTGCTGGAGCATCGCATACTCCTCGGCGAGCTTCACCGGGTCGTTGGTCGTGATGAGGGTCGTGGCGGTCGAGAGCTGCAGCGTCGACGTCTGCCCGGCGATGTAGGCGAGCGTCGTGGTCGGCGAGGACGACCAGAACGGCGGGTTGTGGTGCTCGCCGAGCGCGAAGACCTCGAGGCCGACCTCCTCCGCGTGCTTGGCGATCGTCAGCGTCGCCTGGATGCGCTCGGCCTCGCTCGGCGTATGGCCGGTGGTCGGGTCCTGCGTGATGTCGCTGACGGTGAAGATTCCGAACTGCATCTCGCCCTCCTGGGCTGTTCTTCCTGTTCCATGCGTTTGCATGCAAGTGTATCGGACGGATGACCCGCCTGAACTATTCCCGCATCCGGCGCGCGAGTCCCAGCACCGCCTCCGCGGCGTCGGCCAGGGCCACGCCGTAGCCCCGGCCGTGCCCCGCCGCGTGCACCGCCAGCGGGTGCAACTGGTGCACCGGCACGCGCTCACGCCAGCCGGAGCGCAGCGGCGCCGCCCGGTCGTACGACTCGAGGATGTCGCGCAGGAACGGGCAGCCGAACAGCGCGAGCATGGCGAGGTCGGTCTCACGATGGCCGCCGTGGGCCGCGGGGTCGATCAGCACGACCCCGCCGGCGGACCACAGCACGTTGCCGTTCCAGAGGTCGCCATGGATCCGGGCCGGGGGCTCGTCGTCGTCGAAGGCGCCGGCGGCCGTGATCGCCGCCGCCCGGCGGACGAGGTCCGCCTCCGCGGGCGTGACGTTCCCCGCGTCCTCGGCGATCGGCAGGAACGGAAGAACCCGGTCGCGCGCGTAGAACGCGCCCCACGAGGACTCGGCGGCGGCCGGCATCTGCCGTCGGCCGATGAAGAGCGGCCCGTACCATCCGTCGGGCGGGGCACCGAAGGCAGCCGCACGGGCGGCGTGCGTCCGGGCGAGCGCTGCGCCGAAGGCCGCGGCCGCCGCGGCATCCGGTCGCAACTCGTCGACCCGCTCGAGCTCGATCCGGCCCGGCGAGACCGCCACGACCCCGACGGTGCGCGCGCCGCCGGCCGCAGCGAGCCACGCGAGGCCCGCCACCTCGGCCTCGAAGAAGTGTTCGGGGGCGTCGGCCCAGCGCTTGACGATCGTCTCCACCCGCCCAGTGTGCCGCACCGGCGGTGGCGGGGGCTGCCGCTCGCTAGACTCCCCGTGATGGGCACGATTTCGGTCATCGTTCCGAGCTACAACGATGCGGGATTCCTCGCCTCCTGCCTCGATGCGCTCGCACAGCAGACGCGGCACGCCGACGAGGTCATCGTGGTGGACAACGGCTCGACGGATGCCACGGCCGAGGTGGCGCTCGCAGCTGGGGCGCGGCTCATCGCCGAACCGCTGCGCGGCATCTGGCCGGCGACCGCGGCCGGCTTCGACGCCGCGACCGGCGACGTGCTCGCCCGCCTCGACGCCGACTCCGTGCCGGGGCCCGGCTGGCTCGCGGAGGTCGAGCACCGGATGTCCCGGACCGACCGCCCGACGGTCGTCACCGGTTCCGGCGTCTTCTACGGCGGCAACGCGCTGGTGCGGTGGATCGCCCGCAACGTGTACATCGGCGGGTACTTCGGCGTCATCGGCCCGCTGCTCGGACACCCGCCGATCTTCGGCTCCAACTACGCCATGCGTCGCGACGCCTGGCTGGAGCTGCGCGACCTCGTGCACCGCGATCGCGCCGACGTGCACGACGACCTCGACCTGTCGTGGTGGATCCGGCCCGGCATGACGGTGGTCCGCGACGACCTCCTGATCGTCGGGGTGTCGGCACGACCCTTCGACAGCATCGAGGGGCTCTGGCGGCGGGTGCGGATCGCGTTCCACACGCTGGCCATCGAGTTCCGGGCGTGGTCGCCGCTCGAGCGTCGCGCGGCGCATCGGCGCGCGCATGAGCACTGGGGCGCGGCCGACGAGGCCGATGGGTCCGCCGACGGCGAGGAGCCGGTGCCCGCCTAACGGCGCGCAGCATCGTCACTCAGGCCGCGAGCGTCAGGGCGTGACGTCGGTCTCGGCGAACAGCGCCTCCATGTCGCGCACGAGCTGGTGCGGCGCCGTCTCGCATGGGCTGTGCCCGGTCGGATACACGGCGAAGCGGGCGCCGATCTCGACCGCGAACCGCGCGTGCAACTCGCGCGGCCACAGGTCGTGCTCTCCCACCGCGACGAGCTTCGGCACGGGCGAGGCGGCGACGGCCGCGCGGACATCGGGGGTGCGCATCATCAGCCCGATGATGTCGTCGACGCTCTCGCGTCGAGTGAGCGCGAACCGGTCGCGCACGAACGCGAGCCGGCCCGGCGGCACGCGATTGAGGTTGTTGCGGATGCCCCACAGCATGAGCGCCGCTGCCCGGCGCGCTGACGTGATGCCGCTGATCGGCCCGATGCGCTTGATGGAGCGGAACGCCTGCCCGGGCTCGGGCGGGGCGCTCAGCAGCGTGAGGCTCGCGAACCGGTCGGGTCGCTCGAGGAGCGCCAACTGGGCCAGGGTGCCGGCGAAGCTGTAGCCGAGCACGTGGGCCGGGCCGGGGCCGTCGTCGAGCACGGCGAGGAGGTCGTCGAGGAACAGGCGCTCGTCGTAACCCGCCCGCGGCGGCTCGAGGTTCCACGGGCCCGCGTCGGCGGATTCGTACTGCCCCGCGAGGTCGAAGGACTCGACCCGGTACCCGGATGCCGCGAAGAGCGGCATCATCAGCACGAAATCCTCCTTCGAGCCGGTGGCGCCCGGCACGAGCACGACCCGGGGACCGGAGGCCGGCCCGAGCGCCACCCGGGCGAGTGCGCCGCTCGGCGCGTCGAAGCGCGTGGTCTCGGTGCCGCGCGGGAACGCGCGCCAGTCGAGGTCGGGGATGGCCGAGTCGAGCGCGCGCGCCTCGTCGGCCTCCGCGTACGCCGCCTCGGGCGCACCGCGGCGGCGGAAGGATCCCAATGCCCCACCGAAAGCGACCACTTCTTCACGATACCGGCGGATCCCGCCATCGGAACCGCACGTAGGCTGGTGGCATGGCTACCGTTGCGCTGACCCTCGACGACTTCGAGACGACCATCCTCGACGGCGGAACCGTGTTCGTCGACTTCTGGGCCGCATGGTGCGGCCCGTGCCTGCAGTTCGCCCCGAACTACGAGGCGGCGTCGGAGGCGAACCCCGACCTCGTGTTCGCGAAGGTCGACACGGAGGCCCAGCAGCAGCTGGCCGCCGCGATGAACATCACGTCGATCCCGACGATCATGGCCTTCAAGGACGGAATCGGCGTCTTCGCACAGGCCGGAGCGCTCCCCCGCGCGATGCTCGACGACCTCATCTCCCAGGTGCGGGCGCTCGACATGGATCGTGTGCGCGCCGAGCTCGCACGCCAGGAGACCGAGCAGGCCGTCGCCTCCAGCGAGGCCACCGAGTCCTGATCGAGCGGGATGCCGCGAGCCGCAGTCACCCGTCGCGGCCGGCGTCCGCGAGGCCCTCGAGGCCGCTGAGGTCGAGATCGACGCCGAAGGGGCGCGATGCACCCGTGACGAGCGTCGGGACGCGCACGAAGCGACCCTGCTCGCGGAGGTCGTCGAGCACTTCCGTCCAGCGTTCCTCGGCCGCCCGGCCCAGGAACCCCGCGTGCCGCGGACGGTCGCCGCCCACGAGCTGCACGCCGATGCGGTACCTGCGGGAGAGCCAGCGGCTCGATCGGGGCACGAGCACGGCGTACTGCTCGGCGCCGCCGTGCAGCCGCGCCAGCTCGATGGCCGGCTGGTGCCGTTGCGTGTCGTCGACGGGCACCACCGAGCGCACGACGCGCTCACGGCGGGCGGTGTCGACGAGGTCGAGTCCGTCGAGCGACGACAGGTCGCCCCAACGGTCGGGATTCTCGTGTCGGCCAGAACGCACGAGCGCGGCGACGAGCCAGCCGAGCGCCGCGACGACGAGCACCATCAGGCCCCAGAACAGCACGGGCAGCGCGTCGGGACGCACGACTCCCGTGAGCAGCAGCAGCACCAGCAGCACGAGGTATGGCAGGGGCTCCCAGCTGGCGAGGGGCTTCGAACGTCGAGCGGGCATGCGCCTCAGGCTATCCGTTGCGTCGGGCCAGCCGACCCGCCACCTCGTCGAGCACCGACTCGTCGCCGGCGTAGATGCCGTGCTCGCGCGGCCAGTGCGAGACGACGTCGGTGTAGCCCAGCTCTGCAGCGCGCCCGACCGCCTCGTCGAACGCGTCGACGCTCGCGAGGCTGTACCGCCCCTCGCCGTCGAGCAGGAGCGTCCGGCTGACCGACGTCGGCTCGCGTCCGGGGTCGGCGCACGCGTCGTCGAGACGGCGGATGAGCTCGCCCGCCCGGCGCCACCACGCCGCCGGGTCGTCGGCGGCGCCGGCGGTGGTGACCCAGCCGTCGGCGATGCGCACCGCGAGGGCGAGCGCCCTGGGTCCGTCGGCGGCGAGGTGCAGCGGCATCCGCGGATGCTGCGACGGCTCTCCGACCATGCGTGCGCCGACGGCCGTGTACCACGTGCCCTCGAACGAGATCCCGTCGGAGCCGGGCGGCTCGAAGCGCAGCAGCACGTCGAGCGCCTCCGCGAACTCCGCGAAGCGCTCGAAGCGCTGCCGCGGGATGAGCTCGGGTTGCCCGAGCACGAACGCATCGAATCCGGTGCCCCCGGAGCCGACGCCGAGGAGCATGCGGCCGCCCGAGATCTGGTCGACCGTGGCGATGTCCTTCGCGAACGGCACAGGGTGCCGGTAGTTCGGGGAGGCGACGAAGGTGCCGAGGCGGATTCGGCTCGTCACGGTCGCCGCGGCTGTGAGCGTCGGCACGGTGGCATGCCAACGTTCGCCGGCCAGCCCGCGCCACGCGAGGTGGTCGTAGGTCCACGCGTGGTCGAAGCCGTACTCGTCGGCGGCGCGCCACCGCCTGGCGGCCTCGGGCCAGTCGGCCTGCGGGAGGATGACGATGCCGAAGCGCATGGGCCGAGCCTACTGCGCGAGGTTGGGCCGCTCGTCGGCCGCTCCGGCACGGACGGGGACCGGCACGAGGTCGACGTCGAGGGCGATCGCCGCGGTGTCGGATGCCCGCCGTTCGAGCCGCACGAGCACGATGCCGCCGAGGATGAGCAGGCCGCCGATGAGCTGCGCCGGGCCGATCGCCTCGCCGAGGAGCGCCCACGCCACGACGGCGGCGAAGACCACCTCGGAGAGGCCCAGGAACGAGGAGAGCCGGGTGCCGAGCATGCGGATCGCCTGGATGCCGGCGACGTACGCGAAGGCCGTCGAGATGGCGGCGACCATCAACACCGGCACCCACCACGGCGCGGTGCCGCCGAGGAAGTCGACGTCGGTGAACGCGGCCTCGAACGGCACGAGGCCGCTGAGGGCCGCGATGCCGAGCACGACGGCGCCGATGAGGAGCCCGGATGCGGCGAGTGCGATCGGCGGTACGCCGAGGTCGTCGCGCTCGCCGAGCAGGTAGTACACGGCGACGCCGAGCATCGCGACGCCCGCGATCACGACGCCGAAGGGGTCGAGTGCGCCGCCGGCGGGACCCACCACCAGCACGAGGCCGGCGATCGCCACCACCGAGCCCGCGAGCACGACGAGCTGGGGCACGCGCCTCGTGCGCACCCACGCGAACAGCACGAGCGCGACCGGGGCGAGGTACTCGATGAGGAGGGCCGTGCTCACCGGGATGCGCGCGATCGCGGTGTAGAAGGCGAGCTGGACGCCGGCGACTGCGATGACGGCGTAGACGAGCACGGTCCACTTCGCGCGCCAGAGCGGACGCAGGTCGAACTTCAGCGCGACGAGCCCGGGGACTCGAGCAGCGGCTTGACGATGGCGCCGCCCGCCCCGAACGCCAGGCCGGCCGCAAGGCCCAGCACGATGCCGATGATGCCGCGTGTACCGCCCACGTCATTGCCCCCTGTCATGCCCGAAAGTGGTTATGCTCGTGACAGTACTCTCATCGAGTGTCAGGAGTCAAATGATTTTCACCCATGACACGGAGGCCGGCCTGGCGTTCGTCGCCGCGCTCGCGGACACCGCGCCCGGGGCATCCGATTCCGGCGACGACGAGCTCGGCGATCCGGCGCAGCTCGCCCGCCTGCTCGACACGTGGAAGTACTCCGGGCGCCGCGACGGCGACGAGCGCGAGCTCGCCGAGGTGCGCGACGCGCGCACCCGGCTGCGTGGGCTGTGGCTGCTCGAGCGCGACGACGCGGCCGCGGCCGTCAACGACCTGCTCGCCGAGGCGCGGGCGCTGCCCCGGTTGGTGCGCCACGATGACATCGACTGGCACATCCACGCCACAGAGCCCGACGCGCCGCTCTCCCGGCGCATCCTCGTCGAGGCGGCCATGGCGTTCGTCGACGTCATCCGCTACGACCGGATGGACCGGTTGCGCGAGTGCGACGCCGAGGACTGCGAGGGTATCTTCGTCGACCTGTCGAAGAACGCGTCCCGCCGGTTCTGCAGCACGCGCTGCGGCAACCGGATGGCGGTGCGGGCCTACCGGGCGCGCACCGCGTGATCGCGTCCGCCTAGGTCGTCTGCCCGGCGTGCTCGCCCTCGGCGATCTCCTCGATCATCTTGCCGATGAAGGCGGGCAGGTCGGCGGGTCGGCGGCTCGTCACGAGGCCCTGATCGACGACGACCTGCTCGTCGCTCCAGTCGGCCCCCGCGTTCACGAGGTCGGTCTTGAGGCTCGGATACGACGTGAGTTGACGGCCCCGTACGACGTCGGCCTCGATGAGGAGCCACGGGGCGTGGCAGATGGCGGCGACGGGCTTGTGCTGCTCGAAGAACGCCCGCACGAACGCGACGGCGTGCACGTCCATGCGCAGGTGGTCGGCGTTCACGACGCCACCCGGCAGCACGAGGGCGTCGAACGCGGACGCGTCGGCCGTGGCGATGTCGAGGTCGACGTCGAACGTGTCGGCCTTGTCGGTGTGGTGGAAGCCGAGCACGGTGCCCTCGATGGGCGAGACAAGCGCGACCTCGGCGCCCGCCTGCTTCACCGCCTCCCAGGGCTCGGTGAACTCGACCTGCTCGAAGCCGTCGGTCATGAGGAAGGCGACCTTGCGGCCCGCCAGCTGCGCTGCCATGCGGCTCTCCTCTCGTCTGCGAGCGACGCTACGGGGAGGCTCCCCGGTCCGCTACGGGGTTGACACGTCGGCTCGCGGGGTTCGGCGTGCTGCGGCGTGACGAGTCGCAGGATGATCGGGGCGACACGCCGTGTGCGGTCGGCGTGTCGCCGACATCATCCTTCGACCGGAGAAGAGCGAACCGGTGCTTCCCGATGGGCGACGGCACGCGGGATCGTGCGCCGGGCGTTCACGACCGTGAGGGTCGCGAGCAGCAGCACGAGCACCACGTCGGCGGCGATGTAGAGGTAGTGGAACGGCGACTGCCCGGGCTCGGCGCCGGCGATGACGAGGTCGATGCGCGCGTTCAGCGGCGGCCGGATGACGAGGATCTCGAGGAGCAGCACGACCCACGCGCCGCCGAGGAGCCACGCCGACGCGAGGCGCTGATCGACGCCGTGATCGCCATGGCCGTCAACGCCGTGAACTGGGGCGTGGGCCGGGCCGTCGGCGTGCCGTTCGAGGTCCGGCCCGAGGCCGGCGGAGCGGTCGGCATCCTGCTCGTGGTCCCCACTACGCTCATCCTGTTCCTGGCGAGCCGTCACGGCCGGGCGGGCGCTCGGAGCATCCAGTCCGTGACCTCCGGCCGGGCGTCCGGTCGGAGCATCCGCCGGGGCGTCCGCTCGGGGCATCCGGTCGTGACATGACGAAGGCCCCCTGCCGGGGGCAGGGGGCCTTCGCAAGAAGATCGCGGTGTCAGCGAGAGCCGCGCGGAATGCCGTCACGCGCCGCACGAGTGCGGCGCCGACACACGCCTAGCGACGCAAACCGAGACGCTCGATGAGCGAGCGGTAGCGGTTGATGTCGACGTCGGCGAGGTAGCCGAGCAGACGACGACGCTGACCGACGAGGAGCAGCAGGCCGCGACGCGAGTGGTGGTCGTGCTTGTGCTCCTTCAGGTGCTCGGTGAGGTCCTTGATTCGCTTCGTGAGGAGCGCGATCTGGACCTCGGGGGATCCAGTGTCACCGGGGTGCGTCGCGTACTCTTCGATGATCGCCTTCTTGACATCTGCTTCGAGTGCCATAGATGGGATCCCCTTCCTCTTCGTTGCGCGCTGCCCGGGGCCTTGTGCCTGGGCTCTCTTGATGCGCGGCCGTTTCACGGCAACCTCCATACTCTAGCAGAGCGGATGCCTCGGGGCCGCCGGTCGCAGTGCGCACCGACGTCACGGCACGATGACGACCTTGCCGAACACCTCGCCGGCGCGGAGCCGTTCGAGCTGGTGGGGCACGGTGTCGAGCGGGTGCGGACCGTCGACGATCGCGCGCAGCGATCCTGCGGCGACGAGCGCCGCAAGCTCCGGCAGGTCGCGGTTCGGCACCGCTGCGAGGAGGCGCACGGTGCGACCCCCGTCTCGCTGGGCACTGCGCGCACCCGCGAGCGCATAGCCGAGGATGCGCCGCGGGCGACCGCCGATCGCGACGGCGTGGCCATCGGGTGCGAGGAGGCGCCGGAGCTCCGCGGCGGACAGCGCGCCGACCACGTCGAGAATCCGATCGAACGGGCCCGCCGCGGCGGGGATCGCGCCGGCTTCGAAGACGTCGGATGCCCCGAGCTCACGCAGCCGGTCCAGCTTCGCCGCGCGATCGACGACGGCGACCCGCGCCCCGGCACCGGTCGCCAGTTGGAGCGCGAACGTGCCGACTCCGCCGCCGGCGCCGACGATGAGCACTCGGCGACCCTCGAGCGCTCGGCGATCGCCGAGGGCCTGGAGCGCCATGCTCGCCGCCTGCGGCATTGCCGCCGCGGTGAGGTCGTCGACGGCGGCGGGCAGCGGCACGAGGGCGTCCACTGGGCCCGCGACGAAGTCGGCGAAGCCGCCCCACCCTGCCGCGGTGAGCTCGCCGAACACGCAGTCGCCCACCCGATGACGGGTGACACCCTCGCCGACCGCGACGACCTCGCCCGCGACATCCGACCCGATGATGCGATGTTTCGGGCGGAACGGCGCCGCCATGCGGTTGAATACTCCACCGATCACGACGTCGACGTCCCACGAGTTCACTGACACGGCGCGCACCCGCACCAGCACCTCGCCAGGGCCGGGCGCCGGGCGCGGAACCTCGACGAGGTGCATCACCCGCCCGGGCGGTCCGTAGCTGTCGAGCACGATCGCGCGCATGGATCGAGCGTATCGATGCGACCCGACGGCCATGCCACCTCGGTGACATTCCCCGCGAAGACGACCAGACTGGCCCCATGGGCTACCGGATCAAGCGCGTCTACGAACCGGCCGAGGCATCCGACGGCTACCGGGTGCTGGTCGACCGGCTCTGGCCGCGCGGCGTGCGCAAGGAGCGGGCCGAGCTCGACGAGTGGGCGAAGGACGTCTCACCCTCGCCCGACCTGCGCACCGAATGGCACCACCACCGCGAGCGCTTCGACGAGTTCGCGGCGCGCTACCGCGAGGAGCTCGACCGGAATGCCGCGGCCGAGGCACTCCTCGGGCTCGGTGCAGAGCACGACCGCGTGACCCTGCTCTTCGGCGCTCGCGACGAGCAGGTCAACCACGCGGCGGTGCTGCTCGCGTGGCTCGGCGACCACGGGGCATCCGTCGAGTCGTGACCTTGTGGGCCGTGGACGGTCGGCGTAGCGTGCGGGGCATCCGTAGGAGGAAGTGAGTGAACATCATGATGACCACCCGGCGCTCCCGCATTGCTCTCGCCGTTGCCGCCGCCGCAGCCCTGACGCTGGGCGCCGCCGGCGCCGCGCAGGCCACGCCGCCGGGCAGCCCGGCGATCCCGCTGAACACCGGCCAGGAGGTGCCCGCTCCGACCATCGGCGGCGCGCACGGCTGGTTCTCGTACGACATCGACGGCAACGAGCTCTGCTACACGCTCGAGGTCACTGGGCTCTCGTCGCCCGCCGCCGCTGCGCACATCCACGTCGGAGCGCGCAACGTGCCCGGGCCCGTCGTCGTGCCGCTCATGGTCGAGAACGAGACGAGCTTCGAGGTGAGCACCTGCACGACGGCCGATGCCGCGCTGCTCGCGGCGATCGAGGCGAACCCCGGCGACTACTACGTCAACGTGCACAATGCAAACAACCAGCCCGGGGAGATCCGCGGTCAGCTGAAGTAACGGGCGTCGGCCGGCGGGTCGGCGTCACGCGGTGCGGGCTGCGTCCGCCGGTTCTGCGGTGGCGTCCACCGCGTTCAGCACGGCCTCGAGGTCGACGATCTCCGCCTCGGTGAAGAGGTCTTCGGGCCCGCCGGGCGCCTTCTCCGAGAACGGCCGACCATATAGTGCGCCGATCGCCATATTGCGCCGATCGCCATATAGTGCGCCGATCGGAACCGACCCGGTCTGCGCCAGCCGGTTGACGATGAGGTCGACGAACGAGATCTGCGGTGAGCCGAGTCGGTTCTGCGTCACGAGACTCGCCAGCGCTTCTTGGGCGACGGAGCGCACCAGCCAGATGTTCGAGCGGATGAATCGCCCGAGCCCATGCGCCGACTCGATGGCAGGCGCAAGCTCCTCCACGCCGCACTCGCCGCTCTCCGTGAGCATGCGCTTGAGTTCCTCCAGGTCGGTCTCGGTGTGCTCGTACCCGTTCGAGGTGAAGATGACGGGTCGCTGCCCGTACTTCCGCTCGAGGGCATCGGCGTACAGCTTCGCCTGGTGCTGTCCGTTGCGGGCGTCGCGCTTGGTGCGCTTGGCCTCCACGATGCCGAGGGGCAGCCCGTCGTCGCCCCAGAGCACGTAGTCGACCCGGCCGACGCCGTTGGGTGCGCCTTCATGGCCGGAGAGTTTGAACGTCTTGTGCACGGCGTCGTTGCCGCGTTTGCGGATCAGGTTCATCTTCGTGAACACCGCGGGGCCGACGAGCCGTTTGAAGGTCGGTTCGTGCAGGAGGGAGGCGAGGTCGTTCTCGTACGGCTTCTGCAGCGAGGCATCCGCTCGGTAGAGCCAGTAGACGGCGAGCTCGACGGTGCGGCGGGCGTGGAAGAGGCTCGACCGCAGGACGCAGAACGTGTAGAACTCGGCGCGCGCGGCTTCGGTGGCGATCCCGGGCCAGTCGGCCTTGATGAAGTCGAAGTTGCCCACTTCAGGGCGTTCGTTTCTCGGGGACGCCGGGTGCTGGGTCGGGTCGGCGCTCGGTCAGAGCGAATCGAAGGGCGCGGTCGGCGGATGTCGCGACGCGACGTTCACCCCCGGTTCGAGGGGTTTGTCTTCCACGTTATTCTGAAGGGCTTGGGGGCTTCGATGCTCTCGATGACCAGCGCTTTCGGCGCCCTACCAATGTCAGGGGGTCCTGCTTGAATGGACCCATGCCAGCCACCCCCGACGCCATGCCGCACGCGGCGCTCGAGCGTGAGTTGGCAGCGATCTCCGCGCGCGAGAGTGCCATCCGGCGGATCCACGCTGACCAGTACCGCCGCGTCCAGCGGGCGCGTGAGCTCGCGGCCGTGGTCGAGGGGGTCACGGCCGCGAGCACGTCGCGCGAGCGCGACATGGCCACCCGCTCGTTCGTGGCCGAGCTCGCCACCACGCTCGGCCAACACGAGGCATCCGCGTCGCGCCTGGTCGCCGAGGCCGAGCGTCTCACCGGGCCGCGCAGGGCGACACTCGACGCGCTCGCGGCCGGCGAACTGGCGCTCACGCAGGTGCGGTCCGTGCTCGAACTCACGCAGGACTTGCCGGCCGAGGTCGCCGACGCCGTCGAACGGGTCGCCCTCGATGCGGCATCCGACGCGACGGCCCTCGGCATCGTGTCGACGAACGCCGACCTCCGTCGCCGCATGCGCCGAGTGCGCGAGCGCATGCATCCAGAGCCCCTCGCCGACCGGCATGCGCGCGCCGTCGCCGAGCGACACGTCTGCGTCGATCCCGCGCCCGACGGAATGGCCTGGTTCGGGCTCTACGTTGAGGCCGAGCGCGCAGTCGCGATCGACGCCCGCCTCACGGTGCTGGCCGCGCGCGAGGCGTCCGGCGACACCCGCACGACCGCACAGCGGGCCGCCGACCTCGCCGCCGACCTGCTGCTCGGCGGCGTGCTCGCCGACGACGAGCGCACGCGATGGGGTGTGGCGGGCGCGACCGGGGCCGTGCGGCCGTGCATCAACGTGACCGTGCCGATGCTCACGTTGCTCGGCCTCGACGATGAGCCCGCCGAACTCGAAGGGTACGGCCCGATCGACCGAGACAGTGCCCTGCGGCTCGCCGCGCACGCCCCGTCGCTGCGCCGTATCCTCGTGCACCCAGAGATCGGCACAGCGCTCAGCTACGGCCGCGACCACTATCGCGCACCGGCCGACCTCGACGGGTTCGTGCGGGTGCGCGACGGGCGGTGCCGCTTCCCGGGCTGCTCCCGCCGCGCCGAATACGCGGATCTCGACCACACCGTGGCGCGCGCCCACGGCGGCGAGACCGCCGACACGAATCTCGGAGCCTTGTGTCGACACCACCATCGGCTCAAGCACGAGAGCGGCTGGCGCGTCGTGCAAGAGGAGGGCGGCGTCATGCGGTGGACCTCGCCTGCCGGGCATGTGCTGCGAACCCTGCCCGAGCGGCCGTTCATGCCGGTGGGCGCGGGTGAAGGGGTGGATCCGCCGGTCGCTCAAGCGGAGTCGTTCATCGACGACCCGCCGATTCCACCCGATCCGCTCGACTCGTTCGAAGATGAGTGGCGGTCGTTGATCGAACTGTACGACCCGGTGCCGTTCTGACGTTGCGTGTGAGCGGCGCGCCGTGCCTCAGCGTGCGCAGTCCGCCAGTAGGCGCATGTAGGCGGTCGCGTCGTCGGTCTCGAACATCCGGTCGAGCGCGCGGTTCTGCTCGTGTAGCCGTGAATACGGCACGGAGATCGCATCGAACCCGTGTTTCATGAGTTCGCCCGACGCCATCAGCTTCGCCGTGCGCTTGTTGCCGTCGAAGTACAGCTGATGCCGCGTCGTGGCCGCCGCGTAGACGAGCGCCCGCTGCCTCGGGTCGTCGATCCCGCGGAGGTAGTCAAGGAGATCCTGGTAGGCAGTCCGGAGCAGCTCGCCGCCCTCCCCATGGGGCCGGCCATCGACGACGCCACCCGTGGAGAGTCGAACTGACCCGCCGCCGGTGACGCTGCCTTCGCCACGGAAGTTGCCGGCCTCGATCGCTTCATACCGGGCCACGAGCGCGTGCAGCCGATCGGATGTCTCCTTGCTCAACGTGAACTCGCCCGCGCCGACCATGCGGTCGAGTTCGTTGTAGGCGTCGTTCAGGGCGAGCACCTGTTGCTGCTCCTCCAGGCGTTTGCCCTCGACCGTCACCCCGTCGAGCAGGGTCTGCACCTCGGGAAGTGTGAAGGTATTCCCTTCCAGCCTCGCCGCATCCCACACGATTGTCGGCAGGTTCGCACGGAAGCGATGGCGTACCCGTTCCACGTCTCCCGTTCCCCCGATCACGTCGAGGTCGATTCCCGACCAGGCCCAGGTGATTCCGGTCAGGGCGAGCTGTTCGTCCTGATCTTCAGCCTCCCGACGCTCGCGCCTCGTGGCCTCATTGCTCCCCGGGCGCTTCACGTACTGATCGGAGCCCACGCCCCATTTCCGTCGGTTCGCCATCGTTCACCACGCCTCCGCAACGCGTCGGGCCGTGGCCCCGACCTCGCCACCGAGCCCGAACGAGTCGATGATCGCCTGCACCGGACTCACGAGCACGACGTCGTCGACCTGGGTAGAGCCCTCAAACACGCTCGGATGCGCCGGAGCGATGACGACGTCAGCGGCTGCTTCAGCCTTCACTCGACGGTGGGTGCCACCGAGGAGCTGCGCAGCTCGCGTCACATCCTCTGACCACATGAGCACGGTGCCTCCGCCGTTTGAGCCGAGGGCTTCGAGTGCCGCAGCACCCGAGAGTGCCCAGCGCGCACCGGATGCGACACCGGCGGAGACCAACCGGTCGGCGTCGTTGCGTCCGCTGAGCATCACACTCCCGCCGCGGTGCTGCGGCGCAGAGACCCTGGCGGCCTCATCGACGATGCCCAGCGGCTCACCGCTCGGGCAGTACCGCTGCAGTCGTTCCACCCACTCGCGATACTCGGCTGACTCATCGAGGTCGCCAAGCAGGGATCGGGCCGCGGCCGACGCAAGGGGATCGCTCGCCCGCTCGAGGTCGATGCGGATGTCGTACCCGAGGGCGAGCGCCAACTCGCGTAACGTGGATACGCGTGCTCGTGAGATGTCGTCACGGAGGTGCAACGCAGTCGTGCGGGAGATACCCGCGCGACGCGCGAGCTCTGCCTTCTGGGCGCGTGCGATCGCGTCACTCAGGACGTTCGCCCGCATCACAACCACCTCCGGTACGTTCAATACACTGGACAGTTTAGCAAGATGTTCAGTTTAGTGGACCTACTCGGCAGTTAGTCATCCTATTGAACAGATTGTTTCGGGCTGGCGTGTCACGTCACGTCGGGCGAGCTCGCGTCCGTCGATGAGTCGGATGTTCTTGCGGCCGAGCCGTACAGCACCGCCGAGACCACGCGGTCGCCGAGCACACGTTCGACCACGTCGAGCACGCGGTCGAGTTGCACGGCGTCGGCGGACGAGCCGTCGTCGGCTCGCGGCATCCGCTCGCCCTCGCTCACACCGGCACGAGGGGGAAGATCGCCGGCCACCCGTTGTGCGCGTACACGATCACCGCGAACACGATCGCGTCGAAGAGCAGGTGCACCACGAGCACGTAGGTGAGCGACTTCGTGAGCTTGAACGTGTAGCCCTGGATCAGCGCGAACGGGATCGTGAGGAGCGGCCCCCACGACTGGTAGCCGAGCTCCCAGAGGAACGACACGAACACGACGGCCTGCAGGATGTTCGCCTGCCACGTCGGGAAGTGGCGCCGAAGCAACGCGAAGACCGTGCAGATGAAGAACAGCTCGTCCCACGTGCCCACGGCGTTGACGCCGATGAACAGGCGCACGATCTCATCGGGCGCGGTGACCGTGGGCCAGTTCTGGTAGACGCCCGAGGTGATGAAGTAGAACGGCAGGATGAGCCATCCGGCCGCGATCACTCCGATGAGGTAGAGCCACTGCGTTCGCGTCCACCGGCGCCCGGTGCGCCACGGGAATCGGATGACCCGGTCGCCGTAGACGTAGCGCGAGATCAGGTACGGCACCGCCACCGCGGACCCGAGCACCACCGCGAAGCGCATCATGCTGGGATAGCTGATGTCGGCCCGGAGTGAGATCGTCGAGATGATCACCTGGCCGAGCGCGATGAGCGCGAGGTCGGCGAGCAGCCGGCTGGTGCGGCCCGACCGGTCGGTCAGCCACGCGGCGAGGAGCCCCGCCGCCAGCATCACGTAGCCCGGGATCGGCAGCATGAAGCCGAACAGCAGCACGGCCGCACCGCACACCAACGCGGCCGGCACGAGGCCAATCGGGTGGGTTCGCACCTCGGATGGGGCGACAAGCGTGGCGGACACCCCTTCAGCTTCCCATGGCTGCCGGCGGATCATGCCACGATCGGTGCATGACGCGGATGCCCCGGCCCTCCCCCCATCCGTCGCGGCACGCGGCGATCGTGCCGCCCTACCTGCTCGCGCGCATCGCCGCGAGCGACGACCCGCGATTCGACGTGGCGGCCGACGCCGCCCGTCGCTCGCTCGTGCGCGACTGGTCGATGCTCGAATGGCGCATCACCGGCGAACCGCCGACGTTCGTCATCCACGACCACGCTGCGCGCGACGAACGCCCGGCCGCGGCCCCCGGCACCGGCCCCCGACCCGACCGGCGCATCTCCGACGCCGAGAACGACGACGTGCTGCCCGGCCGCCTCGTACGCCGCGAGGGCCAGCCCGACACGGGCGACCGGGCGGTCGACGAGGCGTACGACGGCCTCGGCGACACCTTCGAGATGTTCGCCCGCGTGTTCGCCCGTGACTCGATCGACGACGCGGGCATGCCCCTCGAGGCGACCGTGCACTTCGGCGATCACTACGACAACGCCTTCTGGGACGGCGAGCGCATGGTGTTCGGCGACGGCGACGGCGAGATCTTCCGCAGCTTCACGAGTTCGCTGAGCGTGGTCGGCCACGAGCTCGCACACGGCGTCACCGAGCGCACGGCCAGGCTCCGCTACCAGGGGCAGTCGGGCGCACTCAACGAACACGTCTCCGACGTGTTCGGCGCGCTCGTCGAGCAGTACTCCATGGGTCAAGACGCCGAGTCGGCCACGTGGCTCATCGGCGAGGGGGTATTCACCGACGCCGTCGAGGGCCGCGCCATCCGCTCCATGATCGAGCCCGGCACCGCCTACGACGACGACGTGCTCGGCCGCGACCCGCAGCCCGCCCACTTCGACCGCTACATCGACACCGACGAGGACAACGGCGGCGTGCACCTGAACTCGGGCATCCCGAATCGCGCGTTCGCGCTCGCCGCGGTCGAACTCGGCGGATTCGCGTGGGAGCACGCCGGCCGCGTCTGGTACGACGTGCTCACGTCCGGACGCCTGCGGCCCACCAGCGACTTCCGGGCGTTCGCCAGCGAGATCGTGCGCGCCGCGAACGATCGCTACGGGGCGACCTCGCGTGAGGCGCGGGCCATCGCGGCCGGGTGGGCGGAGGTCGGCCTCGGGGTGCCGCCGGCCCCGTAGCGGATCCTCGGCTCCGGTGCCACCCCGACCCCGCGCCCACGCACCGGAGTAGCATCGCGACATGGACGTCTTCGTGTCGCGGAGCGGCGGACTGGCGGGGCTCCGGCTCGTGTGGCACGTCCACGTCGACGAGCAGCCCGACCGCGACGACTGGTACCTGCTCATCCGGCAGGTGCCGTGGGAGCAGGTGCCGCCCGTGCCGCCTGAGCCCGACCGGTACGTCTATCGCATCCGGTGCGAGCCGCACGAGGCGACCCTCGCGGAACGCCAGCTCACGGGTCCGTGGCGGCGGCTCGTCGACCGGGTGCAGGAGACGTCCGAGCCCGAACGGGCCCGGCCCGCGAACGGGTCCGACCGAGGGCTCAAGCGACCGGCGACGCCGCCGGGTCGCGACGCCTGACGCCCGCGTTCAGGCCCCCGTCGTCCTCGTGCAGCTCGCCGCGCACGATCGAGTCGCCCGACTGCGCGGGCTCGCCGTCCAGCGGCTCCGCCGCGGCGATCGCGGTCGAGCCCGTCGCACTGCCCGGCGCGGAGCCGAAGCGGTACCACGCGGCGACCGCCGGATTCGCCGGCAGGCCCATCCGGCCCTGGTCATCGAGCCCGACGGCCTCGACGGGCACGTCGATGCCGAGGTCGGGCACCACCAGGCGCACCGGCGCCGGAGCCGCCAGCGGTGGCCGGTCGGAGAGGGCGGCCGATGAGCGCGGGATGTCGGGCACGGCGGCCTGCGGCGAAGGCGGCGCGGAGACGGCCGGCGCCTCCGATGACGACGGGCCGGCGGCCGGGCCCCCCACGACCGAGACCCTCGCCCGCAGCATCCTGATCAGCGCTCCGCACCCGCCGCGACCCGGCGACGTACCGCGACCCAGATGAGCTCGACCGCCGCGAGCAGCGAGCCGCCGATCACCGCGGCCCAGACGCAGGCGCCCGAGTCGGGACCGTTCGTCGCGACGAGGCCCGTGGAGCCCGCGGGGACGCCGTCGGGGCTGGAGTGCATGCCTGCGACCGCGACGGTCTGCACGGCGAGCGCGAGGTTGTCGGCCTCGAGGCTGCCCCACGCGTACACGATCGTGTTGGCTCCCTCCGCGACCTCGACATCGGCGGGCCCGATCACGGGATCGGTCGTGCCGGTCGCCGCGACCGCCGCAGAGACAGTGCCGGCCGCGAGGTCAAGCTTCGCCTCCTCCGGGTTCGCCAGCGCGGTGATCACAGGGCTGCCGCCCGCGAGCACGTCGACGGCCGGCGCCGCGGCGACGTGGCGCACCGTCAGCCGGCCCTCGCCTGCCGCCAGCTGCGCCGTGTCGTTCGTGAAGAGCGTCGCGGTGGGATCGCCTGCCTCGTTCAGGTGGGCGACCGCGGTGTCGTTCACGCCCGCCTCGAGCGGCAGGTGATGGGCCCGATCGCGGGCGACGAGGCATCCGCGGCATCCGCCGCCGTGATGGCGACCGTGTAGGTTCCTGCCGGGAGCTCGAGCGGTCCGGCGAGGTCGCCGGGCGCGAAGTCGTCGAGCGTCGGTTCGTCGTTCGCGGCGAGCACCAGGCCGTAGAGGGCGACGGGCACGAGGAGCGCGCCGGAGTGCGGGCCGAGGAGCGCGAGGAACCCCGCGTACCAGGCGAGGTAGCCGAGCGTCCAGGCCGGCGGGCGACGCCGGGCCCGAGGCATCCCGAGGAACAGTGCGATGTAGACGACGTGGGCGCCGAGGAAGCAGCCGAGGCCCACGACGAACCCGATCGTGCCCGGGAACGAGAGCGCGATGTCGCCGGCCCAGGAGAGGACTATCGCGAGCACGAGGTATCGAGCGGTGGCGCCCGCGAGCGGGCGGGCGACGATCGCGACCGCCAGCACCAGGAGCGGCATGAGCAGCGCCTTCGTGGCGGTGATCGCCCAGCCCGGCCCGCCGCCGAGGATGACGAGGTGCGCCGCCGACGCGATGAGGTACGGCGCGAACGCCGCGAGCATCGCGCGGGTTGAGGTGCTGCGCGTGGGCGTCATGGTCTGGGTCACGTCGTCGTGCCTCGGGATAGGCATTTCGATGCTAACCCCCTGACGCCGCCCCCTTCGCCGCCGTCATCCATTGCACGGAAAAGGGTGGGAGGCCGCCGGGTTCACCGGCGGCCTCCTCGATCGGGTGGCGGGGCTCAGCTCACGCCGAGCAGGTCGATCACGAAGATCAGCGTCTTGCCCGAGAGCTGGTGGCCGCCGCCCGCGGGCCCGTAGGCCTTCTGCGGCGGGACCGTGAGCTGGCGACGACCGCCGACCTTCATGCCCGGGATGCCCTCCTGCCATCCGGCGATGAGGGCCTGCAGCGGGAAGTTGATGGACTGGCCGCGGCTCCACGACGAGTCGAACTCCTCGCCGGTCTCGTACTCGATGCCGAGGTAGTGCACGTCGACGGTCGAGCCGGGCGTCGCCTCGGCGCCCGTGCCCCCGACGATGTCCTCGACCACGAGGTCTGCGGGGGCCGGGCCCACGGGCGCGTCGACCTCGGGCTTGCTGTTGGTGTCAGTCATGCCCTCCATCCAAACCGACGCCGCCCGCCGGGACAACCGTCCACCGCGCTCTTGCGCTGACTGCGAACAGCCTGCACGCTGGAACCCGAGAACTCGTCGTCTGGTAGCGATGTCGGCAGTGCCACACCACAGGGCGGCGAGTCTCCTTGTGTGCGACGTCCTGTGCGGGCGATCACGTGAGGCGGGCCCCCGTCGGCTCCATGAGCCGCGACCGGATGAGGAACCGCACGCCCTCCGGCGCCTCGACCGAGAAGCCGCTCCCCCGCCCCGGCACGACGTCGACGGTGAGGTAGGTGTGCCGCCAGTAGGCGAATTGCTCCGCCGACATCCAGAACGGCGCGATCCGGGGCTCCCCCGAGGCATCCGGCCCGAGGTCGAGCTCGCCGAGCAGCACGTCGGCATCGCTCGTGACGAAGTCGCCCGCGGGGTAGCACATGGGAGCGCTGCCGTCGCAGCATCCGCCCGACTGGTGGAACATGAGCGGCCCGTGCTGGGCCCAGAGCCGTGCGAGCAGGGCGCCCGCCGCGGGTGAGAGCTCCACGCGCGGCGAGGCCTCCCCCGCCACCGTGACCGATGCGACCACCCGGCCGTCGGTGAATCCGATCGACATGACATCCTCCGATCAGAAGAACCCGAGCGGGTTCTCGCTGTAGCTGACGAGCAGGTTCTTGGTCTGCTGGTAGTGGTCGAGCGCCAGCTTGTTGTTCTCCCTGCCGATGCCCGACGACTTGTAGCCGCCGAACGCCGCCCCCGCCGGGTAGGCGTGGTAGTTGTTCACCCACACCCGGCCGGCCTGGATGTCGCGGCCGGCGCGGTATGCCTCGTTGCCGTTACGACTCCACACCCCGGCGCCGAGGCCGTAGAGCGAGTCGTTCGCGATGCTGATGGCGTCGTCGTAGTCCTTGAAGCTCGTCACCGCGACGACCGGGCCGAAGATCTCCTCCTGGAAGAGCCTCATGCGGTTCTCGCCCTCGAAGATGGTCGGCGCCACGTAGTAGCCCTCGCTCAGGTCGCCGCCGGGGTCGACGCGCTCGCCGCCGAGCAGCAGCTTCGCGCCCTCCTGCTTGCCGATGTCGATGTAGCTGAGGATCTTCTCGAGCTGGTCGTTCGAGGCCTGCGCGCCCACCTGCGTCTCGGTGTCGAGCGGGTTGCCCTGGCGTGCCTTCTTCGTGCGCTCGATCGCGTCGTCGAGGAACGTGTCGTAGATCGACCGCTGGATGAGTGCCCGGCTCGGGCAGGTGCACACCTCGCCCTGATTGAACGCGAAGAGGCTGAAGCCCTCCTGCGCCTTGTCGTAGAACGAGTCGCGCCGGTCGGAGACCGACTCGAAGAAGATGTTCGGGCTCTTGCCACCGAGTTCGACGGTCGAGGGGATGATGTTGTTCGACGCGTACTGCAGGATCAACCGGCCAGTCGTGGTCTCGCCGGTGAACGCGATCTTGCGGATCCGGTTCGACGACGCGAGCGGCTTGCCTGCCTCGATGCCGAAGCCGTTCACGACGTTGAGGACGCCGGCCGGCAGCAGGTCGGCGATGAGCTCGACGAGCACGAGGATCGACGTGGGCGTCTGCTCCGCCGGCTTGAGCACCACCGCATTGCCCGCGGCGAGCGCCGGTGCGAGCTTCCACACGGCCATGAGCAGCGGGAAGTTCCACGGGATGATCTGCCCCACCACGCCCAGCGGCTCGTGGAAGTGGTACGCGACGGTGTCCTCGTCGATCGGGGTGAAGCTGCCCTCCTGCGCCCGGATGAGGCTCGCGAAGTAGCGGAAGTGATCGCTCGCGAGCGGCAGGTCGGCATTCAGCGGCTCGCGGATCGACTTGCCGTTGTCCCACGTCTCGGCGACGGCCAGCTTCTCGAGGTTCGCGTCGATGCGGTCGGCGATGGCGTTCAGGATGCTCGCCCGGTGCGCGGCACTCGTGCGGCCCCACGCCGGTGCGGCCTTGTGCGCGGCGTCGAGCGCCGCGTCGATGTCCGCGGCGGTGCCGCGGGCGACCTCGGTGAACGGCTTGCCGTTCACCGGTGAGATGTCCTCGAAGTAGGCGCCGCCGACCGGCTTCACCCACTCGCCGCCGATGAAGTGCTCGTATCGCGGCTTGAACTCGATCAGGGCGCCGGCGGTGCCTGGCGCGGTGTACACGGTCATCGTGTCTCCTCGTGACGTCGTTGTCTGGGTCCCCGCACCGCAGGCGCAGTGCGGGGTGATCATCACGGTAGGCGGGGAGCCGTTGCGTACCCGTTGCCCGGGGGTTGCAGTCAGGTTGCAGTCACGGATGCGTCGGCTCAGCGCAGCGCGGACTCGATGCGCTCCAGGTGCGCCACGACCGACGCCCGTCGCGGCGAACGCGGCGGCAGGATCTCGAGGAGCGCCCGCCACAGCACGACGTCGTAGCGGTGCTCGTCCCGCTCGGCGAACTCGAGCAGCAGGTCGGGCGGGGCATCCGACAACATCGACTCGCGAATCCGGCCGGCGAGCTCCTCGCGGATCTCGACGATGCCGGGCGCGGTCGATGAGGGCAGCACGGGACCCGGGTAGCGCTCGGCGGCGCGTCGCAGCGATCCCTGCCCGAGGAGCCGGGCGACGGATGCCGCGTCGAGATCGACCTCGCGACCGAGGCGGTACGGGCGCGACTCGAGCTGCGGCTCCCCCGCGGCCTCGAGCAGGCGACGCAGGCGCACGACTTCGGCGCGGAGCGTGACGGGCGACACGTCGCCCTCGTGGAGGAGCGCCGCGAGCCGCTCGGCCCCGATGCCGCGCCGATGCCATGCGAGGAGCGTGAGAATCTCGGCGTGCCGCGGGCTGAGCTCCTGCTCACCGAGGCGCGGCCGGCGTTCGCCGAGCACCGTGAGCGACGTGCGCACGGGGGCGACGGCCCGGATGTGCGACCGGCGGATCGTCGCGCGCACCGCGGATTCGAGGTTCGCGATACGAAGTTCGGCCTCCACCGCGGCGACCGTCGCCGAGACGAGCGACATGGTGTGCGGGGCGACGGCGAGGTCGGTGCCCGTGATGTCGATGACGCCGAGGATCGCGCCGGTGGCAGGGTCGTGCACGGGGGCGGCGGTGCAGCTCCACGGGTGCACGATGCGGTTGTAGTGCTCGGCGCCCCGGATCTGCACGGCGCGGCCGAGCTCGAGCGCGGTGCCGGGCGCGCTCGTGCCGATGCTCGCCTCCGACCAGTCGGCGCCCGCGATGAAGAGCATGTCCTCGGCGCGCCGGCGGAGTCCCGGGTCGCCCTCCACCCAGAGCAGTCGCCCGTGCGCGTCGCCGACGGCGACGACGAGGCCCGCGTCATCCGCGCCGTCGACGAGCAGACGACGGATGACCGGCATCACCGGGGTCAGGGCGTGCGTCGCGCGGTACTCGCGGAACTCGTGCTCGTCGAGTTCGATGCGCGGCAGCGCGCGGTCGGGGTCGATCGCACCGCGGATGGCGCGCTCCCACGAGGCGCGCACCACCGGGCGCAGGCTGAGCGGCACCTCGCCCGTCTCGATGGCGTCCTGCTGGGCGCGCAGCAGGCGGTCGCGCAGCGAGCTCGCGTCGCCCCACTGCGGATGCCGCTCCGGCGCAGACATGTCGTCTCCGATCGCCGTCGATTCAGGGATGCGGCCAGTATAGCCGCGGCGAGCTGGCGCCCACCCGGCGGCATCACCGCAGCAGCACCGCCCGGTCGGCCGTGACGGCGGCGAGCAGCGCCCGTTCGTCGGCGGCCGTCCGCACGTCACCACGGCCGGTGAGCAGCCGGTGACGGGTGAACGCCAGGTGCGTGGCATCCGTGATCATCTTCCGCATCGCGGCCGTGCGGGGAGGGGTCTGCCTGCGCGCCCACGCCACCGCCTGGCGGCGACCCGCGGGCGACGCGAGCATCTCGACCTCGGTCGGGCTGAACCAGCCCGCCGCGCCGTATTCGGCGAGCCGCGTGCGGGTGACGCGCATCTCCTCGCGACGGAGGAACCACGTGAGGAGGATGAATCCGATGAAGATCGGCACCTGCACGGTGAAGTAGAGGCCGACGGCGTCGCTGGCGAAGACGAGCGACCCGTTCCAGAAGGCATGCAGGAGCACGGCGGCGAGAAGGCCGCCGAGGAACCAGCCGACGACACCCGCACGGCCCCCGCGACGGGCGCCGATGCCGATGGCGAGGCCGGTGCAGGCCGTGAACAGCACGTGAGCGAACGGCGAGAAGAGTCCGCGCACGACGAAGGTGGTGCCGAGTTCGTCGGCGCCGCCCTCGGCGAGCGCGGCGCCGAAGTAGAGCACGTTCTCGGTGAACGCGAACCCGGCGGCGACGGTCGCGCCGTACACCAGCCCGTCGACGGGGCCGTCGAAGTGCGAGCGCCGAAACGCGAAGAGCAGGAGCACGCCCGCGCCCTTCGCTGACTCTTCGACGAGGGGAGCCTGCACGACGGCCTGCATGCCCTCGCCCGGGCGCCCCGATGCGGCGAAGGCGAACACCAGTTGCACCCCGAGGTCGACGACCAGCGCCACCGCGACCGAGACCGCCGCGCCCCAGAGGAAGGCGAACCACAGCGCCCACCTCGGCTCGGGCTCCCATCGATCGACCCAGCGCACGGCGAGGAGCACGATCATGAGCGGCACGAATGCGAGCACCGATCCGATGACGAGCGTCGACACTCCCAGCGCCGGCGCGAGGTACGCGACCACGAGCAGGCCCACGATTCCCGCCAGCACGATGCCGACCGCGGCGAACGCCCCGCCGCGTGGGCGCGCTGCGGGCGGCGCGGTCCAGATCGGTGGCGCGGGCGACGGGTTCGGCGTGGGCGACGACTGCGGAGAGCTCACTCGCGCAGCATATCGACCGCGGCGGTCAGCGGGCGGTCAGCGGGCGGATGCCTCGAACATGACGCCCGGGTTGAGGATGCCGGTCGGGTCGAACAACGCCTTGATGCCCCGCTGCAGCTCGTACGAGTCGTCGCCGAGCTCATCGGCGAGCCATCGCCGCTTCAGGACACCGACGCCGTGCTCGCCCGTCAGGGTCCCACCGAGGGCGACCGCGGTGCGGAACATGTCGTCGGCGGCGGCCCACACGTGGTCCGGCACCTCGTCGCCCGTGAACACGAAATTCGGGTGCAGGTTGCCGTCGCCCGCGTGCGCGATGGTGGGGATCTCGATGTCGTAGCGGCGGCCGATCTCCTCGATCGCGCGGAACATCTCGGGCAGCCGCGAGCGCGGCACGGCGACGTCCTCGATGAGCACCTGACCCGAGGCGGCGAGCGCGGGATGCATGGCGCGGCGGATGTCGAGCAGGCGCTCGCCGGCCGCGGCATCCGCCGATCGCGAGACCCGGCCGCCCGTGGCGGCGAAGATCTCGGCGATCAGGTCGGCCTCGATGCCGGCGCCCTCGGCGTCGCTCTGCGCGAGCAGGAACGTCTCGCCGGGCGCGATGTGCTCGATCGGGGT
Organism: Agromyces bauzanensis; assembly: GCF_014645655.1. Classification (GTDB taxonomy): domain Bacteria; phylum Actinomycetota; class Actinomycetes; order Actinomycetales; family Microbacteriaceae; genus Agromyces; species Agromyces bauzanensis. Next base: position 32,745 of record NZ_BMMD01000007.1, on the reverse strand, counting down.
GCCGGCGATGCCGTGAGGCCCGAGGTGGGCGGCGACCCGGGCGAGTCCGGCCGCGTCGATGAGCTCGAGCACCGCCGGGCGGATGCGGGCGGCGGCGACGGCGGCGGATGCCGCGGCCGCCGCGTCGACGCCCGAGAACGCCGCGGCGACCGTGACCACCTCGCCCCGGGCGATCGGGCGCAGGCGCAAAGTGGCCTCGACGATGACGCCGAGGGTACCCTCTGATCCCGTCATGAGCGCGGTGAGGTCGTAGCCCGTGACGCCCTTCACGGTGCGGTGACCGGTGCGCAGGAGACGGCCGTCCGCGAGCACGACCGCGAGCCCGAGCACGGCCTCGCGGGTCACGCCGTACTTCGCGCAGAGCAGCCCGCCCGCGTTCGTGGCGATGTTGCCGCCGATCGTGGAGATCGCACGGCTCGCGGGGTCGGGCGCGAACCAGAGGCCGAGCGGGGCGAGCGCGTCGTTGAGGTCGCCGTTCAGCACGCCGGGCTCGACGACGGCGAGCTCGTCGGCCTCGGAGATCTCGAGGATCCGGTTCATCCGAGACAGGTCGAGCACGATGGCCCCGGGGCTCGCGATGGCGCCGCCCGCGAGGCCGGTGCCCGCGCCGCGGGGCACCACGGGCGTCCCGGTCGCGTACGCGATGCGCATGACCTGCTGCACCTCGGCGACGGATGCCGCGTGCACGACCGCGAGCGGCGGCGTCGCGCTGCGCCAGCCCGACCTGTCTTCGCGGCTGGCATCGAGCACGTCGGCATCGGTGGAGACGGCGACTCCGAGGTCGTCCTGCAGGCGGGCGAGCGTGGACTGCGGCATCCATCCACCCTAGCGAGGCCGGCGATGTCCGATTTCCGCCAGTCGATGTCGGCGGCGCATGCGACGCTGGAGGAATGACTCCGGCACCGCGCCCCCTTCGCTCCACCGCCGATCCGCTCGACGACCCGGTGTTCGCCGAGCGGTACCGCGCCATGCAGTCGCGCGACGCCCGCTTCGACGGCCAGTTCATCACGGGCGTGCACTCGACCGGGATCTACTGCCGGCCGAGCTGCCCCGCGGTCGCGCCCAAGCCCACGAACGTGAGCTTCTACCTCACGGCCGCCGCAGCGCACGAGGCGGGCCTCCGCGCGTGCAAGCGATGCCTGCCCGATGCGGTGCCCGGATCGCCCCAGTGGGACCTGCGCGACGACCTCACCGCTCGAGCCATGCGCCTCATCGCCGACGGCGTCGTCGAGCGCGAAGGGGTGCCTGGGCTCGCGGCACGCCTCGGCTACACGCCGCGTCACCTCGCCCGCGTGCTCACGGCCGAGCTGGGTGCCGGGCCGCTCGCCCTCTCGCGCGCGCACCGCGCGCAGACCGCCCGGTCGCTGCTCACCGGCACGACGCTGCCAGTGGCCGATGTCGCCTTCGCGTCGGGCTTCGGCAGCGTCCGCCAGTTCAACGACACCATCCGCGAGGTCTACGAGCGCAGCCCCCTCGAGCTGCGGGCAGCGGCGCGGCTTCGCCGGCACGGACGGTCGACCGGGCCCGGTGCTCCGTCGGCGGACCCCACCGCCGATCCGGTCGGCATCGTGCGGCTGCGCCTGCCCGCGCGGGCGCCGTTCGATGCCGCGGGCGTGTTCGCCTGGCTCCGGGCACGGATGCTCCCTGGCGTCGAGACGACCGACGCCGGCACCTACCGGCGCACCCTTGGCCTGCCCGGGGGCCCCGCCCTGGTCGGCTTCACGGCGCACGACGATGCCCACGCGCCGGCCATCGACGTCGAGGCGAGGCTCTCCACGCTCGCCGACCTGGCGCCGCTCGTGGCGCGGGTGCGGCGGCTGTTCGACCTCGATGCCGACGCCGTGGCGATCGACGCGGCCCTCTCCGGCGACCCCGCGCTCGCGGCATCCGTCGCGGCGGTGCCCGGCATGCGCGTGCCCGGAAGCCTCGACGCGCACGAGCTCGTGTTCCGGGCGCTCGTCGGGCAGCAGGTGTCGGTGGCATCGGCACGCACCGCGCTCGGTCGGCTCGCAGCCGAGCTCGGCGAGCGGATGCCGTCGGCTTCGGGCGATGAACCCGACCTCCACTTCCCGACCGCCGGCGCGATCGCCGAGGGCGGCGAGGCCGTGCTGCGCGGGCCCCGGGCGCGCATCCGCACGATCGTCGACGTGGCGCGCCGGCTCGATTCGGGTGACCTCGTGGTGGCGCCCGAGCGTGACCGCGACGAGCTCGTCGCCGACCTGCTCGCGGTGCCGGGCATCGGCCCGTGGACGGCCGGGTACCTCGCCATGCGGGTCACCCGGGCCCCCGACATCCTGCTCACGAGCGACCTCGCGCTCCGCAACGGCGCCGCCCGACTCGGGCTCCCGGCCACGGCGAGGGAACTCGACGTCGCCGGCCTGCGGTGGGCCCCGTGGCGCAGCTACGCGTCGATGCACCTCTGGCGTGCGGCCGCGACGCCCGCGCAGTCCTGAGCCCCGCGCCGGCGCTGTCGACGCCATCGCGGCCTCACCCGGCTTCGTTGTGGATACCGCACGGCTTCGCCCGATCGGCGCTCGATAGCCTGAAGAGGTGAAGTTCGCGCACCTGAGAGTCGAAGGCCAGATGACCCCTCGACTCTCGGCGGTCGTGGCTGAGGCGGCGCTGTTCCTCGACGAGGTCATGGAGACCCCGCCGCGCGACCTGCAGGACCTCATCGAGCAAGGCCCGAGCGGCCTCGCCGAGGTGCGCGAGGCCGTCGACACGGCGCTCGCCGCGGGCGCCTCGCTCACGCCCGTGCACGAGGTGCGGCACTCATCGGCCGTGCTGCGGCCGGCCCAGGTCATCGCGATCGGCGCCAACTACGCTGCGCACGCCTCGGAGCTGAAGCTCCGAAGCGAGACGGCCATGACCGTCTTCTCGCTGTGGCCGAACTCGCTCGCCGGTCACGGCGCCACCACCACCTGGCCCGACGACCTGACGAAGCAGGTCGACTACGAGGCGGAGCTCGGCGTGATCATCGGTCGCCCGGCGCGCGGCGTGCATGTCCGCGACGCGCTGGACTACGTGTGGGGCTACACCGTCGTCAACGACATCACGGCGCGCGACCTGCAGTTCAGTGAGGCGCAGTGGTCGCGGTGCAAGTCGTTCGACGGCTTCACGCCCACGGGCCCCGTCGTGGTCACCGCCGACGAGATCCCCGATCCGCAGGACCTCTGGCTCACCACGAACCTCGACGGGCGCATCCTGCAGGATGCCTCGACGAACGAGATGGTGCGCACGGTGGCCGAGATCATCTCCTACCTGTCGCGATCGGCGACGATCCCGGCCGGCACGCTCATCTCCACGGGCAGCCCCGGCGGCGCGGGATACTCCCGAAGCCCCCAGGTGTTCCTGCGCGACGGCTCGACCGTCACGGTCAGCATCGAGGGCATCGGCTCGCTCACCACGCACTGCCGCGTGATCTAGCGGGACGGCGCTCGCGCCCGGTCTGCCACGCGACGTGCGGCGGTTCCGCCGGGTCGCCTCGGCGCCGCCCTCCGCCGAGTGTGCACTTGGCGCCCGACGCGGGGCGCCAAGTGCACACTCGGCACGCCGACTCGAGCCGACTCGAGGTCGGACCGCAGTCGCGGGCTCCGACTCAGGTAGTCCCCACCTGATATCCAGCGTTTCCGCCGCGTCGCCATTGGTCGCGCATAGCGGAGGTCGCGATCGTGGAGACACGGCAACTCCCCGCTGCCGTGGACGAAAGGATCCCTCATGAACGACCAAGGCAACTCCACGACCACCGCGGCGATGTCGCCGCGGCGAGGCGGCCGCGCACGGCGGGCCGGCCTGATCATGGCCGGCCTGGCCGGCGCCGCCGTCGTCGGCACCCTCACCATGGGTGCGGCCGCCGCCGATGCGGGCACGTCGGAGGTCGCCGCCGAGTCGGCGACGACCGAGACACAGCACCAGAGCCAGCACCAGTACCGATACGGGTCCGGCGCGTCGGATGACACGTCGGGTGCGCACGGCGAGGGCACGGGCGATGGCGACCAGGCGCGCATGGGGGACGGCGCCGGCAGGATCGGCGGTGAGCGCGGTGCGGGTGGCGACGGCGAGCACGAGTGCGACCACGCCGGCGACACCGGCTCCGACGACGTCGAGGCGGACGACGCGACGAGCTGACCCGCCCACTCCGCGCGGTGGCCGTCGGTCACCGCTCGGCCCTCAGGGCCCGGGCGAACCGGCGGCTGCCACACGTCGGCGCGGCATCCGCTCGCTCACCGGCGCCAGCGTGAACCGAACCTCGCCCGGTGTTTCCATTCGCGCGCCAGGTTGCCACTGCAAGGGCAACCCCCCGCGGGAACGGAAACACCTGACGCCGGATGGCCCCGGCGCTACTCCGAGGGCTCGCCGTGCAGGTCGATGACCGGGATCGCCTGAGTGACCGGGTGGATGCCCGAGAGCCGCGACGGCGCGAGCTGCCGCTCGACGTCGTGACGCGTCATCAGGCCCGCCTCAACGACGAGGTCTGCCACCGGCCGGCCTGTCGCCAGCGCCTGCTTGGCGAGCGAGGCCGCCGCGGTGTATCCGATGAACGGGATGAGCGCGGTGATGACGCCGACGCTCGACGCGACCATGGCGTTCAGGCGATCGACGTTCGCGGTGATGCCGTCGACGCAGTTGACGCGAAGCGTCCAGCAAGCCTGGCGCATCCACGTGATCGACTGCAGCAGCGAATGCGCGATGACGGGTTCGAAGGCGTTGAGCTGCAGCTGGCCGGCCTCGGCGGCCATGGTCACCGTGACATCCGTGCCCGCGATGGCGTAGGCCACCTGGCTCACCGCCTCGGGGATGACGGGATTGACCTTGCCCGGCATGATGCTCGAGCCCGCCTGCCGCGGCGGCAGGTTGATCTCGCCCAGTCCCGCCTGCGGCCCCGAGGAGAGCAGGCGCAGGTCGTTGCAGATCTTCGAGAGCTTGATGGCGCTGCGCTTCAGCGAGCCCGAGAACGACATGAACACCCCGGCGTCGCTCGTCGACTCGATGAGGTCGGGTGCAGTCTCGAGGTCCAGTCCCGTGATCTCGCGGAGGTGCCGCACGACTGCCGCGGCGTAGCCCGGATCCGCGGTGATGCCCGTACCGATCGCGGTGGCGCCGAGGTTGATCTCGGAGAGCAGCCAGATCGTCTCGGTGAGCCGGGCGTGGTCCTCACCCAGGGTCGTCGCGTATCCGTGGAACTCCTGGCCGAGCGTCATCGGCACGGCGTCCTGCATCTGGGTGCGTCCGACCTTGAGGATGCCGTGGAACTCGTCTGCCTTGCGGCCGAACGACTGGCGCAGGAGCTCCAGCTCGGCCAGCAGGGTCTTCAGCGAGAACGCGAGCGAGATCTTCAGGGCGGTCGGATACGTGTCGTTCGTCGACTGGCTGCGATTGACATCGTCGATCGGGTGCAGGATGTCGTAGCGGCCCTTGGCGTAGCCCGCGAGCTCGAGCGCGAGGTTCGTGATGACCTCGTTCGCGTTCATGTTGGTCGAGGTGCCCGCGCCGCCCTGGATCACGCCCACGACGAACTGGTCGTGATGATCGCCGTCGATGACGCGCTGGCATGCCTCGTCGATCCACGCCGCCTTCTCGGCGTTCAGGACGCCGACCTCGCGATTGGCGCGGGCCGCGGCCTGCTTCACCGACGCGAGCGCCACGATGAGCTCGGGGTAGACCGAGATCGGACGCTTCGAGATCGGGAAGTTCTCGAGTGCGCGCATGGTGTGCACGCCCCAGTACGCGTCGACCGGGACCGCGACGGTGCCGAGCGAGTCGGTCTCCATTCGGGTGGCCGGCTTCGGTTCGTCGGGCTTCGTCACATGCTCCTCCGCGATGGTGTGCTCGGGAAGGTGGTCGGGTCGGGTCATCGACACGGTGTTGGCTCCATTGCCTCGTTACGCGCGGGATCGCCGCGCCTGGTATTCGATTCGAGCCTACCGCCGAGGGCGCGCGGAGACGGGCGGCGAGACATCCGCTCGCCGCCCGTCGGCACTGCTCAGACCTTGTCGGACTCGGCTTCCGGCGTGTCGACGCCGTCGGCTGCGAGGAGTTCCGCCTCGACCTCGCCGCCGTAGCCCTCCGCCTGCGGGTCGCCGTGCAGGCCGCCCGAGACCGCGTACTCCTCTTCGGGCGAGAGGATGAGCCGGTGCCGGCCCCAGAGCGCGAAGACGAGCAGCATGACCGCGTAGACCACGATGATCGCGACGATGGCGGGCAGGAACGTCGGGTTCAACAGGAATCCGAGGAAGATGAGCGCAGCGATCACGGCGGCCACGACCGCGCCCGGGATGCCCCACGGGCTCACGTACGGCCGCTTCGCGTTCGGGTACTTACGTCGCAGGATCACGAACGCCACCATCTGCAGCAGGTACGCGAGCACTGCGCCCCACACCGCGATGTTCAGCACGATCGCGCCGGCAACCCCGCCCGCGCCGCCTGCCGCGTCCACCACGACGAGCGCGACGAAGCCGATGAGTCCGCCCGCGAGGAGGGCGAGCCACGGCGTCCGGCGCGCCCCGGTGAGGGAGAGGAACTTCGGGTAGTACCCGGCGCGAGAGAGCGAGTACATGTTGCGACCGTAGGCGAACATGATGCCCTGCAGCGACGCCAGCAGGCCGACGAGGGCGAAGAGCGCGAGGAGCGCGGCGAGCTGGTCGCCGACGATCGCCCGGAATCCGTCGAGGAGCGGTTCCCCCGCTGTGCCCGTGGCCTCCGCGCCGATGACGCCGGTGTTGAGGAACAGCACGAGCAGGCCCGTGACGATGAGGGTGCCACGTGCCCAGAGGCCGGCACGCGGGATGTCGCGCACCGGGTCGTGCGACTCCTCCGCGGCGAGCGGCAGTTCCTCGATGCCGAGGAAGAACCACATCGCGAACGGCAGTGCGAAGAGGATCGGCAATACGCCGTGCGGCAGGAACGCGGTCTGGCCGGCATCAGGGGCGATGTCGAAGAGGTTGTCCCAGGCGAACTGCCCGGAGAACAGCGCCATGGCCGAGAAGACGAGCAGGATCCCGATCGAGATGATCGACACGACGATCGCGAACTTGAAGGAGATGTTCGCGCCCGCCGAGTTCAGGCCGATGAAGACCAGGTAGAGGATGACCCACCAGATCCACGGCGCCATGGAGAAGCCGAGCAGCTCGCTCGTGATGCCGTCCGCGTACGCCGCGGAGAAGTACACGATGACCGCGGTCGTCGCCACGTACTCGATCGTCTCGGCGAGGCCCGTGATGAATCCGCCCCACGGTCCCATCGCCGCGCGCGAGAACGAGTACGCCCCGCCCGTGTGCGGCATGGCCGAGGCCATCTCCCCGATCGAGAAGATGAGGCCGTAGTACATGGCGACGAGGATGACGAAGGCGATCAGCATGCCGCCGAACCCGGCGAATTCGATACCGAAGTTCCAGCCCGAGAAGTCGCCGGAGATGACCGCGGCGACGGCGAGGCCCCAGAGACCCCACACGCCCGCGGCGCGGGTGAGTCCGCGTTTCTCGAAGTATCCGGAGTCGGCGGTCGTGTACTTCACTCCCGAGACCCTGAGGGTGTCTTTCGCCATCGATGGCTCCCTTGCTCTCATCGCGCGGCCTTGGGGGCGGGCGCGGGGTGCGATGCGGTTGGCCCCGACTATAGGGCGCACAATGGTCGCCCGTACAGACCTTTTTTTCGGGACGGCCGACGGAGACCGTCGAACTGCGGCACCTTCGCGCTGTCGCGGGCACCCGCGGCTGTGATGTAATGGTCGCCGTAGCAGACCATTCAAACCCGCTCGAGGAGGAGCTCACGGATGTCGGCACCGACCGGATACCTCTCGCTCGACCAGCTCCGCAGCGCCGTGGCCGACGGCCACGTCGACACCGTGGTGGTGGCCTTCACCGACATGCAGGGCCGACTCGTCGGCAAGCGCTCCTCGGCGAGGCTCTTCCTCGAGGAGATCGCCCAGCACGGCGCCGAGGCGTGCAACTACCTGCTCGCCGTCGACGTCGAGATGAACACCGTCGACGGCTACGAGATGTCGAGCTGGGAGCGCGGCTACGGCGACATGGCGCTCGTCCCCGACCTCCCGACGCTCCGAATGGCGCCCTGGCTCGATGCCACGGCGCTCGTCACGGCCGACCTGCGGTGGCTCGACGCACGCCCGGTCGAGGCGTCTCCACGTCGCATCCTGCAGCGGCAGCTCGAGCGCCTCGCCGAGCGCGGCCTCACGGCCTACGTCGGCACCGAGCTCGAGTTCATCGTCTTCGACGACTCGTACCGCGACGCCTGGCGCAAGGGCTATCGCGATCTCACTCCCGCGAGCGACTACAACATCGACTACGCCCTGCTCGCGTCGACCCGCATGGAGCCGCTGCTGCGCGACATCCGCAACGCCATGGACGGCGCCGGCATGTACTGCGAGGGCGTGAAGGGCGAGTGCAATCTCGGCCAGCAGGAGATCGCGTTCCGCTACACCGACGCCCTCGGCACGTGCGACAACCACTCGATCTACAAGAACGGGGCGAAGGAGATCGCCGACCACCACGGCAAGTCGCTCACGTTCATGGCGAAGTTCAACGAGCGCGAGGGCAACAGCTGCCACATCCACATCTCGCTGCGCAGTGACGACGACGGCGCGGTCTTCAGCGACTCGGATGCCCCGCACGGCATCTCGAAGCTGTTCCGCCACTTCCTCGGCGGGCAGGTGGCCGCGATGCGCGAGCTCACCCTGTTCTCGGCGCCGAACATCAACTCGTACAAGCGCTACGTGCCAGGCAGCTTCGCACCGACCGCCATCGCGTGGGGCCTCGACAACCGCACGTGTGCGCTCCGCGTCGTCGGCCACGGGCACAGCATGCGCGTCGAGAACCGCGTGCCCGGCGGGGACGTGAACCAGTACCTCGCGGTCGCCGCGCTCATCGCGGCCGGCCTGCACGGCATCGACAACGAGCTCGAGCCGGGCGACGTGTTCATGGGCAACGCCTACGAGAGCGACGTGGCCCGCGTGCCCGCGACGCTGCGCGAGTCGGCCGACCTCTTCGCCGGATCCGCACTCGCGCGCGAAGCCTTCGGCGACGAGGTCGTCGACCACTACCTCACCAACGCCGACGTCGAGCTCGCCGCGTATGACACGGCCGTCACGGACTGGGAGCGGGTGCGTGGCTTCGAACGACTCTGACCGCGACGAGCACGACGAGATCGTCGCGCGCCACGGGGCGGCGCCGGTCATCGGCGTCACCACCTACCTCGAACAGGCGCAGACCGGCGTCTGGGACGTGCCCGCGTCGTTCCTGCCGAAGGTCTACCTCGACGCCGTGACCGACGCCGGCGGCATCGCCGTGCTGCTGCCGCCGCAGCCCGTCTCCCGCGAGATCGCCCGCTCGGTCGTCGCGACCCTCGATGGACTGATCGTGGCGGGCGGCGCCGACGTGGACCCGGCCCGCTACGGCCAGGAGGCACACCCCCGCACCGGCGCACCACGCACCGACCGCGATGCCTGGGAGCACGCGCTGCTCACCGAGGCGATCGCCGTGGAACTGCCGTTCCTCGGCATCTGCCGCGGCGCGCAGGTGCTCAACGTCGCCCTCGGCGGCACGCTGACCCAGCATCTGCCCGACGTGGTCGGCAGTGAGAAGTACCAGCCGGCGCCCGCCGTCTTCGGCGAGGGCGACGTCGCCGTCGAGCCCGGGTCGCGCCTCGCGTCGGTGCTCGGCCCCGGCTCACGGTCGCTGCCTGTGCACTTCTACCACCACCAGGCGCTCGACGAGGTCGCCGACGGGCTCACCGTCACCGCCCGCAGCGAGGACGGCGTCATCGAGGCCGTCGAGCTCGACTCGGTGCCGTTCGGGCTCGCCGTGCAGTGGCACCCCGAGGAGAACGCAGCCGATCGCCGGCTCTTCGCCGGTCTCGTCGACGCCGCGCGCACCCACCGCATGAGAAGGAGCCGTTCGTGAGCCACACGATCGTGAACCCCGCCGACGGAGCGGTCGTCACGACCGTCACGGCGTCGTCGATCGAGGAGACGGATGCCGCGATCGCGCGCGCCGCCGTCGCACAGCGCGACTGGGCGGCCGTCGCCCCCTCCGACCGGGCGCGCAGGCTGCGCCGGTTCGCCGCGGCCGTCGACGGCGCGGTCGAGGAGCTCGCGGCCATCGAGGTGCGCAACTCGGGACATCCGATCGGTCAGGCCCGGTGGGAGGCGGGACACGTGCGCGACGTGCTCGAGTACTACTCGGCCGCACCGGAACGCCTCTTCGGCCGCCAGATCCCCGTCGCGGGCGGACTCGACGTCACGTTCCAGGAGCCGCTCGGCGTCGTCGGCGTCATCACACCGTGGAACTTCCCCATGACCATCGCGTCGTGGGGCTTCGCGCCGGCGCTCGCGGCCGGCAACGCCGTCGTGCTGAAGCCGGCCGAGTGGACGCCCCTCACGAGCATGCGCCTTGCCGAGCTCGCCCTCGAGGCCGGGCTCCCCGAGGGACTGTTCCAGGTGATCCCCGGCAAGGGATCGGTCGTCGGCGAGCGCTTCGTGACGAACGAGACGGTGCGCAAGGTGGTGTTCACGGGCTCGACCGAGGTCGGCAGGCACATCATGGCAGGCTGCGCGGCGCAGGTGAAACGCGTGACCCTCGAACTCGGCGGCAAGAGTGCCAACATCGTGTTCGCCGACGCCGACCTCGAGCGCGCAGCGGCCACCGCGCCCTACGGCGTGTTCGAGAACGCCGGACAGGACTGCTGCGCCCGCAGCCGCATCCTCGTGGAGCGGAGCGCCTACGAGCGGTTCATGGAGCTCCTCGAGCCGGCCGTGCAGGGCGTCAAGGTCGGCGACCCCGCCGACGAGACCACCGAGATGGGGCCGCTCGTGGCGCGTCAGCACCTCGAACGGGTGCGCTCGTTCGTGCCCGACGACGCCGACGTGGCGTTCCGCGGCACAGCCCCCGCTGGTCCCGGCTTCTGGTTCGCACCCACCGTGCTGACGCCGGCCCGGGACTCGCGCGCCGCGCGCGAGGAGATCTTCGGCCCGGTCGTATCGGTGTTCCCGTTCGACGACGAGGGCGACGCGATCGGGTTCGCGAACGCGAGCGAGTACGGCCTGTCGGGCTCGATCTGGACCCGCGACCTCAGCCGCGGCGTCCGCGTGGCTCGTGCCGTGGAGTCCGGCAACCTGAGCGTCAACTCGCACTCGTCGGTGCGCTACGCCACGCCGTTCGGCGGGTTCAAGCAGTCGGGACTCGGCCGCGAGCTCGGCCCCGACGCACCCCTCGCCTTCACCGAGACGAAGAACGTCTTCATCGCCGTCGACCAGCCGGTGGTCGAGTAGCGCAGCGTCTCGAGACCACGAACAGGAGCACCATGACCGATCTCCCCCGCATCGACCTGACCCAGCGGCTCGCGGGCCGCGTCGCCGTGATCACCGGCGGCGCCTCCGGCATCGGCCTCGCCACCGCGAAGCGCCTCACCGCCGAGGGCGCCCACATCGTCATCGGCGACATGGATGCCACGGCGGGCCCCGCCGCCGCCGAGCTCGTCGGGGGCCTCTTCGTGCAGGTGAACGTGACCGACGAGGAGCAGGTGGACCACCTGTTCGACGAGGCGGCCCGCGCCTACGGGTCGGTCGACATCGCCTTCAACAACGCCGGCATCTCGCCGCCCGACGACGACTCGATCGAGACGACCGAGCTGCCCGCCTGGCAGAGGGTTCAGGACGTGAACCTGAAGTCGGTCTACCTGTGCTCGCGCGCGGCGCTTCGGCACATGGTGGCGCAGGGCCGCGGGTCGATCATCAACACCGCCTCGTTCGTGGCGGTGCTCGGGTCGGCGACGTCGCAGATCTCGTACACGGCGTCGAAGGGCGGCGTGCTCGCCATGAGCCGCGAGCTCGGCGTGCAGTTCGCCCGGCAGGGCATCCGCGTGAACGCGCTCTGCCCCGGACCGGTGAACACACCGCTCCTGCAGGAGCTCTTCGCGAAGGACCCCGAGCGAGCGCAACGCCGGCTCGTGCACATCCCCGTCGGCCGGTTCGCCCAGCCCGAGGAGCTCGCCGCCGCGGTCGCCTTCCTCGCGAGCGACGACGCGTCGTTCATCACGGGTTCCACCTTCCTCGTCGACGGGGGCATCAGCTCCGCATACGTCACGCCCCTCTAGGCTCGACGCATGGCTCGACAGGGGGACGAAGGCGACGCGGATGCCACAGCAGAGGTGCTGAGTGCGGGCCTCCTGCTGACGCCCGCCCGGCCCGCCAACGCGTTCGAGGAGACGGTGCAGCGCCTGCTCCAGTCGATCCGGCTGGGACTCATCGGGCCGGGCGACCGGCTCCCGCCCGAACGCGAGCTCGCCGGCATGCTCGAGGTGAGCCGCGACACGCTCCGTGAGGCGCTCGCGTCGCTCGCCGAGGCCGGGTGGGTGGTCTCGCGCCGCGGACGAAGCGGCGGGACGTTCGTCGCCCCCGAACTGCCGTCGCCCTCCCCCAGGCCGGTCGGCGTCGAGGGCGATCGGCTCGCGCAGGCCACGCACCTCGAGGACACGCTCGCGCTTCGCGCCGTGATCGAGGTCGGCACCGCGCGTCGCGCCGCGGAGAGCGAGCTGAGCGCCGCCGACCGCGAGCGGCTCTGGCAGGCGTACGAGGAGTGCCGGTCCGCGCCGGGCACGCAGTACCGCATGGCGGACTCCCGGCTGCACCTGCTCATCGCCGAGGTGCTGGGTGCCCCGAGCCTCATCCCGCTCGTCGCCGACGTGCGCATGCGCGTGAACGAACTCCTCGACGGCATCCCGCTGCTCGCGCCGAACATCGCGCACTCCGACGAACAGCATCGGGTCATCGTCGGCGCCATCCTGCGAGGCAACCCCGACGAGGCCGCGGCCGCCATGGCGGAGCACGTCGAGGGCACCGAGGCGCTGCTGCGCGGCTTCTACGCCTGAACGGGGGCCGTGGCATCCGCCGCCGTCGTCGGCGCATGCGAACGGCAGGAACGCGAGTCCGAAGGCCGGGGCGCCGAGCGTCATGAGCACGGCACCGCCGAGCATCACGGCGTTGAGGACGATGCCCCAGATCGCCATGGTGCGCGACGCGGGCTTGCGCTCATGGTGCTATCCCCCGCATCCCGGCGTGGGAAAGACCTCGGTGGGTCCGGTGCCCGCGACCGACTCCCGCTCCTCCACCACGGTCGCGAGGTCGGCGCCGAACACGAAGGTGCGACGCACGGATGCCCCGACGAGCACACCGGGCAGCCAGCGGCGCGCATCGTCCCACATCTCCGAATACGGCACGAGCTCGATCGGGAACCACTCGGGATCGAGCTCGTCGGAGCCGCGCGGCGCCCCCGCCCACGTGTGGCAGACGAAGACGCTCGACTCCTGGCTCCACGACTCGCGGTGCGGGAAATGGTAGCTCAGGAGCCCGCGCGGTTCGAGGTCGGATGCCGCGACCACGAGCCCGGACTCCTCGAGGACCTCCCGCACGGCCGCGTCGACCGCGGACTCCCCCGGCTCGAGCTTGCCGCCGAGTCCCACGAAGTTGCCGATGCCGAGGCCCTTCTTCTTGCGTCCGAGGAGCACCTCGGTGCCGCCCGCGTGCTCGCGCAGGAGGTAGCAGACGCAGACCTGTGGCAGCGGCATCCGTGTTCCCTGAACTCGCCGAAGGTCAGCCGAAGAGGATCTTCGCCTCGTCGTAGCGGTGCTGCGGGACGCGGTTCAGGCTCCCGACGGCCTCGGCGATCGACACGGTCTCGATGTCGGTGCCGCGGAGGGTGACCATGGATCCCCACGCGCCGTCGTAGGCGGCGTCGACCGCGTGCATGCCCAGGCGCGTCGCGAGCACCCGGTCGTAGGCGCTCGGCGCCCCGCCGCGCTGGATGTGGCCGAGCACGGTGTGGCGCGACTCGATGCCGGTGCGCTCCTCGATCATGGGGGCGAGCTTCTCGGCGATGCCGCCCAGTCGCGGACGGTTGAACGCGTCGAGGCCGAGGTGCGAGTGCGCCTCCTCCATCGTGTCGAGCTTGAAGCCCTCGGCGACCACGATGAGGGGGGCCCGGCCGCGCTCCCGCACCGAGTCGACGTAATGGCAGATCTCTTCGATGCCCATCGGTTGCTCGGGGATGAGGATGGCATGCGCGCCACCTGCCATGCCCGAGTGCAGCGCGATCCAGCCGACGTGGCGGCCCATGACCTCGAGCACCATGCACCGGTTGTGCGACTCGGCGGTCGTGCGCAGTCGGTCGATCGCCTCGGTGGCGATCTCGACGGCCGTCTCGAAGCCGAACGAGTAGTCGGTCGCCGCGAGGTCGTTGTCGATGGTCTTCGGGACCCCGATGATCCTCAGCCCCGCGTCGGTGAGCCGCTGCGCGGCCGCCAGCGTTCCCTCGCCGCCGATCGCGATGATCGCCTCGATTCCGTTCTCGTCGAGCATCCGCTGGATGTTCTCGGGGCCGCCGTGCTCGCCCTCGAACGGGTTCGTGCGGCTCGAGCCGAGGATGGTGCCGCCCTGCTTCGAGAGGCCGCGCACGTCGTGGCGCGTGATGGACGTGAAGTCGCCCTCGACGACACCCTTCCAGCCCCACCGGAACCCGACGAACTCGGTGTCGTGCGAGATGACGCCCTTCAGCACGGCCCCGCGGATGACCGCGTTGAGGCCGGGGCAGTCGCCGCCGCTCGTGAGGATCCCGATCTTCATGGTGTGGACGACTCCAGGGTGCTCGACTCGAACATGGGTGCTGTCGGGGCCACTGCGGCGGGGCGCTTCGACTGCCGCAGTCTATAGCGTTGCCGAGCGGTGCTCGGTTCCGCGCCTAGAGGGTGTCGTCGAGGGCCGAGCGCAACAGGTGCTGCAACGAGTCGAGCTGCACCGAGTCGGCGGAGCCGGGCTCGACGTCGCTTCCGTCGAGCGCTCGCAGGGCGAGGCCCTGCTTCGAGTCGATGAGCTCGGCGATGCGCGCGTCGATGGTGTGCGCCGCGATGATGCGCCACGCCGTGACCGGCTCGTCCTGGCCGATGCGGTGCACGCGGTCGATCGCCTGCGTCTGCTCGGCCGCGGTCCAGCTGAGCTCGGCGAGCACCACGTTCGAGGCGGCCTGCAGGTTGACGCCGACGCCGGCGGCCGTGAGCGAGCAGACGGCCACGGCGACCTCGGGGTCCTTGTTGAACGCGTCGATCGCGGCCTGGCGCTGCAGCGCCGTCTGGTCGCCGCGCAGCGAGACCGTGCGGAGCTCACGGGCGGCGAGGGCGGCCTCGGCCTGGTCCATGACGTCGATGTGCTTGGCGAAGAACACGACCTTGCCCACCGACCGCGCGAGCTGGGCGGCGTAGTCAGCCGCGAGGCCCGCCTTCGCCTGACCGATCTTCCGCACCATGGTGAAGACGTTCTCTCCCGACTTCGCCGACTTCGACTCCTCGAGCTCGGCGTGTGCGACGGTGCGGATGAACTGGTCGCGCAGGTCGTCGTCGAGGCTGCCGATGCGGAGGTTCCGCGACTCGACGAGCGCACGGAAACGGCCCACGAGCCGATTGCCGAGCTCGCGCTCGGCGGCGCGCACCGAGCGCCCGAGTTCGTCGTCGAGCTCCACGGGCAGGTCGGCGATGCGCTTGGCCGGCAGGTCTGCGGCGACGTCGACCTTGCGGCGACGCACGATGCCGAGGTCGATCACGATGCGCCGGGCCTCGGGGTAGAACCCGAGGTCGGCGGGCGTGAGGCCCGTCTCCTCGAGCCTGCCGAGGAGCGCCGGAGACGGCTTGTCGCCCTCGATCCAGCCGAGGAACTGCCAGATCGCCCGGAAGTCGTCGACGTCGTTGATGAGCGGCGTGCCGGTGAGCGCGAGCAGCAGCGGGTCGCCGCCGGGCGTCGTGCGACGGATCCGGTCGGCGAGCGCGAGCACGTTCCGCGAGCGCTGCGACTGCAGGTTCTTGATGAAGTGCGCCTCGTCGACGACCATGCCGCGGAAGCCGAGCGTCGACAGCCACGCCATGTGCCGGTCGAGCACGTCGTAGTTCACCACGACCACGTCGGCGAACGCGTCGAGGGTGTCGCCGTCGCCGTGGATGACGGTGGCCCTGCGGTGCGGGGTCCAGCGCTCCACTTCGCGCGCCCAGTTCATCTTCACGACATTGGGCACGACCGCGAGCAGCGGATACGCGTCGGCGACGGATGCCGCCAGCACCGACTGGGCGGTCTTGCCGAGACCCGGCTCGTCCGCCAGCAGGAACGAGCGGTGGCCGAGCCGTGCCGCCTCGATGAATCGGGCCTGGTGCTTCATGAGCTCGAGGCCGCGTGGGGAGAGCCGGTCGACCGCGGGCGCCTCCGGCAGATCCATCGAAGCGGCCTGGCCCCCGGAACCGATCTCGAACGACTTGAACAGCGGGCCGAGCAGCTCCCAGTTCGCGAGCCGGCGCACGGGCACCATGGGCGACGCGGCGCGCGAGAAGTCCGGCGGGAGGAACGGGTTCGCGAGCTGGCGTGCCCGCACGGACGCCGGGATGACCTGGTTCTCGGCAAGTTCGGGTGCGGGCGCGGCGATCTCGCGCGTGATGATGAGCTCGTCGGGACTGAGCTCAGCCCCCGACTCGAGCAGCCAGTCGCGGCGGAAGCGCTGCGCGACCGTCGAGATCGAGGCATCGGGCTCGAGCAGCGAGATGAGGCTCGTGTCGCGTGCGGCCGTCTTCGCGAGGATCTGCGCGATGCCGTCGAGGCGCTTGAGGAGCTCGGCACGGGCGGCGTCGGTGAGGTCGGGGTCGGCCTTCACTCGGGCACGCTCCTCCCGCATGAGGAGCGCGATCACCTGGAACTTCGTGCGGTTCGTCGGTCCGAGCCTGCCCTTCTGGGCCTTGGTCTCGACTTCGCGCACCTTGCGCGCGAGGATCGGGATGATGGGCGCGTCGTCGTCACGCGATCGAGTGCGCTGACGCTGCCTCGTCTGCTGGGCCATGGTCCTCCCGTTTCTGGCCGACTGCTGCGCGCCTCCTGCACCGGGTCGCGGTGGCCGGGCCGCTCGGGGCATCGGAGCCCAGCTCGCGGTACGCCGAATCCCGAACCGAGCAGCACATGGACTGAGTCCACGCGGTCGGCCGAAGAACGGATTCGTCGGGCGCCCTGCCATTCTAGCGGTTCCGCGGCGCGGTCGGCGACGCGGATCCGAACGCCGCGGCCGCGAGCGCGCCGCCAGCGGCGAGGCCGGGCGTCTGGCGCACGGTGCGGAGGGCCGCGTCTCCGCCTATGCTTCAGGCATGGACGATCTCGCGGGGGCGGACGTCACGCCCGAGGACGACGAATTCACGGTCGCGCAGGACACCGAGTTCGAGGAGGGCGAACTCGCGTTCGAGGACGACGAGCGCACGCTCGACGACAGCCTCGACGACGAGGTACCCGGCGTCGACGAGGAACGCCGGGTGCCGCTCGCCGACGAGCCCGCGTCCGCCGACGAGGACTGACCGCCGGGATCTGGCCTCTGCGGCGTCAGACGCCGCCACCGCCGCCACCGCCGCCACCGCCGCCCGACGAGCCACCGCCACCCGATCCGCTCGACGACGAACTCGAGCTCGATCCCGACCACGAGGCGCTCGATGCGGCCGTGAACGAGGAGACGGATGCCGCGAACAGCCCCGCGTTGAAGCCGTCGCGCCCGGCGTACCACGAGGGGCTCTCGCCGCGCTGCTCGTACAGCGCCGCCAGTTCGCGACTCCACTCCCGCTCAAGGCCGAAGAGCACCGCGTAGGGCAGGAGTCGCTCGTGGAGCTTCAATACCACGGCCGAATCGACCGTTGCCGTCGTCGCACCTGGGCGGTCGACGCGCAGGGCGCCGCTCGGGCTCTGCAGCACGCGGAGGCGGTCTGCCTCGGCGAGTCGGATGTACAGCCGGAGGCCCTCGAGGTGATCACGGAGCCCACGGCCCGCCTCGGTGAGGGGGCGTACGACGGCGACCGCGATGATCGCCGTGATCGCCGCGGCGATCGCGACGATGAACAGCAGCGCGGGCCACGCGCCGCCCATGTTGTCGTCGATCGCGACGATGCCGAAGACGAGGCTGAGCGTCGCGAAGGCCCCCGCGCCGACCGCCAGCAGCACGCGGATCCCCAGGTCGGGCCTGCGGCGCAGGCCCATGGTGACGACGCCCTTCCCGACGCGCTGGCGGATCGCGAGCAGGCGCTTGCCGAGCGTCGTGTCGCGGGTCTTCAGGTCTCGGCGAGCGCCCCGCGTCGGCAGGCCGCTGAACAGTGCCGACACGACCGATCGGGCGTCGGCGTCGCCCGCCTCGCCGCCCATGAACTCGACGGCGTAGCGCTTGCGGCCGGTCTCGACGATCCGGAGCTCCCCGTCGACCGCCCGCTCGAGGATGGTCGCCGTCACGCCCTTGCCCGACTGGCCGACGAGGTCGGACGACACCATGGCGCTCACGCGCGGCGGCTCGTACTGCGCGATGATCGTGCCGCGGCCGGGGTGGTCGCGCCAGCGCGTGAGCCGCAGCACGATCGCCGCGACCATGGCCGCGACGGCGCCGACCGCGCCGACCGCGCCCGTGACGGCCGCGGCCGAGGCGCCGAACGACTCGTCGCGCGGCTCGAACGTGGCGGCGTCGAAGCCGACCGCGATCGTGAGGTTCTCGTACGGTCCGAGGCCGGCCGCCTCCGCGGTCACGACGGGCGGCATCGACTCAGCGGCCTCGAGCGACTCGCAGGGCGTCGAGGAGCCCTCCCATCCGCGGTAGCACGCCACGGCGCCCGTGAAGCCCTCGGCGACCTCCTCCGACATCCGCAACTCGGCGCGGACGCGCCCGAACGGCTGCGCCCAACCGGTTCCGTTCACGTCCCAGTAGAACTCGTCGAGGTCCGCGTCATCGGGCTCGAGCGTGACGTTGTGCTGGCGGTAGCTGATGACGTAGGTCTGCTCGCCGTGCACGTAGTCGTCGGCACGGATCGTGATGAGCAGGAACACGCCCTCCTCGTCGCGCTCCACCTCGAACGGCCGCGGCGTGCCGGTCTCGTCCGTCACCGAGTCCACCCGGATGTCGGTCGGGTGCCCCTGGTAGCGCAGCGGGATCGCCCGCCGGATGCCGCGATTCTGGTCGAACTCCGGGAAGACGGCCACGAGGGTCTCGGTCGTGTCGAGCACCGAACGCAGGTTCTCGTCGCGGCTCAGCTCGTACACCGCGTCGAAGGACGCGAACGAGAAGTCGTCGACATCTGCGGGCAGTGCCGTGACGGATGCCGCGGACCCGGCGGCCGCCGATGCGACCGGAACCGCGGCGGCCGCCCCGGCGGGGCCCAGCGCGAGCGCGAGGACGGCGAGTGCGAGGACGGCGCGAACGGAGGCACGGACCATGCCCCAACGGTATCGCCCCGCGCGCCGCGTGATACCTCAGAGGGGTACATGGACCCGCGCGGTATCCTGTTGTAGTGATCGACGACATCAAGAAGCGCGCCCTGCACCGCACGAAGATCATCGAGGGTCAGCTCCGCGGCATCGAGAAGATGATCGAGAACGAGGACTACTGCGTCGACATCATCACGCTCTCGCTCGCGGTGCAGAAGTCGCTGGGCTCGCTCAACAAGCTGCTCGTCGAGAACCACCTGCGCACGCATGTCACCGACATGTACGAGGCGGGCGGAGACCAGCGCGACGACGCGGTCGCCGAACTGCTGCGCATCTTCGAGCTCTCCAACAACCGCGGATAGCCGGCGGATGCGGCGCATCGAGATCGTTCTCGGCGACATCACGCGCGAGCGCGTCGACGCCATCGTGAACGCCGCGAACTCGAGCCTGCTCGGCGGCGGTGGCGTCGACGGCGCGATCCACCGCGCGGGCGGGCCGGCGATCCTCGAGGAGTGCCGACGGCTCCGCGCGACCTCCCACCCCAACGGGGTGCACACGGGTGAGGCCGTGGCGACCAGGGCGGGACGGCTGCCGGCGCGATGGGTCATCCACGCCGTCGGCCCGGTCTGGCCCGGGCCCGGCCCCGAGGCGGACGAACGGCGGAAGCTCCTCGCGAACGCGTACCGCAACTCGATCGACCTCGCCGCCGAGCTCGGCGCGACCTCCGTCGCCATGCCGGCCATCTCGGCCGGGATCTACGGCTGGCCCGCCGACGACACCGCGGTCGTGGCGCTCGACGCGGCGACCGAGGCAGAGCGGGCACCGGCCCTCGTGCGCTTCGTGCTGTTCTCGGCGCGCATGCACGACGAATTCCACGAGGCCGCCGATCGGCTCGGCCTCGACGTGGCCTGAGCCTCGATCACGTCCCGGGCGCGGTGACCGCGAGCCTCTCGTCGAGCTCGCTCGGCTGGTCGGTGATGATGCCGTCGACGCCGAGCTCGCTCACGTCCTGCCACGTCTCGTGCGTGTTCAGGGTGTAGCAGAGCACCGCGACGCCCGCCTCGAGCAGCGCCTCGAGCGCGCCCGGCACGGCGGTGACGGATGCCGCGGTCGTGCCGAACCCGATGACGCCGAGTCGTTCGCCGAGTGCCACGGGCTCGGCGGGCAGCTCGCGGATGAGCATGATGCGCGGCGTGGTGGGCGACACCTGCTGCACGGCGAAGAGCGTCTCGAGGCTGAAGCTCTGCAGCACCACCCGGCCGCGCAGTCCGTGGCGTTCGACGAGGTCGACGACCCGGCGGATCTCCTCGACCCGCCAGTCGGCCTTCAGCTCGACGAGTGCTCGGGCGGTCTCCCGATGGGCGAGCGCCGCGGGAGACGATCAGCCCGCCCTGCTTCGTGACGCGGTGGTCGAACGGGTCGGAGACCAGCCGGCTCACTCGTCCGACGCGCCGTTGCTCCCGGACACGCGCCGCCTACCGCAGGCTCTTCGTGTGCCAGACCGTCTTCGTCTCGGTGAACGCGCTGATGCGCCCGAGCGCCGGCGCCGCGGCATCCGGACCCTGCTCGGGGCGGAGCACCCGCTTCAGCGTGTCGGCCGCCTCGATCTCGAGCGAGATCCAGTCGAGGTCGCCCGCGCCGACGAGGTCGAGCGCGTTCACGTCGGCGTGGCTCGCGAGCCACGGCGCGATCTCGGCCGGCGAGCCCGTGAGCACATTGACGACGCCCTTCGGCACGTCGCTCGTCGCGAGCACCTCGGCCAGGCTGATGGCCGAGAGCGGGAACCGCTCGCTCGCGACCGCCACGACCGAGTTGCCCGCGACGAGCGCGGGAGCGACCGCGGAGACGAACCCGAGCAGGGAGGAGTCCTGCGGCACGACGATGGCGACGACGCCGGTCGGCTCGGGGACCGAGATGTTGAAGTACGGCCCGGCGACCGGGTTGGCATTGCCGGCGACCTGGGCGAACTTGTCGGCCCACCCCGCGTACCAGACCCAGCGATCGATCGACTCGTCCACCTGGGCGGACGCCACGGCGCGCGTGACGCCCTCGGCCTCCTCGATCTCCGCGATGAACTGGGCCCGGCGCCCCTCGAGGAGCTCGGCGATACGGTAGAGCACCTGGCCGCGGTTGTAGGCGGTCGCTCCGCCCCAGCCCGAGACGGCGGCGCGCGCGGCCACCACCGCATCGCGGGCGTCCTTCCGCGATGCCTTCGCGGCATTCGCGAGGAACGCACCCGAAGCCGAGACGACCTCGTAGGTGCGTCCGGATTCGCTGCGCGGGAATGCGCCGCCGATGTAGAGCTTGTAGGTCTTCGGCACGGCGAGGCGGCTCACTTCGCGGCTCCCTTCTTCGCGGGCTTGGCGGTTCGGCGGGTGCGACGCGCCGGCTTCGCTGCGGTCTCGGTTGATCGAGTAGGCCGCTCGGAAGCCGTATCGAGATCAGCGGGTGCTGCGGCCGCACCGGTCTCGAGACGGCGCTGCGCGCCTCCTCGACCAGTGGAGAACTGCGCGCCTCCTCGACCGACGGTCGCCGCCGGCGCGAGGTACGCGGCAAGGCCGTGGCGTCCGCCCTCGCGGCCGTAGCCCGACTCCTTGTAGCCGCCGAACGGCGAAGCGGGGTCGAAGCGGTTGAACGTGTTGGCCCAGACGACGCCCGCACGCAGCTGATCGGCGACCGCGAGGATGCGACTGCCCTTATCGGTCCAGATGCCGGCGGACAGGCCGTACGGCGTGTTGTTGGCCTTCGCGATCGCCTCGGCGGGCGTGCGGAACGTGAGCACCGAGAGCACCGGCCCGAAGATCTCGTCACGCGCGATGCGGCTCGAGGTCTGCACGTTCGTGAAGATGGTCGGCGCGTACCAGAACCCGTTCTCGGGGATCTCGCACGGCGCGCTCCAGCGGTCGGCCCCCTCGGCGACACCGATCTCGGAGAGCTCGTGGATGCGCTCGAGCTGTTCCTTCGAGTTGATCGCGCCGATGTCGGTGTTCTTGTCGAGCGGATCGCCGAGCCGGAGGGTCGCCAGGCGAAGCTTCAGCCGCTCGACGACCTCGTCGTGGATGTTCTCCTGCACGAGCAGGCGCGAGCCTGCGCAGCACACGTGGCCCTGGTTGAAGAAGATGCCGTTGACGATGCCCTCGATCGCCTGGTCCATGGGCGCGTCGTCGAACACGATGTTCGCGGCCTTGCCGCCGAGTTCGAGGGTGACCCTCTTGTCGGTGCCGGCGATCTGCTTGGCGATCGCGCGCCCGACGGCGGTCGAGCCCGTGAAGGCCACCTTGTCGACACCGTCGTGCGCGACGAGCGCCGCCCCGGTGTCGCCCGCGCCCGTGATGATGTTCACGACGCCGGGCGGGAGCTCCGCCTGCTGCAGGATCTCGGCGAAGATCAACGCCGTGAGCGGGGTGGTCTCGGCGGGCTTCAGCACCACGGTGTTGCCGGCCGCGAGCGCCGGCGCGATCTTCCACGCCAGCATGAGCAGCGGGAAGTTCCACGGGATCACCTGTGCGGCCACGCCGAGCGAACGGGGGTCGCCGCCGAGGCCGGCATGGTCGAGCTTGTCGGCCCAGCCCGCGTAGTAGAAGAACCACGCGGCCACGAGCGGGACGTCGACATCGCGCGATTCCTTGATGGGCTTCCCGTTGTCGAGCGACTCGGCGACGGCGAGCTCGCGTGAGCGCTCCTGCACGAGTCGCGCGATGCGGAAGAGGTACTTGCCTCGGTCGCGGCCGCTCATCCTCGACCAGGTGCGGTCGTAGGCGCGGCGGGCCGCGGCGACGGCGTCCGCGACATCCGCCTCGTTCGCGTTCGCGATCGTGGCGATGTGCTCCTCTGTCGCGGGCGAGATGGTCTGGAAGGGCGTGCCGCGGCCGTCGACGAACTCGCCGTCGATGAAGAGGCCGTACCGGTCGCGGAGCGAGAGGATCGCTCGCGACTCGGGGGCCGGGGCGTATTCGAGAAAGCTCATGTCGTCCTCAGTCTCATGCGATCGAAGGGTCAGTCGATCGTCACGTAGTCGGCGCCGGAGTAGTGCCCCGACGTGATCTTCTGGCGCTGAAGGAGCACGTCGTTCAGGAGGCTCGATGCGCCGAACCGGAACAGGTGCGGCTGGAGCCACTCCTCGCCGGCCGTCTCGGCGACGGTGACGAGGTACTTGATGGCGTCCTTCGAGGCG
Source organism: Agromyces bauzanensis (assembly GCF_014645655.1). Lineage (GTDB taxonomy): Bacteria > Actinomycetota > Actinomycetes > Actinomycetales > Microbacteriaceae > Agromyces > Agromyces bauzanensis. The sequence goes on along the minus strand of NZ_BMMD01000007.1, from coordinate 9,316 downwards.
CGGATGCCGCCCGCGGGCTTCACGCCGATGCGCTGACCGGTCATCAGGTGCCAGTCGCGCACGACCTCCAGCATGAGGAGCGTGACGGGCAGCGTCGCGGCGGGCTGCACCTTTCCGGTGGACGTCTTGATGAAGTCGCCGCCCGCGAGGATCGAGAGCCACGACGCGCGGCGGACGTTGTCGTAGGTCATGAGTTCGCCGGTCTCGAGGATCACCTTGAGACTCGCGCTCGTGCCGTCGGGGCGGCGGCAGGCCTCCTTCACGGCCGCGATCTGGTCGAAGACCAGCCCATACCGCCCGGCGAGGAACGCGCCGCGGTCGATGACCATGTCGATCTCGTCGGCACCGGCCGCGACGGCCTCGGCCGTGTCGGCGAGCTTGATGTCGAGCGAGGCTCGCCCGGACGGGAACGCCGTGGCGACCGCCGCGACGGCGATGCCGCCGTCATCGGGATCGCCGTGGGCCGCGCCCAGCGCATCGACGGCCGACGGGACCATGTCGCCGTAGACGCAGACGGCCGCGACGCGTGGCGTTGTGGCATCCGCCGGATCGGCGTTCAACGCCTTCGCGACGAGCGAGCGCACCTTGCCGGGGGTGTCGGCGCCCTCGAGGGTGGTGAGGTCGATGAGCGAGATGATGCGGTCGAGCGCCCACTTCTTGGACGTCGTCTTGATGGAACGCGTGCCGAGCGCGGCGGCGCGCTGCTCGAGTCCCACCGCATCGACGCCCGCGATGCCGTGCAGGTAGCGCCGAAGGGTGGCGTCGTCGGATTCACCCCCGAGCACGGCGAGCGCGCGCTCCCGGGCGGTGACGAGGGAGGTGCCTGCGCTGATCGGAGCTGGCATGGTTGCGACCTGGCTTTCCGTGTTGGTGGCACTGGCGCGGACGGTGGCGACGCGCGTCAGCCGTTGAGCAGATGGAGGGCGGTGGCCTCATCGGTGACGAGGACGGAGCAGAGGCCGCTGCGCACGACCGCGTCGGCGACGGCGTGCTTGGCGCTGCCGGCGATGACCGCGACGGCGAGCTCGGCGGAGCGGAGCTCGTCGAGCGTGAGCCCGACCGTGCGCGCGTCGAGCGCCGGGTCGACGATGTTGCCGTCGGAGTCGATGTAACGTCCCACGATGTCGCCGACGGCGCCCTTCTGCACCAGTACGTCGACGTCGGCGGGTGAGAGGTAGCCGCTCTCGACGTGCACCGAGCTGTGGTCGGCCGCGCCGGCACTGAACAGGTAGGCGTCGGCAGAGCGCGCGAGCTCGATGACGGCCGCGACGACGCGATCGGACTCGATGGCCTCCTTGGTGGCGAGCCGTTCGAGGATGGCGGGGCTCGGCAGGAGCGTGGCGCTGCCGCCGCCCTTCTGCGCGATGCCCACGGCGGTCGCGGCGGCGGTGCCGGGGCGCCGGTTGAGGCTCACGCCCCCGTTGATCTGCACCACGTTGACGCCCGTGGCCCAGCCGCTGCGGAGGTGTTGCGAGATCTCGAAGAGGGTGCGGCCCCAGCTCACTCCGAGGGTGCGTGGCACCGGCCGGATGGCCGTGAGGTAGTCGGCGGCGGCCTGAGCCGTGCGCTCCTGCAGCTCTTCGGGCGACTGCACGCCCGCGGTCGAGACGACGATCGCGTCGGCGAGCCCGCGCTCCTCCCGGAGCCGCCGCTCGATGGGCAGCCGTCGCGCCCGCGGGTGCAGGATCTCGATGCGGATGAATCCGCGCTGCTTGGCCTGTGCGAGGAGTCGGCCGACCTTCCACCGGGTCAGGCGCAGCGCCTGCCCGATCTCGTCCTGCGTCTTGTTCTCCTCGTAGTAGAGCTCGGCCGCCCGGATCGAGAGCAGCTCGTCGACCTCGTCCACATGCATCCTTCCACCTCGAGTTCCAGCGTAGGCAGCCCGGTGCGCATCGGCAACGCTCGCGGGTGATCCTGCTCACATGAGCAACGGGGCCGGGATGCCGCGCGCCTATGCTTGGTGCCATGCAGCGGGCCCTGGCACTCTCGGTCGACTTCGGGGGCACCAAGGTCGAGGCCGCCCTCGTCGACGATCGTGGGCGACTCCTGCCCGGTTCCCGGCACCGACGCCCCACGGGCGCGGCCGCGACGAGCGACGAGCTCGACGCCTCGGTGCGCGAGGTCGTCGAGGCCTCGAGGGCAGCCGTGCCCGACGGCACCGTGCTCACGGGGGTGGGCGTCGGGGCGGCCGGTCCGGTCGACGCCGAGCACGGCCTCGTGTCGCCGCTCAACGTGCCGGCCTGGCGCGATCACCCGCTCGCGGCATCCATCGCCGGACTCGTGCCCGACGCGCCCGTGACGCTTCGGATCGACGGCCTGTGCATCGCGCTCGCCGAGTACTGGGTCGGCGCGGCCCAGGGCGTCCCGAACCTGCTCGGCATGGTCGTGTCGACGGGGGTCGGCGGCGGCCTCGTGCTCGGCGGGCGTGCCGCCCCGAGCCCCACCGGCAACGCGGGGCACATCGGACACATCGAGGTCGGCGGCTTCGACGACGCCTGCCCGTGCGGCGGACGCGGCTGCCTCGAGGCGGTCGCCTCGGGGCCGCGGACCGTGGCGTGGGCGCGGACACGGGGCTTCACCGGCTCCACCGGCGAGGAGCTCGCCCGCGCGCACGAAGCGGGTGATCCCGTCGCCGTCGCCGCGGTCGCCCGGGCAGGCTCCGCGCTCGGGCATGGCGTGGCATCGGCCGCGAGCCTCCTCGACCTCGACCTCGTCGCGATCGGCGGCGGGTTCTCCCGCGTCTCTCCCGCGCTCTTCGAGCACGCCCGCACCGCCGTCGCCGAGCGCGCGGCGTTCCCGTTCGTCTCGCGCGTGCAGATCGTGCCGTCGGGTCTCTCCGACGAGGGGCCGCTCATCGGGGCGGCCGCGCTCGTGCACCGCCCCGAGTTCCTCGCCTGATCCGGCGACGTCAGGTCCGAGACCGCTCGTCCTCGAAGACCGCGGCCGCGACGCGACGACCCCCGCGATCGCGACGACCCCCGCGATCGCGACGACCCCCGCGGAGCCGAGCAGGACGAGGAGCGGCCAGAACCAGCCGCCGGTGAGGTCTCGAAGCACGCCGACCGCGAACGGCCCGACCGCGACCATCAGGTAGCCCACCGACTGCACGACCCCCGAGAGCGCGACCGCTCCCTGTTGCGTGCGGGTGCGGAGGTTGACGATCACGAGCGCGAGGGGGAACAGGAGCGGGCCGATGCCCGCGAGCGCCACCCAGAGCCACGTCGCCACGGTCGGGGCGAGGATGAGCCCCGAGTACCCCGCCACGATCGTCGCGGAGGCGATGCCGACCAGGAGCCCAGCCCGCGGCATCCGCCACCGGCACCGCCATCTGCACGCGACTGACGCCGGATGGACGATCGGGCACGGGCCCGCGCTCGTCGGCACGGCGCACGAGCTCATCCGCTTCCTCGCCGGCATCGGCACGGAGGCGCCGCGGCCCGCTCGCGACGGCGAGATCGGCGAGGAGTGAGCAGAGCGGCGACGGTCGAGCCGGCTCAGTCCACGAGCACCGCGCGGGCCTGGTCGACGTCGCCGCGCATGGTCTCGACAAGATCGGGGATGTTCGTGAAGGCGACCATGCCGCGCAGTCGCTCGACGAACTCGACGTCGACGACGTGATCGTAGAGGTCGAGGTCGCGATCGAGCACGTAGGCCTCGACCTGCTTCTTCGGCACCCCCTCGAACGTCGGGTTGTCGCCGACCGAGATGGCCGCGGGATACCTCGTGCCCGCATCGGTGAGCCACCCGGCGTAGACGCCGTCGGCGGGAATCAATCCCTCGGACTCGGGACTCAGGTTCGCGGTCGGGAATCCGAGCCCGCGACCGCGCTTCGCGCCGTGCACGACGATGCCCGAGACGGTGGGCGCGTGGCCGAGGAGCTCGGTCGCGTGCCGCACGTCGCCCTCGGCGAGGAGCTCGCGGATCCACGTCGACGAGACTCGACGACCCGACTCGGGCCGCACGTCGTCGACGACCTCGACCCGGAAGCCGAACGTCGCGCCGAGGTCGACGAGGAGGTCGACGTCACCGGCGCCACGCGCCCCGTAGCGGAAGTCGGCGCCCACGAGCACGGCCTTCGCGTGCAGCGCGTCGACGAGCACGCGCTCGACGAACTCGGTGGCGGGCACCGAGGCGAGCGCCCGGTCGAACGGAAGCAGCAGCGTCGCGTCCACGCCCGTCGAGCCGAGGAGCTCCAGCTTCTGCCGCACGCTCACGAGCGAGTCGGGGCACTTCTCGGGGGCGAGGAGCTCCAGCGGATTGCGGTCGAACGTCACGACGACCGACCGCAGGTCCTCGGCGGCGGCGATGTCGTGCACCCGGTCGATGACCGCGCGGTGACCCGTGTGCACCCCGTCGAACTTGCCGATCGTGACGACGCTCGGGCCGAAGCCCGGTGGGACGGCGCCGAGGCCCTCGAACGTCCTCACGCGGCATCCGCCCCGCTCGCACCTTGCGGCGCCGCTGACGCGGGGGCCGCCGGGCGGTGCTTCGCGAGCCACCACATGCCGAGCACGGGCAGCACGAGCGGGATGAACAGGTACCCGCGTCCGAACCACGACCACACCGCGTCATGCGGGAACAGCTCGGGGTACACGACGCTGAGCGTGCCGACGACGATGACGCCCGTGAACTCGAAGACGATCGTCGCCCACGCGACGCGGTACCAGCCTCGGCCCGGGCGAACGAGCGCCACGGTTGCGAGCACGTAGACGGTCGCTGCCAGCGCGGAGAGCGTATAGGCGAGCGGCGCCTCGTCGAACTTGGCCACGATCTGCACGAAGGATCGGCCCAGCGCGGCGAGCGCGAGCACGCCGTAGACGGCCACGAGCACACGCCCGATGCCGCTCATCCGGCGCCCACGTTCGGTCTCGGGCCGGGCACTCTGCACGTCAGTCATGTCGATCGATTCTCTCAGACGCGGCTAGGCCTGCTGCACGGTCCAGATCTGCAGCATGCGGTACACCATGACCGCGACGGCGAGCGCGGCGACCCCCAGCACGACGGTCGACCAGCGGCTGCGCTCGAGCAGTCCCCAGAAGATCGCGCCGGGCGGGAGCAGCAGTGCGCCGACGAGGTACGTGTAGAACTCGAGGAGGCTTCCGGTGGCCTCGTTTCCGAACGCGGGCGCGGCGATGGCGACGACGAGCTGCACGACGAGCAGGACCTCGACGAGCGCGAGCGCGCCGTTCGTGACATCGTTCGGCGCGCGTCCGGCGAGGCCGAGCACGATGCAGACGAGCCCCGCCGCGACGGCGACGGCGAGCTGCACCCACGTGAACCACTCGATCATGCGCCGGCCTCCTCGGATGGGAACCCCGTCACGACCTTCAGCGCCTCCCCGCGCCGCTCGACGATCGCGACGAGCCGGTCGTCGGGGCCGATCGCGGCGACGGCGTCGCCGGGCGATGCGGCGAGGGCCCGGGATGCCTCGATGCGCTTGCCGTGTCCGAGGTCGGTCGCCTGCTGGGCGGTGAGCCGCACGACGGGCAGCGCCCGGCTCGCGGCATCCGCCGGGCTCATCAGCGAGGCCCCGACGTCGAGGGCCTCGAGCTCCGCGGCCGCGTCGACGTCGAAGGCGCCGACCCTGGTGCGCCGGAGCGCCGTGAGGTGGCCGCCTGTTCCCAGGTGCTCGCCGAGGTCGCGCGCCAGCGCCCGCACGTAGGTGCCCGACGAGCACTCGACGCGCACGTCGGCATCGATGAACCCGTCACCCCGGCGCATCGCGAGGAGCTCGAACGCCGCCACGGTCACCGTGCGCGCCGCGAGCTCGACCTGTTCGCCGTCGCGCACGCGCTGATACGCGCGCCGGCCGTCCACCTTGATCGCGCTGATGGCGCTCGGCACCTGGTCGATGACGCCCGTGAGCCGCCGCATGCCGGCGGCGATGGCCTCCTCGGTCACCGCGTCGAGCCGGTCGGCGGATGCCGCGGCGATCGGTTCGCCCTCGGCGTCGTCGGTCGTCGTGCCCCACCCGAGCCGAATCGTGGCGAGGTACTCCTTGTCGAGGCCGACGAGGTGGTGCAGGAGCCTCGTCGCGTGGTTCACGCCGAGGACGAGCAAGCCGGTGGCCATGGGGTCGAGGGTGCCGGCGTGCCCGACCTTGCGGGTGCCGGCGAGGCGGCGCGTGCGTGCCACCACGTCGTGGCTCGTGATCCCCTTCGGCTTGTCGACGAGGAGGATGCCGCTGTTCACGCCGTACAGGCTAACAGCCCGTGCACCGCCGACCGCCCCGGAGGCCGGCGCCCCCCTACGCTGGGAGGGTGAGGATCGGGATCATCGGCGCCGGCGCGCTCGGCGGCACGTTCGCGGCGCTGCTCGTCCGGGCCGGGCACGAGGTCGAGGTGACGGCCCGCGGTGCGGGGCTCGAGGCGATTCGCTCCGGCGGCATCCGGCTGACGGGAGGGTACGGCGAGACGCACGCACGCGTCACCGCCTCGGAGGTGCTGGCCGCACGCCCGGGCCTGGTGCTCGTGTGCACCAAGGCACAGGACGCCGCGGCCGCGATCGAGGCGAACGCCGCGGTCGTCGACGGCGTGCCCGTCGTCGTCGTGCAGAACGGCCTCGAGGGCGTCGCGACGGCATCCCGGCTGCTTCCGCGCTCCTCGTGCATGGGCCTGCTGTCGATCATCGCCGCGAACTACACCGAGCCGGGGGTCGTGCGGGTCACGACGCCCGCGACGAGCTACCTCGGCCGCGGCGACGGCCCGCCCGACGACGAGAGCCGGCGCACCGCCGCCGTGCTCTCCGAGGCCGTCCCCGTCGTCGCGATCGGCGGCTTCCGCGGCGCCCAGTGGACGAAGCTCATCGTGAACATGCTGAACGCCGTGCCCGCGATCGTCGGCAGAAGCGTGCAGGACGTCGTCGACCATCGGCGACTGCGCCGGGTCGTCGCCGCGTCGATGCGCGAGGCGGTGCGGGTGGGCCTCGCGCGCGGCATCCGCTTCGGGTCGCTGCAGGGGCTCGGCGACCGCCGGCTGCGGCTGTTCGCGCGCCTGCCGCTCGCGCTCGGCCAGCTCCTGCCGTGGCTCATGCGCGTGCGCATGGGCAATGTGCCCAACCTGGGGTCGACGCAGCAGAGCCTGCGCCGCGGCCAGCCCACTGAGGTCGACTACCTCAACGGGGCCGTCGTGCGCGAGGCATCCGCCGCCGGCCTGGAGGCGCCCGTCAACGCGGCGCTCACGGCGCTCGTGCACGAGGTCGAGGCGTCCGGAACGGGCCTCCCCGTCGAGCGCGTGCTCGCCGCCCTCTCGGCGTGACCGCGGCGCCGACGCGGCGTGACGAGCACGGCTCAGCAGCTGTCGAAGAACCGCCGCCTCGGATGCTCGGGTTCGCGGTCGTCGACGACCGCAGACGCCACGAGCCGCGGGTCGCTCTCGGCGTACGCGAGCACGTCGGCGGGATCGACGGGCTCGCCGTCGAGCGCGATGCGGAAGTCCCACAGGTCGCTGAGCCGCGGCCGAAGCAGGAAGCGACCGTCGATCGCCAGGATCGCGTCGGCCGGTCCCGTGAGCCACTTCGGCTCGACCCAGGCGTCGCGCGACGGGTCGAACACGCTCGTCACGAACGCCGTCGACCCGCCCATCCGGAACGGCTCGACGAGCACGCGACGCAGGGCCGACTCGTCGAAGCCGTAGCGGTAGTAGCGGGCAGGTGTGTCCTCACCGAAGTCGCCCTGCGCCTCGCGTGATCGGTGGAAGCCCTCCATGCTGGCGCGGAACACCCGGTGCCCACGCTCGCGGAGCACCGCGGCGAGGTCGTCGGCGAACCGTGTCTTTCCGCTCCGGAGCGGCCCGTCGATCGCGACGATCATGCGTCCGCGCCCGTAGTGCTGCAGGATCTCGTCGGCGAGCCCTCGGAGGAACGTGACGCGCGGCGTGGTGACGAGCTCCATGCCAAGGAGCCTAGCTCCGCGGCATCCGGCCCGACATAGGCTGAGTGGATGCCGCGTTCCGATACCGCCGACCTCTCGGCCGCCCTGAACCCGTGGTTCGCACATGCCGCGCGTCCGCTGCCGTGGCGGGCTGCGGAGGTGTCCCCGTGGGCCGTGCTCGTGAGCGAGTTCATGCTGCAGCAGACCCAGGTCGCACGCGTCGTGCCGCGCTGGGAGGCGTGGATCGCACGGTGGCCGACGGCCGCCGCGCTCGCCGCCGAGCCGCCCGCCGAGGCGGTGCGGGCGTGGGACCGTCTCGGCTACCCGCGGCGGGCGCTGTGGCTGCACCGCGCGGCCGTCGAGGTCGTGGAGCGGCACGGCGGCGAGGTGCCCTCGGCACTCGACGACCTCCTCGCCCTGCAGGGCGTCGGCCCGTACACCGCGCGGGCCGTCGCGGCGTTCGCGTTCGGGATGCGGCATCCGGTGGTCGACACCAACACCCGGCGCGTCATCGCGCGAGCGACGCTCGGACAGGCCGAGCCGGGGCCGCCGTCGGCGGCGCGCGACATCGCGACGATGTCGGCGTTGCTGCCGGAGTCGGATGCCGCGGCGCGCGTGTTCAACGCGGCCGCCATGGAGCTCGGCGCCACGGTGTGCACGGCGCGATCCCCGCGCTGCGACGTGTGCCCGATCGCGACGGCGTGCGCGTGGCGCGGTGCGGGCCACCCGTCGTACGCCGGGCCCCGGCGCGCGGTGCAGTCCCGGTTCGCGGGTTCGGACCGGCAGGTACGCGGGCTCGTCATGCGGGAGCTGCGTGCGGCGCACCGACCGGTCCCCCGCGATGAGCTCGACGCGGTGTGGTCGGATGCCGCACAGCTCGCGCGGGCGCTCGCGGGCCTCGTCGACGACGGGCTGGCGGTTGCCGGGGACGACGGGGCGCTCGCGCTGCCCGACGCCTGACCCGGGCGGACGGGCGCCGGGGCCGGCCGCACCCGGGCGATGTCCCCCGAATCACACCGGCGCGCCGCACGACTCCCCGCCCCCGGACTGGGGGGCCCGATCGGATGACCCAGATTTCGGCCAGGTTAATTCCGTGACGAATCGTCATGAACTCGCCAAGGAACGCCACGGTCACGGCGCCGCGAGTCGGATGCGAATGCGAACCGAATCGGCGGAGCAGACCCGGCACACTAAACCAATCATTACATCCTCTGAACTGGCATTTCTTGGTCGATTGCACGGCGTGCGAACCGGTCATGGGCGAGGGGCCCGATGTCTCTCCACTTCCGAGAGCGCCTCGTTGCCGGACTCCACAATCCCCCGTTGAGGGGGTGTTGTCGGCTGACGTTCCGCACTTCTCGATCGCGTTTTGGGCCCCCGCTTCACTGGGCTTCGGTCGAGTTGTAGACGTTGGTGGGGATGTGTAGGAGGTCCAGGACCTGCTGT
>NZ_BMMD01000006.1 GCF_014645655.1 Agromyces bauzanensis | reverse complement strand
GGCCTCGGGTGCGGGTGTCGGCGCAGGCGGGGCCGGCGCGGCCGGCGCGGCCGGCGCCACCGGAGCGGCCTCGGGTGCGGGTGTCGGCGCAGGCGGGGCCGGCGCCACCGGAGCGGCCTCGGGTGCGGGTGTCGGCGCAGGCGGGGCCGGCGCCACCGGAGCGGCCTCGGGTGCCGGCGCGGCGGCCAGTGCTGCGGCCCCCGACCCGTCGCCGATCGTCACGAGCGGGGTGCCGACCTCGACGGTCTCGTCCTCCTGGACGAGGATCGCCTCGACGACGCCGGCCACCGGCGACGGGATCTCGGTGTCGACCTTGTCGGTCGAGACCTCGAGCAGCGGCTCGTCGACCTCCACACGATCGCCGACGTTCTTCAGCCATCGGGTGACCGTGCCCTCTGTGACACTCTCGCCGAGTGCCGGGAGGCTGACGGATTCGCTCATGCGCTTGTCTCCTTCACAGCGTGTGACGCTTTCCAGCTTATTGCAGTCGTTTTTCGGGGCGCCGGGTCAGCTCACGTGGAGCGGCTTGCCGGCGAGCTTGAGGAACGCCTCACCCAGGGCCTCGTTCTGGGTCGGGTGGGCGTGGATGAACGGGGCGATGTCCTCGGGGTAGGCCTCCCAGTTCACGGCGAGCTGGGCCTCTCCGATGAGCTCGCCGACGCGGGCGCCGATCATGTGCACGCCGACGATGGGGCCGTCGTTCACGCGGACGACCTTGATCGAACCGCTCGTCTCGAGGATGTGGCTCTTGCCGTTGCCTGCGAGGTTGTACTCGTACGAGGACACCTGGTCTGCACCGTACTTCTCGGCCGCACGGGCCTGGGTGTAGCCGATCGAGGCGACCTCGGGTTCGCAGTACGTGACCCTCGGAATGTTCACGTCCTCGACGATGATCGGGTTGAGGCCCGCGATCTCCTCGGCGACGAAGATGCCCTGTGCGAACCCGCGGTGCGCGAGTTGCAGCCCGGGCACGATGTCGCCGACCGCGTACACGCCCGGCACGTTGGTGGCGAGGCGCTCGTCGGTGACGACGAAGCCGCGGTCGATCGTGATGCCGGCCTCTTCATAGCCGAGGCCCTGCGTGACGGGGCCGCGCCCGACGGCGACGAGCAGCAGTTCGGCCTCGACGGTCTCGCCGTTCTCGAGGGTCAGCAACACCCCGTCCTCGTGCTGCGTGACGCCCTGGAAGCGCACGCCGAGCTTGTAGGCGATGCCGCGCTTGCGGAATGCGCGCTCGAGCTGCTTGGAGACCGACTCCTCCTCGTTGGGCACGAGGTGGGGGAGCGCCTCGATGATCGTGACGTCGGCGCCGAACGACTTCCAGACGCTCGCGAACTCGACGCCGATGACGCCGCCACCGAGCACGGCGACCTTGCCGGGCACGAAGTCGAGTTCGAGTGCCTGCTCGCTCGTGATCACGCGGCCGCCGATCTCGAGGCCGGGCAGCGACCGGGAGTACGAGCCCGTGGCGAGGATGACGTTCTTGCCGCCGATGCGGTCGTCGCCGACCTGCACGGCGTTCGGCGCCACGAGTCGACCCTCGCCCTCGATGACCGTGATGCCCTGCGCCTTGACGAGACCCTGCAGGCCCTTGTACTTGCTGGCGACGATGCGCTCGCGGTACGTCGTGACGGCCGCGATGTCGATGCCCTCGAACACGGAGCGAACACCGAACTTCGAAGACTCGCGTGAGTTGTCGGCGATCTCGGCCGCGTGCAACAGGGCCTTCGTGGGGATGCAGCCCCGATGCAGACACGTGCCACCCAGCCTGTCCTTCTCGACCAGGCCGACGGTGAAGCCCAGCTGCACGGCACGCAGCGCGGCCGCGTACCCTCCGCTGCCGCCACCGAGGATGACTATGTCAAAGTTCTGCTCGGACAACCGCAATCTCCCTTGCGCACCGGATCTGCGACACGGACCACCCCAGTTCGAAGCGGGGCGGGGTGTATGGGCGACGATGTCGCCCATAAGACCTTACTACCCCGCTGCGAGGTCCTCGCCCAGCCGGACGAGGGTGCGCACGGCCACGCCCGTGCCCCCGGATCCGGTGAATCCCCAGGCGCCCGCGGAGTTGTACGACGGGCCCGCGATGTCCAGGTGCGCCCACGGGATCCGGTCGGCGGAGTCGGCCCGCTTGCCCACGAACTCGCGCAGGAAGACGCCGGCCAGGAGCATGCCGGGCACGGTCATGCCGAGCTTGGTGTTGGAGAGGTCGGCGACATCCGACGTCAGGAGGCTCTTGAGATCGCCCGGGAGCGGCATCGGCCACACCGACTCGTCGACGGCGTCGGCGGCGGCACGCGTGCGGGCGACGAGCGCGTCCTCGCCCATGAGTCCCGCCATGCGGCTGCCGAGTGCCACGACCTGGGCGCCAGTGAGGGTCGCGACGTCGACGATCGCGTCGGGGTGCTCGGCGCTCGCGGCGGCGAGCCCGTCGGCCAGCACCAGTCGGCCCTCGGCGTCGGTGTTCAGCACCTCCACCGTCGTGCCGCCGTGGATGCGCAACACGTCGTTCGGACGCACGGCCGTGCCAGACGGCAGGTTCTCGGCGAGGCAGAGCCAGCCGGTGACGCGGATGGGGACGTCCAGCTCGGCGAGCGCGACGATCGCCGAGAGCACGGCGGCGGCTCCGGCCATGTCGCTCTTCATGCCGACCATCGAGGCCATGGGCTTCAGCGAGAGGCCGCCCGAGTCGAACGTGATGCCCTTGCCGACGAGTGCGACATGCACGGATGCCCCGTCAGGGGCGTACTCGAGGCGCACGAGCCGAGGACCGCGGCTCGAGCCCCGCCCGACGGCCAGGATGCCACCGAAACCGCCGGCTTCGAGGGCCGCCTCATCCCAGACGCGCGACGACAACCCCGCGGCGTCGGCTGCGGCCACCGCGAGCTCCGCGAGGCGCTCGGGGGAGAGGTCGGCGGGCGGTGTGTTCACGAGGTCCTTCGTGCGCGCCACGGCGGTCGCGATGGCGCGCACCCGGTCGACGCGGACCTGGTCGAGGTCGGTGTGCAGAGTGACGACCGCCACGGGCGACTTCGCCTCGGCGCGGTACTCGGTGAAGGCGTAGGCGCCGAGGGCCGCGCCCTCGAGCGCCGCCTCGGCCTCGGCGGCGTCGGCGACGGGGATGGCGATGGCGACTGAGCCCGTGCCGGCGAGCTGTCGAAGGGCGCTTCCGGCGGCGAAGCGAAGGCCCGCGGCATCCGTGCGGACGCCGAGCCCCACGACGGCCACGACGGCGGGACCGTCGCCCCGCGCCGGGATCCGCGTGAGCTCGTCGGTCGCGCCGGTCGCGGCGAGTGTCCCGAGCAGCGGCGCCACCCATGCGTACTCGTCGGGCGCGAGGAGCGCGATGCCGGAGTCCTCCGGCCGGGCGGCCAGGAGCACGACATCGGCGTCGGATTCGGTGACGGGGGAGGCGGAGCAGGCGAGTTCGGGCACGGTCATGCAGCCGATCGTACGTGTTCGCTCCGAGCGTCACGCGGCCCGTCCGCGAACGACCGGGCGGAGAATCCCCGTCAGTAGGCTTGAAGCATGCGCGATCCCCGTTCCCTGTACGAGCTGAACCCGGACGTCGTCGTGCCGCCCGGCCTGCCGCTCGTCGCGGGCCTCACCGGATTCGCCGACGCCGGTGCTGCCGTCGCGCAGACGACCGAGTACCTCCTCTCCACGCTCGAGAGCACGGTGGTCGCGACGTTCGATGCCGATGAATTGCTCGACTACCGGGCGCGCCGCCCGATCATCCTGTTCGCGGGCGACCACCTCGCCGACTACCGCCCGCCGCGGCTCAGCCTCGATCTCGCGCGCGACGAGCTCGGACAGCCGTTCCTCCTGCTCACGGGCTACGAGCCCGACTTCCAGTGGGAGCGATTCGGCTCCGCGATGCTCGGGCTCATCGATGACCTCGGCGTGTCGTCGACGACGTGGATCAACTCCATTCCAATGCCCGTGCCGCACACACGCCCGATCGGCATGACCGTGAGCGGGAACCGTGCCGACCTCATCGACGCGATGTCCATCTGGCGCCCGACGACCCGGGTGCCGTCGAACGCGCTCCATCTCGTCGAATACCGCCTGCACGAGCAGGGTCATCCGACCACGGGCTTCGTCCTGCTCATTCCGCACTACCTCTCCGACACCGAGTACCCGCTCGCCGCTGTGGCCGCGCTGGAGGCCATCAGCGCCTCGACCGGACGGATCTTCCCCACCGATTCGCTGCGCGAGCAAGGGCGCGAGTTCGTGGCGCGGATCGACGAGCAGGTCGCAGAGAGCGGCGAGCTCGGCAAGCTCGTCGGCACGCTCGAGGAACGACACGACTCCTACATGAAGGGCACGACGTTGCGCTCACCGCTCACCGATGAGGCCGGCGAGCTGCCCTCCGCCGACGAGATCGCCGCCGAACTCGAGAAGTTCCTCGCATCCCGCCGTACGCGCGACGACGAATCGCCGCTCGGCGGCTGACAGCTCGCGCCCGAAGGCGCCCCGGCGCCGGGGATCACGCGGAATCAGGGGCTGCAACCGGGAATGCCCGACCTCCCGGATTCGTTGTGCCAAGAGGGGAAACGGCACGGCGTGTGGACGCCCGCACGCATGGGTGACTGTATAATGGAGGCAGGACCCGTTCTGGTCCGCTGGCACGACGTGTTCGCGCCGAAGAAGCGGACTTGACATGGGTCCTCACAGTGTCCGAAATCGACCGGGCCGAGAGCACGTGCCGCGCGTCCGAGAGGGCACACGCCGCGCGACGGTAGGAGAGGTTCAACGAATGGCAACGACGAAGGCTGCGACGTCGGCGAAGAGCGAGGCGGAGAAGCCCGCTGCGACGCGCGCGACGGCCGCGAAGTCGACCGCCGCGAAGACGGCCGCGAAGGCCACCGCCGCGACGACCGCGGCGAAGACGAAGTCCGCCGCGAAGAGCGGTGGCACGACTGCGGGCCCGAAGGCCGCGACGACGACGGCGGGCAAGACCCCGCGTACGAGCACCGCGAAGTCGGCGGCGAAGCCGCGCGGCAAGGCGGAGGCCGGCGCTGCCGGCGACGAGGACGACATCGAGCCCCACGAGATCGAGGACGTCGACGCCGACGTCGTCGTCGAGGTGGTGGAAGAGGTCGACGTGGTCGAGGAGACCGCCGAGGACGCGGCATCCGACACCGACACCGACGAGGACTCCGAGGAGGAGACCAAGCCCGTGGCCGTCGAGCCGCACCCGACGGGCGCTCTCGTCCTGCGCGCGGTCGACGACGAGGACGAGGTGCCGGTCTACTCGACCGCGATCACCGGCGCGACGGCCGACCCGGTGAAGGACTACCTGAAGCAGATCGGCAAGGTCGCGCTCCTGAACGCGGCCGAAGAGGTCGAACTCGCGATGCGAATCGAGGCCGGGCTCTTCGCCGAGGAGAAGCTGTCGCACATGACCGACGCCGAGCGCCGCTCACAGCTCGGTCGTGAGCTGCAGTGGGTCGCGAAGGACGGCCAGCGTGCGAAGAGCCACCTGCTCGGCGCGAACCTGCGCCTCGTGGTCTCGCTCGCAAAGCGCTACACCGGTCGCGGCATGCAGTTCCTCGACCTGATCCAGGAGGGCAACCTGGGCCTCATCCGTGCGGTCGAGAAGTTCGACTACACCAAGGGCTTCAAGTTCTCGACGTACGCCACGTGGTGGATCCGCCAGGCGATCACGCGCGCCATGGCCGACCAGGCCCGCACCATCCGCATCCCGGTGCACATGGTCGAAGTCATCAACAAGCTCGCCCGCGTGCAGCGTCAGATGCTGCAGGACCTGGGCCGCGAGCCCACGCCCGAGGAACTGTCGAAGGAACTCGACATGACCCCGGAGAAGGTCATCGAGGTGCAGAAGTACGGCCGCGAGCCCATCTCGCTGCACACGCCGCTCGGCGAAGACGGCGACAGCGAGTTCGGCGACCTCATCGAGGACACCGAGGCGGTCGTTCCGGCCGACGCGGTGGGCTTCACGATGCTGCAGAAGCAGCTCGAGTCGCTCCTCGACTCGCTGAGCGAGCGCGAGGCGGGCGTCATCCGCATGCGCTTCGGCCTCGGCGACGGCATGCCGAAGACGCTCGACCAGATCGGCGACACGTTCGGGGTGACCCGCGAGCGGATCCGCCAGATCGAGTCGAAGACGATGGCGAAGCTCCGCCATCCGTCGCGCTCGCAATCGCTCCGCGACTACCTCGAATAGGCCGCCGGTGCGCTACGCGCCGGCGATCCTCGTCGGCAGGCTCGTCCGATTCGCCGCCCGGCTGCGCAAGCCCGGCGGCGGATCGGCGATTCCGGGCCTGATCGTCAACCGGATCGCGCCGGGTTACCTCAGGCGGACCCTCTCGGGCTTCCCCCAGGGCCTCGTGGTCGTCTCGGGGTCCAGCGGCAAGTCGACCACGACGAAGATGCTCGTCGCGATCCTTCGCGCCCACGGCGTCGACGTCTTCACGAATCCCTCGACGGCGAACATCAGCCAGGGCCTCACGTCGGCGCTCCTCGAACGCGCCGACTGGCGGGGCCGCGTGCCCGGCGACATGGCCGTGCTCGAGATGGACGAGGGCCACGGCGCCGTCGTGATGCAGGGCGTCGACGCACGGGCCGTCGCCCTCACGAACGTCATGGTCGACCAGATCGACCGGTTCCACGATTCCGACATGGTCGCGGGCATGCTCGCGAAGATCGCCGCGCGCGCCCACGAGGCGGTCATCATGAACGCCGACGACGCGTACCTCGAGCGCATCGCCGCGAAGGCCGGTCCGGATATCACGGTGCACCGATTCGGCGTGTCGCAGTCGGTCGTCGACCAGGCGCCGCGCGGCCTCGGCCACACCGAGACCGCCGCGACGCGCCTCGCGGCCGGCGACGGCGTCGTCGTCGAGTCGGTGCAGGGTCGCGGAGCCGTCCTCAACGACGGACGTTCGTTCGCCACCATCGAGCTCCCCGCGCGCGGCGTGCACTATGCCGTCGACGCGGCAGCGGCCTACGCCACGGCGAAGGCCCTGCTCGGAGAGCGGTTCTCCGCCGACACCACCGCCCGCGCACTGAACGGGATCCCTCCGGTGTTCGGCCGGGGCGAGCGGGTCACGGTGCGCGGCCAGCAGGTCGAGTTCGTGCTGGTGCAGAACCCGACGAGTTACCAGCTGAACGTCGACAGCATCGAGCCCGGCACCGAGCAGATCCTCTTCGCGATGGGATCCGACGTGCGCGATCCCTCGTACTTCTGGCGCACGGATGCCTCGTCGCTCCGGCGTGTGGCGATCGTGAGCGGCTCGAAGGCGCCCGAGGCGGCGCTCATGCTCGCCTACGACGGCGTGCAAGTCGACCGCGTCGAACCCGACCTCGCGCGAGCACTCGACGACTTCCTCGCGTCGCCCGCACCCGCCGCGGGCGCGAAGACCATCGTCTTCACGGCCGACTCCATGCGGCGCACGCGCGCCCATCTCGGACTCACGGGAGCGGAATGACCCTCACCATCGTGGCGCTGCTGCCCGCGCTCCAGAACACGAACGGCGACGCCGAGAACGCGATGGTGCTCGCCCGACGAGCCGAGTGGGCGGGGCTCGACGCCCGCGTCGTGGCGGTCGACGCTCGCGAGCAGCTGCCCGAGCGCGTTGACGCGTTCGTCCTCGGATCGGGGAGCGACTCATCGATCGAGCAGAGCCGGGCCGTGCTGCTCACGATGCACGACGAACTGCGCACGTGGGGCACCGAGGGCGTGCCGATCCTCGCTGTCGGCACCGGCTGGGAGCTGCTGAGCTGGGGGATCGAGCTGCCCGACGGCTCGGGCATCGAGGGACTCGGCATCCTGCCCGGCCGTGCGGTCCCGGCTCCCGCACGCGTGACGGGCGACCTCGTCGTCGCCTCACCGAGGTTCGGCACGCTCGTCGGCTTCGAGAACCATTCCCGCGACTACGTCGGCGCCGAGGGCTCGCCGCTCGGCCGCGTGCGAGCGGGCGCGGGCAACGGCCGTGACGCGGGGCAGGAGGGTGTCGTGATGGGCGCCGTCATCGGAACCCACCTGCACGGTCCGGTGCTTGCCAAGAATCCGGCGTTCGCCGACCAGATCCTGGGTGTCGTCGCGGAGCGCGCCGGCCTGGCGTACGAACCCGGTCCTCGCGCCGCCGTCGTCGACGCGTACGCAGCCGCGGCCAGGGAGGCGCAACTCGGGGCCGTGCGCGCGGCGGCGACGCTCGCGCGGGGCTGAGTCGAGGCATTCGCCCGCACCCGAGGCGTGCCCACGGTACCGCCCGGAAACGAGGAACGCCCCGGTCACGACCGGGGCGTTCGTTCGTTCGTGAAGCGCTTGGGGGTCAGTCGCGACCCTCCCCGAGCAGGCGGCTCGACTCGTCGTGCCAGCTGTGCGCGATCTGGGCGAGCTTCTCCTGGTGCTTGCGCCCGTGGTGGGCGCAGAACAGCAGCTCGCCGTTGGCGACGACGACCCGGATGTAGGCCTGAGCACCGCAGGCGTCGCAGCGGTCGAGCGCGGTGAGCTCATATGGGGTGTCGAGTTCATCGACCGCACCGGTGGTGTCGGTGTACTGGGTCATGGCTCCTCCTCCTGCTCGACCTCAAGATTCCGTTCCTCAATGAAAGCACGCGCGAGGGGGTGATCCTTCCGTTGAGGCTGGCATTTCGCTGTGCGCGTAGCGCCTCACGCGTCGTGTCGCCCGGCGTCAGTAGGCTTGACCGACGTGAGCTCCGACTATTCCGCCCGCCATCTCTCCGTCCTCGAGGGCCTCGAGGCGGTGCGCAAGCGACCCGGCATGTACATAGGCTCGACCGATTCGCGCGGCCTCATGCACTGCCTCTGGGAGATCATCGACAACTCGGTCGACGAGGCGCTGGCCGGCCACGGCACCGAGATCGGGGTCATCCTGCACCCCGACGGCAGCGTCGAGGTGCGCGACAGCGCCCGGGGCATCCCCGTCGATGCCGAGCCCAAGACCGGGCTGTCAGGCGTCGAGGTGGTGTTCACCAAGCTGCACGCGGGCGGCAAGTTCGGCTCGGGCTCCTATGCCGCGTCGGGCGGTCTGCACGGGGTCGGGGCATCCGTCGTCAACGCCCTCTCCGAACGACTCGACGTGGAGGTCGACCGCGACGGCAGGACGTGGGCAATGTCGTTTCACCGAGGCGAGCCCGGGATCTTCGAGGACTCGGGGGAGCCGACCGCCGACGCACCGTTCACGCCGTTCGAGGAGCACAGCGAGCTGCAGGTCGTCGGCAAGGTCGCCAAGGGCGTCACCGGCACCCGCATCCGCTACTGGGCCGACCGGCAGATCTTCACGAAGGGCGCCGAGTTCCAGACCGACGAACTGCTCGGCCGTGCGCGCCAGACCGCGTTCCTCGTGCCGGGTCTCGCGATCGACGTCACCGACGAACGCGGCGCCGAGCCGCATACGACGTCGTTCCAGTTCGAGGGCGGCATCTCGGAGTTCGTGGAGCACCTGGCGACGGATGCCCCGCTCACCGACGTGTGGCGCCTGACCGGCTCCGGCGGCTTCACCGAGACCGTGCCCGTGCTCACCGAGGGCGGCACGATGGTGCCGACCGAGCTGCAGCGGGAGTGCCAGGTCGACATCGCGCTCCGCTGGGGTACCGGCTACGACACGATCGTGAAGTCGTTCGTGAACATCATCGCCACCCCGAAGGGCGGCACGCACCAGACCGGCTTCGACCAGGGGCTGCTGAGATTCCTGCGGCAGCAGGTGGAGCAGAACGCCCGGCGCCTGAGGGCCGGGAACGACAAGCTCGAGAAGGACGACGTGCTCGCGGGGCTGACGGCGGTCATCACCGTGCGGCTTCCCGAACCTCAGTTCGAGGGGCAGACCAAGGAGGTGCTCGGCACGCCCGCGGCCCGCGCGATCGTCTCGAACGTGCTCACGAAGGAACTCGGTGCCCGGTTCTCGTCGCCCAAGCGCGACGACAAGACGCAGTCCGCCCTGCTGCTCGACAAGGTCGTCGCCGAGATGAAGTCGCGCATCTCGGCCCGCGCCCACAAGGAGACGCAACGGCGTAAGAACGCCCTCGAGAGCTCGTCGCTGCCGGCGAAGCTCGTCGACTGCCGGTCGACGGATGTCGCGCACAGCGAGCTGTTCATCGTCGAGGGCGACTCGGCGCTCGGCACGGCGAAGCTCGCGCGCGACAGCGAGCACCAGGCGCTGCTGCCGATTCGCGGCAAGATCCTCAACGTGCAGAAGGCGAGCGTCTCCGACATGCTCGGCAACGCGGAGTGCGCGTCGATCATCCAGGTGATCGGGGCCGGCTCGGGCCGGAGCTTCGACCTGTCGGCGGCGCGATACGGCAAGGTCATCATCATGAGCGACGCAGACGTCGACGGCGCTCACATCCGCACGCTGCTGCTCACGCTGTTCTTCCGCTACATGCGGCCGATGATCGAGGAGGGTCGTGTGTTCGCGGCCGTGCCGCCCCTGCATCGCGTGGTCGTGGTGAACCCTGGCTCCAAGCCCAACGACACCATCTACACCTATTCGGAGGCCGAACTGCAGGGCGTGCTCGCGACCCTGAAAAGGCAGGGCAAGCGGCACCAGGACCCCATCCAACGCTACAAGGGCCTCGGCGAGATGGACGCCGATCAGCTCGCGACGACGACGATGGACAGGCGGCACCGCACGCTGCGGCGTGTGGGCATCGGCGGCGCGGAGAACGCGGGCCGCGTCTTCGAGCTCCTCATGGGCAACGACGTGGCTCCACGCAAGGAGTTCATCATCGACAGCTCCGATGCGCTGGAGCGCGACCGCATCGACGCCTGACCGGGCACCGCATCCACGCCAGACCGGGCGCGCAGTTCGTCTCGGCACCGGCCGGGCACGAGTCGAGGCCATCCGCACCGTGCGTCGATCCCATCGGTGCGGATGACATCGATTCGCGACGCAGGCGGGGTCGGGGCGTACGAAACGTATGGTCGAGCGCAGGCCTGGACGATGCAGCGCCGCGGCGTGTCAGCCGATGCGCGACCCGATCGCGGCGACGACCGCGTCGAGCGACTGCCCCGACGCGTCGCGTCTGGCACCGCCGTCGGGCAGTTGGCGGGCCGACCCGTCGAGGTCGACCGCCAACGCGGGGGAGCGGCCCACCCAGGCGAGGTGCAGCGCATCCTCGCCCTTGAGGAACCGCTGCGCGCGCACGCCGCCGGTCGCGCGGCCCTTCGCGGGGAACTCCGTGAATGCGCTCACCTTGGCGCTGCCGGGGTCGGTGCCGAGGAGCGTCTCACTGCTCGTGGCGATCGTGACGACCACGGCGTCGGCCGCGGCATCCGCCGGCACTCCCGTGAAGTGGACGACGTGCGCGCCACCGGCGAGGTTGATGCCCGCCATGCCGCCGGCCGGGCAGCCCTGCGGGCGCACCGAGGCGGCCGGGAAGCGCAGCAGCTGCGCATCGGATGCCACGAACACGAGCTCGTCGGCCTCGTCGCCCTGCACCGCGCCGACGACCTCGTCGCCCGCCTTCAGGCCGATCACCTCGAACTCGGGCCGGTTGGGGAAGGCGCCCGTCGAGACGCGCTTCACGATGCCCAGCTTCGTGCCGAGCGCGATCGACCGGTCGGCGTCGAGCGAGACGAGCGCGAGCACCTTCTCGTCCTTGCTGGGCAGGGCGAGGTAATCGGCCACCCGAATGCCGGCGCCGAGCTGCACCGACGTGGGCGGCAGCATCGGCAGGTCGACGGGCGTGAACCGGATGAGTCGCCCGAGGCTCGTGAGGGCGCCGATCTCCGCGCGGCTCGTGGTGTCGAGCGAGGAGCGGATCGCATCGTGCCTGCTGCGACGCGCCGGCGGCGTGATGGTGACGGGGCCCTCTGGCCTTTCGGGCAGGTCGACGCGAGCGATCCGGCCCGTGGCGCTGAGGAACACGCGGCACGGGACATCCGCCACCTCAAGGGCGACCGCCGCGTGCTTCGCCGCCGCCCGTGCGACGCTCGGACTCGCGTCGGTCAGGAGCGTGCGCCGGGGCGTGCCATAGCGCTCGGCCGCCTCGGCGAGCTCGTCGGAGACGAGGGCCTCGATGCGGTGCCGGTTCGCGAGGATCTCCTCGAGCTCCTCGATCTCGGCGCGCAGCCGGTCGCGCTCGGTCTCGAGCTCGATGCGGGAGAACTTGGTGAGACGGCGCAGCCGCAGCTCGAGGATGTACTCGGCCTGCACCTGGGTGAGGTCGAAGACGTCCATGAGGCGCGTGCGCGCCTGGTCAGCCTCGTCGCTCGTGCGGATCACCTGGATGACCTCGTCGATGTCGAGGATTGCGATGAGCAGGCCCTCGACGAGGTGCAGGCGTTCGTGCCTGCGGGCGAGGCGGAACTGCGACCTCCGGGTGACCACCGAGATGCGGTGCGCCAGGTAGACCTGCAGGAGTTCGCGCAGCCCGAGCGTCTCCGGGCTGCCGCCGACGAGCGCGACGTTGTTGATGTTGAATGAGTCCTCGAGGGGGGTCAGCCGGTACAGCTGCTCGAGCACCGCCTCGGGGCTGAAGCCGGTCTTGATGCCGATGACGAGCCGCAGGCCGTTCGTGCGGTCGGTGAGGTCGGTGACGTCCGAGATGCCGCTGATCTTCTTCGCGTTCACCCCGTCCTTGATCTTCTCTATGACCTTCTCGGGCCCGACGAGGTAGGGCAGCTCGGTGACGACGAGGCCCATCTTGCGGGCTGTGACGGACTCGATCGACACCCTCGCGCGGGTCTTGAAGCTGCCGCGCCCGGTGGCGTAGGCGTCCTTGATGCCGGCGAGCCCGACGATCGTGCCGCCCGAGGGCAGGTCGGGGCCCGGCACGAACTCCATGAGCTCGTCGAGCGTCGCGTCGGGGTGCGCGATGAGATGCCGCGCCGCGCCCACGACCTCGATGAGGTTGTGGGGCACCATGTTGGTGGCCATGCCGACGGCGATGCCGCTTGCGCCGTTGACGAGGAGATTGGGGTAGGCGGCGGGCAGCACGTCGGGCTGCTGGGCGGAGTTGTCGTAGTTTGGCACGAAGTCGACGACGTCCTCGTCGAGGCCGTCGGTCATGGCCAGCGCAGGGGCGGCCAGCCGTGCCTCGGTGTAGCGGGGCGCCGCGGGGCCGTCGTCGAGCGAGCCGAAGTTGCCGTGGCCGTCGATGAGCGGGACGCGCAGCGTGAACGGCTGCGCCATGCGCACGAGCGCGTCGTAGATGGCCGTGTCGCCGTGCGGGTGGTACTTGCCCATGACGTCGCCGACGACGCGCGACGACTTGACGTGACCGCGGTCGGGGCGCAGGCCCATCTCGCTCATGCCGAACAGGATGCGCCGCTGCACGGGCTTCAGGCCGTCGCGAGCATCGGGCAGCGCCCGCGAGTAGATGACCGAGTACGCGTACTCGAGGAACGAGCCCTGCATCTCGGTGGCGACGTCGACGTCCTCGATGCGTTCGACGATCGGATCGTCGGCGGGCGGGTTCTTTGCTCGGGTCATCCGTCGTCTCTGGGGCTGGCGTGCTCGGCACGCGGCGGAACGGGGCCGCGCCCGGCCTGTGCCAGACTGGGCGCGATGCCTGCAATGCTACCGGTGCCCGCCGTCAGTGCCCCCAGGCTTGCCGGGGTGCTCGGCAGTTCGTTCGCAAGTCTCAGGGGGGGGTCCAACCCGTTCGGGCTGCCCGCGGCATCCGGTGCCGTAGTCGTGCTCGTCGACGGCCTCGGAGCCGCCAACATCCAGGCCCGGGCCGGTCACGCGCGCTTCCTTTCGGCGAGGATGTCGCGGCGCGACGTGATCCGCACCGTGCTGCCGTCGACGACCGCGGCGGGCATCACGAGCTTCACCACCGGGCGGATGCCGGGCGAGCACGGCATCGTCGGCTACCGCGTGCTCGACCGAGCCAACGACCGGATCGTGAACCAGCTCACCGGCTGGGACGAGAAGATGGTTCCCGAGACCTGGCAGCGCGTGCCGACGCTCTTCGAGACCGCCAGGGATGCCGGCACTCGGAGTTTCGCGGTCGGATCGCCCAAGCACGTCGGCTCGGGCTTCTCGCGCGCGGTGCTGCGCGGCGTCGAATACCGGGCGGCGTCGACGATCGCCGACTGCCTGGCCGAGGCGCGCGACGTCGTCGCGACCGAGCCCGGCTCCCTCGTCTACGTCTACGTGTCCGAGCTCGATCGCATCGCGCACGCGCACGGATGGGAGTCCGATCGCTGGCTCGCCGCCCTGGAACAGCTCGACGCCGAGTTGGCGGCGTTCGAGCGCGGCCTGCCGCGCGGCGTCGGCGTACTGGTGACGGCCGACCACGGCGTGATCGACGTCCCGGCGGAGCGGCACGTGTTCGTCGACACCCGTCCGGAACTCCTCGAGGGGATCCGGTACGTCGGCGGCGAGCCTCGGTTCTTCTCGTTCTACTTCGAACCCGAGCTCGACGCCGCGGCGCGTTCGGCGCTCGTCGAGGGGTGGCGGGCCGCCGAGGGCAACCGCGCGTGGGTGCTCGGACGCGACGAGGCCATCGATTCCGGGGTGTTCGGGCCGGTCGCCGACGAGGTGCGCGACCGCATCGGCGACATCCTCATCGCCGCACGGTCGGGCGTCGCTTACTACGACCGTCGCGAGGCGAACCGGCAAGGGGAGTCCATGATCGGCCAGCACGGTTCGCTCACCGACGAGGAGACGCGCGTTCCGCTCATCCGCGGCGGCGCATACGCCCGCGCGTGACCGCGCCTCAGGCGGGGTACCGGCCGCGCTTGACCTGCGGCTTCGGCAGGCGCAGCGGACGGAGCTGTAGCGCCCGCATCGCGGCATACCAGCGCACGCGCTCGGCCTTGTCCTCGCCGTACTTCGCCCTGAGCTTGCGGGTGAGGATGAAGCCCAGGATCACGACGTCGAGCACCGCGACCAGGAAGAACGCCCAGAGCGCCATGATGCCGATCGCCTGCACCTCGGCGCTCGGCACGAACGTGAGCAGGATGATGGCGAACATGAAGGGGATCAGGACCTCGCCGATGCTGAACCTGGCGTCGACGTAGTCGCGAACGTACTTCTTCTGCGGGCCGCGATCGCGGGCCGGCAGGTACTTGTCTTCGCCCATCGCCATGCCGACGCGCGCGCGCTCGCGAGCCTCTGCCTGCTTCGCCCGTGCCTGCTTCGCCGCCTCCTTGCGGTCGTTCGGCACGAGCGGACGCTTGCGTGCGGCCTCCCGCTCGGCGCGACTCGGCGTGGGCGCGCCCTTGCCGACCTGGGGGGTCGCGGATGCCTCGTCGTCGGCGCCGGCCTCAGGCGCAGGGGTGTTGGTGGGGTGCTTTGCCACGGAAGTCCTCGAATCGGTTGGCCTTAAGATTATCGGCATGACCCAGCCGCATCCCACCGGATCCCCGGTCGTCGACTCCCACGAGGCCGTCGACGACATCCGCGACGCCGTCGACGGCGGATTCCCCGCGACCGTCGCCGATCTCGCGCGCCTCGTGCGCATCCCGTCCGTCTCGTGGCCCGCGTTCGACGCCGCCCACGTGGCCGAGAGCGCCGATGCCGTCGCCGAGCTCCTCCGGGGCACGGGCGTGTTCGACCTCGTCGACATCCGCCGGGCGCCGGTCGCGGACGGCTCCGAACTCGGCCAGCCGGCCGTCGTCGCGAGGCGGGCCGCGCGCAACGGGCGCCCGACCGTGCTGCTCTACGCGCACCACGACGTGCAGCCGCCGGGAAGGGACGAGGACTGGGAGACCCCGCCGTTCGAGCCGACCCAGCGCGGCGACCGCCTGCACGGCCGCGGGGCCGCCGACGACAAGGCCGGCATCATGGCGCACGTCGGCGCCATCCGCGCGTTCGCCGAGGTCGCCGGCGACTTCGATCTCGGCCTGGCGGTGTTCATCGAGGGCGAGGAGGAGTGGGCGTCGCGCTCGTTCGCGAACTTCGTGCACGAGAACCGCGACCTCCTCGCCGCGGACGCTATCATCGTCGCCGACTCGGGCAACTGGGATGTCACCACACCCGCCATCACGGTCGCGTTGCGCGGCGCGGTCGCCTTCAACCTCCGCATCGACACGCTGACGCACGCGTCGCACTCGGGCATGTTCGGAGGCGCCGCACCCGATGCCATGCTGGCGGCCATCCGACTGCTCGATTCCATGTGGGCCGACGACGGCTCGGTCGTCGTGGAGGGGCTGCGGAGCATCGACCTGCCGACCCCGGAGTACGACGAGGCGCAGCTGCGCGCCGAGGTCGGGCTGCTCGAGGGTGTCGTGCCGATCGGAAACGGTTCGCTCCTGTCCCGTATCTGGGCGCAGCCGGCCGTCACCGTGACGGGCATTGACGCTCCGGATGTCGCGAACGCGTCGAACACGCTGCTTCCCGGCGTCCGCGTGCGCGTGAGCGCGCGCATCGCCCCCGGCCAGGACGCCGACGAGGCGTTCACGGCGATCAGGAGCCACCTCGAGGCCCGTGCGCCGTTCGGGGCACGACTCACCTTCGAGGACATCGACACCGGGCAGCCGTTCCTCGTCGACACGAGTGGCTGGGCGGTGGCCGAGACGCGGGCGGCCATGGCGGAGGCGTGGGGGAGGGAACCGGTCGAGGTCGGCGTTGGCGGCTCGATACCGTTCATCGCCGAGTTCGTCGAGGAGTTCCCCGACGCACAGATCCTCGTGACCGGCGTGGAGGACCCCGACTCGCGAGCCCACAGTCCGAACGAATCGCTCCACCTCGGCGTGTTCAAGCGCGCGCTGCTCGCCGAGGCGCTCTTGCTCGCCCGGCTCGACGCGCGATCGGATTCCTGACCGCGCGTGGGGCCCACTCGCCGTTCCGGCGGTTACCATTGGAAGAGACATCCGCGTTCCCTGACGCACCGAGGAGAGACATGAGCGACATGATCACCGAGACGATGCACGGCGTGAAGCTGAGCGACGCCGCCGCCGACAAGGTCCGCGGCCTCCTCGAACAGGAGGGCCGCGACGACCTACGCCTCCGCGTGGCGGTGCAGCCGGGCGGATGCTCCGGGCTGATCTACCAGCTCTACTTCGACGAGCGCCTCCTCGACGGCGACGCGATCGTCGACTTCTTGGGCGTCGAGGTCGTCGTCGACAAGATGAGCGTGCCGTACCTCGACGGCGCCTCGATCGACTTCGAGGACACCATCCAGAAACAGGGCTTCACGATCGACAACCCCAACGCGCAGGGCAGCTGCGCGTGTGGCGACTCGTTCCACTGATTCCGGGCCCGAATCGCTCCCGAAGGGGGGTCGCGCGAGCGGCCTCCCTTCGGCGTTTCGGCCGATCGAGCGTGGATTTCCGGCTTCGACGCGCCGAACACCGCCCTCCGATGCACACCCCGGTGGTCGAGTCGGAGTAGGCTAGGCACCGATCACCGCGCTTCGCTGTGAAGCGCCTTCGAGTCTCCCGAAAGGTCACCGGTGCGCCATAATCGCCGTCTCCGATGGGCTGCTATTCCGATCGCAGCGTCGCTCAGCCTCGTCCTCGCCGGATGCACGCAGGCCCAGCTGAACGGATTCCTCCCGGGGTTCGAGGACGGAGCGGGTCCGGCCACCAACCACACCGAGCGCGTCTCGGGCCTCTGGGTCACGTCGTGGATCGTGCTGCTGGTCGTCGGCCTCGTGACCTGGGGACTCACCATCTGGGCCGTGATCGCGTACCGCCGCCGCAAGGGCCAGACGGGCCTGCCGGTGCAGCTGCGCTACAACATGCCGATCGAGGTGTTCTACACCGTCGTCCCGCTCATTCTCGTCCTGGGATTCTTCGCCTTCACGGCGCGCGACCAGGCGGCGATCGAGCAGCGCTTCGCCGAAGACGAGGTCGACGTGCGCATCGAGGTGATCGGCAAGCAGTGGGCGTGGGACATCAACTACATCGACGAGAACGTCTACTCGCCCGGCATCCAGGGCCAGCTCGACGACGAGGGCCCCTCGGGGTCGCTCGTGCAGTCCGAGCTCCCGACCCTCTACCTGCCCGTCGGCCAGAACGTCGAGCTCAAGCTCGAGGCTCGCGACGTCATCCACTCCTTCTGGGTCGTCGACTTCCTCTACAAGAAGGACCTGATCCCCGGCAAGACGAACTACATGTCGTTCGTCCCAGAGCGCGAGGGCACCTACGCCGGCAAGTGCGCCGAGCTCTGCGGCGAATACCACTCGCTCATGCTCTTCAACGTCGAGGTCGTCTCCCAGGACGAGTACGACGCCTACATCGAATCGCTCCGCGACCTCGGCCAGGAGGGCCAGCTCTCCACCGAATACGACCGCCGTCAGAACCAGCCCGGCCCGGGCGCGCCCGAATTGAACGAGGAGCAGGAAGCCGAATGAGCACCACGACCGCACCGGCTCGACCGCAGTCGAGCAGCCTGCCGTTCGGCACCTCAAAGGTCGAGCGCAAGGGGAACGTCCTCGTGCGGTGGATCACCTCCACCGATCACAAGGTCATCGGATACCTCTACCTGATCACGTCGTTCATCTACTTCTGCGTCGGCGGCGTGATGGCCCTCATCATCCGCGCCCAGCTGTTCGAGCCGGGCCTGGAGATCGTGCAGACGCGTGAGCAGTACAACCAGCTGTTCACGATGCACGGCACGATCATGCTGCTGATGTTCGCGACGCCGCTCTTCGCCGGCTTTGCGAACGTGCTCATGCCGCTGCAGATCGGCGCTCCCGATGTCGCGTTCCCGCGGCTGAACGCGCTGGCGTACTGGTTCTTCAACTTCGGTTCGCTCATCGCGGTCGCAGGCTTCTTCACGCCGCAGGGCGCCGCGTCCTTCGGCTGGTTCGCGTATCAGCCACTCGCCTCCACGACATTCTCACCAGGCATGGGCGGGAGTCTCTGGATGGTCGGGCTCGGCCTGTCGGGCTTCGGCACGATCCTCGGTGCGGTGAACTTCATCACCACGATCATCACGATGCGCGCACCCGGCATGACGATGTTCCGCATGCCGATCTTCACGTGGAACACGCTCGTCACGTCGATCCTGATCCTCATGGTGTTCCCGGTGCTCGCGGCCGCGATCCTCGCCGCGGCCGCCGACCGCATCCTCGGGGCGCACATCTACGACCCGGCCAACGGCGGTGTGATCCTCTGGCAGCACCTCTTCTGGTTCTTCGGGCATCCCGAGGTCTACATTATCGCGCTGCCGTTCTTCGGCATCATCTCGGAGGTCTTGCCGGTCTTCAGCCGGAAGCCGATCTTCGGATACAAGACCCTGATCTACGCGACGATCGCGATCGCCGCACTGTCGGTCACGGTCTGGGCGCACCACATGTACGTCACGGGATCGGTCCTGCTGCCGTTCTTCGCGCTCATGACCATGCTCATCGCCGTACCGACGGGTGTGAAGATCTTCAACTGGGTGGGCACGATGTGGCGCGGCTCGGTCACGTTCGAGACGCCGCTCGTCTGGGCGGTCGGCTTCCTCATCACGTTCGTGTTCGGTGGCCTCACCGGCGTCATCCTGGCGTCGCCGCCGCTCGACTTCCACGTCTCCGACACCTACTTCGTCGTCGCGCACTTCCACTACGTCGTCTTCGGAACGGTCGTGTTCGCGATGTTCTCGGGCTTCTACTTCTGGTGGCCGAAGTGGACCGGCAAGATGCTCAACGAGCGGCTCGGCAAGTGGCACTTCTGGCTGGTGTTCATCGGCTTCCACACGACGTTCCTCGTGCAGCACTGGCTGGGCGTCGTGGCGATGCCGCGCCGGTACTACTCGTACCTGCCGGAAGACAACATCACGTGGATGAACCAGCTGTCGACGGTCGGCGCCGCCATTCTGGCGATCTCCATGATCCCATTCTTCCTGAATGTGTACATCACCGCTCGCCGCGCGCCGAAGGTGACCGTGAACGACCCGTGGGGCTATGGTCGATCGCTCGAGTGGGCCACGAGCTGCCCGCCGCCGCGGCACAACTTCACCTCGATCCCGCGCATCCGTTCGGAGGCGCCGGCGTTCGACCTCAACCACCCCGAGGCGGGCATCCCTGTGGGTATCGGCCCGGCGAAGGATGCGCCGGATGCTCCCGTGTACGATGCAGCGACGAAGGAAGTCAAGTAGATGCGTGCGAATGTCATCCTCTTCTGGATCCTGTTCGTCTACTTCGCGCTGTTGGCGGCGATCTACGCATTCTGGACTTGGCTCGACGATGGGCAGCCCGGCGTTGAGCCGGCCGGGACCGTGGCGCTCACGCTCACGGCGGTGCTCTCGGCCTTCATCGCCTTCTACCTCGGGCGCGTGCGCAGCGCGCAGGGGGCTGAGCTGCCAGAGGACCGCCTCGACGCGAACATCGACGACGGCGACCCCGAACTCGGTTTCTTCAGCCCCTGGAGCTGGTGGCCGATCACGCTCGCTGCCGCCGCGGCGCTCGGCTTCCTCTCGTTGGCCGTCGGCTGGTGGATGTTCCCCATCGCCATCGTGCTCTTCCTCGTGGCCATCGTGGGTTGGGTCTACGAGTACTACCGCGGCAACTTCGCCCGCTGACCCGGGCGGATGCGGTCACGCCGCGTTGCGGCGATGACCCACCACTTCGGGCCGGTCCGAAGCGGGCGGACACGGAATCCTGCACACTCGAGGACGTCGTACATCGCCGCGGGGGAGTGCACGTACCCGCGGTACTCGCGTCCGCGGAGCCGCATCATCGCATTGCCGATTCCGACCGACATCCGTGTGAACCGCGTTCTCGGTGGATGACTGAACACGAGGGTCCGGCGTGCGTGGACGGCCGCTGCCCCGAGGAGCCGATCCGAATCGGGATTGCAGCAGACGACCCGGTGGAGCACCACGTAATCGGCAATGGCGATCCGGTCGCCGTTCGACCCTCGACGGCCCCGGTACCGCTTGGCCACGTCGTGGGAGAAGCGGCCGTCGAACACGCCCTCGTATCGCGCCGAGCCCTGATTGCAGCAATCGGGCATGCGCCCAGTATGCACCCGGCGTCAGCCCGACGGCGATATGAGTTGAAACGCGAGGACGTCGACGGCGATCGTCACGTCGAGGTCGCCTCCTGCGGGTCGTCCTGCGAGTGACACAGCATGGTGGGCGGACGGTCCCATCCCCGCGAGCAGCGCTCGCGTGTCGGGATCCGCCTCGAGGACGTACTGCACCCGAGCAGCACCGCGTGGTACGAGGCCGACGGCCGCAAGCCGGTCCGTGACCGTCTCGGCCTTTTGCGCCGGGACGTCGAGGAGCAGCCCGAGCTCCCTGAGCTCACGGAGGTGGTGCACGTGGGGAACGACGACCACCAGCCGACCGCCTGGTCGCAGGATCCGAGCGAACTCGCTCGGGTTCCGCGGAGCGAACACGTTCAGGACCACGTCGGCGACGTCGTCACGCAGGGGTAATGGGCGCCAGATGTCGAGGACGACGCCGGAGGCGCTGGGAACCGCGCGCAGGGCGGCACGTACGGCGTCTGGTGATCGGTCCGCGAGCAGGAAGTCCGCGTCGGGCAGGGCTTCGCTGAGAAATCGGGAGTAGTACCCGGTGCCGCAGCCGAGATCGGCGACGCGCAGGCGCACCTCCGCCTGCCCGGGGTTCGCCGGCAACGCGGCTCGCGCCAACTCCTCGGCGATCGGCCGGTAGGCGCCACGGTCGAGGAGCGCCGCGCGTGAGACGAGCATCTCGCGGTCGTCGCCGGTCGTGCGAGGTGCCCTGGGCGGGAGCAGCGTGAGATACCCGTGCTTCGAGGGATCGAATCGATGACCGTGGTCGCAGCCGTACGCCCGGTCGTCGACGGGAGAGAGGTCGCCGAAGCAGTTCGGGCACCGGAGCCATGTCCAGTCGATCGACATGGCGTTCCGGTGCCCGAATCGGTGAATGAGCCGCAGGCTCAGCCGTGGGTGGTATCCACCTCGGCATGGTGGCTGGAGTGCGCCGCCTCGAGCTCGCCCCTCGTGACCGGGGCGATCCGGTCCTCGAAGAACCATCGCGACACGGACGCCCGCAGCCGCTGGCCGGCCGTGATCTTGCCGCGTGCGTCCGGGCGGATCATGAGCGGCTCGTACGACTCGAAGCTCACCAGGCGCCAGCGGTCGTATTCGTCGAGCGGCTGGTGCACTTCGATGAACTCGCCGCCCGGCAGCTTCACGATGCGGCCCGACTCGTAGCCGTGCAGCACGATCTCACGGTCCTTCTTCTGCAGTGCGATGCAGACGCGCTTGGTGATGAAGTAGGCGATGATCGGTCCGAGGATCACCGTTGCCTGGAGCGCGTTGATGACGCCCTCCATCGTGAGCGAGAAGTGAGTGGCGAGGAGGTCCGAGCTCGCCGCGGCCCAGAGACCGGCGTAGAACGTCACGCCCGCGGCGCCGATCGCCGTGCGGATCGGCGCGTTGCGCGGACGGTCCGCGATGTGGTGCTCTCGCTTGTCGCCCTTGACCCACGCCTCGATGAACGGATAGCCCACGACGAGGACGAGGAAGATGCCGATCGCGATGAGGGGAACAAGGATGTTGAACGACCAGGTGCGATCGAGCCACACGAACTCCCAGCCCGGCGGGATCAGTCGAAGGGCGCCGTCGGCGAACCCGATGTACCAGTCGGGCTGCGTGCCCGCCGACACCGGTGACGGGTCGTACGGGCCGTAGTTCCAGATCGGGTTGATCGTGAACATCGCCGCGATGAGCGAGATCACGCCCCAGATGATGAACATGAAGCCGCCCGCCTTCGCGGCGTAGATCGGCAGGATGGGCGGACCGACCGAGTTCGTCGGCTGGCGCCCGGGTCCGGCGAACTGCGTGTGCTTGTGGATGAACACGTAGCCGACGTGCACGGCGATGAGTGCGACCACGAGCGCCGGCAGGAGCAGGATATGCAGCGTGTAGAGGCGGCCCACGATGGCCGTACCGGGGAACTCGCCGCCGAAGAGGAGGAACGAGGTCCACGTGCCGATCAAGGGGATGCCCTTGACCATGCCGTCGATGATGCGCAGGCCGTTGCCCGAGAGCAGGTCGTCGGGGAGCGAGTACCCGGTGAAGCCCTCGGCCATCGCGAGGACGAACAGGAGGAAGCCGAACACCCAGTTGATCTCACGGGGCTTGCGGAACGCACCGGTGAAGAACACGCGGAGCATGTGCAGGCCGATCGCGGCGACGAAGAGCAGCGCCGCCCAGTGGTGCATCTGCCGCACGAA
Organism: Agromyces bauzanensis; assembly: GCF_014645655.1. Lineage (GTDB taxonomy): Bacteria > Actinomycetota > Actinomycetes > Actinomycetales > Microbacteriaceae > Agromyces > Agromyces bauzanensis. The sequence goes on along the minus strand of NZ_BMMD01000006.1, from coordinate 145,125 downwards.
GAGTCCGCCACGGATGTCGAAGGAGATGTCGAGGGTGGAGGCCATCGCCACCGACATCTCGACGCCCTTGAGCGGCACGTATGATCCGTCGTACTCGACCTCGGCCATCGAAGCCTGGAAGAAGAACGTCAGGAACGTGCCGGAGACCAGCACCACGACGAAACTGAAGAGCGCGACCTCGCCGAGGAGGAATGACCAGTGGTCGGGGAAGGCCTTGCGGCCGAGTCCTTTGATCGCGACGGCGATGCCGGTTCGATCGTTGACGTACTCGGATGCCGCCGCGGTGAACGAACGCTTCTCAGGAGCGGTTGATCGGGTCGTTGCGGTGCTCAATGGCGCTCCCAGAAGCTCGGGCCGACGGGTTCGTTGAAGTCGCTCTGGGCGACGAGGTAGCCCTCGTCGTCGACGGCGATCGGCAACTGCGGCAGGGCACGCTTTGCAGGCCCGAAGATGACTTCGCAGTTGTTCGAGACGTCGAACTGCGACTGATGGCAGGGGCAGAGCAGGTGATGCGTGTGCTGCTCGTACAGTGCTACCGGGCATCCGACGTGGGTGCAGATCTTCGAGTACGCCACGATGCCGTCGTACGCCCAGTCCTCGCGGCCTGGCGCCGGGTTGAGCTGGCTCGGCTCGAGGCGCATGAGGAGCACCGCCGCTTTCGCCTTCTCCTCCAGCTTGCCGTGCTCGAGCTCCGCGAGTCCCTCGGGAACCACGTGGAATGCGCTGCCGATCGTGACATCGGAAGCCTTGATCGGCGTGCCCGATGGGTCGAGCGTCAGGCGGGTGCCCCGTCGCCACATCGTGTGGCTGAGCAGCTCGACGGGCAGCTGGTCCTGCGGGGCGAGACCCCGGAAGAGCACGACGGCCGGCAGCGGGAACGCGAGGAGGGCCCCGATGAGGCTGTTGCGGATGACCGTGCGGCGACTGAATCCCGACTCCTCGTCGGCCTGTCGCATGACCTCGACGGCGCCCTGCTGGGTCGCCGGCGTCGAGCTGATGGGGTGCCGGATGTCGATCGATTCGGCTGAGGTCATCAGCGACTTGCCCCAGTGCACTGCGCCGAACCCGATGCCCAGCAGCGCGAGCGTGACGCCGATGCCCACGAACATGTTGTTCAGGCGCACGGCGCCGACGTCGTTCGACTCCATCGGGAACAACATGTACGCGGCGATCGCCCACACGCTGCCGAGGATCGAGAGGTAGAAGAGCGTGTAGACCGTGCGCTGCGCGCGCTTCTCGCGCTTGGGGTTCTCGTCGGTGACACGAGGACGATGCGGTTCGAAACCGGGGTTCTCGAACGCGTCGCGGGGGATGACTGCCGTGCCGGTCGAACCGGCGAACTCCTGCTCGGCGTGCGACGAGTCGGCAGCGACGAGATCGACGCCGCTGTTGTCGTCCTGGGCCATGGTTCTCCTTCTTCAGCTGCTTCGGTGCCGGGCGTGCGCTAGTTGGACTTCGCCGTGATCCACACGGTGATCGCGACGATCGAGCCGAGACCGAAGATCCAGATCAACAGCCCCTCTGCCACGGGACCCAGCGAGCCGAGCTCGAAACCGCCGGGGGAGCGATTGTCCTGGACGTACTTGAGGTACGTGATGATGTCGCGCTTGTCCTCCGGCGAGATGTTCAGGTCGTTGAACACCGGCATGTTCTGCGGGCCGGTGACCATGGCCTCGTAGATGTGAACGCCGGAGACACCCGTCAGCGCCGGAGCGAACTTGCCCTCGGTGAGCGCACCACCGGCGCCGGCCACGTTGTGGCACATGGCGCAGTTGATGCGGAAGAGCTCGGCGCCGTTGGCCGCATCGCCGCCGCCGTTGACGAGGTGGTCCGCGGGGATGTCGGGACCGGGGCCGAGGGAGGCCACGTAGTAGGCGAGCTGCTTGACCTGCTCATCGGTGAACTGCGGCGGCTTCACCTGCGCCTGCGGGCCCTGCATCTGCATGGGCATACGGCCGGTGCCCACCTGGAAGTCCACGGATGCCGCGCCCACGCCGATGAGGCTCGGGCCGTTGTTGCCCTGCGCGTCGAGCCCGTGGCAGGTCGCGCAGTTCGCCTGGAAGAGCTTCTTCCCCTCCTCGATCGTCTCCTGCGACGTGGGCTCCGCCTCGGCCTGCGCCACGGAGCCGGAGCTCAGAGCCGCATAGGCGCCACCGGTGAAGACGAGTCCGAGCGCGAGCAGCGCGACGGTTGCGAGCGGGTGCCGGCGGCCGGTGCGTCGCTTCGAGCGGTTCATCAGTTTCTTCCTGTTCGCGGGCATGCTGTTCGTGACGCTCCTGTCGAGGCTCATCTGAGGATGTAGATCACGAGGAACAGACCGATCCAGACGACGTCGACGAAGTGCCAGTAGTACGACACCACGATCGCGCTCGTCGCCTCGCGGTGGCCGAAGTTCTTGACGGCGAACACCCGGCCGATCACGAGGAGGAAGGCGATCAACCCGCCCGTGACGTGCAGGCCGTGGAAGCCGGTGGTGAGGTAGAACGCGGACCCGTAGGCGTTCGAGTCGATCGCGATGCCCTCGGAGACGAGCGTCGCGTACTCCCAGATCTGGCCGGCGACGAAGATGGCGCCCATGGCATAGGTCAGGAAGAACCACTCGACCATGCCCCACTGCGTGGGCTTCCAGCCGGTGGCGTAGGGCTGCAGCCGCTCGGCCGCGAACACGCCGAACTGGCACGTGAACGACGACGCCACGAGGATGATCGTGTTCGTCAGCGAGTACGGGAAGTTGAGGCGACCCGCCTCGAACGCCCACAACTCGGGCGACATCGATCGCAGCGTGAAGTAGATCGCGAACAGCCCAGCGAAGAACATGACCTCGCTGCCGAGCCAGACGATCGTGCCCACCGCGACGGTGTTCGGTCGTTTGATCACGGGCGCGCTCGCCTGGTAAGTGATTGAGGTGCTCGTCACGCACACCATTATGGCTGAAATCGCGGGTGAGTTCTCGTCAACCCGGACAGCCATGTCCGTCCCGGCCGGTTAGGGAACCCTAAGTTCTCAAGGGTCGAAGCCGGGAATCCGCCCTGAATCCGGCAGATAGGATCGAGTCCATGCCCACCCGACAGAATTGGCCGACCATCATCTCCGCGCTCCTCGAGCACGAGGACCTCAGCGTGTCGGACGCGGCGTGGTGCATGGAACAGGTCATGACCGGCACGGTCACGCCCGCACAGCTGGCCGGATTCCTCATCGCCCTCAGCGTGAAGGGGGAGACGGTGGACGAGATCGTCGGGTTCCGCGACGCGGTGCTCGAGCACGCGATCCCGCTGCCCGTCGATCCGATGGCGCTCGACATCGTGGGCACGGGCGGCGACCGCTTCGGCACGGTGAACGTGTCGACGATGGCGTCGGTCGTGGCCGCGGCATCCGGAGTCCCCGTGATCAAGCACGGCAACCGCGCCGCGAGCTCGTCGTCGGGATCCTCCGACGTGCTGGCCGCGCTCGGCCTCGACTTGGCGCTCCCTGCCGAGCGAGTGGCCCGGGTGCTCGGTGAGGTCGGCATCACGTTCGCGTTCGCCGGTGCCTTCCACCCCGGCTTCCGTCATGCGGGTCCGGTGCGGTCCGAACTCGGTGTGCCGACCGTCTTCAACTTCCTCGGCCCGCTCTGCAACCCTGCCCGCCCCGAGGCGTCGGCAGTGGGGGTCGCCAACCTCGACCGGGTGCCGCTCATCGTCGGCGTGTTCCGGACGCGCGGCGCGACGGCGCTCGTGTTCCGGGGCGACGACGGCCTCGACGAGCTCACGACCACCGGGCACAGCCACATCTGGGAGGTCTCGCGTGGCACGGTCAAGGAGCACGATCTCGACCCGCGGGAACTCGGCATCCGGCGCACGACGATCGACGAGCTGGTCGGCGGCGACGCAGCCCACAACGCCGAGATCGTGCACCGGGTGTTCGCCGGCGAGCGCGGTCCGGTGCGCGACATCGTCGTGCTCAACGCGGCCGCCGGCCTGGTGTCGTTCGAGCTGGCGAAGGACCCGAGCCAGTTCCAGCGCGCCGTGCTCGACCGGTTCCACGACAAGCTGGCCGTGGCCGAGGAGGCGGTCGACAGCGGCGCCGCGGCCCGGAAGCTCGAGGAGTGGATCGACGCCACGAAGCGGTGACGACGAAGGGTCCCGCGGCATCCGCGGGGCCCTCGCCTCACTGCTGGAGCACGCTCGGCATCAGCCGTGCGACACATCCTCGTCGACCCAGTCGAACGTCTTCGTGACGGCCTTCTTCCAGAGGCGCAGCTGACGGTCGCGCTCGGCGGGATCCATCTTCGGCTCCCAGCGCGAGTCCTCCTGCCAGTTGGCACGGAGCTCGTCGAGGCTCGACCAGAACCCGACCGCGAGGCCGGCCGCGTAGGCGGCTCCGAGCGCCGTGGTCTCGGCGACGACCGGACGCACGACCGGTACGCCCAGGATGTCGGCCTGGAACTGCATCAGCGTGTTGTTGGCGATCATGCCGCCGTCGACCTTGAGCTCGGTGAGGTCGACGCCCGAGTCGGCGTTCACCGCGTCGAGCACCTCGCGGGTCTGGAACGCGGTGGCCTCGAGGACGGCCCGGGCGATGTGGCCCTTGTGCACGTACCTGGTGAGGCCGACGAGCGCGCCGCGGGCGTCGGGTCGCCAGTACGGCGCGAACAGGCCGGAGAACGCCGGCACGAAGTACGCGCCGCCGTTGTCGTCGACGGTCTTCGCCAGGTCCTCGATCTCGGACGCGTTCGAGATGAGCCCGAGGTTGTCGCGCACCCACTGCACCAGGGAGCCCGTGACGGCGATCGCGCCCTCCAGCGCGTAGTGCGGCTTGTCGTCGCCGAGCTTGTAGCCGAGCGTCGTGAGCAGGCCGTTCCTGGAGTGGACGATCTCCTCGCCGGTGTTGAAGATGAGGAAGTTGCCGGTGCCGTAGGTGTTCTTCGACTCGCCCGGATCGAACGCCGCCTGCCCGAAGGTCGCCGCCTGCTGGTCGCCGAGGATCCCCGCGACCGGCACCTCGCGCAGCAGGCTCGAGGGCTCGACGGTGCCGTACACCTCGGACGACGCCTTGATCGCGGGCATCATCGAGCGCGGCACGCCGAACGCGGCGAGGATGTCGTCGCGCCACTCGAGCGTCGCGAGGTCCATGAACAACGTGCGGCTCGCGTTCGTGACATCCGTGGCGTGCACGCCGCCGTCGGTGCCACCGGTGAGGTTCCAGAGCACCCAGCAGTCGGTGGTGCCGAAGAGCAGGTCGCCCGCTTCCGCCTTCTCACGAGCACCGGGCACGTTCTCGAGGATCCAGACGATCTTCGTGCCCGAGAAGTACGTGGCGAGGGGAAGGCCGACATCCTGCTTGAACCGCTCCACGCCGCCGTCGGCCGCGAGCCGGTCGACGATGGGCTGGGTGCGCGTGTCCTGCCAGACGATGGCGTTGTAGACGGGCTCGCCGGTGTTCTTGTCCCAGACCACCGCGGTCTCGCGCTGGTTCGTGATGCCGACGGCCGCGATGTCGTGCCGGGTGAGGTCGGCCTTGCCGAGGGCCTGGCCGGTGACCTCCCGAGTGTTGCGCCAGATCTCCATGGGGTCGTGCTCGACCCAGCCGGCCTTGGGGAAGATCTGCTCGTGTTCGAGCTGTCCGGTCGCGACGATGGAACCCCTCTTGTCGAAGATGATCGCGCGCGACGACGTCGTGCCCTGGTCGATCGCCAGGATGTAGTCAGCCATGACTTCCTCTCAGATGATGCGGATGCCCCGCCACCGTCGGCGGGGGCACGGGGAACCGGCGGAACGGAGCGGGGCCGGTCCTTGCGGACCGGCCCCGCCGGGTTCAGCCGAGTAGCGGAAGGAGCGGGATCGCGGCCCAGCCGGCGAGGAGCCCGCCGATGATGGGGCCGACGACGGGGACCCACGAGTACGCCCAGTCGGAGGAGCCCTTGCCGCGGATGGGGAGGATGGCGTGTGCGATGCGCGGGCCGAGGTCACGCGCCGGGTTGATCGCGTAGCCCGTCGGACCACCCAGCGAGGCGCCGATTCCGATGACGAGAAGGCCGACGGGCAGTGCGCCGAGCGCCGCGAGCCCCGAGGCGTCTCCCTGCCGCCCGAAGCCGATCACCACGAAGACCAGCACGAACGTGCCGATGACCTCGGTGATGACGTTCCAGCCGTAGGAGCGGATCGCCGGACCGGTCGAGAACACGCCGAGCTTCGTCGCGGGCTCGGGCGCGTCGTCGAAGTGCTGCTTGTAGGCCAGCCACACGAAGACCGCGCCGATGATGCCGCCGAGCAGCTGCGCACCGATGAACGCGAGCACCGACAGTGCGTCGACCGGGACCGTCGTGCCGAAGGCCGGATTGCCGAACTCGGTCGCGCCGTTCGCCACGAGGCCGAGCGTGACCGCCGGATTGATTTGCGCGCCGGAAGCATAGGCGACGATGACACCGGCGAAGACTGCGAGGCCCCAGCCGACGTTCACCATGAGGAACCCGCCGCCGAAGCCCTTCGTCTTCGCGAGGGCGACGTTGGCCACCACACCGCAACCGAGGAGCACCAGCATCGCCGTCCCGACCATTTCGGACAGGAACAGCACACCGAGATCGTCCACGTTGACCTTCCATCCTTTTCGCTTGGCCCACAGGGCTTCGCCCAGGGGCGGAACACTGCCCACCATACTCAGCAGGCCTTCAGGTGGGAATGGTCTCGCCGATTTCGTCGAAGCCCCTTCCGGCGGGCTGCGGCGCGGGCGTAGGTTGACGGGGGAGTGCTGCGTCGACGCCGATGCACGGTCGCACGGCGTGCGGCAGCGATGGGGAAAGGGATACTCGTGAAGAAGATCATCAACGACCCGAAGCGCGTCGTCGACGAGTCGGTCGCCGGGTTCGGACTCGCCCACGCCGACATCGTGCGCGTCGAGATGGACCCGATCTACGTCGTGCGCGTCGACGCGCCGGTCAGCGGGAAGGTCGGCATCGTGAGCGGCGGCGGCAGCGGCCACGAACCCCTGCACGCGGGATACGTGGGCTTCGGCATGCTCGATGCGGCCGTGCCCGGTGCGGTGTTCACGTCGCCAACGCCCGACCCGATCCTCGCCGCGACCAAGGCGGTCGACGGCGGTGCCGGGGTGCTCCACATCGTGAAGAACTACACCGGCGACGTGCTGAACTTCGAGACGGCCGCCGACCTCGCCTCCGCTGAGGACATCACCGTGCGGGCGGTCGTGATCAACGACGACGTCGCCGTGAAGGACTCCCTCTACACGGCGGGTCGCCGTGGTGTCGGCGGCACGGTGCTCGTCGAGAAGCTCGCCGGAGCGGCAGCCCAGCGCGGCGACTCGCTCGACGACGTCGCCGAGATCGCCGAGCGCGTGAACGCCAACGTCCGCTCGATGGGCCTCGCGCTCACCCCGTGCATCGTGCCCCACGCCGGTGAGCCCAGCTTCACGCTCGCCGAGGACGAGATCGAGATCGGCATCGGCATCCACGGCGAGCCCGGGCGCGAGCGGATCAAGCTCGCACCCGCCGACGATCTCGTCGACCGGCTGATCGACCCCGTGCTCGACGACCTTCCCTTCGCCGGCGGCGAACGTGTGCTGCTGTTCGTGAACGGAATGGGCGGCACGCCGCTCATCGAGCTCTACCTCGCCTACCGCCGCGCCGCGGAAGTGCTGCAGGGACGCAACGTCACGATCTCCCGTTCGCTCGTCGGCAACTACATCACGTCGCTCGAGATGCAGGGGATGTCCATTACGGTGCTGCGGCTCGATGACGAGATGATCGAACTGTGGGATGCCCCGGTGCAGACGGCGGCACTCCGGTGGGGACGATAGGGGGCGACCTTGGGGCTGGACATCACCTGGGCGGTGGACTGGGTCAGGCGGAGCGCGGACGTCATCGCCGAGCACCGGGTCGAGCTGATCAAGCTCGACCGCGAGATCGGCGACGGCGATCACGGCGAGAACATGGACCGCGGCTTCCAGGCCGTGCTCCCGAAGCTCGACGACCTCCCCGCCGGATCCACACCGGGTGACGTCCTGAAGCTCGTGGCGACGACGCTCATCTCCACGGTCGGCGGCGCGGCCGGGCCGCTGTACGGCACCGCCTACCTCAAGGGCGCGGTCGCCGCCGGTTCGGCCACCTCGCTCGACGGCTCGGCGATCGCCGCGGTGCTGACCGCGGCGCGAGACGGCATCGTGCTGCGCGGCAAGGCCGAATCGGGCGACAAGACGATGGTCGACGCGTGGACGCCGGCCGCCGAGGCCGCCGACGCGGCCGCGTCGAACGGGTCGGATGTCGCGGCCGTCCTCGGGGCGGCGGCGGATGCCGCGGCCACGGGTTCCGACGCGACGATTCCGCTCGTCGCCCGCAAGGGTCGCGCGAGCTATCTCGGCGAACGTTCGGCGGGTCACCGCGACCCCGGCGCGCAGTCGTCGGCCCTGCTGCTGCGGGCGGCAGCGGAGGCTGCATCCGCCGCCGCTGGAGCCTGAGGTGGCGGCAGCCGACCGTGTCGGCGTGGTCTTCGTCTCGCACTCCGCCCGGATCGCGGAGGGGCTGGTCGAACTGGCAAGGCAGATGGCGCCGTTGGCGAGACTCGTCGCCGCAGGCGGTACCGACGACGGACGGATCGGCACGAGTTTCGACCTGGTGAACGCCGGCATCGCCGAGGCGGATGCGGGTGCGGGTGTCGTCATCCTCTGCGACCTGGGCTCGGCGATCCTCACCGCCGAGACCGCGCTCGATTTCCTCGACGATGAGACGCGCGCCCGCGTGCGCATCGTCGACGCGCCGCTCGTCGAGGGCGGCGTGGCCGCCGCCGTGGCGGCGGAGGCTGGCGACGGCCTCGACGAGGTGGTCGCCGCGGCGGAGAGCGCACGTGCCCCCGCCGGGGGCGCCGGTGCGACCGAGACCGGTGTTGACGCGGCATCCGTCGCCGCTCCGCCCACGAAAGCGGCGCCGCACGCGACGCACACGCGCCAGGTGACGCTCATCAATGCCGACGGCCTGCACGCCCGTCCCGCCGCCGAGCTCGTGAAGCTCGCGAGCACGTTCGGGCAGCGGGTCACCGTGAACGGCACCGACGCGAAGAGCCTGCTCGGCATCATGTCGCTCGGGCTCACGAAAGGCGCGACGATCGTGATCGCGAGCGACGACCCCGACGGGCGCGAGGCCGTCGATGCGATCGCCGCGCTGGCGGAGTCGGGGTTCGGCGAGCACTGAGCGCCGGCCGCGTCCGGGCGCCCAGGCGACCGGCTCAGGTCAGATGCCGCCTGCGACCCGGATGTCCGCGCCCGACGTGTACGAGGCATCCGCTGAGAAGAGGTATGCGACCGCACCGGCGATCTCGTGCACCTCGCCCGGGCGTCGCATGGGGATTCTGGGGGCGCGCTCGTCGGGCGCGTTCGGCCGGCCGGCCGCCGCGTGCATCTCGGTGCGCGTCGTACCCGGAGAGACGGTGTTCACGCGTACGCCGACCGGCCCGAACTCCTTCGCGGTGCCCGTGGTCAGCGCGTTGATCGCGGCCTTGCTCATGGCGTAGGGGATGTACGTGTTCGGCGCGCCCGAGGTGGCCGCACCCGAGGAGATGTTCACGATGCATCCGCCGGCCCCGCCGCGATCGGTGGCCATGTGGGCAATCGCGGCCTGCGTGAGCACGATGGGCGCGAGCACGTTGACGCGGAAGAGGAGCTCGGCCTCGTGGATCGAGGCGTCGAGGAATCCGCCGATCCGTCCGGTGATGCCGGCGTTGTTGACGAGCCCGGTCACCGTGCTGAACTCCGCGATCGCCGCCGGCACCACCGACGCGGCCTGCTCGAGATCGGCCAGGTCCGCGCGGAGCAGCAGCACGCGGGCACCGGATGCCTCGCACGCGCGCACGACGGCCGCGGCATCCGTCGCCCGATCCCGGTAGGTCAAGACGAGGTCGTGCCCGTCAGCGGCGAGTCGCTCGGCGATGGCGGCGCCGATGCCGCGACTCGCGCCGGTGATTATCGTGACGGGGCGAAGCCCTTCATTCATCTGCATGACGGCCAGCCTAGGTGGGCGGGGTGCTCTGGCGCGGCCCGGGGGAGCGGGCGTACCATCGGGCCATGGCACGCGAAGAGGCGAGCCCGCCTGAGGGCAACACGTTCACACGATTCTTCGATCGCGTCGACCGGGCCCTGCTGCCCGCGTTCGGCCTGCCGCCGATTCTCGACGACCGCGACGAGGACACCACGCCGCTCGATGAGCGAGCATGCCCGATCTGCGGGCATCCCATGTTCGAGCACGTGGTCGATCACTCGACTCCGAACACCGTGCTCGTCTGCCCCACGGAGGAACGGCTGCCCGAGCACGAGCCCACCACGGGTCCGCTGAACGAGCTCGGCATGCCCGCATCCGGCCGTCGACGGGAGAAGTTCGAGCAGCGCAGCTCCGGCTGACCGTCACGCGTTCCGCCGTACGAGCGCTTCGCCGAGGCGCCGCAGTTCAGTGCGGACCGAGGCCGGTTCGAGGACCTCGACGTACTCGCTCCAGCCCGCGAGTCCGCGGGCGAGCAACTGCTCGGTCGGAGCCGTGACGCGCACGCGGGAGCGGATGGGGTCGACGGATTCCGCTTCGACGGCCCGCTGTCCGAATTGGGTGCTCAGGAGCGGCACGATGCCGGTGTCGACGAGGATCGTGGCGGATGCTGCCGCGCGCTGCGCGTCCACGGCAGCCGTGACCCGCTCCCAGACCTCGGCGAGGTCGAGTCCGTCGGGGCGTTCGGCCGGCGCATCCGTCACCTCGGCCTCGAGGATCCGATCAACCCGGTAGGTGCGCTCCGCGCCGCCGACCCCGGCAAGCAGGTACCAGTGGTCCCGCTTGCGCACGAGACCCCAGGGGTCGACGAGCCGGTCGGCCGGGTCCCGATTCCACGCTGCGTAGCGGATTCGCACCCGGCGGCGCGCGACCACCGCCGACTCGAGCACGGGAAGGAGCGCAGGACGCTCGGTCGGCGGTTCTCCCCAGTCATCGGGATCGATCACGATCGCCTCGGCGGCGGACGCGGCATCCGCTCGGAAGGTCTCGGGCAGGGCACGCACGAGCTTGCGCAGCGCGGCCTTCGCATCGGGGTCGACGGACGCCGCGGGCCCGACGAGGAGGAAGAGGGCGCGTGCCTCGGGGGCGGTGAGTCCGCTGAGGTCGGTGCGCGCGCCACCGAGGAGCTGCCACCCGCCGCCGCGGCCCGGCTGCGGGTACACGGGGATGCCTGCGGAGGAGAGTGCCTCGAGGTCACGGCGCACGGTGGCGACCGAGATCTCGAGTTCCTCGGCGAGTTGGGCGGCGGTCACCCTTCCGCGTGCCTGCAGCGTGAGGAGGGTGGCGACGAGGCGGTCTGCGCGCATGTTCCGATTCTCGCCGGAAAAGTGGTCACGAGATGAGCACTTCTGCGTCCGAGAATGGGTTCAACAGATCGACATCGACACCGAAACAGAAGGATCACGACATGCTCAGGGGATTCGCCACCGTCAGTTACTACGCCGCCGACCTCGCCGCGGCATCCGCCTGGTACTCGGAGGTGCTCGGCATCGAACCGTACTTCGAGCGTCCCGGGTACCTGGAGTTCCGGGTGGGAGACTACCAGCACGAACTCGGCATCATCGACGCGAAGTACCGGCCGAACACGCCCGAACAGCCGGGGGGCGAGGTCATCCACTGGCACGTCGACGACCTGCAGGGAGCGTACGAACGGCTGCTCGAACTCGGCGCCACGAGCTACCAGCCGCCCATCGAGCACGGGCCCGGGTTCACGACGGCGGCGGTGGTCGATCCCTTCGGCAACGTGCTGGGCGTCATGTACAACCAGCACTACCTCGACGTGCTCGCCCGCGGCTGACGGCTGCGGGCGAGCGAGGTCGTCGGGCCAGGGCGGGGCCGCGGCATCCGTCGCTCAGGAGGGCAACACCGTGTACTGCGCCACGGCGGCATCACGGGCGCCGGCGATCTCCCCGGCCGAGGCCGTCGACGACGACTCGACGGCCTCGGTCCAGCGGTCGATCGAGCCGCGGTTGAACTCGATCACCTCGGGCGAGTTCGCCGCCTGGAGCGGGTCGCCGACGGACTCGCCGCGAAGGTGGAGTCCGAGCCCGAGCAGCGCGCCGTCCCAGCCGGGGCCGACGAAGAGTGCACCGGCCCCGCTTTGGGTCATGGCGATCGGCACGGTGTGCACGAGTCCAGCGTCGTACCGGTGCGCGCGTCGGTCAGGCGCACGTCGAGCACACTGTCGGGCGCACCGAAGGTCACCCGCAGCGCCGTCGGCCGGTCGCACTGGCGGATCTCACCGCCGGCGTTGCCCTCGAGCTGGAAGGTGCCCCCTGGTCGGAGGTCTCCGCTGATGGGGTAGAACCAGCGGGGGAGACGCTCGGGATTGGTCAGTGCGTCCCAGACGGCGTCACGGTCGGCGTCATACGTTCTGGAAACGGTGACCGAGACGGTGTCTGCCGCATCGTCGCGTGCCACCGAGCGGTGGATGGCAGCGAGCTCTTCGAGCAGGTCGAACATGGTCAGTCTTCGTTCGAGGAGTGAGATTTGCGCTCGTCACGGCGCCCCCTGGCGAGCTCGGTGCCGAGCGCATCGAGTCGCTGATTCCAGAAGGCACGGAATGGCTCGAGCCAGCGATCCACGTCCTGCAGGGGCGCAGCCTCCACGGCGTAGAGGCGGCGAGTGCCCTCCGCGCGAACGCGCGCGAAACCGTTCTCTCGCAGCACACGCAGGTGCTGCGAGACCGCGGGTTGGCTGATGCCGAATTCCGAGGCGATGACAGCCACGATCTGGCCCGACGACTGCTCGTCCTCGAGGAGCAACTCGAGGATCCGCCGGCGCACCGGGTCTCCGAGGATGTCGAACGCGTGCACAGGGGGAGCGTATCAGCCGAGACTTATTTAAGTCCAGACTTATGTTCAGGATGGCGCGGCGAGTTCGTGCTGCGCTATCGGTAACAGACGGGCGATGGGGCATCCGAAGCCCTGGATCTCCTCGCATTTCCAGTTTAACGGTGGGTGGGGGACTTGCCGCAAGACGGGGGTCGTGGCCGAGAATCGTCGATCGTGACTGCGAATCAGCGCGCGTTCAACCTTCCCGATCGCCTCGCCGCGAAGGCCGACCCGGCGTTGATCGCCGCCGACGAGCGGCATTTCGAAGCCATCGCCGAGAGCATCGAGGAGTCGACCGCAGAGCTGACGCGACGCCTCGACGCCGCGCGCAGGTCCGGCGGCGGCATCGGGCAGGCGGCGTTGGATCGCGACCTCGAGATCCATCGGCTGACGGCGCAGCTGCGCCTGCTGCGTCGGTTCGGCCTCGACCTGTGCCTCGGCCGCATCGTCGGCGACGACGGCGAGACGATCTACATCGGTCGCCGGGGGCTCACGGATGCGAGCGGCCGCCGTCTCCTGGTGGACTGGCGGACGCCTGCCGCCGAGCCATTCTTCGCCGCGACCCACGCGAAGCCGATGGGCCTCGTGAGCCGCCGGAGGTACCGGTGGACCGGAGGCCGGATCAGCGACTACTGGGACGAGGTGTTCACGCCCGATGGCCTGGTTCGGAACGCGGCGCTCGACGACCAGTCGGCGTTCATCGCGAGCTTGGGCAGCAGCCGATCGCCCCGGATGCGGGACGTGCTCAGCACGATCCAGGCCGATCAGGACGCGATCATCCGTGCCGGCTCCCGTGGCGCGCTCGTGGTCGACGGTGGACCAGGCACCGGCAAGACCGTGGTCGCGCTGCACCGCGCGGCCTTTCTCCTCTACGCGGACCCGCGCCTCGCGCCGAGCCATGGGGGAGTACTGTTCGTCGGTCCCACCCCGGCCTACCTGGCGTACGTCGACGACGTGCTGCCGAGCCTCGGTGAGGAGAGCGTGCAGATCTGCACGCTCAGCGATCTCGTCACCGAAGGGGCGACGGCACGAACGGAGCCGGACCCGGATGTCGCGGTGCTCAAGTCGTCGGCGGAACTCGTCGGCGCGGTCGAGGCGGCCGTCAGGTTCTACGAGGAGTCACCCGCCGAGGAACTGACGGTCGAGACGCCCTGGGCCGACCTGTGGCTCGGTCCCGCCGAGTGGGCCGAGGCCTTCGATGCGGTGGAGCCCGGGACGGCGCACAACGACGCGCGTGACGAGGTGTGGGAGGCCTTGCTCGACATCCTGATCGACCAGTTCGAGGACGAGGAGGTGCCGCCGCATCTTGTCCGACGGTCGCTGCTGCAGAACGAATCGCTCGCCGCGACGTTCGCGAAGGCATGGCCGCTGCTCGACCCGGCTGGCGTCGTCGGAGACCTGTGGACGGTGCCCGCCTACCTGCGGAGGTGCGCTCCGTGGCTGAGTTCCGAGCAGGTCGGCATGCTGCAGCGCGCTGATGCCCGGAGTTGGACGGTGTCGGACCTGCCCTTCCTCGACGCGGCTCGGCAGCGCATCGGCGACCCCGATGCCGCACGCCGCCGACGCCGGCGGGAGGCGGCCCTCGCCGCCGATCGGCAGCGCATGGCCGACGTGGTCGACGACCTGATCGCTGCCGACGATTCCGAGATGCTCGTCATGACGATGCTGCGGGGGCGGGACTTCCAGAACACCCTTGACGACGAAGCGGGCCTCCCGAGCACCGACCCCGACCTGCTCGCCGGTCCGTTCGCGCACGTGATCGTCGACGAGGCTCAGGAACTCACCGATGCGGAGTGGCAGATGCTGCTGCGCCGTTGCCCGTCACGAAGCTTCACCGTCGTGGGGGACCGGGCCCAGGCCCGGCACGGCTTCGCAGAGTCCTGGCAGGAGCGACTGCAGCGAGTCGGGCTGGGGCGGGTGGAACTCTCCTCGCTGAGCATCAACCACCGCACGCCGGCGGAGGTGATGGCGGAGGCTGAGCCGGTGATCCGAGCAGCGCTTCCGGATGCCAACGTGCCGACGTCGATCCGGAGCAACGGCCGTCCGGTCGTGCATGCGTCGAGGCCGGAACTGGACTCGATCGTGGAGACGTGGCTCGCCACGCATCCGGAAGGAATCGCGTGCGTCATCGGGGATTCGTCGTTCGCCTCGACGTCGCGGGTCCGCTCGTTGCGGCCGGAGCATTCGAAGGGGCTCGAGTTCGACCTCGTCGTGCTCGTCGACCCTCAGGCGTTCGGAACCGGCACCGAGGGCGCCGTCGATCGTTACGTCGCGATGACCCGGGCGACTGAGCAACTCGTGATCCTCACCCGTTGACTGCTCAGTCGGCGGCGCGCAGCCGGTCGTAGACGAGCGCGACGGCCCCGTGCTCGCCGCTCACGGCGGTCGCGAGCCTCCACTTCGATGCCGGCAGTCCCTCCTCGAACATGCGTGCACCGCCGCCGAGGATCTCGGGGAAGATCATGAACGAGAGCCGGTCGACGCGATCCGCGGCGAGCAGTGCCTTGATGACGCTCGCGCTCGAGAACACGACGATGTCGCCGCCGTCTTCCGCCTTCAGGCGGTCGACGACGTCTTCGGCGGGCTCGTTGAAGATCCGGGTGCGCTCCCATGGCGACTCGGTGAGGGTGCTCGAGAGCACGACCTTGTCGGCATCGCGGAGCCAGGCGGCGTAGCCGCGGTCGCGCGGGTCGGCATCGGCCTGGTCGGCGACGGGCGGCCAATAGGCCAGGAATCCCTCGGCGTTCGTGCGTCCCAGCAGCGCCGTGGTGGCGGGCTCCCACAGCCGCGTGAGGTGGTCGCGCGCGGCATCCGTGATCGCATATGGCATCACGAAGCCCATGTCCTGGGGGCCGCCGGGGCCATGATAATAACCGTCGATGCTCACGTTGGTGTTGACGACCACGCGGCGTCCGTTCTCAGTCATCCGTTTCCTTACTGGTGATGGTGTTCATGGTGGTGGTGTTACGGGAAGTGCTCACCGCCACGGCCGCGGCGAGCTTGTCGAGGCACTGATCCCAGCCCAGCTGCACGCCCGCGATGAACTCCGCGGACGGCACCGTGCTGTCGCTGATGCGCAGTCGCACCTCGAGCTCGGTGTTCTCGCCGGCCTCGGTCAGCGAGTACGTGTAGTGACCGTTGAACGCGGTGCTCCCGTCAGGCAGCACGGGGGAGAGGCGGAATGCCAACCGCTCAGCCGGGGTGACGGATTCGACGACGCCCTCAGCACGACCGATGACGGAATCGGCACCCTCGCCGACGTCGTCACCGGTGTACAGCTGCACGAGGCGGTCGCCCGGCCGGGTGCTGAACTCGATGTGCGAGAGCCGCAGGCCGTCGGTCGCCCACCACTCGGGCACCAGCTCGGGCAGCGTGAGGTGCCTCCAGACGGTGTCACGCGACGCGGTGAGCGTGCGACGGAAGACGTACTCCCGCTCGTCGGCCCAACGGTCGCGATCGGCGGCGAGCACTTCGGCGTCCACCTGGCTGGCGTATTGGTCGTACGTCTCCCGGTTGGCGCGATTCTCGTGGGCGATCGCCGCGACCCGCATGAGTTCGGCGATCACGGACTGCACCGCGTCGACCTGCAGCGCGTAGATGCGACGCTGCCCGAACCGCCGGGCGACCACGAGCCCTGCCCGTTCGAGGGTCTGCAGGTGCTTGGTCGCCTGCGGTTGGCGCAACCCGGTGAGGGAGGCGACGACACCCACCGCTCGCGGACGCTCGGCGAGGAGCTCGACGATGCGCCAGCGGGCGGGATCGGCGAGGGCGGCGAGCCTTTCGTGCATGCAGATGAGTATTCTCGGTCATGACTATTCGTGTCAAGGAATATTCCCCGCCACATCGCGGGGTCGCCCGCTCGGGGGAGTTCGAAGTTCCTCGGCCCCCTCAACGGGCAAGAGCCGTATAGCCTGAACAGGTGGCTCATGTCACTGGGAGCGTGCGGATCGCGGCACCGCCGGAGCAGGTCTTCGACACGGTGGCCGATTCGCGAAACGAGCCCTCGTTCAACACCGCCATGTCTCAGGTCGAATTGCTGACCCCCGAGCCCATTGGACTCGGCACCAGATTTCGTGCACGCATGGGCAACGCCGGCATGGACATGCTCGTGGAGCTGACCGAGTTCGACCGCCCCCACCGGCTGGGTTCGCTGACCACCAGCTCGATCATGGAGACCTCCGGGACGCTGACCTTCACCACCGACACTGACGCCACGCTCATGGTGTGGGACTGGCAGGTACACCCCAAGGGATGGTTCCGGATGCTCGGTCCCCTGGTGGGACCGGTCGGTCGACGCATGGAGCGCAAGATCTGGACCGGGCTGAAGCGCAGACTCGAGGCCGACGCCGCGCCTCGCACCTCGTGACCAATACGAATGACGCGGGAGGCGCGGAGATGACCGTTGAAGCCAGAACGATGGAGCCGGTCGGCACTGGATGGCGAGGGTTGGTCAGGCTCGGCGCCGCCGCAGCGGTGTTCGTGGTGGTGATGATCCCCCTCCAAGCAGCCGTCTTCATCCTCAGCCCACCACCCAGCACTGTCGAGGGCTTCTTCGCGTTGTTCCAGGACAACCCGCTGCTCGGCCTGCTCGACCTCGACCTCCTCCTGACTCTCGACTACCTCGTCATGATCCCCTTCTACCTGGCGTTGTACGTGGTGGTCCGCCGGGTAGCCCCCGCGTGGGGGCTGCTGGCACTGGTCTTCGGCCTCTTCAGTGTCGTACTCCTGGTCGTCTCCCGCGAAGCCACCTTCTCGATGTGGATGCTGAGCAACGAGTACGCCGCAGCGACCTCCGCAACCGACAAGGCCGCACTGCTGGCGGCAGGCACGACCCTGCTCACCCTCTACAACGGCGGCACGTTCGCAACCAGCTACATACTCGGTGCGATCAGTACCCTCCTCTTCTCGGCCATGATGGTGCGGCACCACATCTTCGGCCGGTTGCCCGGCCTCGTCGGCATCCTCACCGGACTGACCATGCTCGTCCCCGCGAATGCCGGCCCGGTCGGACTGACCATTGCCATGGTGTCCCTTCTTCCCACCGCCGTCTGGTTGATACTGCTCATCCCGCACTTGCTGCGGGTTGCCCGCGAAACACCCACCGGACAACACGACAGACCGGTTGCGGCGACGACGGGTGGTCCTGACATCGACCGTCGACATTGATCTGTCCGCAGTGGTGAGACGTCTCGTATGGCTTTGGGTTGCGAAACACTTACGGTGTCGCAGATGAGGCGACTTCGTGGGCGGGTTCACCGGGCGCTCGCAGCTCGCGTGTCTCTAGCGTGAACCACCTGTGTGCGGGATCATGGCCTCTATGAGTGGTGGGGCCACTCGGAGGTCGACCGCCCTGGGGGAGGGCCAATGGCGACAACTGCACACCAAACGGGGCGTAGGCGAGCCGTGTGGCTCGTCGGCGCATTCGCCCTACTCGCCGCGATTGGTGCGGCAGGCGTTCTCGTGGCACGGCGCGAACGCGCGAGGGTCGATGCGTCCACACCTCGGGTTGCAGTCGCCGCCAACGGAATGGAGTACGCGGTGCTCGGTGACGGGCGCAAGACGATCCTCTTCATCCCCGGCGGGCCCGGCAGTGAGATCCCGACAGGCGGCCTTGCAAGGAAGGGAATCCTGGGGCAACTCAAGCCGTATACGGAGGCCGGGTACACGGTGTGGCAGGTGTGCAGGCGTCGCAACATGCCCGTGGGCCACACGGTCGCCGACATGGCTGACGACTACGCGCGGTTCATCCGCGAGGAGCTCGGCGGGCACGTCGACGTGGTCATCGGCGAATCCTATGGCGGGATGATCGCGATCTACCTCGCGGCCGATCATGCCGCCCTGACCGGCCGCGTGGTCCTCGCGCTCGCCGCTGCGACGATCACGGACAGCGGACGGGAACTGGACCGGCGATGGGCGCGAGCGCGCGCAGAGGGACGGTTCAGCGATGCCGGTGCCATCGCCCTCGAGTACGTCCTCCGCGGTGACGAGATGGCCGGACTGCGGCACCGGCTCGGCCCCCTCGTCGGCCGAATGTTCGCGAATTCCCACATCCCTGCCGGCGACCTGCTCGTGGAGGGAGATGCCGAAGCATCCTTCGACGCCCGCGGCGTGCTGGGGCGTATCACGGTGCCAGTCCTTCTACTCTGTGGCGACAGCGATCAGTTCTTCACACCCGATATCGTCAGGGAGACAGCGGCGGGCATCCCTGACTGCACTGTGGTCTGGTTCGAGGGCATGGGGCACATGCGCGCTGCCATGAGCGGTCGTATTCCACGCGAGGTCCTCGCCTGGATTCAGTGAGTGCTTCGAGTCAAAGGGCAGTGGTTGCCCGGTGCCTACAGAGATGTCAGCGAGCGATCCTCTCTGATCAGGGGTTTGACATCCGTGGTGTCACGCTCGGCGAGGATGTCGTGCCATCGCAGACGTCAACTCCGTAGCCCGCGAGACACACTGGACGATCCTTGGGTGGGCAGGATCACCGACTTGAGTCGTCGGCCGGTGTGCTCCCGATAGGCTCGCGTCCGTGACCAACCTGCGGACCAACGCCGCCGAAATGCGACGCAGAGGATCGAACCGGAATCTGGTCACGAGCGTGGTGGCGGCGGTCTTGGCCTTGCTGCCGCTGTTCTTTGTCACGGGACTGCTCGCGCTGAGCATTGATGAGTACCAGTCGTATACGGCGTCGATCGCAGAGTACGGGGACGCCGCTGCGATGAAGGCGGAGGAGGAACGCGGCAACATCGTCATGGCCTCGTTCGTCCTCGTGGTGTTGTAGTTCTTCCTGACCGGGCTTGCAGTGACCTACGCAGCCATTACCAAGGGGCGGGTGCTCCGGACCGCGGTCTGGGTCGGCGGCGGGCTGGCGGTGGCTGTCGGCGTGATGCTCCTGGTTGACCTAACGGTCGGTACCGCCTGACGACGGTGCCACCTCCGGCATACATCTGACGTGGTCAGAGTCAGGAAACAGGAATGAGCGGCCCGGTCCCGAGATCGCTCCGAGCGTCGGCGCAGACCTGCATCTGCCCGTGTTCATCCCATCCGCAGAGTGGACGCGGTCTCGAACTCCCGCATGCTCAGGTTCCGCGGCTCGGGGGAGTCGGCAGTCCGGCATATCGCGCGCGCGGCCGGCAGCAGGTTCCGTACTGTTCGCACGTGCCACCCCCGCCCCAAGCCTTGCCAGAAGGATCCCGAATCAGGGTTGCAGCGCAATAGTCTAGGCGTTCCCAGCGGACTCACAGGTTAGTTCGCCGTTTCGGACTGCGGCGCGAGCGCGGGGACGGAACGCGCCCACGGGTAGGCGCCGTGAAGCGGCTCGACCAGTTGACATCTGGGTTTCAAAGCCCCGGAATCCGGGGATTGGCACGTCGGTTGGCAAGAATGACAGGTTCGCTGCAACGGGCAGCAGTGGTGGACCGGGAGAGTGTGGCAGTTAACTCTATCCGACATAATGTGCATTATCGGCGCTCCGAAGCAGTGGTCATCGACCGGTCGAGGGATGGTCGCGATGTCGGTGGACACGTCGTAGGCGGGTGAGCCGAACTTGTTCTGCGCCGGCTGAGCAGACCCTGACGGCTCAGTGGGCGTCGACTCGCCGGCGCTCCGTCGTGGCTCGACCGTCGACTTCAGCTCCTCGAGCGACGACGCCATGAACTCGTCGACGGCGGAGGATTCCTCTTCGTGCGAAGCCGGTTCACCAGGACGACGGCGCTCGCGCTGAGGACGTAAAGGGCTCGGCCGGATCAGGGCGGTCGGGACGGCGAGTACAAGCGCGGCCCAAGCCCGCTGCCGTTCACCCACCAATGCCGACAACGCCAGCAAGGCGATGAGACCCAGGCTCATCACGCCCAGCGAGGGCTCCGGGATGCGTTGTACGTCGCCGATCACCGACGCGTGCACGAGCCGGAACAGCACGAACCCGTCCGGCGCGACATCCAGTACGCCGATCATCACGAGCACGGCGAGCAATGCCGCGTCGGCCCGGAGCGCCAGGCGGACGCCGGACTCGGCTTGGCGGAGTACGGCGGATCGCCAGATGAGGTCCGCCGGCATACCGCGAATCGCCCGCAGCCGGATCTACCATCCGCATTTCCTGTTGGGCATCGTGACGATTGCGACGGCCACGACCTCGCCGCGTGCACGGCGTCGAGCACCCAGGTGCCGCAGTCCGCACCATCACCCACGGCCGGTGACTCGGCCTGCTCGAGCCACCACGCATAGTCCGATCGCCACCTCAACCGCGCCGTGGCCGAAGCCATGGTGTATGGTGCTGCTGCCGGGCTGGCCTCCATCGACGAACTCGTCGAGAGTGGCAGCCCACCGGTCCCAAACGCATCTCCTTGGTGCGCGCTCACCTGTTGGAACGCGCAGGCCGAACCGGCGAAGCGGTCGAGGAGTATCGTGAGGCCGCCCGAATGACCCACTCGATCCCGGAACGCGAGTACCTGATCGCCCGCGCCAGGCGATTGCAGGAATGATGACACTCGCGGGTGCCCCGTGAGGTTCGATCCGTTCGGTGAGATCAGCGACGAAGGTGCTCATCCCCCGATTCCTCGGATCGATCAGGAATGAAGAAGCCGGCGACGAACGCACCCGAATAGCCTGAGATCGACGCCGGATGCAGCGGTGTCGCGATCACAGTTCCGGAAGGGGAAACGACGATGGCCAAGACCGACACGTCCGGAGGGCTGAGCCAGGAGGAGCGCGACGCGGTCAAGCAGCGCGCGAAGGAGCTCCGCGAGCAGGAGAAGGCGGGCAAGAATCGCGCGGCCGGTGAGGAGGCCGTCCTGGAGGCAATCGCCCAGCTGGAGCCCGACGACAAGGTGCTCGCCGAAGGGCTCTACCGCGTCGTCACCGAGGTCGCGCCCGACCTCGTGCCGAAGACCTACTACGGCATGCCCGGTTTCGCGAACGCCGAGGGCAAGATGATGCTGTTCATCCAGCCGGCACACAAGTTCAAGACCCGCTACGCGACGATCGGCTTCGAAGACAAGGCCGCCCTCGACGACGGCGACCTGTGGCCCGTCGCCTTCGCGATCCGCGATTGGACGCCGTCGGTGGAGCAGAGAATCACCGAGCTCGTTCGCACGGCCGTCAGCTGAGGGCTCGGATCGACACGATCCCGGTTCCGGATGCCTCATCACGGTCGCTCGCCCCCTCGGGCCCATCTCGACACGACCCGGCCTAGATTGGGACACGAGCGGCCGCGGCATCCGTCGCCCGCGAACCGAGCAGAGGGAGGCATCGGATGAACCGGGAACGCGCCACCCGACTGGTCGCCGAGCCGAGCAGCAGCGTGGAGGTCACGGGCGAGCACTCGCAGTTCCGGCTCGACCTCGAGCGCATCCGCTTCTCCCCCTACTTCTCACGCCTCTCCGCCGTCACGCAGGTGATCGCCCAGCCGGGCGCAGGACCGCTCATCCACAACCGGCTCACCCACTCGATCAAGGTCACCGCAGTCTCGCGTGCGATCGCGGTCGGATTGACGGATGCCTCGTCGCCGGCGCGTGATCTCGCGCTCGAGCACGGCTGCGACGCCGTCGTCGTGCAGGCCGCCGCGAGTGCCCACGACCTCGGGCACCCGCCATTCGGGCACATCGGCGAGCGCGTGCTCGACCGTCTCGCTCGTGAGAGCCTCGGCCTCGCCGACGGGTTCGAGGGCAACGCGCAGACGTACCGGATCATCACCACACTCGACGTGTGCGAGGCCGCGCCGCGCGGGCTGAACCTCACCGCGGCGGTGCGGACCGCTGTCGCGAAGTACCCGTGGACGCGGTTCGTCGACGCCTCGGATCTCGGCGACGGACTCCCCCGCGGGCTCCGGCGGGCCGACGGCGGAATCGAGGTCGTGAAGTTCTCGGCGTACGACCTCGACGCCGACGACCTCGTCGCCGCTCGGCGCGGACTGCCGCCGATGGAGCAGTCGCTCGAGTGCTCCATCATGGACATCGCAGACGACATCGCCTACTCGATCCACGACGTCGACGACTTCTATCGGGCGGGACTGCTCAGCCACGGGGCGGTCGCGCGCGAGTTCCGCGGCTGGCTCTCGGGCGCCGCCGAGCTCGGCCGACTCCCGGAAGCCGAGTTGGCGATGCACTCGGCGCCGCCGGGGGCCGCGCTCGACGGGCTCCGTCGCAAGCTCAGGCGCAGCGACCCGTGGATCGCCGACGACGACGCGTTCGCGCAAGCGGTCGATGTCGTCGCCGACGACCTCGTCGACGGCCTCCTCGCAACGCCGTTCGACGGGTCGATCGCCTCGGAGCGTGCCCTCTCGTCATTCACGAATCGTTGGATCGGCCACCTGCAGACCTCGGTCGTGCCGGCGCCGGCGGACGTCGTCCGCTCGGGGCTCGTGACGCTCGACCGGCGCGCCTGGCACGAGGTCGAGATCCTGAAGTTCGTGCACCGCCACTTCATCCTCGACCGGGCCGACATCGTGATGTACCAGCGCGGGCTCAGCCGCGTGCTGACGCGAGCCGTCAAGGGGCTCGCCGCGTGGATCACCGACGACTATGACCGCAACCGCGTTCCGCTGCGGCTGAGGGAGCTCGTCGACATCGCCGCCGACGGCTACGCACGGCTGCGAGCGGCGCGGCCCGAGGGCATCCTGATCCCCGAGGCATCCGATGTGCTCACGCTCGGGGTGGGGCGAGGGGTGATCGACTACGTCGCCTCACTCTCAGACGACCAGGCGCTCGCGGTGTCGGAGGCGATCGACGGCCGCCCCGACCGGCTCTGGGACATCGGGCAGAACCTCTGATGCGACGCCCGCGAGCCCGGCGGATGCGAGGTCGGCGGCGGATGCTGCGACGCCCACGAGCACCAGTGCCGCCGGCGTTCCGGGCTCGGAGCGGGTTCCCGCTCCCCCGATTTCTCACGCCAGGTGCAGACACATGAGAATTCTTTTCTTTCTGGCGTCTGCCGAGCAGGCCGAGCAGCTGCTCGACGTCGGCGAGATGGAGGCCGGTGGTCGGCTCGTCGAGGACGTAGATCCCTCCTCCCTCGCCCAGGTGCGTCGCGAGCTTCAGGCGTTGCCGCTCCCCGCCGGAGAGCGTGGTCAGCGGCTGCCCCAGCGAGACATATCCGAGGCCCACGTCGGCGAGCCGCTGGGAGGATCGCGTGCGCCGCCGGGATGCGTGGCTCCCCCGTGGCGAAGAACTCCTCCGCCTCGGTCACCGGCATGGCGAGCACCTCGCTGATGTCGCGTCCGCCGAGATGGCAGTCGAGCACGGATGCATCGAACCGCCGGCCCTCGCAGACCCCGCACGTCGTGGCGACACTCGCCATCGGCCCGAGGTCGGTGTAGATGACCCCGGCACCGTTGCAGTTCGGGCACGCCCCCTCGGAGTTGGCGCTGAAGAGCGCCGGCTTCACGCCATTGGCCTTGGCGAACGCCTTGCGGATGGGATCGAGCAGCCCGGTGTAGGTCGCGGGATTGCTGCGGCGCGAGCCCCTGATCGCAGCCTGATCGACCGAGACCACGCCGTCGCGTCCGGTCACCGACCCCCGGATCAGCGAGCTCTTGCCGGAGCCGGCGACGCCGGTGAGCACCTGCTGCAGCGAGACGAGCAGTGGAGCCACCGATGGCTCGTCGAGTGCGCGCACCCAATCGGCCAGGTCGCTGATCCGCATGGCGCAGGCGTCGGCGATGCTCACGCCGTCGATCTTCGACGAGCGCGCCGGCGCGTTGAGCCGGGTGCCGCCGCACTCGGGGCACGGGGCGAATGCCACCGCGCGCTCCACGAACGCGCGAGGAACGACTTCTTCACTCTGGGACCAGTCCCTCGTAGGTGAGGTTGATGCCGTTGATCTTGACCTTGGTCGGATGTTGAACGAGAACGCCTGGGGCGAGCCGATGTGCAGCTGCCCGAGTCGGCTGAAGAGGATTCGCAGCAACGCGTTGGCGTCGGTGACGGTGCCCACGGTGGAGCGCGCGTTCGCGCCCATCCGCTCCTGGTCCACGAGGATCGCGGTCGTCAATCCGTCGAGCACATCGACGTCGGGCCGCGCGAGGGTCGGCATGAAGCCCTGCACGATCGCGCTGTAGGTCTCATTGGTCATCCGCTGCGACTCGGCAGCGCTCGTGTCGAACACCAGCGAGCTCTTGCCCGAGCCCGAGACACCGGTGAACACCGTCAACCGGCGCTTCGGGAGCTCGACGCTGACGTCCTTGAGGTTGTTCTCGCGCGCACCGCGCACCCGGATCAGACCATGACTGTCTGCGACGTGCATCCTCAGGCGCGCTCCTGGATCCGGATCATGTTGCCCGACGGATCGCGGAACGCGCAGTCGCGCACCCCGTAGGGCTGATCCGTGGGCTCCTGGACGACCTCGGCGCCGCCTGCCTCGAGCTTCGCGAACGTGTCGTCGACGTCGTCGGTCGCGAGGTTGGCGCCGAAGTAGCTGCCCTTCGCCATCAACTCGAGGATGGTGGTGCGTTCGTCGTCGGTCAGGTCGGGCTGTGCGGTCGGCGGGTGCAGCACGATCGAGGTGTCGGGCTGCCCGGTTGGGGCGACCGTGATCCATCGCATGCCCTGGTAGCCCACGTCATTGCGGATCTCGAAGCCGAGGAGGTCGCGGTAGAACGCGATCGAGGCGTCTGGGTCGGTGTGCGGAAGGAAGCTGTGGTGGATCGTGAGTTTCATGCCGCCACGCTAACCGCTACGAGACGGTGTGCGCTTCTCGATTCCTGATCGGCCTTGTGACCTGCTTCGCGGTGCAGGCGGGTAGTCCCTCGGTGGCCCGCGCCTCCTGCTCGCGGTAGACGCTCGGCGGGACCCCGACGAGCTCGGTGAAGCGGGTGCTGAATGTACCGAGCGACGAGCAGCCGACGGTGAAGCAGACCTCGGTGACGCTGAGATCGCCGCGGCGCAGCAACGCCATCGCGCGCTCGATGCGCCGTGTCATGAGGTAGGAGTACGGCGCGACGCCGTACGCGAGCCGGAACTGGCGGCTGAGATGACCGGCCGACATGCTGGCGCCGCGCGCCAGCTCCTCGACGTCGAGCGGCTGCGCGAACTCCCGGTCGATGCGGTCGCGCACTCGGCGCAGCCGCGCCAGGTCGCGCAGGTGCTGATCGTGGCTGGAACTCATGCTCACCCGCCAGATCGTGACACGTCGCACCGACGTTGTCCAGCACGCGGGACGGCCGACGGGAATAGTGCGACGCTCGCGCCGTCGAGTCATCCGTCTGCTGTGCAACCACCTCACGAGGATCCCGATGTCCACCTCCGTCGACCGAGGACCAGAGATTTCAACCACGTCCACGACGCTCATCATCGGCGGGACCGCAGAGGTCGCCGCAGCCGTGCTCACGACGAGCGGGTGGGAGGGCGGGTGCTCGAACTGTCCGGCCCGGTGGCGATCAGCTTCGACGAGTCCGTCGCCCGACTCGGTGCTGCGCAGGAACGACGAACGTCGAGCGAGTGCTGGGGCGGCCGGCGACCTCGTTCGAGGAGTGGGCGCGCCGCGCGTCGGACGTCTGAAGCTGGGTGTTTGCTGAGTGGCACGGAAAGCTCCCCCGGAATTCCGGGCGACGACGCGCCGGGACGCGCGGGCTCACATCCGACATTCAGGTGCCGTGGCGGTCTAGCCTGACCCTGCAACGTACCTCATCGCTCAGAAAGGACCCGTCATGTCGACGCCGCAGTCCAACACGGTCTTCGCCGCGTTCTCGCTGGACTCAGCGAGCCTGTCGAAGGCTGCTATCAACACCGTCCGCACCACCCTCGGGATCAGCGGCGCCGTCGCGCTGATCGTGGGCATCTTCATCACCTTCTGGCCCAAGAACTCCGCCCTCGTGCTGACGGTGATGCTCGGCATCTACTTCATCATCGCCGGACTCGCCTACGCCGGCCTCGGTATCTTCTCGAAGGGGATCTCGGGCGGCGCCAGGGCGCTCGACATCATCCTCGGCGTGCTGTTCGTGATCGGCGGAATCCTCGCCCTCGTGAACGTGCAGGGGGCCGCCGAATTCCTCGCGGTGTTCCTCGGCATCCTCATCGGTATCCTCTGGATCATCGAGGGCATCGTGGCGCTCGTACAGTCGTCGGACTCGCCATCACGGGGCTGGTCGATCTTCTTCGGCATCCTGGGCGTCATCGCGGGCGTCGTACTGCTGTTCTCGCCGCTGTGGGGTGTGGTCATCCTGTGGATCATCACGGGTATCGGCCTCATCGTGCTCGGCATCATGCAGATCGTGCGCGCGTTCACGTTCGGTCGTGGGGTGACCGCCACCGCATAGCGCAGACCCCGAACCACGAAGGGCCGGTCTCGAGCGCTCAGCGCTTCGCGACCGGCCCTTCGTCGGGCATGACGACGCGGTCAGGTCCCGTGCGCGAAGCCCGACGTGTCGCCGACGTAGCGCGTGTGGTCGACCGGCACGGGATCGACCGCGGCCCGCGCCACTTCGGCGGCGAACTCCGACACGTTGTAGAGGCGGCCGGCGTCCTGCTTTCGCGCCTCGATGGCGCCGGGGTTCGCGCGCTCGAGGAGCGTCGCGGTGATGGTTCCCTCGATCATGTCGCCCGACACGACGACGAACTCGACGCCCGCGGCATCGAGCTCGGGCAGCTTCGCCCGTAACGCATCCTCGCCGGCACGCTTCGACAGCGCCACGGGCTCATACTCGGGCATCGTGGGGGTCGTGCGGATGAAGTGCGCCTGGTGGCTCGTGACGAGCACGATGCGCGCGTCCGGCGCGAGGTGCGGCAGGGCACCCTCGACGACGTTGACCTGGGCATCGCGGTTGAGGCGCATGGCGTAGTCCTCGCCCATCCCGGTCTCCATGCCGCCGGAGGCATTCAGCACGAGGATGTCGATCGGACCGAACTCGGCGACGGCCTGCTCGAACATCGCCGCGACGGAGGCCGCGTCGGTGAGGTCGGCGCCGACGGCGATCGCACGCCCTCCCGCGGCGTTGATCTCGGCGACGACCTTCTCGGCCCGGGGCGCCTTGCTGCGGTAGTTCACGACGACGGATGCCCCGGCGCCCGCCAGGTACCGGGCGGTGTCGGCGCCGATGCCTCGTGACGAGCCCGTCACGAGGGCGACGCGGCCGTCGAGCGATCCGGGGGAAAGTGGATTGGTCACGGCGGGACTCCTCGTGGCTCGGGGAACGGACCTCGACGGTCCTCGGCGATGCGCCGAACCGAGACTATCAACTCGCCCCGCGGCCGCTGCCGCCCTGCTAGTTTCGGAGCGGACCGCAGGCGAAGGAGACCGCTATTGGACGTGCTGACCCAGTACGCGTGGATCGTCTGGTTGGTGCTGATCCTCGTGTTCGCCACCATCGAGATCTTCACCCTCGAGATGACGTTCCTGATGCTCGCCCTCGGCAGCGTCGCGGGTCTGCTCTCCGGCCTCTTCGGCATCCCGTGGTGGGCCCAGTTCATCGTCGCTGCCGTCGTGTCCATCGCGCTCATCCTCACCCTGCGACCACCACTGCTCCGGATGCTCCGGCAGCGCGGCGATCCCGCCCGCAGCAACATCGACGCCCTGATCGGCGCGGAGGGCTCGGTCGTGCGCACCGTTACCGCATCGGGCGGGCAGGTTCGTCTCCGGAACGGAGACATCTGGACGGCGCGCCTCTCTCCCATCACCGAGCAGTCGGATGTCGCGGTCGGCGACCGGGTGCTCGTCACGGGAATCGACGGCGCGACGGCGGTCGTCGTCCCCATCGAGCGCGCCACTCCGAACCCGTGAACGGCCGCCGGTGCGGTGCTAGGTTCATGGAAGGAGACGTAAAAGAGGCGATCGCATGGTGGACCTGACCCAGTACACCTGGATCGTCTGGCTCATCCTGATCCTCGTCTGCGTCATCATCGAGCTCCTGACGCTCGAGTTCACGTTCCTCATGATCGCCTTCGGCTCCGTCGCCGGACTCGGCGTCGATCTCCTCGGCTGGGAATGGTGGGCGCAGATCCTCATCGCCGCGGCCGTCTCGGTGCTGCTCATCCTCACCATCCGCCCGGTCATGCTCCGCTACATGCGCCGAGGCGCGGACCCGACCCCGAGCAACGTCGCGGCCATCCTCGGCATGTCGGGCAGAGTCGTCTCCTCGGTCTCCGAGGCGGCCGGACTCGTGAAGCTCGCGAACGGCGAGACCTGGACGGCGCGCCTCGCTCCCGATGCCGACGAACAGGTCGTCGGCGCCGGTGCATCCGTCAGGGTGGTGGTCGTCGACGGAGCGACCGTCGTCATCGTCCCGGTAGAGCGCGACAGCGCCTGACACCCGCCCCCCAACCGCACAGGAGTCTCCGCATGATCAGCATCGATGGTTTCGCCGGCCAGATCTTCGTCGTCGTGCTCTTGATAGTCATCGCGATCTTCGTGATCGTGGTGCTCGTCCGCGCGATCCGGATCATCCCGCAGGCCTATGAAGGCGTCGTCGAACGACTCGGCCGATACCACAAGACGCTCTCACCGGGCCTCAACATCTTGGTGCCGTTCATCGACCGGGTGCGCCCGCTCGTGGACATGCGCGAACAGGTCGTCTCGTTCCCGCCGCAGCCGGTCATCACCGAAGACAACCTGGTCGTCTCGATCGACACCGTCGTCTACTTCCAGGTGACGGATGCCAGGGCTGCGACGTACGAGATCGCGAACTACCTCGGCGCCGTCGAGCAGCTCACGACCACGACGCTCCGGAACGTCGTCGGCGGGCTCAATCTCGAAGAGGCGCTCACGAGCCGCGACAACATCAACGGACAGTTGCGCATCGTGCTCGATGAGGCGACCGGCAAGTGGGGCATCCGTGTCTCCCGGGTCGAGCTCAAGGCCATCGACCCGCCGCACTCGATCCAGGACTCCATGGAGAAGCAGATGCGCGCCGAGCGCGACCGTCGTGCGCTCATCCTCACCGCCGAGGGCACGAAGCAGTCCGCGATCCTCACGGCCGAGGGCGAACGTCAGGCCGCCATCCTCGAGGCCGAGGGCGACGCGAAGGCCGCCGTGCTCCGCGCGCAAGGCGAGGCCGAGGCGATCCTCACCGTCTTCGACGCCATCCACAAGGGCGACCCCGACCCCAAGCTCCTGGGCTACCAGTACCTCCAGATGCTGCCGCAGATCGCCAAGGGCGAGGCGAACAAGCTCTGGATCGTGCCCAGCGAGCTCAGCGAGGCGCTCAAGGGCATCGGCCGCGCCTTCACGCCGGGTGCGCCGGGCGCCGCGTCGGGGACGGATGCCGCGACGCCGCGCACCGGGCCCGGTGGCGGGTCGCCCGGCCGCGCCTGATGCAGACGAGCGCCATGTCGACGTACTTCGACCTGCCGAGGCCGCGCGTGCTCGCGCACCGCGGCCTCGCGACCGAGGCGCCCGAGAACACCCTGCTCGCGTTCGAGCGCGCCGCGGCCGTCGGCGCTGCGTACATCGAGACCGACGTGCACGTGTCGGCCGACGGCGTGGCGGTGGTCGCGCACGATCCATCCCTCCGCAGGGTCGCCGGGCGCGACGCGGCCGTGTCGGAACTCTCGATGGCCGAGCTGCGGCGCGTCGATCTCGGAGCCGGCCAGGGATTCGCCTCGCTCGAGGAGGCGCTCGGCGCGTTCCCCGACCTGCGGTTCAACATCGACGTCAAAGTCGCGGGGGCCGTCGGCCCCGCCGTGACGGCGCTCGAACGCACGGGCGCGGCGGGCCGCGCGCTGCTCACGAGCTTCTCGGATCGGCGCCGGCGTCGTCTCGGGAGGCTCGTCCCGCAAGCGGTGACCTCCGCCGGGCGGACCGGCGTCATCTCGACGCGTCTGGCGTCGTCGATCCACTGGCGGGCAGTCGTGTCACTCGCGAGACGCGGGGCGGCCGCGCTGCAGGTCCCCGAGCGGGTGGGCTCGGTCCGGCTCGTCACGGCCGGCTTCGTGAGGGCGGTGCAGCGCGCAGGTGCCGAGGTACATGTCTGGACCGTGAACGACCCCGCCGACATGACGCGGCTGCTCGATCTCGGCGTCGATGGGCTGGTCACCGACCGGGCCGACCTCGCGGTTCCGCTCATCGCCGCCCGAAGCTGAGAATTCCCCGGCAATCGTCCAGCCCCCGGCAAGGGAATGCTCAGCTTGATCGTTTATACCTTGTAGACGATCGAGAGGAGTACGCCATGGCGGACCGGAGCCTACGGGGCATGCGGATCGGCGCACAGAGCCTGCAGAGCGAGGACGGCGTCGTCTTTGCAGACCGTGCCGACTACACCTACCGCTGTGAGACGTGCGGTCGCGAAACGGTGATGACCTTCTCGACCGAGGCCGAGCTCCCCGAGACGTGGGAGTGCCGCTACTGCGGCGCCGCCGCCACGCTCCTCGTCGACTCGAAGCCCGTGGAGATCGACCGCTCCGGTGAGAAGGTCGCGCGCACCCACTGGGACATGCTGCTCGAGCGCCGCACGCGCGCCGAGCTCGAGGAGATCCTCGAGGAGCGCCTCAACTACCTCCGCGCTCGGCGCGGCCACCAGAAGATCGGCGCCTGAGGCCGGGGTTCAGTCCGCCCGGACCTCGTCACTCGCGTCCTCGTCGCTCACGTCGTCGTCGGTCGCATCGCCGCGGCGGCGCGGCGAACGCCGTGCGACGACGCCTGCCGTGATGAGCCCGCCGATCGCGCCCACCACGATCGTGACGGGCACCGCCCCGCCGAGCACGACGGCCGGCGTGAGGCCTTGGCGCAACTCGACGTCGGTGACCATGGCCCCCGGCTCGTACGCGGGCAGCGAGTCGACCGTGCGCCCCGTCGGGCCGATGACCTGGCTCGTGCCCACCGTCGAGATGTTCACGACCGAGCGGCCCGTCTCGATCGCGCGCAGGCGCGCGATCGAGAGCTGCTGCTCGTTCTCGTCGGTACCCCGGAAGTCCGCGTTGTTCGTCTGGAACAGGTAGACCTGTGCGCCCTCGCGCGCGCCCTCCCAGATGAGTCCGTCGTAGATGACGTCGAAGCAGATCGCGAGGCCGGCCACCGCGTTGCCGAGATCGAAGACCGGCGAATTCGTGCCGGGCGAGTAGCCGCGCTGGATCAGGCCCGTGAGATCGCCCGCGATCGCGTCGAAGAACCACCGATCGGGGATGTACTCGCCGAACGGCACCGGATTACGCTTGTCGTAGCTGTCGACCGCACCCTCGCCGGCGCGCCAGAGGAGGGACGTGTTGTAGAACCGCTCATCACGGGCGGTGACGGTGTTGAGCACGACCGGCGCATCGAGCTCGCTGCTGAGCGAGTCGAGGACGCGGGCCGCCGAATCGCTGCGTGTCGGGTCGATGTCCGACCCGCCCTCGGGCCACAGCAGCACATCGACGCCCGGCTCGTCGAGGATCGGCTCCGTCGCCGCCAGCTGCGTCGCGAGCAGGTCGCCGGGCTCGCGCTCGTCGAAGTACCCGGCAGGACCGTTGCCCTGCACGCTCGCGACCCGCAGTTCGCCGACGGCGACGGTCGGCCAGGCGGGCACGGCGACGGCGGTGAGAGCCAGCGCCGCGACCGGGATCGCCGACCGCAGGTCCCGCCAGCCGCGCAGCCGGATCCACTCGATGAGGCCCGCGACGAGCGCGACCATCACGAACCCGAGGCCAGTGGACCCGATCCAGGAGACCGTCTCGGCGAACGGGCTCTCGGCCTGGCTGAGCGCCGCCCGCCCCCAGGGGAACCCGCCGTACGGGATCGACCCCGTCGCCGCCTCGCGCACGATCCAGAGGCCCGCGACGAGCAGCGGCAGCCAGACCAACCTCACCCAACGCGACGCGCTCGCGCGTGGCACCCACCGGTAGGC
The DNA here is from genome assembly GCF_014645655.1 of Agromyces bauzanensis. Lineage (GTDB taxonomy): Bacteria > Actinomycetota > Actinomycetes > Actinomycetales > Microbacteriaceae > Agromyces > Agromyces bauzanensis. The sequence goes on along the minus strand of NZ_BMMD01000006.1, from coordinate 112,541 downwards.
GAGCGTGATCAGCACGGCGCCACCCGCCACGAACAACGACTGGAAGATCGACAACGCGAGCCACGGGATCGGTCCGAGGTACAACGACGTCCACGAGACCTGCGGCAGGTAGAAGGCGAGGCCGAACGCGAGCCCGAGGTGGAATGCCGCCCACGAGGAGCGGCCGATCAGGCTGACGAGCGCGAGCCCGATGCCCACGAAGGCGAGCGGCCACACGCTCGCCCCCGGGAACCCGAGGTCGTACACGAGCCCGCCGGCGATCGACGCGAGCACAGCCGCCCACAGCGGCAGCGGCAGGAGGGGTCGCTGGTCTCGTTCGGACACCAGATCAGCCTAAGCGAACCGGCGCGCCGTCAGGCGACCGAGCCGTAGGCCACCACGCCGCGGCGCACGGCATCGATCGCCGCACGAGCCGTGCTGCCGAGCTCCGCATCCGCCACGATCGAGATCTGATCGAGCAGGTCGACGACCTGCTTCGTGAGCCGCACGAAGTCGCCGGCGGCGAGCTCGGTGTCGGCGAGCACGCTGCCGAGATCCGCGCCGCTCGCCCACGCGTGCATCGCCGAGGCCAGCGCCGGCGACGGCTGCTCCGTGCCCGACAGGCGGTGCTCGCGCTCGAGGTCGTCGAGCCCGCTCCAGACATCCGTCGTGCGATCGAATGCGTCACGGAACCGGCCCCGCGGCATCCGGAACTGCTCACCGCGGTCGTCGCGGCGCGGCTCGTACACGATCGAGGCCGCCATCGCGGCGAGCGACGGCACGTCGAGGCGGTCCCACAGGCCGAGCCGCAGGCTCTCGGCCACGAGGAGGTCGCGTTCCCCGTAGATCCGCTTCAGGGTGCGACCCGGCGCCGCGGAGACGAGATCGCCGGACGCGTCGCGCTCGAGGTACCCGAGGGATTCGAGCACCTCGGTCACCCGGTCGAACCGCTTCGCGACCTGGCCGGTGCGCGTGCGGATCTGGCGCGAGAGCTGGTCGTGCTCCTGCTTCAGCCGCCACCAGCGCTCGGCCCAGCGCGCGTGCTGCTCGCGCTCGGCGCAGCCGTGGCAGGGATGCGCCCGCATCGCCTTTCGAGCGCCGTTCAGCTCGCGCTGCAGGCGCTCCCGCTGGGCGTGCGTCGGATTGCCCTTCGATGTCTGCCGTTCGAGTTCGCCGATGCGACGGCGGATCGCGGCGTATTCGCCGAAGTCGCCGAGGTGGCACCGCATGGCCTCCTCGAATCCGGCCATCGACTCCTCCTGCTTCCGCAGCGTACGTGCGAGGTCGACGACCGCGCGGTCGGCCTGGAACTGGGCGAACGAGAGCTCGAGGATCTGCCGGGTGCGCTCCCTCCCGAACTGGTCGATGAGGTTCACGGCCATGTTGTAGGTCGGCTTGAAGCTCGAATTGAGCGGGTAGCTGCGGCGGGAGGCCAGCGACGCGACGGCCTCGGGATCGAGCCCGTCGACCCACTGGATGACCGAGTGCCCCTCGACGTCGATACCGCGACGGCCCGCGCGGCCCGTCAGCTGCGTGTACTCCCCCGGCGTGATCGGCACCCGCGCCTCGCCGTTGAACTTCCCGAGCTTCTCGAGCACCACCGAGCGCGCCGGCATGTTCACCCCGAGCGCGAGCGTCTCGGTCGCGAACACGACCTTCAGGAGCTTCAGCTGGAACAGCTCCTCGACGACCTCCTTGAACGCCGGCAGCATGCCCGCGTGGTGCGCCGCGACGCCTCGCTGCAGGGCCTCGATCCAGTCCCAGTAGCCCAGCACCGCGAGGTCCTCGTCGCGAACCATCCGGACCCGCTCCTCGACGATGGACCGGATCTCGTCGCGCTCCGCCGCGTCGGTGAGCCGGATGCCGGAGCGGAGCACCTGGCGCACGGCCTGATCGCACCCCGCCCGGGAGAAGATGAACACGATCGCCGGGAGCAGGTGCTTGCCATGCAGCAGCTCGACGACGTCGGGCCGCTCCAGCCGCCCGCTCGCCTGCGCCTGCTGGTGGAAGCCCCCGCGATCTCCGCCGCGCCGTCCACGCGCAGAACGTGACGTGATCGACCTGCCGCCCGAGCGCGCGAGACGCTGCAGCTCGGGGTTCACGCGGTTCGTCGAGGCCTGGCCCGAGGAGTCGAACAGGTCGATCAGCTTGGCCTTCACGAGCACGTGCTGCTCGAGCGGCACTGGGCGGTCCTCGGAGACGATCACGTCGGTGTCGCCCCGCACGGCCTGCAACCAGTCGCCGAACTCCTCCGCGTTCGACACCGTCGCGCTCAGCGAGACGAGCCGCACCTCCTCGGGAAGGTGGATGATGACCTCCTCCCACACGGCCCCGCGGAAGCGGTCGGCGAGGTAGTGCACCTCGTCCATCACGACGTAGGCGAGCCGGTCGAGCAGTGGTGAGTCGGCGTAGAGCATGTTTCGCAGTACCTCGGTGGTCATCACCACGATTCGGGCACCCGAGTTCACGTTCGTGTCGCCCGTGAGCAGGCCCACCTCGGCGGCGCCCCACTCGTCGGCGAGTTCCTGGTACTTCTGGTTGCTGAGCGCCTTGATGGGAGTGGTGTAGAACACCTTCGCTCCCGGCTCCTGCATGGCGAGGAACACCGCGAACTCGGCCACGACGGTCTTGCCCGCACCGGTCGGTGCCGCGACGAGCACGCTCCGTCCCTCGTCGAGCGCGGTGCATCCGGCCCGCTGGAACGGGTCGAGGTCGAAGCGGAGCCTCGAGGCGAACTCCGCGAGTCGCGGCTTCCGACGCTGTTCGCGAGAGATCGCGTACCGTTCGGCCGGGGAGAGGCTCATCACCTCTCCAGCCTAGACAGCGCAGCTAGACCGCGGCCCCGAACTCGATTCGGTTCCGGCGCTCGACGCGCTTGTCGTGCAGGTGGGCGATGCCCCACGCGGCGAAGTACAGCGCGACCATCGGGATCGCGAGCATGAACATCGAGACGACATCGGCCGAGGGGGTCGCTATGGCCGTGAAGAGCACGATCACGAGGATCGCGATGCGCCACGACTTGATGAGCGCGGCGGCGCTCAGGATGCCGGCGAAGTTCAGCAGCACGAGGAACACCGGCACGACGAAGGCGATGCCGATCGCCACCACGAGCTTCAGCACGAAGTCGATGTACTCCTTGGCGGTGAGCAGCGACGCACCGCCCTCGGGCACGAAGCTCGTCATGAGCTTCACGATGTTCGGCAGCACGAACCAACCGGCGGCGCAACCGGCGAAGAACAGCGGGATAGCGGTCGCGAAGAACGCGAACGTGAACTTGCGCTCCTTGGTGTTGAGACCGGGCACGAGGAACGCGAAGATCTGGTAGAGCCACACCGGGCTCGAGAGGACGATACCAAGGGTGAACGCGATCTGCAGCCGCAGGTCGAACGCACTCGAGATCGTCGGGAAGATGATGCTGGTCGCATCGTCCCTCGCCTCCGCGACGCGGTACACCGGCTCTTGGATCGCCTCCCAGACGAAGAGGTCGGTGAGCACCCAGCCGACGATGCCGCCGACCACGATGGCGATCGCCGAGATGAAGAGGCGCTTGCGCAACTCGATGAGGTGCGCACCGAGCGACATCCGCTTCTCGCGGTTCTTCTCCCCGCGATCTTTCACCGCGGACATCGGGTCAACGACTCGTGCCCGAGTCGGCCTCGTCGCTCTTGGCCCGGACGCCGGCGGTGCCGCTCGCCTCGGGGGCCGTAGGCGCGGCGGCGTCGCTCGTCGCGGTGCCTTCGGTCGTATCGGTCTCGTCCTTCTCGGGGCGAACCTCGCTCTTCAGGATCTTCATCGACTGACCGAGACTACGGGCGAGAGCCGGGAGCTTGGGCGCGCCGAAGAGCAGCAGGATGACCACGAGGATGATCAGCGCATGCCAACCAGTGAAGCCTTGCCACATAGGTGTTCGTCCGTTTCTCCGGGGGGATCGTCACGTCAGTCTACCCGCCGTCGGCGCCTGCGGAACGAACGATCGGTCGATCGTCCGCTGCCGGCGAGGCTAGATGTCGTCGCTGCCCGTCGTTCGGGGGATCTCGGATGCCTCAACCTCGCGATATCCGGCGAGGCCCGCCTCCGCCCACTCCGCGACCGCGGCGCGCGCCTCGGGCGGCGAGACGACCGTGACGAGGCCCGGGAGGCCGGCGACGAGGCGCTTCAGCCCGTGCACGTGCGCGAGGCGCAGCGTGACCCGAAGGCGTCCGCCGACCTCACGCGCGCGCGAGTCGGCCAGGTAGTCGGCGAGGAGCGACAGTGTCGACGGCGACACGTCGACCACGACGTCGAGGTCGGAGTCCGAACGCTGGAACAGCGTGTCCGGCACCGCGTGCTGCGAGTGGTCGCCGACGGGCTCGTCGGTGAGCACGAGGTCGCTCATGCGGTCGACGCGGAAGTTGCGCACGTCCTCGCGCGTGTGGCAGTAGGCCTGCAGGTACCAGTCGGCGTCCTGCGAGATGATCCGCAGAGGGTCGGCGCGACGCCGGCTCCCCTCGCCCCGGGCGTTCAGGTAGTCGAACTCGATCTGACGGCCCACCGACACGGCCCCGCGGATGAGGGCGAGCGACGCGTCCGCCTCGGTCTCGGCGACGGCGAGCCGGCTCGGTGCCGCGGAGGCGCCAGCGGTGAGCTTCGCCATGAGCGAGGCGAGTGACGCGCTGCCCTGGTTCTCGGGTGACGCGGAGAGGTACTGGAGGCCCGCGATGAGCGCCGCCGCCTCGCGTGCCGAGAGCCGCGGCGCGTCGTCGATCGCGACGTGGTGCACGATGACGATGACGTCGTCGTCCTCGAACGCGTCCCAGTCGATGTCGAACAGGTCGTTGGGCTGGTACGTGCCCGTGGATCCGGGCAGGCCCGACGTCGCGATGAGCCGCACCGCGTCTCGGATCTCGTCGTCCGTCATGCCGAAGTGTGCCGCCGCCTCCGGCACGGCGACGACGCGCTGCTCGAGCAGGTACGGCACGAACGAGAGCAGGAAGACGAGCTTGTCGGGCGCCTTCAGCGGCCTGGCGCGGCGCGTGGCCATCACGCGGCTCCTTCGTCGCGATGGGTTGCGGCGACGGCGGCGAGGCGGCCGCGTACGGCCTCCCGCAGCGACGCGGGGTTGATGACGCGCACCTCGGGACCGTACGCGGCGAGCTCGTCGGCGAACACCGCGGCATCCGTGTAGTGGAGGCGGATGACGCCGGCATCCTCGTCACGGAGCACGGCGCGCTTGCCGAGACGCACCTCGGCGTCGGTGCCCGCCGTGACGGCGAGGTCGGCGGCGTGGCGGAGCCGCAGGTCGTCGAGCTCGGCGAGGATGCGGTCCTGGATGCCGGGCGGCGGCGCGTCGAACCTCATGCCGGGCACCGACTCGACCTCGCCCACGATGCGGGAGAGCAGAAAGGTGCGCGGACCGGCCGCATCGCGGTCGTACGCGTGCAGGTGCCAGCGCCCCTCGTGCAACACCACCGCGAGCGGGTTCACCGTGCGCAGGCGCGGCTCCGCCTCGCCGGGCTTGAGGTAGCGGAACCGAACGGCGTGCCGACGGTCGAGCGCGTGACGCAGCGGCTCGAACGCGGCGTCGCGGACGCGCAGGCGCGGGGCGTATCCGATCACGGGCTCACGGGGCTCGATGCCGAACGAGCGGAGCTTGGTGAGCGCGCGCTGCGAGTCGGCCGACAGGGATGCCTCGCGCCACACCTCGGCGGCGAGGCCGAGGAGCGTCAGCTCGTCGGGCGTGAACCGCACCTCGTCGGGCAGGTCGTACTGCCCCTTCGGGATGCGGTAGCGCAGCGCCTGGTTGTCACCCGGCCGGTCGGGAGACTCGACCGTCTCGAGCGGGATGCCGAGCTCGCGGATGTCGTCCTTGTCGCGCTCGAACTGGCGCTCGAGGTTGGCGTTGCCGCCCGATGCGTCGTACCGCTCGGCGTAGCCGCGCACCGACGACAGGATCTCGGATTTCAGGAGTCCGGTCTCCGTCGCGAGGAGCGCGAGCACGAGGCTGAAGAGCCGGTCTTCGACCGGAACCCTCGACTCCCCCATGCCCGCTGCGCCAGCCACACGAGCGATCATACTCATCCGGGGGCCGCCCCCGACCGTCGCCGACCGAGTCAGATGACACCCAGGATGTCGACCACGAAGAACAGCGTCGCGCCGCCCGGCACCTGGCCGTTGCCCTCCTCGCCGTAGCCCTCCGACGGGGGCACGATCACGCCGATCTGCGAGCCGACCTTCTGGCCGACGAGCGCCGTCGTGAAGCCCGGGATCACGTTGCCACCCTCGCCGACGACGAAGGTCGCCGGCCGGCCGTTCTCCCAGCTGGAGTCGAACACCGTCTTGCTGTCATCCCACAGCACGCCGGTGTAGTGCACGACCACCGCGTCGCCGTCCTCGATGGTCTGGCCGTTGCCCTGCTTCAGGACCGCGACCTCGCTCGTGTCGCCGACGGGCGGATCGTTGTTCGGAATGGTGATGCCCGGGCGCCCGTCGGGCGCGAGCACGACCGCGGGGAATCCGTCCCGGGACAGGCGCACCGAGCCGTCCGCACGCGTGAGGAACGCACGCTCCACGTCGACGACGAACACGAGGCTGTCGCCGCCGGCGATGCCGAGTGCGGCATTGCCGGCGTCGCCCAGGCCGTCGTCGGACGGGATCACCGCCACTACCCGGGAACCCTCGTTCGCGCACGTGAGGGCCTTCCGCAGACCGGGCATGAGCCCCTCCACGAGGGTCACCTCGACCGGATCCTGATCGCCGTACCCCGTCACCTCGACCTGGTCGCCGTTCGCGCCGTTGTACACGGCGTAGCGGATGAGCGCGTGCTGGCCCTCCCGGAGCCGCTCGCCCTCGCCCGCGATGACCTCGGCGCACTGGGTCTCGCCGGGCACGAGCGGTGTCGGGAACTCCACTCTCGGCGTCTCGCCGAAGTCCCCTGTCACGACGACGACGTCGGACGACTGCCCGGCCTGCGCCTCGGGGGCGGGCGCCGAAGCGCATCCGGAGAGCGTCACGGCGACGAGACCGGCCGTGGCGATGAGCACGAATGACGAGCGCACTGATCCTCGATTCTTCGATGGGTCGCGGAGGGGCGTTGGTAGCCTACCCGGCTTCGCCCGCTGAGTCGGTGGCGCCGGCGTCGGAATCGGCGGCGCTCGCATCGGGCTCGGCCGCACGGGAGCTCGCGGCCGCGGCATCCGCTGCTCGCGCGCGCTTGCGGAGGGCCTTGTCGCTCACCTGGCGCTCGCCGAGCGCACCCGGCGTCCACGCCTCGACGTCGTCGTCGCTGAACTCGGTCTTCGACGGACGGCGCTTGAGCTCGGGCAGCACGGTGCCCGGGGCGAGCCGGCGAGCCGTGACGAGGAAGCCCGTGTGCGCGATCATGCGGTGGTCGGGTCGCACGGCGAGGCCCTGCACATGCCAGCCGCGCACCATCGTCTCGTTCGCCTGCGGCTCCGTGTACCACCCGGTCGCGCGGATGGCCTCCGCCACCCGCGACAGCTGCGTCACGGTCGCGATATAGCAGAGCAGCACGCCGCCGGGCTTCAACGCGGTCGACACGGCGTCGACGCACTCCCACGGCGCGAGCATGTCGAGCACGACACGATCGACGGATGCCTCGGCCACTTGTCCGGGCAGGGACTCCGCGAGATCGCCGAGCGTGATCGACCAGTTCTCGGGGTCGGCGCCATGGAACGTCGCGACGTTGCCGCGCGCGACGTCCGCGAACTCCTCGCGCCGCTCGAACGAATGCAGGCGCCCGGTCGGTCCGATCGCCCGGAGCAGCCACAGCGCGAGTGCTCCGGAGCCGACACCCGCCTCGACCACGTTGGCGCCGGGGAAGACGTCGGCCTGGGCGAGGATCTGCGCGGCATCCTTCGGGTAGACGATGGCCGCACCGCGCGGCATCGACATCACGAAGTCGCTGAGGAGCGGCCGCAGCGCGAGGTACTCGACACCCGTCTGGTTGGTCACGACCGAGCCGTCGGGCAGGCCGATGAGGTCGTCGTGCGCGATCGCGCCCTTGTGGGAGTGGAAGAGCCTGCCGGGCTCGAGCGTGATGGTGTGCATGCGTCCCTTGGGGCCGGTGAGCTGCACCCGGTCGCCCGCGCGGAACGGCCCGCTGCGCCCGCCGCGACTCTCGATCATGCGTGCGCCTCCCGATGGTCGAGGAGTGCGGCGACGTCGGCGACCGACCGACCTTCGAGCGTCGGCCACAGCACGTGGGCGGGCGCCTCGTCGAGCGCGAGGATGTTCGGCACGCCGACCGTGACGGCACCCGACGCCCACGCCGAGGTGAGGCCGGCGGGTGAGTCCTCGATGGCGACGCACTCGCGCACGTCGACGCCGAGCTCCTTCGCCGCCTTCAGGTACGGCCCGGGGTGCGGCTTCGCGTGCTGCACGGCGTCACCCGTGACGAGCACGTCGAACGCGCGGAACGGGATCGCCCGCACGACGTCGTCGGCCATCGATCGCACCGACATGGTGACGAGGGCGGTGGGCACGGATGCCTCGCGCAGCGCCTCGAGCAGCTCGCGGGCGCCGGGCCGCCACGGCACGCCGTGCCCGGCGAGCTGCTCCTGCACGCGCGCGGTGAGCCGGGCGACGATCGTGTCGGCGTCGAGGTCGACGCCCGCCGACTGGAAGACCACCGCGGCCTCCCACAGCCCGCTGCCGACGAGGCCGAGCGCGTCCTCGTGCGTCCAGCGGCCGCCGAAGGACTCCACGAGCTCCTCCTCGGCCGCCATCCAGTAGCGTTCGGTGTCGACGAGGGTGCCGTCCATGTCCCAGAGGACGGCGGCGGGGAGGCGAGTGGTCACAACCCGCAAGTCTACGGGCACGGCCTATTGTGGAGGTGTCCCGGGTCCACCGGGCGGAAAGCGGGGCACCAGGAGTGAAACAGCCGGCCGGATTCGAGGGCGGAAGGCTGCTCATCGTCGCGTTCGAGGGTTGGAACGACGCCGGCGAGGCGGCGACCGGTGCCGCGAAGCTCCTCATCGATCGCCTCGGCCTCGTCGAGATCGCCGCGGTCGACCCCGAGCTCTACTTCGACTACCAGTTCACGCGCCCGACGGTCGTCGCCGGCGACGACGGCATGGGCCGGCTCGAATGGCCCGGCGCGGCCATCCTCGGCCCGAGCGGCATGCCCACATCGGACGACGAGGAGGGCGTGACCGGCCCTGGCGCGGACTCGCTGCACGTGCTCATCGGCGCCGAGCCCGCTCGCAGCTGGAGGGGATTCGCGGCCGAGCTCGTCGACGCGGCGCTCACCGCTGACATCGAGGGCATCGTGCTGCTGGGCGCGATGCTGGCGGATGCCCCGCACACGCGCCCGCTCTCGGTGTTCGCGTCGAGCGAGAACGCCGAGGTGCGCCGGGCGCTCGGCGTCGACCGCTCGAGCTACGAGGGACCGGTCGGCATCCTCAGCGTCATCGCCGACCAGGCCGAACGCGTCGGCATCCCGACGGTGTCGCTGTGGGCGTCGGTGCCGCACTACGTGCACAACGCGCCCTCGCCGAAGGCCGTGCTCGCCCTGCTCGGCAAGGTCGAGGAGCTCACGGGGCTCAGCATCCCGCGCGGCAACCTCGAGGCGGAGGCCAAGGCGTGGGAGGCCGGAGTGAACGAACTCGCGGCCGACGACGAGGACATGGCGGGCTACATCACCCAGCTCGAGCAGGCGCGCGACGCCGTCGACGCGCCCGAGGCGAGCGGCGAGGCCATCGCGCAGGAGTTCGAGCGCTACCTGCGCCGTCGCGGCGACGGACCCGAGGGCCGGGCCGACGGTCGCGGCGACGGCCCGCGCGACGAGCCCTGGCGCCCGCGCGACGGCGCCTGAGCCGCACGCGCCGGCTGCGGCATCCGCTGCCCCACCGCGTCGCCGTTCGCGAGTCGCAGGAACTTCTGCGCGACACGCCGACATCCCACCGCGCGAATCGGCGTGTCGTCCTGCGACTCGGCGAACGGAACGACGCCGGCCCACTGCGGGACGCCGACCCCGGGCACACCGGGCGATCAGGCGTCGATGGTGCCCGTGGCCAGCAGCCAGAAGATGAACCCGCCGAGCGCGAGGCGGTAGATCACGAACGGCAGGAAGCTGTGCTTCGAGATCCAGCTCATGAAGAATGCGATGATGAGGATCGCCACGATGAACGCGACGAGCGTCGCGACCCCGGTCTCGAGCGGGCCGAAGACGGCCGGCTCGCCCCAGCTCTTGAAGAGCTGGTAGAAGCCCGAGCCGAACACCGCAGGGATGGCGAGGAGGAACGCGTATCGCGCCGCCGCGGGCCGTGCGTAGCCGAGCAGGAGTCCCATGGTGATCGTGCCCCCGGAGCGCGACACGCCCGGGATGAGCGCCAGTGCCTGGGCGAGCCCGAACAGGATGCCGTGCGGCACGTTCAGCCGGTCGAGTGAGCGATTCTTCGCGCCCGCCCAGTCGGCCAGGCCCAGGATCACGCCGAAGACGACGAGCATGGTCGCGACGATCCAGAGCGAGCGGAACGTCGTCTCGATCTCGTCCTGGAAGAGGATGCCGAGCACGACGATCGGGATCGAACCGATGATGATGAGCCAGCCCATGCGCGCGTCGGGGTCGTGTCGCGGAACGCGACCGAAGAGCGATCGGAACCAGTGCGAGATGATGCGCGTGATGTCGCGCCAGAAGAACACGACGACCGCCGTCTCGGTGCCGATCTGCGTGATCGCGGTGAACGCGGCGCCCGGGTCCTGGGCGCTCGGGAGGAACTCCCCCAGGATTCGCAGGTGGGCGCTCGAGGAGATGGGGAGGAACTCGGTGAGGCCTTGAACGAGGCCGAGGATTATCGCGTCGAGCAACTGGGACATCCGCCTTCCGGGAGTCGTGGATCGAGACCGGTCGCGGTCAGTAGCCGAGGAGCAGGTCGCGCAGGACCCGCCTCCCGAAGGATAGTGCGTGGAGCGGAACGCGCTCGTCGACCCCGTGGAACATGCCCGGGAAGTCGAGGCCCGCGGGCAGGCGCAGCGGCGCGAACCCGTAGCCCGCGATGCCGAGCCGGCTCAGGGACTTGTTGTCGGTGCCGCCCGACAGGAGATACGGGAAGACCGGGGCCCCCGGGTCGTGCACCTCGATCGTGCGCCTGACGGCGTCGACCAGCGGACCCGAGGTGGATGTCTCGAGCCCGATGTCGCGATGCACGATCCGGATCTCGATGTCGTCGCCGATGAGCTCCTCGATCTCGGCGAGCACCGCGTCCTCCTCGCCCGGCAGGGTGCGGATGTCGACGAGGGCCTCGGCGTGGTCGGGGATGACGTTGTGCTTGTAGCCGGCGTCGAGCACTGTCGGGTTCGCGGTCGTGCGGAGCGTGGCCGTGATGAACCCCGACGCCGAGCCCGTGGCGAGTGCGAGCTCGTCGGGCGAGACCTGCTCGGGGTCCACGCCGAGCACGCCCGCGATCTCGGCGAGGAGCTCGCGGGTGGTGTCGGTGAGCCGCAGCGGCCACTCCCGGCGGCCGATGCGCGCGATCGCCACGGCGAGCTTGGTGACGGCATTGTCGCGGATCAGCCGAGAGCCGTGCGCGGCGACACCGCGGGCGATGAGACGGACCCAGATGAGCGACTTCTCCCCCGTCTGCAAGAGGTACGCCCGAGTGCCGCCGACCGTGATGGAGTAGCCGCCGACCTCGCTGATCGCCTCCGTGGCGCCCGCGAAGAGCTCGGGATGGTGGTCGACGAGCCAGCTCGCGCCGAGGCCGCCGCCCGCCTCCTCGTCGGCGAAGAAGGCCACGACGATCTCGCGCTCGGGCAGGGAGCCGGCGCCGATGATGTCGCCGAGCGCCGTGAGCATCATGGCGTCCATGTCCTTCATGTCGACCGCGCCGCGACCCCAGAGCATGCCGTCGCGGATCTCGCCCGCGAACGGGTCGACGCTCCAGTTGCGCGCGTCGGCAGGCACCACGTCGAGGTGGCCGTGCAGCACGAGCGCCGGCTTGTCGGGGTCGCGCCCCGGCACGCGCGCGACGACGCTCGTGCGACGCGGCTCGGGCTCGAACAGCTGCGGGGCGAGGCCGAGCGCGGCGAGCTTGGCCTCGACGTATTCGGCGGCCTCGCGCTCGCCCGTGGCCTTCCCCTCGCCGTAGTTCGACGTGTCGATGCGGATGAGATCCCGCGCGATCACGGCAGTCTCCTCGAGCTCGGTCGTCGGCTGCGGGACTGCGGGTGAGGAGGCCATGCGTTTCACCGTAGCCGCGGCGATCGAGGCGGGCCACCGGCGTTCGAGGCCCCCCTGAATCCGTGCTAAGGTCTTCTCTCGGGCCACCGAGCGATCTAGGGCCCGAGACAACGCGCGGGTGGCGGAAATGGCAGACGCGCTAGCTTGAGGTGCTAGTGCCCTAACGGGCGTGGGGGTTCAAGTCCCCCCTCGCGCACGCGTTGCGAGAAGGCCCGGATCGTGCCGATCTGGGCCTTCCGTCGTTCTTGGGCGGCCCGAACGCGGGGTGGACGGACGGCCTTCCCGGCTTGCCTCATTCGAATATGTGTTCGAAACTGGGGTATGACCATGACCGCTCCCCACGCCGCTCCAAGCCCTCGGCCGGCGCGCGTCGAGGAGCTGCAGGCCCGCATCCGCGGGATGCAGGCCACGCGCCTCGATTCCAAGGCCGTGCCGACGCATCCGGCCCTTGCCGAGGTGTTGCCGGGCGGCACGCTCCGCGAGGGCACGGTCGTGCAGGTCGAGGGGTCGACAACCCTGCTCATGGCGCTCCTCGCCGGGCCGAGCGCGAGCGGTCGGTGGGTCGCGGTGGCGGGCATGCCCGAGTTCGGCGTCGAGGCCGCCGCGCGGTTCGGCATCGCCCTCGACCGGCTGGTGCTCGTACCCGATCCCGGACGCCAGTGGCTCACGGTCGTCGCGGCGCTCGCCGACGTCATCCCCGTCGTCGCGGTGCGGCCGGGGGGCAGGGTCTCGCCCGCCGAGTCGAGTCGCCTCCAGGCGAGGCTCCGCCAGCGCGGCACCACCCTGCTCGTCGCGGGCGATTGGCCCGGCAGCGACGCCCGGCTCGGCGTCGAGGCGAGCGAGTGGCGGGGACTCGAGCGCGGCCACGGGCATCTCGCCGAACGCGAGGTCGTCGTGAGCGTCGCCGGCCGCGGCGAGTTCGTTCGGCGCACGCGCTCCCGCCTCCGGCTGCCCGGTCGCCATCTCGAGTTCGCGCCGGCGGCGCTGGGCCCTGCCCCCGGCCTCGCCGATCCGATCCCCCTCGACGACTTCGAACGGAGGGCCACCGGATGACCGCCGAACTCGGCCGCACCATCGTGCTCTGGTGCCCCGACTGGCCCGTCTTCGCCACCTGTCGTGAGACAGGTCTCGACCCGACCGCGCCCATCGCGCTCACCGAGGCCGGCCTCGTCTTCGCCTGCTCGCCGGCCGCGCGTCGCGACGGCGTCGCCCGCGGACTGAAGCTCCGCGAGGCGCAGTACCGCTCCCCCGGCCTCATCGTGCACGGCTACGACGCCGACCTCGACGCCCGCGTCTTCGAGCCGATCGTGCGGGCCGTCGAAGCCGCCGTGCCGGGCGTGCAGCTCGTCCGGCCGGGCACGCTCGCGATGCGGGCGAGGGGTCCCGCCCGCTACTACGGCGGTGAGGATGCCGCGGCGTCGGCCCTCCTCGCGACCGTCGCCGAGCACGGGGTGCCGGGTGCGCGGGTCGGCATCGCCGACGGGCCGTTCGCGGCCGAGCAGGCGGCGCGCGCCGCGCGCGAGTCGCCCGTCGGGATCGTGCCGCCCGGGGCATCCGCCGCGTTCATCGCGCCGCTCCCCGTCGCGCTCGTGGTCGACCCGCGCACGGCCACCCTGCTGAACCGGCTCGGCGTGCGCACGCTCGGCGAGTTCGCCGCCCTGCCCGCGGCCGACGTGCGGCGCCGGTTCGGGGCGGCCGGCGCGTTCGCGCACGATCGAGCGGCCGGGCGCGAGCAGGCCCGCGTCATCGCGCGCACGCCGCCGCCCGAGTTCGAGGCCGAGCTGCACTTCGAGCCCCCGCTCGATCGCATCGACCAGCTCGCGTTCGCGTTCCGCGTGGGCGCCGAGGAGTTCATCGAGCGCATGCGCGCCGTGCGGCTCGTGTGCACGGGCCTGCGCATCGAGCTCGACGACGAACGCGGCGGGCACTCGAGCCGGAGCTGGCTGCATCCGCGCTGGTTCACGCCGGCCGACGTCGTCGACCGCATCCGCTGGCAGCTGCAGGGCGCGGGCTCGGCCGACGCGGGCCTCGCCTCCCCCATCGTGCGGTTGCGCGTCATCCCCGAGCGCATCGACTCGACCGGCAACCACGAGGAGGGGCTCTGGGGCGGCGGCCCCGACGAGCGCGTGCACCACGGGCTCACGCGCGTGCAGAGCATGCTCGGGCACGAGGCCGTGGTGACCGCCGCGATCGGCGGGGGCCGTATGCTCGCCGATCGGCAGGTGCTCGTGCCGTGGGGCGACCGACCCCCCGAGCGCACGAGCGACGCGCCGTGGCCCGGGAGCCTGCCCGCACTCGCGCCCGCGAGCGTCTTCCGCGAGCGGCTGCCGATCGCGCTCCTCGACGAGCGCGGCTCCGCCGTCGCCATCGACGAGCGGGGGGCGATCTCCGCGTCACCCGAGCGGTTCGCCGTGGGCGGCGGCGAGGCGGCTCCGGTGCGCGCCTGGGCCGGCCCGTGGCCGGTCGTCGAGCGTTGGTGGGACGCCGAGCACGCCAAGCGCGTGCACCGGTTCCAGATCGTCGACGACGACGGTTGCGCCTGGCTCCTCGTGCGCGACCACGAGGGCTGGTGGGCCGAGGCGAGGTACGACTGATGGGCTGGAACAACCCTGGCGTCCCGTGGTCGGAGCTCGAGCGCAAGCTCTCCGATCGGCGGCGGCCGGGCGGGTCCGCGGTCATCGCCGACGGCGGCGACAGTCCCGCGTGGAGTAGGAAGCGGCATCCGTATCGCCCGTCCGACGGCCTCGAGGCGCCGGCCGGGCCCATCGTGCCCTACGCCGAACTGCACGCGCACTCGACGTTCAGCTTCCTCGACGGCGCTTCCACGCCCGAGCAGCTCGTCGAGGAGGCGCACTGCCTCGGGCTCTCGGGACTCGCCGTCACCGACCACGACGGCTTCTACGGCATCGTCCGCTTCGCCGAGGCCGCCGAGAGCTTCCCCGAGCTCCAGACGGTGTTCGGCGCCGAGCTCTCGCTCGGGCTGAGTGAGCCGCAGATGGGCGTCGCCGACCCCGAGGGTGAGCACCTGCTCGTGCTCGCGCACGGCGAGGAGGGCTACCACCGGCTCGCGAGCGCCATCACCGCCGGGCAGCTCGCGGGCGGCGAGAAGGGGCGGCCGGTGTATTCGCTCGAGGAGCTCGCCGAGCGCGCGGGCGGCGAGTGGGTGGTGCCCACCGGATGCCGCAAGGGCGCCGTGCGGCGTGCGCTCGCGACCGACGGGCCGGATGCCGCGTGGCGCGCGCTCGACCGCCTCGTCGCGCTCTTCGGCCGCGACCACGTCGTCGTGGAGCTGTTCGACCACGGGCACCCGCTCGACCAGGTCGCGAACGACGCGCTCGCGGAGCTCGCCGCGCGCGCCCGCCTGCCGCTCCTCGCGACGAATGCCGTGCACTACGCGACCCCCGGCGAGCACCGGTTGGCGTCGGCACTCGCGGCGGTGCGGGCCCGGCGCAGCCTCGACGAGCTCGACGGCTGGCTCACGGCCTCCGACGGCCTGCACCTGCGCTCGGGCGCCGAGATGATACGGCGGTTCGAGCGGTACCCCGGCGCCGTCGCGCGCTCGGTGACGCTCGCCGAGGAACTGGGCTTCCGGCTGCGCAGCGCCCGCCCGCGCCTGCCCCGCCAGGAGGTGCCCGCGGGCCACACGCCCATGAGCTGGTTGCGTGAGCTCGTGTGGACGGGCGCCGCGAAGCGCTACCCCGGCGTGCCCGAGCACGTGCGCGAGCGCCTCGCCCGCGAGCTCGACGTCATCGAGCAGAAGGACTTCCCCGGGTACTTCCTCATCGTGTACGACCTCGTGCGCGAGGCCCGCAGCCGCGGCATCCTGTGCCAGGGCCGGGGATCTGCGGCGAACTCGGCGGTCTGCTACGTGCTCGACATCACGGCGGTCGACTCGATCTACTTCGACCTGCCGTTCGAGCGGTTCCTGTCGGCGCTGCGCGACGAGGAGCCCGACATCGACGTGGATTTCGACTCCGACCGCCGCGAGGAGATCATCCAGTACGTCTACGGGAAGTACGGCCGCATGAACGCCGCGCAGGTCGCGAACGTCATCAGCTACCGGCCGAAGGCCGCCGTGCGCGACATGGCGAAGGCGCTCGGCTACTCCACCGGCCAGCAGGACGCCTGGTCGCGCCAGGTCGAGCGATGGGGCGCCGTGGTGTCGACCGACGACCACGACATCCCCGAGCCCGTGGTCGAGCTCGCCGAGCAGCTGCTCACCTTCCCGCGCCACCTCGGCATCCACTCGGGCGGCATGGTGCTCACCGACCGGCCCGTCGGCGAGGTGTGCCCCATCGAGCACGCCCGCATGGAGAACCGCACCGTGCTGCAGTGGGATAAAGACGACTGCGCGTGGATGGGCCTCGTGAAGTTCGACCTGCTCGGCCTCGGCATGCTCGCCGCCCTCCAGTACACGTTCGACCTCGTGCGTGAGGCGACCGGCGAGGAGTGGGAGCTCGCGACGATCCCGAAGGAGGAGGCGGCGGTCTACGACATGCTCTGCCGCGCCGACTCGATCGGGGTGTTCCAGGTCGAGAGCCGGGCGCAGATGGGCACGCTCCCCCGCCTGAAGCCGCGTTGCTTCTACGACCTCGTCGTCGAGATCGCGCTCATCCGCCCCGGTCCCGTACAGGGCGGCGCGGTGCATCCGTACATCCGGCGGCGCACTGGTGAGGAACCCGTCAGCTACCTGCATCCCAAGCTCGAACCCGTGCTCGCGCGCACGCTCGGCGTGCCGCTCTTCCAAGAGCAGCTCATGCAGATGGCGGTCGCCGTCGGCGACTGCGACGCGGCCGACGCCGACCTGCTGCGCCGGGCGATGGGCTCCAAGCGCGGTGTCGAGAAGATCGAGCGGCTGCGTGCGAAGCTCTACGACGGCATGGCCCGCAACGGCATCGCGCCCGACGTGGCGGATGCGATCTACGAGAAGATCGAGGCGTTCGCCAACTTCGGCTTCGCCGAGAGCCACGCGCTGAGCTTCGGGCTCCTCGTGTACGCGAGCTCATGGCTGAAGCTGCACTACCCCGCCGCGTTCCTCGCCGCCCTGCTGCGCGCCCAGCCGATGGGCTTCTACTCTCCGCAGACACTCACGGCCGACGCGCGCCGGCACGGCGTCGAGGTGCTCCGTCCCGACATCCTCCGGTCGGGCGTGAGCGCGGGCCTCGAGGCGGTCGGCGCGGCATCCCGTGACAGCGGCCGTACGGTCGACGGTGTGATCGACGGTTCAGCTGACGGATGCCGCGAGCCGACCGGCATGGCCGCGTGCGCCACCCCCGTGCAGCCGCCCGTCGGCGCCTTCCACCGCGATGCCCCCGATCGCTCTGCCGAGCACCGGCGCGACGCCGCCTTCGCGGTGCGGCTCGGGCTCGCCGACGTCTCCTCCATCGGCGCGATCGTGGCGGAGCGCATCGTGGCTGAGCGCGACGCCCGAGGGCCGTACCGCGACATGGCCGACGTCGCCCGCCGGGCCGCGCTGAGCGCCGAGCAGCTCGAGGCGCTCGCCGCGACCGGCGCGTTCGAGGGGTTCGGCCTGCAACGCCGCGAGGCGCTCTGGCTCGCCGGCGAGGCCGCGCAGGACCGCGAGGAGTACCTCGCCGGGTCGGTCGTCGTCGTGCAGCCGCCGCTCCTGCCGATGCTCACCGACGCGGAGCAGGTGGTCTACGACCTGTGGGCCACGGGCATCTCCCCCGACGACCATCCCATCCGGCACGTCAGGGATCGGCTCGACGAGCGGGGCGCTGTGCGCATCGACCTGCTGCGCCACGCGGAGAGCGGCCGGCGCGTCGAGGTCGGCGGGGTCGTCACGCACCGGCAGCGTCCGGCCACGGCGAGCGGCATCACGTTCCTGAACCTCGAGGACGAATCCGGCACGCTCAACGTCATCGCCGGGGTCGGCGTGTGGACCCGGTACCGCCGGGTGGCGCGCGAGGCGCCCGCGATGATCGTGCGCGGCATCCTGGAGCGTTCGCCCGAGGGCGTCACGAACCTCGTCGCCGACCGGTTCGAGCGGCTCGTGCTTGCGGCGCCCGGTCGCTCGCGCGACTTCCGGTGACGCTCAAGGTCGAATGGAACCAGGTCAGTCCGAATGTCAAGGCGATGATTCGGCGGTGGGCGCAGGGCACTCTCGACTCGAGCGCAACCATCTCCCGACCCGCCCAGCTGAGATGAGGACCGCTTCGCCCTGACATAAGGACCGCTGCGCCCGGGTCGCGGTTTGCCTTCGAGCGAGAACCTGCAGTCGTTCGACGTCGCCGCCGTTGTGCCGCACACTGGATGCATGTGGTGGAGGTTCCTCAAAGCGATCAAGGACCGTGAGCACCGTGTCGCGCCGACTACTTGGGTCGTCGCGATCGCTGCTGTTGTCTACACGTTCGCGCCGATCGATCTGATCCCCGAACTCGTACTCGGCCCATTGGGATTCGCGGACGACATCGGAGTATGGGCCATCTTCGCCGCGCTATTCGCACGCGAACAGCGGCGGTGGCAGGTCGGCCTCGGATCGGAGTAGGCGTCAGAGGGGATCCCCCTGCAGGCGCATCTCGAGCGGGCCCCCGATCCGCTGGCTGGCTACTCGAGCTCGAGAACGTACTCCGTCTCATATTCCGCGTACTGCACCGTGACGGTCACGGGTCGCTCCGTGACCTCGGGCGGGAGTACGAACACGTGCGTCGTCGCGGCCATGTCTGCCGTGCAGGGGTCGTGCGGTGATAGGCCGAACTCGATCTGTACCTCGTCGGCGCCGAGGACTTGGAGCTCGCCGGCAACGGCCGGGCAGCTGCTGCTGCTGCCTACCGTGATCACCCCGAACTCGGTATCGCTGACCCAGCCGACCACCGGGTGGCCGTTGAGCAGATCAGGATCGGGCCCATCCCAGTCCGAGGCCACCCCCTTCACCACCCGGTCGGCCCGAGAGCCGTCCCCGAAGAAGCCGTTGCCTGGCACGCCCGCGGCGCACCCCGTCATCGTCATCAGCCCGGCCAGCACCATCACGCCCACTGCGACATGACCCGGCCCTCGAGCAGCGCGGCGACCCCAACCTGATGCCCTCATGCGGAGATCGTGTCCTGACGGGGCCCGGGTGCGACAACGGAGATCGATTCGTTATGGAGTCGATGCAGACGGTCGGCGCTTGTTGCCCCGGATCCCTCAGTCGTGTCGTCAGAACATGTACTCCGGTCGTATCTCGACGATGGTTTCGAGCTCGAACCGCAATCGTTGGAAAGGAGCGTCGCCGCGCTCGATCCAGCCGTCGGGCGTCGGGCTCCCCTCGTCACGCGAAAGCCAGTCTTCGTTCCTTGATACAGCGCTGTGCTCAGTCTTTCGACAGCGCGCGGGCCGACTCCAGCGCTTCCTCGACGGTGGCGTCCAGGATGTCGGTGACGGCGACTTCGGACTCTCCGAACACGAACGCGCAGAATCGCAGATCGGTGTCGTACCTGAACGCATCCACAACGACGGCCTCTGCTCGCATGTCCCGAACCCTATTCGCCGTGA
Source organism: Agromyces bauzanensis (assembly GCF_014645655.1). Taxonomy (GTDB): domain Bacteria; phylum Actinomycetota; class Actinomycetes; order Actinomycetales; family Microbacteriaceae; genus Agromyces; species Agromyces bauzanensis. The sequence continues at coordinate 92,890 of NZ_BMMD01000006.1, read as the reverse complement.
GCCGATTCACCGACTCGACGCCGCCGCCGCCCACCGCCAAGCGACTGTTCACGGCGCCGTTCATCGCACTCGGCGTCGCCTTGCCGACGCCCGGCCGTGATTTCGACGGCTTGACGTGTCGCCGAGGCATCCGGCCGCTGACGTCGACTAGCCTCGTCCGGTGCCGACCACGACCCACGACTCGAATGGACTCGACCGCTACGGCGACGACGTGCTCGCCGGCGACTGGCGCGCGCGGGGGCGACGCACGATCCCGAAGGTCGCGGCCGAACGCGACCTCGTCGTCGAACTCGCCGGCGACGGGTACGTCGGCGCGGTCGTGGGCCTCGACACGCAGCACGTGGTGCTCGAGGATCGACGCGGCCAGAAGCGGCTCTTCCCACTCGGACACGGTTTCCTGGTCGACGGCGAGGCAGTCGAGCTCGTGCGTCCCCTGCCCACGGCGCCGGCCGGCCGGGCCCGCACGGCGTCAGGCTCCTTCGCCGTGCGCGATGCCCACGCTCGCGTCGCGCTGCCGAGCCGCATCTTCGTCGAGGGCCGGCACGACGCCGAACTCGTCGAGAAGGTGTGGGGGGCGGACCTCCGCATCGAGGGCGTCGTCGTGGAGTACCTCGAGGGCGTCGATGTGCTCGCGGCCCAGCTCGACGAGTTCCGTCCGGGCCCCTGGCGACGCGCGGGCATCCTCGTCGACCACCTCGTTCCGGGCTCGAAGGAGCAGCGCATCGCCGACGCGGTCGCCCGCGGGCCGCACGGTGCGCACGTGCTCGTGGTGGGGCATCCGTTCATCGACATCTGGCAGGCGGTGAAGCCCGCCCGCCTCGGTCGCGACGCGTGGCCCGTGATCCCCCGCGGCACCGAGTGGAAGCACGGCGTCTGCGAGGCGTTCGGGTGGCCGCACGCCGAGCAGGCCGACATCGCGCGGGCGTGGCAGCACATCCTCGGTCGCGTGCGCGGCTACGGCGACCTCGAGCCCGCGCTCCTCGGCCGGGTCGAGGAACTCATCGACTTCGTCACGGCGCCGCTGGAGTCCTGAACCGCAGGCGCTTCGGCGCTCCGAAATGCTGCCAATCCCGACATTCCGGCCGGATGCCGCCGGGCGCGCCGATATGGTTGCTGTCGGCCGCCGAGGCGGCGACGACGTGACGGGGCGAGCGGGCCTGCGCGCGTTCCCGCCGACGATGTGTGGAGCACGATGAACGACGACGAGCAGCGCCTCGGGAGCGCCGCCGACCGGGCCAGGTGGCGCCGGTACCTCGCCGACGAGCGCGCGGAGGCCGCGGTCTATCGCGAGCTCGCCGCACGACGGGAGGGTGAGGAGCGCGAGATCCTCCTCGCGCTCGCCGCCGCCGAGGGCCGCCACGAGGCGCACTGGCTCAGCCTTCTCGGCGATGATGACGACGGACTGCCTCGCGCCGACCTGCGCACACGCATGCTCGGCGCGCTCGCACGACGCTTCGGATCGATCTTCGTGCTCGCGCTCGCGCAGCGCGCCGAGGCCCGCTCGCCGTATGCCAGCGACCCCGACGCCACGGCCGCGATGGCGGCGGACGAGCGAATCCACGGCGAGGTGGTCCGCGGGCTCGCGGCCCGTGGCCGGCGACGACTCGCGGGCACCTTCCGCGCGGCCGTGTTCGGCGCGAATGACGGGCTCGTCTCGAACCTCGCACTCGTGCTGGGCATCGGTGCGACCGGGGTGCCGGCGCCCGTCGTGCTCTTCACCGGGATCGCCGGTCTCCTCGCCGGTGCGCTGTCGATGGGCGCCGGCGAGTACGTCTCGGTGCGCTCGCAGCGCGAGCTGCTGGAGGCATCCGCCCCCGACCCGACGACCGGGGAGGCGCTCGTCGACCTCGACATCGACGCCAACGAGCTCGCGCTCGTCTACCGCGCCCGCGGCATGAGCGAGGAGGAGTCCCGCGAGCACGCGGCGCTCGTGGTCGCGCGTGTGCAGGCCGCCGGGCGGCAGCTGGAGACCGACGCACTCGCGGTGGCGGCGCACGACGACGACGGGGTCGGCACGGGCCTGTCGGCGGCCGTGTCGAGCTTCGCCTTCTTCGCCTCGGGCGCGCTGGTCCCGGTGCTGCCGTGGATCTTCGGCCTGAGCGGCACGACGGCCGTCGTCACCGCCACCGTCCTGGTGGGCATCGCCCTGCTCGCGACCGGCGCCATCGTCGGCCTACTGTCGGGCGCCTCGCCGCTGAAGCGGGCGCTGCGCCAGCTGGGCATCGGCCTGGGCGCGGCGGCCGTCACGTACCTGCTCGGTCTGGCGTTCGGCACCACGCTGGGATGAGCGACGCTCGGCGCCGAGCGGCGCTCAGCCGACGAGCTTGTTCCAGCCGTCGCCGTCGACGTGCTCGAAGATGAGGTTCGTCTCGGTGTGCGCGACCGCCGGATGCCCCGTGAGGTAGGCGACGACGAATTCGCGGAGTTCCTCGGCATCGCGCGCCGCGACGTGGATGAGGTAGTCGTCGGCGCCGGCCATGTGGAAGACCCCGAGCACGCCCGGCAGGTGCGGCGCCTGGGCGCGGAACGCGTCGATCTCACTGCGGTCGTGTTTCACGAGCCGGACGGCGATGAGCGCCTGCAGCGACGCCCCGAGCGCGGCGAGGTCGACGTCGACCCGGTAGCCGCGGATCGTGCCGAGGCTCTGCAGTCGCCGGAGCCGGAGCGATACGGTGGACTCGGCGACGCCGACCTCGGCGGCGAGGGCCGCGCCCGACGCACGGGCGTTCGCCGACAGCGCCTGCAGGAGGGCGCGGTCGACGCGGTCGAGTTCGGGTCGTTGCGCCATCGGTGGCCTCCCGGCATCGTGTCCGCTTTGCAGGAACTTCGAGATTCTGACTCGATTGTACTGATCCTTCGATCAGTTTGCGATTCGTGGCGCATTCTGCTTCATTCGAGGCATGCAGACATCGTCGTCGCAGTTCGAGACCCGCGCCGTCCACGGCGGCATGGATGGGGTCCGGGCGAGCGGTTCCCACGTGCCCGTCATCGACTTCTCCACCACCAACCCGCTCGGGTCGGTGGAGACAGGAGGCCTCTCCTACGAGGAGCTCGCCACGGGCCACGACCTGGGCGAGGGACGCTCGGCCGTCTACCAGCGGCTGTGGCATCCCGGCGTCGCGCGGTTCGAGGAGTCGCTCGCGGGCCTGGAGGGCACCGAGGGTGCCGTCGCATTCTCGAGCGGGATGGCGGCGCTCGCCGCGACGCTCATTGCGACCGCGCGCGCAGCAGGAGACCGCGCGAGTGCTCGCCGAACGACGTGCCGCCCACCCGGGCCCGGGCTCGATCATCGCGCTGGAGCTCGCGGATGGTTACAACGCCGCCGCCCGCTCCACCGAGTCCTGCGAGCTCGTGACCCACGCGGTCTCGCTCGGCGGCTGGACTCGCTGGTGCAGCATCCCGCGTCGCTCACGCACCGGCCGGTGGCCGGAGAGGCGAAGCCCGGAGCCGGAATCGTTCGGATCTCGATCGGCCTCGAACACGTCGAGGACATGCCGCCGGCGTCTCCGCCGACCCGTTCGAGCACGCGCATCGAGCCCAGGCGCTCGCGTTCGCGGAAGTCCCCGTTTCCGACCGCGCGGTGGAAGACGCGATACGGAGCCTGTCCCCCGTCCGCCGGATCTGTGAAGACGTCGTGGATCACGAGCGCGCCTTCCGCCATGACTCAGCGCGGCCAGCCCTCGTAGTCGTTGTTCGCGTGCTCGTCGGTGTGCCCGCCGTCGATGAATACGGGCGAGAGGGGGGTGCGCACAGTGCGGAGACCGTCGTCGAACGACCGACGATCGCGACGACCTGTTCGTCGAGCCCCGCAGACACGAGGGTGCGCCGGAACTCGCCGAGCGTGTCCAACCGCCCGCTCGACTCGTCGACGAGCGCGACATCGTGGTAGTCCCATCCCGGCCGGTTCTCCTCCAGCCGCGTCACCGGTGCCCGGCCGGCAGCCGGCCCGTCCGGGCCGTCCGCGGTGCTTCAGTGTTCGGCTCCGAAGAACCGGGAGAGCGCGACCGCGGTGCCGGTCGCGCCTGCCGTGAACGCGATTCCGGTGCCCAAGTCGCGCCGCACTCCGCGCAGCACCAGTGCTGCGGCCATCGCATTCAGCGAACTCCATGCGACGTTGACCCAGGGCGCCGAGAGGCCGACCCCCGGCGGCGCGGCGAACGGCGTCGGGAACGACCGCCCGGAGATGCCGTTGATCCCGTGCGGGATGGCGTTGGCCAGCAGCGCGCCCCCGAGCGTCGCCCTGACGAGATGTGAAACGCCGGCCATGGGCGTGTCCTCCTATCGGCGTCATCGCAACCGAGCTGCGCGTGAATCGGTCGGCCCGACGGGCGTCCCGCGGGTCAGTGCGGCGCCGGCGTCGTTGCCGACAGCGCCGAACTCTCACGATCATCCTCCCCCGCTGCAGGATCGGGAGCGAACTCTTTGGCAAAGTAACGCACGTCGGCGCCCTTGCCAGGGCGCTCGTACGACGTAGGAGTTGTGATGAGCGCGAAGTCCACTGAGCCGACGTTCACNATCTTCGTGGCCGTGCGCGACGGCATCTGGTACGACCCGTACATGATTCCCGCGGCAGACGGCGACTTCCGCGCGAGCGTCGTGGCCACGACCACGCGCGCGTATTGCGTGCCCAAGGCCGTGCTTCTGACGGCTGCAGCCCGCGCGGCGGGAATTCCCGCCCGACTCGGTTTCGCCGATGTGCGCAATCACCTGCAGACCGACACGCTGCGGGAGAAGATGCAAGGCAGCGACCTGTTCCCCTGGCACGGCTACACCGAGACGCTGATCGACGGTCGCTGGGTCAAGGCGACTCCGGCGTTCAACGCCGAGCTGTGCGCGCGGTTCGGCGTGGAGCCGCTCGAGTTTGACGGCGTCCATGACGCCGTCCTGCATCCATTCTCGGGGGACGGCTCTGAATACATGGAATACATCCAAGACCATGGCTGGTTCGCCGATCTGCCCCTTGATCGGATATTCGCCTCGTACGAAGGATTCCGCTTCGACGACAGCGACAAGATCGTCGATCAGAAGTTCGCGTGCCCGGGCACGGATTCCGCTCGGAGGGCAGCAGGTCGTATCGCTGAACCGACCGGTTCAACGATAGGTCAATCCGACCGAGGCTGAGGCGGCGCTGCCGCGGTTCCGCCCGGTCGGGACGAATCTCGGACAGACCGCGTGGCGGTCATTCGTCCTGTGGTCTGCATCGACCGGCTCACGTTGGGATGTCGCGGATGGCGGATGGGGGCGACGCGACAACCCGGCCACTGGTCCGCCCGGGATTCCGTCACTCCGATGCGGACGGCCGCCCACCCGGATGCGGCGGCGCCGGAGCCGTCGACGGAAGCTCAGAGCTGCTTGCGCCGGTCGCGAGCGGCGGGTTCCGGATGCCGATCCAGGAGATCGCACCCCCGACGACGAGGAACGCGGCGACGGCGATCGCGGCGCGATGGTACCCGTCGAGGTCGAGCTGCGCACCGACGATGGCGCCGATGCTCGCCACCGCGAGGAGTCCCGCGATGCGAGCGACGGCGTTGTTCACGGCCGATCCGATGCCGGCACGTGCAGGATCCACCGCTCCGAGGATCGCGGAGGTGAGCGGTGCCACCGTCATCGCCATGCCGAGTCCGGCCACCAGGATGCCCGGGAGGAACTGCAGCCAGTAGTCCAGCTCGCGTTGAACGGTGAGCGTGAGCAGGTAGCCTGCCGCGACGGTGATCGGTCCGAGTGTCATGAGGATGCGCGGTCCCCACCGCGTCGACCGCTCGCCGAACCATGAACCGAGCAGCACGAGCATCACCGTCGGAGGCAACGTCGCGAGTCCGGCGAGCGTTGCCGAGAATCCCCCGGTCTCCTGCAGGAAGATGGTCATCACGAACGGGCCGAGCGCGAATGACGCGTAGATGAAGAACGTCGCGAGGTTGCCCGCCGCGAAGTTGCGGGCGCCGAAGAGGCTCAGCGGCAGCATCGGCTGCGGTGCGCGGTGCTCCCACCACACGAACGCGACGAGCGCAGCGATTCCCGCAATGAGGGGCACGAGCACGACCGGCGAGCCCCACCCGAATCGGCCGCACTCGATGAGCGCGAAGACCGTACCACCGAGGCCCGCCACGCCGAGCGCGGCACCTGTCCAGTCGATGCGCTCCCGATACGGGTTCGGCTCGTCACGGCCGAGCGCACGCATGACGATCAACACGACCGCGATCGGCAGCAAGTTGATCCAGAACACGAGCCGCCACGACACGAGGTCGACGAGCACGCCGCCGAACAGCGGCCCCACGAGGAAGGCGGCGGTCGTCCACGCCGTCCACCGTCCGATCGCGCGGCCCTGCTCGGCGTGCGGGAACGTGGAGATGATGAGGGCCAGCGAGCTCGGCACGAGCAGCGCCCCAGCCGCACCCTGCAGGGCGCGGGCGAGCACGAACAACACACCGTCGGGCGCGAGCGCGCAGAGCATCGACGTCGCGGCGAAGCCGTACAACCCGAAGCGGATGACGCGCAGCCGCCCGAACGAGTCCGAGAGCGACCCGGCGAGAAGGATCAGGGACCCGAGCGTGAGCAGGTACGCGTCCACCGCCCACTGCTGCAGCGCCAACCCGCCGCCGAACTCGGCCGCGAGGGCCGGCAGCGCCACGTTGATGACCGCGCCATCGAGGAAGGCGATGAACGAGACCACGATGGCGACGACGAGCACGCGGGTGCGGCGGTCCATGCGGCCATGCTCGCACACGAGCGGATGTCGCCGGGGCCGTCGTCGCGGCATCCGATGCTCGTATCTTCAGCGACTCCCGAGCCGCTTGCGCAGGAACTCGATCCGCGCCTGCAGCTGCGTGACCGTCGCCTGGGCGACCGGCGGCCCGCCGCAGATGCGGCGGAGCTCGGCGTGCACCTGCGAGTGCGGCGCGCCGGTCTGGCGAGCCCAGAGCCCGACGAGGCTGTTGAGCAGCGAACGCTGCTCCTTGAGGGTGCGGTAGAGGGCGACCGGCTCGGGTCGCTCATCCTCGTGCTCGAGCACGTGCTTGCGCCGCTCCCCCGCGCGGCGCGCCTGCCGGGCCTGGCGGTGTCGGAGGAGCTCGGAGACCTGCTCGGGTTCGAGGATGCCGGGGATGCCGATGAAGTCGTACTCCTCGTCGGTGCCGGGCTCGGCGAGCGTGCCGAACTCGGTGCCGTCGTAGAGCACGCGATCGAACGAGGCATCCGACCCGATGGCCTCCCACGTGCCGAGGCCGGCCTCCTCGGACGCGCGCTCCTCGCGATTGGCGGACTCGAGGAGGCTGTCGTCGAGCCCGTCGTCGGAGTCGCCGCCGCGACGGTCGAGGGCGTGGTCGCGCTCCAGCTCGAGCTGGGCGGCGAGGTTCATGAGGGTCGCCACGTTGGGCAGGAACACCGACGCGGTCTCGCCGCGACGCCGCGCCCGCACGAACCGGCCGATCGCCTGCGCGAAGAACAGCGGTGTCGACGCGCTGGTGGCGTACACGCCCACGGCGAGGCGCGGCACGTCGACACCCTCGGAGACCATGCGCACTGCGACCATCCACCGACGCGTGTTGTTCGAGAACTCCTCGATGCGCGTGCTCGCCTCCTTCTCGTCGGAGAGCACGACGGTCACGGACTCCCCGCAGATCCTCTCGAGGATCTGAGCGTAGGCGCGCGCCATCGACTGATCGGTCGCGATGACCAGGCCGCCCGCGTCGGGGATGCCGTGCCGCACCTCGGTGAGACGACGGTCGGCGGAGGCGAGCACGGCGGGGATCCACTCCCCGGTGGGCTCGAGCGCGGTGCGCCACGCCGACGAGGTGATGTCCTTCGTGTTGTCCTCGCCGAGCTTCGCCTCCATCTCGTCGCCGGCCTTCGTGCGCCAGCGCATGTGGCCGGCGTAGACCATGAACAGCACCGGACGCACGACGCCGTCGGCCAGCGCCCGGCCGTAGCCGTAGTCGTAGTCGGTCTTCGAGAGCCGCACGCCGTGCGCGTCGGGTTCGTAGCGCACGAACGGGATCGGCGCCGTGTCGGAGCGGAACGGCGTGCCCGTGAGCGAGAGCCGCTTGGTCGCCGGTTCGAACGCCTCGCGGATCGCATCGCCCCACGACAGCGTGTCGCCACCGTGGTGCACCTCGTCGAGGATCACGAGAGTGCGCCCCGAGAGCGTGAGCTCCCGGTGCAACGTCGGCCGCATGGCGACCTGGGCGTATGTCACCGCGACGCCGTGGAAGTGCCGCGCGCTCTGCCCGTGCGCGTTGCGGAACCCGGGATCGAGCCGGATGCCCGCGCGTGCCGCGGCATCCGCCCACTGCCGCTTCAGGTGGTCGGTGGGTGCGACCACCGTGATGCGGTCGATGACCCGCCGCGCCCGGAGCTCGGCGGCCAGCCGCAGCGCGAAGGTCGTCTTGCCGGCGCCCGGCGTGGCGGCCGCGAGGAAGTCGCGGGGCATCTCGGCGAGGTACTGTTCGAGGGCTTCGGCCTGCCACGCACGGAGCTTGCTCGCCGTTCCCCTGGGCGCGCGCGCTGGGAACGAGGGCGGAAGGTGTTCGGCGGCCGATGTGCCCGGCAGGTGGCCGGAGGGGGTCGCATTGTTCACTGGATCCGAGCGTAGCGGAGGGCTCCGACATCCTCGAACCGCTGCGCGGCCGGGACCGGCGGCGCAGCTGCGGAAGCGGCACAATGGACGCATGGTCACGCAGCAGCATCCCTGGTCGCGCTATGTCGCCATCGGCGACTCGTTCACCGAGGGCATCGGCGACCCCGAGCCCGGCGTGCCGGGCGGTCACCGCGGATGGGCCGACCGCGTCGCCGAAGTGCTCTCCCGCGGCACCGAGGACTTCGCCTACGCGAACCTCGCCATCCGCGGTCGGCTGATCAGGCAGATCATCGACGAGCAGGTCGAGCCCGCCCTCGAGCTGCATCCCGACCTCATCACGATCTCAGCCGGCGGCAACGACGTCATCCGGCCGCGCACCGACCCCGACGAGATCGCCGCGCGCTTCGATCACGCCATCGAGCGGCTCTCGCGTGACCGGGCGACGATCGTGCTGTTCACGGGCGTCGACGTGGGCTTCTCCCCCGTCTTCCGCGGAATCCGCGGCAAGGTCGCGATCTACAACGAGAACCTGCGCGCCATCGCCCAGAAGCACGACTGCATCGTGGCCGACCAGTGGGCCCTCACCGAGATCCAGGACCAGCGAATGTGGGCGCCCGACCGGCTGCACCTCAACCCGCTGGGACACCACACGGTCGCCCGCATGGTGCTCGCGGCGCTCAACGTCGAGAACGACCTCGAGCCCATGAAGCCCGAGCCGCTGCCGACGAGCACGTGGCGGCAGGCCCGCGTCGAAGACCTCTCGTGGGCGCGCGAGTACCTCGTGCCGTGGGTGCTGCGCCGCATCCGCCACCAGTCGTCGGGCGACTTCGTCTCGGCCAAGCGCCCAGAGGCCGGGCCCTACTCACTGCCTGACTGAGCCTCGCGCGCCGCGTCGAGCGCACCGGGGTTGGTGAGCCGCCACCACGTGCCGGGGTCGGCGAGAGCCGCGTCGAGCACGAGCGGCACGGTGATCTCCCGGGCGCCGGCGCGCACGATGGCCGTGCCGACCTCGGCGCCGCGCGCGGCGAGCGTCACGGGTTCGGCGTGCACCTCCACGTCGACCGGCGTGTCGTTCCAGACGACGACGGATGCCGCGGCCGTCGTGCGCGCACGGGCCGTGTCGCCCCACGGCGTCGCGTATTCGGCGAGCGTCTGGTTCGCCTCGAGCGGCGCGACCTCGTGGAATCCCGGGGCGATCGAGTCAAGGAGTGCCGCGATCGCGTCGTTCAGCACGGCATGCGTCTCACCGCCGAGAAGCACGCCCACGATCGTCACCGAGGTGGAGCCGACCGGCACGTCGGCCGAGAAGAGCAGGTTGGCGGCGTCATCGGTCGTGCCGGTCTTGATGCCGTCGACGCCGTGCGTGCCGAGGAGCCTGTTCGAGTTCTTCAGCGCCCCCAGCTCGGGGATGTCGACCGCGGGCGTCGCCACGATCTCGGCCAGCACGGGGTTCGTGAGGGCGATCTCGCCGAGCCGCACGAGGTCTGCGGCCGTCGACACGTTGTCGAGCGAGAGGCCGCTCGTGTCGACGAGGCGCGTGCTCGCGAGTCCGTGCTCGACGAGCCACGCGTTGGCGCGCTCGACGAGCGTGTCGACCGAGCCGAACCCCCAGTTCGCGAGCGAGATCGCGTAGTTGTTGCCCGACGGCAGCAGCATCGCCTCGAGGCTCTCGCGCAGCGTCAGCGTCGCGCCGGGCAGGACGGGTGCGACCGAGCCGTTCTGGGCGACCATGTCCCAGTAGATGTCGACGTCGGCGTCGGTGTAGGCGATCTCAGGTCCGCCCTCGCCGGGCGCGATCGGGTGGGCCTCGAGGAGCACGAGCGCCGTGACGACCTTCGTGATGCTCGCGATGGGCACGGACGCCGCCTCCTCACCGGCGGCGAGGAGCCCGTCGAACCCGACCGCGCCGACCGCGTAGCTGCCGAACCCCGGGAGTCTCAGCTGCTGCGGTGCAGCGGCAACGGGCTCGGGGTCGGTGACGGCCGGCGTCGCCGCCGGGATGGGCGCCCCGAGCGCGTCGGCGGTGTAGACCGCGCCCGTCGCGATGAGCGCGAGCACCAGCGCGAGCGCGCCGAACACGACGATCCGGCGGCGGCGGTAGACCTTGGCGCGATCGATGCGCGGGTCCCGGTCAGGCATGTGCGGCCTCCCGGTCGACGGCGAGGGCGTACAGCACCACGGCGGCGGCGGCCGCGACGTTCAGCGAGTCGACGCCGTGCGCCATCGGGATCGTGACCACCCGGTCGGCGACTTCGAGCACGCGGCGGCTGAGGCCATCGCCCTCGGCGCCGAACACGAGGGCGAGCCGCTCGGGCGGGTTCGCCGCGAGGTCCCGCAACGACACCGCGTCGTCGGCGAGGGCGAGCGCGGCGACTGAGAAGCCGTGGGCGTGGAGCATCCATTCCGCCTCGGGCCACTCGGGCAGGCGGGTCCACGGAACCTGGAACACGGTGCCCATGCTCACCCGAACGCTGCGACGGTAGAGCGGATCGGCGCAGCGCGGACTGACGAGCACGGCATCGGCGCCGAGCGCGGCGACGCTTCGGAAGATCGCGCCGACGTTGGTGTGGTCGACGATGTCCTCGAGCACCACGACCCGTCGCGCACCCCTGAGGAGCTCGACCGGATCAGGCAGCACGGGCCGCTCGAAGGCCGCGAGAGCGCCCCGGTGCACGCGGTAGCCCGTGATCGCTTCGAGCTGGTCGGGGTCGGCGAGATGCACGGGTACGTCGAACGGCGCGAGGTCGGGCTCCAGCCCGTCCAGCCACTTCTCCTCCATGAGCACCGACCGCGGCCGGTGGCCCGCGCGGATCGCCCGGCGGATGACCTTCGCGGATTCGGCGATGTACAGGCCTGCCGCGGGCTCGTGCGCGCTGCGGAGCGAGACGTCGGTGAGCCGGGCGTAATCGGCCACCTCGTCGGATGCCGCGTCGCGGACTCGTTCGATGTGCATGGGTCTCCTCCACACCAGCCTGCCAGTAGCACGAAACAAACCGGAAAACCGACGCGTTTACACTGAGGGACACAGCCGAAGGGAGATCCACGTGGCAACTGGCCTGGAAGCTCCGCCGCTGACCGACGAACTGCTTGACGAGGCGGTCTCGCTCATGCGCGGCGCGCACGTCGCCGTGCTCACGGGCGCCGGCGTCTCGACCGACTCCGGCATCCCCGACTACCGCGGCGAAGGCGCGCCCGTGCGCACGCCCATGACCTTCCAGACCTTCCTCGCCTCCGAGACGGCGCGCAAGCGCTACTGGGCGGGCAGCCACCTCGGCTGGCGGAACTTCGCCGCCGCCGAACCCAACTCGGGGCATCGCGCGCTCGCCGAGCTCGAGCTGCACGGGGTCGTGCCGGGCGTGGTCACGCAGAACGTCGACGGCCTGCACCGTCGCGCGGGCAGCCGCCACGTCGTCGAGCTGCACGGCGGCATGGACCGCGTGCGCTGCCTCACCTGCGGCCAGCACTACGCCCGGCAGGCGATCGCCGACCGGCTCGCCAGTCTCAACCCGCTCGTCGACCTCGACACCGCGATCCGTCCGGCGCCCGACGGCGACGTCGAGGTGGACGACGTCGGGTCGATGGCGATCCCCGCGTGCACGGTGTGCGGCGGCGTGCTGAAGCCCGATGTCGTGTTCTTCGGCGAGTTCGTGCCGACCGACACGTTCCACGCGGCCTCCTCCCTCGTGCGAGGCTCCGACACGCTGCTCGTAGCCGGCTCCTCGCTCGTCGTCAACTCGGGCATCCGCCTCATCGAGTTCGCCCGCCGGCGCCGCATGCCGATCATCGTGGTCAACCGCGGCGTGACCAAGGGCGACAGCCGGGCGACCGTCAAGATCGACGGCGGCGCCAGCGAGACGCTCACCGCCATGGCCGACGCCCTGCTGCGCTGAGCCGAGTGCGTGCCGGGTCGCTCCAGGCCTTGGCCGCGGTCAGGCGCGCACCCGGCCCCGGCGACCCCGCCGCCGTCGGCTCCCCGGCCCCACCGAGCGTCGCATGAGGTCGAGCAGCTTCTCGGCCGACGACGCCCAGTCGTAGCGGGCGGCCACCTCGACGGATGCCGCGGAGCGCAGCTCCCACTCCCCGTCGCGCTCGAGCGCCCACAGCGCGCCGACGAGCGACTCGGGGCTGGCCGGGTCGAAGTACAGCGCTGCGTCGCCGCCGATCTCGCGGAAGATCGGAATGTCGCTGACCACCACGGGCGTGCCGAACCGCATGGCTTCCACGAGCGGGATGCCGAACCCCTCGGCACGGGACGCGTGCACGAGGGCGGTCGCGCCGGCGAGCAGCTCGGCGTACGCGGCATCCGTCACCCCGTCGTGGAAGACGAGCCGTGCCTGCGGGGCGAGCCGCGTGAGCCGGGTGCGCTCGTCTGGGCTGATGCGGCTGGCGAGGTGCAGCTCGTGGTCGGGCAGGGCGGCGACGGCCCGCACGAGCGTGTCGACGTTCTTGTACGGCATGTATGAGCCCATGTACACGAGCCGCTTGCCCTCGGGTCGCACGCGCGGCAGCGCCGGTGCGCCCAGGTCGTCGGCCGCGTTCGGCACCACGGTGACGGGCCGGTCGGTGAGGTGGTGCTCGCGGATGAGGCCGGCGGTGGTCTCGGAGACGGTGACGACCGCATCGGCCCGGTTCAGGAGCATCCGCTGCGGCCACCAGGCGAGGTGGTACAGGCGCCAGAGCAGGCGCACGGGTGCGGGGAGGTCGTGCGGCGGCGTGCGATTCTCGTAGTAGATGAGGTCGTGCAGGGTCAGCAGCAGCTTGTAGTCGCGACCCCACGAGCCCATGGTCTGCATGGGCGTGAACACGAGATCGGGGCGGAGCTTGCGCACCTGCAACGCGACGAGCGGCTCGCGGATGCTCGTGGGCGAGCTCACGAGCTGCCACGGCAGCGGCGGCAGCTTCTCGAGCTGGCGGTGGTCGCTGATGAGCATGGTCAGCGGATGCCGCGAGCCGAGCTCCGTGACGATGCCCGCGGTGAACCGGCTGATGCCGTCGTGCTGCCCGACGCGGACGTAGCGGCAGTCGACGACGAGCCTCACGCCCGCGCTCCAGAGCGCAGGAACCGCAGGATGCGCGCGGCCGCGTCGCCGGGCGTCTCGTAGTGGATCAGGTGCCCGACCTCGGGGATGACCTCGAGCTTCGCATCGGCGAACAGCGTGACGAGGCGGCGCTGCGCCTCGATGGGCGTGACGTCGTCGCGCTCGGCGGCCACGAGCAGGGTGGGAACGCGGATGTCGCGGGCGAACTCGCTGACGTCGTGGCTCACCGACGCGCGGAACGCCTCGAGCACCGCGTCGCGGTCGCCGAACGCCGAGAAGTAGCGATCGTGCTGGTCGTGGATCCAGCGGCGGAGCGTCTTCGACCGGGTCTTCGCCATCGTGACGCTCATGACCCGCACGATCGCGCCGTTCCGCAGCAGTGCGAATCCGGCCCGTTCGGGGAGCGCGGCCGCGGTGCGGTAGTACAGCACGGCGAGCCGCGTCATCACCGCGCGCGGGCCCTCGAGGGCGGGTGCGCCGATGGGATTCACGAGCACGAGGCGCTCGGGAGCGAGGCCACGCGCGACGGCGGCGGCCGCCACGATGGAGCCGAACGAGTGGCCGAGCAGCACGTAGGGGCCGGTGATGCCGACGACGTCGATGAACGCCGCGAGCCAGTCGGCGTACGCCTCGATGTCGTGCGGGCGGCCGGCGAACGTCGCCGATTCGCCGAAGCCCGGCAGGTCGGGCGAGACGATGCGGAACCCGGGCAGCTGGGCGACGACCGGCTCGAGGCCGTGGTGGTCACCGCGGAAGCCGTGCACGAGCACGAGCACCGGGGCATCCGCCGGTCCGTACTCCCACCACGCGGTCTCGGTGCCGGCGACGTCGACACGGTGCCTGCGCACGGGGATGCGAGCGAGCTGCTCGGCGTACGGGGAGGCGATCATCCCGGCCATTCTATGGCGCGGCGCCTGAGCGCCTGCGTCCCTCCGGCGACGGGATGCCGCGCCACACGGGCGCGCTCACGGCCCCTGACGGTGGCCGCCTCTAGCCTTCGACCATGGATCTCGCGTCGAACGCCCACTGGGCGAACACCCTGGCCGTCTTCGATCTCGAGACCACCGGCATCGACGTCGACACCTGTCGTATCGTGACGGCGCACGTCGGCGTCATCGGCATGAGCGGCGAGGTGCTCGAGCGTCGCGAGTGGCTCGTCGATCCGGGCGTCGAGATCCCCACTGCGGCGTCGCTCATCCACGGCGTGAGCACCGAGCGTGCACGGCTGGAGGGTCAGGTCGCGGCCGCCGCGGTCGCCGAGATCATCGAGGCGCTGACGGATGCCGCGAAGAGGAGCCTGCCGATCGTCGCGTACAACGCCGCCTACGACCTCACCGTGCTGGCGCGTGAGGCGGAGCGCTACGGCCACGCTTCCCTGCCCGGCCCCGCGCCGGTCATCGACCCGCTCGTGATCGACAAGGCCGTCGACCGATACCGCCGCGGCAAGCGCACGCTGACCGCCACGGCCGCGCACTACGGGGTCGCCCTCCCGAACGCGCATGACGCCGGCGCCGATGCCGTCGCCGCAGGGCGGGTGGCGCAGGCGATCGCCCGCGCCCACCCCGAGCTCGCGGCGATCGCCGTGGCCGAGCTCCACGCGCGCCAGGTCGACTGGTGCCGCGAGCAGGCCGAGAGCTACCAGGCGTGGCGTCGCGCGAACGGGGAGCCCGAGTTCACGACCTCCGGCGCCTGGCCGGTGCGCTGACGCGAGGCGTCCCGGGACGCCCACCGATTCGCGAATCGCAGGACGACACGCCGATCGACGACCGCGACACGCCGCGCGAGCAAGGATTCGTCCGTCGACTCGTCAACGGCCGACGGCGTCGCACGCACGACGAGGGGCGGGCAACCGGAGTCGCCCGCCCCTCGTTCGGCAGTGTCTACTTGCCGAAGTTCTTGAAGCGCTGGTTGAACTTCTCGACCCGACCGGCCGAGTCCATGATGCGCTGCTTGCCCGTGTAGAACGGGTGCGACTCCGACGAGATCTCGACGTCGATGACGGGGTAGGTCTCGCCGTCGAGCTCGATCGTCTTGTCGCTCGTGACCGTCGACCGGGTGAGGAACGTGGCGCCCGAAGCGAGGTCGCGGAAGACGACTGCGTTGTACTCGGGGTGGATGTCGGTCTTCATGGAGACTTCCTTGCTGATCGGATGGTGTTCTGGGAATCCCACCCACGAGCACGTGCGCGGTGGCGGGAAAGCATGGTGGCCCACGGGCCAGCTATCGATCTTAGCAGAACCGACGCGCTCGCACGTCGAGCTGGTCAGGCCGCGGCTGCCCGAGCGGCGTATCGCTGGTCGCGCTCGGTGAGCTCGATCGGGATGCCGAACGTCTCGGTCAGCGCCTCCGACGTGAGCGCCTCGGCGAGGGGCCCGGCCGTGACGATCTTGCCGTGTGCGAGCAGCATCGCGTGCGTGAAACCCGGCGGGATCTCCTCGACATGGTGCGTGACCATGATGATGGCCGGCGACGCCGGCGACGAGGCGTATCCGCCGAGGAGCCCCACGAGCTCCTCGCGGGCGCCGAGGTCGAGGCTCGCGGCGGGCTCGTCGAGGAGCAGGAGTTCTGGGTCGGTCATCACCGACCGCGCGATCTGCACGCGCTTCTGCTCGCCGTCGGAGAGGCTGCCGAAGCGGCGCTCGGCGAAGCCCTCGAGCCCCCACTCCTTGAGCACGCGGTGGGCACGGCGGAGGTCGATCTCCTCGTACTCCTCGTTCCACCGGCCCGTGACCGAGTAGGCCGCGGTGAGCACCGTGTCGAGCACGGATTCGTTCTTCGGGATCTTTCGAGCCATGGCCGTGGAGGCGAAGCCGATCATCGGGCGGAGCTCGAAGACGTCGACCTTGCCGAGCGCCTCCTGCAGCACGTCGGCGGTGCCCTTCGTCGGATGCATCGCCGCGGCGGCGATCTGCAGCAGCGTGGTCTTGCCGGCCCCGTTCGGCCCGAGGATCACCCAGCGCTCGTCGGATCCGACGCTCCACGTGATCGAGTCGAGGATCGGATTGCCGTCTCGAACCACCGACACATCGTGGAACTCCAGAACCGTGCTCGCCATGCCACCAATGCTATCGGGATGCGAGGAGGCGCCCCGCGCGCGCGACGTGGGCGCAGCGGCACCCGACCTGGTACGTGCGGCTCTCATGCGGCGAGCACGCGATCGTAGACCTCGCGGGTACGCGCCGCGATCGCGTCCCAGGCGAACTGCGCCTCGGCGCGGCGGCGACCGGCCTCGCCCATGGCCCGAGCCGTGGCGGGGTCGCCGACCACGCGCGTGAGCGCGGCGGCGAGATCCGCGACGAACGCGTCGGGGTCGAGGGGGGTTCCGGTGCCGTCGTCGGCTTGCTCGATCGGCACGAGCACGCCGGTCACGCCGTCGTCGACGACCTCGGGGATGCCGCCAGTCGCCGTGCCCACGACGGGAGCGCCGCACGCCATCGCCTCGAGGTTCACGATGCCGAGCGGCTCGTACACCGAGGGGCAGACGAACGTCGTCGCAGCCGTGAGCAGCGCCGTGAGCTCCGCACGCGGAAGGTGCCGGTCGATCCAGACCACGCCGTCGCGCTCGGTGCGGAGCTGATCGACGAGCCCGGTGACCTCGGCCATGATCTCGTCGGTGTCGGGCGCCCCCGCGCAGAGCACGAGCTGCACGTCATCGGGCAGCAGCCGTGCCGCGCGCAGGAGGTACGGCATGCCCTTCTGCCTGGTGATCCGTCCCACGAAGACGACCGACGGCCGGTCGGGGTCGAGCCCCAGCGCACGGGCCGTGTCGCTGTCGTGGTTGGGCCGCCAGTCGGCGAGGTCGATGCCGTTGTAGACGACCTCGATGCGCTCGGGCTCGATCGCCGGGTAGGCGCGCAGGATGTCGCGTCGCATGCCGGCGCTCACCGCGATCACGGCGTCGGCGTCCTCGAAGGCCGTGCGCTCCACCCACGATGAGAGTCGGTAGCCGCCGCCGAGCTGCTCGGCCTTCCACGGGCGCAGCGGCTCGAGGCTGTGCGCGGTCACAACGTGCGGCACGTCGTGCAGGCGCTTGGCGGTGAAGCCGGCGAAGTTCGCGTACCACGTGTGGGAGTGCACGACATCCGCCCCGGCGGCATCGCCCGCCATGAGCAGGTCGAGGCCCATCGTGCCGAGTGCGGCGTTACGGCCCGAGAACTCGGCCGGAGTGGCGTAGGCGAAGGTGCCGGGCTCGTCGCGGGGCGCCCCGAAGCAGCGCACCACGACGTCGACGTCGCGCCGCAGCGCCCGCACGAGTTCGGCGACGTGCACCCCCGCCCCTCCGTAGACCTCGGGTGGATACTCGCGGGTGAGCAGGTCGACACGCATGCAGCAACGCTAGCGCAGGGGCATCCGTCAGCGGCATCTTCAACCCCACCCATCATGCCCCGACTTCGGCGAACGCCAGCGGCATGGTCTGACTACGCTGGGAGACATGGCCACGCGCAAGGTTTTCGGCATCGTCCTCGCCGGCGGCGAGGGGAAGCGTCTCATGCCACTCACCGAGGACCGCGCGAAGCCCGCGGTGCCGTTCGGCGGGCAATACCGGCTCATCGACTTCGCGCTGTCGAACCTGCTCAACTCGGGCCTGCGCCAGATCGTGGTGCTCACGCAGTACAAGTCGCACAGCCTCGACCGGCACGTCTCGCAGACCTGGCGCATGAACGGGCTGCTCAACTCATACATCGCCTCGGTGCCCGCGCAGCAGCGACTCGGCAAGCGCTGGTTCTCGGGGTCGGCCGACGCCATCCTACAGAGCCTCAACCTCATCTACGACGAGCAGCCCGACATCATCGTCGTCGTGGGCGCCGACCACGTCTACCGCATGGACTTCGCCCAGATGATCGACGCACACGTGGAGTCAGGGCTCGCCGCCACGGTCGCGGCGATCCGCCAGCCCATCACGCTGGCCGACCAGTTCGGCGTCATCGAGGTCGACCCGAAGCAGCCGGAGCGCATCCACCGCTTCCTCGAGAAGCCCAAGGAGCCGGTCGGCCTGCCCGACGCGCCGCACGAGGTGCTCGCGTCGATGGGCAACTACGTGTTCGACGCCGACGCGCTCATCGACGCGGTGCTGCGCGACGGTGAGCGCACGGACTCGAGCCACGACATGGGCGGCGACATCATCCCCGCGTTCGTGTCGCAGGGTGCGGCCGGTGTCTACGACCTGAGGCGCAACGACGTGCCCGGCTCGACCGACCGCGACCGCTACTACTGGCGCGACGTGGGAACCATCGACTCGTTCTTCGAGGCCCACCAGGACCTCATCTCGGTGCTGCCGGTGTTCAACCTCTACAACCGCGAGTGGCCGATCTTCAGCCAGCAGCTGAACTCCCCGCCCGCGAAGTTCACGCGCGACGCCCGCGGGTCGCTCGGCACCGTCATCGACTCGATCGTCTCGCTCGGCTCGGTCATCTCGGGGGCGCACGTCGAGCGCAGCGTGCTCGGTCCGTGGGCGATCGTCGGGTCCGGGGCGCACGTCGCCGACTCGATCCTGTTCGACCGTGCCCGCATCGACGCGGGCGCCACGGTGCAGCGCGCGATCCTCGACAAGGAGGTCGTCGTCGAGGCGGGAGCCCATATCGGCGTCGACCGCGCCGAAGACCTGGCACGCGGCTTCATCGTCACCGACAGCGGCATCACGGTGGTCGGCAAGGGCTCGAGGGTGCGGGCCACGGCGTGACGGGCGGCGACCTCGGCCGCCCGAGCGGCCACCTCGTGGTGCTCGACGCCGACTCCACGCTCATCCGCGAGGAGGCCATCGAACTGCTCGCGGGTGCCGCGGGCAGCCTCGATCTCGTCGCGGCCGTGACCGAGCGCGCCATGCGTGGCGAGCTCGACTTCGCCGCGAGCCTGCGCGAACGCGTCGCGACCCTCGAGGGACTCGATGTCGCCGTGTTCGAGCGGGTCCGGCTGCAGATGACGCCGACGCCGGGCGTGCACGAGCTCATCGATGGGGTGCACGCGGCCGGCGGGCGCATCGGCGTCGTGTCGGGCGGGTTCCACGAGCTCCTCGACCCGCTCGCCACGCGTCTCGGCCTCGACTTCTGCCGCGCCAACCGGCTCGAGGTGGCCGACGGGCGACTCACCGGCCGGGTCGACGGCCCGATCGTCGACGCGCACGCCAAGGCGGCATCGCTCGACGAGTGGGCGGAGGCCAGCGGCATCCGTCCTGACCGCACGGTGGCGGTGGGCGACGGCGCGAACGACCTCGAGATGCTCGGCCGGGCGGCGCTCGGCGTGGCGTTCTGCGCCAAGCCCGTCGTGCGTGAGCGAGCGGAAGTCGCGATCGACCGCCCCGACCTGAGCCAGGTGCTGGCGCTCCTCGGGCTGCGCGGCTGAGGCCGCGTCCGATGGCCGGCCGAAGCGCTCCGGGAACGCTCCGCGGGGGCTGGCCGCATCGACGATCGCGACGTAGCATGTGCCCCATGTCCGGACGCACCGTTGCACGTACATTCACCGCCGCCACCCTCACGGCCCTCCTCGCGCTCACGGCCGCAGGCGCAGCGCAGGCCGCGGGCTCACCGTCAGGCGGTGGCCCGGTCGAGGACCTGATCGAGCTGCCCGACGGATTCCAGCCCGAGGGCATCGCGATCGACGCACGTGGCACCGCCTACGTCGGATCACTCGCCGACGGCGACATCTACGCCGCCGACGTGCACACCGGCGCCGGCGAGGTCATCAGCCAGGGCCCCGGCACCCCGTCGGTCGGACTGACGATCGACCGGCACGACCGGCTCTTCGTGGCGGGCGGCCCCTCCGGTACAGCACGCGTGGTCGACGCCGCGACCGGCGAGATCCTGGCGAGCTACCAGCTGACCACGAACACGTCGTTCGTCAACGACGTCGTGCTGACCCAGGACGGCGCGTGGTTCACCGACAGCCTTCAGGCGCAGCTGTACTTCCTGCCCGTCGGACCCTCGGGCGCACTGCCCGACGCGTCGGAGATCCGGACGGTCACGCTCGGCGACGAGTGGGTGCAGGTGGCCGGCTTCAACGCGAACGGCATCGCGATGACGCCCGATCATCGCGCGCTGCT
The DNA here is from genome assembly GCF_014645655.1 of Agromyces bauzanensis. Taxonomy (GTDB): domain Bacteria; phylum Actinomycetota; class Actinomycetes; order Actinomycetales; family Microbacteriaceae; genus Agromyces; species Agromyces bauzanensis. Next base: position 72,243 of record NZ_BMMD01000006.1, on the reverse strand, counting down.
CGTCGTGAACTCCTCGACTGGGACGCTCTACCGTGTCGATCCCGTTGCGGAGCACACCATCGCGGTCGACCTCGGCGGCACGCAGGTCCCGAACGGCGACGGGCTGCTCGTGCTCGGCCGCAAGCTCTACGTGGTGCAGAACCAGCCGAGCCAGGTCGCCGTGTTCGCGATGGCCGCACAGGGCTTCTCCGGCCGGCTGGTCGATACGCTCACGAGCCCAGAGTTCGACATCCCGACCACGGTCGCCCGGTACGGCGACGGCCTGTTCCTGCCGAACGCCCGGTTCACCACGCCGCCGACGCCCGACACCGAGTACTGGGTGACCCGCATCGAACGTTGACGGGCGGTGGCCCTGGGGCTAGTGCCCCATCCCGAGCCCACCATCGACGGGGATGACGGCGCCTGAGATGTACCCGGCGTCGTCGCCGGCGAGCCACGCGACGACCTTGGCGACCTCGTCGGGCGACGCGAAGCGCCCGAGCGGGATGCTCTTCAGGTACTCCGCCTGATGCGCCTCGGGGAGCTCGTCGGTCATGTCGGTCTCGATGAACCCCGGGGCAACGACGTTCGCCGTGATGTTGCGGGCACCGAGCTCGCGCGTAAGCGAGCGGGCCATGCCGACCAGGCCCGCCTTCGACGAGGAGTAGTTGACCTGGCCGGCGGAGCCGTAGAGGCCGACGACGCTCGAGATGAGCACGATCCGCCCGAACCGCGCCTTGAGCATTCCCTTCGAGGCGCGCTTCACGACCCGGAACGCCCCCGTGAGGTTCGTGTCGACAACGCTCGTGAAGTCGTCCTCGCTCATGCGCAGGAGGAGCGTGTCGCGCGTGATGCCGGCGTTCGCCACGACGACTTCCACGGGACCGAGCGCCGCCTCGACGCCGGTGAAGGCCTGGTCGACGGACGCCGCATCCGTGACGTCCGCTCGCACCGTGAGCGAACCCTCTGGGCCCTCGCCGGACCGAGCGGTGACGGCGACGCGGTGTCCCTGGGCGAGGAGCTCGCGGGCGATCGCGTACCCGATCCCGCGGTTGCCACCGGTCACGAGGACGGTGCGGCTCGTCGTCATGCTGGACTCCGTTCTGCGGTGCGTGCCGGGGTGCCGGCTGGGGTGCGAAGCCGGCGGGTCCGTGGGCCCGTCCCAGCATAGAGGCTCGCCCGATCGGAGCATCCGTCGGGCGCAGACGGACGTAGGCTTGAAGGTGAGGAGTGCCGCCCGACCCACGGCGTCCACGATGAAGCAGCACCAGACGATCACCTCGCTGCCGCCTTCGCCGGAAGCGGAGCGCCGCGCGCGCATGATCAAGTACACGATCGCGATGTTGATCCGTGTCGTGTGCATCTTCGCCATGCTGTTCGCGCAGGGCTGGTGGCTCGTGATCTTCGCGGCGGGCGCGATCTTGCTGCCCTACGTGGCCGTGGTGCTCGCGAACGTGAACACGTCGTCGCGCGACACGCAGGTGCTGCGCCCCGGGGGCATCGTGCCCGTGCCTGCGCCGCCGAGTCCTTCCGGGGCATCGGGCGACGGTGCACCGGGCGACGCCGCGCCCGGCGGCGCATCTGACGACGCGGGCCGTCACGACGACGAACGCGGTGCGGCGTGATCGGTGGCATCGGGGCGGACGCCGCACAGGGAGTGTGCTCGCGCGCCGCCTGCCGGGAGGCGGCCACGTGGCGCATCGACTGGCAGAACCCGCGCATCCACACGGGTGACCGGTGGAAGACGTGGCTGGCCTGCGACGAGCACGTCGAGTACCTGCGCGGATTCCTCGAGGCGCGATCGTTCCCGGTGCGGGTCGGCGCGTTCGAGGTGAGCGCGACGGATGCCGCAGCCGAGGCCGGCTCGTGAGCGAGTGGTCGTTCCTCGCGTCGCCGCGGTGGGCGGGCTACCTCGCCCTCGTCGTCGTCTTCGCCGTCGCGAGCTCCGCGCTCGGCGTCTGGCAGCTGAACCGCCGCGCCGAGGCGCTCGCCGAGGTGGCGCGCATCGACGTGAACTACGATGCCGACGCCGTGCCGGTCGCCGAGGCGCTGCCCGACCCGGCCGCGTTCGACATCGACCAGCGCTGGCTCGTCGTGGCGCTCGAGGGCGAGTACCTGGCCGACGAGGAGGTCGTGGTGCGGAACCGCCCGTTCGAGGGCAGTTCGGGCTTCGAGGTCGTGACGCCGTTCCGGCTCGACGACGGCAGCGTGTTCATGGTCGACCGCGGCTGGATCGCACAGGGTTCCGCCGGACGACCGAGCGACTACGCCGCGCCGCCGACGGGCCGCGTCGAGATCGAGGCGCGGCTGAAGGCCGGGGAGGACCGCATCACGGGGCGCACCTCCAGCGGGAACGAGCTCGCCACCCTCGACCTCGCGGAGCTCGCCGAGCGGGTCGACGCGACCACGTACACGGGTGCCTACGGCGTGCTCGTGCAGTCGGCGGCCGACGCCGACGAGCCGCCCCTGGCCGCGGCGCGTCCCATCCGGGACGAGGGGCCGCACCTCTCCTATGCACTGCAGTGGTTCGTGTTCGCGCTGATGGCGTTCGTCGGCCTCGGGTGGGCCGCGAACCAGGAGCGACGCGCGCTCGCTGAGGCATCCACGTCGCCCGACGCGCCGACGACGACGCGGGAGCCGCGCAGACCGCCGCGCGAGCGCGAGGACGCCGACATCGAGGACGAGGTCCTGGACCGGCGGTAGCTCACGCGAGCTCGATGAGCTCCTGGTATTCGCGGCTCCAGTGGTCTTCCGTACCGTCGGGCATGATCAGCACGCGCTCTGGGTTCAGCGCCTCGACCGCACCGGGGTCGTGCGAGACGAGCACGACGGCGCCCTCGTAGTGCGCCAGCGCGTCGAGGATCTCGGCGCGACTCGCGGGGTCGAGGTTGTTCGTCGGCTCGTCGAGCAGCAGCACGTTCGCCCCCGACACGACGATGGTCGCGAGCGCCAGCCGGGTCTTCTCGCCGCCCGAGAGCACACCTGCGGGCTTGTGCACGTCGTCGCCCGTGAACAGGAACGAGCCGAGCACCTTGCGCGCCTCGGTCTCGGTGAGGTTCGGTGAGGCGCTCACCATGTTCTGCAGCACCGTGCGCGTGACGTCGAGCGTCTCGTGCTCCTGCGCATAGTAGCCGATGCGCAGCCCATGACCCGGCTCGACGGCGCCGGTGTCGGGCCGGTCTACCCCCGCGAGGATGCGCAGGAGCGTGGTCTTGCCTGCGCCGTTGAGGCCGATGATGACGACCTTCGAGCCGCGGTCGATGGCGAGGTCGACCGCGGTGAAGATCTCGAGCGAGCCGTAGCTCTTCGACAGGTCGCTCGCCGTGAGCGGCGTGCGACCGCACGGTACTGGGGTCGGGAAGCGCAGCTTCGCGACCCGGTCGACGGCACGCACCTCTTCGAGGCCCGCCAGGAGCTTCTCGGCCCGGGCGACCATCTGGTGGGCCGCAGCGGCCTTCGTCGCCTTGGCGCCGAACTTCGCGGCCTGCGCCTGCAGGGCCGACGCCTTCTTCTCGGCGTTGGCGCGCTCCTTCTTGCGCCGCTCCTCGTCGGCGGCGCGCTGGCGCAGGTAGTGCTTCCACCCCATGTTGTAGATGTCGATGATCGAGCGGTTCGCGTCGAGGTAGAAGACGCGGTTCACGACCTCGCCGACGAGTTCGACATCATGGCTGATCACGATGACGCCGCCCTTGTAGTTCTTGAGGAATTCGCGGAGCCAGACCACCGAGTCGGCGTCGAGGTGGTTCGTCGGCTCGTCGAGGATCATCGTCTCGGCGTCGGAGAAGAGGATGCGCGCCAGTTCGATGCGCCGGCGCTGGCCGCCCGAGAGGGTCTTCAGCTGCTGGTCGAGGATGCGATCGGGCAGGTTGAGGTTCGAGGCGATTGAGGCCGCCTCGGCCTCGGCGGCGTATCCCCCGAGCGCCGTGAAGCGGTCGGTGAGGTTGCCGTACTTCTTCATCGCGCGCTCGGCCACCGCGGCGTCGTCGCTGGCCATGGCGACGGATGCCTCGTGCATGCCGAGCACGAGGGAGCCGAGTCCGCGCGCGTCGAGGATGCGGGTGCGCGCGAGCATCTCGGGGTCGCCCGACCGCGGATCCTGCGGCAGGTAGCCGATCTGGCCGGAGCGGTCGATGCGACCGGCCGTCGGGAGCGTCTCCCCCGCGAGCGTCTTGGTGAGCGTCGTCTTGCCCGCACCGTTGCGCCCGACGAGGCCGACCTTGTCGCCCGCCGTCACGCGGAAGTCGACGTGCTCCATGAGAACGCGCGCGCCCACGCGGATCTCGAGATCATGGACGGCGAGCACGGTGAGCCTCCGGGCGGACGACGGTGTGGGAGCGTGCCGACGGGCACAGCCTCCCATTCTATCCCGCCCGCAGAACGCCGGGATGCACGCACGGCGGACGCATGTCGCCGGCATCCGCCAGACTCGTGGCATGCCGAAGCCACCAAGCGCCGCGCGGCTGCGCGCGGCACGCCTCGAGTCGCACGGTCTGCGTCGCGGCCTGACCACGGTCGCCGACGCGGTGCGCCGCCTCGGCGCCATACAGGCGCAGGACTTCACGGCCGCGAAGTGGGTGCTCGGCGCGCGGGTTCCGCGGTCGGTCGCAGCCGACGTCGACGCGGCCGTCGAGTCGCGCGAGATCGTGCGCTCGTGGCCGATGCGGGGCACGCTGCACCTGGTGCCCGCCGAGCGCCTGCGGCCGATCCTCGCGATCACAGGGCCGCGCGTGCAGCAGCAGACGGCGACTCGGCACCGACAGCTGGAACTCGATGCCGCCACGTACCGGCGCGCCCGGGCCGTCGCCGAGGCCGAGCTCGCCGGTGGCGCATCCCGCTCCCGCAAGGAGCTCCAGACCGCGTGGGAGGCCGCGGGCATCGGCACCCGCGGCCAGCGCGGCTACCACCTCATCTCGTGGCTGGCCCACGACGCGGTCGTCTGCTGGGGTCCGGTCGAGGGACGCGGGCAGCGACTCGTCCTGCTCGACGAGTGGGCGCCCGGGCAGGCCGCCGAGGATCGCGACGAGACCCTCGCCGAGCTGTTCCGCACGTACGTCGCGGGCCACGGCCCCGCGACGGTCCGGGACTTCGCGTGGTGGAGCGGGCTCACGCACGGCGACGCACGCGTGGCACGCGCCGCCGCGGGCGGGACGGTCACGGAGTTCGACCAGGAGCGCCTCGTCGCGATGGATGCCGGGTGGCCGGCCGATCGCGCATCGCCGACGCCGCGTGCCGCCGCCGCCGGCCTCGCCCTCGCGGCGTTCGACGAGTACTTCCTCGGCTACACCGACCGCGACGCGGTCTGCGATCGGGCGCACGCCGGGCGCGTGATCCCCGGCGGGAACGGCGTGTTCCAGCCGATCCTGGTGGCCGGCGGCCGAGTGGTGGGCACCTGGCGGAGGGGCCGCGACGCGTCGTCGATCGTGATCGAGGGCTTCGACGCGGCATCCCCCCTCGATCCGGTGACGTTCACGACGTCGCTCCGGGCGTGGTCGCGGTTCCGAGGACACGAGCTCGAGAGCGTGACCGTCGCCTGAACGCGAGGACGGGCGGCACCGCCGTGCGGTGCCGCCCGTTCGGACTCGAACCTGCTACTGCTGGAGCGAAGCCTGCAGTTCGAGGGTGATGGTCACCTTGTCGCCGAGCAGCACACCGCCTGTCTCGAGCGCGGCGTTGTAGGTGAGGCCGAAGTCCTCGCGGTTGATGACGGTCTTGGCCGTGGCGCCGCCCTTGTAGTTGCCGTAGGGGTCGCCACCGAAGCCCCCGAACTCGAAGTCGAACGTGACCGGCTTGGTGATGCCGCGGATGGTGAGGTCGCCGTCCACCCTGAAGTCGCCGTCTTCGACGCGCGCGCCCGTGGAGCGGAAGTCGATGGTCGGGTACGTCTCGGCATCGAAGAAGTCGCCGCTGCGCAGGTGGGCGTCGCGGTTCGGCTCGTTGGTGGTGATCGAGGCGACCTCGACGGACGCCGTCACGCTGGACTCGAAGGGGTTCTCGGCGGTCACGAAGGTCGCGTCGAATCGCTCGAACTTCCCCTTCACCTTGCTGATCATGATGTGGCGTATGCTGAAGCCGATCTCGCTGTGCTTGGTGTCGATGGTCCAGGTGCCGACGCGGTATCCGGGAATCTCGGTCGTGGTGGCGGTGCTCGTCATAGTGCTGGTCCTCTCCGTCGTAGGGATGTCGGTGCGGCCGAGTGCCGCCCACACCGGTGCAAACGCATAGATGCCGTCGGCCTATTCCCCGATGGGCACGAACGTCTTCCGACGCGGTGTCGACGTCAGGTCAGGCGACGAGCGAACGCCTGAGCGTCAGCACGCGCTCGACGGCCTCATCGAGCCGGCCCACGTCGATGCGGCCCGACTGCACCGCCGCGACGATCGACGCGGCGAGGCCGTCGACCGAGATGCCGAACTCCGAGGGGTCCGCCGGCAGCACGTACAGCAGGAGGTCGGAGCCCGCCGCGATGGCGCGCACCGCGTTCTCGCCGGGGTCGGCGTACTCGGGCAGGCCGTTGTGCTGCAGCATGAGCATGTCGTCGGTCACGATGACGCCGGCGAAGCCGAGCTCCTCGCGCAGGATCCGGTGCCATTCCGCCGACAGCGACGCGGGCGCCGCGTCGACCGCGGGGTACGCCAGGTGACCCGTCATCACGAGCTCCGCACCGGCTTCGATGCCGGCTCCGAACGGGATCGCGGGGCCGGCGCGCCACTCGTCGATCGTGAGCGGTGCGGCGGGAACGCTCGAGTGAGAGTCGCCGGGAGCGGCACCGTGGCCCGGGAAGTGCTTGAGCGTCGAGAACACGGTGCCCTGCTCGCCCGACACGGCCGCCGCGACGCGCTCTGCCGCAGCGGCGGGGTCGGTGCCGAGGATGCGCCCGAAGATGAACGACTCGGAGTCGGCGGTGACGTCGGCGACGATGCCGAAGTTGACCGAGACGCCGGCCTGCGCGAGCGTCGAAGCTCGCGACGCGAACGCAATACGGCTCGCGGCGGCGGGCTCGGCGCGCAGTTCTTCCGCGCTCGCGGACTCGTCCCACGGCAGGCGCTGCACCTCACCGCCCTCCTCGTCGATCCCGACGAGCACGGGTGCCTCGGGATCGGCCTGGGCGGCGGCCGTGAGCGCGGCGAGCTCGGCCGGGCCGGGCGGCACGTTGTCACCCATGAGGATGAGTCCAGAGACGCCGGCGTCGACGTACGCCCGGAGCGGCGCCGGGTCGGTACCTGGCGCATGCAGCATGAGCAGGGCCGCCGCCTTCTCCTCGATCGTGAGCTGCGACATCCGCTCATCGACCCACGCGGCGACGGGATCCGCCGGCGGAGGCGTCGTCGAGGGAGCGGCCCGCGTGGGGGCGGCCGTGGGGTCGGTGGGGGTCGCGCCGCCGCAGGCCGTCGCACCGAGCAGCACCGTCGCGACCAGGAACGGCAGCGCAGCCGTTCGCTTCGCTCGCACCCGCCCGAGTCTACGCTGCGTGTCCGGCGGGTCGCCGAGCACGTTCGTGGGTAGACTCGCCGCGCTCGAGAGGGGTTGGCCGTGCGAAGCAGGATGACGGGCCTCGGCGCAGCGATCGCGCTCGCCGCCGCCCTCGTCGTGCCCACGGGCGCCGTGTCCGCCGCGGAGTACCCCAGTTGGGACGAGGTGGAGGCCGCGAAGACGGATGTCGGGTCACGCGAGGCCGAAGCCGCACGAATCACGACGTTCGTCGACGAGCTCGAAGCCGAGACCGGCCGGCTCGGCGACGCCGCCGTCGCGGCCGCGGCCGTCTCGGCCGCGGCGGAGGCCGCGCGCGTCGACGCGGAGGCCCGCGCGACGAAGCTCCGGGTGGCGTCGGATGCCGCGGCCGAGGAGGCGACGACGACGGGCGCGCGGCTCGGCCGCGTCGGCGCCGTGCTCGCGCGGTCGGGCGGAGCCGACGTCACGCTGCGACTCCTCTTCGACGGCGGCGAGGACGACCTGCTGTTCGGGCTCGCCCGCGCGGCGCAACTGGCGAACGTCTTCGGAGGCGTCGCGGCGCGGGCGAGGGCCGCACGAGGCGACGCGGCGGCGCTCAGCGCGCAGGCCGACATCGCGGAGGCCGAGCGCAGCCGACTCGCGAGCGAGGCGGCCGCGGCGGCCGAGGCCGCGCAGGCGGCGCATGAGGCGGCCGAGGCGCGGGTCGCGGAGCAGCGCGCGGCGCTCGACACGCTGTACGCCCAGCTCGCGAGCCTGCGCGACCGGTCGGTCGAGCTCGAACGGCAGTACCGCGTCGGAGAACAGGCGGCACGCGAGCAGGCGGCACGCGAGGCCGCGGCCGCCGCGGCCGCCGCAGCCGGTGGCGGCGGCGGTGGCGATGGCGGCGGCGCTCCCCCGCCGGGTGTGGTGGTGGACCGGGCGGCGGCGAAGGCATACGCGGCCGGGCGCATGGCGGCCTACGGATGGGGCTCCGACCAGTTCCGCTGCCTCGACCTCCTCTGGACGCGCGAATCGGGCTGGCGTGCCGACGCGTACAACGCCTCGAGCGGCGCGTACGGCATCCCCCAGTCTCTCCCGGGCAGCAAGATGGCGAGCGCCGGCGCCGACTGGCGCACGAACGCCGCGACCCAGATCGACTGGGGCCTCTCGTACATCGCGGCTCGCTATGGGACGCCGTGCAGTGCCTGGGCGCACTCAGAAGTGGTCAACTGGTACTGATGCCGCACGATGACGAACGCGATGCCTTCCGGCGCCACGGCGCCGAGGGCGTGCTCCTCCTCGGCGGTGGAGCCGCCATCCTGCTGCAGCTCGCCGACCCGCGCGTCGCGCGCGGCGTGGCGCGGCACAGCGGCTTCCGCGACCGCCCGCTCGACCGGCTCCTCGGCACGCTCGACTACGTCTACGCCGTCGGCTTCGGCGACGAGGAGGTCGCCGCCGCAGCCGTGCGCGCCGTGAACGCGCGCCACGCTCCCGTTCATGGGCCGGCCGCCGAGGGTCGGCCCGCGTACAGCGCGTTCGACCCCGACGCGCAGCGCTGGGTGGCCTCGACGCTGCTCGCGGTGGCGCTGAAACTGCACGAACGCCTGTGGGGCCCCCTCGACGTCGCCACCGCCGACGCGATCGTGCGCGGCTACGAGCCCCTCGGCCTGCGCCTGCAGGCCGGGACGGCCGGCTGGCCTGCTTCGCGCGCCGAGTTCGACGCGTGGTGGTCCGAACGCCTCTCCGGGCTCGAGGTGGGCCCCGAGGCTCGCTCGGTGGCGCGCACGCTGCTATCCGGGGCATCCGCGCTGCCGTTCGGCACCGCCGTGCTGCTCCCGCTCGTGCGCCTCGCCACGGCCGCGCTGCTCCCGCCCGAACTGCGCCGGGCGTACGGGTTACAGTGGACCCCTCGGGTCGAACGCGTCGCGGGCGCCTGGTTCGCCGGCATCGCCGTCGTCTGGCCACTCCTCCCCCGAATCATCCGGCACGCGCCGATGCACGCCTCCCTCCGGCGCGTGCGGCGCCGCAGCCGGTACGCTGAGCATGAGCCCCGAGGACGACGATGAAGCAGCAGACACCGCACCGGCACGAGCCGCTCGACAGCATCGATCGGCGCATCGTGGCCGAGCTGAGCCGCGACGGCCGCCTCTCGGTGCGCACGCTGGCCGAGCGGGTGCACATCTCACGCACCGCCGCGCACAACCGGGTGCAGCATCTGCTGAAGCTCGGGGTCATCACGGGGTTCGGCGCGCAGATCGACCGAAAGGCGATCGGGCTGAACATCTCCGCCCTGGTGGTCGTGCGCATCGGCGACGTGTCGTGGGAGGAGATCGCCGCGAAGCTCGCGACGCTGCCGTTCGTCGAGAAGGTGCAGGCCGTCTCGGGTGACATCGACATCATCCTCACGGTGAGCGCGCCCGACCACGAGCAGCTGAGTCAGGCGATCCTCCGCGACATCCACGACATGCCGGGCGTGGTGTCGACCAGGTCGCACCTGATCCTCGCCGAGTTGGAGGGGCATCCGCCCGCACAGACCCTGGACATCTGGCGCGCCTGACGCCCCGTGGGGCGGACGGGTGGCAACGCTTTCGACCAGTCGGTGCCGATCGTTCACGCTTCGCCGAGACGCCATGCGCACGCCCGCGCGCTGGCGCAACATTGGCCGTATGAGCCTCGACGTCGAGCACGACAGCGTGCGTACGCTCCCCTCCGAGAAGCCCATCCGGCTGCTCGACAACGCCGGCCACGCGGTGCGCGGTGCCGCCGCCGGCGGGTTCGAGCTGCCCGAGCTCGACACCCTCCTCGAGCTCTACCGGCGCATGGTCGTCGCGCGTCGCTTCGACGTGCAGGTGACCGCGCTCACGAAGCAGGGCCGGCTTGCGACCTATCCGTCCGCGTATGGACAGGAGGCCTGCGAGATCGGCGCCATCTCGGCGATCGAGGCCCAGGACTGGTTCTTCCCGACCTACCGCGACAGCATCGCCCTGCTCACCCGCGGCATCGACCCGGGCGACATCCTGCAGTCCTTCCGGGGTGATTGGCACAACGGCTACGACCAGCACGCGCACCGGTGCGCCTCGCAGACCACGCCGCTCGCGACGCAGGCGCTGCACGCCGTGGGCCTCGCGCACGCGGCACGGCTCCGCCAGGACCCGATCGTTGCCATGACCTATCTCGGCGACGGCGCGACGAGCGAGGGCGACGCGCACGAAGCGTTCAACTTCGCGGCGGTCTGGCAGACGCCCACGGTGTTCCTCGTGCAGAACAACCAGTTCGCGATCAGCGTGCCCGTGTCCCGCCAGACGCACGCCGTCACGCTCGCCGACAAGGCCATCGGCTACGGCATGCCCGGGTTCCACGTCGACGGCAACGACGTGGCCGCGATGTACGCGGTCACGCGCGCGGCGGTCGGACGTGCGCGATCGGGCGGCGGCCCGACCCTCATCGAGGGCCTCACCTACCGCATCGAGTCGCACACCAACTCCGACGACCCGACCCGCTACCGCAGCGCGCGCGACGTCGAGCACTGGAAGCGCCGCGACCCCATCGAGCGGCTCGAGAAGTACCTCGTCTCCGAGGGCGCGCTCACCGAGTCGCTGCGCGCCGAGATGACGGATGCCGCGGAGGCGGTCGCCGCGCACACGCGCGACGTCATGACGACCGAGGCCGAACTCGATCCGCTCGAGCTCTTCGACCACGTCTACGCCCGGCCGCGCGCCACGCTCCTCGAGCAGCGTGCACGCCTCGAGGCCGAACTGGCAGAGGCCGCGACCCACGCCGGCGCCGCCGCACCGCACGCCGGAGCCGCCCGATGACCGCGACCACTACCGAGCACGAGACGCCCGCGGCATCCGCCCCCACGCAGCTGACCATGGCGGGCGCGCTGAACGCCGCGCTGCGCGACGCGATGGCGGCCGACGACCGCGTCGTCGTCTACGGTGAGGACGTCGGCCCCCTCGGCGGCGTGTTTCGCGTCACCGACGGCCTTCAGGCGCGGTTCGGCGAGGACCGCATCTGGGACTCGCCGCTCGCCGAGTCGGGCATCGTCGGCACGGCGATCGGCATGGCGATGTACGGCATGCGACCGGTCGTCGAAATGCAGTTCGACGCGTTCAGCTATCCGGCGTTCGAGCAGATGGTCTCGCACGTCGCCAAGATGCGGAATCGCACGAAGGGCCGGATGACCCTGCCCATGGTCGTGCGCATCCCCTGCGCCGGCGCGATCGGCGGCGTCGAGCACCACTCGGACTCCTCGGAGGCGTACTGGACGGCGACGCCCGGGCTCACGGTCGTGATGCCGTCGAACCCGGCCGACGCCTACTCGATGCTGCGCGAGGCGATCGACAGCGACGACCCCGTCGTCTTCATGGAGCCGAAGAGCCGGTACTGGTCGAAGGCGCCGCTCACGCTGCCGGTCACGACCGCGCCCATGGACCGGGCCGTCGTGGAGCGCGAGGGCACCGACGTCACCCTCCTCGGCTACGGCCCGACGGTGCGCACCGCGCTCGAGGCGGCCGACGCCGCCGAGGCCGAGGGGCTCTCGATCGAGGTCGTCGACCTGCGCAGCCTCTCGCCCTTCGACGACGAGACGGTCGGGGCATCCGTGCGCAAGACCTCGCGCGCCGCCGTGATCCACGAGGCCGCGCAGTTCGGCGGCTACGGCGCCGAGGTCGCGGCGCGGGTGACCGAACGCAACTTCCACCACCTCGCGGCGCCCGTGCTGCGCGTCACGGGCTTCGACATCCCATACCCGTCGCCCAAGCTCGAGGAGCACTACCTGCCGACCGCCGACCGCGTGCTCGCGGCGCTCGACACCTGGGAATGGGACGACTGATGGGGCGCGACTTCATCCTGCCCGACCTCGGCGAGGGCCTCACCGAGGCCGAGGTCGTCGCGTGGCTCGTGGCTCCGGGCGACGAGGTCGCCATCGACCAGCCCGTCGTCGAGCTCGAGTCGGCGAAGTCCGTGGTGCAGCTGCCCTCGCCCTTCGCGGGCGTCGTCGAGACACTCGGCGGCGAGGTCGGCGAGGTGCTGCTCGCGGGCCAGGTGCTCATGACGCTCGCGCCGGCCGGCACAGCATCGGCGCAGCGGGCCCCGGATGCCGCGGCCGGACCGGAGCCCGCCGAGCCCGGCGTCGCGGTGCCGACCGAGGCCGCGACGGAGGAATCCGGCGCCGTGCTCATCGGCTACGGCACCCGCGCGACGAGCGCGACGGAGCGCGCCGCGTCGGCCCCGGCACGGTTCGGGCGCCGGCGTTCGGCCGGGGGCGGCGGGGGCGCGGGCGGTACCGGCGGCGGCACCTCGCCGAGCGCTGCAGGCACCGCGACCGGCCCCGCCCGGGGTCCTGCGCGGCTCGACGCGTCGCGTCGCTCCCCCGTCGTCTCGCCCATCGTGCGCCGCATCGCCCGCCAGCACGGCTTCGACGCCAGCCAGCTCGACGGCTCGGGTCCCGACCACCTCGTGATGCGTCGTGACGTCGAGGCGTTCCTGCACGAGCTCGAGGCCGAGACGGTCGGCGCCGAGACCCCCGTCGCGCCCGACGTGGCGGCATCCGCTGCGCACGCGACATCAGCGTCCGATGCAGCCGCCGGCGACCGTCGTGTGCCGCTCGACCGAATCGGCCGCACCGCCGCCGCGCACTTCTCGCGTTCTCGTCGCGAAATCCCCGAGGCGACCGTCTGGATGGACGTCGACGCCACCGAACTGCTCGCCGCCCGCCGGCAGCTGCAGGAGGCGACGGGCGAGCGCTTCGGCGTCACCGCGCTCGTGGCACGATTCGTCGTGGCCGGCCTCGCGCGGCATCCGCTGCTGAACTCGAGCTTCGACGCCGAGCGCGAGGAGATCGTGCTGCACGGTGCCGTGAGTCTCGGCATCGCCGCGCAGACGCCGCGCGGACTGCTCGTGCCCGTCGTGCACGGGGCCGAGCGGATGAGCCTACGGGCGCTCCGCGACGCGATCGGCGGGCGCAGCGAGGCGGCGGCGACGGGCGCCTTCCCGCCGTCGGCTCTCACGGGCGGCACGTTCACGCTGAACAACTACGGCACGCTCGGCGTCGACGGCTCGGCGGCGATCATCAACCACCCCGAAGCGGCGATGCTCGGCCTCGGCCGGCTCCTGGAGCGCCCGTGGGTGGTCGACGGCACGCTCGCGGTGCGCACGGTCACCGAGCTCACGCTCTCATTCGACCACCGGGTATGCGACGGTGCCGAGGCGGCGGCGTTCCTCACGTTCGTGGCCCGCTGCATCGAACGGCCGGTGTCGGTGCTCGCCGACCTCTAGCACCGCGCCGGGGCCGTCACCGGGTCCCAGCCGGCTCCGAAGCCTCCCCGGTCCCGATCAGAAGAACTCGTCGGGCGTGCCCGCCGCACGCTCCACGTCGCGCGTGTCGCGGCCGTCGGCCTTCAGCTTGGCGACCGCGACTCGCAGGCCGGACTCCATCTGGGCGGCCCACGCGTCGGACTCGCGGGCGCTCGCCTCGGCGGCCCGCGCGCGGGCGTCGGCCGCCTGGGCGGCGTTCCGCGCGTCGGTGACCTGTCGCAGTGCGAGCGAGATGCCGTAGTAGGCCGCGACCATGGTCGCGATCGGCGCCGCGATGATCGCGAGGGCGCTGATGGCCGCACCCGTGGGGCTGAAGGCGATCAGCAGCGCGAACGCGAGGAACAGCACCACGATGGCCGTGAGCACGACGAGCATGAACCGCAGGTCGCGGCTCCACGGGGTCGCGCCCGGGCCGGACGGTGACGGCTGGCCGCCGTGCTCAGGCTGGGATGCCGGATCGCGGAGCACCGCGGTGTCGTCGACCCGCGGTGCCGGGACTCCGCTCGAAGCGGCGCCCTGATCGACGATCGGACGAGCATACGCGTCGGTCATTCGTTTCCCCCGCTCCCGTTGAACTGCTCAACCCCCCAATTGTGGGGCGTGGCGACAGGTCGGTCAAGGAAACGCGCCGCGCCCCGCTCAGGCCGCGGCGGCTTCGGCGAGCCCTCCTCGATCACCGCGATGATCGCGGGATCGTCGGGCTGCACCGCCGGGCGGAACCGCTGCACCTCCCCCGACGGCAGCACGAGGAACTTCTCGAAGTTCCACTGCACACGGCCGGCCCTGCCGGCCGCGTCCGGCGTCTTCCGGAGCTGGTCGTAGAGCGGATGCCGGTGCCTGCCGTTGACCTTCACCTTCGCCATCAGCGGGAACGACACCCCGTAGGTCGTCGAGCAGAATGCCTTGATGTCCTCGGCGCCGCCCGGCTCCTGGCCCGCGAACTGGTTGCACGGGAAACCGATCACCGTGAACCCGCGATCACCGTACTCGCGCTGCAGCGCCTCGAGCTTCTCGTATTGCGGCGTGAGCCCGCAGCGGGAGGCGACGTTCACCACCATCACCACACGGTCGGCGTAGCCGGCGAGCGAGGCCTCGTCGCCGTCGATGGTCGTGAGAGGGATGTCGCGGAGGTCCATCTCTCGAGCCTAACCCGGCCGACGGCGACGGGATCCGCTCAGCGACGGTCAGCCGGTCGGGAACTCACCGCGAGGCGGATGCGACGGCCCGCACCGCGGCGATGACCGACGCACGGTGCCGACGACGACGGGCGGCCTCGTTGTTTCCCACGGGGTTGCGCAGGGCGGGCGAGGTGAGCAGCCAAGCCTGGCCGACGGCGAGAACGATCATCATCAGGTCGACCGCCGGCTCCAGCCCGATGCCGAGCACGTCGGCGAGCGCGGTCGCCTTCTCGGAGTGCGCCTCACGCTCCGACTCGGATGCATCTGAGCGCTCGAGCGCCTTCCACTGCGTGAGGCGCAACAGTCCGGGATCGAGGCAGAGTTGGTCGAACAGCGCGCCGATGTACTCGGGCAGATCGTCTGGTCTGAACGGCACCAGGTCGGCGAGCACCTGGAGCCGGGTGTCGAGCACTGCGTCGAAGAGCGCGTCCTTTGAGCCGAAGTAGGCGTAGATCGCCTGCTTGTTGGCCGTGGCCGCCTTCGCGATCCGTTCCACTCGCGCGCCGGCGAGGCCGAACGCCACGAACTCCTCGTATGCAGCGTCGAGCAGGCGGGCACGCGTCGCTTCCGAGTCGTAGGCCATGCCCGTCAGTCTAAACCAACCGGATGGATTGATGAGCTGGCTTGCGAGCCTCCCGGTCAAGTAAAACATCCGGTTGGATTGGACGGGGATCCGGTCATGACCCCGACCGACCGCCTTGGCTCACCTGGTGACGCCGATCGATCTCGATGATCCCCATATCTCGGAACGCCCCTACGACGCGTGGCCCGCAAACCGGCCGCCTCAGTCCTCGTGACCGGCGTCCCCGAGCGCTACGTCGAGGACGCCCGGATCGCGGCGCAATCCAGGATCCGTCGGTCGGTGGAACAGGGGTGGTGTCTCAGGCCGCCGATCGCGGCAACGCCGACCGGCTCTGGAACGAGACCGTGGCGCCCGCTTGGGAATGCGAGCCTCGCCGCAACCGCGTGCGTCGCACCGGCGGCTCAGAGTCCACCGACGACGAAGCCCCGGCCGTCGGCCGGGGCTTCGAATCGGTGGATCTGAGGGGACTCGAACCCCTGACCCCCTGACAGTGCTGCACATCGCATTGAGCGCACGTGTTTGGTTGTGGATGCCAGCAATTATATGGGAGAAGCGCTAATCTAGCCGGCCGGAGTTCTTCCGTTGGATGCCCCCGATTGGCGGTGTTTGTGGTTGAAAAAGGCCACAAAACGGCCACACGCCGGAGGGACATGCCTACGTGCCTCCTACCAGGGCGCCGGCATGTTCTCCCGCCACGGGTGACCTGCCGGCAACCCGACACGATCCTCCTCGAGCGCGTAGCCGCGATATTCGAGCAGCAAGAGGATCGGGGCTTCATCGGCTGACGCGTCGAGCAAGTCCCACCGGCCCTCGTATCGTTCGAAGGTCCGGATCTGAACACGGCTGCGGTCTGGACCGACGTTGCGCTTGCCTGGTGGAATCCCAGGTTCGGTGAACCAGTGCTGGTGCCCAATCCAAGCGGCAGCCGCGACATGGGCCCGTGGGATGACGAACCCGCGCATTGGTTTCGCAACGTCGTCCGGGACCGCAACCATCACGAACCATTCGTGAGCATGCTTTGGCGGCTGTTGGCTCTTCTCCCCCAGAGGCCAGCTGCTTTTCGCGGAGTCTCCGCGGATCGACTTGACCTGCACCTCGATGAGTCGCCGTTCATCCCCGGTATGGACAGCCAAGATGTCGGCGCGCTCGAGTCCGTCGCGGGTCAAGGCCGGTGCCCAGCCACGGCGCGCCAGTTCCGAGGCAGCCCAATGCTCGCCCACGGTCTTCGTCTGTTTCGTGTCAGCCACGCCTCTGAGCGTAACGGGGGCTACCGACCCGTAGGCGGATGGCCGAGATCCTCCGCCAAGTCTGGCGCACATCTCGGGTGGTAGCCGAGCCGCTTCGAGTCAACGGGTCTGCTTCAAAGACGGACGCCCCACCTTCGGGAAAAAAGGCACTAGTCGTCGCTGGCATCGTCCCCGCGCGGTTGCGGCCCACGGTCGTTCTCCGTCAGCCGCTTGAACACCTTCTCGACATCCGGGCGCGTAGGCGGATGCGGGGGCGGGGGCTTGTCGTCGTCGCCCATGGTTACTCCTTCGTTGTCCGGTCACCCGACGCGAGCAAGGTCTCAAACACCATTCCCACTTCGGGACGGGCCGACGCCGAGGCAGGCGCGGGTGTCGGCGCAGGTGGCGGGGAAGTGACATCACTCATCGCTGTTCCTTCGGTTCCTCGTGCTGGGTCGCCGTGACCTTCTTGAACACGATTTCAACGTCGGGCCGGGACGACGCGGGCTCCCGGTTTGGCTCCTGGTCGTCGCTCATCGCTTCTCGATCGGTGTGTTGTCGCTGTGCGTCAGCGTCTGCATCACCATTGTCACGTCAGGTCGCGGCTGGGGCTTGGGTGTTGACTGGGGTTTGGGTGGGTTCGGTTTCGTCATGGTTACTCCAAGTGGGGCTAAGTGTGGTGAGAATTACTACGGCGAGAGTCGTAACGAGTCCGGCGAGCACGAGGCCGAAGCCCCAATTCGTCAGCTTCGCCCGCTTCTCGTTCTGCGCGTCACGGTTGGTGACTTCTTGTGCCTTGACTTCAAGGACGTTGTCTTCGAGTTCGTCAGCGGGCATGTCGGCGTCAACCCATGCGTCGACCACTTCACGCGCGGACGGTAGGTCAATCTTCCGGGGCCAGAGGGCGGCCGTCGCCACTGCCACAGCGGCGACCGTCAGGCCGAACGGTAAGAGCCCGACGAGCCAGGTTTCGGTGCTGACGAGCGACAGACCGGTGACCGATGCGAGCACACCCGCCACCACCACGATGAATGACGCCTTCGTGTCGATGGTCCGCGACCGCTCGGACGACGCACCGCGTAGGACATCAAGTTCGGCGTTGAGTATTCGAATCCTTTTCGCGCGCTCCTGAGCCGAGCGACGGGTCTTCCGCCAGCTCTTCATCCACGGGCGTGGAGCGGACATGCGCTTAGCATAGGCGAGGCCTCCGGCACCTGATCGGAGCCGTGCCGTAGTCCCATTACCCTTGGCGCATGCCACTCGCCTGCGCCCGACCCGACAATCTACGAAACGTGGTCGCTCGCTGCGCAGTGGGTTGGGTCTGCCGCTGCGGCGGCGGCGGTCCTGGTCGCGGTGCTCTTCGGCTATCTCACCCTCGCCAGCAACCGCCGGTCGAAAGATGCCCAGCAACGCGCCACACTGGTAGCGGCGCTGGGCGACCCGAACCGGGCGCAGAGCATCCTCGCGGACAACGAGTCTGGGCGCGCCGACTTCATGATCCGGCACAAGGCAGGCGAGACCTGGCTCCTTGTGAATGAAGGGCCAGATGTCGCATTCATGGTCGAAATCGAGGGTTTGACCGATCTGGACAAGAAGCGGCTTATCGAGGTGGCGGCGGGGCCTGCATCGCTTGGCGAGGGCCAGGCGAAGGAATTCGTCCTGGTGTCGCGGTTTACGCTCTCGGGTCCGGCCAACGTAGTTGTGTCGTATCGGCTGGAGCCGGGCGGCTCACAACTACGCCGCGTCCTTCAAGTGCCTGCGCAGTAACGCTCAGGGACACATTCTGGGCCACGTTGTGGGCGAGCGGTCCGGGGTCGTTCCCGAGCAGCACGTACACGCCGGTGCACATGGCTTCCTCGCGCTTGAGCAGTTTGTCGCGTGCGTCCGAGCGAGGGGCCGCCATAACGTGCCCCGTCCAATTCATGATCTCGGCAGTGAGGAGTCCGTGGGCGTCCGTCTACGAAATACAGGCGGACGGACTTCCCTGCGCTATGGTCGCAGGCTACAGCGTGGACACCGCCGGCTTCGGGAGGCGCTCGACGCGGCAGTGTATCTCGGGGACATCCCCCTGCCTGTGCATGAACCATGAAGGGCTTCCGCGACGAACCCCGCGGTCAATCCGTCGGTTTGACTTGGGATTCGATGAACGCGATCTCGGCCGCGTCGAGACTGTACTTTGCGTAGAGCTCCTCGTCGATCTCGGGGATCGACTTCGACCAGTCGATGTCGGACGTGAGCGTGAAGTCTTGAACAGGGACGTACTTCCACGCCTTCGCCGGATTGTGCTGGGTGATCTTCAACACACCGAGCAGCGTCCTCGCGAACTTGGACTTGATGTACTTCAGGCACGCCTGCGCCTCTGCTTCGGTCTCGAACGAGCCGATGGTGATGAACGTCTGTGTGACCGCAACTCTTGGCTCAAGCACGGTCGGCTTGTTCAGCGCGACGCCAAAGAAGTCAGTCGTCGACCCCGACCCGTTCGCCGCCGGAACCGCAACCTTGTACTTGTCGAAGCTCTCAGGACCGGTGATGTACTCGCTGCTGATCCAGCGGAAGAATCGTCTGTTCTTGATCACCCCGAGAATCCGCACGTACCCGTTGCCGTCGGCGGGTTCATCAGCGTAGTAGAGGAAGGAGAACTGCTCGAAGGCGTTCGTGTTCACCAACGCGGCATTACCCACCGGACGTAGTGCCAACGCCTGGGGGTGGTCCTCGTACAACTTGTCCGTGTAGCGGTATGAGCGAGAGCTCGTGATTTCGAGCTGTTCAAGAGACTCGCCACCGGACACGTTGACCTTGTGCAGGATCGTGTTGAGCTCGGGGTGCCTGGTGAAGAAACCGATGGGGCCGAGCTTGAGTTCCGAATCGCGGTATGTGACGGCGATGCCGCCCTTGATAGGGTCCGTAAGGCTCGAAAACAGGAGGTTTGAGTCGGACTCGAAATATGCCACCCTCAGGTACTCGTCCGCCAGCATCTTCTCGTTCCAGTCCTTCGGCGTGAACCCCGCGTTGAACAGAAAGCGTGCTGGTGTGATGAGCACGGCTTTCCTGGCGACCTCGTACGCGGCGTCCATAAAGCGGTGGTAGATGGGGGTACCGCGAGTGCCCTCGCCCTGGGCCTCCTCCTGGTAGGGAGGATTGCCGATCACGACATCGAACTTCTTGGCCATGTCAGTTGTCTCCCAGCATCTCGTCCACTACCCGCTCGCGTTCCTCGGAGGTCATGCGGGCGAGGTCGCCGACCCGGAAGTGCCCACTGGCTTCCAGCCAAGCCCGTCGCTCGGCCACACCACCGCTGACGGCCTCCAATGTAATGGCGTGCAGGATCTCGTTGTGGCTCATCTCGAACACCTGCCGCGTCAGGATGTGCCGCAGCCGGTCGTCCTGGTCAGGGATGGCGTCGGCCAAGCCCTCTTCGAGCCGGCGGACGATCTCCATGCAGAACAGACCGGCGGTGGAGAACAGGTCGGCGAACGTCTTGTCCGGGTCGGAGAAGATGCCCGGGGTCGCCCCCTCCAGCGTGTCGCACATCATCTGCACGACCGGCTTCGGGGTGAACACCAACGATGTCTTCTGTTGCGGGATGTACGCGAAGATGTCCTCGGTCAGCGCCGGGTCGAAGTAGTCGGAGAGTCCGTCCTTCTTGTTCAGGAACTCCTGGATCGCCTGGTTGAACACAGCCTCGTCGAACAGGCCCGGGACGCGGGTGATCTCGCCGGTCTTCTGGTCGGTCACTTCGCGACCGTCGCGAAGCTTCCGGAAGTCCTCCTCGGTGATCCCCGTGATCTCAGCAAACACGTCGTCCGGGGTGTAGTCGTCGAAGTTGGCGAGTGTGATGTTCTGGTCGCCGTAGGCCATGAGGAACATCGGGATGGTCCTTGCGAACCCGCGCAGGTGGTCGCGGGCCGCGTCCATCGTCTTGTTCGCCTCTGACTGGACCTTCTTTGTCTCCTCGCGCTTGACAACGGTCTCGGTGACGTTGTCGAGCGTGTGATGGAAGATCGAGAGTACCTGCGCGTCGAGCTCGGCCTTCGCCTCAGCCTTCTTCGCCTCGACAGCCAGGAACTCGGCCTCCGTCGCCGCGTCCGTGCCTTCGGCCTCGATGTGGTTCAAGACGATCTGATGTTCGACGTAGGCCCGCTCCACCTTGACCTTCACCTGCGCCTCGGTGGCCTTCTCGTCGTTCTCGACCTGCTTTGCCGTCATGCCGTACTCGGCCGCGACCTTCGTCCGTGTCTCTCGCGCCTTCTCGGTGACGACCGCGGCGATCTGCTTGGCCGCCTCAGTCGCCTTCGTCGTGGCAGGGTCCAGCGGCGGCACGTCCTCATCTGAGTAGATCGGCTTGCCAAGCTCGGCGATCTTCGCGTTGATTACGGTGCCGACGTCGATCTGCACGTTTCCGTGCGCGTCCGTGGTCGGCGGCGGGATCGGAAACTCGACTGGCTTGCCTTTCTCGGCCTTCTTCTCCTTGGCGACGGGGAGCTGGTTGAGGATGTCCTGGAAGTGCTCCACGGCCCGGAAGATGCCAGACACGTTCGCGAAAAGCAGGTTCGACAGGAAGCCCCGCCGAACGACCTCACGAGCTTTGAACACCTGCGGGAACGTGAGGACCTGAGCGGCGTCGAGCTCGATCATGCGGCCCTCGGTGTCCTCACCCAGGATGGGGAAGAAGTTCAGCAACCGACGGATATTCTCCCTGCGCTCACCGGCATCGATCGGCGGGTGCGGGGCGAGGTTGTTCGCGAACGCGTCAAAGATCGTCAGCGTGCGCTCGGGGGCGAAGTCGAAGATGTAGGCGTTCTTCTTCTGGAACACCTTGTCGCCGCGGGTGAACGTGCACGGGTTCTGCGATCGGAAGGCCGCCTGCATGTAGAGAGCGGGCGAGGACAGATTGGACAGCATTATGACCGCCGTCCACTCGGGCACCGTGACACCAGTCGTGAGCTGACCCACTGACAACGTGATCGTCTTGCCGCCTTCGGCCTCCGCCTTTGCGATGGCCGCGCGGACCTTGTCGAGCGACTTCCCCACGGTCACCGAGTCGTCGGCATCCTCGTCCAGCCCGTCGTTCTCGTCAGCGTGGGGTCGGCCGTCGCCGGCCGCCAGGATGACCGTGTACCCGCCGAAGACAGGGTGCTTCTTGAGCATCCGCTCCAGCGCCTTGGCGGAGGCGACCCGGTTGAGCAGCCAGAACGAGTGCCTGATCTCGTCTCGCAGCTCCGGGGTGGAGAACGGGTACTTCTCCTGCGTCGCCAGCGCGTCCAAGAACCGCGTCACGTCAGCTTCGTAGACGAAGTAGCCGTTCTCCTTGGTCGCAAAGAACTCCGCCAGGTCGAATGTGTAGTCGACGTTCCCCGCGTCTTCGTCGAGCGCAACGCCTTCGGTGAGCCGGTCGGCCACCATGCGGGAGAGCTGGTAGGTCAGGAGGTTGAGGGTCGGGAGCTGGGCGTACGGGTTGTCGATCGAGTCGTCCGCCCATGACTCCTTGGCGTCCTGCTCGTTCTCGTACGTCCAGTTGAAGATCTGGTTGTCGCTAAAGCGTCCTGACGCCAACGCCTTGAACGGAGTGCCCGACAGGTGCAACGTGTGGCGACGCTTGATCTGGTTGAACGCCACATCGGTCTTGGTCGTGTCGACGCCTTCGTGCGCCTCGTCGATGACGAGCAAGTCCCAGTCGAAGTCGGCGATGTGCTTGAGCTTGTCGAAGGAGCCGCCGAAGTACTGCGAACCCTTGAGGTCCTGGAGCGACACGAACTCGATGATGCGGGGGTCCTGGTCGACGTTCTCCAGTGAGTACGCCCTCCACTGCTCGCGCGTCATCGGGCTGCGCTGCGCGAGCGACGGCGAGTCGGACACGAACTGGTAACTGGTCTGATGGCCGATGAACCGCTGGTAGTCGTCGAACCAGGAGTTGGCGATGGCTGGGCGATTGGTGACGATGAGGGCACGCTTGACATCCATCTTCGCCATCAGGTCGTACGTCGTCAGCGTCTTGCCGAATCGCGGCTTCGCGTTCCACAGCACCTCACCAGCCCCTTGCGGGCCGAACGCCGTCATCGCCTGGCTGACGGCTTGCTGCTGCTCGGGCCGCAGTCTGTAGTCATCCTGCGACGCCCCGAGCGGTGTTGTGAAGGACTTCGAGGCGAACTCGAAGAAGTACTGCTGGCTCGTCTTCGGGGCACCAGCGAACTTGTGCCACTCCGTGCGGCTCGGTGTGCTGGTTGGGTCGAACTCGCGCTGGATGCCTTGCTGCTTGAGGAAGGCGTGAAAGTGGGAGTCGCGGAAGGTACCACCGTCTTCGGTGATGAATGCCGCCCTGTACGCCCAGACCTTGATCTTCGTGATGTTGAGCTGACTGCCCTGTTGGGAGATTCGCTTCTCGGCAGACTCCTGCTCGGTGTACCCGATCTTCTCCCATCCGTCGTACTTGGGGATGTCGGGGGTCTTCCACGAATAGATGTAGGGGACCACCTCGTGGAACGTGCTGATGTTCGGGCTAGCCACTGGCTCTCGCTTCGTCGTGGACGTGGTCGATTCGGCACACCGCGTACGTGTCGTAGACGGTGAAGTCCAAGGCGTTGTCATCGCGCAAGGAGGCGAGTGAGAACGGGTCGCGCTGCACCATGCCAGGGCTGTTGGGGACCCGGTTCCACCAGGAGAACTGGATCTCGTTGCCACGCCAGTCGCGGCCGGTCAGGGTGTTGCCGCGGATGACGTTCGTGTCGACCAGGAACGATGCAGCGCGCATCAGGCCTGTGTCGGGACCGCAAGGGATATCGTGCCTCGCGTGGAAGCGCGAAAACTCGGCGAGCATGGCCGCCTTGGCATCCTCGTGGTTGTCCTCGAGCAGTTCGATGCCGTAGATCGAGGCGAGGGCGAACAGGGACTCGTTGGGCCAGGACTCGGGTGGACACCGCTTCTCGATCGCTCGGAGCTTTCGGTGCAGAATCGCGACGAGGAAGTTCCCGTCGCCCGCGGCAGGTTCGAGGAATGTCTTATCGACGAAGTCCGGGCCGGTCTCCAGCTCCTCACGGACCAGGTCCAGCATGCGATTGACCATGTGCCGAGGGGTGAAAACCTCGCCGTAAGCCTTGACGCGATGCCGTGACTTCACCATCAGCTCCTCGGTGATCGTCTGCGTCACTAGTGTCTCCCATACTGGCCTCGGACGGTGTCCGCCTGGCCCGGCAGCCCGCGTGGTTCGACCAACTAGTCCGGCTCACGCCAGAGTACAGCGTCGCGCACGATGGCCGTGCTTGGCACTCCCATTCCGTCGCCTCAGTCGGGGTCGCAATATCAGACATCATCAAGCCCATTGAAGAGCGCTTCGTAGGAGAGGTAGCGGAGCCTCGCTACGCTCCGCGGGACCCGCCAGGGCGAGATTACCTTCGCTGCGTCCGGTTTCCCGCGAGCGCGCCGACCAGCTTCCAAGATCTTCACGTATCAGTTCCGGTTCAGCCCGTGCTTGCGGGTATCGAGCACGTCCTTGAAGTGGCTTTCCGCAGCATCGATCTCTCGCATGGGTGACGCCGGATCGAACACGCGCAGCAGCAAGAATCTGAAGCTCGTCGGTTCGACGTTCGCAGCTCGACGTTGCCGCCGTGACCGTTCATCGCAGACGCACCCCAGCGCTGACGAATGTTCTCCGCCGCATGCCGGCGAGAAGGCGCGTCAGTACGAACTGGCCGTTCCGAAAGTCAATGCCCATAGCTCATTTCACAACGTTTGACCGCTGTCACGCGCCTCAGGTTGCGCCCTCCGCTGCCGCGTCGGAGGGAATGGCTTGCCATGTCCCGGCGACGTCAGCAATGCGAATGCGATAGGCATCGAAGCGCTGCTTGATCTCCCAGAGCTCCGACCCTTCCCGATATCGGCCCAGTAGTTCGTCTGCCTGCCCGGTGAGGCGAACAGCGAGGAGGCGGACGACGAGTTCGTTCACATCGCCAATGAGGAACGTCTCAGCATGGTCAGGGAAGGAGCCGCGGTCAGCGTGCTTGACCGAGTTGTAGTTATTCGCGATTGCCTTGGCCAGCCCGACCTGGCTGTGAATGTAGTCGCCCCAGCGGATGCCCAGCAGCTCCAAGCAGCGATACACATACGTCGCCGTGGTTCGCCGCCCTCGATGGTACGTAGCGGCTTCGCCGGGTCGTTCACCGAGCAGTTGTCCCGCAGCTTCCAGGCTCATTGACGTCGACATGACGATGTCCTCCGCGAAGCGGTGGCGCCGACCGACAATCGAAACAGCCGGCAAGATGAACCGCTCCCACGCGTCGTAGTTCGATGCCCATTCGGCGAGGCCTTCCGCGCCGAGCTCCTCCAATACGAGCAGAGGTCGTCCGAGCTTGTCCTTCGACGGGATGGGCTGCGCCCGCTCCCGGATAGTGCGAGCGCTGATGACCTCGACGAACGGATGCTCGAAGATCTCCCCACTCATAAGGCGGGCGGCGATTGACTCGTCACGCACACGATGTTCACGGAACGACAGCGCCGTACCGAACAGGAAGACCAACAGGTGCAGCGCCTTGCGTTGCTCGACAAGGTGGTCAACGAACGGACGGGGCTGCTCCCACTCGCTTTCAATGACGACATTGTCTTCCAGCTCGTGGACACGCTCGTAGCCATCTTCGCGAGGTGCGAAACGCCACGTTGCTCTCACCCGTATGAGTGCGTCCCCCTGCCGCCATTCGATAGGTTCCGGGCTCTCACCCGAACGTCGAGCGCGTTGGCTCGGCGCTCCTCGTCTCGGGTCGCTTCCGAGCTCACCGCCGTGACCCGCGACCACCGATTGAGCCCGTCGGCACGACTTTGGCACGTCTTCACTGTTAGCGGCTCCAAGAGGGCGCCATCGCGGTCATGAAGCAGCGCCTCGGTCGCAGAGAACCGTCCGCTCCCGACTCTCGAACCGGCTGCATCGGCATGCCCGCTCCAGCGGCAGCCGAAGAGCTGGATATTGCCTTCGCGGGTGTGAACCAGCACATTCTCTGGCGGGGTCATCCGGCGGAACCACTGGTCGACGTGGTCGAACTGCGGCACGACGAAGCCCGGCATGTACGGGACCTCGACCTCGACGCCGGCCTCCTTCAAACGAAGGGTGGCGCCGACGTACGGAGTCTCCTCGACGCCGTCGACGAGCAGCACCGCCAGGCTGTCGCCGAAGTTCAGTTCAACGCTCATTGGTCATCCCCGAGTTCTGGTTGGTCCTACACGGCCGGAAGCTCCCCCGCCTCGTGGCCACCGTATCGGCGTACCCCGACGTCGAGCGGTTGCGCTGGGCAAAGTACCCGGAGTCCGCGGTGTACGGAGTCCCCGTCGTTGCCCCACTATTCGAGGTCCGGGCCTCCAGCGTCCGAGACTTCCCGAAGGACGCTGATTGTCTCGTCCGCGTCCTCAGCGGCTTCGGCAGTGACGGATACAGGCACCTCTTCGGCTGCGAGTGACGGGTACTTCTCGAGAAGGAACCGATGTCGGTACGCGATGTTCGCAGCATCCACGATCGCCTCGAGCGTCGTCCAGTTGAAGGTGCCACCGAGGACGATTCCTGCCACTGGCACGACCTTGCCGAGCGACTGCTTCGTGAAGCGTACGCCGAATGCCTTGGCGAACTGCTTCGACACTTGGGAGACGACTGACTTGTCGAGAATGCTCCACACTTTTCCGCGTACGAGCGCCTGGGTGAGCCGAGAAACATCGGCCATCGCGGCAGCCTTTGCCGTGGCGGACAGTGCGGTCCCCGCGTTGACGACGGACATGATGAAGAGCTTCTCCGCGGGCTCCTCAGGGTCGTAGCCGTAGTGGAGCGACACCTGACCGACGCAGCGGGATGCCAGACCGAGGACGATTGCGGCGTCGCCGACCATGGCGCCCGCGATCACGGCGCCAGATGGGGCGGCTGATGCACCACCGGACACGGGTACTGCGAGCTCGCCACCAGTAATCAAGAAGCCCGCACCGGCGCCAGAAAGCGCCGCAGTCGCCGGGTAGTACCAACTCGCCGCGCGTCCACGGACGAGGTCGACCTGCTTCAGGTCGAGTCGCCGGACATCTGCGAGATCCGTTACATCGTGCCCGCGCTTCTGATGCAGCTTGACCACCCGGGCCGGCGACAGCGCGACGCGAGAGATCCTTCCCACGATGCGCCGAATCGAATCGAACGCCTGGCCGCTCCAGTCCGTCACGCCGTCGGGGATCGCGCCGACCGCCTGCTTCGCTCCCGTCCCGACAACCTGGGCGGTCTTGACCGCGGCTCCTTGCCCCTTCGCCACGACCGCTTGAGTCTTGGGGTGCTTCGCGAGGTACGTCGTTGCCTGGGTGCCGATCGCTGAGAAGCCGAGCGCCATCTGCTCGCCGACGCCTCGCATCGCTCGGGACAGCGGGCGTCCCTTGAAGCACTGGACGTCGCGCCACGCGGCGAGTTCATAGTCGGACGGGTCTGCCATCCAGTCAGGCCATCTGGCAGGTGCGCGACATCCTCCGTGAAGCTCTTAGCTTTCCCCGCGGGACTGACAGGTAGAAATGTGGGCTGCGTGGAGGGTGAACGAAGGACGACGTAGACGCCTGGCTTCGTTGACGCCCCGAGCCGCCGAAGCTCACCGAACGTCACAAACCGTGCGTAGCCCGCCGCTTCGAGTCCCCCCGATTCCATGTCGTCGGCGTCGTTCCTCGTTCACCACGACGGTGTCGCGTGCATCCATCTCGCCGCCTCCAAGTTGAAGCATCCGCAGCTGCTATTGCGGACATGCAACCATCTGAACACCGGCCACCGACGTTCGCGACCGACACCCCGACGCAACGGACTTCTCGCGGCCCTGGCACAGGTATAGCCGTTCGCGGTGCGGGCACACGACAATGAATCAGTGGATGAGATGAAGGCGACCGAGCCAGATGACCGGAGTACGGTCCGTCTCAACTCCACGCAGCAGGCCATCCTCGGCTGGGTGGTCGCGGGGTGCCCTCCTGATGTCTATCCCGAAGATGAGTACAGCCACCGCGTCTCGGCGCGGGCACTGAAGAATCGCGGACTCATCGAGATTTCCGGGCATGGCAAATCCTGGCGAGCCACGCCGACTGAGCGCGGTCGACGCTGGCCTGAAGCCACCGAGGAAGACCGCCGTGAGCGAGCACACCTGGCGCGCGCCGCACCTCGCGTTGCGGTCGAACAGGGCTCGGCCAAGGTCGAATCCGGCGCGCTCGGTCGTGCGCTGCAGCGGATGCCTCGTAGGAAGCCAGCCGAGAAGGAACCGCTTCCGGTCAAGAAGGTCAATAGGCAGGAGACGTATATGCGCTACAGGGTCGTGGTTACCAGGGTGCAGATCGCCGAGAAGTGGGTGCGCGCCACCGACGAGGAAGACGCCGCTCGCAAGGTACAGGAGGAGTTCGCCAAGCCCTACTCGTACTTCGGCAACTGGGACACGAAGGCCTCTGAGGTGGAGATCATCGAGGCCGAGCAGACCACTGTCATCCACCCGAGCAAGCTGTCCGAGTCCGGCCCGATGCTCCTCAGCCTCAAGGACGCCGCGGCGGCGCTCGGCATCCCGTACTCGGCGCTCTACGAACTGACCAACCGCGGCGACATCGAGTACACGAAGATGGGCTCACGCAAGTACATCCAACGGGAGTCGCTGATGAACTTCATCGCGACGAACACGCACCGCGGGTATTACCCGGGATGACGCCGCTACGAGACGCGCGACTACTCGGCCACCCGTGCGCGGAGCACATCGACGATGTCGGGCACATACCGCTGCTTGACGCGGTGCTTCACGCCCCTCTGCATCTCGGCCACGACCTTGTCGATGTGCAACGCTTCCTTGAACTCGCCGCCTGCCGCGTAGAACGCGCGTAGCCAGGCCTCGCCGTCGAGCGGATACCCAGCGGCGGTGAAAGCGCACAGAAGCTGGATGACAGTGTCCTTGCCTCGTCCCGAGCTGAGCCCGTTGTACTGCTCATCGACCATGCTCACGGCCGCCTCGAGCTGTACCGGGTCAACGGTTGGCGCGGTCTCGCCGGTGTGAAGGTCGACTGCGCCGAGGCCGTCGAGCATGACGTGCACCTCATCGGCTCGTGCCCAGATGATGACGAATATGCGCTCG
The DNA here is from genome assembly GCF_014645655.1 of Agromyces bauzanensis. Lineage (GTDB taxonomy): Bacteria > Actinomycetota > Actinomycetes > Actinomycetales > Microbacteriaceae > Agromyces > Agromyces bauzanensis. The sequence continues at coordinate 43,442 of NZ_BMMD01000006.1, read as the reverse complement.
ACGCGGCCCGCCCGGATGACTTCGCGGAGCAGTTCGCAGTCCTGTTCCTTGTTGGGGTGGATAATACAACGGCGTGGTCGAGTCCGTCCTCGCCGCTACGGCGGAACTGACCAAGCTCCGAGAGCGCAAAGACGCGGCGCTGGGACGCGTCGGGTTCCACGAAATCGACGAACTCACGGTCGGCGTCGTTCTCGGTCTCGTGCTTCTTCAGGTCGGGCGCGAGGAAGAGGTAGGGTGCATCGCCGAGCCACTCGCGGATGACGGCGCTCTGTTCGGTCATCGCCGTGCCGTGCTGGGCCCAGTCGCTACGGATCATGTAGGCAAGTTCGGTCACGGAATCGATGATGCACCGAGCCACCGACGTTGAGCCTCCTCCCCCGGCCAATAGAGCGGGTCCCCCGACGAGTCGATCGCGACACCCATCGGCGGGTTGAAGCGTGCAGCGGTGACGACGCCATGGACAATGCAGCAGCTCGCTTGGTAACAGATGCTCACGACGCGCGCGACCGTGCCAGTTGTCGAATGGGTATGTTCACGCCTCCAGACAACGGCCGCGCTGATTGTCACTCGATCCTGCATCGAGCATCTGACCGAGCGCAAAAGAAGCGCGACCAAGCGCCCTGCGGATGTCCCCAGCGGCCAGCAAGGTTGTCGGCACCTGCGCTGCTACTTCTTGCAGCGCGATTCGGACCAGGAGTTCGTCTCGATCGACGGATGGCTTGCCTCGCATGCGGCGAGCGCGGCTTTCCATCGCCGCGTCCGCGGCGAGCCGCACCCGATTCCGCTGTACGTGCACCACGACGGCCTCAACGAGCCGCTCGTGCTGCCGCTTCTGCTCAGCCCTCCGCATCGTCGCCTTCGCAGCCCGCACGGCTGCAGCGACATCCCGGCTCGTGAGCAAATCGACCCGTCGACTGCCGTCGAGCACAACGTCAACCGCCCTCGCCCACATCACATCGTCTGCGTTCGCCGGCGGCAGGCCCATCCGTTCACGGGTCGCGACGTAGGACTCGGCGAACTCCCGCATCCGGGCGTGGTGCAGGAGCATGTGCTTCGTTAGATTCTCGACGAAGACCGTCGACTGGTGCACGTGCTCCGGGAGCGAGGGGTCACCGAAGAACGCGACGGCGGCTCGCTCATTGGCGCGGCGTTCAGCAGCGGTCGCTGGGTGCAGACGCCTCGGCGGCAGACCCGCCCGCGCGAGCGCACGCTTGAGTCGGCGGGCAGCTGCGTTCGCCTCGAGCTCGGCCGCGTAGACCTCCGGGTCGGCACGACGGGCGCGTTGCAACTCAGCCCGGTGCTCTTTGTGGTCTGCCGCCCATGCCTGTTTGCTCGCCGCGGCGCCCGCGGGGTCAGCGTCGCGGCGGGCCGTCGCACGGGCGTTCACCTCGTCGCGGTGCGTGCGGTAGTAGCGGTTGTAGTACTCACGCACCTTGTCGCGGTTCGCCTCAACCCAATCGCGCTGATACTTCCGAACGCGGTCAGGATGCTCCTCCCGCCAAACACGCACGCGTACACGCGCCTTTGCTCGAGTCTCGGCCTCGCGACGCTTTCGGTCAGCGGCGCGGCGCATCGAGTCACGATTGAGCTCACGGGCGCGCTCGAGATGCGTTTCGCGCCATCGACGGTTCGACTCACGGATGCGGTCGCGGTTCGCCTCGACCCATCTACGGCGCTGAGCCGCGTGTTCCTCCGGATGCTCGAGCCGGTATCGTCGGTCGCGCTCGCGCTTTCGCGCGCGAGCAACCTCTTCCCGCTCGGGCGTGCGAGACGTCGGCGCCGGCTGGGGCGCATCCTTGTCGACCGGGCCGCTCATGCTCGCTACTCGCTCAGTGGCGGCGCCAGTTCGACGACGAGCGCGAGCAGCTCGGACCGGTACGCGGTCGGGTCGGCGATCGCTCGCGCGACCGCTTGACCCAGACGCTCGATATCGTCGGCGGGCAGTCCCTCGACAGCCTGTAGGCAGTACGCGACATCATCCTGGATGCGGTACTCGCCGTTCTCGACCGTGACCTCGGGGTAGTAGAACAGCGCGGCCAGCGCAGTGCGTCCGAGTAGGTCGTCGAACTGCTCCTGCGAGATCGTCATGTCGGCCTCCCCTGTCGGCGTGCTCGTATGCCACCAGCCTGCCGTGAACGAGAGGTGCGCCGAGGGCGCCGTGCCGAGCGACCGCCCTTCAGTTTCGAAGCGTCGGCTCCGCGACTTGGGCCCGCTCCTGCTCAGCCTCAAGCTCGACCATCGCGAGAATCCGACGAGCGCGAGCCTCTCGTGCGCGCACACGAATCAAACGCGCGAGGGTCGCGGGGCCGGCGATAAGGAACTTGAACGCGTTCCAGACACACAGCAGCGCGAGCACGCTGAACCAGCCGCCGTAATCCGTCATTTCAGCAAAGGCGACGGCGGCGATCAGGTACGGGATCGCGAGCAGCATCGCCGGCACCCCCCACTTCAAGCCCCGCCGCGTGTGGATGACGTCCAGCAAGACGCTGGTCGGCATGAAGCGGCGAAGGAAGACTCCAGTGCGGACGCTCATGGCCCAAACGAGTGCGAACATGCGGCTGCTCTCCGATCGGTCAGCAGCGAGAACCTGGAGAGACGGCCTGTCAGTCGTCGTGCCATCGCATCGAACGATGGCGAACACATTGAATGCTGCCTAACCCGCACTTTAGACCCGAAGACCGACACCCGAAAGACCCGCGTTGACGATCGGCACATGACCGCGGGTCGGGTCGTTCTCACGATCCGCGATCCGGCGGGCGGCCTCGACGGCTGCGCGGGCTCGCGTAGCATCCGCCTTCTGGGCATCGGATGCCGGTTGCCCGACGCCGAGCGGGCGGCCGCCGACGATCCCGTAGCGGTCACGGTACGCGGCGACGGTGGCCGCGTGTCGACGCCACGACTTCCCGTCGGATCCGATGGGTGGCGCCCCGAGTGCACGCATCCACGACTCCCCCGACCCGATGGCCTGCTCAGCCAACGCTATGGCTCGCGCCTCGATGAGGTCGGCTCGCTCGCGCAGTGCACGCCTCGATGCGGCATCCATCGGTCCGCCAGCGATCGGCAACAGCCCAGCGACGAGACGTGGCATGTGCCCACTGCGTCCGGCCGCGGCATCCTGCACCATCGCTCGCGCAACCCGCGTCCGGAGGACTGCGGCGATGTCCGCGGCATCCTCGAAACCGCGCTGCCCGACCACCCGGATCAGCAGCCGTTCGACATCCGCCCGGTGCGCCTCCGCCCGACGGAGCTCCGCCCCGAGCGGCCCGAACGCCTCCGAGCCGACCACTGCATCCGCCTGCTCGCCAGTGAGCCCGCTGCCTCGCACGAGCGCAACCCAGCGCTCCTGCTGTGCGGCGGCAGCGATGGTCTCGTACTCAGCGGCGAGCTGCGCGATCGATCCCCAGGTCTCCTGCTCAGCAGTGACCATCTCGTGCGCTGAAAGTTCCGCACCGACATGGTGAAGCACGCCGACGAGCACCGACTGGGCACTCGCGTCGACGTCATCACGGGGCCGCAAGCCTGTGTGTGCGACATCTGGGCGGTCGAGTGCGACGTACGCGGTGTTCGCTTCGCGTCCGCGGGTCATGGCGACGTAGAGGTTCTCGCGCGTCATGCCGCGGGCGACGACGACGTGCGCAGTATCTGTCGTCAGGCCCTGAGCGCGATGAGCGGTCACGGCGTAACCAAGCTCGACGTGATCGGCGACGTACCCGGCGGGCAACAGCGTGCTGCTCCCCCACCGGCGCCCCAGCCGCCGCACCTCGAGCGCGCCGTTCCGGTGCACGGCGAGGACCGTCCATCGGTCGCCGTTGCGAACCCATGCCCGACCGGTCCGAAGACGCCGGTCATTGTGGCGGGTGATGATCATGTCTCCGACCGCGGCGCGGGTGCCGTCATGCAGGCTGACCTCGTGCAGGGCATCCACCCGCCCGTCGAGAATCGAGTCTGTACGCGCCCGCTCATTCAGGGCTGCAACGGCCCCGTTCGAATCGCTGATCAGCACGCTCACCCGGCCCGCGCGGGCGTCGGCCCGCCACGCGAGGTAAGCGGCATCCGCCATCTCCTCGGTGTCGCCATCCCGCACGCGGTCGTGCGCGAGATAACGATCGATGGATGCCTCGTCGCCACGGCGCAGGCCGAGGGATGCCGCCTTCTCCCAGTCGTGCACGAATCGGTGCACGTCGACGAGTTCAGGCGCATCGCGCCGGTCGTGCACCAGCATCGCGAACGCGCCGCCCGCATCCACGGATTGCAGTTGGGCGTAGTCGCCGACGAGCAGCACCTTCGCACCTGCCGCCGCGGCGAGCGCGCTCACCCGCTCGAGGGCGAGCGTTCCGGCCAAGGATGCTTCATCGACGATCACCAACTGGCCTGCGCGGAACGCGTCGCCATGAGCGAGGTGGTTCGTCCACCACTTCGCGAGGTTCTCGGTCGCGATGCCGAGGTCTTCGGCGAGGACGTGTGCGGCTGCGGACGACGGGGCGAGGCCGATGACGGAGCCGCGGCCGTGCTCGGTCTCCCAGGCGCGCCGGAGCGCGCCCATGACCGTGCTCTTGCCAGCGCCGGCAGGGCCGACGAGCACGTCGACGATTCGGCCCGACCCGACGATCGCTTGCAACGCGGCCGACTGATCATCACCGAGGGAACCGCCGCCCGGCAGGCGTCGGCGGGCGACCTCGTGCAACGTGGTGATACCCATCGTCGACCCCGAGGCATCCGTCGCCCGCTCGCGAAGCCGCGCCTCAGCGTCAATCAGTGCCTCGGTGGTGTAGACGATGGAGTGCTTCGGGCGGAAGACTGACGTGCCATCTTCGCGCTGCAACACGGCCGGGCTGGACGCGAGCTCGGGCGGGGTGATGCGCAATGACGCACGCTCGGCCGCGTTAACGACGAGTCCGATGATGGCCTCACGATCGGACGCCGTTGCAAAGCGGAATTGCATTGTCTGCCTTGCGGCCTCGGCGGTGAGGTTCCAGTGCCGCCAGGTTGCACGCTTCTCGCTCACGGCTTGCAACACCTGGGCGCAGAGGTTTGCAATGACTTCGAGCGGCATGTCTTCTGCGTGCAACACCGACGGCGAAACATCCGCGGATGCAATGCGCGCCCATTCCGTTGCATCCTGCCCGATCACCCGCGTTGCACGCTGCCGCCACCCGCGCGTGAGCTCGGCGAGCGAGCGCACTTGTTTTTCGGGACGCGTCGACAACGTCGCCTGCGCGCGGAGCTTCATGATCGTCGCCCGACTCGGGCGATGGCCGCGCGCCTCCACGTACGCGGCGATGAGGCGATCGGTGACGGTGTCAATGTGGCGCGAGCGCGTCGAGAACTCCGCGACCAGCGCCTCGGGTACCGCGGTGATCGCCCAGGCCGGATTGCGATCGCCGCCGCGCTCGCGCTGCTCCCAATCGACGCCGAGCGCACGAGTGAGCGCATCCATGAAGAGCGCCTCGTGCAACTCAGACAGCGCCACGACCGCGCCGTGCAGAGGGCGGCCGTCGAGGGATCGCCACTTGCCATCGAGCACCGTCTGCACCTTGTTGCTCACCACGACATGCGTGTGCAGGTGCGGATCGCCCGCGCGACTGTCGAAATGATCGAACGCAGTCGCGATCAAACCAGCGATATCGACCTGTGCGACGGCGCCATCGCCAGCCGCGACTCCGGTGCGGGTGGCTGCAACCTCACGTTCCATGAACGCGACCACCTGCGCGACCGCGTCGTGGTGTGCGCGCACGATGATCTCCTGCGTCGCGGCATCTGCCACGCCCCAGAGCACGCTCGCCGACTTCGGCACCGAGAAGGTGAAGTCGAAACCGGCCACGGCGCGCCTGCCTCCCTCGTACTGCGGGAAGGATCGGCCAAGCGGGTCGCCGGTGACAGGATCGCGCCCGAGCCCTATCAGCAGTTGAAGTTGTTCCTCGGTGACTTCATCTCCAGAGGCGAGCTGCCCGGCGCCGAGTCCGCGGACACCGCTGCCCATCCAGCGTCCAGGCGGCGTGCCCTTCGCCTCGTAGTACCGCGTGAGAGGCGTCGCGAGCGATCGTTCACCGTCGCCGGCCGCGACAGTGCGCAGGAGGTACCGGAATCCGTCACCGGCACTCATGACTCGCATCGACACCGTCACCGCGTCCTACCTCCGTCGTCGTCGCGGAGAAGGTGCGCCCTCGATCTGCAAGAGGCGTGGGGCAATAGGCGGGGTCACACCGGTCGGAACTCACTCGTCCGTAACGGCGCGCCGAACGCCGATCAGCATGGTTCGGACTGCCGCGTTCGAGGCAACCGCGGCAGGACTTGTCATCGCGCGGGTCTTGCGGGAATTCACCCGTCCGATCCGCGGTGAACTCGGGTGGGCAATGACCGCTGATCGACGTGCCTCTTTGATGGACCGGCTTGCGGGCCGCTTCGAAGGAGCCGGACGTCGCTTGATCTCATCGCCGTTGCGATTCGCGGCTATTCCGTCTGCACTCTCGGGCGAGGCTCACGGCCCACGACGGCTCGAAACCCCTCGGCGGTTGAACACTTTCGGACCAAGTAGGCCACGTACGCGTCGGTGTAACCATAATCGCGGTGCAGCGTGTCATAGACGCAAAAGTCCGCCTTTGTCCGCTTTGGATTTGTCGCGCCAGACTCGGGCCGCACCTTTCCCTTCTTCCAGGCCTGGCTGAAGTCGTAGGAATTGAAGACGAAGGGAATCTGATCGGCAACTTCGGCTATCACGCTTGAGGGCTTGTGAAGATTCTGGTTGGAGACCGGCCGATCTTGTTGCCGAACGATTACCCGCCCCGACTGTCCAAGTTGATCAATCGTCGCTCGCTGGTCGTCCGTCAAGTCCTCATATCGATCGAACTGAATCGCCATGTCTGCTTTGCTCGCGCTCGCCTCGAGCAACACCCGGAGGCGCAGATTGTAGTGACTGTCGCGGCGGATGTCGTCGCTCAGCCCAGCATCAAATTCGGCAAGGAATCGATGTAGATCGGCTGGCAGGGTCTTCTGCAACCGAGTGAGTGCTTCCTCGGCCGGTTCGGTGAACGTGCCGATAAAGACTGGAAAGCGAAGAACCTTTGCCATTGAGAACTCGTTGCCGAACTGCTGAGTGAGCTCCTCTTCGTAGTTCAGGAGGAACGCATGCGACTTGCCGGCTACTGCCTCGAACATTGACTCGTCGGCGCCCGCGTGGCGATGCTCGACTCTGTTTCTCAACTGGATGAAGAACTCAAGATTCGTCCGCACTGCACCACCGTCCGGCCATCGTTGTCGAACCGATTTCGACAGGTCCCAGGTCTTGTGTTCGCCGTCGACCTTTTCGAACCAGCCTTTGTGATGCGGGTCCGGAAACCGAAAATCGACCTTGTCTCGAACGAACTCTGCCTGCAGAAGGTAGAGCCACGCTAAGTGCATGTGCACAACGAACGCCTCGAGCGCGCGCGGAAATGTCGGTTCGTTGTACAGGCGAACTGCGACCGCCGCCTCACCCTGCGAGGCAAGAACTACCCGTCGCCAGCTGGGCGGCCGTCCCACGGCGAACCTACTCTGCCAGGGGCAAGCGTGGGGAGATCATGGTCGCCAACCCGTTTCATCGACCTTCGCCCTTCTTGCGCCCTCGCTCTTCGAAGCTAGCGCGAGCACGGCGTGCCTTCTCCAGAACGCCACCCAGCGAGCAGCCACGCCGGGGTCGACGAGCACGTCTCCGATGAATGCCGACCCTCCGCCCTGGCTTACGTCGATCGCCCCCCAGCCTCCCTCTGACTCCGCAAACCGGAAGGCGAGTTGCGAGAAGGAAGGGACTTGATAGATAACAGTCGCGTCGGCGCGTCGAGCGAAAAGGTTCCCCGAGATGTCGCTCGCGACGGGCGTCCCGTCAGCGAATCTTGCGTCACGGTAGGCGAGACGTTCATCGTCTACGGCCGCCCTCAGCGCGGAGGTGACCTGCTTTCGGTGATCGCTCGGGGATATTGCTTCGACATAACTGATGTCGATCGCCGTGCCGTCCTTCTGCATGATCCAGAAGCCAATATCGTCATCTGCCACCTGCACACCGGGTGCGTGGGCGACTTTGTCAATGAAGAAGTAGTCGACGCCCTGCCCCGCCTTAGCGGCGGAGTGCGGATGAATCTCGAGTATCGCCGTCAGAACCTCAATATGACGTCGGTCGGTAATGGGCGCCCTGAGTTGGTAGCCGCCTCCCCTCAATATGTCGTTACATTCCGCCAAAGCATCGGCTCTGGTCGGCCAGCTAACGGCGGTCGTCACAACAGGTTTCGCAGCCACTGATGTCCCCTCCGGGTGTGACCCAAAGCTAGCGCCAACAAACCTACAATCGCTACGGCCGCCGCCATCTCGGCGAGACGTCGCGCACGCGCAGTGGGCGAAGCTCCTCGAGCACGTGTAGTCGCTCGTACTGGCGAATGGCGACTTGGACTGGGTGGCTTCGATCGACTTGACGATCGTGCCCGTCCACCAGCACGGTGCGGACCCTTCCGCGCACCACAGGGGGCTGAGCGGAACTACAAGAAAGTTCGGCGTGGAGCCTCGCGATCACGCGATCGGCCGCTCCCGCGGCGGGCTGACGACGAAGAACCATCTGGTCTGCGATGGAAAGGGTCGCGCGGTGGCGTTCATCCTCACACATGGCCAGACCGCCGACACGAGCATGCTCGCCGACGCTTTCGAACAGATCCGCGTACCCGGCAAAGCCGGCAGACCCCGCACCCGACCGGATCGAGTGATGGCCGACAAGGGCCACCCGTCCAAAGCAAACCGGGTCTGGCTGCGCGAGCGAGGCATCGCTGCGACGATCCCGGAATGAACCGATCAAATCTCCGCGCTCTGCTCGCCGCGACGCTCCACTGGGTGCAAAGCGGGTTTGGCAACAAGGCATAGTCACCGGTGAGGCGAGATAGCCAACGGCATCTCCCGGGTGAGTCCCGACGCCACGTCAGACACGAACCAGCGTTCGACCCGCGTCAGAGCGGCAAGTACGCGTTGACTTTTCGCCATTGCGACCAGAGTCGCAACGATGTCCTCGATGCCTTCGCCTCGAAGCCCAAGATTCGCCAATTTCACGCCCACTGGAATCGGGAGGCCATAGTCTTCGAGCTCGGCAATGAACGGGGGCAAATAGAGCGACTCAATCTGGCGAATGACGAACTCATAGTTGGCTGACTGCCCGTTTCGATCACGCGCGACTTCCGTCTGGATTGAGTTGGCAGCGCGCAGAATCGAGGGGATTTTGAATCCCATCCAATTTCTCTGGAAACTCAGGACATCGTCTACGACGTCGCTACGAGATTGGTTGAGTCGCTTATGGGGCAGTGCTGCGCCTACCAGCGACGGAATGCTTCCCTCCGCCAACCTGGCGGCACGTAACTTGGCGAGTATAGACAGTGGATTGTCCCCGCTTCTGTCGCGCCCTCGAATCAACTCGTCGTACCCAAGTTTGATGACCGCGGCGAACTCGTCGCCAGTCGGGATACCTCTCCAGGAAAGCTCGTCAAACTCTCCCGGGCTAGCCGCTCGCATCCTGCGCGCGGCACCGATCTGCAGGTCGGGGTCTAAACCTCGGTTCTTCCGAATCGTGCTCAGCGAGAGATCGGTCTGCGTAAGCACATCGTCGAGCCGTTCCCGCGACACTCCAGTCAGTTCGTCGAGATCGAGCTGTATCAAGGTCGCGAGGGAAGCCGCAGAGGACTGCGACTCGATCGGTAGATCGACGGTGGATATCTCGGGCTCCGGATGGTCGGCGTATGAGACCACCCTGCCCACGAAGTGCTTAAGCATTCGTCCTGCGCGCCCGCGGATGTTGGAGAATGTGAAGAAGTCGATCGGCTTCCGGTCGATCTTCTTGTCGTAGATGATCACGTTTCTTGCAACGGTGTTCACCCCCTCGATCAAGGTTGTCGTGCACACTAGGCGGTCAATCTTTCCCATGGCAAAGAGTCGGATCATTGCGCGCTGGAGACTTCGAGGCATCGGTCCTGTGTGAGTACCAACGCCGCCGTTAAGGGCCTTTGCAACGAACCACTCCGGGTCGTAATGTGTCCCTATCCACTCGGCCAGTTCGATCACAAACGGGTCCGCAGCACCAGTCGCGAGCTCGAATGCAATCTCGCTTGCGCGACCAGGAGCGCTCACGAATATCAAGCTAGGGCCGTCCGCCTCATGGTCCAGGAACGACTGCATGTCCGTGAGACGGTCTTCGACGCGTGATCGATCCTCGACATCGACCACGACGGGATTGAAGTCTGACAGGATGAACGACTTTGCCAAGTCGGTCCCCGTATCCGCCCCGAGGGCGTCGATGTTCGGGCCCAGCAAGTAGTACTGCGCACCCGTGTTCCGCAGAATGCGCCATGTAATGTTTAGCGTCGTCCGTCTCTTGTCGTCGCTCTCGCCGTCGCCAAGCTTGTAGAACTCGTCGATGATGAAGAAGTCAACTTCGGGCACCGGGTCGAGTTCGAGGAACCGCTCCTGAGTGAGAACGTAAATGTTGCGCGGTCCGGCCAGCTGAGTGGGGTGCGAAACGATGGTGTAGCCGGTATCCAGCTGGACTAAACGTCGCCGAGTCTCGTCAATTAGGGCGATCGTGGGTACTATCACCACAAAGTTCCGCCAGTTGCCGGAGAGCACGAGTGCATCAATGATGGCCGACTTGCCGAACGACGTGGGTGCTGACAGAACTACACTCTCCCCGTCCATGAGCCGTTCGTAGATCCGTTGCTGCTCAGCGTGAAAAATGAAGTCGCGTTCGCGGAGGGCCTGTGGTGAGTGATAGGCGAGCGACAACGCCTCCGCTTCGCTTACATCCCCGATCGGTGCGGACGCGTACGGAAATAACCCGAGGCGCATTGCAAGGGAGTCCACCACTACGGTTAGCGGCCCGACGCCCGAGTACCGGTCGAGGAATCGAATGAAACGGTCTCGCGCTACCCGCTCGGTGTCCTCCAACAGGAGCAGATTTGATATTTCTCGTAGCTCAGTGAACTCGTCTGTAGGCATCAGATTCCCTGGAGTGCTCGCAACTTGGCATGCATGAGGTCGACGAGTTTGGCCTTCGACTTCAGTGGTACCAAAATGAGTCGGATCTCGACCTCCAGAGGCTTCTTCAGGCGTGACTCGAACGAAGACAGCGCCTCCGTTACCTCTACGGTCAAAGCAGCAACATAGTCCTCCCCTACGACATCATGTTGGCTAACGGCATCGCTGTCGTAGGTCAGGAAGACGGGCATCACGATCGCGCTCGAGATTTCGTCGAGGCTCCTCGCGCGGACAATCATCTCCTTGAATGCCTGCGCCAGCGGCCATTCGTCGTCGACCTTGCGAGTGATAAAGACGAATTCCTTGCGCAGAAAATCTGTCGCGAGATGCGTCTCGATATCGAGGAGAGCACTTGCGATTGCACCATCCAAGTCCGCATAAAACTTGGCCTCTCCGAGCCAGATCTTGAGAGAATTGTCGGGCTCCGCGACAACGTGAACGCTGTCGAAGCCCTTGACTACATCGTTTGATGAGTCTTCGTAGTAGATCTTGCTAACCGCCGGTTCGGCGCCATAGAAGTCAACTAGAGCGGCGTGAAGGAGCAGCTCACCAAACTCGCCACGGTGCTGGTACTTGTCCGTCGAATAGACGGACACTGCAGCATCCCGCACTGACTGGATTGCCGTTGCGCTCGTTACGCTCCGTGCTTCGGTATAACTCAGCGCAAATGTCAGCAGGTGACGATCAAAGAGGTCCTCGACTAGGGCGCCCGCTCGCCAATGCCCCGTCTCGTACCCGGCGCAAAGAGCGTCGACTACCACGGAGCCGGGCACAAGGCTAACCCGCACCTGTAGCACTGGCATCTCGGTCCCCTTGCCGACGTCGTGTCGATCCGACCATATCGCGACGCCCATTGCGTCCCGGGCATTGAGCTGCAAGCGAGAAGCCGGCAGCTTCGCTCCGATGCGCTGCTCTTGATGCGTCTGGTCGTCGCTGCCACATTTTCGACCCTCGTGCGCTGTGGTGGTCCCGCGCAGACATCGGGCTGTTGTGTCGGGCGGGCCGCTCGCTGACGGACCCACTATCGGGCGCGCCTGCAACGGGGGAATAGTGCCGGGGTCGACGAGTGGCAGAGTTGTCGGGTGATTCGCCGTGGACGACTGTGCCTGGGCCGGAGCGATCCAAGCGCGGAGCTGTACTTGCCGCTCGCGAAGGGTGAGCTCCGTGGTCTGCTCTGGGTATTCGAATTGGATGACCGCTCGGACCGTTGGGAGCAGTTCTTGGCGGAGGCGACCCGTCTCGGTCATCGGTCGGTACTTCAGATCACCGCCGAGTTCAGCAGTGGAGAGGTCTCGGCCGCGGAGTGGTGCCACCTCTCGCCGCAATGGCACCACGGTTATCCGCAGCCCGAGGATACGTATCTCGAGGTCTCGTACGACCAGGCCGGCCATTGCCCGGTGTGTCATATCGGCCTTTGCCAATCCGCTCCACTCCGCATGCGCGCTGAGCCCGACTGGGGTCGTCGTTCGATCATGCAGATGTTCTGGATCTACGACGCATGGTTCGTGACCCCGGAAGCGCACTCCTCGGTGTTCGCGCCGTACGGGGTTGCCAGCCGGCCGGTGCTTTCGAAATCGGGCCGGACCCTGGAACGTGTGGTCCAGTTGACCATCGACGAGATCGTTCCGCTCGTTGAGAACCGAACGCAGGGCGAGATGTGTGACACCTGTTCGCGATTCAAACTCCACGAGAGAATGACCGATTTCGCACCGAAGCCCGCTCGGATGCCGGATAGCCCACTCGTCCAGAGCGAGCTGTACTACGGCTCGGGCGGCTCGGCGTTCCGAGACACGCTCGTTCGTCGCGACCTGGTCGCCGCGATCCGGTCCGCAGGATTGCGCGGCGCCACCTTCCACCCCTGTGCAACCTAAGCCGTCGGGACGGAGAGTTCGAGGCAGAGTGCAGTTGGCGATCCCAAACGGGCGAAGCCCGCTCAGGCCGACGGCGTCCTCCCCGTCCAGGAGTGCCACCCTCGGTGGCCAGTCATGAGGCGGGCGACGCAGTCGCTTGACGTCGGTGCGCTGCTTCGCTTCCAAGTACCGTTCCTTGGCACCGCGACTCGGACGTCGGTCGTCGCGACGGTGACGGCGGCCGCAGAGCGTCGGCCACGACGGCGGCCAGCCGAGCGCGCGCAGCATCCCCGTTGCGCAATTGCGCGCGTTACTCGGATGATGCGATCGTCAGTACTCTGTCGACCAACTGACTGCTCAGACGCTCGAGGAGGCGCTCCCGCTGGAGCGCATAGAGGACGGCCGAGCTGGGCCGGCACTGGGCGATGTCGGCGATTGTGCCTTGCGCTGACTGGCATGCTTGTCGCATGGTGCATCCGAACGACCTCCTCGCCGTCCTTGTCGACGCCGACAATGTGCCGCCTTCAAAGATTGGTGCAGTTCTCACCGAGGTCGCACGTTTCGGCACTGCCTCGGTCAAGCGGGTCTACGGCGACTGGACCAAGCCGAACCTGAGCAGTTGGAAGCTTGTTGCCAGCGAGCACGTGATCCAGCCGATGCAGCAATTTGCCAACACGATCGGCAAGAACGCGACCGACAGTGCACTGATCATCGACGCCATGGACCTGCTCTACACGCGTCGATTCCACGGGTTCTGCATCGTGTCATCCGACAGCGACTTCACCCGTCTCGCATCCCGCATTCGCGAAGAAGGCGTCACCGTCTATGGGTTCGGAGAGCGGAAGACGCCCGAAGCGTTCCGCAACGCGTGCGATCGATTCACCTACCTCGACGTGCTCGACGAGCCGGCAGCGGAGAGCACGCCTGCTGCACTCACGCGCGTTCCGGCCCCAAAACTGCGCAGCGACACCAAGCTCGTATCCGGGCTACGGACTGGTGTCACCACCGCATCGGGAGAGGACGGATGGGCGAACCTTGCGACGGTGGGCCAGCTCATGAGGAAGCAACAGCCCGACTTCGACTCACGTAACTGGGGCTACGCAAAACTCTCCGATCTGATGCGAGCGACGGAACTCTTCGTCGTCGAGATCCGACCCGCCGGGGGACTGCAGGTGCAGAACAGAAAGAAGAACGGCGACTGAGCGCGAAACGCTGGTGCCTGGTGCCTGGTGCCTGAAGCCGCCAGGCAGAGTGCGGCTTGATTAGAGGATCCATCAACGGGCACAGGCCGTACTTCAACCGCTACCGCACATGGCGCGCTCCAAGAACACGCCTGATTTATCCACGGGCAACGTGGGCTTTCGCCCCGCCTCGATACGGACGCCCCGACAATAGGTTGCGGTGGACCGGGCTACCCGAACTCGAAGAAGAAGCAGACGGTGAATCGCCGCGCTCCCTGAAGTAGCGTGGGCTGCCTTTTCCTGCAATTGTCAAAGAACCGTGCGTCGAGCTGCAGCATCAGGCTGAGGCAGATCACCGTCCGATGTGCTCCGCCAACACGGTAGCCACGGTTGCCCGCCAACGCTCGGGGTCGGAGTTCCACGTCATAGTGTGGTCCGCATCAAAACGCTCGAGCTGAACGAGATCGGGTCTGCGATCTCGGAGGCGCGCCGCCACACCGATCGGCGCCGAAGTATCAGCGGATCCGTGGAGGATAAGTGTCGGGGTGGCGAGTTCATCGGCACGCGTGATCCAATCGAAGCTGCGCAGCCCGACGGGCGCATCGAGACCTGTGACGCGTGACAGCTGCCGGTTGTCGAGCCACGGCACAGCGAGCGCGCCGGTCCACGAGGGAAGGCCTGACCGCTTGCAGTTCGCCTTGATGGTCGAGAGCCAGTCGAGCACTGGTGACTCGAGAACGAGCCCGGCGACGATACCGCGAAGACCGGGCTCTGCCGCGAGTTGCAGCGCAATGGCCGCGCCCATCGACCATCCGAAGAGAATGACTTGTCTCGCGCCATGTGCGAGCGCGTACTGCAGGGCGGCCCGCACGTCGTCGACTTCGGTGGCGCCGAGCGTCGACCGTCCTGAACCAGTGGTCGGGCCCTCGCCGTCATTCCGGTAGGTCACCACGAGCGACGTGAGTCCGGTCTCGGCGGCGACCTGCACGCCGCGGAGCGTGCCGGCCCGCGGGCTTCCGAGACCGTGAATGTGGATGGCCCACGTCGTCGATGAGCCAGTTCGAGGGCGAATGAGCCAAGCGGGAGCCGGGCCGGCATCCGTCGGGATAGCGACGTCCAATGCCTCGAGGCCGGCATCCTCCGGGCTCGAGAAGTAGATGCCGCTACAGGACGCCCGTTCGCCGACATGCAGACCCGCGCGGGTCTCGCCCAACACGCCGCGGCCCACGAGCCCCGGACCGAGATCCTCGACTTCGCTCGACAGCCGAACCCAGCCCCCGTTCTCGAGCAGAAGGCAGTAGCGACCGGGCGCTGCCGTTTGCTGGGTCCGGTCGAGCGCAACGACCGGCCGCTCCCCCGAGTCATCCACCCCACGAATGATGAGGTCGTACCGTCGACCGCCTACAGGACTGGTAAGGCGCCTCGCGATACCCAAGCCCAGGCCTCCAAGCGCGACGCCGACCGAGGCCACCGCACCCGCTACTGCCCACCTCACGCTCATCGCTTGCCCCACCCGACACTTGGTTGCCCGTGTGCCACCCATGCAGCAGTACCCGGACCCGCTCCGAGCAGATGCCGCTCGGCCCGTTCGACGAGCCCTCGTTCGTCATCGCTCACCTCGAACGACACCCGCGTGTCGATCATCGCATCGCGGATCTCAACGACCTGGCGGTGCAGCAGTGTTTCGCCGTCGTCGGCGTGGAATGGGGCATCCTCACTCTGGCTTATACCGGGTCGCACCGCGGTTGCTCGGGCCCACAGCGGCTCGAGCTCTCGCGCCAGCGCACGCGTTGCCCGTTCCCGAGACCGTGCATGCAGGGTTCGTGCGACTGGTTGTCCGGCGAACCCGAAGCAGAGGAAAAGGAACGTCAACAGGTACAGCGGGTTGTAGGCGACGGAGACCGCGGTCATCAGGTCGAGATTGCCGGCCACATGCGCGACATCCATCGTGATGACGACGGCGGTGAGCGCGAAGCCGAAGGCGCTACCGAGGACGAGCGAGGCTGGGGGCAGAAGTTGGACGCCCCGGTTGACTCGCAGCTGCCGTGCCGCGAGCACTGCCATCGCCGTGAGCACGATCGCGTAGTAGGCGAAGTGAATCACCGAGTAGGCGGCCGCCGCCGGCTGATATCCGAGGTCGAGCATGAAGGTTGTGGTGGTCGAGCCCCGATCGATGAGGAAGAATGCGACGACCGCACTCACCAGCGCGGTCGCGAGCGCGGGTGTCCCGAGTGCAAGCTGCGCGAATCGCGGCTGGTGATCGGATGCCTTCATGACGCCGCGACCGAGGAAGAACACGCCGACCGTAAGGGCGAGATCGGCGAGTAGGGTCACAAGGTTGGCTGTGCCGACAAGTCCGTCGAGCGCGACATAGATCGGGTCGATGTTCAGGGTCATCGCGATCGCGATGACGAGCGCCGCGTAGGTGACGCTGCGCTCCCCACGTCCCCGGCGCAGAATGAGCAGGCATGCGAGCAGCAGCCACATCAGCGCGGAGACGAGGACTGGAATCACCCGAAGATCTCCAGGAACCGCGACTCGTGCATGGCTGAGCCGCGGATCGCGGCGGCCAACTGGTCGGCGAGGGATTCCGCCAAAATCTCGTCGGCGGTGTTCAGGTCCTGTCGCCGGAGAAGGCGTTGCCGTGTCTCGGGCGGGATGTCCGGCAAAAGGAAGTCGGGTTCCGCGTGATCATCGTCGTCACCGTGATCGAAGATCATGTGCGCGAGCTCGTGCAGCACGAATTGCTGTCGATGCAACACCGATTCGCTGTGCGCGTGGAGTACCAGATCTTCTGCGTCGGTCTTGAGCCAGATCGCGCAGAGCCCGTCGTGGTCTCCGAGTTCGGAGAGTTCGACGATTCGCACCCGGCGACGGCGCCGGCGCTGCACGGCCCCCACCAGCTCGTCGAAGGTGAACACGTCCCCGAGGGCGAGTGCGTCGAATGCCGCTGACACGGCGGCCTCGCTGTTCACGGGTCGTCACCTCCGTTGGGACAGTTGCAGGGTTCCCGGCGCCCTCAGCGCATTCGCGCCGCTGGCTACGTTCTCATGATCTCCTCGTCGAGGAACTTGCTGATTGCCGCAAGCGCGTTCGGCGAGATGTCACCGAGCGTGCGAGCGGCGTACGACTTCACGCGAGCGGCGCGCATTGAGCGAACGAGATCGAGCTGTGCACTCACCCTCTCCGGAGCTTCCGCACCTTCGGCGCCCATCAGGAACTCGGTGTCCACGTCAAAGTAGGCGGCGAGCCCGTCGAACAACGCGCGGTCCTGCACGTATCGGTGGCCGTTCACCATGTACGTCCAGCGGGATCGCGACAGGTTGATCCCGCGCCCTTCGAGGTACGCGGCGATCTGCGCGTACGTGGGCTCGGATCCCGATTCAGCGACCGCGACGTCGAGGAGGAGGCGGAGGCGTTTCGCGAGGTCCTCTGCGGCTGCTTTGCTCTCGTCTTCATCCATGTCTCGCATCACCATCACCCTCGGGACAGGTCTGGTATCGCTTTTCTGTGTCGCTCGACATCCCAAGCGTTGGGCATGCTCAATCTACTCGTTGGGCATGCCCAACGCAAGCGTTGCGCATGCTCAAATCGCGTGGTAAGAACGAGACAAAACGAACGTTGAGCATGCTCAACGAGGGAGGTAGCGAGCAAGCCCACAACTCCCGCGGTGTCCGCGCTCTCGCGCGCGGGCTCTGCGATGCCGCTCACCTGCGCCCGGAGCATGCGTGCGCAGCCGGGCGCACCTATGCGTCAGCCGCGCATCACTCGCGCGGGTAGTCGTTCCGAAGGGTGGTCGCCGTGTCGACGAAACCGCAACCGCATCACGACCGGGAAGCGAAGCTCGTCGAGCTGCATGAGCACCTCGTCGCGTCCGTCGAGACGCTCGTCACCGGCGACGACTGGAGGCGCGCACTCGAGTTCGCCGCCCGATTCCACACGCGATCGTTCAATAACACGCTGCTGATCTGGTGGCAGCACGAGGCCGCCTACCGGCAGGGACGCGTCCCCGACCCGATGCCGACGTACATCGCCGGCTTCAAGCAGTGGCAGGCATTGGGCCGCCGAGTGATCGCCGGACAGCGCGGATACATGATCTTCGCACCGCTCACCGCGCGGTTCGCGACCTCGGCGCCCATGGATGCGGACTCGTGGCGTCGGCTCGACCGCAACGAACGCCCGCGCGCCGGCGAGATCGTGCGCCCGCGAATGGTCGGGGTTCGGCCAGCGTACGTCTGGGACGTCTCGCAGACTGACGGCCGTCCGCTACCAGAGCTGCCGGTTCCGCGCCTGCTCCGCGGCGAGGCACCGCCGGGAGTCTGGGATGGGCTCGCCGCGATCGTTCGGGACGAGGGCTTCAGCCTGTCGACGGTGACGGATGCCACGGAGCTGCGGGGCGCGAACGGCGTCACTGATTTCGGGGCGCGCACGGTCATGGTGCGCGGCAACATGGATGCCGCTGGCCGCGTGAAGACTTTGGCGCACGAGCTTGCGCACATCAGAATGCACGAGCCCGAAAGCAACGTCTTCTTGCATCGCGGGATCGGCGAGGTCGAGGCAGAGTCAGTCGCCTTGATGATCGGCGCCGCGCACGGGATGGACACGAGCGACTATACGATCCCGTACGTCTCATCGTGGGCGAACGCTGTGGAGGCTAAGAAGCCCACCGAGGTGGTGCAGGAGACCGGTGAGCGTGTGCGCCGTACCGCCGGCGCGATACTCGACCGGCTCCCCACAACCCAAGGCGGCGCCGGTGATCCTCCCGAACTCGATCGGTCCGCAACGGCCCAGCGCGTCACCGCGGCAGCCCCCACCACGTCGCCCGAGCGGCAACCGGAGTCGCTCGAAGCGCGGGGCCTCTGATGGACATCGCAGAGCTGCTGTTGACCACGAACCGCGTTCCGATCCGCAACGCGGCGATCGCATTCGCCAGTGCCGGCGTCCCGGTCTTCCCGTGTGCCCGCGAGGAGAAGCGTCCCCTGACTGCGGCGGGATTCCACGATGCCAGCTGCGACGTCGACCAAGTCGAGACATGGTGGACTCGTTGGCCCGACGCGAACCTCGGCATTCCGACCGGCAGCGCCTCCGGGATCGACGTCGTCGATGTCGACGCGAAGGGAGTCGCGGGATCGGGCTTTCCCGCGTTCGAGCGCGCCGCCACAGCTGGACTCGTCGACGGCGAACTCGCCCGGGTTCGCACACCGTCTGGCGGCCTGCACGTGTACTTCCCAGCGATGCAGTCCCGGCCACAGCGCTGCTGGCAGGCCGCCGTGGCGCGCATCGACTTCCGCGGGACGGGCGGCTACGTGGTCTCGCCGCCATCGAGCCTGGCGACAGATCGCGGCCGCGTCGCGTATCGGCTCTTCTCCGTATCATTCGCTCACACGAAGCCCGTCGACGCCGTCGCACTTCGCGAGTTCGTCGACCCGCGCCCGGCACGACCAAGCACGCGCTCGGCAGAGCCGGCCACAGCCGCAGCGCTCGACCCAAGAAGGCTCGCTGGGTGGGTAGGTCGCCTCCGAGAAGGCGAGCGGAACGCCGGTCTCTTCTGGGCCGCCTGCCGACTCGCCGAAGCCGGCTTACCACCCGACGCCGTCGCATCCGCACTGGCGCCAGCGGCGGCGAGCGCCGGCCTCGCGGATGCTGAGATCGCGACCACGATCCGATCCGCCAGCCGTCAAGCCTCGGCGAGACCACCGAGGCCGCCAAGCCCGAGACAGGCACCGCCGACCCCCTGGTCCGCTCCCCCGTCCCCACCACCAAGGGCAGGTGACACGCGATGCCTGCCCTGACCCGCCCGAACCAGCTCCATCGCCCCGACGGCGTCCGCCTCGCGATGATCACCGCTGTAATCGGCACCATCTTCATCGCGGCCGGAGCATTCTGGCTCTCGTTCACCTCGCTCAGCGACCTCGCGCGCCGCTCCGGTTTCGATCCGGCACAGGCGTGGGTGTGGCCGCTCATCGTCGACGGCATCATCGTTGTCGCGACCGTGGCTGCCGTCGCCCTCGCGCGGTCGCGGGTCGCCTGGTACCCGTGGATGCTCCTCATCGCAGGCGCCGCCATCTCCGTCGCCGCGAACGCCATCCACGCGATCGTCGCGGATTCGATCGAGGTGCCGCTGTTCCTCGCGGCATCCGTCTCGGCCGTCCCGCCGCTCGTACTGCTTGCGATCACCCACCTGACCTCGGTCCTCATGCGCGCTCCACGGAAGACGGCTTCCGCCGAGGCCACGGCGCCCGCAGCCGCGAAGTCGAGACCGCCGGCGGCCACGATCATCCGTCAGCAGCCCGGCGCCGCGCTCGTGCCGCGCGACGACGCTTCATCCCTGCGCGCGCTCGGGTGGTCGAACTCGGCGATCGCCCGTCAGCTCGGCGTGCATCCCTCGACCATCGGGCGGTGGCTGCGTGACCACGTCGGCGCACCTACGTCGCAGACCGGCACCGTGAGGGAGGGCGCGAGCGATGGATGAAGACGAATTCGAGCAGAACCGCCGATTCGCGGATGACTGGCGCACGGGCATCCCGGACACGGATGCGCCGACCGACGATGTCGCCGAGCGAATTCGCGCCGCGCTCGCCGCCCGCAGCACCCCGACCGAGGCTGACCCGGCTGCCGACCTCTACCCGAGCCGACCCGCACAGCGGCCGGGAATCGTGTGGGTGCGGGCATCCGACCTGTTGAGCACTGGCACCGGCCGCATCGCCGGCCGTGGGCTTGATCTCGAGGCCGACCTCGCCCGCCGGCTTCGCCGCGCGCCCGCGACGACGAGGCGGGCGATCCGCGAGCGGGCGGCGAAACTGCCACCCCTCTCCGAGTTCGGCCGCTCCCCCGAGCATCCCCGATTTTCCCGCCCCGGGATGGGACGGCGGTGAGTCATGAGCATCCTGCAAACCGCGGCAACACGCACCGAACCGACGGGAGGTGCCGCGATGAACTGGAGCTCGACGCGGGAACGCGAACCCGAAGCCTTCCGGAACCCCGAAGGCCTGAGGATGCTGCTCATGCGCATGCAGGAATCCGACGGCAGAGCCTGGCGTACCGACCCGGAAGCCAACGCCCTCGTGCAGTACGCCGCCGAGAAGTACTCGGCCCTCGCCCGCAAGCACAGCCTCGACCCGTGGGAGGCCGCCTCCGCGGCGTTCGATGCGATGCGCGCCCCGTCGACCATCCGGGCGGATGACCCTTGGGCACTCGTTACCCGCGCCGTGCAGGTCACGTGCATCGCCGAGGAACGCGCGCAGGGACTCCTTTGCTCGGTGCATCAGGCGCGGCGCGCGAAGGTGTCGGAGTTCCACGATGCCGAGCGCTTCAGCGACCGCGAGCATGAACTGCCCGAGTACCACCCGGCGTTCCGCATCGCGGCCGTCGACGCGATCCTCGACAACGATTCGGCGCCGCGCGAGGACGTGAATGCCGCAATCCACGACGCGATCACCCTGTTCACGTTGCTCGGCTGGCCGAGCGACCGCGCCCGCGCCGGCGTCGAGTACGTCTGTGGTCGGCTTGCGGATGCCCCGTCGCGAGCATCCGCTTATGAATCTCTCCGTCGTGACTACGCGGCTCGCGCCCAACTCGACCTGCCGCAGCGCGCCTGGCACGCCATGCTCAAGGCTCTACTCGGATGCTGCGACCCGGTGCATCAGCACACAGTCGCGGGCAGAGGTATCCTGCTGCGTCTGCTTGTCGGCGAACCTCTGCGTGCCTTGCTGCACGACGATGACCTCGTTACCGACGTCGTCATCAACACTCCGCGGGTGACGATATGACCGGCGGCCAGGGGCACATCGAGCTCGAGCGAGCAATCGACTCGATCCGCGTCGGCGCCCGCCACCGCACCGACCTCGGTGACATCGACGCCCTCGCCGCTTCCATCGAACGCCAGGGACTGCTGCAGCCGATCACGGTCACACCCGACGGTGACCTCGTCTGCGGGGCGAGGCGGCTCGCAGCGTTGCGCCAACTCGGGCATCGGACGGTGAACGTCTGGGTGCGGTCCGGGATCTCCGATGACCTCGCACGGCTGCTCGCTGAACAGGACGACAACGCCCTGCACAAGTCGCTCGCCCCGACCGAGGCGGCGGCGCTGTATCGCGAGGTCAAGCAGTTGCTCGCCGAGGATGCCCAGAGGCGGCAGGCCACCGGTCGATTCGGGGTCGGCGGCGTTCACCTGAGCGGTGCCGCACCCGGTGCGGCACCGCTCCGTCGCGGTTCCGGTGATACCCGCGCGCAGGCAGCGCAGTTGGTGACCGGCAATCGCTCGTACAACACGCACGAACGCGTTGGTCGGCTGCAGCAGATCATCGACGACGAGGATGCGACGGACGAGCTCCGGGCGGACGCGGCGCGAGCACTCGTCGCCATTGACGGCGGCGCGCCGGTCAAGCCGGCGCTCCGGTCAGTGGCGACGCAGCTGCACGCGGTCGACGGACCGACCATGCCTGTGGATCTTGAAAAGCTCGCGACGGAAGCACTCGCCCGCGTGAAAGCAGAATCGCGGTCGAAGCGACGTAGCCGACCGGCTGTGAGCGCGGGCGATGAGATCGTGAAGCTGCCGATCCGGGCGTTCGTGCTGCAGTGGTCCGACCTGCGGGCGTGGTGGCTGCACTTCGAACTCGACGAGATCGCAGCCGAACTCACCGATGAGCAGTGGGACGACTTCGAGTCGACGGTCGCCGGCACGGTCTCGTTCGCCGAAGCGATCCGGGCGCTCCGGAACCGAGCTCAGGCGATCGCCCGCTGACCTCGCGCGCACCTGTCTCATGACCTTGCTCATCGGGACGCAGCAGAGGAGCCGACCATGCCATTCGCCCGTCGTCGCCGACTGATCATCGCCCTGGTTGCGGGCGGATGTATCCTGCTCGCGCTCATCGGTATGGGGATCTACGGGCTACTGCGGGGGCCAGCGCTTGAAGCCGAGCACCAGTCCCGTCCAGCGTCGGCGGCGAACACGGCCTCAACCCGTCCGGACCCGATCGCCTCGCCGCACTCCATCACCGCGACATCCGACCCCGAACGCTTCGCGCGCAGCGTCGCTCGGTCGCTCTTCGACTGGGACACGCGAGCACCCGAGAACGCCGCCCAGTGGGCTCAGTCCCTCGTCGACGTCGCGGACGCCGAGAGGCAGTCGGCGTCGCCACCGATGTGCGGGCCTATCTCCCGAGTTCAATCGTCTGGAAGCAGCTGCAGACGTACGGCACCCGGCAGCATCTCGACATCGACGCGGTCGGGGTTCCGGATGCTTGGATCACCGCCCGCGCACAGGCATCCGCTGGTCAGATCTCGAAGACCACCGTCGCCTACACCGTGACCGGCACCGCCCACCGAGACGGTACCTGGAACCGCGAGCCCGTCGAGAGCTCCCGCAGGGTTTCGTTCACCGTCTTCATCGACTGCCCGACCGGCGAGCCGTGCCGATTGCTCCGGCTGTCGCGCCCCGACGCGCCGCTGCAGTGAGGATGCCTGGTGAAGAAGCTCCTCGTCATCCTGCTGGTGCTCGTCTTCATCGGCCCGCCCGCCGGGCTCGTGAGCGTCGCCGCGCTCGTCAACCCGGCCGCACGCTCGTGCACGGTCGGCTCGCTCATCGTCGGCAGTGTCCCCGATTCGCTCACCACCCGAACCAGCAGCGGCCAGACTCTCACGCTGAACCGTCGGCAGCTGACACATGCGGCCACGATTACCACGATCGGTTCACAGATCGCCGGCGTCGGCCGCGACGGCGTGATGATCGCGCTCATGGCGGCGCTCACCGAGTCGGGTCTCAGGATGCTTGCCAACCCCAGCGCCTACCCCGAATCGGCGGACTACCCGAACGACGGCATCGGATCCGACCACGACTCCCTCGGACTCTTCCAGATGCGCCCGGCCTCAGGATGGGGCACCGTCGCCGAACTCATGGATCCGAACTACCAGGCCCGCGCCTTCTACGGCGGACCGTCCGGCCCGAACAACGGCTCACCGCGGGGTCTGCTCGATATCTCGGGCTGGCAGCAGCTCGAACGCGGCGCGGCTGCGCAAGCCGTCGAGGTCAGTGCCTACCCCGATCGCTACCGCGACTACGAGCCTGTCGCCGAAGCGATTCTCGCCGCGCTCACCAGCTCGAGCTCGACCGGCGCAGGCGGCGGCGTCGCCCGTGTGCCCGAGACGACGCAGATCGTCTTCCCGCTCGCGCATGGCACCTACACGAGCACCGACAGCTTCGGCTGGCGCACCGACCCCATCACCGGCGCGCGCGCCTTCCATGCCGGCAGCGATCTCGCTGCACCTGGCGGCATCCCGATCCTTGCCGTCGCCGACGGCCGCGTCGTCTTCGCCGGCCCGCGCGGCACCTATGGCGGGTTGATCATCCTCGAGCACACGGTCGCCGGCCAGACCGTCGCCTCGTACTACGCGCACATGTACGACACCGGCATCCACGTCAAAGTCGGCGACAGCGTCGCCGCCGGTCAACACATCGGCGACGTCGGCTCAGCCGGCAAGTCCACTGGCCCGCACCTGCACCTCGAGATCCACCCTGGCGGGCAAGGCGAACCCGCCGTCGATGCCCTCGACTGGCTCGCCGAACACGGCGCCGCCGGCATCGGCGACGCAGAGGTCGCCCTCGCCGGATGCCGCCCCGAAAGGAACCCGTGAAATGGACATCTTCCCCGACTTTGGCGCCGTCGGCGCCGCCGCCGAACTCCGCAGCATCATCGGCGCACTCATGACCTACGTCCTGATCTTCGCCGTGCTCATGATGATCATCAGCGCCGTTACCTGGGCGCTCGCCACCGCGAACGGCCACTACCAAACCGCTACCCGCGCCCGCCTTGGCCTCTGGATCGCTTGCGGTGCCGCCGCCCTCTCGGGGCTGGGAGTGGCTTGGGCGAATTTTCTCCTTGGCGTCGGGTCGAACCTATAGCCCCTACGAAGTGGAGTATTCCCATGAGCACTCCCCCGGAGCTATCCATGTAGCTAGCCTCGAGGTTTCGGGGCAGAGTGGGCGGATCGAAGCGCCTCGCGCGCAATCCATCGTTCCGGGTCAAGCCCCGCGGAGGTCCGACAGCAGGGAGGAGCACAGCCGGGAGGTCAAGCTCGAGTCGGACTCCGTCGTTGACACTCCTGATCACCCCCATTCGGGTACTCCCGCTGCACAGTCCCGCCCTGCAGGCTCTTACACATGGGATCGCCTCAAATGCGGAAGGAGGGCCGGCCAGCGCTCGTGCTGTCGATTGTCTCTCTCGTTGTGTCTACCGTCACTGCTGTTTTCCTGGCAGCAGTTCCTCTGGCCTGGCGGCCGGTGGTCATCCAGCCGCCGGTCGCGAGCAAGTACGTGGAACACCTCGTGACGTCCGGATACCGCAGCGCATATCTCGCTGCGGGGCTTTCCGAAAAGGACTCCCCGGCTTGGCAATTCGCCGAGGCGATCAAGACGCTCCGCGCGGCGTACGAAGGTGCCGTAACAGAATCGAACGACGGAACATGGCGTGGTGTCGGTGACGGCATCGAAGGATGCCTCGATCTGTCTCTCGTATATGAAGACTGCGTGGTGTTCGCGAACTTTGAGTTCAATGAGAACGACCGCGTGGTCAGATTCACAATCGACGGTATCCCCGTGGAACAGCTGTACCGTCCGGCGAACTGGTCCGCCCCGGCGACCGCCGAGGACGGTGTCGGGCAGTTCCGCGCATACACGATGGCTGAACTCTTCAATACCGACTACACCAGAAAGATCCTCGTGTACCAGCTTGACCGTTCGCCTAGCCGAGCGGACCCCCTCCCGTTCGACCTCCTTTACGCCCGTGTCCAGTACGCAGACCTCTCGGAGGTGACGCCTGAGGACGCCATCTACGACGTCACAGGCCGGATAACGCAGTGGT
Source organism: Agromyces bauzanensis (assembly GCF_014645655.1). Taxonomy (GTDB): domain Bacteria; phylum Actinomycetota; class Actinomycetes; order Actinomycetales; family Microbacteriaceae; genus Agromyces; species Agromyces bauzanensis. The sequence continues at coordinate 17,519 of NZ_BMMD01000006.1, read as the reverse complement.
CGCGGGGGGTCGCGTTCTTCGACGTCCCCTACAACTCTGAGTTCATCCAGCTCTGTTGGACCCATGACCCGCCGGACGCCACTGTCTGCGACTGGATTTACAATCTATGACCGAAGCGGGCCGCTCCTCGTTCTCCCCTCGACCGGGTGCCGAGGCGGCCGTTTGTAGCGGCAAGTGTCAGGTCGATTGATCGAGCGGGTCCCAAAACGAGGTTCCAGTCGCCCCTCGCGGTTCTCGCAGGGGTGAACCCATTCCGGGGGAGCCTGCGTTCAATGATCGCTACAGCAGGCGAGGCGTGCGGCGTTGAACGTTCCCCCAGCGCACCCGATGACGATGCCCGCCTGGGTACGACAACCGCTATGCGATCGAATCCCGAAGAGTTGTCCGTTTGGAACAAGTCGGTGACAACTGCTGCGGGAATTGGACATGATCAGCGGGAACCTACAAATGCTCCGCGACGCCGCAAGCACCGACGTGGCGGCTACTGGATCGAGTCCCCGCTTTCTGCTGAACATCGCGTCGATTCCGTGCTGATCACGATCGGATGACGTAATCCCGGCTGTTCGGGAGGACGTTGCTCACCTCTCAGTCGACCCTTCCTACGACTGAGGAGCCCACCGTGATCGACATCGACCCCAATGGCACCGGTCTGCCCGGCATCGACCAGTTGCGCATCATCGTCGGCGCCGTTATGACGATCGGCCTCATCATGGCCGTCCTCGCGCTGATCGTCGCGGCGATCGTGTGGGGATTCGGCGCGAACTCGTCCAACCCCCATCTCGCCTCGCGCGGAAAGGCCGGTGTGCTGATTGCGTGCGGGGCCGCGGTCATCTGCGGCGCCGCGGTGACGCTGACGAATTTCTTCTGGAACGTCGGCCAGGCCGTCTGAGGCCGCCGCGCCATTCAGGGTTGGACGATGAGCGTCTGCGACATCCCAGTCATCGCCGAAGTCTGCACCGCGGTCGGCGAGGGCACCGCCTCGCTGGTCACTGCACCATTCGACTGGCTGGCCGCCGCTATGGGTGCCGCGGCCGCATGGATGTTCGAGGCCGTCTGGACCGCCTTCGACACCACCACCCTCGTCGACGTCACCGACCCGAGCTATCTCGGAGTATTCAACGTCCTCTTCGGGGTGGCAGTGTTCGTCACCCTGATCTTCTTCTTCCTGCAACTGATCACGGGACTTGTGCACCGCGATCCGACGGCGCTCTCCCGCGCTGGCATCGGCCTGGCCAAGTCGATCCTCGGCTCGTTCGTGATCGTTAGCCTCACGGCCCTCCTGCTGGAGATCACCGACCAACTCTCGATCGGCATCGTGCAGGCAACCGGCAACACCATGGAAGGCATGGGCGACCGCATCGCCCTCCTCGCCGGCGGACTCGCGACGGTCAACATCGCTGCCCCTGGCGTCGGCGCGATCGTCACGATCTTCCTGTCTGCACTCGCGATCAGCGCTGCCGCGATCGTGTGGTTCTCCCTCCTGATTCGCAAGGCGCTGCTGCTGGTCGCGATCGTCTTTGGCCCGATCGCCTTGGCTGGGGCGACCTGGGATGCCACGAAGGGCTGGATCTCCAAGTGGATCGCGTTCGTCGTGGCGCTCGTGCTGTCAAAGCTCGTGCTCGTCGTGATCTTTCTCGTCGCGATCGCGCAAGTTGCTGCCCCGATCGACGCCGACCTCGCCTCGATCAGCGATCCGATCGCCGGCATCGTACTGATGTTCATCGCCGCGTTCGCCCCGTACATCACGTACAAGTTCCTCAACTTCGTCGGGTTCGACATGTACCACGCCATGTCCAGCGAGCAGGAGGCAAAGTCGGCATTGAACCGCCCAGTGCCGGTGCCTGGCGGGCCAGGCATCGACAACGCGAAGAAGATCCTCGACGGTGGTGGCAACGGAACCAATAGCAATGGCGCTCAAGGCAGTGGCCAAGCGCCGACCGGCGCAACCGCCGGGCACGCCGGAGCCCGAGCAGGCAGTACTTCAGGCGGGGCGGCTGGCGGTTCCGCCGGAGCCTCCAGCTCTGGCGCGGCCAGCGGCGGCGCAGGAGCAGCGGGCGTCGGCGCCGCCGCCGGTCCGATTGGCATCGCCGCCGTCGCCAGCGCCCAAGTTGTCGGCGCGACCGCGAAGGCCGGCCATCAGCTCGGCAGCAACATTGGCCAGGCCGCCGACTCTCAGTTCGGTGCGGCGGATGTCTCGGCCACACCTCTGCCACCTGAATCCGCGCCGCCCAGCCCAGTCTCCAACCGGCGCCCGCCAGCCCCCAGCACACCCGCGGCCCCGCCGCCACCGCGAAAGGATGCCTGACCTTGCACACCGATACCGCCCGCGACTACAAGCTCGCCCCAGTACAGTTCTCGAGGCTGACGAAGCGAGGCATCCTGCTCGGCCTCTCCACGCCGCAGCTCATCGCCCTCACGTTCGCGCTCCTCACGCTCGTGTCCGCGCTCTACTCGGCCGGGGCATCCGGCGTCGCCTGGGCGTCGCCACTCTGGGGCGCCGCTGCTCTGACCGCCGTCATCCCGCTCGGCGGGCGCAAGCTCGTCGAATGGGTGCCCGTCACGACCAAATGGATGCTGCGCGCCGCCCGCGGGCAACTCACGTACCGCCGCCGCATCATCCGACCCCGGCCCGTCGGCACCCTCGCACTGCCCGGCGATGCCGCATCCCTTCGCGAATGGCACGACCCCGAATCCGGCGCCGTCATGATCCAAGACCCCCACCAGCAGACTCTCACCGCGATCATCGCAATCTCCCACCCCGCTTTCGCGCTCGTCGACGCCGGCGAACAACACCGCCGCGTCCAGGGATGGGGACGTGTTCTCGCCGGCGCCTGCCGCTCAGGGCGCATCGCTCGCATCCAAGTCAACGAACGCACCCTCCCCGACTCCGGCACCGGCCTCGCCGAATGGTGGGAACGTCACGGTGCAGACGATGACTCCTGGGCCGCGAACACATATCGCGACCTCATCGAACGAGCGGGCCCCGCCGGTGAACGCCACGCAACCACCATCAGCGTCGCTCTCGACCTGAAGTCCGCCGCACGGCAGGTGCGGGCGAACGGTGGCGGGATGCGCGGTGCGGCTGCCGTCCTCCGCCAAGAGATGACTGCTCTCTCGAGCGCACTCCGCGCCGCCGATCTCATCGTCGGCGGGTGGCTCACAGCCTCTGAAGTCGCCAGCGCACTTCGGACCGCCTACGACCCGGCGGTCGGCGTGGAACTCGAGCGCCACCCGGACGTCGGGCGAGACCTCGCCACCGCCGGCCCCGTCGCCGTCACCGAAACCTGGGACCGGCTCCGCACCGACACCGCATTCCACACCGTCCTCTGGATCAGCGAGTGGCCGCGCTCACAGGTCTACCCCGGCTTCCTCGCCCCGCTCGTTTTCACCAACGGCATCCTCCGCACAGTCGCCCTCCACTACTTGCCCGTTCGCGCCGATCAAGCTGCCCGAGACCTCCGCAAGAAGAAGACCGAACTCATCTCCGATGCCCACCAACGCCGCCGCATCGGCCAGATCGAGGATGCCTCGGCCACCGCGGAGTACGGAGACGTGCTGCAACAGGAAGCAGACCTCACCGCCGGCCACGGCGTGCTCCGGGTAACTGGGCTCATCTCGGTGACGGCGCCGACCACTGACGAACTCGACGCCGCGGTCGCGGCGATCGAGCAAGCGGCGATCCAGGCATCATGCGAAGTCCGACGACTCGTAGGGCAGCAGGCTCAAGCATTCACCGCCGCGGCGCTGCCGCTCTGCCGGAGCGTCTGACCGACTGCCACAGACCTCTCACCACTGGAACTAGCGCGAGCCAGGCATCTCGTTGTGATCCGTGTGGGACGCGTCGGTGTAGCCGGCCCTCACTAGCCGTCGGACGAACCGATCCAGGAAGTAGCGCGCAGGCCCGACGAACCAAACTCGCTGTCCCACGGCCCACACAAGCTTGGGCGAAGTCGCGTAATAGAACCGTACGAACTCGCGTCCCGTTGCTGACGCCTTCAGGAAGTCGTCACGCCAGCGTCGAAGCACTCGAACTTCGGGTGCGTCATAGCTGCCGTAAACCGCCGTGGCAACGTAGCAGCCGCCACTCTTCGGAGGAGTGACATTCTCATCGGACCCGAGGCTGACCTCCATCTGCTTGAGCTGTGCTGGCGTGAAGCCCTCGAGTGTACTGACAATCATGCCGACCCGCTGCGGGAAGGATGTGTTGCTCAGATTCTTCGAAGGACCGCCCGACTTCCACCCCAGACCCTCGCCGAGATTGTCCACGAGGTCACTGTTCAGGTAGCCCCACGGGGAGAACATCGGAGCCATTGCGTTGCGGTCCTGCTGCGCGTACTGCTCCGTCCGCGTAACGAGCTTCTCCCACATGGACCGGTCCAACGTGTACACCAGATACAGCCGGATCTGCTCTTCGATATGGGACTGACCGATGTCTTCGTACGACGATCCGTTCTGAACGTGAACGGCGTACTCGCGATGTTGAGCGACAAGTCGCCGACCCAGCTGATCGAGCCCATCCCCTGACTGGGTAGCGTTCTCAATTTCAGCTGCAAGAGCGTCAATCTTCTTCATTCAACGTCCAATCACTTCGGGGGGCGATACAACACAAGCATCAGCGCGCGCGTCATCCAAGGCAGACCTCGTGCATCACCGGGACACTGATTAGGAGAGACGCGGGCTTAGACCGAGCCTGAGGCCGCGATGAAGAGAGCGATCCCGTTCAGGATGGCGGCGCACCATCCGACACCCTTTGAGCCAAGCATCCCGAGCATGAATGAGGCAAAGAACCCCGGGAACGTAACCAGGACGCCAACCGACGGTTCGAGGTTGAATGCTGCGATCGCGCAACCGAAGGCCACGATGCCGCTAACAACTCGCCAAACGCCGAGTTCCGTCCTTGCGTCCAACTTGGGACTCCTCCGCTATTCAATCTGGAAACACCGAGCTTCAGTATCTACGACGCGGACAGGCTGAGATTCGAGAATCGTGCCCCCAGAAATGGGGCTTCTGCACGGCAAGCGAGCCCGTCGCTTCCGATGGATGCCAGCGATCGGACGCCATGCACGCTCCACACACCTTCCATGCGAAGCATCCTGATTGGAGCCGAGCATGTCTGCCTACCAACGTGACGATCCATCGACGCGGTGGATCAGCGTCGTCTTCCTGCAGGGCGGTGAGGCCGAGGAACTCCTCGCCCTGATCGATCGAGAGGGGCCGATCTCCGCGATCTACTGCCTGCAAGCGTACGATCACGGCGACGCAACCACCGAGGCCGCGCTCGCGAACGGGTATGTGTACGACGCCGTGCCCGCTGGCAGCACCGATCACACGATCGAACCGTTCGGCTCGCCGTACGCGCTGACGTACAGCAACACGTTCGGCTACGTGTCACTACTGCGCCGCTACGACGGCAGGCTCGAGCCGGAACTCGTCCCCGCAGCGCCCAACGCTCCCACGCCGTTCGAACGGTCATCGCGAGCGGTCGCGGACCGCTGGCAGGCGAACCCGATGTCCTCTGCGCCTTCCTCGCACCTGAATCGTGCCGTGGCGCTGTGAGCATTGACGAGCGCCTGCACACCGCGCCCCTGGTCAGTCCACGCGACGAGCCTCATCGAGATCGGCGTGCCCGAAAGCGCTCCGCTTCAACGATCGAGCAGAACGCCCGCAGAGCGGTCGCAGCTGAGCGGCGCACGCGGTTTGAAGCCGAGCGCGCGGAATCGCGCCAGGCCGCCTACTTGCCTGCCGCTGGCGAGCCCGGCCCTGCCGCGCTCCGCACCCCGGGCCGCCTCCGTCTGCCGAAGCACCAAGACACGTCGGCAACGCTCGCGGGACACTACCCGTTCCTCGCCGAGGCCGGCCTCGGCTCGGCCGGGGTGTTCGTCGGGCAGGACCTCTATTCGGGCGGATCCTTCGTCTACGACCCCTGGGTGCTCTATCAGCAGGGCATGATCACAGCCCCGAACGTCGTGCTGGCCGGCATCGTCGGCTCCGGCAAGTCCTCGCTTGCGAAGTCGCTGTACACGCGGTCCCTGCCGTTCGGGCGGCGCGTGTACGTGCCCGGTGACCCGAAGGGCGAGCACACCGGTGTCGCCGAAGCGGTTGGCGGCAAAGCGATCATCCTCGGCCACGGCCTACGCAACCGGCTGAACCCGCTCGACGAAGGACACCGGCAGACCGCGGCATCCGATGCCGAATGGGCCGCGCAACTTGCCGCGCGCCGCCGTGGACTCATCGGCGCCTTGGCTGAGACAGTCCTGGATCGCCCGCTGTCCCCGCTCGAGCACACCGCGATCGACCTAGCGCTCGGCGATGCGGTGCGCAGCGCCGAGGTGCCGATTCTGCCGATGGTCGTCGACCGCATCCTCGATCCCAGCATCACGGATGACCGTGAGCGGCGCCTGGCCGAGGACGGCCGCCTTGTCGGGCACGCCCTTCGGCGCCTCGTCGCCGGAGATCTCGCAGGCCTGTTCGATGGTCCCTCAACGGTGCGGTTCGATCCGTCGCTACCGATGGTCTCTCTCGATCTGTCGCGTGTTGCCGAGAATTCGACCCTGATCTCGGTGTTGATGACCTGCTCGTCGGCGTGGATGGAGTCCGCCCTCTCCGACCCCGCCGGCGGGCAGCGCTGGGTGATCTACGACGAGGCCTGGCGGCTGATGGCATACCCGGCGCTCCTGCGCCGCATGGACGCTCAGTGGCGTCTTGCGCGCCACTTCGGCATCGCGAACATGCTGATCTTCCACAAGCTCTCCGATCTCGACAACGTCGGCGACTCCGGCTCCGCGATGCGCGCCCTCGCATCATCCCTGCTCGCAAACGCTGAAACTCGCATCGTCTACCGGCAGGAACCCGACCAACTCGGCGCCACAGCGATCGCCCTCGGCCTCTCCGGCACCGAGCAGAAACTCCTGCCGACGCTTGGCACCGGGCAAGGGCTCTGGCGGGTCAAGGACCGCAGCTTCGTCGTGCAGCACCAGCTGCACCCCGATGAGCTCGCCGCATTCGACACGACAGCTCGGATGTTGGCGGGCCAATGATGCGGATGCTGGGCGCCAACGGCCGGGCGGGCGCACCTGTCGGACACACCGAGGAGGCGCCGTGACCGCAGACGACGAACGGGCAGCGAGGATGACGCTCGCCGCGGTGTCCGAACCGGCCGACATCATCACCGGCACCCTCGTTACCCACATCGGCGCGGCCGAGACGCTCACGCTCCTCGAGTCGAGAAGCGCCCTTCCACCTGGCATCGACCCTGCCGAGGGCGAGCTTTGGCGCCGGCGACTCGCCGCACGCCTGAGCCCCGCCGAGAGCGATGGCGTCCACGCGCGGATGGAGCAGCATGATCTGCAGATGATCACACCCGGGGACGCGGCCTGGCCGGCCGAGCTGAGCCAACTCGGCCCGAGCGCTCCGCTCGCCCTCTGGCTCAAAGGCGACCCGGCCCCGCTTGTGGCTCCGCTGGCAGGGCGAGTCGCGATGGTCGGTTCGCGCGCGGCGACCTCGTACGGCGATCGGATCACCGCGGACCTCGCCAGCGACATGATCCGCCGGGGGAAGGTGATTGTGACCGGAGGCGCCTATGGCATCGACGCAGCTGCGATCCGCGCCGCGACCGCCACCGCGACCGGACACACGATCGCGGTCCTCGCCGGCGGACTCGACCGCCCCCACCCCAGCGGACACGACGACCTCTTCACCCGCGTCACTGAATCCGGGAGTCTCCTCGTCAGCGAACTCCCGCCTGGAGCTGCGCCGACGAAATGGCGGTTCCTGCAGCGCGGCCGGATCGTGGCGGTCCTAGGCAGCGCAACCATCGTCGTCGAAGCTGGGCAACGGTCGTCGTCCCTGAGCGTCGCCGGTATCGCTCACGCGCTCGGCCGCCCCGTCGCCGCCGTACCCGGACCACTCACCTCACCCGCGAGCGCAGGCACGCACCGGCTGATCCAAGACGGCGTCGCTACCCTCGTCGTCGACGCCGATGACATCCTCGCCCTGACCGACCCTGCCGTCAGGTATGCCACCGAGCGGCCCTTCGCCTACTCCCCCACCCGCCGCGGCCTTCGCGTCAGCGCGGGAATCTCCCGCTGAGCCGATGACCACAGTGCGCACCTCAGGCGGGCTCGGCGACGAGCTCACGAACCTCGGCATGGGCGTCCTGATCAGTGCCGCCGGGATCGCGCTCATGCTGCGCGCGGCCGGCAGCGCCGGGGCGTGGGCCACCGGCATCTCTCAGCCGACCAGCGGCCCTGAAACGGGCCTCGCCGTCATTCTCAACCCCGGCGACCCCGGCACGGCACTCGGCGCCCCCGGCCTGCATCCGGTCGCATACTGGGTCACCGCCGCACTGCTGCTCGCGATTGCCATGACGGCCGTCATCCTGGTCTGGCGGATGCTGCATTCGTCGACCCGTGACCGGCGGGTCGACCCGTACCGCCTGCCGGGCATCGCCACGAAAACCGACGTCACCCGTGCTGCGTCGCGAGCCGCGCTCATGAGGCGCGGCCGCCATCTGCGCCCCTCACTGACCAAGGCGAAACCAGCAGATATCGGCTACCGCCTTGGCAGCTCCCGCGGAGTTGACGTGTGGGCCTCCGTCGAAGACTCGATCCTTGTCATCGGCCCGCCCCGCTCCGGCAAGGGGGCGCACATCGTCATCAATGCGATCCTCGACGCACCTGGCCCTGTCGTGACGACCTCCACCCGCCCCGACAACCTCACGGCGACGCTGCGCACGCGACGGCAGCGCGGACCGGTCGCCGTCTTCGACCCGCAGCACCTCGCTCCCGGTGTGCCCGCCGGGCTGCGGTGGTCGCCGATCCGTGGCTGCGACGACCCTCTCATCGCGATGATCCGCGCCGCCGGCCTTGCCGCCGGTACCGGACTCGCCGCAGGTGGGGTCGATGGCGGCGGTTTCTGGGAAGCGAAGACCCGTGTCGCGCTCCAAGCCCTCCTGCACGCCGCCTCGCTCGACCGCCGCACCCCGGCAGAGCTATTCCGGTGGACCCTCGACCCCACAGCCGCCGCGGACGCCGTCGCGATTCTCACCGCCAACCCCGCAGCGGCAACCGGATGGGGCGACTCGCTGCAGGCGATGCTCGAAGCCGACCCACGAACCCGCGACTCGATCTGGCAAGGCGTCTCCCTCGCACTCGCGGCCCTCGCCGACCCACGCGTGCTCGACGCCGTCTCTCCCAGCGACAGCGAGCAATTCGATCCCGAGGCGTTCCTGCAGAACAATGGCACCCTCTACCTACTGGCCACCAGCGCGGGCGCGAACAACTCCGCATCCCTCGTTGCCGCATTTCTCGAAGACCTCATCGAGACCGCACGCAGGATCGCCGCCCGCAACCCTGCCGCTCGCCTCGATCCGCCGCTGCTGCTCGCCCTGGACGAGATCGGCAACCTCGCCCCGCTTCCGTCGCTGCCGAACCTGATGGCCGAAGGTGGCGGGACCGGCATCACCACCATGCCCGTGCTGCAATCGCTCGCCCAGGCCCGCACGAAATGGTCCGATAGCGCAGCAAGCACGATCTGGGATGCCTCAATCGTGAAGATCGTGCTCGGCGGAGCATCCAACTCGAAAGACCTTCAAGACCTGTCCACCCTCATCGGCGACCGCGACGACACCACCGACTCCACCACCATCGGCGACCGCGGCTCCCGCACCGCGCAGCGCTCGGTGCGCCGCATCGCGACCATGCCGCCCGACGCGATCCGCACCCTCCCATTCGGCACCGGCCTCATCCTGCTCCGCTCAGCCCTACCCATAGTCGCCCGGCTTCGCATGTGGACGAACCGCGCCGACGCCAAGCAGCTCCGCACCGACCGCAGTTCCATCGAGGCACAGCTCAGATTGCCCGATCCCGCGATTCCGCCAGACCAGATCACCCAAGACGAAGCCGCAACGCCGCCCGTCGGGCCAGCTCCGTGAGCCGCGATAGCTATACCTCGACCGCACAACTCTCCAGACTCTGCCTCGAAAAGGGGGCTGGGCAAACTAGACCACGGGCAGTATCGTCGCGCGGGTCCGAACCTCCCGATATGCCCACTCCGCCGATCAGTCCAGGAGACTACGCTCCGATGCCTTTCCGCACTGCCGCCGCCATTATCACCCTCAGCCTGGCGCTCACGGGCTGCACGACGAGCAGCTACGACCTCGAACCAGGCAACGAAGACCACCTCGAGAGCCGCGACGACGACTACCAGCAGTCCGAGGAGTACTTGCAAGCCGAAGCGGATGCCTATCTCGATCAGCAGGCGGCCGACTTCGCGCCCAGCGGATGGCGTTGTTACTGGGACCCCACGATGAACGACGACTGGCACGACGACTACCAATGCACCAACGGTGTCGACTACGACCGCCCGTACTTGATTCCCGACGACTCTTTCGTCGAAGGGTGGGAGATCGACGCCGCAGCCGCCGAGTACGAAGCGAGCCTCAACGGTAACTAGGGCAGTGGAAGGCCGTGGACTGGGGATGGTCGCGCACCTGTAGTTGAACGCGGATCGCGCGATCCGCTCGGCACAGGAAGGCACAGTCCCGTGGCTCTGCACACCCAGCAATCGGTCTCCGGATTTATCGCAACCGAACCCCAGCAGTCCGTCACCGAGCGCGGCGAGACCCGCTTCTACGTCCGCATCGGTCAGCCTCAGTTTCGCCGCGAAGTCGACGGCAGCTTCACCGAACTCGCACCCACCTTCCACGACCTCGTCGCCTACCGCGCCACCGCCGACCGCGCCATGGCCCGCTTCGCGAAAGGCGACCGCTTCGTCGCCGAAGGTTATGTCCGCACGTTCCAGGTCGAACGCGACGGCGAGATCATCGACCGCGAAGAGTTCGTTGCGAAGAAGCTTGGACACGACCTGACCCGCACCGAGTACGAAGTCGACCGCACCCGCCGACACGTCGCAGTAACCCAAGCGGATGTCACGGCCAACGGCCACGATGCGACCGGAACCGACCGCGAGGAGGCTGGAGCGCGACGCAGCGATGCGCCCGCACCTGCCGGATCTGCCGTACTCGGACTGTGAATCGACGTGCCTGAGACATCCTCACGAGACTCTGCTGCCGCCGATCAGGAGCCTGCGCTCGGCAGCGTGTTCACCGGAGCCGCGTTCGACGATGACGCCTTCGATGACCTTGAAGCGCCGTTGCTCGCCGAGCCCCCGCATCCGGTCAACTGGAAACTGCTCACCGCCGAACAAGCCAGAACCGAGTGGATCGAGCTCAACCGCTGGGTGAACTGGCTTCGCCGCACCTACGGCCTCCCGGCCTCGATCATCCCGCCCTTCTGGCACCGCCACCCCGAACTCGTGTCGGAACTCTCCGCCCTCCACCTGCACTGGCTCAGCGCCTACGACCCCGACCAGCACGGCTCGGCCCCCTTCGGTTGGCACCGCGACTTCGCCGACGCTCGCGGCCGCCTCCACGACTGGGTCGCGACCTCGGGGACCCGCCTCGACCGCGACCGCCCCACCCGCCAAACCGCGTGGCCCGGCGAACCGCCAGCGGAGGCCGTGGAGGATGCCGTCATCGCTGACCGCGACGCCGACTTCATCGAGTTCGTCGTTGCCGACCTCGAGCACCGTAGCGCGGCGGAATCGGCACAGCGTTAGGGGGCGAGCACATTGCGAGTTGCACCGCCCCGACTTATCATCGAACATAGTTTCGAATCTTCGAGAGGCGGCGTCATGCTCACCACACGCGATGAGCCCGTGAGCGTCTGGCTCGACAGCACAGACCTACCCACTCGACTCGTTTATCGCGGATCGCGCTACCGCGTGGTCGACCAGCCCACTGCCCTCCCCCGCACGCCCGAATGGCCCAGCGGCATCTCCCACCCTCCAACAGACGTGCGACTGGCACCCGGCTGGCGGGTCACCGGTCGCACCGACGACGGCACGCTGCTCGTGTTCGATCTGCGCCTTGCGCCGCACGGCTGGACCGTCGAAGCGACCTACGCCTAACGTGGGTACCAACCGCAGATACCCCGATCGTGCTGACGAACGCGCCGACGAGATCCGGCTCGAGCAAGCCAAGCTCGGAAGCCCCGTCAGTCTGACGACCGCCGAAGTCCGACGCACCGGCCACGGTGCCGAGGCCCGCGAACCGATACCAGTCAACGCATCAGTCCGATATCGATTCGTCTATGAGGAACCGCGAACGGTCGAAGGCGAGGCGATGGCTTGGACTCGGGGCGCAGTGCTTGTGAAGTACCTAGACCCAGTGACGAACCAAGATCAATTCGTCTGGGTGTACGCCAACGCGGTCACGAGACGCACTCAGCCCTGACCCCGGTGGGCCCGCCGTCACCCTCACGCACTACTGCCCCCAGTCATCCCACGAGATCGAGTCGACGTCGTCATCCGCACCAGGCCACCTGAAGCACTTCAGCCGGCTTAGATGTCCCCGATCGATCAGGCTCCGCGTAGTGCTCCCTCGTCACGGCTGTCGACGCGTGACCGAGCCAGCCTGCAATCCGAGTTCTTGAGCCACCCCGATGGCGCTGGATGATCGTTCCGCAGATCTCCACTCGCGCCGGATCGACTGTCACATCGACTTCCACTTGCGAAGCGCGAGCGCTCGCGTCAGACGCGGAAAGTGCCGCGCCAGCACCTCGGCCATCTGCGAGACTCCGACTTCACCCACAGCGCCAACGCCCAAACTGCCCTGGTTCGGCGAACCACCGGCCAACCCCGTCGAGAGGTTGCCATCGCGAACCGTGATGCCTACTTCGTCGAGGTCGTCGTGGCTGGCCTCGAGCGCCGTAGCGCGGCCGATCGACCGTACTCGACTGTTCGGACTTCCTAGCGGGCGTGCGGGCCTGACCGATGCCTGCTCTTGATTCTGAGGAGGCGTCGTGCCGCGACGAGTGTTGGTCCAGCGGAATGATAAAACTTTCGATCTGGTCGAAGTACCCGCGCCGAACGAACACCATCTGCAGGAGATCATGAAGTCGCAGCCGCAGCTCATCCCGGCGGACGACCTCGGCTTTGACGGTGATCTACTCGTCGTTGGACGAGAAACCGCCCTGGCTCTGGCTACATCGATCTGCTCCGCCTTGCCTCGTCGGGAGACATCGTCCTGATCGAGTTCAAGACAGGTCCTCAGAATCCGGACTTTCGTCACGCGCTGGCGCAGCTCATTGATTACGGCTCGGATCTCTGGCAGCTCACCGTCGAAGAGTTCGACAGAGGGGTCGTTCAAGCGTTACCTCGAGAGCGACAGAGCGGAAGCGGAGTATCGTGGAGCAGCCACCCTCGCGGACGCTGTGGCGCGTAGCGGTTGGAATCTCAACGATGAAGAGCTATCTGCGTTCCAAGGTCGGCTCGGAGATGTTCTCACAACAGGGGACATTCACTATGTCGTTGCGGCACAGCGGTTCACGCCATCGATGCAGACAAGCCTTGACTACCTGAATGCGACAATGCGGTTCGGCAAGTTCTTCCTGGTCGAGATCGTCCAGATGCGAGGAGAAGAGCTGGTCGCACATGCAGCGCAGGTTGTTTCCGCACCGCCGCGCCGTACATCAAGCGGTTCCTCCAGCCCTGCGGGCCAAGCCGACGAGGCGGCGTTTTTGGCCGGGATCGCGGACCACAGCTACCGTGACGCAATAAACGATGTGATCGCCGGCTGTACGGCACTGGGCGTCGAAGTGAAATGGAGATCCCAGGGCGCATCCTTTCGAATCACGACGCCAGATCGACGACAGCCTCTGTCGATCGGGTGGATCCTGCCCGATGACAGCCATTGGCAGGGGGCGCGTTTCGCGACCTTCGGAGTCGATCCCTGGTCGCTCTCCAAGACCCCCTCGGTCAAAGGCGCTGTCGAGCACTACACGAACCGCCTGGCCGCCATCGCCGGAGCGAAGCCCGTCGCGTCGAAGCTTGATGCCTTCACCTTCGGCATCGACACTCTGCCGAACGCACATGCGGCGATTGTCGCGGCAATCGGGAACCTCGTCAGGGAAATCGGCGAAGCCAACACCGTGGTGAACTGAGTATCAGCACTCCGAGGCGCACGACCCCCGCGTCGTCGACTTTCCTGATTGCCACGGTGGCCGCCGCTCCGGGCCGGGCGGGCAGGAGCGGCAACCACGAGGAGTCCCCGCGCATGCCGGGTGGCCCACCACCTGCCGGGGCGTTTTCGCCGTATACCCCGGCATCCACGCTTACTGCTCCCAGCGCCTTCGGCACCCGCTTGGGCTTCTTCAGCTGCGAGGTCTCCTTCACAGGGTTCCGTTCAAGAAGCCCCTGTCGCACCCCGAACGCCAACACCATGCTCAGCGACGTCTTCGAATGTTTGGCCATCGAGAACGAGCGCTGCCGCTGTTGCTTCAGATACCGCTCGATGCGGCCGACGGTGATCTCGCGCACCGCGAAGTCGGCGAAGAACGGCAGCACGATCCCTCGAAGCTGGCGCTCGTACGTCTCCTTGGTGGTCTCGGCACGGTCGACGTCCAAGCGCAGATCGTCCAACCAAGCGTCGGCAAGGTCCGCGAATTTCGAGTCGGGAGTGAGTGAGCCAGTGGTCCCGGCATGCCGCACCCGCTCCTGCAGATCGAGCTTGAGCGCAGTGATCGCCGCGTTGCGGCTTTCCCCGGTGGCAGCGACTTGGCGCGTCTGGCCGTCCCAGTCGCGGAACCGAGTCAGTGCCCTGAACCGTCCGCGTGCGAGCTCAATGGTTTGGATGCTGCCGTAGGTGCCGATCGCGAGCCGTGGACGGCCGGCCATCAGGCTTCACCTCCGAAAGCCGGCACAGCCTGAGATTCGTGAATCCCGTCCAGCCAGCGGATGACGTCGGAGACGCGGTACCGGATCTCCCGGCCGACCCGCATGCCCGCCGGGCCCCGTCCGTCGGTGCGCAGGTCGTAGATCGCCTGCACGTGCACGCCCAGGTACTCGGCGAGCTCGCTCGTGGTCAACACGGGCTCGAGGCCGAGCCCGGAGAGGCGTTCGCTGTTCATGACATGAAGGTGTTCGAGGTGAACCCAGCTGTGCCGAACACCGTCGACCGACGCTATCGGAGCGCGCCCATTCTTGTGCGCACGAATGAATAAACGTTGGATAAACGTTGACGACATAGACCGTCGCCAATGCTCCTGACGAATGAACTGATCAGGGCGCGAATCCGGGGTGTCTGCGCTGCCGCGAGAACCGTCACGGAAAGCGTACGCCGCTGCTCCTACCCTCCCTATTGCGTTCTCAACGGAGCAGGGAGCAAACTCGCATCGTTGGGGCTATCTAGAGTTGGAGTCTTCGAGCCCAGCAGTGTCGGATCGACCCGAGCCTGTTCGCCGAGTCCGAAGCCCGCGTTGCTAGTAGACCACCGTCCACGATGATGGGCCAAGTTAGTAGAAGGTCGCCGTGAGTGCAACTCCAGAAGAACGCGCCGAGAGCGGAACGTCCGATTTCGAGCGCGGAATCTCCGACTGGGAGCGCGGAACGTCCACCGCGAGAGAAGAAACGAGCGCCGGCGCCCGCGCTGAGCAGGGACCCGGCAGGTTGTACGCGGGTGCCGGCGGTGTCAGTTCACCGGCAGCTTCGACGAGAGGCTCGACCAGTCAACAAGTTCGCAAAGCGAAGTCCGTTATCCGCGTGGCGGTCAACCGTGAATCGACTATCAACGCTGAAGCCTTCGTCAGACTCCTCAATCAGACTCCCGGGATCGTGCCCGAATTCAAGAACAAGCTCAAGTACGACAAGAAGGCCAATGCGATTGTGGTACCCGACTATTCGCAGGACGCGGTCGTCACTGGCAAGGAGTGGCTGTTCGACCTCGGTAGAGCGGGAAATGATTGGGAGCTCACGACAGCAACGCTGATTCTGGGGTTGGAGGAAGGGGGTTATACCAAATTGAAGGAAGACGTCCAGGTCGATGAGGAACGCGGTACAACCGCCCGCATTAATGACCCCGACGACATCCTGATTAGGCCATCGAGAGACGATACGGAAACTAGCACGAGATGGATGGGTGGTCTTACTGTTCCTACCCGCACAATGGTTGCGAAGAATGCACGAAGGGAAACCCGGCCTCAGGTTGTCCGTCTGAACAGCGGCAAAGGATTGATCATCCTCGCAAACAGGGCGGTCGTGAAGAAACGGGGAAAGTTCGTGCAAGTAAGGCGAGGTGGGAAATTGGTACCGAAGGAAGTGCCTATCCCGAGAAAGATGATCGCCATGGCCTTCTTTCATGAGCTGTCGGCACACGCCTGCTTCTTCCAGAACGGCCAGAACGCGGCTCACGACGAGTCGCCACTCGTCGACCGAAACTACAAACAAGCGGAGGAGAGCTACCAAGTGATCCTGAGAAGGGATCGGGACTCGTTCGAGCAGAGTGTGGATAGGGGCGCAGACGCCCTGAACAAAAGGGACCCGTAATCTCCTAGCTTTGAGGAAGACCTCGCGTCTGGGTGAAGATCCAAACCCGGCCTGCGGTCGCTCGACCATCATCGGCCACAGCTCGCCGGCAAGCGCGTCGCACCGGTCTCCGCCCCATGTGATGACCATCCACGTGTCCCAGGCGGGCCCCCTGGCCGCCGGCCGGCACGTCAGGAACACAGGCTCCTGGCGAGTGGACGGCGCCTGTTCCACTCGAGATCGACTCTCCGTCCCGCACTCCCAGGGTCGGCCGGCCCATATGGTCCCCCGCGGCGTCGCGCATGGCTCACGGATTTCCTCCTCCAGGCGGGCTTGCACCCTCCTGCTTCACTTCAACGACGAGCGTTGCGTTGGACGGTGGCGATGGGTCACTTAGGTCGTGGTCAGCGACGCGTTGACGTCGGCGATCCGCCTCAACCTCTTCGATGGCGGCACGCGCACCCTGAAGTCGAACATCAATCGCTCTGCTCTCGTCGATGTAGGTCTCGCAAGCGTCGCATTCACCGGTGACCGCCTCCAGGAGCGTGCCCGGGGTTGGCATCGAGATGAGTATCGGTTGGACTTTGCTCTCGTCCTCGAGCTTCTTTCTGTCCGCGTCGATCTCTTCTATGAGATTGGCGAGGTCGATCTCTTCAATCGTGAATGGCTCACGCAAAGGGAAGGCCCCGCGGTCGCCGTGGAAACCGATCAGCTCGTTCTCGATCTGCGACGCGGCCGGCCCGTACTGCTGGAGTCGCAGCAGGCGCTGGTCCGGATCTTCGCGCGCCCAAACCGCTTGCGCATAGTGGAGCCAGTGGGCGTCCATATGGCAACGCAGCCGTTCGTACTCAACCACTGACTCGGCGGCCGCAGGGTCGATCTGCTCGCCCTCGAGCGGCGCAACTCCAATGAGCGGAGCACGACCAAGGAAGCTTGAAACGGCGGCCATGCTCGCGCGAAGGCCTGCATCGTCATACTCCAAGAGGTCCCACTCGACACCCCATCGGGTCGCGGCTCCTTCTCCCCAGGCTTGATACCGCTCGTTGAGCTCTCGTTGGCGCGTAGCGTGAGTTGGTACTGGTGGTCCAGCGATCTGGTGTGTTATCTCGTGACATCGTGGACACTGGATCTCGTCACTTCGTAGACGCTGGATCTCATGG
>NZ_BMMD01000005.1 GCF_014645655.1 Agromyces bauzanensis | reverse complement strand
GGTGGAACGAAAACCCGAAGCCCTTCGTCTGGACCAAGCCCGCCGAGCAGATCCTCGACTCCCTCAAACGACTACTCCAACGAACTACCGGCGCAGGACACTAGGCCATGGCGAACCTCGACGAGTCGGCCGACCTCGTCATCACGCACCAGGACCTGACCGAGCGGGCCAGGCTGCAGTCGCCGAACGCGATCCACGTGTCGGTTGAGAACTTCATGAACTCGCCGAAGTACGACGAGATCGTGATGATGATGATCCAGTCGGAGGGCGTCCGCTGACCGCCCGATCCGGATGACGCGACGCCCGAGGCGCGGCCCCTCCACGGAGGCGGCCGCGGCTCGGGCGGCCGCGTCGCCTCCGCCGGCACGATCCGACCACCGCCCCGACCCGACGAAAGAATCGACGAGAACGACGAGGAAGAAGGAGAACTCCATGACCGACCAGATCCTGCCGGCCGACCACGTCCGGCTCGCCGCCCGCGCCACCAGCCGCGACGACGCGATCCGCGAGGCGGGGGCCATCCTCGTCGACGCTGGTGCCGTCGAGCCCGGGTACATCGACTCCATGCTCGAACGCGAGGGCTCGGTCTCGACCTACATGGGCAACTTCCTGGCGATCCCGCACGGCACCAACGAGGCGAAGGACCAGATCCGCCGGTCGGCGCTCTCGGTCATCCGGTACGACGAGCCCGTCGACTGGGACGGGGAGGAGGCCCGCTTCGTGGTCGGCATCGCGGGCATCGAGAACGAGCACCTCGAGATCCTGTCGAAGATCGCGATCATCTTCTCCGACGAGGACGGGGTGCAGCGACTCGTCGCCGCGCCGACCGCCGCCGAGCCGCACGCCCTCCTCTCGGAGGTCAACGCATCGTGAAGGCCGTCCACTTCGGCGCCGTGAACATCGGCCGCGGATTCGTCGGGCTCCTCCTGCACGAGGCCGGCTATGAGGTGGTGTTCGCCGACGTGAACGCCGAGCTCATCGAGGCGCTCGCGGCATCCGACCACTCGAGACCTTCTTCGAGTGGGCGGTCGAGCGGCCGCCGTTCGGCGGCGCCGCGCCCGAGATCCCCGGCGCGCATTTGGTCGACGACCTCGCGCCGTACATCGAGCGGAAGCTCTTCACCGTGAACACGGGACACGCGGCGACCGCGTACTTCGGATTCCTCGCCGGTCACGAGCGGATCAGCGACGCATTGGCCGATCCCCGGGTCGCGGCCGGCGTCGAGCGGGCGCTCGGGGAGACGAGCGCGCTCATCGTGGCGAAGCACGGCTTCACCGATGCGGAACAGGCCGGCTACCGGGCGCGGATCCTCGAGCGGTTCCGCAACCCCGAGCTTCCCGACACCGTCGAACGCGTG
This sequence comes from Agromyces bauzanensis, assembly GCF_014645655.1. Classification (GTDB taxonomy): domain Bacteria; phylum Actinomycetota; class Actinomycetes; order Actinomycetales; family Microbacteriaceae; genus Agromyces; species Agromyces bauzanensis. Next base: position 177,226 of record NZ_BMMD01000005.1, on the reverse strand, counting down.
GGCCGGCAGCCGCTGCGCAAGCTCGGGCGCCACGAGCGGTTCATCGGGCCCGCGGCCGAGCTCACGTCGGCGGGGCAGCCGGCCGACGGGCTGCTCGCGGCCGTCGGCGCCGCCCTGCGCTTCGATGTGCCGGCCGATCCCGAGAGCGTGGAGCTCGGGGTGCTCCTCGCCGCCCGCGAACCCGCCGCCTTCGTTCACGAGGTCACGGGCACCGCGGCGGGGCATCCGCTCGAACCCGGGCTGGTCGCGACGGTCGCCGAGGCGAAGGCCGCGCGCGCTGCCGGGTAGCCCGCCGAGCCGAAGACCCGCCCCGGCTCGCGGGCGCCGCGCGAGGTTGGTGGCCTCGACTGGCGCGACGGCCCGAAATCGCCTATAGTTGATCCTTGGTGTTCTGCACGCCCGCTTCGGCATGCCCGACGGCCTCGGCCCGACGGATCCGTCGTCGTGCGCAACATCATCGCACGACCAGCATCCTGAACTCCAAGCGATAGTGAGGCTATGGCCAAGAAAGACGGCGTCATCGAGATCGAAGGCTCGGTCATCGAGGCACTCCCGAACGCGATGTTCCGAGTGGAACTCACGAACGGGCACAAGGTACTCGCGCACATCTCAGGCAAGATGCGCCAGCACTACATCCGCATCCTCCCCGAGGACCGCGTGATCGTGGAGTTGAGCCCGTACGACCTGACGCGCGGCCGCATCGTCTACCGCTACAAGTGAGGACCGCTGGAAAGTAACGGCCCGCGGCACCCCGCGGGTACGAGGACAGCGAAAACCAAGGAAACATTGTGAAGGTCAACCCCAGCGTCAAGCCCATCTGCGACCACTGCAAGGTCATCCGCCGCCACGGCCGCGTCATGGTCATCTGCAAGAGCAACCCGCGGCACAAGCAGCGCCAGGGTTGAGCCGAAGGTTGAGGCCGCGAAGCGGGCTCAACCGAAGGCTCAAGATCGAGGAGCGCCGCGAAGCGACGCGTATCGAGATCCCGCACCCACAACTGAACACCGCAACGGCAACGCCAGAACCGCGACATCCCGGATGTTGCGGGGACACCTCGGGTCGGAGGCCCGGGCACCGGCGCTGCTCCACACCTCCACTTCGAAACAGGAGAAGCCACACATGGCACGTCTGGCAGGAGTCGACATCCCGCGCGAGAAGCGCGTGGAGATCGCACTGACCTACATCTACGGCGTCGGCCGCACGCGAGCGCTCACCACTCTCGCCGAGACCGGCATCGACGGCAACATCCGCGTGAAGGACCTCAGCGACGAGCAGCTCGTCGCCCTCCGCGACTACATCGAGGGCAACTTCAAGGTCGAGGGCGACCTCCGCCGTGAAGTCGCCGCCGACATCCGCCGCAAGGTCGAGATCGGATCCTACCAGGGCCTGCGCCACCGTCGCGGTCTCCCGGTCCGCGGCCAGCGCACCAAGACCAACGCTCGTACCCGCAAGGGCCCGAAGCGCACCGTCGCCGGCAAGAAGAAGCCCGGCCGCAAGTAACCGCTCGTCGCCAGATCTAGGAGATTTCACACATGGCAGCACCCAAGGCGGCTACTCGCAAGCCGCGCAAGAAGGAAAAGAAGAACATCGCCGTGGGCCAGGCCCACATCAAGTCGACGTTCAACAACACGATCGTCTCGATCACCGACACCAACGGTGCCGTGATCAGCTGGGCGTCCTCGGGCGGCGTCGGCTTCAAGGGCTCGCGCAAGTCGACCCCGTTCGCCGCGCAGCTGGCGGCCGAGTCGGCCGCGCGTCAGGCGCAGGAGCACGGCATGAAGAAGGTCGATGTCTTCGTCAAGGGTCCGGGCTCGGGCCGCGAGACCGCCATCCGCTCGCTCCAGGCCGCAGGCCTCGAGGTCGGCAGCATCAACGACGTGACGCCGCAGGCGCACAACGGATGCCGCCCGCCGAAGCGTCGCCGCGTCTAGTTCTCCGTCGTCGGTCGAGTAGGGCGCCTGCGCCCGTATCGAGACTCCGGCGGCATCCCCTGGTCTCGATACGGCTCTGACGGGGCCCGCTCGACCGGCCACACGTTCTCTCACAACTCAAGATCCTCGACCTCGCAGGTGTCATATAGCGGACACCCTGCCGAAAGGAATCAACAGTGCTGATCGCACAGCGCCCGACGCTCACCGAAGAGAACATCTCGGAGTTCCGTTCGCGTTTCGTGATCGAGCCCCTCGAGCCGGGCTTCGGCTACACCCTGGGCAACTCGCTCCGTCGCACCCTCCTGTCCTCTATCCCCGGCGCAGCCGTGACGAGCATCCGCATCGACGGCGTGCTCCACGAGTTCTCGACCGTCCCGGGCGTCAGGGAGGATGTCACCGAGATCATCCTCAACATCAAGAACCTCGTCGTCTCCAGCGAGCACGACGAGCCCATCACCGCGTACCTCCGCAAGCAGGGCGCCGGTGAGGTCACCGCCGCTGACATCTCCGCTCCGGCCGGTGTCGAGGTGCACAACCCCGAGCTCGTCATCGCGACGCTCAACGACTCGGCGAAGTTCGAGCTCGAGCTCACGATCGAGCGCGGGCGCGGCTACGTGTCGGCCAGCCAGAACCGCAACGAGTACTCGGAGGCCGGCCAGATCCCGGTCGACTCGATCTACTCGCCGGTGCTCAAGGTCACCTACCGCGTCGAGGCGACGCGTGCCGGTGAGCGCACCGACTTCGACCGCCTCGTGGTCGACGTCGAGACGAAGCCGGCCATCACGCCGCGCGACGCCATCGCCTCGGCGGGTCGCACGCTCACGGAGCTGTTCGGCCTCGCACGCGAGCTGAACGCCGCCGCCGAGGGCATCGAGATCGGCCCCGCGCCCGTCGACGCCGTGCTCTCGAGCGAACTGTCGATCCCGATCGAGGACCTCGACCTGTCCGTGCGCAGCTACAACTGCCTGAAGCGCGAGGGCATCAACACGGTCTCCGAGCTCGTCGCCCTGTCGGAGTCGCAGCTCATGAACATCCGCAACTTCGGCCAGAAGTCGGTGGATGAGGTCAAGGACAAGCTCACCGAGATGGGTCTCTCGCTGAAGGATTCCGTGCCCGGATTCGACGGCGCCCACTTCTACACGGGCTTCGACGACGAGTGACCCGTCGCCTTCGCCCGCCGTACTGACCCCCCACCACTGGAGATAACGAACCATGCCGAAGCCCACCAAGGGGCCCCGCCTCGGAGGCGGACCCGCGCACGAGCGGCTCCTGCTCGCGAACCTCGCCGCAGCGCTCTTCACGCACGAGCGGATCACCACGACCGAGACGAAGGCCAAGCGGCTCCGCCCGCTGGCCGAGCGTCTCATCACGTTCGCCAAGCGCGGCGACCTGCACGCGCGCCGTCGCGTCCTCGCCGTGATCGGCGACAAGTCCGTCGTGCACAAGTTGTTCACGGAGATCGCGCCGCAGGTCGCCGACCGCGAGGGCGGCTACACCCGCATCACGAAGATCGGCTACCGCAAGGGCGACAACGCCCCCATGGCGGTCATCGAGCTCGTCCTCGAACCGGTCGTGAAGAAGCAGCGCGCCGCCAAGCCCGCGACCGCGGAGGCACCTGTCGAGGAGCCGGTGGTCGAGGAGACCCCCGAGGAGGTCGTGACCGAGGCCGAGGCTGCGGTCGACGAGGCCGCGGGTTCCGAGGCATCCGTGGAGTCGGCGGAGACGCCAGCCGAGGAGACCGTCGAGGCCAAGTAGTTCGTCACGTTCCGTCGAGGACCCGGATGCCGCAGCATCCGGGTCCTCGGTCGTCTCGCGGCTCGACCCTCCCGTCCCATCTTCCCGTTCCCGCGCGGCGTGGCCCGTGGAACGGGCACGCCGCGCAGGAAGGGAAACCCACGGCGTTGGGACTGGTCGTGGCGACGGTCGCGGGGCGTGCCGCGCCGTAGGCTGGAGGCGTGAGCGAGACGAGCGGGCGCGACGGCGTCGGCACGTATGCCGCGACCCCCGTCGTCCGGATCCGGTTCGGGATCGCCTACGACGGCACCGACTTCAGCGGCTGGAGCCGGCAGCCCGGGCTCCGCACCGTGCAGGGAGTGCTCGAGGACGCCCTCGCCACGCTCTTCCGCCGAACCGGCGAGCGGCCGCGCCTCACGGTCGCCGGGCGAACCGATGCCGGCGTGCATGCCCTCGGGCAGGTCGCGCACCTCGATGTCTCGGAGCCGGCACTCGCCGCCGTCGCACGACCGCGTCGCGGCCGGGACCCCGACGCCACGCCCGAGGCCGCGCTCGGCCGGCGCCTCACCGGCATCATCGGCGCCGACGCCGACGTCGTGATCACCTACGCCGAACGAGCGCCCGCCGGGTTCGACGCCCGGTTCTCGGCGACCTGGCGGCGCTACGAGTACCGCGTGGCCGACGCGGCATCCGTTCGCGACCCGCTCGAGCGGCGGCGTACCGTCGTGATCCCCAGGCCACTCGACGTCGATGCGATGGATGCCGCGGCGCGGTCGCTCCTCGGACTGCACGACTTCGCGGCGTATTGCCGGCCGCGCGAGGGCGCGACGACCGTCCGCACGCTGCAGTCCTACACGTGGCGGCGGGCGGACGGCGGCGTCCTCGTCGCGTCGCTCCAGGCCGACGCGTTCTGCCACTCGATGGTGCGCGCGCTCGCAGGGGCGTGCGTGGCCGTGGGGGAGGGCCGGCTCGAGGCATCCGACCCGCTCGCGCTGCTTCGCGCCGCCGAGCGCACCAGCGCGTTCAAGGTGATGCCGGCGAAGGGGCTCGTGCTCACCGAGGTGGGCTACCCCGACGACGCCGAGCTGGAGCGGCGCGCGGTGCAGACCAGGGCGCGCCGTGAATTGCACACCGAGGGTGTCGTCGGCTAGGCTGTCTCTTTGGTGCCGTCACTGCCGCTCCCTGAGCCGGTCGAAGGGCGGTGCCCGATGTTGAGCCCTCCAACCGGGCGTTCGAACGCGTGAGCGGCCGAACACCCAACGGAGCGGGATTCACGAACCCCTCACTCGATCAGAAAGCAGCACCACTGTGACGCGCACCTACACCCCGAAGGCGAACGAGATCCAGCGCGACTGGGTCGTCATCGACGCCACCGACATCGTGCTCGGCCGCCTCGCGAGCCACTCGGCCGCGCTCCTGCGCGGCAAGCACAAGCCGATCTTCGCGAACCACGTCGACACCGGTGACTTCGTCATCATCATCAATGCCGACAAGGTGGCCCTCACCGGCCAGAAGCTCGAGCAGAAGAAGGCCTACCGTCACTCGGGTTATCCGGGCGGCCTCAAGGCCGTCGGCTACGCCGAGCTCCTCGAGAAGAACCCCGTCCGCGCCGTCGAGAAGGCGATCCGCGGAATGCTCCCCAAGAACTCGCTCGGCCGTCAGCAGCTGAAGAAGCTGAAGGTCTACGCCGGTCCGGAGCACCCGCACGCGGCCCAGCAGCCGAAGCCGTACACCCTCACCCAGGTCGCCCAGTAACTCCGGCGCACTCGACGTTCTCGAAATAAGGATTCACACCACCATGGCGAAGATCGCAGACCAGATCGAAGCGGCTCCCGAGAGCTACAGCACCGAGAGCGCCCCCGAGGCGGCTCCGGCCACTCCGCGGCCGGTGCTCAACGTCTCTGGCGCGGCCGTCGGCAGACGCAAGCAGGCCATCGCGCGCGTGCGCGTCATCCCCGGCGCCGGCACCATCACGGTCAACGGCCGTGAGTTCGCGGACTACTTCCCTAACAAGCTGCACCAGCAGCTCATCACCGACCCGTTCACGGTGCTCGAGCTCACCGGCTCGTACGACGTGATCGCCCGCATCACCGGCGGCGGCCCCTCGGGCCAGGCCGGCGCGCTGCGCCTCGCGATCGCGCGTGCGCTGAACGAGATCGACCGTGACAACAACCGCCCGAAGTTGAAGAAGTCCGGCTTCCTCACACGCGACGCTCGCGTGATCGAGCGGAAGAAGGCCGGCCTCAAGAAGGCCCGCAAGGCGCCCCAGTTCTCGAAGCGCTGATCCGGACCTCCGGTCCTCCGTATGCCCCGGCTCTTCGGAACCGACGGGGTCCGGGGCCTCGCCAACCGTGATCTCACGGCTGACCTGGCCCTGGGCCTCGCCCAGGCGGCTGCCGCCGTGCTCACGCAGGGACGACACGCCGACGAACGCCGCGCGGCCGGTCGCCGCCCGGTCGCCGTCGTCGCGCGCGACCCGCGCGTCTCCGGTGAGTTCCTCACTGCGGCCGTGTCGGCGGGCCTCGCGAGCTCCGGCGTCGACGTGCTCGACGCGGGCGTCATCCCGACGCCGGCGGCCGCGTTCCTCATCGACTCCATCGGCGCCGACTTCGGCGTCATGATCTCGGCGTCGCACAACCCGGCGCCCGACAACGGCATCAAGTTCTTCTCGTTCGGCGGCACCAAGCTGCCCGACGAGGTCGAGGACCGCATCGAGTCCTTCCTCGGCCGACAGAAGCTCGCGCCGGTGGGCGACGGCGTCGGCCGCATCCGCCGCTTCGCCGACGCCGAGGATCGCTACGTCGTGCACCTGCTGAGCACGCTGCCGAACCGGCTTGAAGGGCTCAAGGTCGTGCTCGACTGCGCGCACGGCGCGGCCGCGGGCGTGTCGCCCGAGACGTTCCGCGACGCGGGCGCCGAGGTGGTCGTCATCGGCGCCGACCCCGACGGCATGAACATCAACGACGGGGTCGGTTCCACGCACCTCGAGCCGTTGCAGGCGGCCGTGCTCGAGCACGGCGCGGATCTCGGCATCGCCCACGACGGCGACGCCGACCGGTGCCTGGCCGTCGACGCAGACGGCAACGTGATCGACGGCGACCGGATCATGGCGATCCTCGCGCTGTCCATGCACGAACGGGGGCGTCTCACTGACGACACCCTCGTCGTCACCGTCATGTCGAACCTCGGCCTGCGGCGTGCCATGGCCGAGCGCGGCATCCGCGTCATCGAGACCAAGGTCGGAGACCGCTACGTGCTCGAGGCGCTCGCCGCGGAGGGCCTCGCGCTCGGCGGCGAGCAGTCCGGTCACGTGATCATGACCGAGTACGCGACCACGGGTGACGGGGTGCTCACCGGGCTCCACCTCGCCGCCGAGCTCAACCGCACGGGCAAGTCCCTGTCCGAACTGGCGTCCGTGATGACGGTGTACCCGCAAGTGCTCGTGAACGTGCGCGGCGTCGACCACAACGCGCTGCACGACGACGCCGAGGTCGCCGCCGCCGTGGCCGCGGCCGAGGCGGAGCTGGGCGACTCGGGACGCGTGCTGCTGCGGCCGTCGGGCACCGAGCCGATGGTTCGCGTCATGGTCGAGGCGGCCGAGCAGGAGACGGCCGAACGCCACGCTGCCGCACTCGCGGCCGTCGTGCGTCGAAGCCTCGCTGTCTGAGCCGCGTCCGAAGGCAGGCGGCCGTGGCCGGCTCAGGCGGGCCGTTCCTGCTTCCGCGACCGGAGCGGGGTGTCGTCCTGCTTCCGTACGCCATGCGCGGAGTCGGCCCGGATGCCGCAGCGCGGCGCGCTCGGCGCGCTGACCCCCGGTCTCAGAGCTTGCGCAGGAGCACGTTCGACACCGCGTGGTCGGCGCTCTTGCGCAGCACGAGCGACGCGCGCGACCGCGTGGGCCGGATGTTCTGCAGCAGGTTGGGCTCGTTGATGGAGTGCCAGATCTCGCGGGCACGCTGGCGCGCCTCGTCCTCGGAGAGGCTCGCGTACCGATGGAAGTACGAGCGCGGATTCGAGAACGCACCGCGCTGGAGCTTCAGGAACCGCTCCTCGTACCATCTGGCGATGTCGCTCGTGCGCGCGTCGACGTAGATCGCGAAATCGAACAGGTCGCTCACCGCGAGCCGGTGCCCGGGTCCCGGCGGCTGCAGCACGTTGAGGCCCTCGACGATCAGCACGTCGGGCCGGCGCACGGTGATCCGCGCGTCCGGCACGATGTCATAGGCGAGGTGCGAGTAGAACGGGGCCTGTACCGCGGCCGCCCCGGCCTTCACCTCGCTCACGAATCGGAGCAGCGCCCGCCGGTCGTACGACTCGGGAAACCCCTTGCGCGCCATGAGGCCGCGGCGCTCGAGCTCGGCGTTCGGGAAGAGGAATCCGTCGGTGGTCACGAGCTCGACTCGAGGCGTGTGCTCCCACCGCGTGAGCAGCTCGCGGAGCAGCCGCGCGATGGTGGACTTGCCCACGGCCACCGAACCCGCCACGCCGATCACGAACGGCGTGTGCTCCGGCCGCTTCCTCAGGAACTCGCTCGTGACGTCGTGCAGCGACTTCGTGCCGCCGACGTACAGGTTGAGCAGGCGGCTGAGCGGCAGGTAGACCTCGGCGACCTCGCGGAGATCGAGCGGCTCCCCGAGGCCGCGCAGCTGCACGATCTCGATCTCGCTGAGCGGCGCCGGCATCGACGGCGCAAGGGCGGCCCAGCTCGCCCGATCGAGCTCGATGAACGGCGTGATCTGCGCGCCGTGCGGCAACGGGCTCTGCGGATCAAGCACCGTGACAGTCTAGTGTCGCGGTGCGCGGCCCAGGAGGTGCACGCACGCGGCGGGCGCACAGCGCCGCGACACTAGAATCGCCTCCATGTGTGGAATCGTCGGATACGTCGGAGAGCGCAACAGCCTCGACGTCCTCATGGGGGGTCTTCGCCGCCTCGAGTATCGCGGTTACGACTCGGCGGGGGTGGCGATCGTCGACGACGACGGCGTGATGGAGACGGCGAAGCGCGCGGGCAAGCTCCAGGTGCTCGCCGACGACCTCGAGGCGACTCCCCTCCATCGCGGCGGCACCGGCATCGGCCACACCCGCTGGGCCACCCACGGCGGTCCCACCGACCGGAACGCGCACCCGCACCTCGGCGACGACGGCCGGCTCGCGCTCATCCACAACGGCATCATCGAGAACTTCGCCGAGCTGAAGGACGAACTGCTCGCCGAGGGCTATGCGTTCGAGAGCGAGACCGACACCGAGGTCGCCGCCGTGCTCCTCGGCCGCGAGTTCCGGCGCACGGGCGAGCTCACCGAGGCGTTCCGGGCCACGGTCTCGCGTCTCGAGGGCGCGTTCACGCTGCTCGCGGTGCACCGCGACCAGCCCGGCGTCGTGGTGGGCGCACGGCGCAACTCCCCGCTCGTCATCGGCCTCGGCGACGGCGAGAACTTCCTGGGGTCGGATGTGGCGGCCTTCGTCGAGTTCACGAAGCGAGCCGTGGCGATCGGCCAGGACCAGATCGTCACGCTCACCGCCGACGACGTCACCGTGACCGACTTCGCCGGCGACGCCGTCGAGGTCGAGCCGTTCGATGTCGCGTGGGACGCCTCGGCCGCCGAGAAGGGCGGCTGGTCCTCCTTCATGCGCAAGGAGGTCTCCGAGCAGCCCGAGGCCGTCTCGAACACGCTCCTCGGCCGGGTCGACGAGGGCCGGGTCGTGATCCCCGAGCTCGCCGACTTCGGCGACGACGAGCTGCGGGCCATCCGCCGCATCACCGTGATCGCATGCGGAACGGCCGCCTATGCCGGGATGGTCGCCAAGTACGCCATCGAGCAGTGGGCGCGCGTGCCGGTCGAGGTGGAGCTCAGCCACGAGTTCCGCTACCGCGACCCCGTACTCGACGCCGACACCCTGGTCGTCTCGATCAGCCAGTCGGGCGAGACCATGGACACGCTGATGGCCGTCAAGTACGCCAGGGAGATGGGGGCGCGCACGATCTCGATCTGCAACACGCAGGGCGCCACCATCCCGCGCGAATCCGACGCGGTGGTCTACACGCACGCCGGCCCAGAGGTCGCGGTGGCCTCGACGAAGGCCTTCGTCGCCCAGATCGCCGCCCTCTACCTGTTCGGCCTCCACCTCGCCCGCGTGCGCGGCACGCTCGGCCCCGACGAGCTCGCGGCGCAACTCGCCGAGCTGCAGGCGGTGCCCGAAAAGCTCCGCACCGTGCTCGAGCAGATCGATCGCGTGGGGCAGCTCGCGCACTGGATGGCCGACACGCGCTCTGTGCTGTTCCTCGGGCGTCATGTGGGCTACCCGATCGCGCTCGAGGGAGCCCTGAAGCTCAAGGAACTCGCCTACATCCACGCTGAGGGCTTCGCCGCCGGCGAGCTCAAGCACGGCCCGATCGCGCTCATCGAGCCGGGCCAGCCCGTCTTCGTCGTGGTGCCGAGCCCGCGCGGCTCGGCGAACCTGCACCAGAAGGTCGTCTCGAACATCCAGGAGATCCGCGCCCGTGGGGCGCGCGTCATCGCGATCGCCGAGGCCGGGGATGCCGCGGTGCTGCCGTTCGCCGACGAGGTGCTGCGCATCCCGCTCGCGGCGCCCCTCTTCGAACCGCTGCTGGCGGTGGTGCCGCTGCAGATCTTCGCCATGGAGCTCGCGCAGGCCAAGGGCCTCGACGTCGACCAGCCGCGCAACCTCGCGAAGTCCGTGACGGTGGAATGAGCCGGGCGACCCTGGGTCGGGAGGCGCGGTGATCATCGGTATCGGCATCGACGTCGTCGACATCGCGCGCTTCGAGCGTTCGATCGCGCGGACCCCGGGTCTCGTGGAGCGACTGTTCGCCGAGAGCGAACGCGATCGCCCGGCGCGATCGCTCGCCGCGCGGTTCGCGGCGAAGGAGTCGCTCATCAAGGCGCTCGGGGGGCACGCCGTCATCCGCTGGCATGAGATGTGCGTCGTGCAGGACGCCGAGGGCAATCCCGACTTCGAGCTCACCGGCGGCCTCGCCGCGCACCTGCGGACCCTCGGCATCGACCGCGTGCACCTCTCCATGAGCCACGACGCGGGAATTGCGAGCGCCTTCGTGGTGCTCGAGGCCGAGCGGGGCGTCGTGTGAACGCGAGCCCGGACGCGGATGCCGCGACGCGGCCGTTCCGCGAGGCGGTCGTCGACCTCGACGCCATCCGCGAGAACGTCGCCGACCTCGCGCGGCTCGTCGCGCCCGCGCAGGCGATGGCCGTCGTGAAGGCGGACGCGTACGGGCACGGGGCGGTGCCGGTCGCGCGTGCCGCGCTCGCCGGGGGTGCGACGTGGCTCGGCGTCGCCGACCTCGCCGAGGCCGTGGCGATCCGCGCCGCGGGCATCCGCGCACCGCTCCTCGCGTGGCTGCACGACCCCGACGCCGCGTTCGCGACCGCGGTCGAACGCGATGTCGACCTGGGCGTCTCCTCGCTCGCGCAGCTCGAGGCCATCGTGGCGGCCTCGGCATCAGTCGGACGGCCCGCCCGCGTGCACCTGAAGATCGACACGGGACTCAGCCGCAACGGGGTCGCACCCGAGGCGTGGGCCGAGGCCGTCGCCGCGGCCGTCCGTCTCGAGCGCGCGGGGCGCGTCCGCGTGCGCGGCATCTTCAGCCACCTCGCGAACACGTCGGCCGAGGAGGATGCTGCGCAGCTCGCCGCGTTCGAGGCGGCGCTCGCCGCGGCATCCGCTGCCGGACTCGCCCCCGAGGTCCGGCACATCGCGTCGACCGCGGGCGCCCTGCGACGGCCCGAGTCGCGTTACGACCTCGTTCGCCTCGGCATCGGAATCTACGGCATCCCGCCGTTCGGCGACGGCACAAAGGCCGCCGACCTCGGCCTGCGGCCGGCGATGACCCTTCGCGGTCGCGTCGCGGCCGTCCGCCGCATCGATGCCGGCACCGGGGTCTCGTACGGTCACGCCTGGCGCGCGGACCGCCCCACGACCGTCGCGCTCGTGCCGCTCGGCTACGCCGACGGCGTGCCCCGGCAGGCGTCCGGCCGGGGCGAGGTCTGGCTCGCCGGCGCGCGACGCCGCATCGTCGGACGCATCGCGATGGACCAGTTCCTCGTCGACGTCGGCGATGACGCCGTCGCGGTCGGCGACGAGGTCGTGCTCTTCGGCGACCCGGCGACCGGTGCGCCGTCGGCCGACGACTGGGGCGACGCGGCTGACACCATCGGCTACGAGATCGTCACGCGCATCGGCCCCCGGGTGCCGCGCACCTACGTGGGCGGCGCGTGATGCGCATCGAGATCGCCGACGCCGCCGCGATGGAGGCGTTCGGCCGGGAGCTCGGCACCCTCCTGCGGGCGGGCGACCTCGTGGTGCTCACCGGCCCGCTCGGAGCGGGCAAGACCACGCTCACGCGCGGCCTCGGCGAGGGCCTCGGTGTACGCGCGCCCGTGCAGAGTCCCACGTTCGTGCTCGCTCGCACGCATCCGAGCCTCGTCGGCGGGCCGCCGCTCGTGCACGTGGACGCCTACCGGCTGGGTACCCCCGAGCTCCTCGACGACCTCGACCTCGACTTCGCCCACTCGGTGGTCGTCGTCGAGTGGGGCGCGGGGCTCCTCGACGACGTCGCCGAATCGTGGCTCGACATCGTCATCGAACGTCCAGAGGGCGCCGGCGCGGGAACGATGACGGATGCCTCGGACGCCGAGCTCCTGGGCGCCGACGAGCCGCGCGTCCTGGAGGTGCGCGGGTACGGCCCGCGCTGGGAGGGGAGCCGGTTCGACGCCGCCGGGTAAGCTGGGATCCATGCTCCTCGCGATCGACACCTCGACGGGCACGAGCGTCGCCGTGGTCGATCGCGACACCGGCGTCCTCGCCGAGACGGGTACCGGAGACACCATGCGTCACGCCGAGGTCGTCGGCGGGTTCATCCGTGACGCACTCGCGGACGCGGGGGTGCGGGCCGACGAACTCTCGGGAGTGGCGGCCGGCATGGGTCCCGGCCCCTTCACCGGGCTCCGCGTCGGCATCGCCGCAGCGCACGCCTTCGCGCTCGGCATCTCGAAGCCGTTCGTCCCCATCGTGAGCCACGACGCGATCGCGTGGTGCTGGTACCGCGACGGAGGCGCGGGGACCCTGCAGGTCGTCACCGACGCGCGTCGGCGGGAGTTCGCGGTCTCCGAGTACGACGGCCTCGACGTCGACGGGCTCCCCGTGCGCACCGACGGCCCCCGCCTGGTGCCGCGCGACGACGTTCCGGGCGCACGGGGCATCCGCCTCGACGCCGCCGTCGTGCCCGCGGGTGCGGTCGGCATGCTCGCCGAGTTCGCGTACGTGGCAGGTCGACTGCCGCTCGCCGACGACGCGCCGCTCTACCTGCGGGCGCCGGACGTCACGCCCTCCGCCGGGAAGCGGGTGCTGCAGTGAGCGTGCTCATGCGCCGGGCGAAGCCCGCCGACCTCGACGCGATCATGCGGCTCGAACGCGACACCTTCGTGAACGACGCCTGGCCCGAGGCCGCCATGCGCCGCGAGCTCGAGAGTCCGCACGGCTACTACCTCGTGGCCGTCGACGACGCGGAGGAGGATCCCGACCGGCGCCTGCACGGCTATGCCGGACTGCTCGCGCCGTCGGGAAGCGTGCAGGGCGACATCCAGACCATCGCGGTCGCGCCGTTCGCGCGCGGCATCGGGCTCGGCCGCGGGCTCATGCATGCACTCATCACGCAAGCTCGTCGTCGCCACCTCGCCGAGCTCTTCCTCGAGGTGCGCGCCGACAACACGATCGCCCGTGAGCTGTACGACTCGCTCGGGTTCGAGCAGATCGGAGTGCGCCGCGGCTATTACCAGCCCGACGGCGTCGACGCGATCTCGATGCGCCTCGCCGTGCCGCCGGCCGTGACCCGCCCCGCGGCATCCGGGTCCGGTGCGAGCGCATGAACCGCGACGCGCCCCTCGTGCTCGGCATCGAGACGTCGTGCGACGAGACCGGGGTCGGTATCGTGCGCGGCACCGAGCTGCTCGCCAACGTCATCGCCTCGTCGATGGAGGAGCACGCGCGCTACGGCGGCGTCGTGCCCGAGGTCGCCGCCCGCGCCCATCTCGAGGCGCTCGGGCCGACGATCGCCGCCGCGCTCGCCGAGGCCGACATCGGGCTCGCCGACGTCGACGCGGTCGCGGTGACGAATGGACCCGGCCTCGCGGGTGCCCTGATGGTGGGCGTCGGCGCGGCCAAGGCGCTCGCGGTCGCGCTCGATCGCCCGCTGTACGCGGTGAACCACCTCGTCGGCCATGTCGGCGCCGACCTGCTCGACCACGAGGCTCCGCTCGAGACGCCGACGGTGGCCCTGCTCGTCTCGGGCGGGCACACGTCGCTCCTCCTGGTGCGCGATCTGGTCTCCGATGTCGAGCTCCTCGGCGAGACGGTCGACGACGCCGCCGGCGAGGCGTTCGACAAGGTGGCGCGCCTGCTCGGACTGCCCTACCCGGGCGGGCCCGAGATCGATCGTGCCGCGATCGGCGGCGACCCGACCGCGATCCGTTTCCCACGGGGCCTCACCCGGCCGAAGGACCAGGCCTCGCACAGCTTCGACTTCAGCTTCTCGGGGCTCAAGACGGCCGTGGCCCGCTGGGTCGAGCAGCGTGAGGCGGCCGGCGAGCCGATCCCCCTCGCGGATGTCGCGGCGAGCTTCCGCGAGGCGGTCGTCGACGTGCTCGTCGCCAAGGCCGTCGCGGCATGCACCGACCTCGGCGTGCCGCGGCTCCTCCTCGGCGGGGGCGTCGTCGCGAACGCGCGGCTCCGCGAGCTGGCCGAGGAGCGCGCCGCCGCGGCGGGCATCGCGCTGCGGATCCCGCCGCTGTCGCTCTGCACCGACAACGGCGCCATGATCGCGGAGCTCGGCGCGCAGCTCATCATGGCGGGGCATCCGCCGTCCTCGATGGACTTCGGCGCGGACTCGACGCTGCCGGTCACCGATATCCAGGCGTAACGACCCCGCGCGAGAGGCTGTCGGTCGCGCATCCGCCGCGATAGTGTGTGCAGCGTAGTGACCGGATGCCGCGCTTGGGCGCGCGCATCTCCAGCGGCGCCGCGTGTTGCGGCGACGAATCCACAGCATCGAGGGGACACACGACCGTGACCGATCCGAATCTTCCCGACCAGCCCGGCGCCGCAGTGCCGCCGCCCGCTCCCGCGTACGGCAGCGCACCGGCATACGGCCAGACCACACCGCCGACGGGCGCGAAGACGAACACGCTTGCGATCGTCTCGCTCGTGGCCTCGCTCATCGGCCTCATCTCCGGCATCGGCTTCCTCGTCGGCATCATCTGCGGGCACATCTCGCTCGGCCAGATCAAGAAGACCGGCGAGCAGGGCAGGGGCATGGCGATCGCCGGTCTCATCATCGGCTACGTGGGCATCGTGCTGTCGATCATCCTGACGATCCTGTTCTTCGCGGTGTTCGCCTCGCTGTGGCAGGCCGGCTACATCACGACCTAGTGAGCGGCCCGCGAACTCGACTTCCACGAAAGGCGAACGCCATGAGCGATCCCAACAACCCAGACGCGCCCAAGACGCCCGAGGAGCCCACCGTTCCGACTCCCGAGGAGCCGACGGTGCCGACTCCCGAGGAGCCGACGGTGCCGGCGCCCGAGGAGCCCACGTTCCCGTCGGAGCCCGAGCCGGGCTTCCCGACGCCGTCTGAGCCCTCCTACCCCGAGACGCCGTCGACGCCCGAGACGCCCGGCGTGCCGAGCGCCCCGGAAGCGCCCGTGCCGCCGGCTCCTCCGGTGCCGCCCGCGCCGCAGGCTCCCCCTGCCGCGCCGAGCTACGGCGCCGCGACGCCGCCGCCACCGCCGCCTCCCGGCGCCTACGGCGCGCCGGCTGCGGCGGCCTCGGCGCCGCAGCCGGGGTACGGGGAGCCCGGGTACGTGGCACCCGCCTACGGCACCACCACCTCGACGGCGAAGCCCACGCCCGTGCTCAGCCTGATCTCGCTCATCGCGGGCATCGTGGGCCTCGTCGGCTTCTTCGTGGTGTTCATCCCGATCGTCGGCGGCATCATGCAGCTGATCATCCCGGCCGCCGCCGTCGTGCTCGGCTTCCTCGGCAGGCGGAAGGAGCCGGCCGCCAGGGGCATGTGGCTCACGGGCATCATCCTCGGCTTCGTCGGCATCGCGATCGCCCTGCTCTCGATCGTCTTCTGGAGCATCGCGTTCGCCACGCTCCCGGGGTACGTCGATTATTCGTACTGAGGCCCTGAGGCCAGAGGTCGATGATGTCCGATCGCGAGGGGGTTCCGCCCGAAGGCGGGACCCCCGACCGTTCGGCCGACGGGCCCGACGGGACCGACGCGGACGCCATGCGCTCCGAGCGGCTCGATCGGCCGGTGCCCGGGGGCACGCCTACCCGGGTTCCGCCTGCTCCGGTGCCGCCTGCCCGGGTGCCGCCGGCCCCGGGCCCGCCTGCCGAACCCACGCTCCGTGCCGATCCCGCGGTGCGTGAGTTCGACGTGCCCTTCGACACCGGTGAGTTGCGCTCGCTGCCCACCGGCCAGCTGCTCGTCGTGCACCGCCCCGCACTCGGCGAGGCATCCGCCGCCGTCGAGGAGGAGCAGCAGCGCCGTGTGTACAGCTGGATCGCCGCCGTCGTGGGCACGATCGGCGCGTTGGCCTCTCTCTTCGTGGGGTGGATGCTCCCGCTCTCGATCGCGGCGATCGTCTTCGGCGTGCTCGGCCTCCGTCGCGAGGAGGAGGGACGCACGCTCGCGTTCGTCGGCATCGGCACCGGCATTGCGGGCCTCGTCTTCGCGGCCGTGTGGATCGGCTACTACGCCATCGTCTTCGGGGCGCTGCCGCGCTGAGTGCGCTGCCGCGCTGAGTGCGTGCCGACACCAACTGGCTGTGCTGCCGCCGACGGGTCGAGCCGGTGCCTCAGAGCCGCTCGACGAGCAGCGCGACGTGTCTGCCCTCATCACGCGTGAGCACGATCGTCGCGCGCTCGTCGCCGCGGAGCTTCAAGCGGGTGCGAAGTGCCGCGGGATCGACGTCGACGCCGCGCTTCTTGATCTCGAGCGTGCCGACGTGCCGGGCCGCGAGAGCCTGGCGCAGGTGCCGTTCGTCGGCGGGGAGGCGCTCGAGCACCCGGAACCCGCGCGCGAACGGCGAGTCGAACGGCGTGTCGGCGGTGAGGTACACGATGCCCGCGCTGATCA
Source organism: Agromyces bauzanensis (assembly GCF_014645655.1). GTDB lineage: Bacteria > Actinomycetota > Actinomycetes > Actinomycetales > Microbacteriaceae > Agromyces > Agromyces bauzanensis. The sequence continues at coordinate 160,387 of NZ_BMMD01000005.1, read as the reverse complement.
TCCAGGCGCCGTTCGAGCGGGCCAGGTCGCCGATGAGGCGCGCGCGGATCACCGAGCCGTCCGGCTCGTACAGGTAGTCGCCGATGGGACCGACGGGGGCGTCCTCGCTGTCGCCGTCGGCCGTGAGCTCGGCGGCGCGGTCGTCGCGGATCACGAGGGCCGCCCGACGGATGCCCGGCCGCGCGACGCTGCCGAGCCACACCGCGAGCTCGACGACGTCGCCATCGACCGACACCCACTGCGCCTCCGCCTCGGCCGGGATGACGCCGCGATCGGTGCCCGGTCCGAGCTTCACGCCCACGGGCATGCGATCGGCGAGCCCGAACGCGAAATCGAGGGCGGGGGAGTAGTCGGCGGCATCCGCCAGCCGCCTCGTGGTGCCGCCCGAGGTCGTGCGGCGCGCCGGGTCGAGCCAGGCGCCGCCGATGCCCCCGAGCGGGACGTCCTCGGCGCGCGCATGCAGCACCCGGACCTTCGGGAACGGCGTGAGGTTGTAGGTCGCGATCGCCGCCGTCACCTCGTCGGAGTCGGCCGCCGTGACCTCGAGGTCGATCGCCGCCAGCGCGAGGGCGTCGCCGCCGATGCCGCAGCCGAGGTCGGCGACGTGGTGGATGCCCGCACGCGCAAATCGGCCGGCGTGCAGCGCGGCGACCTGGAGTCGCGTGGCCTGCTCGAGCCCGGCCTCGGTGAACAGCATGCGCGACGCGAACTCGCCGAACTTCGCGCGCGCCCTCGCGCGCAGCCTCGATTGGCTGAGGACGGTCGCGACGAGGCCTGGCGGATGCCCCTCGTGGCGGAGCGCGGCGACCGTGCGCACGATGTCGGCCTTCGAGTCCCACGCGGGCAGGCCGTCGAGTAATCGCAGGCCCTGGGGGGAGAGCAGTTCGACGAGCTCGGCGCGGTCCACCCGGCAACGCTAGCACCGAGCACCGGGGGCTGGCACTCACGTTGCACGAGTGCCAAATCGCCCCTAGACTCGCTTTAGCACTCTCGCAGTGAGGCTGCTAATCAGTCTTTCGTCAAGACAGTTTCTTCAACTAGAGAAGGGGTCAACCGTGTCGGTTTCCATCAAGCCGCTCGAGGATCGCATCGTCATCAAGCAGGTCGAGGCAGAGCAGACCACCGCGTCGGGTCTCGTGATCCCCGACACCGCCAAGGAGAAGCCCCAGGAGGGCGAGGTCGTGGCGGTGGGCCCCGGTCGCATCGACGACAACGGCAACCGCGTCCCGATCGACGTCGCCGTCGGCGACAAGGTCATCTACTCGAAGTACGGCGGCACCGAGGTGAAGTTCGGCGGCGAGGACTACCTCGTGCTGTCGGCCCGCGACGTGCTCGCGGTCGTCGTGCGCTAGTCGACACGTATCAGTCCGAGGCTCGGATGCCCCTGCGGCATCCGGGCCTCGTCGCGTGCCGGGCCGGCTGCGAAGCAGGCGTATCGTTGACCGGTGTCGACCCGCCGTGAAGCCATGCCCACCGCACCGCACGCGCACGGTGCGGTGAGCAGGTCGGGACTCGTCTTCGCGGTCGCCGCGTACGGGCTGTGGGGATTCCTGCCCGTCTACTTCATCGCGCTCGCGCCGTCGGGGCCGTTCGAGATCGTCGCCTGGCGCGTGCTGCTCTCTCTCGTGTTCTGCGCGTTCCTCATCGGCGTGACGCGCGCCTGGCGACCGTTCGCGGCGCTGCTCCGCGATCGCCGCGTCGTGCTCACGATGGGCCTGGCCGGCGTGCTCATCTTCGTGAACTGGCAGACGTACGTCTTCGCGACGTTGACCGGGCAAGTCGTCGAGGCCGCGCTCGGATACTTCATCAATCCGATCGTCACCGTCTTCCTCGGCGTGCTCGTGCTGGGCGAACGCCTCAACGCGATTCAGTGGGTCGCCGTCGGCGTCTCGATCGTCGGCGTCGTGGTGCTCGCGTTGGGCTACGGGCAGCTCCCGTGGATCGCGTTGATGCTCGCGTTCTCGTTCGGCTTCTACGGGCTCATCAAGAAGCGCGTCGGGCCGAAGGTCGACGCCGTGTCCGGCCTGACGATCGAGACCATGTGGCTTGCGCCGCTGGCGGTCGTGCAACTCGTGTTCGTCGCGATGACCACGGGCCTCACGATCGGCACGGTGAGCGCGTGGCATACCATTCTGCTGCTCATGGCGGGCGCCGTGACCGCGGTGCCGCTGCTGCTGTTCGCCGCGGCATCGCGACGCCTGCCGCTCATCTCCATGGGCTTCATCCAGTACTTCGCGCCGTTCATCCAGTTCCTCGTCGGGGTGGTGGTGCTCGGGGAGCCGATGCCGCTCGAACGCTGGATCGGGTTCGCGCTCGTATGGCTCGCGCTCATCGTGCTCACCTTCGACCTCGTTCGCGGTGTCCGTGCGACCAGGCGTACGCCGCTCGAGCCGATCTGAGCGTCGCGGGGAGGTGGTCGGATCGTCTCGACCCGCGACGCGAGAATCCGCCGATCGGCACCGTCATGACGCCGATTCCGTGCGCGTTCCGGGTGAAGGTGTCGAAGAGGTAACGATTCCGTCGGTGTTACACGGTTGTGACCGCGGCGACTTGTTTCCGCCGTTGGGGCGCAATACTGTCAAAACCACGGCGTCAGCAGACGCTGACCTGTGTACCAATCCTTCAGTCCCAAGGAGCAACATGAGCGTATTCGCGAAGGCCAAGGCCTCGCGCTCGGCGCGCGCAGCATGGACGGGGGTCGCCCTCGCCGGCGTCAGTGCCCTCCTCCTCAGTGCGTGCGCTACGGGTGGCACGCCGGAGACCGAAACGGGAGAACCGGCCGAGAGCGGTGACGCCCTGCCGATCGAGGCCGGCGAACGAGACCTGACCCTCAAGATCGGCACGATCCTTCCGCAGAGTGGAACGCTCGCCTTCCTCGGCCCGCCCGAGGAGGCCGGTGTCGCGCTCGCGGCGCAGGAGATCAACGAGGCCGACCTCGGCATCAACCTCGAGGTCGTCTACCGCGACTCGGGTGACACCACGACCGACATCGCCACCGTCTCGGTGACCGACCTGCTCTCGCAGGACGTGTCGGCCGTCGTCGGCGCTGCGTCGTCGGGTGTGTCGTTCACCGTGATCGACCAGATCACCGCCGCCGGCGTCGTGCACTTCTCGCCGGCCAACACGTCGCCCGACTTCACGGACTACGACGACAACGGCCTGTACTTCCGTACGGCTCCGTCCGACCTCCTGCAGGGCGAGGTGCTTGGCAACCTGATCGCCGAGGATGGTGCATCCACGCTCGGCATGCTCGTGCTGAACGACCCCTACGGCACCGGTCTCGCGGGCGCCCTGAAGGAGACGTTCGAGTCCGCCGGAGGCGAGATCGTCGCCGAGGAACTCTTCAACACGGGTGACTCGAACTTCGACGCACAGCTCTCCGCCATCAACGCGGCGAACCCCGACGCGGTCGCGATCATCACGTTCGATGAGGCCAAGGTCGTCGTGCCGGCGCTCGTCGGCTCCGGCTACCCTGGCGACCAGCTGTACTTCGTCGACGGCAACCTGTCGGATTACAGTGCGGACTTCGCGCCCGGTCTCATCGCCGGAGCGAAGGGCACGCTGCCCGGTCCGAAGCTGGAAGACGACTTCCGCGAGCGTATGCTGGCGGTCGACCCGAACCTGGCCGACTTCAGCTACGGCCCCGAGTCGTACGACGCGACCGTGCTGATCGCCCTGGCGGCGTACGCGGCCAACAGCACGGACGGCGCCGACATCGCGGAGTACCTCCGTCAGGTGTCGGGCGGATCCGGTGACGGCGAGACCGTCACCGACCTCGCTGCCGCCTTCGAGGCACTCGCCGCCGGCGAGCAGATCGACTGGGACGGCCCGTCCGGCCCGATCACGCTCGACGAGAACGGTGACCCGACCGAGGCGACCATCGGTATCTACGAGTACGGCGACGACAACACGTACGCTCGCGTCAACTAGTACGAGTCGCTTGGAGGGCCCCGACTTCGGTCGGGGCCCTTTCGCGTGCCCGCCGGCCGTGGCACACGGCGGCGGCCCGCGTTCGTGGTGGCCCGCGGCGGCGCCATGTGCGCCACTTCCGCGCCGTCTGCGCCAGCAGACGTGGCGCATACGTGCTGTACGTGGCGCAGCCCGGGCGAGTTCTGTGTGCGAGCCCGGGTACGAGGAACGGGGTGGATGCCGCAGCATCCGCCCCGTTCGTTGCGCTACGGGCCGCTACATATCAGTCCTGGCCGAGCGTGCCCAGGTAGAGGCCGATGACCTTCGGGTCGTTCAGGAGGTCGCGCCCGGCGCCCGTGTAGGCGTCCCGGCCTTGGTCGAGCACGTAGCCCCGGTCGCAGATCTGCAGGCACCGACGGGCGTTCTGCTCGACCATGATGGTGGTCACGCCGGCGCGGTTGATCTCCTTGACGCGCAGGAACGCCTCGTCCTGGCGCACCGGCGAGAGGCCCGCGGACGGCTCGTCGAGCAGCAGCACGTGCGGCCCCATCATGAGCGCACGGGACATCGCCACCATCTGCCGTTCACCGCCCGAGAGCGAACCGGCCCGCTGGCCGAGCCGCTTGCCGAGTTCGGGGAAGATGTCGGTGACGAACTCGAGGCGCTCCTTCAGGCCCTTGGGCTTCTGGTAGAGGCCCATCTCGAGGTTCTCCTGGATCGTGAGCGACGGGAAGACGTTGTTCGTCTGTGGCACGAACCCGACCCCCTTCGCCACGAGCTTGTTCGCCTTGAGATTCGTGATCTCCTCGCCGTACAGTCGGATCGCGCCTTCGCGCACCTTGACGAGTCCGAAGATCGCCTTCAGCAACGTGGACTTGCCGGCACCATTGGGGCCGATGATGCCGATGAGCTCGCCCTGCCTCGCGAGGAGGGAGCACGAGTTCAGGATGTTCACGCCGGGCAGGTAGCCCGCCGTGACGGTCTCGACCTCGACGACCGCGTCGGCGGGCCGGTCGAGGACCGCGTTCGCGGTCGATTCACTGTTCGTCATCGATGAGCTCCTTCAACGCCTCGACGTGACCGGTGTCGGTTGCGCCGAGGTCGGTGTCGTGGTGTGCGCCGAGGTAGGCGTCGATCACGGCCGGGTCCTGCATGACGTTCTGCGGTGGGCCCTCGGCCACGATCTTGCCCTCGGCCATGACGATGACCCAGTCGGCGATGTGCCGCACCATGTGCATGTCATGCTCGACGAAGAGCACCGTCATGCCCTGTGACTTGAGGTCGAGGATGTGGTCGAGCAACGACTCTGTGAGTGCGGGGTTGACGCCGGCCATCGGCTCGTCGAGCATGACGAGCGTGGGGTCGCTCATGAGTGCTCGCGCCATCTCGAGCAACTTGCGCTGCCCGCCCGAGAGACTTGCAGCGTAGTCGTCCTTCTTGGCCTCGAGCTTGAAACGCGCGAGGATCTCGAGGGCCTTCGCCTCGATCTCGTCGTCCTGCTTGCGCCAGAGGAAGGGGAGGACCGACCTGAACAGGTTCTCGCCGGTCTGTCCCTTGGCTCCAAGCATCATGTTGTCGAGCACGGAGAGCAGGCCGAGCGCCTTCGTGAGCTGGAAGGTGCGGATGAGGCCCATGCGCGCCACGCGATACGCGGGCACGTGTGCCAACGATCGGCCGTCGAACTCCCACGTGCCCGCATCGGGCTTGTCGAAGCCCGTGAGCAGGTTGAAGAACGTGGTCTTGCCGGCGCCGTTCGGCCCGATGAGGGCGGTGATCGCCCCGCGGGGGACCTCGACGTGGGCGACGTCGACGGCGGTGAGGCCGCCGAAGGTGCGCTTGACGCCGTCCGCGATGAGGATCGGGTCGACCTTGCGGCAGCCCGGCTCGGCGTCGCCGACGTGGAGGCCGGTGGTCTTCACCGGCGTGGACGTGGGAGTGACGTCACTTGACAAAGGCCAGCTCCTTCTTGTTTCCGAAGATGCCCTGGGGCCTGAAGATCACGATCAGCATGATCGCGACGCCGACGAGGATGAACCGGAGCTGACCGGCCTGCACCTGCGACATGAACGGGAGCCAGCCCGCCTCCACGGCTCGGGCGACGAAGCCCGAGAAGAACGAGAGCAGCACCCAGAAGATCATCGAGCCGATGACCGGCCCGAGGATCGTGGCGGCCCCGCCGAGCAGCAGGATCGCATAGACGAAGAACGTGAGCGACGTCTGGTAGTTCGCGGGCACCACAGATCGCGGCAGGACGAAGATCATGCCGGCGAGCGTGCCGTAGACACCACCGAGGATGAGGCTCTGCATCTTGTACGAATAGACGTTCTTGCCGAGCGCGCGCACGGCGTCCTCGTCCTCGCGGATTCCCTTGATCACGCGACCCCACGGGCTGCGCATGATGAGCCAGGTGACGACCGCGAGCACCGTGACGAGCGACCAGCCCACGATCCGGATCCACCAGTCGTACGCGTTGTACGTGAAGGGTCCGAAGCCGTAGGTGCCGTCGGGGATCGGGTTCAGCGCGGCGAAGCCCGTCTTATACCCCTGGAGACCGCTCGCCGAGCCGGTGATGGCGTCGAACGTGTTCGTCGTGAAGATGAGTCGCAGGATCTCGGCGGCCGCGATCGTGACGATCGCGAGGTAGTCGGCGCGCAGCCGCAGCGTCGGGATACCGAGGATCAGGGCGAACACGATGGACGCGCCGATACCCACCAGCACGGCCGCCCACACGGGGAACCCGAAGCTCAGGATGGAGATCGCGTACCCGTAGGCCCCGAGCGCCATGAAGCCGGCCTGACCGAAGTTCAGGAGGCCCGTGTATCCGAAGTGGATCGCCAGGCCGAGGGCGGCCAGGGCATAGGCGGCGGTGGTGGGGCTGATGAGCTCCTGCGCCGCGTTGGAGAAGATCGCAATCCAGTCGATCATGGTCGGTCCTCCTTAGCCGATTCTCTCGCGGCGACCGAGGATGCCCTGCGGTCGGAACAGCAGCACGAGGATGAGCACGATGAGTGCGCCCACGTACTTCATGTCGGATGGGAGCCAGAGCGTCGAAAGCTCGATGAACATGCCCACGATGATCGAGCCGACGAGCGCGCCGAACGCGGTGCCGAGTCCGCCGAGCGTGACCGCGGCGAAGACGAGCAGCAGGATCTGGAATCCCATGTCCCAGCTGACACCCGGGCGGAAGTACGCCCAGAGGATGCCGGAGAGACCAGCGAGCGCTGCGCCCATCACCCACACGATGCGGATGACCCGGTCGACGTCGATCCCGCTCGCCGCGGCGAGGCTCGCGTTGTCGGAGACCGCTCGGGTCGCCTTGCCGATTCGGGTGCGCAGCAGGAAGTAGGCGACGGCGCCGAGCACCACGACGCTCGTGATCATGCTCGCCACGTCGATCCACGACAGGGTGACCGGCCCGAGGTGGATGTCGGAGGGGATCGTGGCTCCCGGCAGTTGTCGCGTGGATCCGCCGTAGATGAACTGGTAGACGTAACGCATGGCGAGCGAGAGGCCGATGCTCACGATCATCAGCTGGATCAGGCCGACCCCGCGCCGGCGGAGCGGTTTCCAGATCGCCGCGTCGAGCGTCCAGCCGAGCGCGGCGCTCAGCACGAGGGCGATGATGATCGCCAGCCAGATCGGCAGGGCGAGGTCGACGCCGAAGGAGAGCACCATCAGCGCGCCGAACGTGATCATCTCGGCATGCGCGAAGTTCGACAGGCCGGTCGTGCCGAAGATCAGCGAGAGACCGATCGCCGCAAGTGCGAGCAGCAGGCCGAAGTTCAGGCCGTTGACCACACGGATGAGCACCTGTGCGCCGATGTCCGTGGTCACACGCTGACCCTCGCCGAGGAAGAAGTTCACGGACTTCCGGTTGGTAAGGCCGAACTCCGCCGTCACCGTGGCCTGACCATCCTCCACGACGACACCCTCGGGGAGGGTGTCCTCGTCGAGCGTGAGTTCGTACTCGGCCTTCTCGGGCACGCCGATCGTCCACTTGCCGTCGGCGTCCGTCTCGGTCTCGGCATCGAAGCCGTTGCCCTCCACCGTGATCCGAACGCCTTCGAGCGGCTCGTCGTCGAACGTCACGTTGCCGCTGAAGAAGTACTCGAATTCCTCCTGCTCGGAACTCTCGGTACTCGCTTCGTCCGCCACCGCAGGGGACGCTGCGATGCCGGACAGAGTGAGTGCCGCGACGAGGATTCCGAGGAGGATGAGCCACCTCCCGCGGGATCGTTCGGCGACTGATTGCGTGGGTTCCACTGCACCTCCAAGGGTCCCGGGGCTCGTGGCCGCCGGGCCGGGCTTGCCCTCGACGACGTCGTCGAGAGTACGTGCCGATTATGTCTCAAGTGTTTCGCATGTGCGCACAACGGCCCTCGATTGTTATCCGGGGAATGCCGCCCGTGCAAACTCGCTTAATATTGATGGATCCCGGGTCGTGAGCGTCGCCCGGGCCCGGCGCGTTCCGGAGACGAAGGGGAGACATGGATCAGGCAGATCCGTTCGGATTCACAGGGCTGACCTACGACGATGTCCTGTTGCTGCCAGGTCACACCGACGTGATCCCGAGCGAGGCCGACACGACCTCGCGGCTGACGCGGCGCATCGACGTCGCGACACCGCTGCTCTCGGCGGCGATGGACACCGTCACCGAGGCGCGCATGGCGATCGCCATGGCCCGCCAGGGCGGCATCGGCATCCTGCACCGCAACCTGTCCGTCCAGGAGCAGGCCGACATGGTCGACCGCGTCAAGCGCAGCGAGTCGGGCATGGTCTCGAACCCCGTGACGACGACCCCCGACGCGACGGTCGCCGAAGTCGACCGGCTGTGCGCCACCTATCGCGTGAGCGGCCTGCCCGTGGTCGACGGCGAGGGCGTGCTCGTAGGCATCATCACCAACCGCGACATGCGGTTCGTCTCCGACTTCGAGAAGCCCGCCACGCTCGTACGCGACGTCATGACGAAGATGCCGCTCGTCACCGGGCGGGTCGGTATGGACCCCGATGAGGCGATCGCGATCTTCGCCCAGCACAAGGTCGAGAAGCTGCCTCTCGTCGACGGTGCCGGCCGGCTCACGGGCCTCATCACCGTGAAGGACTTCGACAAGTCGGAGCAGTACCCGAACGCCACGAAGGACGCCGAGGGCCGACTCCGCGTTGGTGCGGCCATGGGCTTCTTCGGGGACGCGTGGGAGCGCGCCGAAGCGCTCCGCGACGCCGGGGTCGACGTGCTCGTGGTCGACACGGCGAACGGCGAGAGCGCAGGGGTGCTCGACATCATCCGCCGGCTCAAGGCCGACCCGTCGTTCGCGAAGATCGACATCATCGGCGGCAACGTCGCGACGCGCGAGGGCGCGCAGGCGCTCGTCGACGCGGGCGCCGACGCCGTGAAGGTGGGCGTGGGCCCCGGCTCCATCTGCACCACCCGCGTCGTCGCGGGTGTGGGCGTGCCCCAGATCACGGCCGTGTACGAGGCGTCGAAGGCCACGAAGCCGGCCGGCGTGCCGCTCATCGCCGACGGCGGGCTGCAGTACTCGGGCGACATCGCGAAGGCCCTCGTCGCGGGCGCCGACACCGTCATGCTCGGTTCGCTCCTCGCGGGCACCGCCGAGAGCCCCGGCGAGCTCGTCTTCCAGAACGGCAAGCAGTTCAAGGCGTATCGCGGCATGGGCTCGCTCGGCGCGCTCCAGACCCGTGGCAAGAAGACGTCGTACTCGAAGGACCGCTACTTCCAGGCGGATGTCCCTTCGGACGACAAGCTCATCCCCGAGGGGATCGAGGGCCAGGTCCCGTTCCGCGGCCCGGTCTCCGCGGTCGCCTACCAGCTCGTGGGCGGGCTGCGGCAGTCGATGTTCTACGTGGGCGCGCGCGACATCTCCGAACTGAAGTCGAAGGGCCGGTTCGTGCGCATCACGCCCGCCGGACTCAAGGAGTCGCACCCGCACGACGTGCAGTTCGTCGTGGAGGCGCCGAACTACACCAGGTAGATCTCGATACGGCGCCGGCGCGCCTACTCGACCGCCGGGGACGCGGCCTTCGCGAGCCGCGTCACGGCCTCCGAGAGCACTTCGGGCGAGCACGCGAAGTTGAGGCGGGCATGCCCGCGGCCGACGGATGCCCCGAACGCGGGTCCGCGGTGGAGTGCGACCTTCGCGTGCTCGAGCGCGTAGGCGGCGGGGTCGTCGCCCCACCCGAGCGCGGACAGGTCGAGCCACGCGAGGTACGTGGCCTGCGGCATCCGGTATCGGACGCCGGGAAGCTCGTCGGCCAGCAGGTCGGCGAGCAGGCGCCGGTTGTCGTCGAGGCTTGCGAGTACGCCGTCGAGCCACGGGCCACCCTCCTGGAACGCGGCGATCGAGGCGATGGCGCCGAACTGTGCCATGCGCCACTCGACCTCGTATGGGAAACCCGTGCGCACCCGGTCGCCGCGTTCGCTCGCGGTGAGCATGAGCGCCGCCTTCAAGCCCGGGATGTTGAACGACTTGCTCGCCGAGGTGACCGTTACGCCGATCTCGCGCGCGGCATCCGACACCGTGAGGAACGGCGTGTATGGCGACTCGGGCTGCGCGAGCGGCCCGTGCACCTCGTCGCTCACGACGGTCGCCCCGAAGCTCGCGGCGATCTCGGCGAGCTGCTCGAGCGTCGTCCGGTCGGGCACCCAGCCGAGCGGGTTGTGCGGGTTGCAGAGCACCATGGCCCCGGCGCCGCTCGCGAACGCCGCTTCGATGCCGTCGAGGTCGAGCCCCCAGCCGTCGTCGATTCCGCCGCGCATCGGCACCTCGACGACCCGGCCGCCCGCCTCGGTGACGAGGTCGAAGAATGGCGGGTAGATCGGCGGCGTGATGACGACGCCGTCCCCGGGCGACGTCACCTGCCGGAGCACCTCTACGATGCCCATGCTCACGTCGGCCGTGCACGTCACGTGCGCGGGGTCCACGTCCCAGCCCAGCCGACGCGCGGCGAACCCCTGGAACGCGTCGGCGACGTGGCGGCTGCCGGAGTGGTAGCCCGTGTCCGACCGGCGGATCGCGGCGTGCAGCGCCTCCGCGATCGGCTCCGCGAGCGGGTAGTCCATCTCGGCCACTGGCAGCGGCAGCACGTCGGCGGGGAAGGAGCGCCACTTCGCGCTCGTGCGGCTGCGGAGGACATCGATCGGGTCGGCGGCGACACGTTGCATGCCCCTAGCTTGCCCCAGACCTCGCGGCGGGACATCCGTCGCGTGCATTCTGGCCGGCTGCCCTGCGGGCGCCGCGGCCGTGGCCGCGAACGGAAACGGATGCATCCAATGGGCTGCATCGACGTCAATGGCGGCTCGTTCTCCCTGCCCGACGGCAGGCCGCTGCTCGCCGACCTCTTGTTCCGGGTGACGGATGCCGCGACCACCGCGCTCATCGGCGCCAACGGCGCAGGCAAGTCGACGCTGCTGCGCATCATCCGCGGCGAGCTGCGGCCCGACGAGGGCAGCGTGCAGGTGGACGGCGGGCTCGGCGTCATGGACCAGTTCGTGGGCACTGTCCGCACTGCCGACGGCGCCGCCGAGACCGTCAGTGGCCGACCGTCGCGGCGATCGAACACGACGGCGTCGCCCGGCTCAGCCTTCGCGACCTCGCCAGGCGCGTCGGTGTCTCCCACGCCGCCCCGGCCCACCACTTCGGCGACCGGCAGGGCCTGTTCACCGCGATCGCGACCGACGGCGGTGCGGAACTCGAGGTCGTCGCGCGCGCCGTCGCGGGCGTGCTCTTCGAGCGCCCGGCACCCGCGACCGGCGTCGCGTCGCCTGCCGACCCCGTTCGCTAGGGTGGACTCGTGACCCAGGAGATCGAGATCGGCCGCTCCAAGCGCGGCCAGCGTGCGTACGCGTTCGACGACATCGCGATCGTTCCGAGCCGGCGTACGCGCGACCCCGAGGACGTCTCGGTGACCTGGTCCATCGACGCGTACCAGTTCGACATCCCGTTCCTCGCGGCACCCATGGACTCGGTGGTCTCACCGCGCACGGCGATCATGATGGGCCAGCTGGGCGGCCTCGGGGTGCTCGACCTCGAGGGGCTGTGGACGCGTTACGAGGATCCCGAGCCGGTGCTCGCCGAGATCCGCAACCTCGCTCCCGAGCGCGCCACCGCCCGAATGCAACAGCTGTACTCGGAGCCGATCAAGCCCGACCTCGTGACGGCTCGTCTCGCCGAGATCCGCGCGGCCGGCGTCACCGTCGCCGGCGCGCTCTCGCCGCAGCGCACGCAGGAGCTCTACGAGACGGTCGTGGCGGCCGGCGTCGACCTGTTCGTCATCCGCGGCACCACGGTCTCGGCCGAGCACGTCTCGAAGAACCAGGAGCCCCTGAACCTCAAGAAGTTCATCTACGAGCTCGACGTTCCCGTGATCGTCGGCGGCGCGGCCACCTACACCGCAGCGCTCCACCTCATGCGCACGGGCGCGGCCGGCGTGCTCGTCGGCTTCGGCGGCGGGGCTGCCTCGACCACGCGCTCCACGCTCGGCATCCACGCTCCCATGGCCACGGCGGTGGCGGATGTCGCGGGCGCCCGCCGTGACTACCTCGACGAGTCCGGCGGCCGCTACGTGCACGTCATCGCCGACGGCGGGGTCGGCAAGTCGGGCGACATCGTGAAGGCCATCGCGTGCGGTGCCGATGCGGTCATGCTCGGCGCGGCCCTCGCACGAGCGACGGATGCCCCGGGGGGCGGCTACCACTGGGGCGCCGAGGTGCACCACCCGAAGCTCCCGCGCGGCCAGCGCGTGCAGGTGGGCCAGGTCGCCGCACTCGAGGAGGTGCTGTACGGACCTGCGCCCGCAGCGGACGGCACGGCCAACCTCGTCGGTGCCCTGCGCCGCTCGATGGCGACCACGGGCTACTCCGACCTCAAGGAGTTCCAGCGCGTCGAGATCGTCGTGGCGCCGTACACGGGGGCCTGACAGACAGGTTGCCCGAGCGCGGGTTTCGGGGCGGGCGCTGCGCGCCCTCCTCAACCCGCGGACCGCGCCCTCCTCAACCCGCGGGGGTTCGGGTAGCGTGGGATGTGGATCGCGGCCCCGTCGTGAGGCCGCGGGGATGGGGTGGACGATGGCGAGTGGCAATTCGGTGTCGCGTTCGACCAGGCTCGGACCCGAGGAACGGAAGGCCGCCATCGCGCGCCTGAAGGAGAAGGAACTCGACATCCTCGTCGTCGGCGGCGGCATCGTCGGAACCGGCGCGGCACTCGACGCGGTGACCCGAGGACTCTCGACCGGACTGCTCGAAGCGCGCGACTGGGCGTCGGGCACGTCGAGCCGGTCGTCGAAGCTCGTGCACGGCGGCATCCGCTACCTCGAACAGCTCGACTTCCGACTGGTGCGCGAGGCACTCATCGAGCGGGGCCTCCTGCTGCAGCGCATCGCCCCGCACCTCGTGAAGCCGGTGCGGTTCCTGTACCCGCTGAAGAAGCCGGTCTTCGAGCGGCTCTACGTCGGCGCCGGCATGCTGATGTACGACATCTTCAGTTACTCGGGCGGCCGGCCCCCGGGCGTGCCGCACCACCGTCACCTCACGAAGCGCCAGGTGCGCCGGGCGATCCCGTCGCTCTCGAACGATGCGCTCATCGGCGGGCTCACCTACTACGACGCCCAGGTCGACGACGCCCGGTACGTGGCATCCCTCGCCCGCACCGCGTCGTTCTACGGTGCGCACGTCGCGAGCCGCGTGAAGGTCGAGGGTTTCATCAAGGTCGGCGAGCGAGTGGTGGGCGTGCAGGCACACGACCTGCACTCCGACGAGCACTTCGAGGTCCGCGCGCGGCAGGTCGTGAACGCAACCGGCGTCTGGACCGACGACACGCAGCGCATGGTGGGCGAGCGCGGCACGTTCAAGGTGCGCGCATCGAAGGGCATCCACCTGGTGGTGCCGCGGGACCGCTTCCAGTCGACCATGGGGCTCCTGCTCCGCACCGAGAAGAGCGTGCTGTTCGTGATCCCGTGGGGGCGGCACTGGCTCATCGGCACGACCGACACCGACTGGAGCCTCGACAAGGCGCATCCCGCGGCGACGGCCGCCGACATCGACTACCTGCTCGAGCACGTGAACGCCGTGCTCTCGGTGCCGCTCACGCGTGAGGACGTCGAGGGCGTGTTCGCGGGCCTCCGGCCGCTCCTCGCGGGCGAGAGCGACCAGACGTCGAAGCTCTCGCGCGAACACATCGTCGCGCACACCGTGCCCGGACTCGTCGTCGTCGCGGGCGGCAAGTGGACGACGTACCGCATCATGGCGAAGGACGCCATCGACGCCGCCGCCGACGCGCTCGACGGGCGCGTGCCGCCGTCGACGACACAGGACATCCCGCTGCTCGGCGCCGAGGGCTATCAGGCGGCCTGGAACAAGCGCGGCAAGATCGCACGGGCATTCGGCGTGCACAAGGTGCGCATCGAGCACCTGCTGAATCGCTACGGCACGATGACCGACGAACTGCTCGACCTGATCCGATCGAACCCCGAGCTCGGCGAGCCGCTGCCCGGCGCCGACGACTACCTCGGGGCCGAGGTCGTGTACGCGGCGTCGCACGAGGGCGCGCTCCACCTCGACGACGTGCTCGCCCGTCGCACGCGCATCTCCATCGAGGCGTGGGACCGCGGCGTCTCCGCCGCGCCGGTGGCCGCGCGGCTCATGGCCGGAGCGCTCGGCTGGGACGCCGATCGCGAGGCGCTCGAGGTCGAACGGTACCTGCAGCGCGTCGCCGCCGAGCGGGCGTCGCAGGAGCAGCCCGACGACGCGTCGGCCGACCGGGTGCGGCTCGCGGCGCCCGACATCGTGAAGGTCGACTGACGCGGCGCGGATAGACTGGGACGCGACGCTCGAGACCGAGGAGTCCGCGCACATGGTCGATGTCCGTCGGGTGGACCTGCCCGGTATCGGAGTCCTGCATTCCTTCGATACGACGGATGCGCTCGAGATCTCGGTCGTGGCGCACCGCGCGGGCGTCAGGGACCTCCTCGTGCGCCACGCGCAATCGGACGAGCCCGTCGTGACGGCGCGACTCGAGACCGACGAGGCGCATCAGCTGGCGGAGTTGCTCGGCGGCACCCGGATCATCGAGTCGATCGCCGATGTCGATGCCATGCCCGGCGTGCCGATCGGATGGGTGTCGGTCCACGATGGGGATGCCGTCGACGGTCGGGAACTCGGCTCGGTCGACGCGCTCGGCGACGGTACCGTGCAGGTCATCGCGATCGTGCGCGGTGACCGGGTCCACGCCTCGCCCGCTCCCGACTTCCGTATCAGTGCCGGGGACATGCTCGTCGCCGCCGGGGCGCCCGACCGAATCGCGCACGCCTTCCGTGCCGCCGGAGCGCCGACCGCGGAGCACGAGGCCTGATGCTCCACATGATGCTGCGCCCGCGATGGGTGCTCGCGCTGCTTGCCGCCCTCGCGATCGCCGCGGGCTTCGCGCTGCTCGGCCAGTGGCAGCTCGAACGCGCGGTCGAGCAGGCCGTCGTCGTCGAGCGTCCGACCGAGGAGGTGCGCCCGCTCGCCGCGCTCGCTGAGCCCGACGGGCCGACCGAACAGGCCGCCACCGGCCAGCGTGTCGAGGTCACGGGGTCGTTCGTGCCGGGCGACACCGTCGTCATCGAGGGCCGCCTGAACGAGGGCGTCGAGGGGTACTGGGTGGTCGGCCATCTCGAGGTGACGGATGCCGCGCCGGGCGGCCTCCCCGTCGCCCTCGGCTGGGCGGCAGACGCCGACACCGCTCGCGCGGCGGCCGACCGCTTCGACGCGGGCGCGGGCGGCGAGACGACCGTGGTCGGACGGTTCCTGCCGAGCGAGGCGCCCGTGGCGCCCGCCGACGACGCCGACCCGCGGTCGATGACGACCGTGGCCGTGGCGCACCTCATCAACGTGTGGGCCGACTACGACGATCGGCCCGTGTACTTCGGGTACGTGACCGCGCGCGATCCGGCCGCGGGCCTCGAGGCGATCAGCTCGCCCCCGCCCGAGCAGTCGGTCGAGCTCAACTGGCTCAACGTGTTCTACGCGGTGGAGTGGGTCGTGTTCGCCGGGTTCGCGGTGTTCCTGTGGTACCGGCTCGTGCGCGACGCCGTGGAGCGCGAGCGGGACGCCGCTGAGGTGGCCGCGGCATCCGGAACCGCATCATCAGGCACGGTGGGCGGCTGACGGGTCGGGTGCCTCTCGCGAGGGTCGCACCTCGGTGACGTCGCCGCGTCGCTCGCCGCCGCCGTCGGGTCCGAAGAACTGCCCGCCTCGCACACCCGGCGCGGTGGCGGCGTGGAGCTGCGAGAGTGCCCCGCGACTGCGACTGCTCGCCAGTGTCGCCGCGAGCGTCCCGACCATCGCCGCAGCCCACACCAGTCCAAGACCGACGGACCCGGCCACAGTGCGATGAGGATCACCGGCGACTGACGGTTCCGCCTGCGGCGAACCGGGGGAGCAAGCCGCTCCAGCGGGTCCATGATCGTCGTGTGGAGACCGAAGACCCACTCGACGCCTACTCGAGGGTCGTGACGCGTGTCGCGAGCACCGTGCTGCCGAGCGTTGCGAGCCTCGCCGTGCGCTCACCGCGCGGCGAGGGCGCGGGGAGTGCGAGCGTCATCTCCGACGACGGCCTCCTGCTCACGAGCGCGCACGTCGTCGTGGGCGCCCGCGCGGCGGAGGCGACGTTCTCCGACGGCACGTCGGTCATGGTCGACGTCGTCGGCCGCGACGTGCTCTCCGACCTCGCCGTGCTGCGCGCCCGTGGACCGGTGGCCGCGGCGGTGCCGCTCGGTGATGCGGCCGCGCTGCGCGTCGGCCAACTCGTTGTCGCACTCGGCAATCCGATGGGTCTCGCGGGCAGCGTGACGGCCGGCATCGTGTCGAACCTCGGCCGTTCGCTGCCGACCGCGTCGGGTCGCGTCATCGACGAGGTGATCCAGACGGATGCCGCGCTGAACCCGGGCAACTCGGGCGGCGTGCTCGCCGACGGCGCCGGGCGCATGGTGGGCGTGAACACGGCCGTCGCCGGGATCGGGCTCGGTCTCGCGGTGCCGATCAACCGCGGGACCCGTGAAATCATCGAGAAGCTCACCACGACCGGGCGGGTGCGCCGGGCCTGGCTCGGCATCGTCGGGGCCCGGGTGCAACTCGCGCCCGAGCTCGCGGCGCGCGTGGGGTCGCCGACGGGACTCCAGGTGGCAGGGGTGGCGCCCGGCAGCCCCGCCGAGCTCGCCGACATCCACCGCGGCGACATCGTCGTCTCGCTCGACGGCAACGACGTCGTGACATCGACCTCGATCCAGAAGCTCATGGTCGAGGACGCCATCGACCGCCAGGTCGAGATGACCGTGTGGCGCAACGGCGCCCTCGTCGACGTCTTCGTCGTGCCGCGGGAGCTCGTCGACGCGCCGTAGACTGGACGCATGCCCCTCGAGCCGAAACTCGCCGATCTGCCGCGCATTCGCGGGGCGCTCCGCTTCTACCAGGTGGCCGCGGTCATCACCGGCGTGCTGCTCCTCGCGCTGACCGGCGAGATGATCATGAAGTACGCCTTCGGGCTCGAGCTCGAGCTCGGCGGGCCGCAGGGATTCCTCGCGTTCGTGCCGGGGGAGACCATCGCCGCGGTCAACCTCTCGACCGGCATCCTCATCGTGCACGGGTGGTTCTACGTCGTGTACCTGTTCAGCGACTTCCGCCTCTGGAGCCTCATGCGCTGGCCGTTTCCGCGGTTCATCGTCATCGCCCTCGGCGGCGTCATCCCGTTCCTCTCGTTCATCCTCGAGGTGCGGATCGCCCGCGAGGTGATCGCCTACCTCGAACGGCGGGAGTCGGCTGCCGCATCCCCCGTGGAGGCCCAGCAGTGACCGACCAGCAGACCGAGCAGCGGCCCGTGCTCGTCGTCGACTTCGGCGCGCAGTACGCGCAGCTGATCGCGCGGCGCGTGCGAGAGGCATCCGTCTACTCCGAGATCGTGCCGCACACCATCACGGCCGATGAGGTGCGCGCGAAGAACCCCGTGGGCATCGTGCTCTCCGGCGGCCCGTCGTCGGTGTACGAGCCGGGGGCGCCGTCGCTCGACGAGGGCATCCTGCGACTGGGCGTGCCGACGCTCGGCATCTGCTACGGCTTCCAGGTGATGGCGCAGCAGCTCGGCGGCGAGGTCGCGCACACCGGCCACCGCGAATACGGGTCGACCGCCGTCACGGCCCGCACCGACGACGACAACGCGCTGCTCGCCGGCCAGCCTCAGGCGCAGACGGTGTGGATGAGCCACGGCGACTCGGTGGCCCGCGCGCCCAAGGGCTTCGAGGTGCTCGCCTCCACCGCGGCCACGCCCGTCGCGGCGTTCGCGAACGACGAGCAGGGCCTCTACGGGGTGCAGTGGCACCCCGAGGTGAAGCACACGCCGTTCGGCCAGGAGGTCATCGAGAACTTCCTGCACCGCGCGGCCGGCATCCCGGCCGACTGGAACTCGGGCAATGTCATCGCCGAGCAGGTCGAGCGCATCCGGGCCCAGGTCGGCTCCGCGCGCGTCATCGCGGGACTCTCGGGCGGCGTGGACTCGGCCGTCGCGGCCGCGCTGGTGCACGAGGCGGTCGGCGACCAGCTCGTGTGCGTCTTCGTCGACCACGGGCTCCTTCGCAAGGGGGAGCGCGAGCAGGTCGAGGTCGACTACGTCGCCGCCACGGGCATCCGCCTCGTCACGGTCGACGCGGTCGACGCGTTCCTCGACGCGCTCGCCGGGGTCAGCGATCCCGAGGAGAAGCGCAAGATCATCGGGCGTGAGTTCATCCGGGCGTTCGAGCGGGCCGAGCGCGACCTCGTGGCCGAGGCCGAGGCCGACGGCGAGCCCATCCGGTTCCTCGTGCAGGGCACGCTCTACCCCGACGTGGTGGAATCGGGCGGCGGCACGGGCACCGCGAACATCAAGAGCCACCACAACGTCGGCGGCCTGCCCGACGACCTGCAGTTCGAGCTCGTCGAGCCGCTGCGCACGCTCTTCAAGGACGAGGTGCGCGCCATCGGCCGCGAGCTCGGGCTGCCCGAGGCGATCGTCGGCCGGCAGCCGTTCCCGGGTCCGGGCCTCGGCATTCGCATCGTCGGCGAGGTCACCCGCGACCGGCTCGAGGTGCTGCGCGAGGCCGACGCCATCGCTCGCGCGGAGCTCACGGCGGCGGGCCTCGACCACGAGATCTGGCAGTGCCCCGTGGTGCTCCTCGCCGACGTGCGCTCGGTGGGCGTGCAGGGCGACGGACGCACCTACGGCCACCCCATCGTGCTGCGCCCGGTCTCCTCGGAGGATGCGATGACGGCCGACTGGACGCGCCTGCCCTACGACGTGCTGGCGCGCATCTCGAACCGCATCACCAACGAGGTGCGCGAGGTGAACCGGGTCGTGCTCGACGTGACGTCCAAGCCGCCGGGCACCATCGAGTGGGAGTGACCCGCCGCGTGGCGGGTTGAGGAGGCCGCTCGCGGTCGTCTCGAAACCCGTGCGATCGGAGCGCCCGGCTTCGGTCGAGCACCTGATGGCGTGTCGAGTCGAAGGAGATTCGCGTCGACACGCCGTCGTCGGCTCGGCGTGTCGTCTGAAGCGTCCTTCGACTCGTCACAGGGGCCGGCGGACGCTCATGGTCGTGACGGCCAGTCGGCAGCGGATGCCGATCCTCAGCGACGGTGCGAGCCCAGCCGGGTGACGGCGAATGCCACGAGGAGGCAGCCGACGCCGAAGAGCACGCCGTGCGCGATGCGCATCGCGGGCGGGGTGAAGAACTGCGGCAGCACGAGCACGAGACCGGCCGCGAACACGACGCCCGTCCGCGCCCAGGGCACTCGGGCGCGGGACATCGCGATGGCCGCGAGCACCCCGGCCACCGCGACGAGCAGCAGCCCCACGCCGAACAGCGCGATCGCCGTCGGTCGTTCGCGCAGCGCCTGGACCTCGTCGAGGAGGCTCGCGTCGCCGCGTCGCAGGGATGCCTCGGCGAAGGTGCGGATGCCGAGGATCTCGGCGCCGTAGTACAGCGCCGCACCCGCGGCGCCGATCCACGCGAAGGCGGTCGACCAGGTGAGGAGGGTCACCCGCGGCCGCGCGCCCACGCCGCGTCGTCGGCGCCCGATGACTCGCGGAACGTGCGGCGCGCCCCGCCGGCGAACAGCGTCCACGCGGGAGTCAGGTCGGCGGCGGGATCGCCGAGCCCGAGCGCGCCCCAGTCGAGCACCGCGGTGAGCCGGTGGCCGTCGGCCAGCAGGTTGCCGGGAAGCAGGTCGCCGTGCAGCCACACGGGCGGGCCGGCGTGCGGCGCCGCGTCGAGTGCCGCCTCCCAGGCATGCACGACCGATGGCGCGTCGATGCGGTCGCCCGCAGCCGTGATCGCCGTGCGCACCTCCGCGTCCAGCGGGGCGAGCGGTACGCCACGCGACGATCCGGTCTTCACCGCGCGAATCCTCGAGCGACTCCTGCCGGCGCTCCTCGAACGGGCGCCCCATGCCGTCTTGATCCTCGACTGGCGCGGCGGCGAGCCGTTCTCGGCCGCGGAGCTCGACGACATCGCCCGCGAGGTGCGGGATGCCGCACGCACCGTCATCCGTGGCAAGGGCGCCACGGACTACGCCGTCGGCCTCGCGGGTGCGCGCATCGTCGAGGCGGTGCTGCGGGACGTGCGCGCCGTCATGCCCGTGAGCACAGTGCTCGGCGGCGTGCACGGACTCGAGGACGTCGCGCTCTCGGTTCCCTGCGTCGTGGGCGGCGACGGCGCGGTCGCGATCGAGGAGACGCCGTTCTCGCCCGAGGAACGGAGGCCGCTGCACGCGTCGGCCGGCGCCATCCGCGCGTCGGTGGATGCGCTCGGGCTCTGAGCGCGTCCGGTGCGCGGTGGGTGCTCGGGCGAGGCGCCCCGGAAACACGGAACGGCCGCCCGAAGACGGCCGTTCCGTGGTGCGACGCGAGCGCCGCGACATCCGTTCGCTAGTCGCGCGCGATGGCGAGGAAGCGGAGGATCTCGAGGTACAGCCAGATGACGGTGACCATGATGCCGAAGGCACCCGACCAGCCGTACTTCTTCGGGGCGCGGTTGCGCACGCCCTGCTGGATCGCGTCGAAGTCGAGCACGAGCGAATACGCACCCATCAGGATCACGAGCACGCCGATGACGAGGCCGAGCGGGATGCCGAAGATCTCGGCACCGAGAAGGCCCCACGGGTCGGTGTTGACGCCCGTCCAGATGAGGATCATGTTGACGAGCGAGAACACCAGGTAGCCGACCATGGCGATGAGGAAGATCTTCGTGGCCTTCTTCGACGCGCGCACCTTGCCGCTCGCGAAGAGCGCGAGCGTCACGCCGACGACGGCGAGCGTGCCGATCACGGCCTGGGCCACGATGCCGGCGTATGCCGCCTCGAACATGAGCGAGATGCCGCCGAGGAAGATGCCCTGCGCACCCGCGTAGGCGAGGATCAGCGCGGGCGACGGCTCGCGCTTGAAGATGTTGACGAGCGCGAGCGCGAAGCCCACGATCGCGCCGACCCAGAACAGCCACGGCATGGCGGGCGTCACGAGCCAGCCGACGGCCGCGCCGACGAGCAGCACGGCGAATGCGCCGGCGGTCTTGGCGACCGTGTTCTCGACGGTCATGACCTCGCGGTCGGGCAGCGTCGCGGGCTGGTTGTACATCTCCTGGAGCTGCTGGGCCGACACGTTCTTTGCGACGGCGGCGGCTCCCTGCGATGAGAAGGCGGAATTCCGCGAGAATGCGGGATTGTCGAGAGCCATGGGGTTCCTCTGCTTTCGGCTGTCGTCGGTGCGGGGGCGGGTGCGGCATCCGTGCCACTCGCCCAATGTACCCGTCGTATCCGTGTTAACGCCTTGAGTTCGGCGCGGATTCCCGCGGCAGTGCGGAGCCGGGTGGCTACGCTGGGCCCATGCTGCAGGACACCGCGGGGCACCCGCTCGTGATCGGGCACCGCGGTGCGTCGGGCTACCGTCCCGAGCACACGCGCTCGGCCTACGATCTGGCCTTCGTTCTCGGCGCCGACGCGGTCGAGCCCGACATCGTGGCGACGCGCGACGGCGTGCTCGTGCTGCGTCACGAGAACGAGATCTCGGGAACGACGGATGTCGCGACGAGGCCCGAGTTCGCGGGCCTCCGCACGACGCGGGAGGTCGACGGCCGGTCGCTCACCGGCTGGTTCACCGAGGACTTCACATGGGCCGAGCTCGCGACGCTCCGGGCCACGGAGCGGCTCGGCGCGCTGCGGCAGGAGAGTGCGAGCTTCGACCGCCGGTACCCGCTGCTGCGGTTGCGCGACCTGTTCGAGCTCATCGACGCGGCGGCCGACGAGCACCGGCGGATGCTGCGGATGGTGGCGGAGTTCAAGCACGCGACCCATTTCGCCGAGCTCGGACTCCCGCTGGACGAGCTGTTCGTCGCCGAGCTCGAGGCGGCGGGGTGGGGGCGAGGCGACGAGCGGCTCATCATTGAGTCGTTCGAGCTCGACCTGCTCGATCGACTGCGCGCCCGCGGCATCCGCGCTCCTCGGGTGTTCCTCATCGAGGCGACCGGCGCGCCGTACGACCTCCTGCGCGCGCACGGGCGCGGGGCCGCCCGATACGACGACTTCGCCACCGAGGCC
Organism: Agromyces bauzanensis; assembly: GCF_014645655.1. Classification (GTDB taxonomy): domain Bacteria; phylum Actinomycetota; class Actinomycetes; order Actinomycetales; family Microbacteriaceae; genus Agromyces; species Agromyces bauzanensis. The sequence goes on along the minus strand of NZ_BMMD01000005.1, from coordinate 137,868 downwards.
GGGCTCCTCGGGCTCGCCGGCCGCGTCGACGGGGTGAGCGTCGGCAAGGGTCGGCTCATCGGAGAGCTCCGGTCGACGTCGGCGGAGGATGCGGCCAGGGAGAACATGGAGCGACGCGCGAGCGGCCTCCTCGTCGGTGGTGGGCTCGTCGACGCGGCGCACTCGGCCGGACTCCGCGTGTACACGTGGACGCTGCGCCCCGAGAACCGATTCCTCGCGCGCGGCTTCCGCCGCGGTTCCGCGAGGGCGGCGTTCGGCGACTGGCTCGGGGAGTTCACGCTGCTCATCGACACTGGCGTCGACGGCATCTTCGTCGACCACCCCGATCTCGGCGTCGAGGCGCGCACTGTGGCCGCGGCGGCCGACGTGGCATCCGCTCGCTCTCGGCGCCCCGACGTCCGCCGCTCGTGACGCCCACCGGGTCATGCCATGTTTCCGTTTGCGCGCGAGGTGTCCGGGGGAGTGGGCACCTCCCGCGGGAACGGAAACATGGGTGGGTGACGGGCGAGGGCGGTGAGGGCGCGCGAAGGCACGGGTGTCGGATGCCGCGCCTACACTTGATGGGACATGACGCTGATCCTCGACCCCGACGACCCGGCCGGCTGGCGCGAGGCGCCCACCGCGACCTCCGGCTCCCGCCTCACCGAGGGCCTGAACCCCGAGCAGCGCGAGGCCGTCGAGTTCCGCGGCCAGGCGCTCCTCATCGTCGCGGGCGCGGGGTCGGGCAAGACGCGCGTCCTGACGCACCGCATCGCGAGCCTCATCGAGAGCCGCGAGGCGTGGCCGAGCCAGATCCTCGCCATCACGTTCACGAACAAGGCCGCGGCCGAGATGCGCGAGCGCGTCGAGGCATTGCTCGGCGAGGGGGCATCCGGCATGTGGATCTCCACGTTCCACTCGGCGTGCGTGCGCATCCTCCGGCGTGAGGCCGAGGCGATCGGCCTGTCGTCGACGTTCACGATCTACGACTCGGCCGACCAGCGCACCATCCTGAAGCGCATCATCAAGGAGCTCGACGCCGACACGCTCGGCTTCACGCCCGCGAACGCCCAGGTGAAGATCTCGAAGCTCAAGAACGAGCTCGCCGACGTCGAGTCGTACGCGCGCAACGTGAACACGAACGACCCTGCCGAGGTGATGTTCCTCGAGATCTTCCGGCAGTACACGCGCCGGCTGCGCGATGCGAGCGCGCTCGACTTCGACGACCTCATCTCCGAGACCGTGTACCTGTTCCGTGCGTTCCCCAAGGTCGCGTCGCTCTACCAGCGGCGGTTCCGGCACATCCTCGTCGACGAGTACCAGGACACCAACCACGCCCAGTACGCGCTCATCCGCGAGCTCACGCAGCCGATCCCGGCCGACCGTGTCGTCGAGATGGGCGAGCACGGCGTGAACGTGCGCGCGTTGACGGATGCCTCGGGCGGCATCCCCGGGGCCAGCCTCACGGTGGTCGGCGACTCCGACCAATCCATCTACGCGTTCCGCGGCGCCGACATCCGCAACATCGTGGAGTTCGAGCGCGACTTCCCCGGCGCGAAGGTCGTGCTGCTCGAGCAGAACTACCGGTCGACGCAGAACATCCTGAGCGCCGCCAACGCCGTCATCTCGAACAACTTCGACCGCAAGGAGAAGAAGCTCTGGACGGCCGACGGCGACGGCGACAAGATCACCGGGTACACCGGCTATACCGCCCACGATGAGGCGCAGTTCGTCGCCGACGAGATCGAGGCGCTGCACCGGTCGGGCGTCGCCTACCGCGACATCGCCGTGTTCTACCGCACCAACGCGCAGACCCGTGCGCTTGAAGAGATCTTCGTGCGATCGGCGCTGCCCTACCGCGTGGTGGGTGGCACCAAGTTCTACGAACGCGCCGAGATCAAGGACGCCATGGCCTATCTCATCGCGGTGGCCAACCCGCTCGACGAGCTGGCCCTCCGCCGCATCCTGAACACGCCGAAGCGGGGCATCGGCCCCGCCACCGAGACGGCCATCGCGAGCTTCGCCGAGCAGAACGCGCTGACGTTCCGGCAGGCCATGCGCGCGGCCGACGGCCTCGGGCTCGGGCCCAAGGTGACCGCCGCGATCACCGGGCTCGCCGACCTGCTCGACGAGGCCGCCGCCATGCTCGTGCCCAACGCCGAGGCCATCGCGGCCGGTACCAACGAGGGCGCCGCGAAGGTCAGCGACGTACTCGTGTTCCTCGTCGAGCGGTCGGGCCTCATCGACGCGCTGCGCAACAGCCGCGATCCGCAGGACGAGACCCGCGCCGAGAACGTCGAGGAGCTCGTCGCGCAGACCCGCGACTTCGACCGCGAGAATCCCGGTGCGACACTCGTGGACTTCCTCACGCAGGTGTCGCTCGTCGCCGCGGCCGACGAGCTCGACGACGCATCCGGAACCGTGTCGCTCATGACCCTGCACACCGCCAAGGGCCTCGAGTACCACGCGGTGTTCCTCACGGGCCTCGAGGAGGGCCTGCTGCCGCACCAGATGTCGGCCTCCGAGCCCGGCGGCCCGGCCGAGGAGCGTCGGCTCTTCTACGTGGGCATCACCCGCGCTCGCAAGCGCCTCTACCTGTCGCTCGCGATGAGCCGTGCGCAGTTCGGCGAGGTCGCCGTCGCGATGCCGAGCCGGTACCTGCAGGAGATCCCCGAGGGGCTCATCGACTGGAAGCAGTCGCCCGGCATGGCCACGAGCCGTGGCGGCACGCAACCCCGCGCGCTCAACGCCCGTCGGCCGGGCGGCGCCTGGGGCACGCGCGACCGCGACCTCGAGCGCTACAGCGTCACGAAGAGCGCCGCGCCGAGGGCCGAGTGGGCGAACCGGGTCACGGGCACCGTGCGCGACAACGGCGACCTCACGCTCGAGGCGGGCGACCGCATCCGCCACGTCGACTTCGGCGAGGGGCGCGTCACGCAGGTGACGGGCGAGGGCACGAAGCGCATCGCGCACGTCAGCTTCGACACCGCGGGGCAGAAGAAGCTCCTCATCAAGATCGCGCCCATCGAGAAGCTCTAGGAGATCGGCGTTCGACGAGACCGCCGGCCGGCTCGATCGCATGCGAGCACGTGGGAGTTCACAGGCCGCACCCAGTTGACGCATCGGGCACGGATAGGCCCGCCGCGCACCATGGGGACATGGCTTTCCTCGTTCACGACGCCCGGCACCTCGAGCGGCGGGCCCGCCCGGCGCCAGGGCCCGAGCGTGACCGGACTGCCCGCCGGCTCTGGCGCGTCGACCTGCTGCAAGCGGCGGCCGCGGCATCCGTGGCCATCACGATCGCCCTCTTCCTCGCCGACGGCGGCGCCGCACGGTTCGGCGACCCCGGCGCCGCACTGACCTCGCTCGGCATCATCGCAGGCCTCGTCGCCACCGACCTCGTGTTCGTGATGCTCCTGCTCGCCGCGCGCGTGCCGCTCATCGAGCGCGCCGTGGGGCACGACGCCGCGATGGCGTTCCATGGCAAGCTCGGCAAGCCCGTCATCTACCTGCTCATCGCGCACGGCGTGCTGCTGCTCGCGGGCTACGCCGTCGCCGACGGCGTCGACCTCGTGGCCGAGGCCATCGCGATCTGGTCGCTGCCCGACCTGCCGCTCGCGATCCTCGGGTTCGCGCTGTTCGCCTTCGTGGTCGTGACCTCGCTCGTGGCCGTGCGCCGCAGACTTCGCTACGAGGCGTGGCACCTCATCCATCTGCTCGTCTACGTGGCCGTGCTCGCGGCGCTGCCGCACCAGTTCAGCACCGGCGCGCTCTTCGCCGAGGGCACGTGGCAGCGCGGGTACTGGCTGGCGGTGACGATCCTGACCCTCGGCGCGGTGGCCGTGTACCGGGTGCTCGTACCGGTCGTCGCGACCCTCCGGCACCGGCTGGTGGTCGAATCGGTCGAGCGCCTCGACGACGGCGTCGTCTCGATCACGATGCGGGGCGAGCACCTCGAGCGGCTGCACGCGACGGGCGGGCAGTTCTTCGTGTGGCGGTTCCTCACGCCCGGACAGTGGTGGCAGGCGCATCCCTACTCGCTGTCGGCGGCGCCGCAGGGGCAGCGGCTCCGCATCACGGTGCGCGCGCTCGGCGCGGGGTCTGCGGGCATCGCCGACCTGCTGCCCGGCACGCGCGTCGCCATCGAGGGCCCGTACGGGATCTTCAGCGAGGCCTCCCGCAGCCGGTCGCGGCTCGCGCTCGTCGCGGCGGGCATCGGCGTGACGCCCATCCGATCGCTGCTCGAGTCGGCCTCGTTCCGGCCCGGTCAGGCGACTGTGGTGCTGCGCACGCAGGAAGCCACGTCTGGGTGGCTGCTCGACGAGATCCGCGCGATCTGCCGCGACCGCGGCGCGACGCTCATCACGGTGCCGGGTTCACGCGGCAGCGGTTGGCTGACGGATGCCGCGGAGCGCGAGGGCCTGGCGCTGAGGAACCTCGTCCCGCGGCTCGCCGACAGCGACCTCTACGTGTGCGGGCCCCGTGCCTGGTCGGAGGGCGTCCTCGCGGAGGCCCGCGCCGCGGGCCTGGCGCCCGAGCAGATCCATCACGAAAGGTTCGACTGGTGAGACGACGCGCAGCGGTCCTGGCCTCGGCGGCATCGGCCGTGGTGATCCTCGGCGGCTGGCAGCTCGGTGCGATGAGCGCCGTGACGTCGCCCGTCGTGCAGGGGAGCGCGGGCACCGGGGGCGGTTCGAACTCGGCGACGGATGCCGCGGCATCCGGTGCCGACGCCGGCACGGGTACCGGCAGCAGCACCGGATCGGCCACCGGGAGGTCGGGCACGAGCACCGGCGCGGGCGCCACGGGCGGTGCCACCGCCACGGCGCCGCAGGCCGCGGCATCCGGGATCGACGGCACCTACACCGGAGCGACCATGTCGACCCGGTTCGGGAACGTGCAGGTGCAGGTGACGGTGTCCGGCGGCGCGATCACCGACGTCAGCGCGCTGCACCTCACCGACGCCGACCGCCGGTCGGTGCAGATCAGCAACCGGGCCGCGCCCGTGCTCCGCAACGAGGTGCTGCAGGCGCAGTCGGCCTCGGTGTCGATGGTGAGCGGTGCGACTTACACGAGCATGGGGTACCTGCGTTCGCTGCAGTCGGCGCTCGACCAGGCGGGCTTCTGATGGAGTCACCGCTCGGCGCGTTCCCCGCCATGGGCACCGTCGTGAGCGTGCGGCTCGGCGAGGTGGAGGTGGAACTGCCGACCGATGGCGCGCTCGTCGATGGCGCGCTCGCCGACGGCGCGCTCGCCGCGGCCGATGCCGCCTTCGCCCGCTGGGAGGCGCGCTGCAGCCTCTTTCGTCCGTCATCCGAGCTCAATCGGGTCAACCGCGGTCAGCTTGCACTCACCGACGCGAGCCCCGAGGTGCGCGAGGCCTACGCGATCGCGCTCGACTGGCGGGCGCGCACGGGCGGCGCATTCACGCCGCATCGGGGCGACGGCGCGATCGACCTGAACGGCGTCGTGAAGGCGCTCGCGATCGCCGAGGCGGGGGTGGCGATCGAGCGGGCGGGCTTCGCACGCTGGGGCATCGACGCGGGCGGCGACGTGCTGGTCGCGCCGGTCACCGCGGGAGCGACGCCGTGGCAGGTCGGCATCGTCGATCCCGCCGACCGCCGGTCGATGCTCGCCGGCGTCGACCTCGGCGCACGCCGGCTCGCGGTCGCGACGTCGGGCAGTGCCGAGCGGGGCGACCACATCTGGACAGCGCCCGGGGCAGGCCCCAGCCCGTTCTCGCAGGTCAGCGTGGCGGCCCGCGACATCCTGACCGCCGACGTGCTCGCCACCGGCATCGTCGCCGGCGGCCACGACGCGCTCGACGAGTTCGCCGAGCGCTTCGACGTCGACGTGCTCGCCGTGCAGAGCGACGGCACCCTGCTCGCGACGCCCGGATGGCCGCGCTCCGCGGCCGCCGTACCCCCTTCGGCGGCCGCGGTCACCCGCCCGGCCGCGGCACCCGCGCGATGAGCGCCATCGCATCGAACGGTGCGCGCACCTTGATGTCGTTGTCGAAGTACACGTAGGCGTCGCGCCCGGCCTCGACGTGGGCCGTGACCCAGGCCGCCCAGCGATCGAGCGACGCGTCGTCGTAGCCCGAGGCGTACAGTTCCTCCTCGCCGTGCAGGCGTGCGTAGGCGAAGTCGGCGGTGGTGCGGTCGAGCCGTGGGTAGCGTCCGGCGGTGTCGGCGGTGACGGATGCCGCGTGGTGCCGTTCGAGCAGCGCGATCCAGTCGTCGCTCTCGAACGACGGATGCCGCACCTCCACGGCGTGGCGCAGGGGCGCGTCGGCGCCCACCGAGAACGACGCGCGCCCCGACATCCGCTCATCGTGGCCCGATGCGAGGGTCGCGGCATCCGCTCGCGACCGGGGCAGCCGGCCGAGGAACGCGTCGAGCAGCGCCTCGTCGTAGCGCAGGGTGGGCGGCAACTGCCAGAGGATCGGGCCGAGCTTCGTGCCGAGGTCGAGCACGCCCGAGGCGAAGAAGTTCGCAAGCGGCGCGTCGATGTCGCTCAGCCGCTTGAGGTGCGTGATGAAGCGCGGGCCCTTGACCGCGAAGACGAAGCCGTCGGGTGTGGCGTCTCGCCAGCGATGCCAGCTGGCGGGCCGCTGCAGCGAGTAGAACGGGCCGTTCAGCTCGATGGAGGTGAGGCGCTCGGCCGCGTAGGCGAGCTCGTCGGCCTGGCGTAACCCCTTCGGGTAGAAGACGCCGCGCCACGGCCGGTAGCGCCAGCCGGAGATGCCGACGCGCGCCTCGGCCACGGCGCCGGCCTTACGAGGTGGCGACGCCGAGGAGGGCGCCGATGCCCCAGGTGACCGCCAGCGCGAGCGTGCCGCCGATCACGAGGCGCACCATGGCGCGGGTCTTCGGGCCGCCGCCGATCCAGGCGCTCAGCCAGCCTGTGATGGCGAGTGCCACGATGACCGCGATGAACGTGGTGGCGATGCGCCACTCGGCCGGCGGCAGCAGGATGGCGAGCATCGGCAGCACCGCGCCGGCGAGGAACGATGCCGCCGACGCCCACGCGGCGTGCCACGGGTTGACGATGTCCTCCTGGTCGATGCGGAGCTCGACCTCGAGGTGCGCGGCCAGCGCGTCGTGCGCGGTGAGTTCCTCGGCGACCTTCTCGGCGGTTCCGGCCGAGAGCCCCTTCGCTCGGTACAGCCCGGCCAACTCCTCGAGCTCCTGCTGCGGCATGGTCTCGAGCTCCCAGCGCTCCTTCGCGATGTACGCGTGCTCGGTGTCGCGCTGGCTGGAGACCGACACGTACTCGCCGAGGCCCATCGAGATGGCCCCGGCGGTGACCGATGCCACGCCCGCGATGAGGATGGGTCCGACATCCGTCGTGGCGGCGGCGACGCCGACCACGAGCGCCGCGACCGAGACGATGCCGTCGTTCGCGCCGAGCACGCCGGCCCGAAGCCAGTTGAGCTTGGAGTGCACGCGCACGTCGTGAGGGTCGGTGCGATGGATCGGCTCGGTCTGATCGGTCATGCTGGAAGTCTCGCACCGGCCCGGCCACAGCGCCAGCATGGTGGGGCTGTCCTACGGTTCGGAGCGTTCGTCGATGCGGAGTACCATGGTCGTCGGCCCGTATATCTCGATATCGAGAGAGTCATGGCCGGGCCGCACCCCACCAGCACCTGTGCGCGATCGCGCGTGCGGATCGATTGGAAGTAGAGCGTGGATCTTTACGAGTATCAGGCCAGAGACCTGTTCGAGAAGTACGGGGTCCCGGTGCTCCCGGGCATCGTCGCCGACACCCCCGAAGAGGTCCGCGCCGCGGCCGAGAAGCTCGGCGGCGTCGTCGTGGTGAAGGCCCAGGTGAAGACGGGCGGCCGCGGCAAGGCCGGTGGCGTCAAGGTGGCGAAGAACCCCGACGAGGCGGAGGCGGCGGCTCGCGACATCCTGGGCCTCGACATCAAGGGCCACGTCGTGAAGCGCGTCATGGTGGCGGGCGGGGCCCGCATCGCGCAGGAGTTCTACTTCTCGGTGCTGCTCGACCGCGCCAACCGCTCCTACCTCTCGCTGACGAGCGTCGAGGGCGGCATGGAGATCGAGCAGCTCGCCGTCGAGAAGCCCGAGGCGCTCGCCCGCGTCGAGGTCGACCCGGGCACCGGCATCACGCCCGAGAAGGCCCGCGAGATCGCGAAGGCCGCGAACTTCCCGGCCGAGCTCGTCGACAAGGTCGCCGATGTCTTCGTGAAGCTCTACGACGTCTACAAGTCGGAAGACGCCACGCTCGTCGAGGTGAACCCGCTGATCCTCGACGAAGACGGCAACATCATCGCGCTCGACGGCAAGGTGTCGCTCGACGAGAACGCCGGGTTCCGGCACGCCAACCACGCCCTCCTCGAAGACAAGGCCGCGGCCGACCCGCTCGAGGCCAAGGCCAAGGAGCTCGACCTCAACTACGTGAAGCTCGACGGCGAGGTGGGCATCATCGGCAACGGCGCGGGCCTCGTCATGTCGACGCTCGACGTCGTCGCCTACGCCGGTGAGAACCACGGCAACGTGAAGCCCGCGAACTTCCTCGACATCGGCGGTGGAGCGTCGGCCGAGGTCATGGCCAACGGCCTCTCGATCATCCTCGGCGACCCGCAGGTCAGGGCGGTGTTCGTGAACGTCTTCGGCGGCATCACGGCCTGCGACCAGGTGGCCAAGGGCATCGTCGGCGCGCTCGCCGAGCTCGGCTCGGCCGCGAACAAGCCGCTCGTCGTGCGCCTCGACGGCAACAACGTCGTCGAGGGCCGTCGCATCCTCGAGGAGGCCGCGCACCCGCTCGTCACCCTCGCTGACAACATGGACCAGGGCGCCGACAAGGCCGCCGAGCTGGCGAACGCCGCGTAGAGAAGGACTGCAGAGCAATGACGATCTTCCTGAATAAGGCCTCCAAGGTCATCGTCCAGGGCATCACCGGCGGCGAGGGCTCCAAGCACACCGCGCGCATGCTCGCGGCGGGCACCCAGGTCGTGGGCGGCGTGAACGCCCGCAAGGCGGGCACGACGGTGCTGCACGACGACACGGACGGCAACCCGGTCGAGCTTCCGGTGTTCGCCTCGGTGTCCGAGGCCATCGAGCAGACGGGGGCGGATGTCTCGATCGCCTTCGTCCCCCCGGCGTACACGAAGGACGCCGTGCTCGAGGCCATCGACGCCGAGATCCCGCTCCTCGTCATCATCACCGAGGGCGTGCCCGTCCAGGACTCGGCCGAGTTCTGGGCCTACGCCAAGGAGCAGGGCGGCAAGACCCGCATCATCGGGCCGAACTGCCCCGGCATCATCAGCCCCGGCGAGTCGCTCGTGGGCATCACCCCGGCCAACATCACGGGCAAGGGCCCGATCGGCCTCGTCTCGAAGTCGGGCACGCTCACGTACCAGATGATGTACGAGCTGCGCGACCTCGGCTTCTCGACCGCGATCGGCATCGGCGGCGACCCGGTCATCGGCACCACGCACATCGACGCGCTCGCCGCGTTCGAGGCCGACCCCGAGACCAAGGCGATCGTCATGATCGGCGAGATCGGCGGCGACGCCGAGGAGCGCGCGGCCGACTTCATCAAGGCGAACGTCACGAAGCCCGTCGTCGGCTACGTCGCGGGCTTCACCGCACCCGAGGGCAAGACCATGGGCCACGCGGGCGCGATCGTGTCGGGTTCGGCCGGCACCGCGCAGGCCAAGAAGGAGGCCCTCGAGGCCGTCGGAGTCAAGGTCGGCAAGACGCCGTCCGAGACGGCGAAACTGCTGCGCGAGGTCTACGCAGCGCTCGGCGCATAAGGGAGCCTGCGCCGGGCGCATCGGGAAGGTCCCGTCGGCGATGCCGGCGGGACCTTCCTCGTCAGGTGCGGTCGGACGGATGCCTCCACCCGGTCGCGGGTGTCTCGTCCCGGGTCACGGATCGATGATGATCACGCAGGTGTAGGTCCCGGGCAGCAGGTTGCTCTTGGTGAGCGACCCATCGCCGTCCGCGCCCGTGACCTGCTCGAACGGCGGGTCGGCCGCGGCGTCGCAGTCGATCGTCGAGGCGGTGCCGCCGTCGATCTGCGAGTCGACCGAGACCGTGATGTTCGTCAACGGCATGTTGGTGAATGTCACGGGCGTCGCGGTGGCGCAGGTGGTGTCAGCCACCACCGTCGCGTTCTGCGGGTTGGCAGAGGTCACCGCGTATCCGGTCGGCACCGTCTCGGTGACGGTGTAGCTCCCAGCGTCGATGCCGGCGATGCACGCCACGCCGTTCGCGTCGGTCGTGGCCGTCGTTCCGGCGGGGAGGGTCCCACCGGAGACGCTGAACACCACGCCGGCGTGCGGTTGCGTCGTCGGTGTGGCCGCCGCGTGCTTCTTCGTCTTCACGATCTTCAGCGCGCCGCAGTTGTTGATCCCGGTGTCCGTCGGAGCGATGAAGTCCTTCATCGCGGCCGTGAACGAGTCGGACGAGCGACTCTTCAGGTAGGCGCTGCCGAAGGCGACGCATCCGCTGCCCACGATCGCCGAGAAGTTGACCGTCGCCTCGCCGAACGTGCGCGGCGAGACATCGCCGAGTCCGTCGGATTCCGCCTCGGGGATGACGCTCGTGTTGATCGACCCGGTCGCGAGGAGGGAGTCGCTGAGGTTCACCCGATCACCCCAACAGGGGGTGCTGTTCGCGGCCTCGCAGAGCGACTTGTCACCGGTTGCGACCCACTCGGACAGGAACAGCTCAGGTACCGTCCCGCCGTTGGCCAGGTCGTACTGGATCAGCAGGTCGCCTGCCGTCCGTACCGGGGTCACCCCGTTGTCCGAGATGGTCTCCGACTGGTTGAACTCGAAGTCCATGTTCGTCGTGCCGGTCGGGTCTTGGACGCGGTGCCAGAACATGTGCAGGAAGTCGTCGCCCGCGGTCTCCTCGAGATAAAGGCCGAACGTCGTCAGGTCGCTCTTGTTCGGCGGGATGCTCCCGTCGACGACCGTGGGCACCAGGGTGTCCTCCTTCGAGCCCTGGCCGAAGGAATCGTCGCCCGATCCGGGGGGCAGGTCGGCCTTCCGCTTCTCGGGCGGGTTCGCACCCGTCTGGGCGAACGACACCCAGTCCACAGACGGCGCGGCGTGGTCGACCTTGAGGTTGGCGTCGGTGTCGATCTCGAAGTTGCTGCCGGCCAGGCTGACATCGCCATGGCCGGCGAAGGCAGGGCCGCCCACGAGGGCGGTGATAGCGAGCGCGCCGATTCCGGCCGTCGCGCCAAGGCGTCGTCGTCTCCGCGCCGGTCGAGTGGCCTGGGGTGTCGGGTTCTTCGTGTGGGGCATCGTCGCCTCCAGTGCTACCGGACTTCGCCCGAATCGGATGAGTCGGGCGCACCCCTGCAGGGCGGTGCACTGGCGCGGTGCCGGCGCGCGGGTACGCACTGGCTCAAGTCGTCCTGCCGGTGGACGGGGGGAAATCGGGCTCCGGCTGCATCGTCCCCAGACGGGGAGTCTTCGCTAGGCCGCACAGTACACCCGTCGGTACCTGTCCGCCACTAAAAATGAGGAATACTCATGCTCCCTTTCGGGAGGCAGAAGGGGTCCCGCCGGCGGCGCCGACGGGACCCCTTCGTCTCAGGAGTGAGCTCCTTCCTCAGCTCACGGGTCGATCACCACCACGCAGCTGTAGGTACCCGGCTGCAGGCCCTGGATCGTCACGCTCGGGTCGTCGAGCTGGTCGCTCAGCGAGACATCCGGATCGGTGTCCGGGGCCTCGATCGTCGCGTCGCACTCGATGCTCGAGAACGTGCCGCCGGGGACCTGCGAGTCGACCGACACGGTGATGTTCGTCAACGGCATGTTGGCGAATGTCTTGGTCGCGCCGGCCGGCGTGTTGCTGCAGTCGGCCGCGCTCTCGGCCACGGCCGCCGTCTGCGGGTTCGTCGACAGCGCGACGTAACCGCTCGGAACCGTCTCGGTCACCGTGTAGTTGCCGGCGAGGCCGCTCACCACGAGGTCCGGCACGCAGGCGATGCCCTGAGCGTTCGTCGTGACGACGATGCCCTGGGAGAGTCCGCCGCCCGTGACCTTGAACGTCACGTCGGCGTGCGGCTGATCGCCGGAGCCGCCGGCCGCGTGCTTGCGCGTCTTGACGATCTTGATCGAGCCCTTCTCCGGCGCGTTGACGAACGTGCAGGTGACGGTCTCACCCGCGGCGAGGTCGATCGACGCAGGATCCGAACCGTCGTCGCAGGTCGCGCTCGTCAGGTTCCAGTACGTCGGGACCGTCTCGGCGACGTCGTACGTGCCCGGAGTCAGGTTCGCGTACGTGTTCGCGTCCTTGCCTGCGGCGCCGGCCGCCGTCGTCGTGAGCGTGAACGCGGTGTCCGGCAGCGAACCCGACGTGAAGTCGAACGCGCCGAAGCGCTCGCTCGTCACCTTCTCGACGACGATGGTGCCCTTCGCCTGGTTGGTGTAGGTGCACTCGAGCACGTCATCGGCGTCATCGAGGTCGAACGTGACCGTGCCGGTCACGAGGTCGGTGCTCGAGGGCGTCACGCCGACGCTCGCCGAGCAGTCGATGCCGATCAGGCTCCACCCGGACGGCGGTGCCGATTCGGTGACCGTCAGGTCGCTCCCGAAGAACACGTTGTCGTACTCCTGCGTGCCGTCATCGGACAGGCTGAAGCTCGGGTCCGTGCCGTCGTCCTGCGTCACCAACGCCGTCGTGTAGTCGAACGACGTCGTGGCGCCGTCGGGGTCGGTCTGCTTGTGGATGATCACCTTCGCGCAGTTGGTGAGGTCGACGTCTGCCGGAGCGATGAAGTCCTTCATCGCGGCCGTGAACGAGTCGGAGGACCGGCTCTTCAGGTACGCGCTGCCGAACGAGACGCACTCGTCGTCGCCGACGATCGCCGAGAAGTCGACGGTCGCCTCGCCGAAGGTCCGGGCCGAGACCACCTGCCCAGCCGGAACGAGCGGGGCGAGCCCGTCGGAGTCGGCGGCCGGGATGTCGGTGGTGTTGATCGATCCGGTCGCGTCACCCGCGGCGGTCAGGTCTGCGCGGAGCCCCCAACAGGGGAACGCGTTGGCCGCGACGCAGTCGGCCTTGGTCACCGCCGTGCCGTCGAAGTCGGCATCGGTCAGCCAGTACGCGACGAACAACTGCGGGTTGGTGCCGCCCTGTGCGAGGTCGTACTGGATCAGGATGTCGCCCTCGGTCCGGTCGGGAGTCACGTCGTTGCCCGAGATCGTCTCCGACTGGTTGAACTCGAAGTCCATGTTCGTCGTGCCGCTCGGGTCCTGGACGCGGTGCCAGAACAGGTGCAGGAAGTCACCGCCGTCGGCCTCCTCGAGGTAGGTGCCGAAGTTCTTCAGGTCGCTCTTGTTGGGCGGGATGCTGCCGTCGACGACCGTGGGCACTTCGGTGTCCTCCTTGGAGCCCTGGCCGAACGAGTCGTCACCGGACCCGCTCGCCAGGTCGGGCTGCCGATTCTCTTCGACGCTCGCCCAGTCGAGTGAGGGTGGCGTCGCGTCGTCGACCTTGAGATTCGCGTTGGTGTCGATCTCGAAGTCGCTGCCCGTCAGGCTCACCTCAGGGTGGTCTGCATGAGCGGGGCCGGCGACGAGCGCCGTGAGCACGAGTGCGCCGACGCCGGCGACTGCGGCGAGCCGCACGCGCCGTCGGCGCTGGGATGTCGGCGTAGGTGTCTCGGGTGTCGGATTCTTCGTGTGGGGCATCGTCGCCTCCAGTGTCACCGAAGTTCGCCCGAGTCGGGTGAGTCGGGCGCACCCTCAAGAGGCGGTGCATGGACGGCCCACCGACGCGCGGGCACGCAGCGGCGTTTGTCGTCCTGTCGGTGCGCGATCCGGCACCGGCGGCATCCTCCCCCCAGGGAGTCTCACGCTAGCCCGCAGCGTACACCCGCGCCCGAGTGGGCGTCGAGCGAATCCGAGCATTGCTCATGCTCCAGAACGGGGGTCATTCATGGCCCATGCGTGAGAGGCTGGAGACATGGCCGAGTCGTCGCCGGATCCCCGAGGAGCGGTCGATCAGCCGCGGCGAGCACAGCCCTCGTTCAGGAGCGAGCTGATGCGCACGACGTTCGTGACCGAGGAGTCGGTGTACGGCATCATCCTCGTCTCCGGCATGATCGTCGTGTCCGGAGGGCACGGCGACACCGCCTGGCGGGTGTTCTGGACCGTGCTCGTCACGGTCGTGGTGTTCTGGGCCGCGCACGTCTACGCGGGCACCGTCGCCCGCCACGGCCTCGACGACGAGCACATGGAGGGCCTCGGCGTAGCGTTCCGGTCGGCATTCCGACGGTCCCTGGGCCTGCTCGCGTCGTCCGCCATCCCGCTGTTCATCCTGCTCCTCGGGGCCACGCGGGCCATTCCCGATATCTACGCCATCTGGGCGGCGCTCTGGGCGGGCGTCGCAGTGCTCGCCGTGCTGGGTTGGATCGCGTTCGCGCGTCGGGGCTCGCCGTGGCCCATCCGCCTGGCCGGCGCGGCCGGCACGGCGGCGTTCGGCGTCGCGATGATCCTGCTCAAGTCCTTCGTGCACTGACATGAGGCGCCCGGCGACGATATGGTCTACCCAAAGGGGGGCATCATGGCTGGGGAGTCGAGTACCGAACTGCAGGAACGCATCGCCGAGCTCGAGGCCGAGAACGCGGCGCTCCGGGCGCGCGCTCAAGGCGCCGAGGAGGAGGTGTTCGAGTCGCAGGGAGTGGCTGCGGCATCCGTCACGGCGAAACCCGGACGCGGCTGGGGCCGCACGGCGGTAGCCGTCGTGCTGGTCGTCATCGGCCTGCTGCTCGCGCCCGTCGCGGTGATCAGCGCGTGGGCGAGGCTCGAGCTCGTCGACACCGAGCGGTTCGTCGCCACGTTCGCACCGCTCGCCGAGGACCCGGCGGTGCAGGCGTACATCGGCGACCAGGTGACCGCGGCGATCGAGGAGCAGGTCGACATCCCGGGGCTCACCGCCGACGTGTTCGACGGACTCCGCCAGCTCGACCTGCCGCCGCGTGCCGAACAGGCGCTCGGGCTCCTCGAGGCTCCGGCCACCCAGGGGCTCCAGTCGCTCGTCTCGGGCGTGGTCGACCGGGTCGTCGAGTCGGACGCCTTCGCCGACATCTGGGCGACGGCCCTTCGGGTGACCCATCGCCAGTTCGTGGCGGCCATGCAGGGCGACCCCGACGCGGCCCTCGCGATCGGCAGCGAGGGAACAATCTCCGTGCAGCTCGGCCCGATCATCGAGGCGGTGAAGGATCGGCTCGAAGAGCAGGGCGTGGGGTTCGCCTCGGCCATCCCCGTCATCGACCGCAGCATCGTCGTGGCCCAGAACGACGCCTTCGTGCTCGTGCAGACCGTGTACACGCTCGCGGTCGCCGTCGGCACGTGGCTGCCGTGGCTCACGCTCGCGCTGCTGGCGGCGGGCGTGCTCATCGCGAAGCGAAGGGCGGCGGCGCTCGCGTGGACCGCCGGCGGTTTCGCCCTCTCGATGCTGATCCTCGCGAGTGGTGTCGGAATCGGTCGCGCCTTCTTCCTCGGCGCGGTGAGCCCCTCGATCATGCCGGCGGATGCTGCCGGAGCACTCTACGACGGCCTCGTGCAACTCATGCTCTCGACGATCCTGGCGCTTCTCGTACTCGCCCTGTTCGTGGCGGTCATCGCGTGGCTCTCCGGCCCGTGGCGCCCGGCACGCGCCACGCGCCGCTTCGCGCACGCCGGCTTCTCGAGCGTCCGTCGCGCCGCCGCGAGGCAGGGCGTCACCACCGGCGCGTTCGGCCTCGCGCTCGATCGGTGGCGCGTGGCCGCCTATGTCGTCATCGCCGTCGTGGCGTCGGTGGTCATCCTGTTCAACCGCCCGGTGACCGGGTCCTTCGTCGTCTGGACCGTGGTGATCGCCTTGCTCGTCGTGGCGCTCGTCGAACTCCTCCGGCGACCCGCCGACGAGGTCGTGGCCGAACCGCCCGTGCTCGACGTCGAGGGGGTCCCGCCGGCTGAGTCTCCCGTCGTCGCGACCGACCCGGCCGCGAGTGCGCCCGAACCTGCACGTCGCGGCGGCTGACGGCCGCACTCCGGGATACGCTCGACGTCGGAATGAGACGCACGACGATCGCCCTGCTGGCCGCCCTCGAGGCATTCGTCATGGCGCTCGTCGGGTTCGGCGTCGCGTTCGTGCCGCTGGTGGTGCTGTGGGCGGTGCACTTCGGGCTCGGGGTGGACTTCTCGGTGTTCCTGCGTGCCGCCGCCGACGTGTGGCTCGTCGGCCACGGCGTCGATCTCACGGTGCAGCTCGACCCGATCGCTGCCGCGCGCATCGCGCTCCCGGGCGCCGGCGACCCGTTCCCGATCACCATCGCACTGCTCGGATTCGCACTGCTCTCGGTGACGAGCGGGATGCGCATCGGACGGCGCTCGGCCGCGGGTGGCCACTCCTTCTCGGGCGGCATCGCGGCGATCCTCGTGTTCGGCCTCGCGGGCTTCGGGCTGGCGCTCCTCTCGGCCACCGGCGCCGCGCGCACCGACCCCTGGCAGGGCGCGCTGCTGCCCGCCTCCGTGATGGCGCTGGGCGTGATCATCGGCGCCGTCGGCGAGGCGTTGCGCGAGGCGTCGGCGACGGATGCCGCGACCGGCCTCGTCCGCCGCGCGCTCACGACCCTTCCACCGGCCCTCGTCGCGGGGGCCCGAGGAGCGGCGCGCGTCGGCGCGGGCGCCGCGTTCGGCGTGCTCGCGCTCGCCGGCGCGCTCGTCGCGGTGCTCATCGCGTTCGACTACGCGACGATCGCAGGGCTCTACCAGACCCTCGGCGCGGGCATCGACGGCGGCCTGGCGCTCACTGTCGCCGAGCTGGCGCTGCTGCCGAACGTCGTCATCTGGGCAGCGTCGTGGCTGCTCGGTCCCGGGTTCGCGATCGGCTCCGGCTCGCTCGTCTCCTCGAGCGGCACGCTGCTCGGCCCCGTCCCCGGGTTCCCGCTCCTCGGCGCGCTGCCCTCGGGCGCGCCCCCGCTCGGCACCCTCTGGCTCGTCGTGCCCGTGCTCCTGGCCTTCGTGGGCGCGTGGCTCGTGTCGATCGAGCCGGTCGTCGCCCGCGGCGGCGATCGGTTGCCGTGGTGGGTGCCGCTCGCCGGCGGCCTCGGTTCGGCGGCGGTCGCGGCGATCGTGCTGGGCCTGCTCGCGTGGTGGTCAGGCGGCGCGGTGGGGCCCGGGCGCCTCGCCGAAGTCGGCCCCGAGCCGCTGGCGGTCGCGGGCGTCGCCGCCGCGACCGTCGGGCTCGGTGCCATCGTCGGCGGGTACGCCGCGTACGCGCGATCCGGTCTCCGCGCGCGGCCGGCCGGCACCGCCGACGGCTGGCGCACGTACCGCGACGCCGGATCCGAACCCGCACCCGAGCTCGCGCCGGATCCCCTGCCCCGCGGCGCCCGACCCGACACCGCGGACCGCGACGACGAACCCGAGCCCGCGCACCGCGAGTTCACCTGGGGCGCCGACCGCCGCCGCGACGCCCCGTAGCGGCATCCTCGCCCGTCCGCATTCCGCGGCGCGGCCGCCGCGAAACGCGGCGATCGCCACCGGGTAGGCTCGGATGGTGCTGCAACTCGTCGTGCTGATCTCGGGCACGGGATCCAACCTCCGCGTCCTGCTCGAAGCCTCGGAGGACGCCGAGTTCCCCGGCCGCGTGGTGGCCATCGGCGCAGACCGCGAGGCCGACGGCCTCGCACTCGGCGAGGAGTACGGCATCCCCACCTTCATCGTGCCGTTCACGGCGTACCCCGATCGCGAGGCGTGGGGCGAGGCCCTCATCGAGCAGGTGCGGCAGTGGCAGCCCGACCTCGTCATCCTTTCGGGGCTCATGCGGCTCGTGCCGCCGGCGGTGGTCGATGCGTTCTCGCCGCAGCTCATCAACACGCACCCCGCGTACCTGCCCGAGTTCCCGGGCCCCCACGGCGTGCGTGACGCACTCGCCGCGGGCGTCGACCAGACCGGCGCCAGCCTGATCATCGTCGACAACTCCGTCGACGGGGGTCCCATCATCGCGCAGGAGCGCGTGCCGGTGCTGCCGGGCGACACCGAACAGGCCCTGCACGACCGCATCAAACCCGTCGAGCGGCGCCTGCTCATCCAGGCCGTGCTCGACATCGCCAACTCCCACCTCGACCTCAAGGAGCTGAGCCGATCATGAGCGGCCCCACGCACGACCCGAGCCTCTACCGCGAACGCGACCTCGTGCCGGTGCGCCGGGCACTCCTCTCGGTGAGCGACAAGCGGCGCATCCCCGAGCTCGCGGCGGCGCTCGCCGAGGCGGGCGCCGAGATCGTCTCCACGGGTTCGACGGCGCAGACCATCCGCGACGCGGGCTTCCCGGTGACGGATGTCGCGAGCGTCACGGGCGCCCGCGAGATGCTCGACGGGCGGGTGAAGACGCTGCACCCCTCGGTGCATGCCGGGCTCCTCGCCGACCTGCGCCTCGAGCACCACGAGCGCGAGCTCGCCGACCTCGACATAGAGCCGTTCGAGCTCGTGGTCGTGAACCTCTACCCGTTCGCCGCGACCGTCGCGGCCGGGGCATCCGAGTTCGACGCCGTCGAGCAGATCGACATCGGCGGTCCGGCCATGGTGCGCGCCTCGGCGAAGAACCACGCGAACGTCGCGATCGTCGTCTCGCCCGACGGCTACGACGACATCATGGGCGCCCTCGCCGCGGGCGGCACGACGCTCGCGCAGCGCAAGGCGCTCGCCCGTGAGGCGTTCCGGCATACGGCCGCCTACGACGTCGCGGTGGCGTCGTGGCTGGGCAGCGTCGTCGCGCCCGACCAGGCGGCCGACGAGTCGCCGTTCCCGGCGTGGGTCGCCGGCACGTGGACGAAGCAGGCCGATCTCCGCTACGGCGAGAACTCGCACCAGGCGGCGGCTCTCTTCGCCTCGGAGGGCATCCGGCCCGGCATCGCGCAGGCCGTGCAGCTGCACGGCAAGGAGATGTCGTACAACAACTACGTCGACGCGGATGCCGCGGTGCGGGCCGCGTTCGACTTCGACGAGCCGGCCGTCGCGATCATCAAGCACGCCAACCCGTGCGGCATCGCCATCGCGTCGCCCGGAGCATCCGACCCCATCGCCGACGCCCACCGCCGCGCGCACGAGTGCGACCCGGTGTCGGCGTTCGGGGGCGTGATCGCCGCGAACCGCCCGGTGACCCGGGCCATGGCCGAGACGGTCGCCGAGATCTTCACCGAGGTGCTCGTGGCGCCCGCGTTCGACGCCGAGGCGGTCGAGCTCCTCACGGCGAAGAAGAACATCCGCCTGCTCACGCTCCCCGAGGGCTTCGCGCCCACCGAGGTGGAGATCCGGCAGGTCTCCGGCGGGCTGCTCATGCAGCAGGCCGACCGGCACTTCGCGCCCGCATCCGAGTGGACGCTCGTGACCGGCGAGCCTGCCGACGCGGCGACCCTGGCCGACCTCGAGTTCGCGTGGCGGGCGGTGCGCGCGGTGAAGTCGAACGCGATCCTCCTGGCCTCGGGCGGCGCCTCCGTCGGCGTCGGCATGGGACAGGTGAACCGCGTCGACTCGTGCAGGCTCGCGGTCGAGCGGGCGGGGGAGCGGGCCGCGGGGGCGGTCTCGGCATCCGACGCCTTCTTCCCGTTCGCCGACGGGCTGCAGATGCTCATCGACGGCGGCGTGCGCGCGGTCGTGCAGCCCGGCGGATCGGTGCGCGACGAGGAGGTCGTCGAAGCGGCCCGCGCGGCCGGCATCACGATGTACTTCACGGGCGAGCGGCACTTCTTCCACTGAGGACGGATGCGGTGATCGAGGAGGCGCGCCAGCGCCGTATCGGGTCTCGACACCCTCCTGCGTCGCTACTCGACCACCGGCGCAAGGGGGCGGCGCGCCCGCATCACCGGCGGTACTCTTGAGGTGAGCGGCGCTCAGAAGGCGCCCACACAGCTCCGCCCACGAAGCGGATGAACAAGGAGAACGATCGATGACGATCACCCACGCCCCGGCGACCCCAGCGGCCGAGGTCAGCGCAGCACTCCCGACGGAGGCCCCCGAGCACGAGCGTGTGCTCATCACCCGCGGCCCCCGATCCGGACTCACCATCATCGTGGCCGTGCACTCGACGAGGCTCGGCCAGGCCCTCGGCGGCGCACGCCTGTGGCGGTACGGTCACTGGACCGACGCCCTCGCGGACGCGCTGCGCCTCTCGCAGGCGATGACCATGAAGAACGCCGCGGCGGGGCTCGCGCGCGGCGGCGGCAAGTCCGTCATCGCGATTCCCCGGGGCGTCAGCCTCGACGAGCGGGCCACGCGCGACGCGATGCTCGACCTCGGCGACGCCGTCGAGTCCCTCGGCGGCGCGTACATGACCGCCGAGGACGTCGGCACGAGCGCCGAGCTCATGGCCGTCGTGCACGAGCGCACCGAGCACGTGTGCGGCCTTCCCGCCGAGCAGGGCGGCGTCGGCGAGCCCGCGGATGCCACGGCCGCCGGCGTGTACGCGTCAATCCTCGCGACCCTCGGGCACGTGTTCGGCTCCGCCGGCGTGTCGGGTCGCCACTTCGTCGTCGCCGGCCTCGGACAGGTCGGCGGACGCCTCGCCCGGAGCCTCGCCGCAGCCGGTGCCCGGCTCACGGTGACGGATGTCGCGGGCGCCAAGCGCGCACTCGCCGACGAGCTCGGCGCGATCTGGGTCGAGCCCGAGGAGGCGCACCTCGTCGAGGCCGACGTGTTCGTGCCGTGCGGGCTCGGCGGCGTCCTCACCCACGACGTCGTCGACGCGCTGCGCGTGCGCGCCGTGGTCGGCGCCGCCAACAACCAGCTCGCGTCGCGTGACGTCGCGGGGCATCTCACCGAGCGGCGCATCGTGTGGGCGCCCGACTTCGTGGTGAACGCCGGCGGTGTCATCTACCTCGACGTGGCCGGCATGCCGGGCGCCGACCAGGCTGCGCTCGACGCCCGGATCGCGGGCATCGGCGACACCGTGGCATCCGTGCTCCGCTCTGCCGAGGAGCACGGCACGACGACGCTCGCCGCCGCCGAACGCATCGCCCGCGAGCGCCTCGACGCCGCCCGCTGACGGTCCGGCACCGGCCGATAGGCTCGTGCCATGACGTCCCCCGCCGCCGCGCCCCCGCCCGCCCCGGCCCGGTTCACGCCGGCCCCGACGCCGGGGCGGCGGGCGCTGGCGGTGGTCGCGTCCGCGGCCGTCGTCGCGGTCACCGCGATGCTCGTCGCGGTGTTCGCGTTCTTCATCGGCAACGGCCAGTCGCCGCAGATCTTCAGCCAGCTCTTCGGGCACTTCGCGCTCGCCGCGCTCATCGTGTGGGTGCTGCTCTCGGTCGCGAACGCCGTGGGCGCGACCCGGGCCTGGTTCCTCGCGCTCATCAGCGGGTTCGCCTCCGGATGCCTCGCCGCCCTCCTCGCGACCACGGTGACCGCCAGCGCCGCGGGCGACCCGTTCTCGGGCGCGATCTTCCTCTTCGTGGTCGGCTCGCTCGTGAGCCTGAACCTCGTCTTCATCCTCGCGGTCATCGGTGCGGAGGTGTTCCTGGCCCCGCGGGTGCTGCGCGGCATCCTCGGCTACTCGCCGCGGCGCCCCCCGCGCCGCATCGCCCTCGTGCGCATTCCCGCATCGAACCTCGACGAGGGCGAGCTGACCCACCTCGAGCGCACGCCGGTCGACAAGGCGCGCGCCGACGAGCAGTGGGACAACTACTGCGCGGCGCTCGTGGCCGAGGGCTGGGAGACCGTCGAGGTCGACGCGGCCCCCGAGCTCGCCGACTCGGTGTTCGTGGAGGACGCGGTGGTGTTCTTCGGCGACCTCGCCGTCATCGCGAGCCCAGGGGCCGAGTCGCGTCGGCCCGAGATCGAGACCGTCGAACGCGCCGTTCGGTCGGTGCCCGGCATCGCGGTGCGACGCATCGAGCTCCCGGGCACCCTCGACGGCGGCGACGTGCTGAAGGTCGGCTCGACCGTATACGTCGGCGCATCGAGCCGCACCAACGCCGAGGGCATCCGACAGCTGCGGCAGCTGCTCACGCCGCACGGCTACTCGGTCGTCGCGGTGCCCGTGACGAAGGCGCTGCACCTGAAGAGCACGGTGACGGCACTGCCCGACGGCACCATCATCGGCGACCCGGCGCTCGTGGACGTGCCGAGCCTGTTCCCGAGGTTCCTGCCCGTGCCCGAGCCCGAGGGCGTCGCCGTGGTCGAGCTCTCGTGGGAATCGCTGCTCATGTCGTCGGCCGCCCCTGAGACGGCGTCGATGCTCTCCGGCCTCGGCTACCGCGTGGTCACGGTCGACATCGGCGAGTTCGAGAAGCTCGAGGGGTGCGTCACGTGCCTGTCGGTGCGAGTGCGCTGAGCGCGCGCCCGTCGTACAGCTCGAGCACGCGGTCGGCGCGCGTGACGAGCGCCGGTTCGTGGGTCGTCACGACCGCCGCGACGCCGCGCGCGTGCACGAGGTCGCCGATGAGGTCCATGACGGTCGTCGCGGTGCCGCGTGTCGAGCTGACCAGCAGGCCGACGAGGTCGAGCGACTCCGCGACGCACGGCCGCGAGCGCGTCCCCGCCGAGTGACGACAGCTCGTCGTCGCCCAGCATGACGCGCCCCGACGTGGGCCGGTCGAGCGCCCCGAGGAGGTTCAGGGGCGTCGTCTTGCCGGCGCCCGACGGCCCCGTCCCGACGAGCAGCTCGCCCGGGCGCACCTCGAGCGTGAGGGCGGATGCCTCGTGGCCGCGCCGCGCCGCGGCGGGTGCCCGCCACGTTCATCGCGAGCGCGATGTTCTCGGCGGCGGTGAGGTACGGCAGGAGGTTGCCCGAGCCCGACGCGCCGACCACGGCGACCAGCTCGCCGCTCCCACTCGCTCTCCTCGCTCGCCGGTCCGGGGGCGCGCGCGACGGCGGGCAGTGGAGCAGGCGGGACCGTCCGCGCGGCGACGAATCCGCACAGCCTATCGCTGCGGTGCCCTTGCACGCCACGGCCGTTCTCCCCTAGTCTGGAGGGCTGGCCGCCGCGTCCCGGGGCCATGAGGTAAGCAGACGATCCGCAGGA
Source organism: Agromyces bauzanensis (assembly GCF_014645655.1). Taxonomy (GTDB): domain Bacteria; phylum Actinomycetota; class Actinomycetes; order Actinomycetales; family Microbacteriaceae; genus Agromyces; species Agromyces bauzanensis. Next base: position 114,888 of record NZ_BMMD01000005.1, on the reverse strand, counting down.
GGACACCATGCAGACAGACAGCTTCGCCCGCCAGGTCACGGGCCGCGGCGCTGCTCGTCCGGCGTCCCCCGTCGAGGCGCACGCCGGGTAGCTCCCGGCCCGCCAGGCGCAGCCTGCCCCGATTCCGCGGTCCGTCCGCGCTCCGGCGCCGTCGACTCGCGCCCGCTCACCTCATCTCGCCGATTTCCACGTCGTTCGACGACGCCTCGGCGCTCTCGATCTCGAAAGGGAACCGGCTTGTCTGCCACCCCGCTCCACCCCGACCCCGCCCCGGCACGCACGGGAACCGTGCGCGCGCTGCTCCGGCTGCGCGAGTACGCGGGTCCCGCCGTGCCGTTCATCATCGCCGGCATGGTCGCGGCCCTCATCGCCCAGCTCATCGCCCTCGCGATCCCGCAGGTGCTGCAGTCGATCGTCGACGGTCCGCTCGCCGACCGCGACGCCGGTGCGATCTGGCCGCTGGCGGCGCTCGTGCTCGGCCTCGGAGCGCTCGAGGCCGGCATGATCGCCCTCCGGCGCTGGTTCGTGCTCACGCCCGGCACGCGCGTCGAGGCCCGCATGCGCAATGCGCTGTACGCCCGGCTGCAGGACCTTCCCGTGAGCTTCCACGACCGGTGGCCGAGCGGCCAGCTGCTCTCGCGCGCGGTGAGCGACCTCGGCCTCATCCGCCGCTGGCTGTCGTTCGGACTCGTGCTGCTCGTCGTGAACCTCATCGTGATCGTCGTCGGCCTCGTCATCCTGGTCTCGATGAACTGGCTGCTGGGCGTCGTGTTCCTCGTCTGCTCCATTCCGCTCTGGATCGTCGGCTATCACTTCGAGGGCCGCTACTCCGAGGTGTCCCGGCGCAGCCAGGACCAGGCGGGCGACCTCGCCACGACCGTGGAGGAGTCGGTGCACGGCATCCGGGTGCTGAAGGCGTTCGGCCGCGGCAAGCACGCACTCTCGAGCTTCCGCGCACAGGCCGAGTCGCTGCGCTCGACCGAGATCGAGAAGGCGCGGCTCGACGCCGGCATCTGGGCGTGGCTCCTCGCGGTGCCGACCGTGGCGCTCGCCGCGTGCCTGGTGCTCGGCGTGTGGCTCGCGTCGCAGGGCGTGCTCACCGTCGGCCAGCTCGTCGCGTTCTTCGCGACCGCGACCGTGCTCGCCTGGCCCATCGAGTCGATCGGGTTCCTGCTCGCGTTCTCGGTGGATGCGCGCACGGCGACCGACCGGTTCTTCGACATCCTCGACAGCGAGAACCAGATCACCGACCCGGCGCGGCCGGTCTCGATCGATCGCCCGCGCGGCGAGCTCGTCTTCACCGACGTGCGGTTCCGCTACCAGGACTCGCCCGAACGGTTCGGCGACCTCCTCGACGGCGTCGAGCTCGCGCTCGAGCCGGGCGAGACGATGGCGCTCGTCGGACTCACCGGCAGCGGCAAGACCACGCTCACGGCGCTCACGACTCGGCTGTACGACGTCACGGGCGGCTCGATCACGCTCGACGGCGTCGACATCCGCGCGCTGACGCGCGAGGAGCTGCGCCGGCACATCGCCATGGCGTTCGAGGACGCGACGCTGTTCAGCGCCTCGGTGCGCGACAACGTGCTGCTCGGCCGTCCCGACCTGGCGGGCGACGACCCGGCGATCCGAGCCGAGGCCGAGCGGGTGCTCGACGAGGCGCTCCGCATCGCCCAGGCGGGATTCGTCCGCGACCTCCCGAACGGCGTCGACACGACCGTCGGCGAGGAGGGCATGAGCCTGTCGGGCGGACAACGCCAGCGCCTCGCGCTCGCCCGCGCGGTCGCCGCATCCCCGTCGGTGCTCGTGCTCGACGACCCGCTGTCGGCGCTCGATGTCGCCACCGAGGCGAGGGTCGAGGCCGAGCTGCGCGACGTGCTCGCGGCGACGACCGCGCTCATCGTGGCGCACCGGCCGTCGACGGTCATGCTCGCCGACCGGGTCGCCCTCCTCGAGGACGGCCGCATCACGGCCGTCGGCACGCACTCCGAGCTGCTGCGCGAGTCCGAGCACTACCGCTTCGTCATCTCGAGCCTCGAGGACGAGGAGCGGCGCGAGCAGGCCGAGGCATCCGACATCGAATCCATCGCACGAGAGGAGGCGACCCGATGAGCACCGTCACGGGCGTCGAGGGCGAGGAACGCCACGACTTCACCAAGGCCGAGTCCCGGCACATCCGGCAGCGCTCGCTCCGGCTGCTCGGGTCGTTGCTGCGACCCGTCCGGGCGCGGCTGTGGCTCACGATGGCGATCGTCATCGTGTCCACGGGCGCGCAGGTCGCCGGGCCCGCGCTCATCGCGTACGGCATCGACCGGGGCCTGCCGGCCCTGATCGACGGCGACTGGATGCCGGTGGGCTTCGCGGGTGTCGCGTACCTCCTCACGGGCGCCGCTGGCGCGTTCCTCATCGCGTGGTACATCCGCCTCTCGGCGAGGATCAGCCAGGCCGTGCTGCTCGACCTGCGAACCCGCGTATTCCTGCACACGCAGAAGCTCTCGCTCGAGTTCCACGAGTCGTACACGTCGGGCCGCATCATCTCGCGGCAGACGAGCGATCTCGACGCGATCCGGGAGCTCCTCGACGAGGGCATCAACCAGCTCGTGCGCGGCGCGCTGTACATGTCGTTCACCGGGATCGCGCTGGCGCTGCTCGACTGGATGTCGGCGCTCGTGCTCGTCGTCGCGCTCGTGCCGCTCGTGGTGCTCACGCGCTGGTTCCAGACCCGCTCACAGCGGCTGTTCCGGCGCTCGCGCGTGGCGTCCGCGAAGCTCATCGTGCACTTCGTCGAGACCATGACCGGCATTCGCGCGGTGCAGGCGTTCCGCACCGAGAAGCGCAACGAGCGGGAGTTCGGCGACCTCGTCGAGGACTATCGCGACATCAACGCCAAGGTGATCCAGCTCTTCGGCATCTACGACCCCGGCTTGCTCCTCATCGGCAACGCGTGCGTGGCAGCCGTGCTCGTGGTCGGCGGCTTCCGGGTCGTCGACGGCCAGCTCGCCATCGGCGTGCTGCTCGCGGCGCTGCTGTACACGAAGCGGTTCTTCGACCCGATGGAGGACATGGCGATGTTCTACAACGGGTACCAGTCGGCGGCATCCGCGCTCGAGAAGATCTCGGGCGTGCTCGAAGAGGAGCCCAGCGTGCCCGATCCCATCCACCCGGTGGACCTGTGGACGGCGCGTGGCCGGGTGCGGTTCGAGGGCGTCGAGTTCGCGTACACGCCCGACCGCGTGGTGCTGCCGCGCTTCGACCTCGACGTGCCGGCGGGCCAGACGATCGCGCTGGTGGGCTCCACCGGCGCGGGCAAGTCGACGCTCGCCAAGCTCATCGCCCGGTTCTACGACCCGAGCGACGGGGTGGTCGAGCTCGACGGCGTCGACCTGCGACGGCTGCACCCGAAGGACCTGCGTCGCGCCATCGTCATGGTCACGCAGGAGGCGTACCTCTTCTCGGGGTCGGTCGCCGACAACATCGCGCTCGGCAAGCCCGATGCGTCGTTCGAGGAGATCGTCGCGGCCGCGAGGGCCGTGGGCGCGCATGAGTTCATCGAGAGCCTGCCGAACGGCTACGACACCGACGTGAACAAGCGCGGAGGTCGCGTGAGCGCGGGTCAGCGGCAGCTCATCTCGTTCGCGCGCGCGTTCCTCGCGGACCCGGCCGTGCTCATCCTCGACGAGGCGACGAGCTCGCTCGACATCCCGAGCGAGCGCCTCGTGCAGGAGGGGCTGCAGTCCCTGCTCGCCGACCGGACTGCGATCATCATCGCGCACCGGCTGTCGACGGTCGCGATCGCCGACCGGGTGCTCGTCATGGAGCACGGCCGCATCGTCGAGGACGGCTCGCCCGCCGAGCTGATCGGCGGCTCGGGGCGGTTCGCGAAGCTGCACGCGGCCTGGCGCGACTCGCTCGTGTGACGCGCGGTCGCGGCATCCGACTTCGCCGTGCCGTGCCGATCAGGCCGGCACGACGGCGTCGGCCATGATGGCGACACCCGGTGCGTCGCAGCGGGTTCCAGCGCGATCTCCAGCCCGGAGGTCGCCGCGCCCACGATCAGGACGTCACCTGCGGGAACCTGATCGGGCCGCCGGTAGTCGTGCGAATGCAGCTGATGCATGGTGCGGTCGCGGTGGCCAGCAGAGGCACCTTCGGCAGTGCGTTCGGTCCGGACGCGACGACGACGTGCCTTGCCCGGACGGTGCCGTCGGTCGTGGTGACGACCCGCTCCAAGACCCTCAGTGAGGACCGATTGCACCCGAACCCCTGTGCGGACGGGGAGGCCGAAGCGCTCCGCGTTCGATTCGAGGTGGTCGGCGAAGGCGTCCTTGCCGAGGAACAGTTCTCCCGAAGGGTGGGGTGCGCCGGGCAGGGCACTGTGGCGCGCGGGCGTGAAGAGCCGGAGCGAGTCCCATCGGTCCCGCCAGATCTTCCCGACGCGCGCGGGCCTCGAGGACCACGCTCGGACGACCTCGTTGCTGCAGCTGCCACGCCGCAGCGACGGGCCGACCGGGCCTCGACGACGCTCCGACTGGCCCAGTCGGCGCTGTCGCGCGGCGTCGTCGTCGCCGCTGCCGACAGGCTGCCCCCGCGAGAACGGGTACGTCGCAACCTCCATCGCGGCGATCGCTCGCGAAGCGGACGTCGCCGTGCAGACCATCTACAACGTGGTCGGCTCCAAGGCCGACATCCTGTCGGCGGTGCTGGACGCCCACGCGCAGGGCCCCGAGGCGCCTCGAAGCGTGCCGGAGTTCCTCGCGGAGCGCTCGGGGCAGGCGGTCGACGCCGAGGCGCTGCTGGACATGCTCGCCGACTGGTTCGTCGAGGTGCACGAGCGGACGGCGCCTCGGTATCGCGACTGGCTGCGAGCCAGCCTCGCCGGCGCCATCGCGTGCGGATGATGACGGTCCATGTGGGTCAGGCGTCGCGCGCGACGTCCCCGGCGAGCGCGTCCCCGGCGTGCGCGTCCGCGGCGCGTTCGGTCGCCACGAGATCGGCGGCGGCGAGTCGCGCGCGCTCCACGCGGTCCTCGATGTCGGGTGTCGCCTTGGCGAGCTCGGGCAGCCACCAGAGCGCGTTGGCCCACGCGAGGATGAACACCGCCGCGCGGAGGTTCTCGGCGATCAGGGGCACGACACCCGCCGTGAGCACCCACGCGAGGGCGTACCCGGCGAGTCCGGCCGCGACCGAGAACAGCGTCACGGTGATCCAGTTGACGCCGCGCGTGAGCGCGATCGCGCGGGGTGAACTCCCGATGCGCAACCAGTCGGCCGTGAGCACGATGGTGACCGCCGCGGCACCGGCCGCGAGCACCCAGGGGTTCCACGACGGCGGCGGCGCGAGCCACCCGATCTGCGTCGCGAAGATGAGCTGCACGAGCGGCAGCAGCCCGCCGAACACCCCGAACACCCCGATCATGAGGCCGGTGCGCAGGTCGCGGCCCGGGATCCGAGCGCGTTGCGCCGACGATGCGACCCGCAGGGTGATGGCCATGAGTACGCCCGTGACGCCCAGGCAGAGCAGCACGAGCAGCACGTTGGTCTGCAGCAGCGCCACGACGAGCGGGATGAGGCTCGCCAGAGTGAGGACGGTGAGGCGCAACGTCGGCGCCCACGCACGATCGGCCGCGGTGCGCGCGAACCCGTCGAGCGGCACGTCGAGCGCCTGCGCGACGTCCGCCCACCGTCTGCGGGTCGACCAGACGCCCACGACGATCATGGCGGCGAGGCCGAGCGTGATGATCGCGGTGCCCGCGATCCACCCGGCGCTCGGCGGCCTGATCGGCGACCACGTGAGGAGCCAGGCCACGGCAGCCACAAGGCCCGCGACGAGGGCGAGGCGAGGTGGGTCGGCGACCGTCGGGAGGGCGACGAGCACCGGCCGCAGGAGCGCCAGGGCCGCGCCGGCGAGCGCGCTGAGGCCTCGGTTCACGGGGTGCACGACCACCCGGTCGAGGAGCCGAACGGTGCGCGAGGCGATCGCGAACCGATACGAGGGCGACAGGTTCGCGATCGTGTCGGTGCCGGCGCGGAGGCGCACGCGCCGCGCCGCCCGCTGCGCCTCGGGGTCGGCCGGGGTGGACGTGGACGCCGGCTCGAGCGGGGAGAGCCCGCGGTCCGCGACGGCGGGCTCGTCCGCCTCCTCGAGCACGGCGTCCTGCAGCAGGCGGATCGCTGAGCCGGTGCGCACGGCGTCGGGCGCGAGGGACGTGAAGAACCGGGTGAGTCCCGCCGCGGCGTCGAGGCGGCCCCACCACCAGTCGTTCACGCGCCAGTCGCGCGCGAGGAATCCGAGGAAGTTGCCGAACCCGTAGCCCGCGAGCTTCGTCTGCCGATCGAGGACCACGCGGTCGGATGCCGCGTTGACGGTCGCGGCGATGTCGTCGGCCGTGGCCCGCGGCCGTCGCATCGCGCGCCCCAGCGTCGTGTACCAGCGGTCGACCGCGAGCGTGCGGAAGCTCGCGGGATCGTCGGGCTCCTCGTCGACCCCGATCGCCCAGTACCGCACGTGCGAGAGGGCGGCCGGGATGCCGCTCGCGTGGTACAGCGGCGCGAGGTCGGCCGCCGAGAGCGATCCGGGCGCGCTCGCGAGCGGACGCCAGGCCGAGCCCGTCCATGCGGTCGGCAGTGAGCGGCGCGAGGCGCGGGCGTCGCGCTCGGCCCCGGAGCTCGAGATGCGCAGGCGCGCGACCGCCATGTCGAGGTCGCGCCACTGCGCGGAGGTGCGGATACGGGCCGAGGCGCGGAGCCACTCGTCGATCCACTCGTCGAAGTCGGCGGCGGTGGGCGCGATGCCGCTCCGGGCCACGCGGTCGGAGCTGCGCAGGACCGCGGCGGTCAGTTCATCGCGCCACCTGAGCGCCGCCGACAGCGCGTCGTAGGCCGTGCGGCGCACCTCGGGGAAGGCCATCCCGCGGCGCGAGCCCTCGTCTTCGGGCAGCGACTCGAGTGCGCGCGTCCAGCCGAGCACGCAGTTGGCGGCGTCGGCGAGTGCGAGGGGGGAGCGGGCCATCGCCAGGGAATCCGACGACGACAGCTCCGCGAAGCGACGTTCGCAGGCCGCGCTGAGCCCCGCGAGCGCGATCCGCTCGATGGGCCGGTAGCGCCGGCGGGTCGGCAGCGTCGACTGCAGTTGCCACACGCTCGGCGCCGACAGGGTGTCGGCGAGGTGATCGGCGAGGTTCGAGCCCAGCGCCCGGACGTAGGCCTCCTGGCGTTCGGTGACGGCGGGGTGCGACCAGGCCGCCGACGCGATCAGCGGCGCCGCGCTGTCGAACCGGGCGGCGGCGACCAGCCGCTCGGCGTTGAAGCGCGCGAGCTCGGCCACCTCGCGCGCGACCGACTCCCGTCGCAGCTGCCGCGAGAGCATCGCGCCGATCGCGCGGAAGAAGCGCGATGCGTGCTCGTCCCACGCGACCGCGCCGCCGACGGGCGCGTCGGGCTCGGGGTCGAGGAAGAGCATGACCCGGTCGGCCCGTCGGTCGGACGCACGCGAACGCGCGGCCCGAAGGGCCCGGTCGATCGGGACGTTGTCGAAGACGGAGCCGTCGACGATGCGATAGGGCGTGCCTGGCTCCTCGCGGTGGGCCGCGAAGGCGAACCGCATGCCGCGTTCCTCGGCCTCCTCAGGCACGCCGGCCTCGCCGCCGAACGAATCGACGTGGGCCGGCTCGAACCCGCCGGGGAGCGACGACGTCGACCGGGCGGCGAGCGCGAGCCGGGAGAGATTCGCGAGGTCGTCGAGCCGCTCCGCCTCGTCGAGGTCTTCGGCGCGAGTCGGGATCCGGTTGTCGAAGCGGTGCTCGTCGCTGCCGACGAAGCGGAAGTGCCCGCGTCCCTCGTTGACGTCCTCTTCGAACTCGTCGCTCGCGTCGATGACCGTGGCGGAGAGATCGACGCTCGTGAACTCGGAGACGAGGTCGGGGTGCCGGTCGTCGGTCTCGTAGATCTCGCAGAGCGCCTCGAACGTGCGGGCGCGGAAGTAGTCCTCGCCCCGCATGAGCGCGAGGATGCGCCGCGCCCCTGGCGGGTGCAGCAGGCCCCAGAAGCCGCCGACCCGGCTCCACGTGTCGAGGAGGCGCTCGAGCCCGGTGCCCGCCCGTTGGGCCACGGCGTAGACGACGGCGTTGAGGCCGCCCGCGCTCGCGCCCGCGAGCAGGTCGAACTCGACCCGGTCGTACCCGGCGGCGTCGAGCATCTCGGCATACGCCCGCAGGCGCGCGATCACCGGTGGCGTTAGCGGGGTGGCCGGGGTCTCGGGAACGAACGCCAGGGTCTCGCCGCCGGCGTCGTAGAGGCGGATGCGACGGAGCAGGTCGAGTTCGGCGACGGCGCCCCCGATCCATACCGCGAGGCTCACGCCACCCCGCATCGCGAGCGCGACGCGGAGGGTGCGGTTGAAGGACGGCATCGCACCCCGGTGGCGTGCCGCGACCTGCTCGACGCGCTCGCCGGGACCGACGACGATGACGCGGACGTGACGCGTCGACCCGGTGATGCGTGCGGTTGCGGCTTCGGGCGCGTCACTGTTGACCATGGTGCTCCTGATTCGGTCGGCGCGGGTCCATCGGCGCCTCGGATGCCGCGCGGCGGGGGAAAGACGCACGGTACCCCAAGCGTGGCACGATCCGCGCATCTCGTGTGCGCGGTTGTCCCCAGAACTGGGTCGCACGGCCGGAGAGCGCTCGCGGTACAGTCGCCAGAGGCGGGTGGTGACCCCCGGAGGCGACGCCTGCCTGCGGACGGAGGTGCGATGAACGACGCCCGAACCCTGCGCGTCGCGATCGCGGATGACGCACTGCTGCTGCGCGAGGGCATCGCCAAGGTGCTTGAGGGCGGTGGCATCGAGGTCGTCGGCTCGGTCGGCACGGGAGACGAGCTCCTCGAGGTCGTGCGCGCCGGCGGCATCGACGCCGCCGTCCTCGACATCCGCATGCCGCCCAGCTACCGCGACGAGGGGATCACCGCGCTCGAGACGATCCGCTCGGGTGGATCGACCATCGGCGTACTGCTCCTGTCCATGTACGCGACGCCCGAGTACGCACTGCGCGTCATGGGCGCGGGCAGCGGCACGGGCTACCTGCTCAAGGAGCGCGTGTCGGAGCCGCAGACGCTGGTGCGCGCCGTCGAGACGGTCGCGTCGGGCGGCTCGGTGGTGGATCCCGAGGTCGTCGAGCAGCTCGTGAAGCGCACACGCGCCGACGATCCGCTCTCGCGCCTCACCGAGCGCGAGCGCTCGGTGCTCGAGCTCATGGCGCAGGGCTACTCGAACGGCGGCATCGCCCAGACGCTGTTCCTCGGCCTGAAGACGGTCGAGACGCACGTGCGCAGCATCCTGCAGAAGCTCGACCTCGAGGAGTCGCCCGAGCACCACCGTCGTGTGCTCGCCGTGCTCACGCTCCTCGGCGAGCGGTGATGGCTCCCGGCCGCAGAGGCCGGATCGTCAGGCGCACCGCCGTCATCACGTTCGTCGTCGCGCTCAGCCTGTGGATGGAGATCGCTGGCTTCATGGCGACTCCCGAGGCCGAGCGGCCCGAGGTGTCGTACACGACGCTGCACGCGATCGTGCCGCTCGTGTTCGCCGCCTGCGCGGGCATCGCGTGGCGCATCGGACCCACTCGGGCGCCACCGCGCCTCATGGTGGCGTTCGTGGTGCTGTGGATCCCGCAGTCGATCTACCACGTGATCGGCGGCATCGACTGGCTGTGGCCGCTCGTGCGCGGGGTGGACCTCGGCTGGGGGGTGATCGCGGGCGTCCTCGTGATGGTCTACCCGAAGGGCTTCCTTGGCGACCGCTTCGACCGCTGGATCGCGGGCATCGCCGTCGTCACGTCGATCGTCAACCTCCTCGCAGTGCTCCTGCTGGCATCCCCGCAGGCCGTCGCCTGCGAGTGCGTCGTGCCGAACCCCTACCGGATCGCGGACGCCCCGGCACTGTTCGCCCTCATCGATATCGGCTATCGCGTTGTCGGCGGCGCGCTGGCGCTCGCCATCGCGGGGCGCCTGCTCGTGCGCTGGGTCCGGGCGAGCGTGCCCGCGCGCACGGTCGCGTTCCTCATGCCGCTCGCCCTCTTCGCCTGGGCGACCACCCTCGCGGCGCAGGCCGTGAACTACGCGGCGTCGTCGACGGCGAACACCGTGCTGAACACCGTGTCGCTCATCGCGATGGCCTCGATCCCCGTGAGCTTCGACGCCGGCGTCGCACACGCGCGGAACATGCGCGCCCGCGTCGCCGACCTCATGCGCATCACCCGTGAGGGCGCCGATCGGGGGCTGTGGGCGGAGTCGCTCGCCCGCACGCTTCGCGACGCCTCGGTGCGTGTCTACTGGTGGGACGAGGAGCGCGGCCGGTACGTGGATGCCGCGGGCACGCCGATCGACGAGGTCGACGCCGATTCGCGAGGCAGCCACAGCATCCTGCCGGTCGCCTCGCCCCTCGGCACGCCCATCGCGCTCATCCGGCACGACCGGGTGCTCACCGACAACATGCGCCTGCTCGACGGCGTCTCGAGCGCCCTCCGCCTCTCGGTCGACAACGGACGGCTGCGCTCGGAGATCGAACGCACGCTCGAGCAGGTGCGCCAGTCTCGCCAGCGCATCGTCGAGGCGGGCGACGAGGCCCGTCGCCGCATCGAGCGCGACCTCCACGACGGCGCGCAGCAGCACCTCGTGTCGCTCGGGATGCGGCTGCGGCTCGCCGCGAACGCGGCGCGCGGCGCGGGGGAGGAGCGGCTCGCAACCGAGCTCGGGGACTCGATCACGATGCTGAACCAGTCGCTCAAGGAACTCCGCGAGCTCGCGCACGGCATCCACCCGAGCCTGCTCTCGTCGGGCGGCCTCGCACTCGCCGTGCCCGAGCTGGCCGGACGCTGCCCGGTGCCCGTCGTCGTCGACGTGCAGGCCGAGGGACGGCTGCCCGAGCTCATCGAGTCGACCGCCTACTTCGTGCTCGCCGAGGCGCTCGCGAACATCGCCAAGCACTCCGCCGCGACGCGGGCGTGGGTGCGTGCGCACATCGTCGACGGCGATCGGCTCGAGCTCGTCGTGCGAGACAACGGCAGGGGTGGGGCCCGTCTCGACGCCGGAACCGGGATGGTCGGCATCTCCGACCGCGTCGACGCGGTCGACGGGACGATCGAGGTGGAGAGCCCGCCGGGCGCTGGCACCACCCTGACGGTGCACATCCCGCTCGGCGGGCCGCTCATCGAACACTGAATCAGGGACGCCAGCGGCTCGCGGCGAGGTCGATGCGGTAGCCGTCGGCGTCGTCGGACGGGCGGAGCTGCACGCCCTCGGCCTCGTAGTGCGGTCGCGCGCTCGCCGCATGCCCCGACGGGGGCCGGCCGCCCGCGCGGACGACGCGCCACCACGGGACATCCGACCCGTACCTGGCCATGACCTGGCCGACGGCACGCGCGCCGCGCGAGCCGAGCAGCGCGGCGACGTCGCCGTAGGTGGCCACGCGTCCGGCCGGGATGTCGGCGACCATGGCGAGCACCGCCGCGACGAAGCCTTCGGCCGTCTCGGGGCGGCGTCCTGCAGGCCGGGCCGGCACGTCGGATGCCCCGGGGTCAGAGCTCGAGCGCGCCGATCACGTCGCCGTAGGCGCTCTCGCCGACGTCGACGAACCCGATGCGGTGGAAGAACGCCTCGGGGCCCTCCTCGCCGGGCTCCCACAGCACCGTGATGCGGTCGAAGCCGCGGCGCTTCGCCTCCTCGGCGAGGGCGGTTGCGAGGAAGCGGCCGACGCCCTTGCCCTGCACCTCGGCATCGACATTGATGCGCCAGATGCAGGCCCGGAACTCCTCGTGCTCGTTCTCGGGGTCGAAGTTGCCGTGGATGAAGCCGACGACCTGGTCGCCCATGCGGGCGACGCGCTGCCAGGCGTTCGCGGGGTTCACCACCGCGGTCTCTGCGGCGTAGGTCACGGGGGCGATGAACTGTTCCTGCCCCGGCTTCAGTGAGAGTGAGTTCGCCGCGACGATGTTCGACGCGGACAGTTCTTCAAGTCTCAGCTCAGCCATGCTGCCAAGGCTAACCCGTCGCCCGCTGCAGTCGGTAGCGGAGTCCCCGGATCCCTCCGCGATCGCTGCAGCATGGGGTCCGACGGTGTCGCGCAGGCCTCGCCGACCGCGTCCATTTGTCTCGATGTCGAGATATTCGTGCGAAGCGCTAAGCTGTACGACGGCGTGTCGCACCGCCCCCGAAGACTTCTGATTTCCCCCTCGAGAAACCCAAGGAGACATCGTCTTGTCCAAGATCACGGTTGAAGGCACGGTCGTCGAACTCGACGGCGACGAGATGACGCGGATCATCTGGCAGGCCATCAAGGATCAGCTCATCCGCCCGTACCTCGACGTGAACCTCGAGTACTACGACCTCTCGATCCAGAAGCGCGACGAGACCGACGACCAGATCACGATCGACGCGGCGCACGCCATCCAGAAGCACGGCGTCGGCGTCAAGTGCGCCACCATCACGCCCGACGAGGCACGCGTCGAGGAGTTCGGGCTCAAGAAGATGTGGCGTTCGCCGAACGGCACCATCCGCAACATCCTCGGCGGCGTCATCTTCCGCGAGCCGATCATCATCTCGAACATCCCGCGGCTCGTGCCCGGCTGGAACAAGCCGATCATCGTCGGCCGTCACGCGTTCGGCGACCAGTACCGCGCCACCGACTTCCGCTTCGAGGGCGAGGGCACCCTCACCATGACCTTCACCCCGAAGGACGGCTCCGAGCCGCAGTCGTTCGAGGTGTTCCAGGCGCCGGGCTCGGGCGTCGCGATGGGCATGTACAACCTCGACGACTCGATCCGCGACTTCGCGCGGGCCTCGCTGAACTACGGCCTCGACCGCAACTACCCCGTCTACCTCTCGACGAAGAACACCATCCTCAAGGTGTACGACGGCCGGTTCAAGGACATCTTCCAGGAGATCTTCGACACCGAGTTCAAGGAGCGGTTCGACGCCGCGGGCCTGACCTACGAGCACCGCCTCATCGACGACATGGTCGCTGCGAGCCTCAAGTGGGAGGGCGGCTACGTCTGGGCGTGCAAGAACTACGACGGCGACGTGCAGTCCGACACCATCGCGCAGGGCTTCGGCTCGCTCGGCCTCATGACGAGCGTGCTCGCCACGCCCGACGGCAAGGTCGTCGAGGCCGAGGCGGCGCACGGCACCGTCACGCGCCACTACCGCCAGTACCAGCAGGGCAAGCCCACCTCGACGAACCCCATCGCCTCGATCTACGCGTGGACGCGCGGCCTCGCGCACCGTGGCAAGCTCGACGGCAACCAGGAGCTCATCGAGTTCTCGCACACCCTCGAGGACGTCGTCATCACGACGGTCGAGTCGGGCGCCATGACGAAGGACCTCGCGCTCCTCGTGGGCCCCGACCAGCCGTACCAGACGACCGAGGAGTTCCTGCACACGCTCTCCGACAACCTCAAGGCGCGCCTGGGCTGAGCGTCGCGCGGCCCGCGTGGTCGAGACGGGGCCGGATGCCGCATCCGGCCCGTCGTCGTTCCCGCCGGGCGGCCGCAGGGCGGTCACGACGACTCCGCATCCGGGGGAGGATGGACGCATGGGACGTGTGGTGAGGGTCGCCCGGCGGTACTGGGTCGTCACGCTCACGCTCGGGGTCGGCCTGACCGGCATCGTGCTCGCCCTCACCGGCGCGGGCGCAGCGGTTCCGTGGCTGTTCGGCGTCTACGCGCTCGCCGTCGCCGCCTGGCAGGCCGTCGGCATGATTCGCGACATCCTGCGCGGGCACTGGGGCCTCGACGTCCTGGCGGTCACCGCCATCGTGGCGACGGTGGTCGTGGGGGAGTACATCGCCGCCCTCATCGTCGTGCTCATGCTCACGGGCGGCGAGGCGCTCGAGGACTACGCCGGCCGCCGGGCGAAGCGCGAGCTCGACGCGCTCCTCGCGCGTGCGCCGCAGTACGCGCACCGCATCGTCGACGACCACTTCGTCGACGTGGCCATCGACGAGGTGCGACCAGGCGACGTGCTGCTCGTGCGACCGAGCGAGATCGTGCCGGTCGACGGCACGCTGCGGTCGGCGGAGACGTCGATGGACCAGTCGTCCATCACGGGCGAGAGCATGCCCGTCGAGAAGCGCGCCGGCGACGAACTGCTGAGCGGCTCGGTCAACGGGCACCTCGCCGTCGAGATGACCGCCACCGCGACCGCCGCCGACAGCCAGTACCAGCAGATCGTGGCGCTCGTCGCGGGGGCGGCCGCGAGCAAGGCGCCCGTCGTGCGGCTGGCCGATCGCTACGCCGTGCCGTTCACGGTGTTCTCGCTGCTGCTCGGCGGGGTCGCGTGGTGGCTCTCGGGCGACCCCGTGCGCTTCGCCGAGGTGCTCGTGCTCGCCACGCCGTGCCCGCTGCTCATCGCCGCGCCCGTCGCGTTCATCGGCGGCATGAGCCGAGCCGCCCGCAACGGCATCATCGTCAAGGGCGGCGGCGTGCTTGAGCAGTTGGCGAAGGTGCGCACCGCCGTGTTCGACAAGACGGGCACCCTCACGCACGGCGAGCCCGAAGTCGTCGCGATCCGACCCGAGCCGGGCTTCGACGCCGACGGGCTGCTGGCGCTCGTGGCATCCGCCGAGCAGTACTCGTCGCACGTGCTCGCCGCGTCGATGATCGACGCGGCGGCCGGCCGCGGGCTGCGCCTCACCGAAGCCGAGACGGCGCGCGAGGCCGCCACCAACGGCGTCGTGGCACGCATCGGCGGCCGCGAGGTCGTGGTCGGCAAGTACGCGTACGTACTCGACCACGCACCGGATGCGCGGCGCACCGACATCGCGCCCGGCGAGCTCGCCGTGTACGTCGCCGTCGACGGCGCGTTTGCGGGTGCGCTGCTGGCACGGGACCGGCTCCGCGACAATGCGCGTGACACCCTCGCCCGCCTGAACGCGCTCGGCGTCACCCACACGATGATGCTCACGGGCGACGGGCAGGCGACCGCGGATCACATCGCCGCCGAGCTCGGCATCGAGCGCGTGCGCGCCGAGTGCCTGCCCGCCGACAAGGTGCGCGAGGTCGCGGAGGTTCCCGAGCGCCCCGTGATCATGGTGGGGGACGGGGTCAATGACGCTCCCGTGCTCGCCGCCGCCGACGTCGGGATCGCGATGGGCGCGCGCGGTGCGACGGCGGCCAGCGAGTCGGCGGACGCGGTCATCCTCGTCGACGACGTGTCGCGCACGGCCAAGGCCGTCGAGATCGGACGCGACACGGTGCGCATCGCGCTGCAGAGCATCTGGCTCGGCATCGCCGTGAGCGTCGGACTCATGATCGTCGCCGCGTTCGGTCTCATCCCGGCGACGGCCGGGGCGCTCCTGCAGGAGGTCGTCGACCTCGCCACGATCCTCGCGGCCCTGCGCGCCATCGGCGGACGGCGTGACGCCGCCGCCGCGGCGGCGGCCTCGCCGTCGCCGGCTTCCGTCGCCTCGCGCTGAACCCGGTTCGCCGCGGCGTCGAATCCACTCGGTCACGGCTCGGTAACGAGCCGGCGAAATCCGGCCGAACGCTTGCGTCGAGTTTGTTCGTAAGGTTTACTAACCAATGTGACGACGGAAGCGCAGCGAGGCACCACCGCGGGGGCCACCGCTCCCATGGGCCTCGGCCACGACGCGCCGGCGCCGGCCCGCGCGCAGTCGGGCGGCGGCACGCCGCCCCTTTCGCGTCCGCGCGAGCTCCGGCCCGTCGGCAAGGTCCTGCCCGAGCACGCCCGCACGCACAACCGCGCCCTCGTGCTGCAGACGCTCTACTCGGCGGGCGCGCAGAGCCGCGCAGACGTCGCACGTGCGACCGGACTGACCCGCGTCACCGTCTCCGACCTCGTCGCCGAACTCATCGCCGATGGCGTCGTGGTCGAGCTGGGCCAGCGTGGGGAGGCCCGCCCCGGCAAACCGGCCACGCTCCTCGACGTCGACCGCGACGCGTTCCGGATCATCGGGGTCGACCTCTCCGGGCACCGGCGGTTCCTCGGTGCGATCGTCGACCTCGACGGCGGCATCGTCGCGCGTGCCGAGGTGGATCGCGCGGATGCGACGGGGGAGCGGGCGGTCGGGCTGGTCGTCGAGCTGGTGCGCGGCCTCCTCGCCCGCACCGGGACGCCCGTGCTCGGCATCGGCGTCGGATCGCCCGGTGTCGTCGATCAGGGCGGGACCGTGCGCTCGGCGCCGAACCTCGGCTGGGCGGACCTCGACCTGCAGGAGCGACTCGCGACGGAGTTCGGGCTGCCCGTGCACGTCGCCAACGACGCCAACGTCGCGGTGCTCGCCGAGCACGGCGCCACGGATCGCGACGACCTGCTGCTCGTGAAGATCGGCCACGGCGTCGGCGCCGGCCTCATCATCGGCGGACGACCCGTCGTGGGCGGCGGGTTCGCCGCCGGCGAGATCGGCCACGTCGTGGTCGGCACCGACGGCGGTCCGCGCTGCGCGTGCGGGCGGCACGGATGTCTCGAGGCGTGGCTCGCCGTGCCTCGGCTGACCACCCAGCTCGACGCGCTCGACCCCGACGCGCCGGATGCGGCATCCGCTCGCGAACGCATCCTCGCCGAGGCCGGCCGACGGCTCGGCATCGTGCTCGCTCCGGTCGTCGGCGCGCTCAACCTGTCGGAGGTCGTCCTCAGCGGCCCCGCCGAACTCCTCGACGGACCGCTGCACGAAGCGACCGTCGAGACGCTCCGGATGCGGACGATGGCCGAGCTCGGCCGGGATCTGAGGCTCCGGATGACCGAGCAGGCGGAGGACATCGTGCTCCGCGGCGCGGCCGTGATGGTCCTGTCCGGACAACTCGGGGTCTCGTGAGGGATTCCACGCACCAAGGGCACAGCGAACCCCCGCTGTCTCCTTCAACCCAGGAAAGGAAACGACAATGAGGAAACTCGGCATCGTGGCGCTCGGCGCCGCTGCTGCGCTCACCCTCGCCGGTTGCGCCTCCGGCGGCGAGGCCGCCCCGGAGGAGGGCGCGGAGATCCGCGTCTGGCTGGTCGGCATCGACACGCCCGACGCCGCGCGCGAGTACCTGGTGGAGACCTTCGAGGAGGAGCATCCCGGCTCGACCCTCGTCATCGAGGAGCAGTCCTGGGACGGGCTCGTCGACCGGCTGACGACGAGCCTGTCGGGCTCCGACAGCCCCGACGTCGTGGAGGTCGGCAACACGCAGGCCTCGGCGTTCACGTCGGCCGGAGCGTTCCTCGACCTCACCGAGTTCTACGACGAGCTCGGCGGCGACGATCTCCTGCCCGGGTTCGTCGAGGCGGGTTCGTACGACGACCGGTTCTACGCGGCACCGCTCTATTCGGGTTCGCGTCTCGTCTTCTACAAGAAGGACGCCCTCGCCGCGGCCGGCCTCTCGGTTCCGACGACGCTCGACGAGTACATCGCGAACGGCGAGGCGCTCGCGGCCGCGAACCCGGGGAAGTCGGGCATCTGGTGGCCCGGCCAGGACTGGTACAACGCGCTCCCGTACATCTGGGAGAACGGCGGCGAGGTCGCCGTTCCCGACGGCGAGGAGTGGGACGCGCAGCTCTCCGGCCCCGAGTCGGTCGCCGGACTCGAGCAGGTGCAGCAGGTGATGACGAATGCGTCGCGGGCTCCCAAGGATGCCAACGAGACCAGCCCCGAGGTCGGCTTCTGCGACGGCACGACGCTGCAGTTGTCGGCGCCGAGCTGGGTCAAGTGGTCGATCCTCGCGCCGGCCGACGCCGAAGCGCCCGGATGCCCCGACCAGGAGGAGAACCTCGGCGTGTACGCACTGCCGGGCATCGACGGCGGTGCCGCCCAGGTCTTCGCGGGCGGCTCGAACATCGGCGTGTCGGCGAAGTCGACGCACCCCGAGCTCGCCGTGGACGCGCTGAAGATCATCCTCTCCGACGGGTTCCAGACGATCTACGGTGAGAACGGACTCGTCCCGGCGAAGCTCTCGCTCGCCGACACCGTCGGCACCGACGAGGTCGCGCAGGCCATCGCCGCCGCCGCCGGGAACGCGAAGCTCACCCCGGCCTCGCCGAAGTGGGCCGACGTCGAGGCGGCCGGCATCCTGCAGGACCTCTTCGTCAAGGTCGCACAGGGCGGCGACGTCCAGGCCCTGGCCGAGGCGGCAGATGAGGAGATCGAAGCGATCCTCAACCGCTGACCGAGCCACCCGACCGACCGGAGGGCGGGCCGAGTTCTGCGCCCGCCCTCCCTCGATCCTGATCCCGATACCCAGGAGCACCTCCATGACCACGGTCGACACCGCCGGCCCCGACCTGGCGCCGGGCGCCGGCGAGGGCCGGCGCCCGACACCTCCGCGGCCGACGCGGGCGAGCCGCTCCCGCTCCCGCCGGGGCGGGCTCACACCGTATGCGCTTCTCACGCCGGCGCTCATCGTCCTCGCGCTCATCGTCGGCTGGCCGCTCGTGCAGCTCGTCGTCACCTCGTTCCAGGAGTTCGGTCGCGCGCAGGTGTTCGGCGCACCGCCCGCTTGGGTGTGGTTCGAGAACTACGCCGACGTCCTCACCGACCCCGTCTTCCACGGGGTGCTCCTGCGCAGCCTCGCCTTCGCCGCCGCCTGCGTCGTCACCACGATGCTGTTCGGCACGCTCGTCGCGCTCATGATGACGCGGCTGACGAAGTTCTTCCGCATCCTGCTCTCGATCGGCATGCTCCTCGCGTGGGCCATGCCCGCGCTCACCGCCACGGTCGTCTGGGGCTGGATGTTCGACACGGCCTACGGCGTCGTCAATCACGTGCTCGTGAACTGGTTCGGCCTGGCGGAGTACTTCCAGCACTCCTGGCTGATCGACCCGCTGAGCTTCTTCGTCGTGGCCGGCCTCATCATCGTGTGGGGCGCGGTGCCGTTCGTCGCGTTCACGCTCTACGCGGGCCTCACCCAGGTGCCCGACGAGGTGCTCGAGGCCGCACAGCTCGACGGCGCCGGCGGTGTCGCACGGTTCCGGCTCATCGTGTTCCCGTACCTCAAGCCGATCTTCCTCATCGTGACGATCCTGCAGATCATCTGGGACCTGCGGGTCTTCACGCAGATCTTCGCACTGCAGGACATCGGCGGCATCCGGGCCCTCACCAGCACCCTCGGCGTGTACATCTACCAGACCTCCATCGCCGGCGGCGACTTCGGCCACGGCGGCGCGACCGCCGTCATCACCGCGATCCTGCTCATGTCGATCTCGGTCTTCTACATCCGCCACCTCGCCAAGGAGGAGGAACTGTGACCCGCGCCCGGCTCGCGACCGTCGCGTACAGCGCCGTCTCGGTCGTGCTCTTCGCGTTCTTCGTCTTCCCCGTCTACTGGATGGTGAACACGTCGCTCCAGCCGAACAACGAGATCCGCGGCTCCGACCTGCATTTCTGGCCCGACAACCTCACGCTGCGCAACTACGAGACGGTCCTGTTCGATCCCGGCCGCACCCCGTTCCTCCCGGCGGCGGGAAACTCGCTCACCGTGACGATCCTCACGGTCGTCATCGCGCTCGTGTTCGCGTTCCTCGCCTCGGTCGCCGTGACGCGGTTCCGCTTCGCGAGCCGCCGCGCCTTCATCATCACGATCCTCGTCGTGCAGATGATCCCGGGCGAGGCGATGATCGTCTCGATCTTCCGGGTGATCGACGGCTGGCACCTGCTCAACACCATCGTGGGCCTCACCCTCGTGTACGTGGCGACCGTGCTGCCCTTCACGATCTGGACCCTGCGCGGCTTCGTGAACGGTGTACCGGTCGAGCTCGAGGAGGCTGCGATGATCGACGGATGCTCCAGGGCCGGCGCCTTCTGGCGGGTGACGTTCCCGCTGCTCGCTCCCGGGCTCGTCGCGACCGGCGTGTTCGGGTTCATCCAGGCGTGGAACGAGTTCATCATGGCGCTCGTGCTCAATGCGCGGCCCGAGATGATGACGTTGCCGGTGTGGCTGCGCACCTTCCTCGTCGCCAACGGCACGACCAACTGGGCTGGGCTCATGGCGGGATCCACGCTCATGGCCGTTCCCGTCATCGTGTTCTTCCTCGTGGTGCAGGGCCGGATGACCAGCGGACTCGTGAGCGGGGCCGTCAAGGGATGAGCGACGCGGCCACGACCGGTGCGGGTGCCGACCTGCGCCGGGACATCCTCACGACCCTGCTCCCGGGATTCGCGGGCACCGAGGCGCCCGAGTGGCTCCTGCGCCGGCTCGCCGACGGCCTCGGCGGGGTCTGCGTGTTCGGGCGCAACATCGCGGGCGCCGAGCAGCTGCGCGCGCTGAACGCGTCGCTGCGGGCCGCGAATCCGCTTGCCGTCGTCGCGATCGACGAGGAGGGCGGCGACGTCACGCGCCTCTTCCACGACGTCGGTGCGCCCTACCCGGGCAACGCGCTGCTCGGCCGCATCGACGACGTCGCCCTCACCGAACGCGTCGCGCGGGCCGTGGGCGAGGCGCTCGCGGCGACGGGCTGCACCCTCGCCTTCGCACCCGACGTCGACGTGAACTCGAATCCCGACAATCCCGTGATCGGCGTGCGGAGCTTCGGGGCCGATCCCGGGCTCGCCGGACGGCATGCCGCGGCCTGGGTGCGTGGACTCCAGGGCACGGGCGTCGCGGCGAGCGCGAAGCACTTCCCGGGCCACGGCGACACCGCCGCCGACTCGCACCTGGCGCTGCCGGTGGTCGACGTGCCGCTCGAAACGCTCCGCACACGCGAGCTCGTGCCGTTCCGCGCGGCCGTCGCCGCGGGCACGCGCACGATCATGACGAGCCACATCCTGCTGCCCCGGCTCGACGCGGAGCAGCCGGCCACGCTCTCGCCGCGTCTCGTGCAGGATCTGCTCCGCGACGAGCTCGGCTTCGGGGGCGTCGTCGTGACCGACGCCCTCGACATGCACGGGGCGAGCGGCGTGCACGGCATCCCGGAGGCGGCCGTGCGCGCCCTCATCGCCGGCTGCGACCTGCTCTGCCTCGGCAGCGACACGACCGACGACGAGCTCGACGGCATCGTCGCGGCCATCGAGGGTGCGATCGCGACCGGCCGGGCCGCCGTCGACCGCGT
Organism: Agromyces bauzanensis; assembly: GCF_014645655.1. Lineage (GTDB taxonomy): Bacteria > Actinomycetota > Actinomycetes > Actinomycetales > Microbacteriaceae > Agromyces > Agromyces bauzanensis. The sequence continues at coordinate 93,862 of NZ_BMMD01000005.1, read as the reverse complement.
GCGCGAGGCCGCGGGCCGGGTGCGCGCGCTCGCTGCGACGGCGCCCGCCGTGCCGACCTCGCCCGCCGTCGTGGAACCACGGAACGGCGCGGTCGACCTGGGCCGCGTCGCAGGGGCGTTCGAGGCGACGGATGCCGCGCGCACCCGCCTCGCGGCGGCGCCGCGGATCGGCACCGTCGTCCGCATCGACACCGTGGCGAACATCGCGATCGGGTCCGCCCCGTGGGGGCCGTTCGCCGCGTTTGCGGCGACCCGGGCCACGACCTGGCTCGACGCCGCGCGGCTCGTCACCGTCTCGGCCAAGGCGCCGCTTCCCGATCCCTCGTCGCTGGATGGCGCCGTGCTCGTCGTCGGCAAGGACCTGCACCGGCATCCGTTCGCCGTTGCCGCGGTGGCGGCCCTGCGCGCGGCGCGCGACGACGTCGTGACGGTCGACATGGGCTGGCCCTCCGACGACCGCGCCCTCGCGGACGTCGCCACCTTCGGTGCCTCCCGCCTCGTGGGCGAGGCCCTGATCGCGTTCGTCGGCCGGTCGGTGGCGCTCGCCGCGGTGGAGGCGACGTGAGGCTCGGCATCGACATCGGCGGCACCAAGACGGCCGCCGTCGCGATCGGCGACGACGGCGCGGTGAGCGGCGAGGTGCGCATGCCGACGGGTTTCGGCGCGGAGGCGGTGGTCGAGACCGCGCTGCGAACGGTCGAGCGGATGACCCGGATCGAGGGCGTCGAGGCATCCGCGATCTCTTCGATCGGCATCGGCATCCCCGGCACGGTCGACGCCGCGACCGGCCTGGTGACGCACGCCGTGAACCTCGGCCTCGAGGGGCTCGACCTCGGACCGCGGCTCGCGGATCGACTCGGTGTCGAGGTGCGCGTGGAGAACGACGTGAAGGCTGCCGCACTCGGTGCGCACCACCTGCTCGGCGCGGCCGACGGCGTCGCTGCGCACTCCATGGCGTACCTGAACCTCGGCACCGGCCTCGCCGCGGGCATCGTGATCGGCGGGCGGCTGCTGCGGGGCGGGCACGGCGTGGCGGGCGAGATCGGGCACGTCCCGGTCGACCCGTCGGGCGTCACCTGTGCGTGCGGCCAGCGCGGATGCCTCGAGACCGTCGCCTCGGGCTCGGCGGTCGCACGGATGTGGCCGACGGCCGACCCGGAGCCCGCGCGAGCGTTGTTCGCAGCCGCGACGGCGGGCGACGGACGAGCGGTGGACGCACGTGACCGCTTCCTCGCGGGCGTCGCGGCCGCCGTGCGTCTCCTCGTGCTCGCGACCGACGTCGACGAGGTGGTCATCGGCGGTGGGCTCTCGGCGCTCGGTGACCGGCTCGGCGACGGCACCCGTCGTATCCTGAACGGGTGGGCCGCCGAATCGGCCTTCCTCGCCTCGCTCGACCTCGCGTCGCGGGTGCGGGTCATCCCACTCGGATTCCCGGCGGCCGCCGTCGGTGCCGCTCTCGTAGGAGAACCGCCATGGCCGAAGTCGTGATCGTCGGCGATGAGGAGGCCGCGGGCCGCCTCGTCGCGGACGCGATCGTGTCCCTCATCCGTTCCAAGCCCGACGCCGTGCTCGGCCTCGCGACGGGTTCGACGCCGCTCGCGACCTACCGCGCCCTCGCGGACCGCATCGCCGACGAGTCGATCGACGTGCGCGGGGTGCGTGGATTCGCGCTCGACGAGTACGTGGGGCTACCGGCCGGTCACCCCGAGAGCTATCGTGCCGTGATCACGCGCGAGGTGGTGGAGCCGCTCGGTCTCACGCCCGAACTCGTGCGCGTGCCGAACGGCGATCCGGCGTCGATCGAGCATGCCGGTGCCGACTACGAGGCGGCCATCGGCGCGGCGGGCGGCGTCGACCTGCAGATCCTCGGCATCGGACGCACGGGTCACATCGGCTTCAACGAGCCGGGCTCGTCGCTCGCCTCCCTCACGCGCGTGAAGACCCTCACCGAGCGCACCCGCGCCGACAACGCCCGCTTCTTCGACGCACCCGACGACGTGCCGATGCACTGCATCACGCAGGGGATCGGCACCATCCTGCGGGCGAGGCACCTCGTGCTGCTCGCGTTCGGCGAGGCGAAGGCGCATGCGGTGGCGGCAGCGGTCGAGGGCCCGGTGACGGCGAGCCAGCCCGGCTCGGCGATCCAGCTGCACCCGCACGCGACGGTCGTGGTCGACGAGGCCGCGGCGTCGGAGCTGGTGAACCTCGCCTACTACCGGCACGCGTGGTCGAACAAGCCTCGCTGGCAGGGCATCTGAGCCGGCGCCCGGCGGACCCGGATCAGTGGGGGAGCGCCTCGGCGAGCATGGCGAGGTAGGCGTCCTCGTCGAAGTCGGCCGCGATGGCTCGCTGCACCATGAATCCCGGCATGAGGCCCAGGGCCACGGGTGTGAGGCGGGCGGCCCACTCCCGGGGATCGCTGTCGACCCGCCCGGGCTCGGCGGCGGCCCATTCGGCGAAGGCGGCGCGCACCGTCTCGCGCACGAAGGCCAGGACCTCGTGGACGGGCTCGCGCATCTCCTTGTCGATGGCGGCCTCGGCCCATAGCTGGATCAGCACGCCGCTGAACGGCTCGCGACGCATCCCGTCGATGAGCGTCGCCATCACCTGCCCGGGTGACAGCGGCGGCCCCTCCCGCCGACGAGCCTGCAGCTCGCTCCGGCGGGCGGTGAGGATGCGCGTGGCGACCGCCGAGAACAGCTCCTTCTTGCCCGCGAAGTGGCCATAGATCGCGCCGGCCGACAGGCCGGACTCGGCGATGATGTCGGCCATCGAGGTGCGCTGGAATCCGCGGGTCGAGAAGCAGCGCAGCGCGGCGCCGATGATCTCGTCGCGCCGCGCCTCACGATACGCCTCGGTCACCTTCGGCATCGGACCCCCAAACAGAATGAACGTTCTTGACATGCATAGGATCGCGTTCCAGTATAAAGAACGAAGGTTCGTTTTTCTTGCGAATCACGCGATCAGGGAGTCGTCATGACCAGCTCCGCCCGCGCCGGCGCCACATCCCGCCGCTCCACCACCCGTCCGCCGCACACGCCGTACGGGCGCGTGTTCGGCGCCGCGACCCTGATTGCGGCAGTCGTCGCTGTCATCGTGCTCGCGTTCTCCTGGCCCGCGATCACCTCGGAGCCGAAGGACCTCCCCGTCGCGATCAGCGGCACCGACGCGGCGGTCGAGCAGGTCGAGACCGCCGTCGATGAGCGGGCCGAGGGGGCCGTCGCCCTCGAGCGGGTCGACGACCGCGACGCGGCGGTCGCAGCGATCGAGCGGCGCGAGGCGTACGGTGCGATCATCCTCGGCGACGCGCCCACCGACGCCCCCGAGGTGCTCATCGCCACTGCGGCGAGCCCCGCAGTGGCCCAGCTGCTCACGGGCCTCGCCGCGCAGCTCCAGGACCAGATCGACGCGCAGGTCGACGCGCAGGTGCAGGCGGCGCTCGAGCGGGCCTCCGCCACGATCCAGGCGCTGGTCGCGGGCCAGGCGCCGCCCGCCGGGCAGACGGGGCCGGGGGCCGGGTCGCCCGGCGCGGCTCCCGAGATCCCGCAGATCACCGTCGAGGTCACCGACGTCGTACCGCTCGCCGACTCCGACCCGCGCGGCACCGGGCTCGTGGCCGCGATCTTCCCGCTCGTGCTCGGCGGCCTGGCCGGCGGCATCGCCCTGACGTTGCTCGTGATCGGCGCGGTGCGCCGGGTCGTCGCGGTGGCCGTGTACTCCACGGTCGCGGGGCTCGCGCTCGCCGGCATCCTGCAGGGCTGGTACGGCGTGCTGCAGGGCGACTACTGGCTGAACGCCGGCGCCATCGCGCTCGCGATCGCGGCGATCGCCGCGCCGATCACGGGGTTCGCCGCCCTCATGGGGCGGCCGGGCATCGCGCTCGGTGTGGTCACGTTCATCCTCGTCGCCAACCCGATCTCCGCGGCGGCGGTGCCCGTCGAGTTCCTGCTCGAGCCGTGGGGCGCGGTCGGCCAGTGGTTCCCGCCGGGCGCCGCGGCGACGCTCCTGCGCGACCTGTCGTACTTCCCAGACGCCGACACGACGTTCCCGTGGCTCGTGCTCGTGGCATGGGCCGTCGGCGGCGTCCTGCTCTCGTTCATCGGCCACTTCCGCACCGCGGGCGGCGCCGAGCCCGACGCGCTGGCGGCGCACGCCGACGACGTGGAGGCGGATGCCGCCGGGCCGGTGCCGACGCTCACCCGCTGACCACGGCCGGCCGCGGAGGGCTCGCATCCGCCGTTCAGTCCGCGAGTTGCTTGCGCCCGTTGATGATGCCGCTCACCGCCGCGACGATCGCGAACACCACCGCCACGACCGGCTGCCCGAGCATCCACCATCCGATGGCCGCGGCCGAGAACACCGCGATCTCCACGAGCGCCTTGCCGAACACGTCGATGCGGAACACGGCCTTGGGCGATACGAAGAGGGCCCACAGCAGGATCGCCAGGGCGGGTGCGCCGAGGCCGATGAGCACCCCGGGCCACGGCAGGGGGAAGGCGGCGAAGCCCCAGATCCCGAGGCTGGCGAAGGCGAACAGCTCGAGGAGGAATCGGAGGACGTCGTTCGGCCCGACCTTCGGCAGGGACTCGTTCGGCTGGGTGGTGCTCACGGCTTCCCAGCCTAGCTGCCGCTTCAGCGGAAGATGATCGTGCGCGCGCCGTCGAGGAGCACGCGCCGCTCGGCGAACCACTTCACGGCCTGCGAAAGCGTGCGGCTCTCCTCGTCCTGTCCGATCGCGACGAGTTCGGCGACGGAGCGCGAGTGGTCCACTCGCACGACGTTCTGCTCGATGATCGGTCCCTCGTCGAGGTCGCTCGTCACGAAGTGCGCGGTCGCGCCGATGAGCTTCACGCCGCGCGCGTGCGCCTGCCGGTACGGGTTCGCGCCCTTGAAGCCGGGCAGGAACGAGTGGTGGATGTTGATGCAGCGTCCGGCGAGCGCGTCGCACAGCTCGGGCGTGAGGATCTGCATGTACCGGGCGAGCACCACCAGCTCGATGTCGAACTCCTCGACCGCCTCGAGCACGCGTCGTTCGAACGCCGCCTTCGATGCGGCATCCGTCACCGCGAGGGATTCGAACGGCACCCCGTAGAAGTCGACGAGGTCGCGCAGCGTGCCGTGGTTCGAGAGCACCAGCGGGATCTCGATCGGCAGCTGGCCTGCGTGCTGGCGGAACAGCAGGTCGTTCACGCAGTGCCCCGCCGTTGAGGCGAGCACGAGCGTGCGCAGCGACCGCCCCACCTCGTCGAGGTGCCACGTCATGTCCCAGCGCATGGCCACGGGCGCGAGCGCCGCCTCGAATTCCGACCGGCCCGCCGGCGACTCGACCTGGATGCGCATGAAGAACCGGCCCGTGTCGTGGCTCGCGAACTGCTGGCTCTCGGTGATGTTGCCGCGGGCGGCGACGATGGCGCCGCTGACCGCGTGCACGATGCCGGGCCCGTCGATGCAGCTGAGCGTCACGACCCAGTGGAACAGGTGCGCGGGCGGGGCAGCCGTGGTCATCCGCCCAGAGTACTGCGTCGGGTAGACTGGTCCGTGGTCGGCGGACGACGCACGGCCCTGGGCGCGCACACGAGCGCGTAGCCGACCCGCGCGGTGAACGCACCCGCAGGGGAACGCCGTCGGAGAGACATCCACAATGTCCGTCACCGAATCCGTGAGCGTGCGCGCACCTCGTCTGCCCTGGCCCGGCCTCGTCGTGCTGGCCGCCGGGGTCTTCCTGTCCATCACGATCGAGATGCTGCCCACCGGGCTCCTTCCCGGCATGAGCGAGGGCCTCGGCGTCGCGGAGCCGTTCGTCGGGCTCCTCGTGTCCGCGTTCGCGTTCGCCGTCGTGGTCACGTCGACGCCGCTCACGGCCCTCACGAGCCGGATGCCGCGGCACGGCCTCCTGGTCGCCGTGCTCGCGGTCCTCGGCCTGACGACGCTCGCCTCGGCGCTCGTGCCCGAGTACTGGATGCTCGTGGCGATCCGTGTCGTGGGCGGCATTGCGCACGGCCTGTTCTGGGCGCTCGTGGCCGCGTACGCAGCGCGGCTCGTGCCCGACCAGCAGATCGGTCGCGCCGTCTCGGTCACGCTCGGCGGCGGCACGCTCGCCCTCGTGGCCGGCGTCCCCGCGACGACCATGCTCGGCCACGTCATCGGATGGCGGCCGGTGTTCGCCATCGTCGGAGCGCTCACGCTCGTCGGCGGGCTCCTGGTCTGGCGATTCCTCCCGCCCGTGCTCGGGGAACACGGCGAGACGGCGTCGCGGTTCCGCCGCGGCGACGTGGCGCTCGGACCCGTGCTGCTCGTCAGCGCCGTGACCGCCGTCACGATGCTCGGCCAGTACGCCGTGTTCACCTACGTCGCGCCCCTCATCACCGAGGTCGTCGGCCTCGACGTCGGCGCCGTGGGTCCGCTGCTCTTCGTCTACGGCGTTGCGGGGGCGGCCGGGCTGGCCCTCGCCGGCTCACGGCTCGCCGCTCGTCCGATGCGGGCGCTCGTGATCGCGATGGGGCTCGTCTCGGCGTCGCTGGTCGTGCTCGGACTCGCACCCGGCGCGTGGCCGTCGATCGTCGCCTTCGCGGTGTGGGGCGTCGCATTCGGGGCGATCCCGCCGCTCCTGCAGACGCGGCTGCTGCGGGTGGCGCCCGCTGGCCATCGGGACGCCGCGAGCGCGCTCTACACGACGGCGTTCAACATCGGCATCGGCGGTGGCGCGCTCCTCGGCGCGGTGCTGTTCGACCGCCTGGGCGTGGCCGCCCTGCCGTTCGCGTACGCGGCTGTGTTGGCCCTCCTGATGATCGGGCTCGCACGCGAGGCGTTCGGTGCGACGCGTCAGCCGGGCTCGACGACCGCCCCGGCGGTGGGCCCGGTGCGTCCGCCGGCGGTGTAGCGCACGAGCGCGTCGGCGAGTTCGTCGTCGCCGGTGAGCGCGACGGCCTTCGCGGACCCCGAATCGTCGAGTTCGACGATGGCGAGGGACGAATCGCCGAGGAGCACTTCGACGCTCGCGCCGGGCACGCCCGTGAACGTCGCATGCCACACGAGGTGGCCGCTCCGGCGCAGCGCGAGCGCCGGGGTGACGAGGTCGACGGCGACCGGTTCTGCCACGGGCGAGACCTCGCCCGTGGCATCCGCCTGCGTCGCCGTGAGCATCGTGGTGCCAGCCGGCAGGTCATTGGCGACCAGACTCCAGGCGCCCGCCGCATCGGCGGTCGTCGTCCACGTGCGGTCGTCGTCGGCCGTGACCACGAGGCTCGCGCCGGCCCTGGCCGTGCCGGTGAGGAGCGGGTCGACGAGTCCGCCTGCGGTGTCGGCCGAGAACGACGGGGCGGGCAGGCCGTCATCGACCGGCACGGGCGGGGGAGCCGGGACGGGCTGCACGGGCGGTGGTGCGGGCGGCCCCGGCGCGACGGGTTCGACCGGGATGTCGACGTCGACCGACGCATCCGGCACGGCCGGTGGCGCGATCGGCGCCGGAATGGGCGCAGGCACGGGGGCGGGCGCCGCATCGATGGCAGGCTCGGCGACCACCGCGGGCGGGGCCTCGTTCGCGGCGTTGAGGTTCGGCACCGCGATGAACACCGCGAGCGCAGCCGCGGCGACCACGAGCGTGCCGACGCCCGCGCCAACGGCGATGCCGCTGATGCCGAGCGAACTCCCGGCCGTGCCACTGCCGGCCGCCGTGCTGCCGGTCGCTGAGCCGCCGGTCGCCGTGCCGCCAGCGGCCCCACCCCCGGTCGCCCCACCCCCGGTCGCCCCACCCCCGGTCGCCCCACCCCCGGTCGCCCCACCCCCGGCCCCGCCGGCGACTTCCGGCACGCCGGCGAGCACCGCCGGGAGCCCGGTCGCACCCATGGCGACGTCGACTGCGGGCGCGCCCTGCGACAGCCACGCCGAGTACGCCGTCGCGCCCCCGACCCCGGCCGAGAGCGGCAGGAGCACGAGCGCGAGGCGGGATCCCACCTCGCGTGCCTCCGCCGCGACGATCGTGCATCGCGCGCAGTCGTCGAGGTGCGCCTCGACCTTGGCGGTGTCGCGCGCGCGGAGCTTGCCGCGCGTGTAGCCGCCGAGCCGGTCGATGGTCCACCGGCACTCGGGCTCGGCCTCGGCGTTGCGCAGGTGCGCCCGGATCCACGCCTGCCGCAGGCCCTCGCGCGCGCGGTACGCGAGTGCCGCCGTGGCGTTCGCGCTCATGCCCACGAGCGGGGCGATCTGCTGCGGTCCCATGCCTTCGACCTCGGAGTACCAGAGCACCTCCTGCCATCTGGTCGGCAGCGAGCGGAATGCCTGGGCGGTCGTCGACCGATCGAGGGCGTCGAGCGTTGCGGCGTCGCTCGAAGCGGGATCCTCGAACGACTCGAGCGTCTCGAGGTTCGTCTCCCGTCGGCCGCGCCCCCAGCTCGCGGCGGTGTTCCGCAGCGTCGTGAACAGGTAGGGCCGGAAGGCGCTCGTCGGTCCGCCGCCGGCGAGGATCGAATCGTAGATCTTCGTGAACGACTCGGCCACCAGGTCGTCGGGGTCGAGCGAGCTGTACGAGCGCGCCACCGTGCGGGCGGATGCCGCGTGCCGCTGCCAGAGCTCGCCGTAGGCGGCGCGGTCGCCACGACGGGCGCGCTCGATGAGAGCGCCATCGGACAGGTCGGTGCGCAGGGGTGGCACGTCGCCTCCAGGTTCGGGTTCGGGCTTCATGAATGGAGACGCGGAGACATGCCGATCATGACGCCCGGTCGGCCGTTTCCGTTGGTGCGCAGCGTGCCCGCCTGAGCGGGCACGCTGCGCACCAACCGAAACGGCGCGGGATCTTCCGACATTCCAGCAGATTTCTCCGGAACGCGCGTCATGGATGCGCCCGTTCCCGGCCTTCACGTTGACGACCTGCCGGAGCGTGTGCCGGATCTCCACGAGATCGACCGAGTCCGCCATGACCCGGTCGATGGGCTTGTACGCCTGGGGGATCTCGTCGAGGAAGGCGGCGGTGTCACGGTACTCGATGCCCGCCATCGCCTCGCGAAGCTGCTCGACCGTGAAGGTTCGGCGCGCGGCGGTGCGCGAGTACACGCGGCCGGCGCCGTGCGGCGCCGAGTTCAGGGCGAGTGCGTTCCCCTTGCCGACCACGACGTACGAGCGAGCGCCCATCGAACCGGGGATGAGGCCGGGCACGCCGCTACCGGCGTCGATCGCGCCCTTCCTCGTGAGCCACACGTCCTCGCCGAAGTGCCGTTCGCGCCGGGTGAAGTTGTGATGGCAGTTGATTCGTTCCTCCTCGACGATGCCCGTGTCCGCCCAGCGCCCGACCTGCGTCACCACGCGATCCATGATCTCTTCGCGGTTGAGGAGCGCGAACCGCTGCGCCCAGCGCATCTGGGCGAGGTAGGCGTCGAACGCGGCGGTGCCCTCCACGAGCCACGCGAGGTCGCGGCTGGGAAGGTCGAGCCGCCTCGCGGTCGCCTCGTTCCTCGCGATCCGGATGTGCCGATCCGCGATGTTCTTGCCGACGCCGCGGGACCCGGTGTGCAGGAACAGCCATACCCGGTCGTGCTCGTCCAGGCTCACCTCGATGAAGTGGTTGCCGCTGCCGAGCGAACCCAGCTGGAGCCGCCAGTTGCGTGTCGGATCGGAGGGATCGAATCCCGCGTCGGCCGCCAGCGCCTCGAGCTCGTGCACGCGCGCCTCGGCCGACGGCGTGATGACGTCGTTGTAGTGTCCGGCCGACAGCGGCACCGCCCGCTCGATCGACTCGCGCAGTTCGCGCAGTTCGCGCAGTTCGCGCAGGTCGGCGGGGAGATCGACGGCGCCGAGCTGGGTGCGCACGGCGATCATGCCGCACCCGATGTCGAGTCCGACAGCCGCGGGGATCACGGCGCCGACGGTCGGGATGACCGACCCCACGGTCGCGCCGAGGCCCGGATGCGCGTCGGGCATGAGCGCGACGTACGGGTGCACGATGTCGAGCGACGCCGTCGCGAGCGCCTGGTCGCGCGCCTCGGGATCGAGCACGGACGCCCAGCTCAGGAGCTTGTCGCCGATCCGCTCCATCCCGGTCTCCTCAGGCGAGCCGCGCGCCCGCGCCCCACACCGCGTCGACGGACAGGTCGTCGCCGAGGAGCACGGCGTCGGCGGCGTACCCGGGGTCGAGGCGTCCGAGGTCGGCAGCTCGGCCGACGGCCGCGGCGGGCGTCTCGGTGAGCGCGCCCACGGCATCCGCCAGCGGGATGCGGCTGTCGACGACGGCGCGGCGCAGCGCCTCGTCCTGCGTGAGCGTCGAGCCGGCGATCGACCCGCCTGCGAGGAGCCGGGCGACCCCGCCCGCCACGATGACCTCGAGCGAGCCGAGCAGGTACTCGCCGTCGGCCGCGCCCGCCGCCGCCATCGCGTCGGTGATGAGTGCCAGCCGCCCGGGCGCGCCGGAGAATGCGAGGCTCACGACGTCGGGATGCACGTGCACGCCGTCGTTGATGATCTCGAGCGTCACGTGGTCGGCGTGCATGGCCGCGATGACCGGCCCGGGTGCCCGGTGGTGGATGCCGCGCATGCCGTTGAACGCGTGCGTGAGGATGGACGCGCCGGAGTCGAACGCCGCGAGCGCCGTCTCGAAGTCGGCGCCCGTGTGGCCCACGGCCACCGCGACGCCCGCGTCGACGAACCGGGCGATCGCGTCGCGCCCCCCCGGGTGCTCGGGGGCGATGGTGATCTGGCGGAGGCATCCGTTCGCCGCCTCGAGCAGCCGGTCGACGGATGCCGCGTCGGCGTCGCGCAGCTGGGCTGGGTCGTGCGCGCCGCGGAACTCGTGGTCGAGGAACGGGCCCTCGAGGTGTGCGCCGAGCACGCGCGGGTCGGATGCCGCGACCCGCCCGATGGTCTCGAGCCGATCGGCGAGCGCCTCGACGGGCGCCGTCACGAGCGAGAGCACGGAGCGCGTGGTGCCGTGCGCGTTGTGCACCCCGAGGACGCGGTCGATGGCCTGGTCGCCCTCTTCCACGGATGCGCCGCCCGCACCGTGGCAGTGCAGGTCGATGAACCCCGGGACGAGGTGGCGGCCCGCGGCATCCGTCACCTGGTCGCCGGGTGACAGTGCCTCCCGCCAGCCCTCGCCGATGCCCCGGGCGGCGACGAGGCTGCCATCGAAGCGCACCCATGCGTCGGTGACCGTGTCTCGGCCGCTCACGACGCGCGCCGAGTGGATGACGGTGGCAGGAATCCTCACTCGGCAACGATAACGTCGTACCCGCCGTCGATGAGGCGCTGTCGCTGGTCGTCGGTGGCGGCCGCGTCGGTGATGACGGTCGAGAACAGGCGGCGTTGCCCGATTGCGGCGAATGCGCGCTTGTCGATCTTCGAGGCGTCGGCGACGAGCACGGCCTGCGTCGCGCGCGATGCCATGAGCGCGTTCACGGCGGCCTCGCGCTCGTCGTGCGACGTCGGGCCGACGATCGCGTCGATGCCGATGACGCCGATGAACGCGAGGTCGAGGGTGATGTTGCCGAGCACGGCGTCGGCGTACGCCCCGACGAGCTCGACGACCTACACGATCCTCGCGGGCCTCGCCACCGTGCCGGGCGACGTGCTCGAGGCGGCGAAGATGGACGGCGCCGGCCCCGCTCGCACCTACTGGGACGTCGTCCTGCCGCAGCTGCGCGGCGCGTTGTCGGTGGCGGTGCTCATCAACATCATCAACGTGTTCAACTCGCTGACCATCCTCAAGGTCATGACGGGCTCGATCCCCGGCTACGACGCCGCAGCGTTCAACCTGTCGTTCGCGGTGTGGATCATGCACTCGTTCTTCGCCGGCGTGCCCAAGGAGATCGACGAGGCCGCCCAGATCGACGGTGCCGGGCGACTCGCGGTGCTGTTCCGCATCATGCTGCCGCTCGTGTGGCCGGGCATCGTGACCGCGATCGTGTTCACGTTCGTCGCGTGCTGGAACGAGTTCGCGGCCTCGCTCGTGATCCTCTCGACCGCAGGCGACCAGCCGCTCTCCGTGGCCCTCACGAAGTTCGTCGGCCAGTACGAGACGTCATGGCACTACGTGTTCGGCGTCTCGATCGTGGCGATCATCCCCGTGGTCGTGCTCTTCATGCTCATCGAGAAGCGGCTCGTGGGCGGCCTCACGGCCGGCAGCGTCACGTAGCCGAGTGGATGCCGCCGCGGCGCCCCACTCCGCCCAGGGCACCCCGCGCACGGGGTGGTACTCGACTCCGAGCGCATCGAGGTGCCGCCCGAGCGCGGCGACGCGGTCGAGGAACCCGTCGAAGTCGCGCCGCTCGGCGGGTGACCAGGCGACCTCAGCGATCGCCGCGACGCGGGGGAACAGCATGAACTCGACCTCCGGCATCGTGCCCAGCGTCTCGGTCCACACGGGCGCCTCCACGCCGAGGATCTCGTGCTCGCCGACCCCGGGCACGATCGCCGCAGGGTCCCACAGGTACGCCTCGTCGATGGTCGTCGGGCCCTTCGCCCAGTCGAGGCCGAGTGGGCCCTGGCGATCATCGGCGTACTGCATGTCGAGGTACGCGACATCCGCCGGCGACATGATGATCTTCCCGCCCTGGTCGACGATCGAGCGCGTGAGCTCCGCGGCGTCCGCCGCCGGCTCCACGAAGCTCCAGTACTGGCCGACCGTGCCCGGCGGCAGCTCGGGTGACGCGCCCAGCTCGTGCCAGCCGATGACGGTCTTGCCGGTCGCCGCGCCGGCGGCGGCGATGCGTCGCGCCAGGTCGCGGTAGTCGGCGGGGCTCGTCGCGAGCGACTCGTCGCCGCCGAGGTGCAGCCACGGGCCGGGCGTGAGGTCGGCGACCTCGCGGGTGACGTCGGCGAGGAAGCGGTCGGTCGCCTGGGCGCGCTCGGGCGAGGCGCACAGCGACGAGAACGCGACCTCGGTGCCCTCGTACGGCGCACGCGCCACGCCGTCGCAGTTCAGTTCGGGGTAGGCGCTGAGCGCCGCGTTCGTGTGACCGGGCAGGTCGATCTCGGGCACGATCGTGACGAAGCGCTCGGTCGCGTACGCGACGATGCGGCGGTAGTCGTCTCGCGTGTAGAAGCCGCCGCCGTCGCCGCCCACCGAGGTCGAGGCGCCGGTACCGGTGAGCTCGGGCCACGACTCGATCTCGAGCCGCCAGCCCTGGTCGTCGGTGAGATGCAGGTGCAGCACGTTGAACTTCAGCAGCGCGATGTGGTCGACGAGATCGAGCACGTCCTCGACGGGGAAGAAGTGGCGTGCCACGTCGAGCATGACGCCGCGATAGGCGAAGCGCGGGGCGTCGGCGACGGATGCCGCGGGCACGGTCCATCCGCCCGCGGGCGTGCTCGGGGCATCCGCTCGCTCGATCTCGGCGGGCAGGAGTTGCCGCAGCGACTGCGTGCCCCGGAAGAGCCCCTCGGCGGTGTCGGCGCCGAGTCGCACGCCGCCGGCGCCGGCCTCGAGCGTGTAGCCCTCGGTCGCCCCGCCCGGTGCCTCGCCGCCCGCGATCACGAACGCGAGGTCGGATGCCGCGGGCTCACCGCCGACGACCGGCAGCGCGAATCCCGTGGTCGCCCGGGCCCGCGCGGCGAATGTCTCTGCGACGGCCGCCGCGCCGCCGCCCCGCGCCACGATGCGGGAGTCCTCGGTCAACCGGAACGGCGCGTCCTCGCCGCGCAGCTCGAACGAGGTGGGCGCGGGGACGATGCCGGTCACGGCGTCTCCGTTCTGTCGGGCGACCCGCACGCGCTCGCTGCGCTGACGACGGCCGCCGCGACGAGTAATAGAGCAGGAATCCTTACGAACATGGTCGAGCCCATCCTGCCATGGCGCGGTGCCGTCATGCAGGGTCCAAGTGGGTCGCAGCGGAGCGGAGCCTGCTGCTTCCCGCCGCCGCCGCGGTCTGCGACCGACCCGACCCGGTCGGGCGGATCGCGGCATCCGTTGCTATGCTTGCGAGCGTCGCGACTGGCGTTGAGATGGTCACCATCGGGGAGCGACTGGCACGGACCGACCGTACGCCTGGGCCGGTACGCATGTCCCTGCGCGAGTCGCAGCAGGCAGCACCCAACAGGTCCGCATGTCATGAAGGAGCCAGTCTTGGCCGAAACCGCCATTTCCCAGCAATCGGTGATGAACCAGCCGCTGTCCGAGGTCGATCCCGAGATCGCCCAGGTGCTCGAGCTCGAGCTCGGACGCCAGCGCGAGTACCTCGAGATGATCGCGAGCGAGAACTTCGTGCCCGTGTCGGTGCTGCAGTCCCAGGGCTCCGTGCTCACGAACAAGTACGCCGAGGGGTACCCGGGCCGGCGCTACTACGGTGGCTGCGAGTACGTCGACATCGCAGAGAGCCTCGCCATCGAGCGCGCCAAGTCGCTCTTCGGCGCCGCGTACGCGAACGTGCAGCCGCACTCGGGCGCCACCGCCAACGCCGCGGTGCTGAGCGCGATCGCGACGCCCGGCGACACCATCCTCGGCCTCGAGCTCTCGCACGGCGGTCACCTCACGCACGGCATGAAGCTGAACTTCTCGGGCAAGCTCTACAACGCCGTGTCCTACGGCGTCGACCCCGAGACGTTCCTCGTCGACATGGACGTGGTTCGCGACAAGGCCCGCGAGCACACGCCGCAGGTCATCATCGCCGGCTGGTCGGCCTACCCGCGTCACCTCGACTTCGCCGCGTTCCGCGAGATCGCCGACGAGGTCGGCGCGCAGCTCTGGGTCGACATGGCGCACTTCGCGGGCCTCGTGGCCGCGGGGCTGCACCCGAACCCCGTGCCGTACGCCGACGTCGTCTCGTCGACCGTTCACAAGACGATCGGCGGCCCGCGGTCGGGCTTCATCCTCTCGCGCGATGCCGACCTCGCGAAGAAGCTCAACTCCAACGTATTCCCCGGACAGCAGGGCGGCCCGCTCATGCACGTCATCGCGGCGAAGGCCACGGCGTTCAAGATCGCGGCATCCGACGACTTCAGGGACCGTCAGGAGCGCACGCTGCGCGGGGCGAAGATCCTCGCCGAGCGCCTCCACGCCGACGACTCGCGCGCCGCGGGGGTCGACGTGCTCACGGGCGGCACCGACGTGCACCTCGTGCTCGCCGACCTGCGCAACTCGAAGATCGACGGCCAGCAGGCCGAGGACCTGCTGCACGACGCGCTCATCACCGTGAACCGCAACGCCGTGCCGTTCGACCCGCGCCCGCCGATGGTCACCTCGGGCCTGCGCATCGGCACGCCGGCGCTCGCGACCCGCGGCTTCGGCGACGCCGAGTTCACCGAGGTCGCCGACATCATCGCCCTCGCGCTCAAGGGCGAGGCGGATGTCCCGACGCTCCGTTCGCGCGTCGAGGCCCTCACGGCGGCGTTCCCGCTGTACCCGGGCCTGCAGCAGTAGTCACCAGCCCACCGCCACCGTTCAGAATTCAGGAGCGTGGCGGTCGGAATTCAGGAGCGCGGCGTTCGGAATTCGGGAGCGTGGCGGTCAGAATTCAGGAGCGCGGCGGTCGGCGTCGTTCCGAACTGACCGAATCGCCGGTGCGACCAGCGCACCCGCGCTCCGCGCTCCTGAATTCCGAACACCGGATTCTGAATTCTGAACGCGGAGTCGCCACCAGGAGGAGAGACCATGACCGCCATCACGCTCGACGGCGTCGCGACCGCCGCCGCGGTGAAGCAGGAGCTCGCCTCCCGCATCACCGCCCTGCGCTCCCACGGCGTCGTGCCGGGACTCGGCACGCTGCTCGTCGGCGACGACCCCGGATCGCGCTCCTACGTCGCGGGCAAGCACCGCGACTGCGCCGAGGTCGGCATCGAGTCGATCCGCGTCGACCTGCCCACGTCGGCGTCGACGGCCGACGTGCGCACCGCGATCCGCGACCTCAACTCGGCGCGCGAGGTGACCGGGTACATCATGCAGCTCCCGCTGCCCGCCGGCCACGACGAGAACGCCATGCTCGAGCTCATCGACCCCGACAAGGACGCCGACGGCCTGCACCCGACGAACCTCGGCCGGCTGGTGCTCGGCATCGAGGGCGACCTGCACTCGCCGCTGCCGTGCACGCCGGCCGGCATCGTCGAGATGCTGCGCCGGTACGACGTGCCCATCCGCGGTCGGCACGTCACCGTCATCGGCCGCGGTCTCACCGTGGGTCGCCCGCTCGGCCTGCTGTTCACCCGCAAGGGCCTGGATGCCACGGTGACGCTCACGCACTCGCGCACCGTCGACCTCGCCGAGGAGGTGCGACGCGCCGACATCGTCGTGGCGGCCGTGGGCGTGCCGCACCTCGTGCAGGCCGACTGGGTGAAGCCGGGCGCCGCCGTGCTCGACGTCGGCATCACGCGCGTGCAGGACGAGGAGACCGGCAAGGGCAGGCTGACCGGCGACGTCGACCCCGCCGTCGCCGAGGTCGCCGGGCACCTCTCGCCGAACCCGGGCGGCGTCGGCCCGATGACCCGCGCGATGCTGCTCGCCAACGTCGTGAAGGCCGCGGAACTGCGCCTGCAACACAGGTAGGCGCTGGAGCCTCGCCACCGCCGGTCACGCCGACGGCGGCTCCGTTTCGCGACGGCGGGCGGAGTTCGGTGCGTCGTCGCGAAGATCGGCCGCCTTCGGCGAGCGGATGTCGCGAACCTGCGAACGCGTCGACTGTTCGATCTGGCGCATCGAGGTCCGTGAAGAAGTGGTAGATCTGACCGCTCGTGAGCACAGCAACGCGGGCGTTCGTGACGGCGAAGTAGCGGAAGAGTCGGGACGCGTGCTCGACCTTGAGCGGAGCGGTGGAACTCTTGGACTCGATCAGGATCCGAACTTCGTTGTCGCGCATGATGGCGTCGTCGATCTTCTCGCCCCGCTTGATGCCGACATCGGCCGTGAACTCGGGCACGACCCCGCGGAAACCGGAGCCGGAGCACTGGCCATCTTCGGGTGCCCAACCCGCCCGATGAACGGATTCCGCGGCCGCCGCAGCACCGCTCATCGACCTCCCGGTCGGTTCGCGTTCACCGTCCGTTCACCGTTCGGCTGCCTGCCGCGCGTAGCTTCGCGCCATGGCCCAGATCGACCTCGCCGACGCTCCGGCCGCCGTCGCCGCCGTGCAGCACTCGGGCACGCGAAAAGGGCGGGGGGATGCCGCACCCGACGTCGCGACCGCGATCATCCCGGCGCGGGGCGGGTCGCAGGGCCTGCCCGGCAAGAACGTCGCCCGGGTCGGGGGCGTGCCGCTCATCACCCGCGCCGTGCGCGCCGCGCTCGCCGCGGATCGGATCGGGCGCGTCGTCGTCACGACCGACGACGGGGAGATCGCCGAGGCTGCCCGCGCTGCAGGCGCCGAGGTGATCGGCCGCCCGGCCGAGCTGGCGGGGAGCACCGCGACGAGCGAGTCGGCGCTGCTGCACGCGCTGGACGAGCTGGAGCGGGTGGGGGCGGGTTTCGAGACGCTCCCTTCGGTTGCTCTGCAACCCGCGGCAGTCACCGTGTTCATCCAGGCGACGTCGCCGTTCATCGACCCGGCCGACCTCGACGCGGCCGTCGAGCGCGTGGCGAGCGGCGAGCGCGACGTCGTGTTCGCCGCGGCGCCGACGCACGTGTTCCTCTGGCGCGAGATCGGCGCGACCGCCGTGGGCGTGAACCACGAGATGTCCCACCGCCCGCGCCGGCAGGACCGCACGCCCGAGTATGCCGAGACGGGCGCGTTCTACGTGTTCGCCACCGACGGATTCCGAGAGGCAGGGCACCGCTTCTTCGGCCGCGTCGGCGTCCAGCCCGTGCACCCCGACCACGCCATCGAGATCGACGACGACGCCGACCTCGAGCGCGCGCGCACGCTCGCCGTGCGGATCGATCGCGAGCTCGGACCGCGGCATCCGCTCATCGACGTCGACGCACTCGTCACCGACTTCGACGGCGTGCACACCGACGACACCGTCATGGTCGACCAGCTCGGCCGCGAGTCGGTGCGCGTGAGCCGCAGCGACGGCCACGGGATCGCGCGCCTGCGGGCCGCCGGCATCCCCGTGCTCATCATCTCCGCCGAGGAGAACCCCGTGGTCGGACGCCGCGCCGAGAAGCTCGGCGTGGAGTGCGCGCAGGGCGTCCCCGCCAAGGGCGAGGTGCTCCGCGACTGGGCGACGGCCCGCAGCATCCGGCTCGATCGCATCGCCTACCTCGGCAACGACCGCGGTGACGTACCTGCGCTCGACCTCGCCGGCTGGCCCGTCGCGGTGCCCGATGCCGCGCCCGAGGCGCTCGAGGCGGCCCGGCACGTGCTGCAGAGCCCCGGCGGGCACGGCGCCGTGCGCGAGCTCGCCGACCTGATCCTCGCGGCCCGCGAGCCAGGCGCCCGTCGCGGCGCATCCGACCCCGCGCACTCGCGCGACCCCGAGTGAGGGAGCACGACATGTCCGTCCGCATCGGCCGATCGGAGATCGGCACCGACAACCCCGTCTACGTCATCGGTGAGATCGGCCTGAACCACAACGGCGACATCGAGATCGCGAAGCGCCTCATCGACGTGGCCGTGGAGTCGGGTGCGCAGGCGGTGAAGTTCCAGAAGCGCACGCCCGAGATCGCGACGCCCGAGCACATGCGCGACCTGCCGAGGGAGACCCCGTGGGGCACCATGACCTACCTCGACTACCGCCGCCGCGTGGAGTTCGGCGAGCGCGAGTACCTCGAGATCGCGTCGTACGCGCTGCGCGCCGGCATCGACTGGTTCGCCTCACCGTGGGACGTGCCGTCGGTCGGGTTCCTCGAAGGGCTGGGCGTGGTCGCGCACAAGGTCGCGTCGGCGTCGCTCACCGACCTCGAGCTGCTCGCCGCACTCGCCGCGACGGGTAAGCCCGTCATCTGCTCCACGGGCATGTCGACGATCGAGGAGATCGACCGGGCGCTCGAGACGCTCGGCACGGAGCGCCTCGTGCTCATGCACGCCACTTCGAGCTACCCGATGCCGGCCGAGGAGGCCAACCTCCGCATGATCGACACGCTGCGGCAGCGTTATCCGGGTGTGCCGGTCGGCTACTCGGGACATGAGCACGGGCTGCAGATCTCGCTCGCCGCGGTCGCG
Organism: Agromyces bauzanensis; assembly: GCF_014645655.1. Taxonomy (GTDB): domain Bacteria; phylum Actinomycetota; class Actinomycetes; order Actinomycetales; family Microbacteriaceae; genus Agromyces; species Agromyces bauzanensis. Next base: position 74,852 of record NZ_BMMD01000005.1, on the reverse strand, counting down.
CTCGGCGCGGTCGCCGTCGAGCGGCACATCACCCTCGACCGGGCGATGTGGGGCAGCGACCAGGCCGCGTCGCTCGAGCCGCAGGGCTTCGCGCACCTCGTGCGCGACATCCGGATCATCGGCGACGCCATGGGCGACGGCGTGAAGCGTGTGTTCCCCGGTGAGGAGGCACCGCGCGCGAAGCTCCGCCGGGTCGCCGCGTGACTCCGTCGTCGACCACGATGACGGCTGTCGCGGCGCGGCGCCTGCTCGTCGTCGCCGACTCCGACTCCTACGTGAAGTGGGGCGCGGCGCTCGCCTCGACGCTGCCGCCCACGTGGAAGAGCCGACTCGTGATCCTCGCCTCGCCGGTGATGCCGAGCGGGCGTCAGCTCGTCGACGCGCTCGCGGGCACCCGCTTCGCCGCGGCCGACGTGCGGGTGCTCCACCTCGACGACCTCGACGCGCTCGTCGACGGGTTCGACCCGCACGCCGTGCTGCTCTCGCTGCGGGGGCCGTTCGTGCGGGTCGTGGCGCCACGCCTCGAGGGTCGCGACGACCGGCCCGTGCTCGTGAGCGGCTTCCCCGGCCTCACGATCCCGGCGGTGCCGAAGGCCGTGGTCTACCGCGAGCAGACCGACCTCGTGGTGCTGCACAGCCGCCGCGAGGTGCGGGAGTTCCGCGCCAACGCCGCCGAGCTCGACCTCGACCGCAGGTTCGGACTGGCCACCCTTCCCTTCCTCGCGACGGAGGTCGCGAGCCAGGCCGCCTCGGACGCGACATCCGACCGCACCGATGTCGTCTTCGCCGCACAGGCGAAGGTGCCCGCCGCGCGCGACGACCGGCTCCGCGTGCTCGAGGCGCTCGCCGCGCATGCCCGCCGACACCTCGAGCGGCGCGTCGTGGTCAAGGTGCGTGCACGTCGCGGCGAGGCGCAGACCCACTTCGAGGAGCACGACTACGCTGACCTCGTCGAGGACCTCGCCGACGGGGTACCGCCGAACCTTGTGGTCGAGGACGGCCCCATGGCCGAGAAGCTCGCGCGGGCGGGCGCGCTCGTCACGGTGAGCTCGACGGCCGCCCTGGAAGCGGTGGCCCTCGGCATGCCGGTGCTCCTCCTCGACGACTTCGGCGTGTCGCCGTCGATGATCAACACCGTGTTCGAGGGGTCGGGCCTGTTCGGCTCCACGGAGGACCTGGTGGAGGGCCGCTTCCGACACGCGGATCCCGCATGGACCGCCGACAACTACTTCCATGGCCGCGATGCCGACGACTGGACCGGGCGCCTGCACGCGCTCGCCGAGGCCCGCGAGATCGTGCCACTGCCGCGGCTCGGGCGCGCTCACGACCTCCTCGGCGGCACGCTCCGCACGGCGTACGAACGACGGCGCATGCTCGGCCCGTACGACCGGAGCCTCCTCGGCGCGGCGGCGTGGGGTGCCGGGCTCGCCGTCCGCATCGTGGTGCACCGCGTGCGGCGCCTCCGTCGACGGCTCGCGGGCGACGCGGATGCCTCGGCTGCGACCGTGGCCGAGGTCGGCGTCACGGCCACCGCGTCGAGCGCCAGCGGGCAACCGGTGCGCTGACGCCCGCTCGGCTCAGTCGACGGGCGCGGTGTGCTCCTCGACGTGCTTCAGGTAGTGGGCCGCGTTGCGCTTGAGGCCGTCGCGCTCCTCGTCGGAGAGCTCGCGCCGCACCTTGGCCGGGACGCCGGCGACGAGCGAGCCCGGCGGCACGACCGTGCCCTCGAGCACGACCGCCCCGGCCGCGACGAGCGAACCCGCGCCGATCACGGCGCCGTTCAGCACCGTCGCGCCCATGCCGATGAGGCAGTCGTCCTCCACGGTGCAGCCGTGCAGCACCGCGCCGTGCCCCACGGAGACGCCGCGCCCGATCGTGAGCGGGTAGCCGGCGTCGACGTGGCAGACGACCGCGTCCTGCAGGTTCGAGTCCTCGCCGAGCACGATGGGCTCCGCCTCGGCGCGGAGCACCGCGTTGTACCAGACGCTCGAGCCGGGGGCGAGGCGCACGTTGCCGACGATGACGGCGCCGGCCGCGACGAACGCGCGCTCGTCGCAGAAGGGGGCCGGGATGCCGGCGAGGGTGAGGATTCGGGCCGAGGGATCTGCGCTCATGCCGCTCAGCCTATTCGCTCGGGATCGGGGCGGCGGGCGGCGATCCGCCCCGACGGCGGCGTATCGCCGCGACGATGAGCCGGATGACCGCGCCGACGGCGAACACGGTGACACCGCCGAGGATCGACGGCAGCGGCAGGGTCACGACGAGCACGACGCATCCGACGGCCCCCAGCCACGACAGCCAGCGCGGCACGAGCCGTTCGCCGGCCGGCTGGGTGAGGGCCGAGGCGTTCGCGACCAGGTAGTAGAGCAGCACGCCGAACGACGAGAAGCCGATGGCGCCGCGAAGGTCGGCGACGAGCACGAGCACGACGACCGCGACGCCCACGGTGATCTCGGCGACGTGCGGCACGCCGAACCGTGGATGCACCGTGGCCAGCCGGCGCGGCAGTTCGCCGTCGCGCGCCATCGCGAGGCTCGTGCGGCCGACGCCCGCGACGAGCGCGAGCAGCGATCCGAGCGCGGCGACGCCCGCAGCCACGCGCACGATCGGCTCGGTCCAGAGCCATCCGGCGACGCCGACCACGTCGACGAGCGGTGCGGCGGATGACGCGAGCGAGTCGGGTCCGAGCGCACCGAGCGCCGCCGTGCCCACCGCTGCGTACACGACGAGCACGATCGCGAACGCCACGCCGATCGCACGCGGGATCGTCCGGGTCGGCTCGCGCACCTCCTCGCCGAGCGTCGCGATGCGCGCGTATCCGGCGAAGGCGAAGAAGATCAGGGCGGCAGCCTGCAGCACGCCGTAGGCCCCGGCGATCGCGGCGGAGGCGGTTTCCGGTGCACCGACCGGAGGCACGACGGAGGGCTGTTCGCCGATGGCGCCCGCACCCCAGCCGCCGCCCGCAATCGCGGCCACCCCCGCCGCGGCCACCACGACGAGCACTGCGAGCACCGCCGACACGATCACCGATGCCACCCGCGCGGTGCGGGTGACCCCGAGCACGTTGACGCCGACGAGCACGATCACCGCAGCGACCGCGACCGGCTTCTGCCACGCGGGCGGCACGAGGTACGCCGCGGCGGTGATCGCCATCGCGGCGCAGCTCGCGGTCTTGCCGATCACGAATCCCCACCCGGCGAGGAAGCCCGGCCACGCGCCGAGCCGCTCACGGCCGTAGCGGTACGCGCCGCCCGCCTCGGGATAGCGCACCGCGAGCTGCGCCGTCGACCCGGCGTTCGCGATGGCGACGAGCGCGGCGATCGCAAGACCCGCGAGCAGCCATGACCCCGCCGCCTGCGCGGCGGGCGCCCACACGGCGAACACGCCGGCGCCGATCATCGCGGCGAGCCCGATCGCGACGGCGTCGCGGAGTCCGAGTCGGCGGGCGAGCCGGTCGTGTGCGGGGGAAGGGGTTGTGCTCACGATCGCACCCTACGGCAGTCCCGTGAACGGGTCGCGAGGACCGCTGAGGCGGGCGGATGCCGCATTCGCACTCGTAGGATCGATGCATGCCCCCCGAGCAGACCTCCGCACCTTCGCACGCCGCCGTCGACCGTGTCGTCGACGCGCTCGCGCGCCACGGACTCACTCCCGACATCGTCTGGTTCGACGACGCGGTGACGACGGCGCAGCTCGCCGCCGATGCGCTCGGCGTCGAGGTCGGCCAGATCGCCAACTCGCTCGTGTTCACGCTCGATGACCTGCCCATACTCGTGCTCACGTCGGGGGCACACCGGGTCGACACGCACTGGCTCGGCGAGCAGCTCGGCGGTCGCATCGGGCGTGCCTCGAAGGAGATCGTGAAGGAGGCGACGGGCCAGGTCATCGGGGGAGTGGCGCCGGTGGGACATCCGTCGCCCGTGCGCACGGTCGTCGACACCGACCTCGCGCGCTACGACCGGGTGTGGGCGGCCGCCGGGCACGCGAAGACGGTGTTCCCGACCACGTTCGACGAGCTGGTGCGGATCACGGGCGGCACGCCTGGGGCGGTCGAGCCACCGCCGGGCCAGGCGACGGCCGACGCGTGACGTCGGCACAGGTGGCGTGGCCGCGTGCGGCCGGATCGCTCGTGCTCCGGCCGCCGATGAGCGACGACCTCGACGGGGTGCTCGTGCAGCGCAATCCCCCCGACGTCATCCGCTTGCTGCTGCGCACCACCGTGGATCCCGAGGCGTTCCGAAGGGCGTGGCTCGACGGCGTCGAGGACCCCGACCAGCACGCGGCGGTGACAGAGCTCGATGGGCTCGTCATCGGCACCGGGTGGCTGAACGTGCGCGACGGCGTGGGCCAGCCGGACGGCGACGCCTGGCGCGGGACGGAGGCGGATCTCGGCTGTCTCGTCGATCCCGCGCACGCCGGCAGGGGGTACGCGACGGCCATCGCGCGGTCCATGTTCGACCTCGCGTTCACCGAGCTCGGCTGGATCGACGGCTTCACCTACGGGATCCTCGCCGAGGAGTGGCATCCCGCGCCGTGACGTTCGGGTGACGGTCGGACCCGCAGGCTGCGAGCGATCGTCCGAGGTGGCCCACCGCCAGCCTCCGGCATCAGTGCCGGAGTCTCGCGGACCCCAACGACTCCGGCCGTGATGAATGCGCGGAGGTGGCGCCGCCGTCGGGCTCGATCAATCGCAGGTCGCCCGAATCGAGTCGGCGGGCCGCGGGCGGTCTGGACGACCTACCGGATCAGCCGACGTACAGCGGCCCGGCCAGGCTCGCGCAGGAGCCACGCGCCGAACGCCGAGCGGCCGTGCAGGAGCGACTCGCGACCTTGCCCGACCCCGACTGCAGCCGTCCCGAGGAGTGCTGGAGCAGCATCCGGTGTGCTGATCCCCGTACCTGCCACTGCGAGTGTTCAGCGCGTTCAGGCGTCGCGCCTGGCGCCCTGATCGGCGCGCACCGTGAAGACGGTGGGCGCCCGGTAGCCGCGCTCGGCGAACGCCGCCTCGACCTCGCGCGTGATCACGGGCACGAGTGGGTTGATGACGAGGGCGATCGCTGAGCCGCCGAACCCGCCGCCGGTCATGCGGGCGCCGATCGCGCCGTTCGCCTGTGCCGTCTCCACCGCGAGATCGAGTTCGGGCACCGAGATCTCGAAGTCGTCGCGCATCGACGCGTGCGACGCGTCGAGATACGGCCCGATGGCGCCCGGTCCGTGCTCGCGCAGCGTGCGAACGGTGTCGAGCACGCGCTGGTTCTCGGTGACGACGTGGCGCACGCGGCGGAACGTCTCGTCGTCGAGCACCTCGGCCGCCCGATCGAGGTCGTCCACGCGGAGATCCCGCAGCGAGCCGACGCCGAGTCCGCGTGCTCCCGCCTCGCAGGAGGCGCGCCGCGCGGCGTACCCGCCGTCGGCGTGCGCATGCTCGACGCGGGTGTCGATCACGAGGAGCGAGAGGCCCTCGGCCGCGAAGTGCAGCGGGATGACGTCGGCGTCGAGGCTGCGGCAATCGAGGAGCACGCCCGAGTCGACTTCGCCGAGCAGCGACGCCGACTGGTCCATGATGCCGGTCGGCGCGCCGACGACGCGGTTCTCCGTGAGGCGGCCCACCTTCGCGAGCGTCGGCCGGTCGAAGCCGAGGCCCCAATGCTCGTCGAGTGTGAGCGCGACGGCGCACTCGAGGGCCGCCGACGAGGAGAGGCCGGCGCCCACCGGCACGTCCGAGTCGATGTGCAGGTCGACCCCGCGCACGTGTTCGAGGTCGGCGCCGTACTCGCCGAGCGCCCAGGCGACGCCCAGCGGGTAGGCCGCCCAGCCTGCGACGGCGTCGGGGGAGAGCTCGTCGACGTGCAGTTCGACGGCGTCGGGCGAGAACGTCGAGGAGACCCGGATGAGCCGATCGTCGCGGTCGCCGAGGGCGACGGTGGTTCGCCGGTCGATCGCGAAGGGGAACACGAACCCGTCGTTGTAATCGGTGTGCTCGCCGATGAGGTTCACGCGGCCGGGGGACGACCAGACACCCGCGGGGCGGCGGCCGAACCGCTCGGCGAACAGATGCATCGCGCCGGCGATGTCGCTCATGCCTCGACTCCTTCGATGGCCGCGCGCAGTGCCTCGGCCTGCGACTCGGGGGTGACGTCCCCGATCCATGCTCCCATCGCGGCCTCCGAACCCGCGAGGTACTTCAGCTTGTCGGCGGCGCGCCGCGGGCTCGTCAGCTGGAGCATGAGCCGCACGTCGTCGCGACGCTCGTGCACCGGTGCCTGGTGCCATGCGGCGATGTACGGGGTGGGCGTGTCGTAGAGGCGGTCGATCCCGCGGAGCAGGCGCAGGTAGAGCGTGGCGAGCTCGTCGCGTTCGGCGAGCGTGGTCTCGGCGAAGTCGGGCACGTGCCGATCGGGGAGCAGGTGCACCTCGATCGGCCAGCGCGCCGCGAACGGCACGAACGCCGTCCAGTGCTCGCCCGCGAGCAGCACGCGCGGGCCGCGGCGTTCGTGCCCGAGGAGGTCGGCCATGAGCGTGGGCCCGTAGGCGTCGATGGCCGCGAGCAGCCGTTCGGTGCGCGGCGTCACGTACGGGTACGCGTAGATCTGTCCGTGCGGATGCGGCAGCGTCACGCCGATCTCACGGCCGCGATTCTCGAAAGGGAACACCTCCTCGACCCCGGGCAGGGCCGAGAGCGCGGCGGTTCGCTGCGCCCAGGCCTCGATCACGGTGCGGGCGCGCGAGCGGCTCAGGGTGCCGAACGAGCCCTCGTGCTCGGGGCTGAAGCACACCACCTCGCACCGGCCCACCGAGGGCAGCGTGCGCTCGAGCCCGATGCGACGGAGCGACGCCAGGGCGTCGGCGCTCGGGGCATCCGTCGCCGACTGAGGACCGAACGACGGCGAGCGGTTCTCGAACACCGCGACGTCGTAGACACTCGGGATCTCCGACGGGTTGCCCGGTCGCTGCGGGGCCAGTGGGTCGAGATCCGCAGGCGGCAGGAACACGCGATTCTGCCGGGCCGCGGCGATCGAGATCCACTCGCCCGTGAGCGCGTCCTGGCGCATCTGCGCCGTCACGGGGCGAGGGTCGAGCTCACGCTCGTCGACGGCGCGTTCGGGCGGCAGCGTGGTGTCGGCGTCGTCGAAGTAGATGAGCTCGCGGCCGTCGGCGAGCCGCGCCGGACGAACGACGATGCGGGAGTCGGTCTGCACGCGGTAACCCTATGCGACTTTCGTTTGACAAACAATCGAGTTTCGTATTGCAAAGTGCGCGAAGACCGCGCAGAATCCCCTCATGACGGATGCCGCGACGGATGCCCTGGCCACGACGCCCGCCCCGCTCGATGCTCCCCGGCGTCGCGAGCTCGCCCTCGCGCTCGTGGCCGAGCGGGGCTTCGTGCGCGTCGCCGAGCTGAGCGCCGCGTTCGGGGTCACGACCGTCACCGCCCGGGCCGACCTCGACGCGCTCGAACGTCGCGGCGAGATCCGCCGAGTGCACGGAGGCGCCGTTCCCGTCTCGTCGGCGCTCGTCGTCGAGCGGCCCGACCGCGAGCCCACCTTCGAGGAGGCGCTCGCGGCATCCGTCGAGCCGAAGCGCCGCATCGGCGAGCACGCGGCGTCGCTCGCGCGCAGCGGCCAGAGCATCATCCTCGACGTCGGCACGACGACCCTCCAGATCGCCCGCGCACTGCGGGCTCGCGACGACCTCGACGACCTCGTGGTGTTCACCAACGGGCTCTCGATCGCGCTCGAGCTCGAAGACGAGATCCCGCGGTTCACCGTGGTCGTCACGGGCGGCACGCTCCGCCCCAAGCAGCACTCGCTCGTGCATCCGCTGGCGGGTTCCATGCTCGACGAGGTGCACGTCGACCTCGCCTTCATCGGCTGCAACGGTGTCGACCCCGTGCACGGCGTGACGAACGCCAACCTCCCCGAGGCGGCCGTCAAGGCGCTCATGCTGCGGGCGGCCGCGCGCAGCGTCGTGGTCGCCGACGGCTCCAAACTCGGCGAGGTGCACCTGGGCCGGATCGCGCCCATCGACACCTTCGACGAGCTGGTGACGGATGCCGCAGCTCCGCTTCAACTCGTCGCCGAGCTCGAGGCTGCGGGGCTCGCGGTGCACCTCGCGTGAGACCCTAAGGTGGATCCATGACTCTTCCCACGGGCGAGCAGTTCGTCCTCGAGACATCGACGGCAAGCGGCGACCTCCAGGCCACGATCACGGCGGTGGCCGCCGGGATCCGCACCCTCACCATCAACGGCATCCAGCTCGTGCCGGAGTATCCCGAGGACCAGTCGCAACCCATGGGCGCGGGTATCGTGCTCGTCCCTTGGCCGAACCGCATCCGTGACGGCGTCTGGACCCACGAGGGCGTCGAGCGCCACCTCGCCATCACCGAGCCGAGCCGCAACAACGCGATCCACGGCCTGCTCCGGTACACCGAGTACCGCCCGATCGCTCGCGAGCGCGACTCGGTCACCCTCCAGGCGAACATCTACCCGCAGCTCGGCTATCCCTTCCTGCTCGGCACGGCCGTGCACTACGAGCTTGTGTCCGACGGACTCAAGGTCACGCACTTCATCGAGAACCTCGGCGCCGATGCCGCCCCCGTCGCGATCGGCGCCCACCCGTACCTGAAGATCGGCGGTGTGCCGACGGCCGACCTGACGCTGCGCCTCGAGGCGGCGAGTCACATCGAGGTCGACGACCGGCTGCTCCCGACCGGCGAGTTGCCCGTCGACGGAACCGAGTGGGACTTCCGCGAGGGGCGCCGGGTCGGCGACGTCACGCTCGACGACGCGTTCGGCGAGGTGACGAGTCATGACGGCACGGTCGTGCACACCCTCACGGCCCCAGATGGCCGGAGCGTCTCGATCTGGGCGGACGACGAGTTCGACTACGTACAGGCGTTCACGACGCACGAGTTCCCCGGCGAGGACGGCGAGGTCGCCATCGCCGTGGAGCCGATGACGGCGCCGGCCGAGGCGTTCAACTCCGGTCGAGGCCTGCGGTGGCTCGGGCCGGGTGAGGAGTGGCAGCTCTCCTGGGGCATCCGCTTCGAGGGATTCAGCGCCGACTGAGCACTGGCGGCGTCAGCCGACGCACGAGCCCGAGTCCACGGGCTCCTCGAGCTGCGGCGCCCCGGCCGCGAGCGGCGCGAGCGTCGTCACCGGAATGGCGTAGCCGACGTTCGCGACCGAGTCCGACTTCGCGAACACGACGCCACCGATGTCGCCGTCGCCCGTGAGCACCGGCCCGCCGGAGTTGCCGTGGTCGACATCGGCCGCGAGCGTCACGATGTCGCGCGTCGACGTGCGTCCTGACTCCTGGATCGTGATCGGCCCGATCGACATGATGCGTGCCGGGCGCAGTTCGAGCGGGCCTCCGAACGGGTACCCGGCCACGGCCACGTCGGCGCCCGGAGCCGCCTCGGCGATCGCGAGCGGCGGCGTCGCGAGGCCCGACACCGCGATGAGCGCGAGATCGTTCTCGGAGTCGAAGGCCACGACCCGGCCCGCGACGGCGGGATGGCCGGGCGCCTCGATGATCGGCTCCGTGACGCCCGCGACCACATGCGCGTTCGTCACGATCCGGTCCTCGGCCACCACGAATCCGCTGCCCGACAGGTTGCTGCCGCACTCGTACGCCGTGCCAGTGATGCGGACGACGGATGCCGCGGCGCGCGCGAGCTCGCCATCGCCGACGCCGCCCGTGGGCAGCTCGGGTGCCTCCGTCGGGGCGTCGAGCACCTCGACGAGCCACGGGATCGCCCCGCCGAACGTCGCCGTGCGGAGCTCGGCGAGGAGGCTGCGCGCCGGCGCGGGGCTGACCCGGTCGAGGGTGGAGAGCACGCTGGAGCCTGCGACCGCCGGTGAGAGCACGGGCACGCCCATGGCCGAGATGCCCGACCCCACGAGGGCGACCACGAACGCGGTGACGATGAGGTTGCCGATCGCACCGAGCACGCGATCGAGGAGCCCGAGCTTCGCGACCCGCGCGCCGTGGCGAAGTGCCCGGCCCACGACCGCACCCAGCCACGCGCCCAACGAGAGCAGCACGAGCGCGGCCAGGATCGCGGCAGGCGCGCGCCACTGGGGCAGGGGCACGAGCGTCGACACCCACGGCATCGCGAAGTACGCGGCGATGCCGCCGAGCACGAGGCCGACGAGGCCGGCGGCCGTGCGGAGCAGCCCCGAACGATAGCCGATCACGGCCGAGGCGATGAAGACGACGATGAGGAGGAGGTCGAGCAGCAGGCTCCAGGTCATCGGCTGCCTCCGGTCGTCGAACCGGCGCGGAACGCGCGGGACTCCAGCCTGCGGCATCCGCCTCGGAGACCGCTGAAGACGCACGATGCACGCAACCCACGACAGGAACCGGGACTCGCCCGCGACCCTCGTCGATCACGCACAACGACGCGCGCACCCCGCGGGCGGTCAGCTAACCTCTGAGGGGCCGCGCACGTCGTCGGCCGACCAGCACACGAAGAGGAGTGACGGATGCGCGTCGGCATGTTCCTGAACTACGCGGGCGGCTTCCGCGACACCGCCGACGAGGTCGCCGAGCTCGAGGCGGCCGGCGTCGACCTCGTGATGGTACCGGAGGCGTACTCGTTCGACGCGGTCAGCCAGCTCGGCTTCCTCGCGGCGCGCACGTCGACCATCACGCTCGCGTCCGGCATCCTGCAGCTCTACACGCGAACGCCCACGCTCACCGCGATGACCGCCGCCGGCCTCGACTACGTGTCAGACGGCCGGTTCGAGCTCGGCATCGGGGCATCCGGTCCGCAGGTCGTCGAGGGCTTCCACGGAGTGCGCTACGACGCGCCCGTCGGCCGCATCCGCGAGATCGTCGACGTGTGCCGCATGACGTGGCGGCGCGAGCCCGTCGTGCACCAGGGCCGTAACTACCGCATCCCGCTGCCGGCGGGGGAGGGCACCGGGCTCGGCAAGCCGCTGAAGCTCATCAACCATCCGGTGCGCGAGCGCATCCCAATCACCGTCGCGGCGCTCGGGCCCAAGTCGGTCGAGCAGACCGCCGAGATCGCCGACGGCTGGCTGCCGATGTTCTTCCACCCCGAGCGAGCCGCCGGCACCTGGGGCGCCGCGCTCGCGGCCGGAGCGGTGAAGCGCGACGCCGGCCTCGCGCCGCTGGACGTGTTCGCGAGCCCGGCGCTCGCCATCACCGATCGGCCGGATGCCGCAGCGGCGGCGATCGCGGCCGTGAAGCCGCAACTCGCCCTCTACATCGGCGGCATGGGCGCCCGCGGCAAGAACTTCTACAACGACCTCATCGCCGGATACGGCTTCGAGGCCGACGCGGCACGGATCCAGGACCTCTACCTCGACGGGCGCAAGGAGGAGGCCGCGGCCGCAGTGCCCGATGAGCTCGTCGGGGCGATCTCGCTCATCGGACCGACGTCCCACGTCGCCGAGCGGGTCGACGCCTTTCGCCAGGCGGGCGTGACGAGCCTCGCGGTGACCCCGCTCGCCCGTACGTCGGCGGAGCGGTTGGCCCTCATGACGGGGTTCCGGGCGCTCGTCGGCTGACGCCGCACGGAGCGTGGAGGCACCGCGTCACGTCTGTCGCCCCCCCAGAACGGGTGGGGAACGCTGGTGTGCGCCGGATTCGGGGGTTACGGTGAGACTCACCTGCACGACGTGGTGCAGGAAGGGGAACCTGGGGCGGAGCCGCCACGGCGGGGACGTCCGCCGGGCGGTGTCCGGGGTTTCGCGTGCGAGAACCCGTTCGGACGTCAGAACCGTGCGACGTGGCACCATCCCCATCGAGTTGCGTCACCGGTCGTCGTCGGGGCCGGTCGTCGCCCCGGTGGACCGGAGCCGATCGACGCGTCCTGGGAAGCGCGTGGTCGTCTGCGCTGCGCCGACCGGTCCGGCCACCTGGTCGGACCCCTCGGGATCCGATGCGTACCGTTCTACGCGGCGCCGTGAAGGAGCGACAGGCCTTGACAACACTGGTCATGGCATGCTCTCGTCCTCACACGGCCGGTGCGACGTGGTGTGTGCCCCCACAGGGACTCGAACCCTGGACCCACGGATTAACCTGCTGCACTGGGTTTCCCCAGCCACCGTCGAGCGGCTTGCAGTCTGGACTATATCTTCACCTTCGGAGCCTGGCTCCGGTCAGGTGCGCCGCGTGTAGTCTCTGAGGTTCCCTCGCGGTTACCTGCTGATTGCCCAATCCCTCGGATTGTCACTGCCCAGGAGGGCGAGTACCTCGGGCTCTCAGGGTGTTCCAGCATATAGCGGCGGTCATCCAACGCATTTCGGCGCTGGCGCTCCATTTTCTGTTTTGAAGTCCGTTGCTCTAACCAACTGAGCTATAGGGGCATCATCACCCTAACAGCCCGCACCGTCGGGCTCCCTCCTGCTGCCGTCTCCGATGTCCAGCGCGTAAGCGGTCCACGGTGCCGAAGGTCTTGGCCGTCGTCGAATCCGCTCCAACGCCCGTGGCAGGTTCTACGCTGCCCTCAGGCTGCGACAGGAGGAATCGTGAAGACCTGCTCGACCCGCAGGCCTCCCACTCGAGCACTCGCAGTTCAACGTGCGATCAGCGTCGCCCGACGGGCGGCAGTCGGTCTGTCGTGCGTGCAATGCGGCCAGGGCTCGACGGTACTACGCCGGGAACCTCGAGAAGCACCGTCGATCATCGTGACGCACATCGAGAAGGCGGCGGAGGTGATGAGACTCGCGAAGGCGGCGTATTCGTGGCAGCGGGTCACGGCCGAGATCGCGAAGTGCGAAGTCCGGTGCCGCAACCGGCACGCGAAAGTCACCTACGAGCGGATGGGGGCGAACTGGCGGTCGCACTCCTGCTTCGCGCGGCCGCCATCGCCGGCTGACCGCGACCGTCGGCGCACACCGAGGAAGGGTCACCGGAACGTCACCGCGAGACGATCCCCGTGGGCACGCGCCGACGCCGTCCAGCGACGAGGAGTACCCTTGCGGCGATGGCTTCAGACTTCCACCGACCCACGCGGTTCCCGCCGGGCATGTTCGAGGGCTTCCTCGGCGCCGAGGACCCCGCGCACCTCAGCCACGTCGCCCACGACACCGCCGCGGCCCTGCTGTCGCGTGTGCGCTCCAATCCCGATCCCGCGGTCGTCGCGCGCCTCGTCTCGTATACCGACGAGCACGGCATCGATGCGATCGCCGAGCTCTGGTCGCACGCCTCTCCGAAGAGCCTGCCGGGAGCGCTCTGGCGCGTGTACCTGTTGCGAGCGCTCATCCGGCAGGATCCGCTCGGCGTGAGCCTCGGATTCCAGCGGGGCACCGAGGTGTCGCATACGATCGACCAGGTCGTCGCCGGCGCCCCGATCCCGGCCGGTCCCGCCGAGGTACAGGACCTGGCCGATCAGGTCCTCCGGGGACTCTTCGGCGGCGATTTCGCCGCCGCACTCGAGCGCGCGGCCGCGTTCGCGCGGGTCGTCGCCGCCGGCTTCGCCAGCCTTGCCGATGACGCGGATGCCTCGGACGCCGCTCATCCCGAGCGATCGGGCCGGCTGACGCAACGAGCGCTCCGCCTCACGCAGCTGGCCGACGAGTTCGCCTCGTGCGCACGACTCTGGCGCCGCGATTCGCTCGACTGAGCACGAGGCATCCGCATCGCGGGAATTTCAGACCCGTCGATCTCGTTTACACTTGACGAGGCCGGGCCGCAGTAACCCCGGGCTCCAATATTCGCCGCTTCGAGCGGCCTCGCGCCGAGAGGCGTTCTGCGGCCCGGCCTTAGTACTACCGGGCGACTGCGAGCCCCGGGCGACTGCGAGCCGCCGCCGCCCGGAGCCGCTGGCGGCCGCCGCCCAGCGGTCTCGGCCGCCATCGCCCGCGTAGCATCGGAGCATGGCCGATACCATCACGCTCCTCATCGAACCGTTGCCCGCTGACGCCGACATCACGCGGCTGGACGCGACGTTCCATGAGGTCGACGCATCGATGCCCGCCCTGCGCGTGGGGGAGCTGTCGACGCAGCGGGGCGACGGCATCTTCGAGACCATCGGCGTCGTCGACGGCCACGCGCAGGAGACGAGACCGCACCTCGAACGACTGCGCAACTCGGCCCGCATCTGCGAGCTGCCAGAGCCGAACCTTCCGCAGTGGGAGGCCGCCATCGCCCGCGCCGTGGCCGCACTTCCGCCCACCGGCGAGTTCGCGCTGAAGCTCGTGCTCAGCCGCGGTGTCGAGCACGGACCGGCCCCGACGGCGTGGCTGCACGTCGCGCCGGCGGCGGGCTTCGTCGAGGTGCGGCGGCGCGGCATCCGCGCCGTCACCCTCGATCGCGGGTACGGCCGCGGCACGGCGGAACGGGCGCCCTGGTTGCTCCTGGGCGCGAAGACCCTGAGCTACGCCGTGAACATGGCCGCCCTGCGCGAGGCGAAGCGGCGCGGCGCCCATGACGCGATCTTCCTCACGAGCGATGGCTACGTCATGGAGGGGCCCACGTCGAGCGTCATCATCCGTCGTGGCGATGTGTGGTCGACGCCCGCGCCATCCGGTGCGATCCTGCACGGCACGACGCAGCAGAGCCTGTTCGAGCACCTCGGGGCGACCGGCCGGCAGACCGAGTATCGCGACATCCCGGTCTACGACCTCGAGACGGCGGATGCCGTGTGGCTGGTGTCGAGCGTCCGGCTCGCCGCCGGGGTCACCCACCTCGACGACCGCGACCTGCCCTACGACGCCGACGAGGCCCGGGAACTCAACGCGTACCTGCTGAGCCCCCGGGACTGAGCCTACGGCTGCGGACGGCGGTCGGTCACCGCGGCCACGACCGCCGCGGCCACGGCGGGAGCGACACGCTCGTCGAGCGGGCTCGGCACGATGTGGTCGGGCGCCAGGTCGTCGCCGACGATGCCCGCGATAGTCCGGGCTGCAGCGATCTTCATCCCGGTCGTGATGCGCGTCCCGCGCGCGTCGAGCGTGCCTCGGAAGATGCCGGGGAACGCGAGCACGTTGTTGATCTGGTTGGGGAAGTCGCTGCGACCCGTCGCGACGATGCGGGCGTGGCGGGCGGCGATCTCAGGATGCACCTCGGGGTCGGGATTCGAGAGGGCGAAGACGATGGCGTCGCTCGACATGGTCGCGAGCGCCGACTCGGGCACGCTGCCGGAGGAGACGCCGATGAAGACGTCCGCACCGTCGAGGGCCTCGGCGATGCCACCCGCGAGCCCGCGCGGGTTGGTGCGTGCAGCGTATGCCGACTTCACCCCGGTGAGGTCGTCGCGGGCCGTCGTCACGATGCCGCGCGAGTCGAGGAGCACGACGTCGGAGACACCGACCTGGAGCAGGATCTCGGCGACCGCGATGCCGGCCGCGCCCGCACCGGCGATCACGACGCGGAGCGACTCGAGCTCCCGCCCGACGAGCGTCGCGGCGTTCGTGAGCGCCGCGAGCACCACGACGGCCGTGCCGTGCTGGTCGTCGTGCATCACGGGCATGTCGAGCGCCTCGATGAGCTTGGCCTCCAGCTCGAAGCAGCGCGGCGCGGAGACGTCCTCGAGGTTCACCGCGCCGAAGCTCGAGCGAAGCCGCACGAGCGTCTCGACGATCTCGTCGACGTCGGTCGTCTCGATGACGAGCGGGATGGAGTTCAGCCCGCCGAAGCGGCGGAAGAGTGCGGCCTTGCCCTCCATGACGGGCAGCGAGGCGGCCGCGCCGATGTTCCCGAGGCCGAGCACGGCGGTGCCATCGCTCACGACCGCGACGAGGCGGCTCGCCCACGTGTACTGCTCGGCCGTCTCGGGGGCGGAGTGGATCATGCGGCTCACCCGCGCGACGCCGGGCGTGTACGCGATGGAGAGGTCGCGTCTCGTGTCGAGCGGCGACGTGAGGGCGATCTCGAGCTTGCCGCCGTCATGGGCGGCGAAGATCTCGGCGTCGGTCAGGGAGATGGGACTGGTGTCGCTGGCGCGATCGGTCATGTCGGATCCTTCGAACGGCGGACGCACGGATGCGTCGAAGCGGGGTGCGGGGCGGGTGGTCGCCACTGAACGAAGATACGCACCATGCGGTGACTGCCGAGTCGTGGGGCGGCGCCGTACGCGCCGCAGCCACTAGCTCACCGCTGGAGGGTGGGAATCGCGGGTGATGCCGACGGGGGTGGGCCGACACCGTGACTCGATGGTAACAGGGTTTCGGCGATCAGCCGAAGCGTCCGGAGACGTAGTCCTCGGTGGCCTTCACCGACGGGTTCGAGAAGATCGTCGTGGTGTCGTCGTACTCGATGAGCTTGCCGGGCTTGCCCGTGCCGGCGATGTTGAAGAACGCGGTGCGATCGGAGACCCGAGATGCCTGCTGCATGTTGTGGGTCACGATGACGATCGTGTAGTCCTGCTTGAGCTCCTCGATGAGGTCCTCGATCGCGAGCGTCGAGATGGGGTCGAGCGCCGAGCACGGCTCGTCCATGAGGATCACCTCGGGGGAGACCGCGATCGCACGGGCGATGCAGAGGCGCTGCTGCTGGCCGCCCGACAGGCCCGAGCCCGGGCGGTCGAGGCGGTCCTTCACCTCGTTCCAGAGATTCGCACTGCGCAGCGACCTCTCCATGAGTTCGTCGGCGTCGGACTTCGAGATGCGCCGGTTGTTGAGCTTCACGCCCGCCAGCACGTTGTCCTTGACCGACATCGTCGGGAACGGGTTCGGGCGCTGGAACACCATGCCGACCTGGCGGCGCACGAGCACGGGGTCGACGTCGGGGTCGTAGAGGTTGTTGCCGTCGATGAGCACCTCGCCCTCGACGCGCGCGCCCGGCACCACCTCGTGCATGCGGTTCAGCGTGCGCAGGAAGGTCGTCTTGCCACAGCCGGAAGGGCCGATGAACGCCGTGACACTGCGGGGCTCGATCTCCATGTTCACACCCTCCACTGCGAGGAACTTGCCGTAGTAGACGTTGAGGTCGCGGACTTCGATGCGCTTGGACACGGGTTTCCTAACTGGCGGTTCAGCGGCCGAACTTCGGGGCGAAGAAGCGGGCGACGAGTCGGGCGATGAGGTTCAGCGCCATGACGATCAGGATGAGGGTGAGGGCCGCCGCCCACGCACGGTCGAGGTACGCCTGGGGCGGATTTCCCTGGTTCGCATACTGCGTGTACACGAATACGGGCAGCGACTGCATGCGGCCGTCGAACATGTTGTAGTTCACGCTCGCGGTGAATCCCGCGGCGATGAGCAGCGGCGCCGTCTCGCCGATGACCCGCGCGATGGAGAGCATGATGCCGGTCGTGATGCCCGCCATCGAGGTGGGCAGCACGACCTTCACGATCGTGAGCCACTTGGGCACGCCGAGGGCGTAGGCCGCCTCGCGCAGTTCGTTCGGCACGAGTCGCAGCATCTCCTCGCTCGAGCGTACGACGACGGGGATCATGAGCACCGCGAGCGAGACGGCGCCGGCGATGCCGGTGCGGGTGCCGGGGCCGAGGAAGATGGAGAACACCGCGTAGGCGAACAGGCCGGCGACGATCGACGGGATGCCGGTCATGACGTCGACGAGGAAGGTGATCCCGCGCGCGAGTCGCCCGTGCCCGTACTCGACGAGGTAGACCGAGGTCATGAGGCCGATCGGGATCGAGATCAGCGCTGCGGTTCCGGTCATCAGGAGGGTTCCCACGATCGCGTGGACGATACCGCCGCCCTCTCCCGTGACGTTCCTCATCGAGTTCGTGAAGAACTCGGCGTCGAAACGGGCGAGCCCGAAGGTCACGACCGTGATCGTGAGGGAGACGAGCGGGATCATCGCGAGCACGAAGGCTCCCGTCACGAGCGCCGTGACGAGGCGGTCCATGGCGCGACGGCGGCCCTCGACGAGCACCGAGAAGAGCCAGACCGATGGGATGTAGAGGAGCGCGCCGACCAGGAGGGCGCCGCCCCAGTTGTAGCCGCTTCCGCCGGCGACAGCCATCACACCGAAGATCGCGGCAGAGACCGCGATCGCCGCGCCGAGGATGATCCACGGGGCCGGGGTCGGGAGACGCCCCGCCGTGAGCGAGTTCTGGATGGGGGTCGTGACTGCGGCGGGCGTGTCGGGCTTGGTCGTCATCGTCATCAGTTGGCTCCCGAGAATTCCTTGCGACGGCTGACGATCCAGCGGGCGAACGCGTTGACCGCAAAGGTCACGATGAAGAGGATGAGGCCCGTGGCGATGAGCACGTTGACGTTCGGGCCGTACGCCTCGGGGAAGCTGAGTGCGATGTTAGCGGCGATGGTCGACGGATTCACGGAGGTGAGCAGTTCGAAGGTCAACGCGCCGCTGGCGGAGAGCACCATGGCCACGGCCATGGTTTCGCCGAGCGCGCGGCCGAGTCCGAGCACCGAGGCGGAGATGATGCCGGAACGGCCGAAGGGGAGCACCGCCGTGCGGATCATCTCCCAGCGCGTCGCACCGAGCGCGAGCGCGGCCTCCTCGTGGAGCACCGGCGTCTGCAGGAAGACCTCGCGGTTGATGGCGGTCATGATCGGCAGCACCATCACGGCGAGCACGATCGCCGCGGTGAGGATGGTGCGTCCGGTGCCCGACACGGGGCCCGCGAACAACGGGAACCAACCGAGGTTGTCGACCAGCCAGGAGTAGAGGGGCTGCACCGCGGGCGCGAGCACGCCGATGCCCCACAGGCCGAAGACCACGGAGGGCACTGCGGCGAGCAGGTCGACGATGTAGCCGAGCACCGAGGCGAGCCGCCGGGGCGCGTAGTGCGAGATGAACAACGCGATGCCGATCGAGACCGGCAGAGCCATCAGGAGTGCGAGCGCCGACGCCCACACCGTGCCGAAGATGAGCGGGCCGACGTAGGCCCAGAAGTTCGTGGGAAGGATCGAGGCGTCCTCGCTCGTCGCGAACAGGGCGGGAAGGCTCTGCACGATGAGGAAGATCGCCACGGCCGCGAGGGTCACGAGGATCATGGACCCGGCGAACACGGCCGACCCGGAGAAGACCCGATCGCCAGGTCGTTGCTTCGCCTTGATGACGGTCGATGCGGTGCTCATCCGGCGCAATCCTCGGGTTCTGTGAGTGCTGTATCTGGAGACGCGGTCGTGCCCGACCCCGGGTTCGGTGGAACCGTCGGGGTCGGGCACGAACCTGCTACTGGATCGAGTCGATCGCAGCCACGACCTTCTCGCGGAGCGTGTCCGAGATGGGCGCGGAGCCGGCGTCCGCGGCCGCGACATCCTGGCCCTCGGGGCTCGCGATGTAGCTGAGGTAGGCCTTGACGAGCTCGACGTTCTCGGGCTCGGCGTACTCCTGGCAGGCGACCAGGTAGCTGACCAGCACGATCGGGTAGACGCCGCCCTCGGAGGGGCTGCGGTCGAGCTCGATCGCGAGGTCGCCCTCGGCACGGCCCTCGACGAACGGTGAGGCGTCGACGATGGCGGCGGCAGCCTCGGGCGAGTACGGCACGAACTCGTCGCCGACCTGCACCGCGACGGTGCCGAGGTCACCGGCGCGGGACGCGTCGGCGTAGCCGATGGTGCCCGTACCGTTGGTGACCGCGTCGACCACACCTGAGGTGCCCTGGGCGGCCTCGCCGCCCTCGAACGGCCACACGCCGTCTGCCTCCCACGTCCACACCTCAGGCGCCGCGGCGAAGAGGTAGTCCGTGAAGTTCTCGGTGGTGCCCGAGTCGTCGGAGCGGTGCACGGGGGTGATCGCCTGGTCGGGCAACTCGACACCCTCGTTGAGGGCGGCGATGGCCGGGTCGTTCCACTTGGTGATGGTGCCCGCGAAGATGCCCGCGAGCGTCGCCGGGTCGAGGTCCAGCGTGTCGACGCCCTCGAGGTTGAAGATCACGGCGATCGGCGAGACGTAGAGGGGGAGCTCGACGATGCTCGAGTCCGGCGCGCACTTCGCGAAGCCGCCCGCGGCGATCTCCTCGTCGTCGAATGCCCGGTCGGAGCCGGCGAAGTCGCTGGCGCCCTGGAGGAACGTCTCACGCCCCGCGCCCGAGCCGGTCGGGTCGTAGTTGATGGTGACGTCGGGGTTCGCGGTCTGGAAACCGGCGGTCCACGCCTTCTGGGCGGCGTCCTGCGACGACGCGCCGGCGCCGACGAGGTTGCCCGAGAGCGACGAGGGCGACTCCTCGGGGGTCGCCCCGCCTTCGTTCGAGGCACAGGAGCTGAGCGCGAGCGCCGCGGTGACGGCGATGACGGCGGGCACGCCGAAACGCTTGAGGTTCACGTGATTCCCTTCCGGGTTCGAATTGCAGGGGTCGAGCCGGTGCTGGCTCGCCTGCGACGTTAGGTCGCGGGCCTTACGAGCTTCCGCCACGTCGGTGAACGGAAGGTGAACGACCACGGACCAATGCGGATGTCGCCCCGAGGCCCCGCGGGGCCGCAGCGGCGCGCAGCCCGCGCCTCGACCCGCGGCATCAGGCGCGGGGCGCGTGCGTCTCGATCGCGATGATGCCCGACCCCGAGTTCGTCACGGAGAGGTGGACGACGCTGAACGCCCCGGGCTCGAGCTCCGCGGCATCCGTCACATACGAACCGAGCGGGGTGCCGGTCGCGAGCGCGATCTCCCGGACGATCTGCGGCAGCACCGGGCCGTGGCTGCAGATCACGGCGCTCCTGCCCGACCGCACGCGCTTGCCGACGACGCGTCGCACCTCGTCCTCGCCGGACTCCCACGCGTCCTGGCTGATGCCCTCGTCGCCCTTGATGCGGATGCCCGTCGCCGCCGCGAGCGGCGTCACCGTGGTCACGCAGCGTACCGTGGGGCTGGACACGATGCGCTTCGGCGCCCAGGCGGTGAGCGTGTCGACGAGGGCCGCGGCCTGGGCGACGCCCCGGTCGACCAGCGGCCTCGTGGCATCCGGACCGCTCCAGCCGCTGCGCCCGACGGCCTTCCCGTGCCGCACGAGGAGGAGTGCGAAGGTACTCGTGACCCCCTGCTGGACGAGCTTCGCGAAGTTCTCGAGGATCTCCACGTCGGGCGGGTAGCTGAGGTACCTGCGGGCACGCTTGATCGTGACCCACTCCAAGGCGGCGACCTCAGCGTTGGGCTTGAACGTCGAGCGCTGCACGGCCCGCTCGTTCACCTCCGCTGCCCAGTAGTGCACGATCTTCTCGCGGCCGCTCGCGAGCGTGTACCGTGAGACGCCGAGGGGCACGCCGAGCGCGACCTCGAGGCCCGTCTCCTCCGCGATCTCGCGCACGGCCGTGCGCGGCAGCGACTCGCCCGGATCGACCTTGCCCTTGGGGATCGTGACATCGCCGTATACGGTGCGGTGGATCACCAGCACGTGCAGCTTGCCCTCGATGAGGCGCCAGCACACGGCCCCTGCTGCATAGACCGCCGTGGTCACCGCCGCTTCCCCGAGCGGGTGCGTTGTCCGATCTGCTGCATGAGGAGGTTCTGGATGTCGACCAGCGGGCGGCCCTCGGCGTCGGTCGAGGAGCGGATCCACTCGCCGTCGCCGTCGAGGCGCCACGAACTCGTGGATTCGTCCATTGCGAGGTCGAAGAGCGCGTCGATCTCGGCGAGGTGGTCGGGCTCAGTGAGGCGGACGAGCGCCTCGACCCGACGGTCGAGGTTGCGATGCATCATGTCGGCCGACCCGATGTAGACCTGCGGTTCACCGCCGTTCAGGAACGAGAAGACGCGGGAGTGCTCGAGGTACCGCCCGAGGATCGAGCGGACCCGGATGTTCTCGCTCAGTCCCGGGATGCCCGGCCGCAGGCTGCAGATGCCGCGCACCCACACGTCGACCGGCACGCCGGCGTTCGACGCCCGGTAGAGCGCGTCGATGATCGCCTCGTCGACGATCGAGTTGACCTTGATCCGGATGCCGCAGGGCCGGTCGGCCTCGGCGTTGCGCGTCTCCGCTGCGATGAGCTTCAACAGGCCGTTGCGCAGGTGCAGCGGTGCCACGAGGAGCCGCTTGAACTTCTTCTCGATCGCGTAGCCGGAGAGTTCGTTGAAGAGCCGGGTGAGGTCCTTGCCGACCTGGGCGTCGGCCGTGAGGAGGCCCAGGTCCTCGTAGATGCGGCTCGTCTTCGGGTTGTAGTTGCCTGTGCCGATGTGGCTGTAGTGCCGGAGTACGCCCTTCTCCTGGCGGATGACGAGCGCGGCCTTGCAGTGGGTCTTCAGCCCGACGAGGCCGTAGACCACGTGCACGCCCGCCTTCTCGAGCTTGCGCGCCCATGTGATGTTCGCGGCCTCGTCGAAGCGCGCCTTGATCTCGACGAGCGCGAGCACCTGCTTCCCCGACTCGGCGGCGTCGATGAGGGCTGTGACGATGGGGGAGTCGCCGGACGTGCGGTACAGGGTCTGCTTGATGGCGAGCACGTCGGGGTCGGCCGCGGCCTGCTCGAGGAACGCCTGCACGCTCGTCGCGAACGACTCGTACGGATGGTGCAGCAGCACGTCCTTGCGCGCGATCGCCGCGAACATGTCGGGCCGAATGTTCGGTTCGGGCGGCTGCAGCAGGATGCTCGTCGTCGGCACGTGCGTTGGGTAATGCAGCTCGGGCCGGTCGAGTCTCGCGAGGTCGAAGAGTCCTCCGAGGTCGAGCGGGGCGGGCAGGCGGACGATGCCCTGGTCGGGCAGGTCGAGCTCGCGCGAAAGCAGGCCGAGGGTGACCTCGTCCATGTCGTCGGTGATCTCTAGGCGGATGGGCGGACCGAACCGGCGGCGGAGCAGCTCCTTCTCTAGCGCTTGGATGAGGTTCTCGGTCTCGTCCTCCTCGATCTCGACGTCCTCGTTGCGGGTGACCCGGAACACGTGGTGCTCGACGATCTCCATGCCGGGGAAGAGGTCGCCGAGGTGGTTGGCGATGAGCTCCTCGAGCGCGACGTAGCGAGCGTTCTCGACCGATTCCGCGGGGTCGACGCGGACGAACCGCGGCAGCATCTGCGGCACCTTGACGCGGGCGAACTCCTGGCGGCCGGTGCGGCTGTTCCGCACCCGTACCGAGAGGTTCAGCGAGAGCCCGGAGATGTACGGGAAGGGGTGCGCGGGGTCGACTGCAAGCGGCATGAGCACCGGGAAGATCTGGCTGGAGAAGTAGTCGCGGAGGTGCGCGACCTCGGCGGCGCCGAGCTCGGCCCACGAGACGATGCGGATGCCGGCCTGGGCAAGCGCCGGCTTCACGAGCTCCTGGTACGCGGCCGCGTGCCGCAACTGTAGCTCGCCGGCCTTCCGGGAGATGTCGGTCAGCACGTCCACCGGGGAGCGTCCGACGTTCGTGGGAACCGCGAGTCCCGTGGCGATGCGACGTTTCAGGCCGGCGACCCGCACCATGAAGAACTCGTCGAGGTTCGAGGCGAAGATCGCGAGGAAGTTCGCCCGTTCGAGCACCGGCACTCGTGAGTCCTCGGCGAGTTCGAGCACCCGCTGGTTGAACGCGAGCCAGCCGAGCTCACGGTCGAGGTAGCGTTCGGCGAGCAACTCGGGGGCGCCCTCGATGTCGAAGGGCTCGAAGTCGTCGTCGAAGTCGCTCGACGTACGGTCTTCGTCGAGGACGCTGTCAGTCATCCCCTCATCTTGCCATTCGCTTCGGTCGCGGCAGGTGAACGTGGTGTCAACGTGCTGTGACGGCGGCGCCCTCGTCGTCCTCCTCGTGCACGTTGAACCGATACCCGACGTTCCGCACGGTGCCGATGAGGCTGTCGAGGTCGCCGAGCTTTGCGCGCAGTCGTCGCACGTGCACGTCGACCGTGCGCGTGCCGCCGAAGTAGTCGTAGCCCCAGACCTCGCTGAGCAGTTGCTCGCGGGTGAAGACGCGCGACGGATGCGCGGCGAGGAACCGGAGGAGCTCGAACTCCTTGTAGGTGAGGTCGAGCGTGCGGCCGTGCACTTTCGCGGAATAGCTCGCCTCGTCGATGACGACGCCGGAGGTCTGGATCCGCTCGGCCGGCTGGGTGGTCTGGGCCCGGCCGATCGCGAGCCGGATGCGGGCATCGACCTCGGCGGGCCCGGCGTGATCGAGCACGACGTCGTCGACGCCCCAGTCGGGCGTGACGGCGGTGAGGCCGCCCTCGGTGACGATGAGGATGAGCGGCACGGAGATCCCGGTGGTGCGAAGGATCTGCGAGAGCGCCTTGGCGGCGGCGAGGTTCGTGCGCGCATCGAGGAGGACGAGATCGGATTCGGGCGCTCTGACCAGCTGCTCGGGCGAAGCGGGGATGACCCGCGTTCGATGAGACAGGAGCGACAGAGCCGGGAGAACGTCTTCGTTGGCCGCCGGCGACAGGATCAGCAGCTGCGCCACGGCAGTACTCCCTCCGCAGTCAGTGGCCTCCAGTAGTAAGGTGCGGTCAATACTACGTGACGCCGGGCACCCGGTATGACGACGCGAATGGGGAGACGATGCAGGCGGGTTCGGAGACGCGGGGCGGATGGCCCGGCATCCTGCTCGTCTGGGCGATCTCGATCGTCGGCGCGGTCACGGTCATCGCCCTCGCCTACACGGGCACGACGGACTGGTTCGGCGACGCCTCGCCGCTCGCGGTCTACGGCGCGCTCGGCGTCGTGCTGGCGACCAGCGTGGTCGCCTCGCTCGTCGTGCAGCTCGCCGCGCGACGCCCGAGCGGCTTCGTCACGCGAGCGAGCACGAGCATCGCGGGGGCGACCCTCGTGGTGGCGATCGCGGCGCTCGCCGTGGTGCCCGCCGCCTCGGCCTGACGGGTAGACTCGAGGCATGTCGCAGTTGCTCGCCCTCGAACTCCTCTTCATCGGCCTGCTCGGACTCGCGAGCCTGGCCATCGCGTGGATCAGTGGCGTCGTCGTCTACAAGCTGTTCAGGGGGCAGCGCTAGTCGCATGATCGAGCTGCCCGTTGACCTGCCAGCCGAGCTCGTTCCGCTCTCCTGGCTCGTCGGGGTCTGGGAGGGGTCGGGCGTCATCGACTACAAGGTGGGCGATGCGTCGATCACGCACGAGTTCGGCCAGCGCCTGAGTTTCAGCCACGACGGGATGCCGCACCTGAACTACACGTCGTACACGTGGCTGTTCCCCGACGATCCCGGCGGCGATCCCACGCCGCTCACGACGGAGACCGGCTACTGGCGCCTCGAGCGCCGGCT
Source organism: Agromyces bauzanensis (assembly GCF_014645655.1). Classification (GTDB taxonomy): domain Bacteria; phylum Actinomycetota; class Actinomycetes; order Actinomycetales; family Microbacteriaceae; genus Agromyces; species Agromyces bauzanensis. Next base: position 49,831 of record NZ_BMMD01000005.1, on the reverse strand, counting down.
CGGCGAGGGGGACGTCGGTCCCGCGATGCTGCCGGCCGTGGGCCGGTCGCGCTATCGCGACGCCGAGTCCGTCGAGACGCTGCGCAACGCCGACGGGGGGTTCGACCTCGAGGTGTCGCTGGTGCACCCGGGCGGCGTGGCCGAACTCTACCTCGGCCAGGTCAAGGGGCCGCGCATCGACCTCGCGACCGACGCGGTCATGCGCACCGCGGGCGCCAAGGATTACGCCGCGGCGACCCGCCTCTACGGCCTCGTCGACGGCCACCTGCTCTGGGCATGGGACATCGCGGCGCTCGGTCAGGACCTGCGTACGCACGCATCCGCCCGACTCGCGAAGGTGGACTGATGACCGGCACGCCGTTCCTCCTTCTCGACGGGGCCGTCGCCGCCGAAGGGGTCGACCAAGGCGTCGTAGGCCACTACGGCAACCCCATCGTCGAGCAGCGCCGGCTCGAACGTGGCGAGGCGATCGTCGACTGCTCGAACCGCGGCGTGCTCACGGTGACCGGCCCGGACCGGCTCACCTGGCTGCACTCCATGGCGAGCCAGGCGCTCGACCGGCTCGCCCCCGGCGCCTCGGCCGAGGCGCTCTTCCTCGATGCCTCCGGTCGTATCGAGCACGTCGTGCACGTCGTCGACGACGGAGCGTCGACCTGGCTGGTCGTCGAAGGGGCGGATGCCGCGCCGCTGGCGACCTGGCTCGACCGCATGCGGTTCATGCTGCGGGTCGAGGTGGCCGACCGCTCGACCGAGGTGGCCGTGCTGGGCGCGATGTCGACAAAGGCCCTGGATGCTGCGGCGCCCGCGTTCGCGCCGAACGGCGTCGCGCTCGATTGGACCGACTCCTGGTCGTCGCCCGCCCCGACGGCGCACCGGTACGCCCCCGACGCGGGGCACCCGGCATCCGCCTGGCACTGGATCGAGCGCGTCGTGCCCCGCACGGCGCTGGCCGACGCCGCGGCCGCCGTCCGCGCCGGTCGGGTGGCGGCGGCCGGCTCGTTGGCGGCGGAGGCGCTCCGCATCGCCGCTTGGCGTCCGCGACTGGCCACCGAGGTCGACGAGAAGTCGATCCCGCACGAACTCGACTGGCTGCGTAGCGCCGTCGATCTCGGCAAAGGCTGCTACAAGGGGCAGGAGACGGTCGCGAAGGTGCTGAACCTCGGCCGCCCGCCGCGACGGCTCGTGCTGCTCCACCTCGACGGCAGCGACACCGCGCTGCCCGTTCCGGGCGATCCGGTGGTCGGCGAGAAAGTGCGACCCGAGCCCGAGCCGGGAGAAGCCCCCGAACGCCGCGTCGTGGGGCGCGTCACGTCGAGTGCCATGCACCACGAGCTCGGACCCATCGCGCTCGCCGTGATCAAGCGGCAGGTTCCGCCCGACCTCGATCTCATCGTCGAGAGCCACGGCATCGACGTCGCCGCGGCCCAGGTCGAGATCGTGCCGGCGAGTGCCGGGGCGGCGACCGACGTGCCCCGGCTGCCCCGGCTCGGCGTCCGGAAGTGACGCTCGCCGGCCGCCTCGCCGTGCGACTCGGAGCGGGGTGGCACCGCTCCGCGATTCGCTGCCCGCGATCCTGCAGATCACGGTCACGGCATCCGCCGCATACGCCTTCGCGCGGTTCGTCCTCTGCCACGACCAGCCGCTGATCGCCGCGATCGTCGCGATCACGGCGCTCGGCTTCGTGCGCGACGCCCGCCCGGTGCGCGTGCTCGAGACGGTCGTCGCAATGTCGCTCGGCATCGCGCTCACCGAGGTGCTGCTCCTCGGTTCCGGCCAGGGCGTGGTTCAGTTCGCCGTCGCGCTCGCCCTCACGCTCGCCGTCGCGCGGCTGGTTTCCGCGAAACGCGCTGCATTCGCGATCGCCGCGGCCGTGCAGTGCACGCTCGTCATGCTCGTACCGGCTCCGGAGGGCGGGCCGTTCGTGCGCACCATCGACGCGGCCGTCGGGGGCGCGTTCGCGCTGGCCGCGACGGCGATCATCCCACGCGATCCGCGCCGGGCATCGATACGCGAGGGCGTCGGCTCATCGGCGAGCACGTCGCGGTGCCCGGCGAACTCGCCGAGGCGCTGCGGTCGGGCAGCACGGACCTCGCGGGCCGGGCGCTGTCGCGGGGGCGGCCGACGCAACGCTCGTGGAGAATTGGACGACTTCGGTCGACTCCGGTCTCGCCGTCGCGCGCATCTCCCCGCTCGTGCGGGGTTCTCGCTTCGACCTCGAGCGCCAGCGCATCATGCTCGCGGGGCTCGATCTCGCGACGAGGAACCTTCGGATCATCGCGCGGCGCATCGAGTGGGTGCTGCGCGACGGTCGCCCGAGGCCGGAGGTCGCCGACGTGCAACGCGCGCATCGCCGTCGCGGTCGGCCTGCTCGCCGACTCGCTGCGCGACGTCTCGCAGCAACCGGCGGCGAGGCAGGCGTTCGCCGAGATCACGCGCCACCTCGATTCCCTCGCGATCCTGCCGACCAGTTCCCGCGCATGTCGGTCGCGTCGTGCACGGGTCGTCCGAGGTCGGGAACATGATCAGTGCGTCGAACTGGCCGAGATCGCGACCCCGCCACCCTGCGGCATCCGGCCGATCGTCGGCAGCTCGAATCCGCCGAGGTCGAACCGCACCGCGCGGCCGGGCGGGAACGAGCGCCCTCCATGATCGAGCCGATCGAGCTGCGCCGGTGCAGCGTGCACGCGGCCGGGATCGATCTCGAGGCCGAGCGCCTCGACATCGGGTCGCACGTTCGCGAGGCGGGTCGCGAGCTCGAACGTCGTGACGCCGCTCGCGCCGTATCCGAGGTCGACGACGAACGGGTCGGCGGCGCGACGGAACGCCTGGTGTTCGGAGATCCAGCGGTCCATCCGCCGCAGCCGGTTCGCGTTCGTCGTGCCGCGGGTGATGGATCCGACGGGCACGGTCTCCAAGTTTTGCAGCGCGAAGCTTGAGGTTCGCCCCCATTAGGCTGGACCGCATGCCACACACCCTCGTGCTGCTGCGCCATGGCCAGAGCGATTGGAACCAGAGGAACCTGTTCACCGGCTGGGTCGACGTGCGGCTCAGCGATCTCGGCCGTGCCGAGGCGAAGCGAGCGGGAGAGCTGCTCGTCGAGCAGGGCGTCCTGCCCGAGGTGCTGCACACCTCGGTGCTCACGCGAGCCATCCAGACCGCCGACATCGCCCTCGAGGAGGCCGACCGGCTCTGGATCGACGTGCGCCGCTCGTGGCGCCTGAACGAGCGCCACTACGGCGCACTGCAGGGCCTCGACAAGGCGGAGACACTCGAGAAGTACGGGCAGGAGCAGTTCATGCTCTGGCGACGCTCGTTCGACACCCCGCCGCCGCCGATCGCGGACGACAGCGAGTGGTCGCAGGTCGGCGACCCGCGCTACGCCAACCTCTCCGACGCCGAGATGCCCCGCACCGAATGCCTGAAGGACGTCATCGCGCGCATGCTGCCGTACTGGGAGTCCGACATCATGCCCGACCTGCGCGATGGCAAGACGGTCCTCGTGACCGCGCACGGCAACTCGCTGCGCGCGCTCGTGAAGCACCTGGACGGCATCTCCGACGACGACATCGCCGAGCTGAACATCCCCACCGGCATCCCCCTGGTGTACGAGCTCGGCGAGGACTTCATGCCGGCGAAGCCGGGCGAGTACCTCGACCCCGAGGCGGCGGCGGCCGGCGCGGCCGCGGTCGCGGCGCAGGGCAGGAAGTAGCGAACGCACCCACCTCGAAGGGCGGGGGATGTCGCATCCCCTGCCCTTCACGTCTGCCTGCGCGTGGTGTCCGCGCGTCGTGTCAGGGGGCCGACTTCTCGGGGTCCCAGTCGCCCGTCGCGAGGTACTGCACCTTCTTCGCGATCGACACCGCGTGGTCGGCGAAGCGTTCGTGGTAGCGGCTCGCGAGCGTCGCGTCGACCGTGTTCACGGCCTGGCCTTTCCACGTTTCGCCGAGGACCTTGTCGAAGACCGAAAGGTGCAGTGCGTCGATCTTGTCGTCCTCGTTGCGGATCTCCTCGGCGAGCGCGACGTTCTCGGTTCGGAGCAGTTCGACGAGCTTCCGCGCGATGCCGACGTCGAGTGCGCCCATCTCTGCGAAGGTCGGCCGGAGCGACTTCGGCACCACCTTGTCGGGGAAGCGGTAACGGGCGAGCTGCGAGATGTGCGTGGACATGTCGCCCATGCGCTCGAGGGACGCGCTGATGCGCAGCGCACTCACCACGATGCGGAGGTCTCTGGCCACGGGTTGCTGCCGCGCGAGGATGGTGATGGCGAGTTCGTCTAGCGCGACGGTGAGCTGGTCGATGCGGTAGTCGTCGGCTATCACCTCCTCGGCCAGGCTCACGTCAGAGCTGTTGAAGGCGCGGGTGGCTTTCTCTATGGAGTCGGCGACGAGTTGGGCGGTTTCGACGAGTCGGTCCTGCACCTCGCGCAGCTCCTGCTGGAACACCTCACGCATGAACGAAAATCCTTGTCTTCTCGATCCCGCGCCGGGCGCGCACGGGCCTGCCGGTTCGACCCGGCCCCCGGGACATCCTCCCGGTGGGAGGTGAACAACAGGTGCCGGAACCCTGAACACTCGTTAACCTACCGCCGTCCGGCGAGACGAGGCACGGAGCGCCCTCAGCGTGACTGGTTAGGGTGAAGCCATGGATTCCATGTGGGTGGTGCTCACGGCACTGGCCCTCGGCATCTTCCTCGGGGCCGCCTTCGTGATCGTGCTGCACATGGCCGAGCGCCGTGGATCGAGCGCCGCGCGCGTCGTGGCCCCGACCATTCCCGACGGCATCGACGAGGTGCTCGAGGTGCTCGAGTCCGCCGGTGTCGTGCTCGACCCGTCGAACAACGTGCTGAAGGCCTCGCCGGGCGCGCTCGCCATGGGCCTCGTGCGGCAGCGGTCGCTCGTGCACCCCGAACTGCTCGAGCTCGTGGCATCCGTTCGGCGCACCGGCGAACCGGTCGCGAAGGAGCTCAGCGTGACCCGCGGTCCGTTCGGCGAGTCCACGGTGCGGCTGCGCGTGCTCGTGGCCAGGCTCGGCACTCGGTTCGTGATGCTGCTCGCGGAGGACCGCACGGAGGCGCACCGCCTCGACGAGGTGCGTCGTGACTTCGTGGCGAATATCAGCCACGAACTGAAGACGCCCATCGCCTCGGTCAGCCTGCTCGCCGAGGCACTCGACCAGGCGGCCGACGAGCCCGAACGGGTGCGCCGCTTCGCGGGGCGGCTGTCGGTCGAGGCGAACCGATTGGCGCACATCACGAGCGAAGTCATCGAGTTGTCGCGCCTGCAGGCACGCGACGCGCTGCGTCCCGACGAACTGGTGGACATCGACGATGTGGTGGCGGCGGCGGTCGACCAGAACCGTGTCGTGGCCACGGCCAAGGGCGTCGATGTCGCGATGCGCGCGTCGACCAAGGCGACGGTGTACGGCGACCGCGCCCTGATGATCGTCGCAGTGCACAACCTCGTGGCCAACGCCATCGCGTACTCGAACGAGGGCGGACGCGTCGGCATCGGGGCGAACGTCGTCGGCGACACCGTCGAGATCGCCGTCACCGACCAGGGCATCGGCATGGACGCCGAGGAGCTCGAGCGCGTGTTCGAGCGTTTCTACCGCGTCGACCAGGCCCGCTCGCGCAACACCGGTGGATCGGGCCTCGGGCTCAGCATCGTGAAGCACACGGTGCAGAACCACGGCGGCGACGTGCGCGTCTGGTCGCAGCCCGGCCGTGGGTCGACGTTCATGATCCGGCTGCCGATCGCCGAGACCCCGGCCGATGCGGCGTCGGCCGAGACCGTCGAGCACACGGCCGGTCCCCAGCCCGGCGCGCCGGATGTCGCTGCCGCAGTGCTCGCGACGAGACCCGTCCGATCGAACCGAGGAGAACGTACGTGACCCGCATCCTGCTCGTCGAGGACGAGATCGCCCTCAGCGACCCGCTGAGCTTCCTGCTCGAGCGGGAGGGCTACGAGGTGGAGGTCGCGGCCGAGGGCCCGGCGGCCGTCGCGGACTTCGACCAGCACGGTGCCGATCTGGTGCTGCTCGACCTCATGCTGCCGGGCCTGCCAGGCACCGAGGTGTGCCGTGAGATCCGAAGCCGTTCGAACGTGCCCATCATCATGCTGACGGCGAAGGACTCCGAGATCGACATCGTGGTGGGCCTCGAGCTGGGCGCCGACGACTACGTGACGAAGCCGTACTCCACGAGGGAGCTGCTCGCACGCATCCGCGCGGTGCTCCGCCGCCGCAACGAGGTGGAGGACTTCGACGAGGCCGTGCTCGAGGGCGGGCGGGTGCGCATGGACGTCGACCGTCACACGGTCGAGGTCGACGGCGAGCCCGTGCCCATGCCGCTGAAGGAATTCGAACTGCTCGAACTGCTCATGCGCAACCCCGGCCGCGTGCTCACACGTGGCCAGCTCATCGACCGCGTGTGGGGTTCGGACTACTTCGGCGACACCAAGACCCTCGACGTGCACATCAAGCGCATCCGATCGAAGATCGAGTTGCAGCCGTCCGAGCCGGTGCAGCTGGTGACGGTGCGTGGGCTCGGGTACCGCTTCGAGGCCTAGGCCGGCGAACCGCCCGGTGGTCGAGTAGCGGCGGAGCCGCGTGTCGAGACCTACGGGGCGAGGTCGGCGTACTCGGGCAGGCGCGCGTCGAGCACCGGGACGAGCTTCTCGACGCCTTCGGCGTCGCCGTACTGGAAGTACATCGGGATGAGCCCGCCGACCTCCGCGTCGATTCCCTCGAGCACGACGGGCTCCTCGACCGCGGAACCGAGAACCAGGGTCTGGCCGGCCGGGACCGGAACCTCGACGATGTCGCCGCCGTCGCCGAACTGGACGCCGAGCGTCGCACTGCGCTCGCCCCGGTTCACCACGGTCATCACGAGCGTGCCGTCTTCGCCGTCCTCGCTGACGACGAGGATGTTCCGCAGGTCGAGGTCGCCGAGTCCGGCCGAGACGCCGTCGCTCGGGTCGTACTTCGCCGTGGTCGCCTGGTAGGTGATCATCGAGCAGCCGCTCGCACCCACGGCGAGACCAAGGGCAAGAGCAGCGGATGCCGCGAGACGCGCCTTCACAGAACCTCCAAGTGCCAGCGTGCGCACGAACTGAAGCGTTCCCGCGCAAGGGAATCGATCCGAGTGTAGCCTACCGAGAGGACGCGTCAGGTGAGGGGTGGCGAACCTTAGCACGAACCGGAATGTGATATCCTGAAAGTTGCCGAAAGGACATTCATTCATGCTTTTTGAGGTTGGCGAAACCGTCGTTTACCCCCACCACGGAGCCGCAACGATCACCGAGGTGAAGAAACGGATCATCAAGGGTGAAGAGAAGCTCTACCTCAAGCTGAACGTCACGCAGGGCGACCTCGTCATCGAGGTGCCGGCCGAGAACGTCGACCTCGTCGGCGTCCGTGACGTCATCGGCAAGGAAGGTCTCGACAAGGTCTTCGAGGTGCTGCGCGCTCCCTTCACCGAAGAGCCCACGAACTGGTCTCGTCGCTACAAGGCGAACCTCGAGAAGCTCGCCTCCGGCGACGTGATCAAGGTCTCCGAGGTCGTCCGCGACCTGTGGCGCCGCGACCAGGACCGCGGTCTCTCTGCCGGCGAGAAGCGCATGCTCGCCAAGGCCCGCCAGATCCTGATCTCCGAGCTCGCGCTCGCGGAGAAGACCGACGAGGAGCGGGCCTCCACGGTGCTCGACGAGGTGCTCGCCTCCTAGGTTCGGTGGTCGAGTAGCGGCGAAGGCCGCGTGCCGATACCCGCGATACGCTCGACACATGAGCGCGTCAAGGGTCGCCGTCATCGTCGTCGCCGCGGGCAGCGGCTCGCGTCTCGGGCATGCTGAGCCGAAGGCGTTCGTGCCACTCGGCAGCGACACGATCCTCGGCGTCGCACTGGATGCCGCGCTCGGCATGCGGGAGACGCCACACGTGATCGTCGTGGTGCCGGCCGACCGCGTCGACGAGACGCGAGCCCGGTACGGCCCCGTCGCGGACGCGGCATCCGCACCGTTCGAGGCGGTCGCGGGCGGCGCGACTCGGCAGGAGTCGGTGGCCCGTGGCCTCGCCGCGCTCCCGCAGCAGGTCGCCGTCGTACTCGTGCACGATGCCGCGAGGCCGCTCACGCCGTCGGTCGTCTTCGACGAGGTCGTGGCTGCCGTGCGCTCACGTGGCCACGGCGTGGTACCGGCGCTCGATGTCGCCGACACCATCAAGCGGGTCGGCGAGCACGGCCGGGTGCTCGAGACGGTCGAACGCTCGGAACTCGTGGCGGTGCAGACCCCGCAAGGGTTTCCGCGGCGCGCGCTCGATGCCGCGTACGCCGCCGCGACGACGGAGTTCACGGATGACGCGGCGCTCGCGGCATCCGCTGATATGACCGTCGACGTGGTGCCGGGCGACGCGCGTTCGTTCAAGGTGACCCTGCCGGCCGACCTGCGGCGGGCCGAGGCGATGGTCGCCGAGCGGGAGGCCGCGCGCGGCGCTCGGCCCGACGGAGTCCGGGGGCCGATCGCGCCGCGCATCGGCACGGGCATCGACGTGCACGCCTTCGCCGACGATCCCAGCGCGCCGCTCTGGCTGGCGGGCCTGCACTGGCCGGGCGAGCACGGCCTCTCGGGCCACAGCGACGGCGACGCGGCGAGTCACGCTGTCTGCGACGCCCTGCTCGCCGCTGCGGGACTCGGCGACGTGGGCGCAGTGTTCGGCATAGGCGGACCGCGCTTCGAGGGAGCGCACGGCGAGGTGTTCCTCGCCGAGACCGTGCGGCGCGTGCGCGAGGCGGGCTTCGTCGTCGGCAACGTCACAGTGCAGGTCGTCGGCAACCGGCCGAAGCTCGCGCCCCGACGGGCCGAGGCCGAGGCGTACCTCTCGAGGATCGTCGGCGCACCCGTGAGCGTGACGGCGACCACGAGCGACGCGCTCGGCTTCGCGGGCCGCGGCGAGGGTGTCGCCGCGATCGCGACGGCCCTCGTCCTGCCCGCTTGAGCCCTCCCGTCACGCGTCATGCGCCGCCGGTAGTCTTGCAGGGTGACCGTGCGACTCTACGATTCGAAGGCCCAGGCCCTGCGTGCCTTCGTGCCCCTCCGCGAGGGGCACGTCGGCATGTACGTCTGCGGACCCACGGTGCAGTCGAGCCCGCACATCGGACACCTTCGCAGTGCACTCGTCTACGACATCATGCGTCGCTGGTTCGCCTACCGAGGAAGCGAGGTGACGTTCGTGCGCAACGTCACCGACATCGACGACAAGATCCTCGCGGCGTCCGAGGACTTCGACGGCGATGGCAAGGTCGAGGAGTGGTGGGCGCTCGCCTACCGGGTCGAGCTCGAGTTCACGTCGGCATATCGCCTCCTCGGCATCCTCGCCCCGACCTACGAGCCGCGCGCGACGGCGAGCGTGCAGCAGATGCAGCACATCATCGGCCGACTCATCGATCGCGGTCACGCCTATCAGGCTCCCGACGGATCGGGCGACGTGTACTTCGACACGGGCAGCTGGCCGGCCTACGGGGGGCTCACCCGCCAGTCGCGCGAGAACATGGAGGCCGCGGCCGACGCCGACCCGCGCGGCAAGCGCGACCCGCGCGACTTCGCCCTGTGGAAGGGCCACAAGGAGACGGAGCCCGCGTCGGCGAGCTGGGCCTCGCCGTGGGGCGACGGCCGCCCGGGCTGGCATATCGAGTGCTCCGCCATGGCCACGCGCTACCTTGGCCCCGAGTTCGACATCCACGGCGGCGGGCTCGACCTGCGCTTCCCTCACCATGAGAACGAACTGGCGCAGTCGACCGCGGCCGGCGACGGATATGCGCGCTACTGGGTGCACAACGGGCTCGTGAACGTGGGCGGGCAGAAGATGTCGAAGTCCCTCGCCAACTCCGTGTACGCGAGCGAGCTCCTCGAGCTCGCGTCGCCGCTCGCCGTGCGCTATGTGCTGGGCGCGGCGCACTACCGCTCGACGCTCGACTACTCGCCGACGTCGCTCGCCGAGGCCGAGGCCGCGGTCGACCGCATCCGTTCGTTCCTCACGCGCGTCGAGCGCCGGCTCGCCGGCACGCGGTACGTGGGCGTCGGCAGCCCGCTCATCCCCGACGCGTTCGCCGAGGCGATGGACGACGACCTCGGGGTGCCGCAGGCGCTCGCCGTGCTGCACGACACCGTACGCGCGGGCAACCAGGCGCTCGACGCCGAGGACCTGCACGAGGCGGCCGTGCTGCACGGCCAGGCCGTGGCGATGGTCGAGGTGCTCGGTATCGACCCGCGCGATCCGCACTGGGACGCGCCCGAGGCCGGTCCGGCGTTCTCCGCGCTCGATGCGCTCGTCACCCGCCTCATCGAGGACCGGCAAGCCGCGCGGGACGCCAGGGACTTCGCTGCGGCCGACCGGATCCGCGCCGAGCTGGCGGCAGCGGGCATCACCATCGAAGACAGCCAGACCGGCACGCATTGGAGCTTGGGATCATGAAGGGCAGCAGCAAGCCGCGCGCCGGAGCCGTGCGCAAGGCGAAGGGCAAGCAGGTCGGTTCGGGCGGCCAGGGCCGTCAGGCGCTCGAGGGCAAGGGCCCCACGCCCAAGGCCGAGGACCGCGCCTGGCACCCCGCGGGCAAGCGCAAGGCCGCCGAGGAGCGGTACCGCGCTTCGGGCGGCAAGGGCAGGGCACCCGGGAAGGTGGCCGGGCAGGGCCAGCGCGCCGGGGCCCCGCGCGGGGCATCCGGTGCCGCGCGACGCGCGAAGTCGGGCGACGAATCCGAGATCGTGACGGGTCGGAACTCGGTGGTCGAGGCGCTTCGCGCCCGCATTCCGGCCGCGACGCTCTACGTGGCCGCCCGGGTCGAGATGGACGACCGCGTCAAGGAGGCGATGAAGCTCGCCACGAATCGCGGCATCCCGATCCTCGAGGTGATGCGGCCCGAGCTCGATCGTCTCGCCGGTGAGGGCGGCGTGCACCAGGGCCTCGCCCTCAAGGTGCCCCCGTACGAGTACTCGCACCCGATCGAGGTGCTCGACCGCGTGCTCGCGCGCGACGAGACACCCTTGTTCGTCGCGCTCGACGGCATCACCGACCCCCGCAACCTCGGTGCGATCCTGCGCTCGACGGCCGCCTTCGGCGGGCAGGCCGTGATCGTGCCGCAGCGCCGCTCGGTGGGCGTGAACTCCGCCGCGTGGAAGACGTCGGCCGGCGCGGCGGCGAGGGTGCCGGTGGCGATGGCGCCGAACCTGACGCAGACGCTCAAGGCCCTGAAGGAGCGCGGCGTGTTCGTGCTCGGGCTCGACGGCGGCGGCGACGTGACGCTTCCCGGGCTCTCGTGGGCCGACCGTCCGATCGTGATCGTTGTCGGCAGCGAGGGCAAGGGGCTGTCGCGCCTCGTCGCCGAGACCTGCGACGCCATCGTGTCGATTCCGATCAGCGCGTCGACGGAGTCCCTCAACGCGGGCATCGCGGCATCCGTCACCCTCTATGAGATCTCGAAGCTGCGGGCGGCCGCGGAGGCCGGCGCGTGGTAGCGACGAAGGAGCGTATCGAGACCCCAACACGACGCGGGAGACGGCGCCGCGTATGCTCGCTTTCGGCGTCCAGTTCGGCTGATCCACGTTGAGGAGTTCGAACGAATCGACGACGCGTCCGCTCGTGAGAAGCAGATCCAGAACTGGAGCCGCGCCAAGCGGTTCGCGCTCGCAAGCGGCGATGAGACCGTGCTCAGGGCGGTGAGTCGGAAGCGACGTACGGGGGTCTCGGTACGCTCCTTCATCGCCACCCGACCACCGGGGGCGGTCAGACCTTCAGGCGCCAGTCGTTCTCGTCGTCGGGATCGACCACGGCGATCGCGGACGTTTCGGTGGCGAGGACGTCGATGGCCGTCGTGATGGCGCCGGTCCCGGGGCCGATCACGGTCGCCTCGTCGCGGCGATGCCGCAGCACGGTGTTGACGTACGACGAGACGGCCTCGGCGAGCGGGATGTCGTGCCCGGCCTGCTGTGCCATGAACCAACGGTGCTCGAGCAGCTGGTGGAACACCTCGGCGGGCTCGAGCTTTCCGCGCAACTCGATCGGGATGGCCCGTACGACCGGCTCGAACACGCGCATGAGCCACTCGTGGGCGACCATCTCCTCGTCGAGGTCCGACTTGCCGTAGGACGCACGGTACGAGTCGAGGTCGTTGAGCAGGCGCCTGGCCTGGTTCTCGCCCGCATCGAGGCCCGTGAGCCGGAGCAGTCGACGCTGGTGGTGGCCGGCGTCCACGACCTTCGGCTGGATGCGCACGGTCGTGCCCGAGTCATCCGTCTTGATCGCGAGCTCCTCGATGTCGAATCCCAGGTCGTTGAGACGATTGACCCGCTCGTTGATGCGCCATCGCTCCGCCGACGAGAACGACTCGGAGCCGGTGAGCTCCGTCCACAGGCTGCGGTACGCCTCGACGATGCCGTTCGAGATGTTCACGGGGTCGAGTTCATCGGCCACGCGGCCGCCGGCCTCCAGGTCCAGGAGCTCCCCGGCGATGTTCACTCGCGCGATCTCAAGGTCGTTCTCCCGCTGGCCGTTCGAGAGGCCACCCTCGTAGAGCTTGCCGGTCTCGGCGTCGACGAGGTAGGCAGCGAACGCGCCCGCGTCGCGACGGAACAGGGTGTTCGAGAGCGACACGTCGCCCCAGAAGAATCCGACGATGTGCAGTCGCACGAGCAGCACCGCGAGCGCGTCCACGAGACGGGTCGCAGTGTCGGGCCGAAGGGTCTGCGAGAACAGCGCGCGGTACGGCAGCGAGAACCGCAGGTGCCGGGTGACGAGCACGGGCTTCAGGGCCTCGCCCTCGGCATCCGTCCGGTTGGTGATGACGGCGACGGGCTCGACGCACGGGATCTCGAGACGCTGCAACATGCGGAGCAGCTCGTACTCGCCCTTGGCCATCTCGGCCGTCGTCTCCTTGATGGCGACCACGTGACCGGCGAGGTGGGCGAAGCGCACCAGGTGCCGGGAGATGCCCTTCGGCAGCGCCGCGATGGTCTCGTTCGGCCACGATTCGAGGGGCAGGTCCCACGGGAGGTCGAGCAGGGCAGGGTCGGCCATGGCCGAGGTGATCGAAAGAGAGCCGCTCATCGTGGTTCAGCGTAGCCGTGGTTCGCAGGTCGTGGCGGAGAACGGCGGTGCCGGCCGGGCCGAAGCCCGACCGGCACCAGCGATCACCGTAACGGAATCAGATCGCCACTGCCTTGTCGCTCAGCCGCTCGCCCGACTCGGCATCGAAGAGGTGCACGTGGTTCGGCGTGGCCGTGAGGTACACGGTCTCGCCGGCGTTCGGGTGCAGGCGGCCGTCGACGCGGGCGACGATGTCGGTGCGCTTGCCTTCGACGGTGGAGTGGCCGTAGAGGTAGCCGTCGGCGCCAAGCTCCTCGACGAGGTCGACCTCGACCGCGAGGCCCTCGCCCTCGTGGGGCGACACCGTGATGTCCTCGGGACGCACGCCGATCGTCGCGATGGTACTGCTCGTGTCCGCGAGGATCTCGCGGTCGACCGGCACGGTCGCGGTGCCGAACTTCACGCCGCCCTCGACGAGGTCGGCGTGGAAGAGGTTCATGGCCGGCGAGCCGATGAATCCGGCGACGAACACGTTGTCCGGCTTCTCGTACAGGTCGCGCGGGGTGCCCACCTGTTGCAGCACGCCGTCCTTCAGCACCGCGATGCGGTCGCCCATGGTGAGTGCCTCGATCTGGTCGTGCGTGACGTAGACCGTGGTGACGCCGAGGCGGCGCTGCAGCGACGCGATCTGGGTGCGGGTCTGCACGCGCAGCTTCGCGTCGAGGTTCGACAGCGGCTCGTCCATGAGGAACACCTGCGGCTGTCGCACGATCGCCCGGCCCATGGCGACGCGCTGGCGCTGGCCGCCCGAGAGCGCCTTCGGCTTGCGGCTGAGGTAGGGTTCGAGGTCGAGGAGCTTGGCGGCCTCGAGCACGCGCGCGGCGCGCTCCTCCTTGCCGACGCCCGCGATCTTGAGCGCGAAGCCCATGTTCTCGGCGACGGTCATGTGCGGGTAGAGCGCGTAGTTCTGGAAGACCATGGCGATGTCGCGGTCTTTCGGGGGCACATCGGTGACGTTGCGGTCGCCGATGAAGATGTTGCCCTCGTTGACCTCCTCGAGGCCGGCGAGCATGCGGAGCGACGTGGACTTACCGCAGCCCGACGGGCCGACCAGGACGAGGAACTCGCCGTCGTTGATCTCGAGGTCGAGCTTGTCGACAGCGGGGCGGGTGCCCCCCGGGTAGAGGCGGGTGGCCTTGTCGAACGTGACTGATGCCATGATCGTGCTTCTCCTTCACCGGCAGGTACGTGCCGGACGATCCGTAGTGAATGGAATGCGTCGACAACGGCGTCGACGCCCCTTCAGTATGCCACGCGGCGGGGGCCGCAGCATGCGGCTCCTGCTTGGGTGATTCACAGGCACAGTTCCTACTATCGTTGGTGCGTTCGCGTGCATACGCGCGCGCCCCCACAGCGACCGGAGTGACCATCGATGACCTACGGCGGTTCGAACCAGCCACGTCCCACCCGAAATGAACGCAGGGAGGCCGCCCGGGAGAAGGCCCGCGCGCTCCGCGAGGAGCAGAAGAAGCGGGAGCGCCGCAACAGGTTCCTCATCCAGGGCGGCGTGATCGTGGCGGTACTGGCGATCGCGGCCGTCGTCGTCACGCTCATCGTGCAGAACAACCAGCCGGCGGGTCCGGGCCCGCGGAACATGGCGAGCGATGGCATCCTGCTCATCGCCGGTGACGACGGCGGCATCACAGCCGTCGAGACGCCGGCGCTGGCGGCCGAGGGCACGCCGACGCCGACGGTGCCCGACGAGAGCGGCACCGTGGCGAACATCGTCGTCTACGTCGACTACCTGTGCCCCTTCTGCGGCCAGTTCGAGGCGACCAACTCCGAGAGCATCCGCACGATGGTGGAGGAGGGCGCCGCGACGCTCGAGGTGCACCCGATTTCGATCCTCACGAACAAGTCGGCGGGTACCCAGTACTCGCTGCGCGCCGCCAACGCCGCCGCCTGCGTGGCCGACGCGTCGCCCGACTCGTTCTTCGAGTTCAACGCGATCCTCTTCGCGAACCAGCCCGAGGAGGGCACCGAGGGCCTCACGAATGACGACCTCAAGGGGCTCGCCGCCGAGGCGGGCGTGTCGAGTCGGTCGACCATCGAGCAGTGCATCGACGACGTGCAGTTCAAGGCGTGGGTGCAGGATGCCACGAACCGCGCCCTCACCGAGCCCGTGCCGAACTCCGACCTGCCGTCGATCACCGGAACCCCTACCGTGCTCGTGAACGGCCGGCAGTACTCCGGCTCCCTCCAGGACCCGGCGGAGTTCCAGTCGTTCGTCCTGCAGGCCACCAGCGCGACGTTCAACGACTCCGGGTCGACCCCGACCCCGACCCCGACCCCGACTCCGACGCCCGCGCAGTAGGTGCGCAACAGCGGATCCGATCGATGACGACGGTCCGGCCCAGTGCCGGGGCCGTCGTTCGGTCGGTAGGATGTTCGCGAGGTGCAGACCTCAGGCCGGCTTGGCGCAATTGGTAGCGCACCGCTCTTGTAAAGCGGTGGTTGCGGGTTCGAGTCCCGCAGCCGGCTCCCGACCGAGAATTCCGAGACCGAGAATTCCGAGACGGATGCCGCGGCGGCGGCTCGGGCACGCTGCATCCGCCGGTCGAGCGACCGGGGGCTAGTCGAGCGTGGTGAGACGCGTGGTCGCGAGCCGATCGGTCCGCCTTTCGACGCGGCCGCCAGCCGGGACTCCGCCCACGTAGAGCCACCCGAGCAGGCGTTCGTTCGGCGTGAGGCCGTGCATCTCGGCGACGAGCGGATGCCTCGTGTGCGGCCCCGAACGCCACATCACGCCCCAGCCCGCCTCGTCGAGCAGGAGGCTGAGCACGTGGGCGACACCCGCCGCCGACGCCTCCTGCTCCCACTCGGGGACCTTGGGGTGCCCGGGCGTCACCGCGGCGACGATCGCGACGAGGAGCGGGGCGCGGAGGGGCTTCGCGGCGAGCTTCGCGGCGGCGTCGCCCTCGGAGCCGGCCGCCGTCGCGAGCGCCTGGCCCAGTCGCTCACGGGCGGCACCGCGGAGTGCGATGACCCGCCAGGGGCGCAGCGACGCGTGGTCGGCGACGCGCGCCGCGCCCTCGAGGAGCGTCCTGAGGGCCGCGTCATCCGGTGCGGAATCGGTCACCTTGGGCGACGACCGCCTCGCGAGCGAGGCCTCCAGAGCGGAGGCCACGGCTCAGGACTCCGCGGTGAAGTCGAGGGCGATCGAGTTCATGCAGTACCGGTCGCCCGTGGGCGTGCCGAACCCGTCTGGGAAGACGTGGCCGAGGTGCGAGCCGCATGCGGCGCACCGAACCTCGGTGCGGACCATGCCGAGCGAGGTGTCCTCGATGAGCTCGACGGCCTCGGGTCGCACCGATTCGTAGAAGCTCGGCCAGCCGCAGCCGGAGTCGAACTTGGTGCCGCTCTTGAAGAGCTCGGCTCCGCATGCGGCGCAGGCGTAGACGCCGGCGCGCTCCTCGTCGAGGAGTTCGCCCGACCATGGACGCTCGGTCGTGGCATCCCTGAGCACCGCGTACCGCTCCTCACCGAGCTCGGCGCGCCACTCCTCGTCCGTCTTGATCACGCGATACGCCATGGGCGCTCCTTCCGATCGTGTGCGGGCCCCACCGACCATGCTCGCAGGTCTTCGCCCGCACCATGCAACGCGTGACGGATGCGCCATGTTCCGCCTCGCCTCACACGCCGCCGCCCTCGACGTCCTCACGGCGGCGAGTCCCTAGGATGTGCAACAGGCGGAGACCCGCCGCCAGGACGGGGAGGATGCATGAGCGCCGAGCCGATGCCCGCCCGTGGCGACGACGGCGGACTCGACGAGCGCTCGATGCACGTGCTGGAGTTCGAGGCCGGGGCATGGCAGCATCCGGGCCCGAAGGCCGACGCGATCCGCGAGGAGTTCGGCATCTCGGCCGCCCGGTACTATCGGATCCTCGGTGAACTCATCGATTCGCCGGCAGCGCTCCGACACGACCCCATGCTCGTCAAGCGCCTGCAGCGGATGCGCGAGGCGCGCGCGGTTGCGCGCGCGCGTCGCTCCCTCTTGATCGGCCGTCCGCTCGACTGAGCACGGCCCCGACCCCCGACTGGACCCATGGCGCAGAAGTTCCCCCGCGATCGATTCGATTCCATCCCGCACGGCATCGAGCGGGTTGGCGCGCACCGGGCGCCGGCCCGACGCGGCGCGCGCTGGGTGGCGTTCGGCTGGGCGACGCTCGCGACGCTGGTGCTCGTCGCCGTGGGCATCGGCGGAGTGGTCGTCCTCAACGACCGCCTGGAGTTCGGCGACCCCGGCACGGCCGCCGCGCCTTCGCCGACGCCGGTCGTCACCGCGCCGCCGACGATCGCGCCCGACATCCCGGTCACGGTGCTGAACGGAACCGCGACCTCGGGCCTCGCCGCACGGGCCGGCGAGGCGCTCGCCGCGGCGGGCATCCCCGTCGGCACGACCGCGAACGCGGACACCAGCGACCTCCCCGAGACGGTCGTCTACTACGCGACGCCCGACCTCGAGGGTGCCGCTCGCGGTGTTGCCCAGGCGGTGCCCGAGGCCGACGTGCGACTCTCGGAACAGTTCGCCGAGATCGGAACCCCGCTCGTGCTCGTGGTGGGCTCCGACTACGCCACGGCCACGGGCGGCTGAAACCCGCCGAATCGTTGCCATTCTGCGACCATTTCGTGCGTGCTCGCTCTTGTGCCGCCGTATCTCGTCGTTGTTATCTGGGGTTGGTCGCTCGATCCCGTGTGGAAAGCCCGGCGCCGCGCGCGGCGCCCGGTCGGCACGATCCGAGGGGGCCCGGTACAGGCGAGAGGCACGTGCTGATCTGCACAACGGCAACATGGGAGCAACGCATGGCGAACGGAACCGTCAAGTGGTTCAACGCTGAAAAGGGCTACGGGTTCATCACCGTCGACGGCGGGGGTCAGGACGTCTTCGTCCACTACTCCGCCATCGACATGGCGGGCTACAAGGTGCTCGAGGAGGGCCAGCAGGTCGTCTTCGAGGTCGGCACCGGCTCGAAGGGGCCGCAGGCCGAGGCCGTCCGCCCCGCCTGACCTTCGCGCTCGAGCGCGTCGCCGGTGCTCCGGTGGCGCGTCCGCCGTCCCGACGTAGGGGGGCCGCCGGCGGCAGGGAACGGATGACCCGATGGCGCGTCGATGGCGCGCGCCCGGGTGCCGTCGTACCATGACGCCATGGGGAGCGCGGCCGGTACGGCCCGTGCGTGGGGGATGCCGCTCGTCGCGGTCGTGGCATCCGCCTTCCTGCTGTCCGCGTGCGCCCAAGTGCCGGTCGACGTCCTCCTGCCGCCGAAGCCGACCCGACCGGTGGGTGACGGCGGTCCGCCGACCGCGGTGGCGTTCGCACCGCTGCGCGGCACGCCCGCCGATGCCGCGGGGCTGCGGCATCCGTCGCTCGCCGTGAAGATCGACAACCACCCGGGCGCTCGGCCGCAGCTCGCCCTGAACCGCAGTGACATCGTGTTCGAGGAACTCGTCGAGGGCGGGCTCACGCGGTACCTCGTGGTCTGGCACTCCGACGTGCCCGAGGCAGTCGGCCCGGTGCGCTCCATCCGGCCCATGGACCCGGCCATCGTCTCGCCGTTCGGCGGCGTCATCGCGTACTCGGGCGGCCAGGAGTACTTCGTCGACCTCATGAAGGCGACCTCGCTCGTGAACCTCGTGTTCGATGAGGACGACACCGGACTGTTCGAGCGCGCCGCCGACCGGCCCGGACCGCACGACGTGATCCTCGACGCCACCGAGGCGGTGGGCCGCAATGCGGAACTGCCGCCGCCGCCGGTGCAGTTCGCCTTCGGCAGCGGTGACCCGCTCGCCTCGCCGGCCCTCGCTGCCGCCTCGACGACGCATCTGGCGCTCGCCTTCTCCGAGGGTGGGTCGCGCTCGTGGGACTTCGATGCGGGGGCGTCCGCGTGGCTTCGCTCGCAGGATGGCGAGCCCGACCTGGAGGCCTCGGGTGAGCGGGTGCGCGCCACGAACGTGGTCACCCTGCGCGTCGGCGTCGACTGGCCGTTCGGGGAGGTGCCGCTCACGATCCTGGTCGGCTCGGGCGAGGCGTGGGTGTCGGTGGCAGGGCGGACCGCCCACGGCACCTGGTCGAAGGACGCCGAGGCGTCGCCCATCGTGCTCACCGCCGACGACGGCAGCGTGCTGCGTCTCGCCCCGGGCAACACGTGGGTCGAGCTCGTGCCGCTCGAGGGGTCGGTCGCGTTCGCGCCGTGAGGCGGGCGGCCTCGGCGGCGGGCGGCGGCCCCGGGGCATCCGGTCTCGCTTGCACTCGTGCCGGTAGAGTGCCAGAATCGTCTTAGCACTCACTCGTTTTGAGTGCTAAACCAACGAATCTTTGAATACGTCCGGGAAAGGACGAGAAACACACATGGCAAAGATCATTGCTTTTGACGAGGAGGCCCGCCGCGGCCTCGAGCGTGGCCTCAACCAGCTCGCCGACGCCGTGAAGGTGACCCTCGGCCCGCGCGGTCGCAACGTCGTGCTCGAGAAGAAGTGGGGCGCCCCCACCATCACGAACGACGGCGTGTCGATCGCCAAGGAGATCGAGCTCGACGACCCGTACGAGAAGATCGGCGCCGAGCTCGTCAAGGAGGTCGCGAAGAAGACCGATGACGTCGCCGGTGACGGCACCACCACGTCGGTCGTGCTCGCCCAGGCGCTCGTGCGCGAGGGGCTTCGCAACGTCGCCGCCGGCGCCGATCCCATCCTCCTCAAGCGCGGCATCGAGAAGGCCGTCGCGGCGGTCACCGCGGAGCTGCTCGCTGCGGCGAAGGAGATCGAGACCAAGGAGGAGATCGCGGCCACCGCCTCGATCTCCGCCGCAGACCCCGAGATCGGCGCGATCATCGCCGAGGCGATCGACAAGGTCGGCAAGGAGGGTGTCGTCACCGTCGAGGAGTCGAACACCTTCGGCACCGAGCTCGAGCTCACCGAGGGCATGCGCTTCGACAAGGGCTACCTGTCGGCGTACTTCGTCACGGACCCCGAGCGCCAGGAGGCGGTCTTCGAGGACCCGTACATCCTCATCGTCAACGGCAAGGTCTCGAACATCAAGGACCTGCTTCCCATCGTCGACAAGGTGATCCAGACGGGCAAGCAGCTCCTCATCATCGCCGAGGACGTCGAGGGAGAGGCGCTCGCGACGCTCATCGTCAACAAGATCCGCGGCATCTTCAAGTCGGTCGCGGTCAAGGCCCCGGGCTTCGGCGACCGTCGCAAGGCGCAGCTGCAGGACATCGCGATCCTCACCGGCGGACAGGTCATCTCCGAGGAGGTCGGCCTCAAGCTCGAGAACGTCACCCTCGACCTGCTCGGCCAGGCTCGCAAGGTCGTCATCACCAAGGACGAGACCACCATCGTCGAGGGCGCGGGCGACCCCGAGGCCATCGCCGGTCGCGTCGCGCAGATCCGTGCCGAGATCGAGAACACCGACTCGGACTACGACCGCGAGAAGCTCCAGGAGCGCCTCGCGAAGCTCGCTGGCGGCGTCGCCGTCATCAAGGCGGGTGCCGCGACCGAGGTCGAGCTCAAGGAGCGCAAGCACCGCATCGAGGACGCCGTGCGTAACGCGAAGGCCGCCGTCGAGGAGGGCATCGTCGCCGGTGGTGGCGTGGCCCTCATCCAGGCCGGCAAGAAGGCGTTCGCGAACCTCGAGCTCACGGGCGACGAGGCGACCGGTGCCAACATCGTGAAGGTCGCCATCGAGGCGCCGCTCAAGCAGATCGCCCTCAACGCGGGCCTCGAGCCGGGCGTCGTCGCGAACAAGGTCTCCGAGCTGCCCGACGGTCACGGCCTCAACGCCGCGACCGGCGAGTACGGCGACCTCATCGCCCAGGGCATCATCGACCCGGCGAAGGTCACGCGCTCGGCGCTGCAGAACGCCGCGTCGATCGCCGGCCTCTTCCTCACCACCGAGGCCGTCGTCGCCGACAAGCCCGAGAAGGTCGCGGCTCCGGCAGCCGGTGACATGGGCGGCGGCATGGACTTCTAGTCCGCACCTCACCACGCGCGAAGGGCGCCTCCTCCGGGAGGCGCCCTTCGTCGTCGGTGCGCCACACGTCTCTCTGCCTGCGCGCCGTTTCTGCGGCCTCTGCGCCACCACTGCTGGCGCAGACGACCTACAAGTGGCGCAGCGGCGTGCGGCGGGTGAGTATGCGAGTGGGTCGTTGCGCGGACGCGACACCTCGGTCAGCGCAGGAACAGCCGCGCGTTCGCCTGCTCGGCCTCGGCGTACTGGGTGGCGGCGATGCCGAGCGCATGGTTCAGGTGGGCGAGGCTCTGCTCGACGTGCAGTTGGGTGGCCCGCCAATCGGACACGGCGCCCTGGAACGCCGTGGCGGCCTGGCCAGACCAGGAGGATTGCAGCCCGGTGAGCTGGCCGAGGAGCGAGGCCACCTCGGCCTGGATGCGGCCGATCGTGCCCTGCACGGTCTGGGTGGCGGCGGACACCTGTGCGGCGTCGACGTGATAGGTGGTCATGGGGTTTCCCTTCGCTCGAGTGGTGCGCGCCACGCTACGACGAACGATGCGCATGGCGAGCCCGGACCGGGGCGCAGGGAGTGGCATCCGGTCGCGGATGCCTCGTGAGGACGAGTCGGCTCAGCCCTGCGTGACCGGCTGTGGGGCCGCCGCCGACCCCGCGAGCGGCAGCGAGACGCGGAACGTGGCACCGCCACCGGGCGTCTCGACCACGTCGACCGTGCCGTTGTGGGCCGCGACGATCGACGAGACGATGGCCAGCCCGAGGCCCGAGCCACCCGTCTCGCGCGTGCGCGACGTGTCGGCGCGCCAGAAGCGCTGGAAGATCTTCTCCCGGATCTGGGGGGCGATGCCCTCGCCGTGGTCGACGACCTCGATCATCGCGCGCTCGGCGGGATCGTCGACCGACACGCGGATCTCGAGCGGGCTGCCGTCGGTCGTGAAGCGGATCGCGTTCGCCATGAGGTTCGTGATGACCTGGCGGATCTTGTTCTCCTCGGCGAGCACGACCGCACGCCGCACGGGCACCGTCACGGGCGCCTTCGGCTCGGGTGCCGACGGAGCCGGTGCGACGGTCGTCGCGGCAGTCTCGGCCGACGAGCCGCGGTTGCGCGAGCCGCCCGACCGCTTCGAGGCACCGGATGCCCCGGCGCCGGCCTTCTGGCCCGATCCGCGCCGGCCCCCTCCGCCGCCCGCGCCCTCGCCCCGTGGGCTGCGCCCCCGGAGCCGCGCGAGCGTCGCGCCGGCGAACGACATGGCCCCGGTCACCGGCCGCTCGGGTTCGAGCTCGACTTCGACGTCGGCCGGCCGTTCGCCCGCGGCATCCGCCGTGCCGGGCTCCTCGGGGGCGATGACGGTGACGACTCTCCCGGGGTTCGCAGCCATGGCGTCGAGGGCGGCGTCGCGGGCGAGGGGCACGAGGTCGACCTCGGCCAGCTCGAGAGGCTTGGCCTCGTCGAGCCGGGCGAGGGCCAGCAGGTCCTCCACGAGGCCGCCCATGCGGATGGCCTCCTTCTCGATGCGGTCCATCGCCTGCGCCACCTCGTCGGGTGTCTGCAAGGCGCCCATGCGGTAGAGCTCGGCGTAGCCGCGCACCGAGACGAGCGGGGTGCGGAGTTCGTGGGAGGCGTCGCCGACGAATCGGCGCATCTGCTCGATCGTGCGGGCGCGGTCGCGGAAGGCCCGGTCGATGCGGTTCAGCATGGTGTTGAGGGAGCGGTTGAGCCGGCCGACCTCGGTGTTCGGCGTCGCGCCGCCGAGACGCTGGCCGAAGTCGCCGTCGGCGATCGCGGCCGCGGTGCGCTCGACTTCGCGGAGCGGCGTGAACGTCGTCGTCACGAGCATCCGAGTGAGCAGGGCGCCCACGAGCACGACGCCGAGTCCGAATCCGAAGAAGATGGTGAGGTACACCGCGAGGAGCCGCTCGGTGTCCTTCGAGGAGATCGCGATGATGATGGGCGCGTAGTTGCCGTGGTTGTCGGCCGGCATGAGGGCGGTCACCGCACGGTAGGTCTGCGCACCGCTCGAGTCGTCGAGCTGGATGACGGTGAACTCGCCCGGGTTGAGCTCCGTGACCTCGGCCTGGGTGAGCGTGCGGGGGATGCGCGGGGTGTCGCGGTCGGTCGTCGCCCAGTTGTTGCCGACGTACTCGCCCGACGGCCGGTAGACCGCGACGAAGACGTCCTCCGAGTCGGCGAAGTCGCGCCCGTAGAGGTCGGCCGAACGGCCTTCGTCCTGCTCGAAGTACTTGGTCAGGTCGCCCGTCGCGATGGTGTCGAGCTTCGACGCCATCTGCTCCTCGACGTAGGAGCGCAGCATGGCCGCGGTGCCGATGCCCGAGACGAGCAGGCCGAGGGTGAGCATCAGCACCGTCACGCCGGTGATCTTGGTGCGCAGTGAGATGCGGTTCCACCGCTCGGAAATCGTCTGATGCATGGCGGGCCGAGTCTAGGCGGCGAAGCCTGAGTCAGGGCTTGGAGGACTTCAGCATGTACCCGAATCCTCGCTTGGTCTGGATGAGCGGCTCGGTGGAGTGCTGGTCGAGTTTGCGGCGCAGGTACGAGATGTAGCTCTCGACGATGCCCGCGTCGCCGTTGAAGTCGTACTCCCACACGTGGTCGAGGATCTGCGCCTTGGAGAGCACCCGGTTGGGGTTCAGCATGAGGTAGCGCAGGAGCTTGAACTCGGTGGGGGAGAGCTCGACGGGCACATCGCCCACGAGCACCTCGTGCGTGTCCTGGTCCATCGTGAGCTCGCCGGTGCGGACGACGGCATCCTCCTCGGCGTGCATGGTGCGCCGGAGGATCGCCTTGATGCGCGCGACGATCTCGTCGAGGCTGAACGGCTTCGTGACGTAGTCGTCGCCGCCGACGGTGAGGCCGGTGATCTTGTCTTCCGTGTCGTCCTTGGCGGTGAGGAAGAGGATCGGCGCGGTGTAGCCGGCGGAGCGCAGGCGCTTCGTCACCCCGAAGCCGTTCATGTCGGGCAGCATGACGTCGAGGATGATGAGATCGGGCTCCTCTTCGAGCACGGCCGAGATGGTCTGGGCGCCGTTGCCGACGGCGCGCACCGCGAATCCCGCGAACCGCAGGCTGGTGGTGAGAAGGTCGCGGATGTTGGGCTCGTCGTCGACGATGAGAATGCGTGGTCCGTCGCTCATGCGAACGATTATCTGCGCGTTGGCTGAAACCTAGCTGGGAACTCGTTGGACAGGCGTGGGCGGGCCGATGCGCACGCAGCACCGGCCGGCTCCCGGATCGAGCCGGACCCGGTCGGGGTCGTCGCCGACCGCCTGCGCCATGCCGCAGACCAGTGCGTGGTTGAGCGCGCAGACGATCGCAGGGTTCTCGCGGGCGAGGCCGTGGAAGGGGCAGGTGCCGAGCACCAGGTCGGGTCCGTCGGCCATCGGCTCCATGCCGAGGCGGGCGAGCGCCTCGTCGAGATCGGCGGATGCGCCGGCGAGCCGTGCCCCGGTCGTCGCCGCCACGACGCGCATCGAGTCCATCACGGGTGCTTCCCCGTCTGCGGCATCGGCGATCGCCCCGGCCATGATGCGCCCGGCCACCTCGTAGAGGCGACGCGGCAGCTGCACCGCGAGGTCGGCGTCGGTGCGCCGGTACACCTTGGCGGGCCGGCCCTGCCCCGGGCCGATGCGTTCGCCGAGCCGGCGGAACTCCACGTCGAGCAGCCCTTCGGCGGCGAGCCGGTTGAGGTGGAATGCGGCCGTCGAGCGCGGGATGCCGAGCGTCGTGGCGACGGCGTCGTGGCCGAGTGGCTCGAGGCTGCGGGCCACGACCTCGTACGCGCGTCGGCGCAGCGGATCGGCGAGCGCCGAGACCGCGCTCAGCCGCTGCTCGAAGCTCACTCCGTCATCGGATGCCATGAGCCGATCATAGCTCTAAAAACAACATTCATTGACAAAAGAACAGGGCGGGCCTAGCGTCGAGATCGACGGAAGGGTGTACGGCATGACCTCGATCGAACTCGCCGAGCCGGGTGCGGCCAGGGCCCACCTGCATGCGGTCGCACCCGATACGTCCGCCCACTCGATCGAGCGCGCCGCCGTGGCACCCGGCGAGACCGTCGAGCCCGTCGACCGGGCACGCGCCACGGCGGCCGTGGCCGAGCTTCTCACGGCGCTCGGCCGCGACATCCGCTCGCCGCACCTCGCCGAGACGCCGCGCCGGGTCGCCGACTCGTTCATCGAGCTGCTGACCCCGCGCCCGTTCGAGGCCACGACGTTCCCGAACGACGAGGGGTACGACGACCTCATCGTCGTGGCCGGAATCCCGTTCGACTCGCTCTGCGAGCATCACCTGCTGCCGTTCAGCGGCACGGCGCACGTGGGCTACGTGCCGGGCGCGCGGCTCCTCGGCCTGTCGAAGTTCGCGAGGGTCGTCGAACGTTTCGCCCGCGACCTGCAGGTGCAGGAGCGGCTCACCCGGCAGGTTGCCGGGTGGATCGAGGCCGAGCTCGCCCCGGCCGGTGTCGGGGTCGTGCTCGAGGCCGAACACCTCTGCATGTCGGTGCGAGGCGTGCAGGCGCGGGGCACGCGAACGGTCACGAGCTCGTTCGTGGGCGTCGTCCGCGACGACGGGCGCACGCGACGCGAGTTCCTCGCGCGGTGCGGCCTGCGCGGGATCATGGAGTGAGGTGGATGGACATGCCCGAGCAGGACGCGATCGTCATCATCGGCGGCGGGCTCGCCGGTGCGCGGGCGGCCGAGGGCGCACGCGACGCGGGCCACGACGGACCGCTCGTCATCGTGGCGGGCGAGGCCGCGCTGCCCTACATCCGACCGCCGCTCTCGAAGGAGTTCCTGGCGGGTGACGCCGGGCGCGACTCCATCGACGTGCACCCTGCCGAGTGGTACGAGGAGCGGCGCGTCGACGTGCTGCTCGGGCGACGCGCGGCGCGGCTCGACCCGTCGGCGCACGCGATCGAGCTCGACGACGGCAGGGCGCTGCGGTACCGGCGCGCCCTCCTCGCGACGGGCGCGTCGCCCCGCCGCTTCGGCGGGCCGGGCGCCGACCTCGCGGGGGTGCACCTGCTGCGCACCGTCGAGGACTCGGTCGCCCTTCGCGACGCGCTGCGAGCCGGTAGGCGAGACGTCGTGGTCATCGGTGCAGGCTGGATCGGCCTCGAGGTCGCCGCGGCGGCGCGCGGCTACGGTAACGACGTCACGGTGCTCGGCCTCGAGACCGTGCCGCTGAACGTCGCCATCGGCGACGACGCCGGCTCGGTCTTCGCCGCCCTCCACCGCGAACACGGCGTCGACCTGCGCATGTCCACGAGCGTCGCGGGCATCCGCGGCGAGGGCGGCCGGGTCACGGGCGTCGAGCTCGAGGGCGGCGACGTGGTGCCCGCCGACGTCGTGGTGGTCGGCATCGGCGCGGTCCCCGAGACGGGGCTCGCCGAGGCCGCCGGCCTCGAGGTCGACCGCGGTGTGCTGACGGATGCCGCGTTCCGCACGAGCGCCGACGACGTGTACGCCGTCGGCGACGTCGCGAGCGTCTTCCATCCCGTGCTGCGGCAGCGCATCCGCATCGAGCACTGGGCCAACGCCGAGAACGCGGGAAGGGCCGCCGGGCGCTCGCTCGCAGGCGAGGCCGTCGAGTACGACGAGATCCCGTACTTTTACACCGACCAGTACGATCTGGGCATGGAATACTCCGGGTACGGCGTGCTCGCCGCGGGTGTCGTCCCGGTATTCCGCGGCGACCGCGACGCCCGTGAGTTCATCGCGTTCTGGCTCCGCGACGACCGCGTCGTCGCCGGCATGAACGTCAACGTGTGGGACGTCAACGACGCGGTGCAGCGACTCATCCGCTCGCGTGCCGTGGTCGATCCCCGGCGCCTCAGCG
This sequence comes from Agromyces bauzanensis, assembly GCF_014645655.1. GTDB lineage: Bacteria > Actinomycetota > Actinomycetes > Actinomycetales > Microbacteriaceae > Agromyces > Agromyces bauzanensis. Next base: position 22,880 of record NZ_BMMD01000005.1, on the reverse strand, counting down.
ATCCGGCGGTGCCCCTCGAGGCACTCGCCGCTGCCGCCGGATGAGCGTGGTCTCGCCAGCCATGCGCCGGCGCATCGGACCGCGCGACTTCGACTTCTCGCGCCAGGTCGCCGTCATGGCGATCGTGAATCGCACGCCCGACTCGTTCTACGACCGGGGGCGCACCGACTCGCTCGGCGCGGCCGTCGCGGCGGCCCACCGTGCGATCGAGGAGGGCGCCGACTGGCTCGACATCGGCGGCGCGAGGTTCGCCCCGGGGCCGCCCGTGCCGGTGGCCGAGGAGCTGGACCGCGTGCTTCCGGTCGTCGCCGCGCTGGCCGGATCGGGCGCCGTGCTCTCGGTCGACACCTTCCACCCCGAGGTCGCGCACGAGGCGCTCGCGGCGGGCGCGCACGTCGTGAACGACACGACAGGCCTGCACGATCCCGCGATGGCCGACGTGGTGGCCGGGGCAGGGGCCACGGTCATCGTGACGCACAGTCTCGCCGCGCCGCGAACGCCATACCCGTCGCCCCGCTACGACGACGTCGTCGCCGACGTCGTGGCGTTCCTGGGCGAGCGCGCTGCTCTCGCCGAGGCCCGCGGCGTGGCATCCGATCGCATCATCGTCGACCCGGGCCACGATCTCAACAAGCACACGCTCGACTCGCTCGAGCTCACCCGCCGCCTCGACGAGGTCGTCGCGCTCGGCTACCCCACGCTCGTCGCCCTCTCGAACAAGGACTTCGTGGGCGAGAGCCTCGGCCGCCCTCGTGAGCAGCGCGTCGAGGGGTCGATCGCCGCCGCGGTGTACAGCGTCATTCGGGGTGCGCGTCTCGTGCGCGTCCACAATGTGCGCGAGACGGTCGACGCGGTGCGGATGCTCGGTGCGATCGAGGGGTGGCGCGCGCCCGTCGTCCTGGAGCACAACCGATGATCGCCGCGATCGGCCGCGAGGAGCTGCTGGCGGCGTACGCCATCGACGACCGGGCCACGCCGCGCGTGCGCATGAACTTCGTGATGAGCCTCGACGGCGCCGTCACCCTCGAGGGGCGCAGCGGCGGCCTCGGCGACGAGACCGATCGGCTGGCCATGGGGGTGCTGCGCACGCTCGCCGATGTGGTGGTCATCGGGGCGGGCACGGTGCGCGTCGAGGGCTACGGCGGCGTGCGCGTCGACGAGACGGATGCCGCGTGGCGCCGTGCGCACGGCCTCCCGAGCCAGCCCCGGGTCGCCGTGGTGTCCTCGCGCCTCGACCTCGGACCCGAGCACGCGTTCTTCGCGGGGGCCGCGGAGCGCCCGATCCTCGTGACGCACGCGTCCGCCCCGGCCGAGCGGCGCGCGGCGCTCGGCGAGGTGGCCGACGTGCTCACCGTCGGGTCCGAGGCCCTCGACGTCCGCGCCATGCTGGGCGCGCTCGCCGAGGCCGGGATGCCGCAGCTGCTCTGCGAGGGCGGCCCGCACCTGTTCGGTGCGCTCGTCGAGGAGGGCCTCGTCGACGAGCTGTGCCTGAGCCTCAGCCCGATGCTCGTGGGCGGCGACGCCGGACGCATGGTGCGCGGAGCGAGCGAGGCGGAGCGCCGCATGCGGCTCGTGCACGCGATCCCCGCGGGCGACCTGCTGCTGCTCCGCTACGCCCGGGCGGAGTAGGCGAGCACGCGACCCGCCACGCGCACGCCCACCCGGGAGCCGACTGGCAGGAGGCCCGCCGCGGTGACCCGCGCCCGGAGCCGCAGCTCGCCCGCGACGAGGGTGAGCATGGCGTCGTGGCCGGTGTAGCTGATGTCGACGACGGTCGCGGCGAACTCGTCGCGAGACTCGCCGGCTTCACGGCGCCGGCCGGACTCGCCGTCCGCGAGCGGCGACAGCGTGAGCTCCTCGGGGCGCACCAACACCTCGACGGGCGCTCCGTCGACGGGGACGTCGGCCAGAGACGTCGACGTCTGGTCATCGGACACCCAGTCGGCGGGGAGCCGGCCGAGCGTGCACGCCACCTCGTCGCCGTGCCAGGTGCCGGGCAGGAACACCGCGTCGCCGACGAATCCCGCGACCCACGGCGTCGCGGGCCGGCGGTAGACCTGCTCGGGCGTGTCGAGCTGGAGCACCTCGCCGCCGCGCATGACCGCGACGAGGTCGGCGATCGAGAGGGCCTCGGCCTGGTCGTGGGTCACGAGGATGCCCGTCACGCCCTCCTCGCGGAGGAGCTCCCGCACCGAGGTGCGCAGCTCCGCGCGGAGGATGGGGTCCAGCGCGCCGAACGGCTCGTCGAGCAGCACGACGTCGGGAGCGGAGGCGAGTGCTCGCACGAGCGCGACGCGCTGCGCCTGGCCGCCCGACAGCTGGGCCGGGAGGCGGTCGCCGAGCGCGCCGAGGCCCACGAGGTCGAGCAGCCGCCGCACGTCCGCGCCGCGCGCGGCGCGCCGCGCGCTCCGTGCCGAGCCGCGGGCGCTCGGAAGCCCGAAGGCCACGTTCTCGGCGACGGTGAGGTGGGGGAACAGCGCCGCGTCCTGCGGCACCCAGCCGATGCGGCGCTTCTCGGGCGCGAGGTGGATGCCGTGCGTCGTGACCATGCGCTGCCCGATGCGGATCTCGCCCGCGCGAGCGCGCACGAGCCCCGCGATGGTGCGCAGCAGCGTGGTCTTCCCGCAGCCGCTCGGGCCGACGATCGCGAGCAGTGCGCCGTCGGGCACGTCGAGGCTCACGGAGTGCAGCACGTCGGCGGCCTCGTAGCCGACCACGAGGTCGCGCACCTCGAGCCGACTCACGGCACGGCCTCGTCGAATTCACCCGTGCGCGCCCGCGAGAGCAGGAACGCCGGTATCGCGGCCACCATGAGCAGCACGACAGCATAGGGCGCGGCCGCGCCGTATGCCGAGACGTCGGTGCGCGACCAGAGCTCGGTCGCGAGCGTGTCGGTGCCGGTCGGACGCAGGAGGAGCGTCGCGGGCAGCTCCTTCATGGCCGTGACGGTGACCAGCAGGGCCGCGGCGGCGATGCCGGGCCGGGCGAGCCGCGCGGTCACGAACCACCACGTGCGGGTGCGGCCGTTGCCGAGCGTGCGGGACACGTCTTCGAGCGACGTGGGCACCTGTGCGGTCGCGCTGCGGATGCCGCCGATGGCCTTCGGCATGAACAGCACTCCGTAGGCGAAGGCGAGCACGAACGCGGTCTGGTAGAACACCGGCACCACGGCGAGCGAGAAGAACACGAGCGAAAGCCCGACCACGATGCCGGGCAGCCCGAGGGCGAGGTATCCCGTCGTCTCGACGGCGCGCACCACTCGCCCGCGGTAGCGGGCCGCGAGGATGCCGATGGGCAGTGCGAGCAGGATCGCCACGACGGCGCCGCTCGCCGAGAGCAGCACGGTGTTGGCGACCGCCGACCCGAGCTCCACGGCATCGACGGCCCGAAGCGTCTGCGCCTCGAAGAGCCGCACCACGAGCACGGTGACCGGCACCGCGACCGCGAGCGCGGGCGGCACGAGCAACAGCGCGAGGGCGGGCACCGTCCACCGTCGGAGGCGGACCCTCCGCTGCCGGGCCGGACCCGTGACGGCGCCGAACTGCCGGGCGGCCCGGCCCCGAGCCACCTGCTCGCCCACCACGACCGCCACGGCGAGCAGCACCAGGAGGGTCGCGAGGATCGCCGCATAGTCGCGGTTGAAGCTCGCTCCGTACGCCTGCTGGATGGCGGTGGTCAGCACCTGGTAGCGGAACAGGGCCACGCCGCCGAAGTCGCTCAGGGTGTAGAGGCAGACGAGCAGTGCGCCGGCGAGCACGGCGGGCCGGATCTGCGGCCAGGTGCCCAGCCGGAAGGCCGCGAGCGGACCGCGTCCGAGCGTGCGCGCCACGTCATCGAGTCCCGTCGTGCCGGCCCGCAGCGCGGCGGCGACGGGGAGTGTCACGTAGGGCACGGCGACGAGCGTGAGCACGAACCATGCCGCCCAGAAACCCTGCATCCACGGCAGCGCCGCGAGCCACCCGTAGGCCGCGAGGTATGACGGCACCGCGAGCGGCAGGGCCGCGAGCATGGTCCACACCGCCCGGCCGCGCAGCCGTGCACGGGCGAGCAGGAACGCGCTCGGAACGCCGATCGCGACGGTCGTGAGGGTGACGGATGCTGCGAGCAGCACCGTGTTCGCGATGAGCACCGGCACCCGGGGTCGCCCGAACACGGCGATGACTTCCTCGATCCCCGCAGCGCCGACGCGCACGAGCAGGTATGCGAGGGGGATCGCGGCGACGGCACACGCGACGACGGCCGCCGCGAGCAACGCTCGCGGCGGCCGCACCGCGCGCGTGTGGGACATCCGTCTCAGCTTACGGCGACCTACAGCAGGCCCGCGTCCGCGAGCAGCCGTTGCGTCTGCTCGAGGGACTCGAGGTCCGAGAGGTCGAGCTCGGGATTCACGAGGCTCTCGAGTGCGGGCAGGCCCTCGGGGGCGTCGATGCCCGGAACCAGCGGGTACTCGAACGTCTCCTCGACGAAGTATCGCTGTGCCGCCTCCGAGACGAGGTACTCGACGAAGGCGAGGGCGTCGGCGTCGCCCGCTGCGCCCTTCAGGATCGCCGCGCCGCTCACGTTCACGATGCCGCCGGGGTCGCCCGGGAGGAACTCGAGCTGGGCGCGCATGTTCTCCTCGCCGAGCTCGGCCGCGCGCTCGAACCAGTAGTAGTGGTTGATCAGCCCGATGTCGGCCTGTCCCGAGTTCACCAGGTCGAGCGTCGCCAGATTGTTGTCGGTGAGGATGGGATCGTTCGCGGCGATCGCGTTCACCCACTCGGCGGCGGCCGCTTCGCCCTCGAGCACGCGAAGCGCCGTGATGAACGACTGGAAGCTCGCATTGCCGGGCGCGAAGGCGACTCGACCACTCCACTCGGGCGCCGTCAGTGCATCCACCGTGTCGGGCACGGTCTCGCTCGTCAGGTCGTCGCCGTCGTAGGCGATGACCCGCGCGCGGCCCGTGACGCCGATCCAGCTGCCGTCGTCGGAGGTGAAGCCGGCCGGGATGAGGTCGGCGAGCTCGCCCGGCAGCGTCGACGTGAGCCCGGCGCTCGCGATGGAGCCGAGCGCGCCGGCGTCCTGCGAGAAGAACACGTCGGCGGGGGTCCGTTCGCCCTCCTCGAGGAGCAGCGCGTTGAGTTCGGGGCTCGTCGCGTAGCGCACGTCGACCTCGATGCCCGTGTCGTCGGTGAACTGCTCGATGAGCGGACCGATGAGCGACTCGTTCCGGCCGGCGTAGATCGTGAGGGTGCCCTCGCCGGTCGACCCCGATTCGGGGCTTGCGGTGCACGCCGTGAGGGTGAGGGCGATGGCAATGAACGCGCCGGCGGAGCGGGCGTGACGGGATGAGCGCATGGAGGTCGGTCTCCGAGAGTCGGGTGCGGGACCGCGTGCCGCGGCTTAGGTAAGCCTAAGCTAATTCGCGCCCCGCCGCAAAGTCGTGCCGCCGGATGACGGCGGGACCTCAGGCGGCCGCAAGCGCGTGCGCGTCGAGGATCGTGTAGCTGTAGCCCTGCTCGGCGAGGAACCGCTGACGATTCTGCGCGAAGTCCTGATCGACAGTGTCGCGCGCGACGAGCGTGTAGAAGTTCGCCGAGAGACCCGACTCCTTCGGGCGCAGCAGGCGCCCGAGACGCTGCGCCTCCTCCTGGCGCGAGCCGAACGAGCCCGAGACCTGGATCGCGACGGTCGCCTCGGGCAGGTCGACCGAGAAGTTCGCCACCTTCGACACCACGAGCACGGGCGTCGTGCCCTCGCGGAACTCCTGGAATAACCGCTCGCGCTCGTCGACGGGCGTCGAACCCGTGAGCTGCGGCGCATCGAGCGCCTCGGCGAGCTCGTCGATCTGGTCGAGGTACTGGCCGATCACGAGGATCCGCTCGCCCGCGTGCTTCGCCACGAGCTCGCGCACCACGTCGAGCTTCGCGGGTGCAGTCGCGGCGAGTCGGTAGCGCTCGTCGTCGGCGGATGCCGCGTAGGCGAGCCGCTCCGACTGCGGCAGGTCGATGCGCACCTCGTAGCATGCGGCGGGCGAGATGAAGCCCTGGGCCTCGATCTCCTTCCACGGCGCGTCGAACCGCTTCGGCCCGATCAGGCTGAACACGTCGCCCTCGCGGCCGTCCTCTCGCACGAGCGTGGCCGTGAGGCCGAGGCGACGACGCGCCTGCAGTTCGGCGGTGAGCTTGAACACCGGCGCGGGCAGCAGGTGCACCTCGTCGTAGACGACGAGGCCCCAGTCGAGCGCGTCGAGGAGCGCGAGGTGGGCGTACTCGCCCTTCCGCTTCGCGGTGAGGATCTGATAGGTCGCGATCGTGACGGGCTTGATCTCCTTGACCTGGCCCGAGTACTCGCCGATCTCGTCGGCCGTGAGCGACGTGCGGCGGAGCAGTTCATTGCGCCACTGCCGGGCCGACACTGTGTTCGTGACGAGGATCAGCGTCGTCGTCTTCGCGGTCGCCATCGCGCCTGCGCCCACGAGGGTCTTGCCCGCCCCGCAGGGCAGCACGACGACGCCCGAGCCGCCGTCGAAGAAGTTGTCGACGGCCTTCTGCTGGTAGTCGCGCAGGTGCCACTCCCGCTGATCCAGCTCGATCGGATGCGGGGTGCCCGGCGTGTAGCCCGCGAGGTCCTCGGCGGGCCAGCCGAGCTTCACGAGCTCCTGCTTGAGCTGGCCGCGCGCCCACGGCGCGACGAGGAAGCTCTCGTCGGCGAGGCGTTCGGTGAGCAGCGGCGCGATGCGTCGGGAACCCGAGACCTCGGTGAGCACGGCGACGTCCGACGAGTGCAGCCGCAGCGCGCCGTCTTCGGTGCGGTCGACGACGAGACGGCCGTACCGGCCCACGGTCTCCCGCATGTCGACCGCCACGGTCTGCGGCACCGGGAACTTCGCGTAGCGCTCGAGCGTGCCGAGCATGTCCTCGGCGTCGTGGCCGGCCGCGCGCGCGTTCCACAGCCCGAGGCGCGTGATGCGGTACGTGTGCACGTGCTCGGGTGCCCGCTCGAGTTCGGCGAAGACCGCGAGGTCGTGGCGTGCGTCCTCGGCGAGCGGGTGCGCCACCTCGAGGAGCACGGTCCGGTCGCTCTGCACGATGAGGGGGCCGTCTGACATAGCGTTCGAGTCTACGCCCGCTTCATGGGTGCACGGCCGGTCGCGCACCTCGCGCGTTTCGAGACGGCCGTGGACGCGTCTCGAAACCCGCGGATCAGACGTTCGTCGGCGCCGGCGACACCGCGGCGATCGCCGACAGCGGCAGCGTCCGCTCGATGTCGGCCTTGCGGTCGCGGGCCCTGAGCCGGCCGTTCGCGACGCTCGCGGGCGCGAGGAGGTAGTCGGCCGTCTGGCCGCCCGGCATCCGCACGGTCACCGTCAGCGTCTCCTTGGCGCGGGCGGCGGCCTCGAGCTGGCGGGCCAGCCAGGCCTGCTCGGTCGCACCATCGTCGCCGGTCGCGAGCACCCGATCGAGGAGGGCCGCGACCGGATCCGACTTCGGCGGCGGGGTCGGCGACGCCGCGAGGCGGTGGCGGCGCAGGCGCACGATCTCGCCGTTCGCGTCCTCTGCGGCGACCGGGTACTTCGCGTCGGAGAGGGCCCAGAACACCATGTCGGCGGTGAACCGCGACAGCAGTCGGTGCGGGCCGGTCTGCCGGAGCCCGAGCGAGGCGAGGGACTGGTCGACGGCGAGCGTGCGCACGAGCTGATCGTCGTCGGAGCGAACCGCAGAGCGTGCCGGGGCGTCGCGCTCGTCGGCGGCGGCGACGCGCACGGTGCCGAACCGCGCTGCAGCCTCGCCCACGACGTACGCGAGCGGCTGCGGGATGCCGGTGAGCGACACGCCCGTGAGGAATTCGAGGATGGACTCGGCGGTCTCGCCGGCCGCGAGTCCGCGGTTCACGGATGCCGCGTTCACGCGATACGTCGAGGCGAGGTCGCGCCCCTCGACATCGGCGAACCCGCGGAGCCGGGCGTCGAGCGCGGGCTCGAGCGGTCCGGGCGAGACCACCGACAGGTCGTGCTGCAGGTACACCTTGTCGACCTGTGCCGGGAAGTGGGCTGCGAGCATGCGTGCTGCGCGGTCGATGTCACCGGCGAGCACCAGCCGGCCGGTCTCCACGGGTTCTCCGGCGACGGCGAGGCCGAGCGCCTCGGCGTCGTCCACCAGCCGGTCGAGCGCCTCGTCGATCCAGCGCCCGCCCGCCGGGTAGAACCATCGCACATCGTCGCGGAGGTCCGTAGCGGAGAGGGTCTCGCTGCGCCTGGCGACGAGGTCGCGCAGGGGTGCCGGGATGCGGTCGCGCCAGCACTCGGCCAGTCGGCGCCAGCGCGCGGCTGCGCGCCGCTGCGTCCACGCCGCGCCGAGGTCGGACTCCAGCCAGAAGGCCCCGTCGCGAACCACGAGGCCCGCCTCGTCGGCGCGATGGAAGAGCCGGGGGAGTGCCTCGAGTTCGATGCCGGCCGACTCGGCGAGCCGCTTCGAGTCGGGCAGGGCGAGCCCGCCCTTCGCCAGCTCGCGGGCAGGCTGGCTGCCGAGCTCTGCGAGAAGTTCCGACGTCGCGGCGACGGTCGCGTATGCGGCCTCGGCCGCCCGGCGTTCGAGGAGGCTCCGGTCCACGTCGTCCACGGCCGCGAGCACGGCGGGCGCCGGCGCGGCGAGCTCCGCGGCCGGTGGCAGTTCACGGCCGGCGTGCACGGCGAGTCGCGCGCTGATCGCGGTCGGAACGTGCACGTGATCGGCGGCGAGCACCACGAGCAGGCTCGCGGCGAGCTCGTCCAACAGGGCGGCGGAGGCATCCGACAGCTCCTCGGAGCCACCGAGCCGAGCGAGCTCGTCGTACACTGCCCGGGTGGTGGTGGACCCGTGTTCGTCGGCGACGCCGGAGGCTGCGACGAGCACGGCGAGGTGACGGCGATCGAGGCGGGTCAGCGCGTGGTCCACCGAGTCGGGGGCGAGCAGCGCCTCAGCGAGATCGAAGAGGTCGCGCGCGGCCGAGGTCTCGAACTCGCGCGTCTGCAGTGCCGCGGCGAGTGCTTCTCGCGGCAGCCCCCGGAGTCGTGCGGCGAGCTCGAGCATCGGCCCCCGTCAGCTCGATCCGGGGGTGGACTGGCGGCGTCGGCGCACGCCGTTCACGATCAGCAGGGCGATGAGGAGCAGGAACGCCAGTGGCAGGCCGAACCACGGCAGCATGATGACGAACGGCCAGACTCCCGAGCTGAAACCGTCGTTCTCGGCGGCGCCCGCGAGGGTGCCGAACATGACCGCCAGGAACGCGAGGATCGAGATCCCGACGATGCCGACGAACATGTACGCCAGGATGCGCTCGGCGCGGTGTTCGGTGATGGGACCGGATTCGCTCACCTGTCAAGAATAGGGCAGCGGGCCGACGGAGGGGTTGCAGCCTCCTAGACTGGAGTCTGCACCGCGACGCGATTCCGCGCGCCTTCCGACGCTAGCGAGGTTCCACGATGCCCACCGGCAAGGTCAAGTTCTACGACGAGGAGAAGGGATTCGGCTTCATCAGCTCCGATGACGGCCAGGAGGTCTTCCTCCACGCGTCCGCTCTTCCCGCCGGCGTGACCGTGCGTGCGGGCACGCGGCTGGAGTTCGGCGTCGCGCAGGGCAAGCGCGGTGCGCAGGCGCTCTCGGTGCGGGTGCTCGACGCCCCCGTGAGCCTCGCGAAGATGAACCGCAAGCCCGCCGACGACATGGCGATCATCGTCGAGGACGTCGTGAAGGTGCTCGACGGCATCGGCGCCGACCTGCGTCGCGGCCGGTACCCCGACAAGTCCAAGGCGCGCACGGTGGCAGCGGTGCTGCGCAGGGTGGCTGACGACCTGGATGTCTGAGCAACATCAGCAGGCCGAGTCGCCGAGCCCGGCGACGGATGCCCCCGCGCCCGCCCCGGTGGCCGACGAGGTGCTCCTCGCCGCCGTCGACCTGGCGCGCCGCACCATGCTCGAGGTCACACGCCCCGAGACCGTGGGCTCGGTCGTGGGCCACGTCGTCGAGGACGAGCACGTGCTCACCCTGCTCTTCGCCGCCGACCTGTCCGGGTATCCCGGTTGGCACTGGAGCGTGACGATCGCTCGCGTCGAGGGCGCCGAGCCGACCGTGCTCGAGACCGAGCTCATGCCCGGCGAGGCCGCACTGCTCGCCCCCGAGTGGGTGCCGTGGTCGGAGCGGCTCGCGGACTACCGTGCGGCGCAGGAAGCCGCCGCCGCGGCGGCGTCCGCCGAGGGCGGCGCGGGCGACCTCGAGGAGCTCGCAGCGGCAGCCGAGGACGAGCTCGAGGACGACGAGGACGAGCTCGCGGACGACGAGGACGAGGACGAGGACGACGCCGATCTCGACGACGAGGCGGAGCTCGACGCGGCCTTCGGCCACGATTCCGGCGACGACGCGTTCGACGGCATCGACATCGACTCGCTCGACGACTCGGCCATCGACGACCCGGCGGACGAGGACGACTCGGCGGACGAGGACGACTCGGCGGACGACGCCGCCGGTCAGTCGGACGACCGACGCTCCTGACGCGCCACGCGGCGACGGAGCAGCTGCACCACGACGAGCCCGACGACGCCGATGCCGGTGCCGATCGCCGCGGCCCATACGAACCACTCGAGTCCGGCGGCGGCCAGCTGCGCGCGAGTGATGAGCGACACGACGAACGCCACGAGCCAGGCCAGCGTTCCGGCGAACAGCGCCTTGCGCGCGTCGGCCCGGGCGGGCGCCGGGTCGGGGCGCCGCTCGGATTCGCTCAGCCAGAACCGCACGGCGGTCAGCCCATCCGCTCGAGTACGTGGTCGAGGCACGCGGTGAGCGCGCGGACATCGTCGGGGTCGATGGCCGTGAACGTCGCGATGCGCAGCTGGTTGCGTCCGAGCTTGCGATACGGCTCGGTGTCGACGACGCCGTTCTCGCGCAGGATCGACGAGATGCGCGCGGCATCCGTCGACTCGTCGAAGTCGATCGTCACGACGACCTGGGAGCGGTCGGCGGGCTCGGCGACGAACGGCATGGCGACCTCGGTGCGGGCGGCCCAGTCGTAGAGCACCGACGACGACTCGCGTGTGCGCGCATCGGCCCAGGTGAGGCCGCCCGACTCGTTCATCCACTCGAGCTGGCTCTCGAGCAGTAGCAGCGTGCCGATCGCGGGCGTGTTGAGGGTCTGGTTCAGGCGCGAGTTGTCGATCGCGTTCTTCAGCGACAGGAACTCGGGGATGTAGCGGTCGCCGGCCGCGATGCGCTCGACGCGTTCGATGGCCGCGGGGGAGAACAGCGCGAACCAGATGCCGCCGTCGGAGGCGAAGTTCTTCTGGGGGGCGAAGTAGTACACGTCGAACTGCGTCGGGTCGACCTCGACGCCGCCCGCGGCGCTCGTCGCGTCGATGACCGTGAGGGCGCCGTCATCGCCCGTGACGCGGGTGACGGGCGCCATGACGCCCGTCGACGTCTCGTTGTGCGGCCACGCGTAGACGTCGACGCCCTCGACGGGCTCGGGCGCCGACCGCGAGCCCGGTGCGGCCCGACGCACGTCGGGTGCCTCCAGCCATGGGGCTCCTGCCTCGATCGCGAACTTCTGGCCGAACTCGCCGAACGAGCAGAGCTGGGCGCGGCGTTCGATGAGACCGGATGCCGCAGCATCCCAGAATGCGGTGGATCCGCCGTTGCCGAGCACGACCTCGTAGCCGGCTGGCAGGGCGAACAGGTCGGCGAGCCCCGAGCGGACGCGGCCGACGAGGTTCTTCACGGGTGCCTGGCGGTGCGACGTGCCGATCAGCTCGGGGCCTTCGGCGGCGAGGTGGGCGAGCTGCTCGGCCCGGACCTTCGACGGGCCGCAGCCGAATCGTCCGTCGGCGGGCAGGAGGTCGCTGGGGATCACGAGGCTCGGCATGCGTCGAGTCTATCGACGGGTGGTGGGCCGGTAGTCTGGATGACGGCGCGACCGGGAGGCTTCAGGTGACCGATCTCATCGACACGACGGAGATGTACCTCCGCACGATCCTCGACCTCGAGGAGGAGAACATCGTGCCGTTGCGTGCCCGCATCTCCGAGCGTCTCGGTCACTCGGGACCCACCGTCTCGCAGACGGTCGCCCGGATGGAGCGCGACGGACTCGTCGTCGTCTCGGGCGATCGGCACCTCGAGCTCACGCCCTCGGGGCGCAGCAAGGCCGTGCACGTCATGCGCAAGCATCGACTCGCGGAGCGGCTGCTCGCCGATGTCATCGGGCTCGACTGGGAGTTCGTGCACGATGAGGCATGTCGCTGGGAGCACGTGATGAGCGAGCAGGTCGAGCGTCGCCTGATCGAGATCCTCGGACAGCCCAAGGAGTCGCCGTACGGCAATCCGATCCCCGGACTCGATGAGCTCGGCGTCCCGGCCGCCGACTCGTTCATGACGGGCGTGGTGCGCGTGCTCGACGCGTTGTCGGCAGGCGAGGGAAGCGTGAGCGGCGTCGTCCGGCGTCTCGGCGAGCCGGTGCAGTTCGACCCCGAGCTGCTCGCCCAGCTCAAGCTCGCGGGCGTGGTGCCCGGCGCGACGGCCACGTTCAGGGCCTCCGGCGCCCGGGTGCTCGTCGAGGTCGACGGCGTCGACGGCGGCCTCGAGCTGCCCGCCGAGGTCGCTGGGCACATCTTCATCGGGGAATAGGCCCGATCCGCCCGGAAGTCGGGCACGCCGTGATCAGAGTGTGACATTTGGGCGTGCCTCGCGTATCGTCGTTCGAGTCCGCCGGCAAGAAGCCGGTCGGCGGAACAGGATCGAGATCGCCCCCCGGCGCCCACCGCTCGATTCAGAACCCGCGACGCGCCATTGTGCGCAGCAGGTGGGACGGCAGCGATGTCGTGGGGCGGAGGTACCGTTTTGGCTCGATTCCCCCGGCGGCGTCAGACCCGCAACATCGCCCGAGGGGCCGTCTCGAGGGCGACTGCCGCCCCGAAGGCTCCGGCAACCCGCTCCCAGGACCTCGCCACCACTGTCCGCACCGCGCCGCTCGCGTCCACGCGCCGCCTCCGGCGGGGCGGTCTCGCGAACGTCGTCGTCATGACGGTGGCGGCCGGCATCGTGGGCACGCTCGCCATTCCGGCGTACGCGTTCGCGCCCGGCGGCGAGGGTCCGCAGTTCGGCACGTCCGCCGAGACTGCGCTCACGAAGGCGCAGGCGCAGTCGGTCGAGGTGACCGACGACGTCATCGCGGCGCCGCTCACCAAGGACACCTACTCCGCGGTCACGGGCGCCGAGATCCAGGCGGCGGCCGAGGCGGCCGCCGCGGCCGAGGCGGCCCGCCAGGCAGCGGAAGCGCAGATGGCCTCGTATGCCGCGAGCTACTCGGGTCCGTCGGCCGCCGAACTCGCCGCCGCGCCGGTCTACGGCTCCGCTGATCCGGCGAGCGTGTTCGCCGTGGCGCAGCAGTACATCGGCGTCCCGTACGTGTACGGCGGCGCCACGCCCGCAGGCTTCGACTGCTCAGGGCTCATCATGTACGTCTACGCGCAGTTCGGCATCAGCCTGCCGCACTCCGCTGCGGCACAGGGCGACAGAGGCACTCAGATCTCGGTAGCTGACGCGGTACCGGGCGACATCGTCATGATGGCGGGTCACAACGGCTTCTACGCGGGGAACGGGATGATCCTGCACGCACCCTATGAGGGAGCATCCGTGCGAATCCAGCCGATCTGGACGAGCGACTACTGGATCGTCCGCATCTGATTCGTGAACATCGCGTTACTCGATGCGTGAATGGCGCGCCGGTGGCTCCCGGTGCGCCATTCGTGCCTTAGCCTTGTACTCTGACGATCCGAGAACCGGGTAGGGAAAGCCGATGGCCGAGACGCGCAGCACCCATTCCACGGGTGTGCGCGCGCAGTTCGACCAACGGCGCAGTAGTCAGCCGAGCATCCTTCGCGCAAGCGCGCCGACGGGCACTGTCTTCATGACGGTGCCCGTTCTTCGTTTCGCGGGCGTTCGCGCACGACTCGCACCCCCTTCACCGGCGCGCGCTCGCGCGCTCCGGGCGTCGATCCGTTCACGCGGCTGGAAGCCATCCAGCCCCGATCGAAAGGCACCCCATGCGCACCCTCGTGCTCAACGCCGGATATGAGCCGCTCGCCGTCGTCTCATTCAAGCGCGCGCTCCTGCTCGTGATGAACCAGAAGGCCACGGTGATCCTCCACGAGGAGGACAATCCGGTGTGCGCGGCGAGCGGGACGTGGCAGCGACCGAGCGTCATCCTGCTCACGAGGTACGTGCGAACGCCCCACGTGCACCAGGTTCCTGTGAGCCGTCGCGGCGTGCTCCGGCGCGACGAGCATCGCTGCGCCTACTGCGGACGATCGGCCGCCACCATCGACCACGTGCTGCCACGCTCGCGGGGCGGGCGCGACACGTGGGAGAACCTCGTCGCCTGTTGCCTGCGATGCAACAACACGAAGGGCGACCACACGCCCGCCGAGATGGGCTGGCAGCTGAGATTCACGCCCAGGATGCCGCAGGGGCGCAATTGGGTCGTGCGCGGGTTCGAGCGGCCGTTGCCGCAGTGGGACGAGTTCCTCTCCACTGCGGCCTGACCTCGCGGGCCGCCGAGGTCGCGACCCGCCGTGTGGAGAGTCGTGACAAGCCCTGCGGGTGTGCCCTATCGTGGTACGAGTCCGGAGCCACCCCTGACCTCCGGAGCACATGACGCCAACCCGTTCGGTGCTGCAGTGCGGCATTCAGCGGGATCCGGAGGTTCGACTGTTGCACGGTGACGAGAACGGCGCCCACGCGTACACGCGCTCTGCCCGGCGAGCGGCCGAGCGAGCCCGCACCCGTCGATCCGCCCCCACGCAGCCAGGCCGCGCCCGATCCGATCGTGCCGCGTACATGCCGCCCGCGTCTTCCATGCCGGTCTCGGTCGCGCCGGGAGCGGCCGCCGGAACCTCCGCCACGCGCGCCGTGGTCGCGGCGCCGCGCGCGACCCGACGCAACGGCCCGCTGCGCGCGTTCGCGACCGTACTCGTGGTGCCGGCGATCGTCGGCACCGTCGCATTGCCCGCCTACGCGCTCATGCCGGGCGGCGACGGGCTCGAGGCATCCGGAGTCTTCAGCCTCTCGGTCGCGGAGGCGCAGGATGTCGACGTCTCCGTGCTCGCGAGCGGCGTACCCGTCTCACGCGATTCATACGCGATCACCACGGCGGCCGACCTGGAGCGGGCCCGCCTCGATGCCGAGGCGGCCGAGCAGGCCGCGTGGGCCGCCGAGCTCGCGTCGCGCTCCGGCTCCGGCAGCTACGCGATCTACACCGTCAAGGCCGAGGGCGACGACTACCCCTGGTGGGACCAGGTGCCCGACGACTACGGCGGCGGGCTCTCGCCCCTGCGCTACTACTACCGCGAGTGCGTGGACTTCGTCGCTTGGCGGTTGAACCGCGACGCCGGTGTGACGAGCGCCCCGTGGAAGTGGGACTGGGGGAACCTCGCGTCCGGAAGCGCGTACGCGTGGGCCGATGCCTGGGCGTCGAAGGGATGGCCCACCTCGAGCACGCCCGTCGTCGGAGCTGTTGCGTGGTTCCCGTACAACCACGTGGCGTACGTGCAGTCGATCAACGCCGACGGCAGCGTGAACCTCGAGGAGTACAACCGGAACTCCGACCACTCGTACCATCGGCGCACGATCGCCGCGAGCGACGCGCTCTATCTGTACCCGCCGGGATGAGTCTCGCCGCACCGGGTCGTCGTGGACACCATGGCGAATCCGGTCGGCTTCGCTGGACGACGCAGCCAGTGAACCCGTGTGCGAGGTCCCGGTGTCATTTCCATGAACAGGCAGGTGACCGAGATGGCGCAGCCGTTGGACGAGGTGCGGCTCGAGGAGATCGGGTTCGTCGACGAGCCCGCTCCGTCGACTTCGGCGATCGTCATCCTCGGCTACAACTGACCGGGTCCCGGCGGGTCGAAGGGGCGCGCCAGCGCCGGTCTCGAAACCCGCCTACCAGACCCGTGCGAGGCATGCCGGCGCGGGAGTGCTGAGGGTCTCCACCACCTCGACCGGCACGCCCTGCTCGAGCACGATGACCGCGATCGAGTCCGAGGCCTGGTCGGCGACGAGGGCGAATCGTTCGTCGTGCGTCACGTGCAGGTCGCGCGGATGCCCCCCGCCGGTCGTGATCGACGCGACATGCTCGAGCGACCGCGCGTCGGCGTCGTACCGCAGTGCGGCGATCGCGTCGGCGTCGCGATCGCCGACGAGAACGGTGCCGGCGCTCGTGAGCCGGATGGCCGAGACGCCGAGTCCGCGAGCGGCGACCGTCGCGTCGACGGGCACCCACGAGAGTTCCCGTCGCTCGGCGAGGTCGACGAGGCTCGCCGTGCGGTCGAGCTCGTTCGCGACGATCGCGACATCGCCCGCGACGACCAGATGTCGGGGACCGGCGCCGGCGTGCACGACGATATCGTCGTCGTCGTCGTGCCTCAGCCGATCGGGGAGGTCGGCCGGCCTGAGCACGCGGATGCGATCCGAGCCGAGGTCGGGCACGAGGAGGCGGTCGCGTGCGGCGTCGATAACGGCCTGATGCGGACGCGGCGACGACTGGCGTTCGTGCGGGCCCGATCCGTCGAACCCGATCGAGAAGACGGCGTCGGCCGGAGCATCCGGAGCCACCGGGTGGGCCGTGAGGCGACCACCCGAGTAGTTCGCGGCGAAGATCCACGACCCCGACTCGTCGAACGCGGGGAAGCAGGGACCACCGGCGCCGGTGCCGCCTACGGGGCCGAACGGCGTGACGGCGACCCGAGTCGGCCCGACGTCGAGGCACCCACCCAAAACCGCGTGGTCTCCGTCGTGGTCATGCTGCCCGCCTCGCTCTCCGGCTGCGGCGCCCGCCGCGGCGCCCTTCGTGCCGTTCACGACGCTATCGCGAGCCGGTAGACTCGTGCGGTCAGCCTCTGTAGCTCAATGGAAGAGCAGCGCCGTCCTAAGGCGAGGGTTGGGGGTTCGAGTCCCTCCAGGGGCACAGTCTTTTTTGCCTCTGACCAAAGAATTCTTCTGAGGTCAGACCACACAGAAGTGCGTTTTTGCCCGTTTTTTGCCCGCATTCTAAAAACTCCGAGGGCAGCGACGACGGTCTTCAAAGGCGTTCGTTCGACGTCTCGGAGCGCCGAAATCGAGCATTTTGGGGTGCCGTGCGCCCAGGCTCGAAACTGAGCGTTTTGCTCTCTGTGGTCACCGCGGTCGGGCGTACCGGGTCTGCGGACCCGTCGGCAGTGCCACCAGCGGCATGGCGTCGTTCAGTCTCGTCGCCACGGCATCCAGATCGTCGTCGAAGAGATCGGCGTAGGTGTCCAGCGTCATCGCGGCCGACGCGTGGCCGAGCATCCGCTGCACAGCCTTCACGTTCGCGCCCGAGCTGATCGCGAGCGATGCGGCGGTGTGCCGAAGGTCGTGAGGAGTGAGCCGGGGGATTGACGGATCGAACGCCTGCGCGCGCCGGACCGCGTTCGCGAACCATCCCTTGTCGCCAGAGTTGCGCATGTGGTTGACCCCGTCACCGAACAGCAGCCCTTCCGGGCCCTTGCCGGCGCAGGCTTCCTCGATCATAGGAGCGAGACGCTCGGGGTAGGGGACCGAGCGCTTCTCGTGCGTCTTGGGCGTGCCGACGTGGATCTCGTAGGCGATCATTACCGCGTTCTCCTCGATGACCAAGCGTCGACGCAGTCGGTTCACGCTGCGCACGCGCAGTCCCGTGGCCTCGCCCAGCGAGGCACGCCCGAACTGACGATGCAGGATGCTGTGCGCGCAGCTCAGGCGGAGATGCGGCGCGCGGCGCGGAACCGGGAGACGGCGATGGCGACCGGGCCGGTGGTTGGCGCGCCGAGTGCGGGGCGTGTGATGGGGATGTAGCGACGTTCGATACCGCGAGTGGGCATGTTCTCGAGATCCCCAGACGAAATTGCGACCACTGGCGGTGGATGGCCGGAGAAGCGGCACATTAGGTCGCAGCACAGAAATCCGTCACGGTCCCGAAGGATGGTCTGTTAGTTGATCGGCCGCGCATCACCGCTATGAGATATCCGACCGCCTATTGAAGTGGCTCACCGTGGCGATCCGTCCTCGGCGAGTCGTCTCGGTCCGCGTCAGGCCTCGAGATCGTCATGATGATAGGAAGGTGGGTGCGGGCGCCGTCGGGCGAGCGCAGGGGCAACAAGTGCCATTTCAGAAGGGGAAAATGAATGGTCAGTGGAGGGCCCGTCGAGGCCATCTGGACCTTGATCGCCGACACCGTCGGAGAGTTCGAGGACCGACGCATCCTACCAACGGGTGCCATTGTGAAATCTCGCGCCCAAGTAACGCTCGGTCACAAGATCGTGGAGGCTGACTTCGGCTACAGCACCTTCAGAAGATTGGTTACTGCGGGGGCCGAAGCTGGCTATCTCCGGGTGGTGAGCGTACACAAGAACTCGGACATCGTACTGGGGACGGTAAATACCGAGTTTCGGGTGCTCTCCGAGGTCGTCCAGCACTTTGCTTCGCGCGGGGCGGTGGCAAAGGGCGCATACGTCAAGCCCATGTTGTCTGACGCGCTCGGTGTCTACTTCGATCAGTCAGCTTTGGGCTATCGAACCTTCAAGGAATTTTGCATGGCGGCTCAACGTGCGGGGTACGTCTCTGTGCTCGATAAGCCGGAAATGCCGGACTTCACGCTCTCAGTTGCCAACCAGGGTGGCGCGGCCGAGCTCGCTTCGAAATCTCAGATCCCCTCGGCGACCCAAGACCAACGGCGGCTAGATGGTGCGAATGAGGCTGGCTTAGCGGTCAAGGCGATTCCTCTCGACGAGGCCTTCGCTGCATTGCGGAGGATCGTTACCGAACGACATGAGAACGGGACCGCTACAAACGCCTCTCGTGCAAAGCAGCTGCTCATCCAGTGGGACGCGACTTTCTCCGAGGGCGCGTTGCGGTACCAGCGATTCGGAGAGTTTCTTCGCGATGCTGAACAGGCTGGCTATGTGGTGCTTAAGGAGCGGCCGGGTCACGGCCGTAGTGTGGTCGATCTGTTCCCACCCGAGCCGCAAGGTGTCTCTTTCGCCGACATCCAGTTCGGGTACGCGTCCGCGGGCGCTGAGAGCGCAAGAGCACCGCAACTCCTGCTTGAGGGCTTCTACGACAATCGAGACGTGGCGCGCTCGCTCGTCGAAGGCAGCGAATATGTTGTGCTTGGTCACAAGGGCTCGGGAAAGTCCGCCATCGGTGAGCATCTCGTCCGGAGGGCGGACCTTGATCCCAATCTGTTCGTCGACCTAATCGACCTCAAAGACTTCCCATATGGCACGCTTAGCCAGCTTGCGTCTGATGATTCATCACTTCAGCTTCTCCGTCTCAGCTGGCGCTGGCTCCTACTGCTCAGAGTATTTCAGTCGATGCTCACCGATGTCGGCGCCGACCCGCAGGATGCTGCCGAGTGCGAGCGCTTGAAAAGACTCCTCGTCAAGGAGAGCCTGATCCCAAGTAAGAACCTCACCGAATTGAGTCTCCGATCCGTCAACGTTGCGCTGAAAGGCGGCTTGCCGTCTGTGTACGGTGCATCCGTCGATGCGGAATTCTCGACACGTCAAGTGCAACTCACAGATGCGGCGGGAAGAGTGGAGCAGATTGCATCCACGTTCAGCACCGAGAGCCGCCACATTCAGATCATCGACGGGCTCGACGAGCTGCTGTCGCCCGACGACCGTACATATGCGTCCTTATCAGCGCTGTTAGGAGAGGTCGAATCACTCAACGAGGCGTTCTATAGGGCGAAAAGCGCAATAAAGATCGTCCTCCTGTGTCGAGCAGATCTATATGAGCGGCTCAGCAGTCCGAATAAGAACAAAATTCGCCAAAACTTCGCGGTCACTCTTCGATGGTCGGCCATCTCAGACGAGCCTGATGAGGCCTCGTTGGAGGCTCTGATCCTGCACCGTGCGCGTCTCAGTGGCTATGTGGGAGACGATCCGATTAGAGATCTGCTGCCGCACAAGGCTTCCGTCGGGAAGCATCAAACAGACATGTGGCCGTATCTCGTCGAACATACCCGGCGAACTCCACGCGATTTGATCGCCCTCCTTACGAAAGTTCAACGTAAAGTCGGGCGCTCCGCAGTAACCACTAGCCTTATTCAGAAGGCCCTGAACGAATACTCGACTGACTACTTTGTTCCCGAACTCAAGGACGAACTCCAGGGATACCTCAAGCCTGATCACGTAGACGGCGTGTTCGGGTTGTTCTCTGCCCTGCGGAAGAGGTCCTTCACGCTACACAGCCTCTCGAATTTCGCCCAAACTCGCGGGTCGGATCTCCCTGTCCTTGAAGCCGTACAGATCCTCTTCGAGTGCTCGGCGATTGGCCACGACCGCAGTGCTGAGACGAGAGACCATGAGTTTAGGTACCTAAATTCGAATCTTTCAGTGAACCCTGATCTTCCACTAATTGTCCATCGCGGTGCGTGGTGGGCGCTTAGTCTGAACTCGGACTGAAGAGCGGATTGCTGGTGGACGGAAAGTTCGAGCCGTTCGACCCGGAAGCTGCAGACTTCGAACTCGATCTCGATGACCCCGGTCGGAGTCATGCGTTCGCGTCGGTTCGGCGGCAGTATCAGCGTGGACTTGACGCGCTCAATAGTCGACCGGCCGACTGCCTCCCCGCGATCCGCGAGCCCGTAAAGGCCCTTGAAGCGCTCTGTCGGACTCTGACCAACAAACCGAAGGCTTCGCTTGGTGAGGCGGTCGATCATCTGTGGCGCGTAGCGCTTCTCGGTACCGATAGTCCAGCGACCTGGTATGCGGGCCAAGCTGGACCGTGGGAATGGTCCCGCTCTCGATGCCGAGCTTGATCGTGCGGTAGTCGACGCCGACGAGCTTGGCGGCATCCTTCATCGTCTTAACACAAGGTGCTCCGGTGAGTGGTTCATAGCCCTTCCCTTTCTGAGCCAGCAGTGTCAGTCTCCCTTCGTCGCAAGGTTGCACACATGTGAGCCAAGATCGACACTCTTCTTCGCGAATCGGCGGCGAACCTGGAATAGTGGGCCCTATGGCAGACGTCGAGGCATTTGACATCAGTGACGAACGCATTGATCTCGGCAGCCGCGTAACGCTGCCGAAGTCCTGGCATGCGCGCGTGTCGGGCGAGCAGGACGTGCCCGGCACGATCACCGTGCGTGTGGAGTGGGATGCTGCGCTCGGCCGCACTGCCGTCGTGTTCGCCGCTCTCGAACGCGAAGGGGAAGGCGTCGACATCACCAGCCAGGTGCTCCGCGAGGTGCGCACGCATTGGATCATGACGAGGTCGGCGCTCGAGGTTGTCACGGTGGACGTCGGCGGGGAGGGTGTCGGTGATCGCGACCGCATCCCGGTGCGAGACTTTCTCAGCCGCGTGCTGGCGGAGGAGGAGCGCGAACCCTTGGAGTCCCTGTACGCCGCGATCGCCGTCTATCGCGTCGCGACGGCAATCAGCTACCCCCCGCTCAAGCTCGTCGCCGACACTCTCAAGATCAGTCAGAGCACCGCGACCCGCCTCATGACCCGCGCCCGTGATGCGAGTCTCGCGCCGGAAGTACGGATCCAGGAGCCTCGGCGGGCGCCAGCGGTTGACCCGTATAACCCGGGCAGGCCGTACGACCCTTCGGCGCCCCACGTCGGGCCGTCTCAGCCCGGAGGGCCGTCGATCGGTCGATGACGCCGTGCGCACGACGTCCGGTCATGCGTTGCCGTGGACGCGGTACGGTGCAGCCGCGCTACGTCGGTGGTATCATGATGACACCACGAGGAGAGGAACCGTCATGGCCCGCACTGTGCGCCTTTCGCCAGAGGCGGAAACGAAGCTCACCGAGCTCGCCTCCCTGATGGGGCAGAGCAAGAACAGCGTGATCGAGAAGGCCGTGCTCGAGCTGGACGCTCGCACGATCCGGCGCGAGCGGGTACGCCGCGCCTTCGATCGGGTCCGCGACCGCGACGCTGAGCTGCTCGACCGGCTGTCCCGGTGACGGAGTACATCGAGCCGGAAGACGTCGACGACCTCGTCGAGGATGAGGGATTTCACTACCGGGATCGCAATGGCCTGCTGTCTGCGCTGGCGTCCCCGATGCCCGTGTTCGGCGAGGAGGTCTACCCAGGGATTCACCAGAAGGCGGCCGTCCTGATGAGCGCGATCAACCACAACCATCCGCTGTTGGACGGAAACAAGCGGTTGAGCTGGTTCGTCACGGTCGCCTTCTATGAGATCAACGGCTACGACCTGCGCGCCGACGCCGAGGACGCCGACCACTACATTCGGCTCATCGCCGGCGCGAACCCACCGCCTCCGCACGACGTCGAGCTGTGGCTCGACAAGCACACCTTTCCCTTGGACTGACCAGCACTTCGCGGACGCTCGAGCTGTCGATGATCACCGCGGGAGGGATGCCGTCCGGGCACGGGTTGCCGTCATCGCGCGTCGGCGTACGATTGAGCATGTTGCTAGCTATATCGGCATAGAGCGGTCCATACGGAGCAAAGTGCTCAAATCGATCCCTCTGAAATGTGCGTGATCCGCGTCCGGTCCGTCGAAGACTCCGGGTCGGCTGGGCGCGGTGTTCGGTCTCGTCGCGCTCGCGGCGTTCGCCTGGCTCTGGGTGCTGTCGGCCACGCCGCTCGACCCGCCGAACTGGGTGCGCATCCTGGGGCTCGTGTTTCTCCCGATCGGTCTTCTCGGGGCGGTGGTCACCGGCATCGCCGGTCTCCGTGGGGCTCGCGGGTGGGCCGTTTTCGGCCTCGTCGCGGCGGGTCTCACGATCGTGGCGTTCATCGTGCTGAATATTCGCTTCTCTGAGCGCCATGGGTATCGCGGTTGAGCGCCACTTGCTCGTCGACGCGATCTTGTCGTTGAGCGCCACTGAGTATTCGGGTTCGGTGC